>CAYRIV010000031.1:0-1911 GCA_964424575.1 uncultured Caulobacterales bacterium | reverse complement strand
GTGCTTGCTGGCGTCGTGAGGCGCTGCGGTCTTGAATGATGTCGCCAAAATCTATTGCCATATCAGACAGTGCAAACTTCTATGTTTCTGCTGAACGGGTCTTTGACCCTACGCTTATCGATGTCCCGTGTATCGTGCTGTCAAATAATGATGGCTGCGCGGTCGCGCGATCTAACGAAGCCAAAATACTCGGCATCAAAATGGGTGCGCCCGTCCACCAGCTAATCGATAAAATCAAAGAACATGGCATTCGGGTTCTGTCATCCAACTATACGCTTTACGGAGATATGAGCCGCCGCGTGGCTGAGGTCTATGAAGACTACAGCCCGCGCGTAGAGATTTACTCCATTGATGAGTGTTTCCTCGATTGGCAGTTCAAAGACAAAGAGGCCCACGCCAAAAAACTTGTCGAGGCCGTAAAGCAGCGAGTCGGCATACCCGTTCGAGTCGGCATTGCGCCTTCAAAAACTTTGGCTAAATGCGCCAATGAACTCGCCAAAAAGAACCCCATATTCTCAAGTGTGTGCGATCTGACGGATAAATCCATGCAAGACTACCTGCTACCCCGCGTCGATGTCTCTGATATTTGGGGTGTGGGCCGCGCAACGACACAAAAGCTCAAAGCCCTGGGCATACATACAGCAGAAGACCTAAGGGACATGCCTCTCAAACAAGCCAGAGGCGTCGGAACGGTCGTCTTAGAGCGCACGGTCGCGGAACTCAGAGGTAATCCCTGCATCGCTTTTGAAGACGTAGAGCCACAACGCAAAGGCATGGCCGTTACGCGTTCCTCGGGCCAACCCATGACCAATTTTGATATGGTTATGGAAGCCCTCACAGCACATGCCACACGCGCCGCTGAAAAGCTCAGACAACATGGACTCGTCGCAGGCTCTCTGACCGCTTTTTACAATACGTCGCGTTTCAGAACGAATACCGCGCAACACCGCGCTAGCCGCACAGCGCGCCTAACGCCTATGTCCAATGATACATTCGACCTTGTGAACGCGACTAGGCGCTGCGCTGAAGCGGCATGGCGGGGTCCGAGAGATGGGAACCAAGGCGGTTTTGAATATGCCAAAGCAGGCGTGATGCTAGATGATTTATTACCAATAGCAGAGCGGCCCAGAACACTTTTCGAACCCATAGAACAGCGCTCACCCGAACTCATGTCAGCCCTCGATGCCGTGAATAACCGTTTCGGAAAAAAGAGCCTCGTGCTCGCCCGCGAAGGATTTCAAAAACGTACATCCATGCGTCAACAATTTCGGTCACCCCGCTACACAACCCGTATTTCTGATGTCCCGGTTATCAGAGCATAACATAGAGGTGATGCGCCATAAATACTTCACGTCTATATGGTCACGACCATCATCGGATCGAACGCCTTGTTTTCGTAAGCCGCATAATTCCCACTAGGTCCATATCCCTTCGGGTTACACAGCACGCGAGTTCTTCCAGCGATATAATCTTGGCTCGAATGCGTATGTCCGTGAACCCAAAGTTTGGCTCCGCAATTCTCAACTAAATCACTTAGGTCTGAGACAAAGGCAGGCGTTAGCGAACTCGTCTTATATTTTTCATCTACAGAATTAGGATGCGGGAGATGATGAGTGACAACAATTGTTGTGCTCCAGTCTCCGTCTTTGACTAATTCATCCTCCAGCCAAATTCGGCTCTGCCGATGCCAGTCTCGGCTCTCGCCGGGATGGAGCGGCATTCCGACGACCTTTGGATAGATTACGCGGTGATCATTCATGCCAAGAGCGGCCATTGCCATGGCGCGTCTTTCATTTCCATCAATTGCAAAGTCTGTCCAAAGCGTTGACCCAAGTATACGCACGCCATCAATTATGACGCTTTCATCCATCAAAAGGTGCACAGAAGTTTCGTCAGCAGCTTGGCGCATCC
>CAYRIV010000030.1:0-5349 GCA_964424575.1 uncultured Caulobacterales bacterium | reverse complement strand
CTCCTTGCTTCCAGCTTTACCTTGCAAAGTGTCTACAAAGCTAAAGGCACATCAATTGTTCGTTGACAATTCCTGTATTTCATTGCCCTATCATTTGTAATAACAGTTTGAAGTGATGAAAATTAAAATGAAAAAAAGATATGCCGTAGTATTATCTACCGCCCTCCCTATTGTGTTCACAGCCGAAGCATTTGCATTAGGTGAGACGGTTCGCGACTTTACATGTGAACGCTTAGAAGGGCGTAACATAAGCTACACACCCGCTACTGGTCGCGTTCAATCGGGAGGCATTGATAATGAAAAGATTGGTGAATCATCACTAACTATCAACAGAATTTACTGGGAAGCCACGCCAGAGAAAACTGAACTATATGTGATTAAGTTGACACGAGGAGAGGATTCCTCAGACGAATACTCAGATATTATTTTCGATAAAAATCCAGAAGCGAAAGAAGACAGTATCTCGGTGAATGACGATAAAAAATCCATTTACCTTAAACGAACATATAAAGATAACTGGTATGGGTTCTTTACAGAGTACCAGTTACAAGAGGACAGCAATCAAGGTGACTCTTTAATATCTTTCACTACAGTTCTGAAATGCAAGCGGAACGACATTAAGTAAACACTGTTCTTTTCTCTTAAACATTGGGTCGAAGCTACCTTCGAGATTTTCGCGACTGTCTTCCAAAAAAATAAGTATTTACTGCCTGTTGTTCCCCGCTTTGCGGCGAGTCCAACGCCCCTGCCTCCGCTCGTGTGGGCGGCTCCAGCAGGCGCGTCGGACGGCACTATTTTGAGAGAGCGTAATTAATTAGATAGGATTGGAGCTTGAGGAGAGGTTAGGAAAGAAAAGAGCTTTAGCAAGATAAAGCGAACCGCCCTTTTGGGGGCACTTCGACGCTAAAGCTCTGTTTTTGCTACGCGAGTTGGGGTGGCGCTTTTTTGTCAACTCATGTGCGGTGCCTCCAAAGTGCCTCTATCCCGCTAAGACCCAGAAGCTCTCTTTTCACTGTAATTTTCAATCTGCTTCCTTCGAGACAAACACGCCTGTTTTGCCCGATTATGGGCGAATGTCAGATGAAGATGATTTCCGCTTAAAAGCCAAAGCCCACAGAACCAGCAGCCGAGGCGCTGAGGTAAATATCCCAGCCAACTACAAAGGGTTTTTCCAAGAAGCCCGCATTGCGCTCGTAAGGGGCAAGGCCGTCTCTGGGCGACGAACACAAACCATCCCGTCCAAACCGCGCACAGGTCGGTTCAACTCACGAGGCAGAGGCAGAGCCGCCTTGGAGCGCGGCATAGGGCCGAAGCAAGGTTGGCGCGTTCACAAGGCAACAGGAGACCGCTACCGCGCCCGCCGCGCGATTGTGAAGGTGCGGGTGGTCAAACTGCGCAATGCGAAGTCGTCTGTCTCTCGCGGGCACTTGGCTTACCTCCAGCGCGAAGGCGCAGGCGTGGAGCGAGCCGAGGGACTAGACGGCTCGGCGGAACTGACCCCAACGCGAGGCCAGCTCTACGGGCCAGAGGAAGGCGTCGAGGTTGACGGGCGGGATTTTGTCGCTCGCTCCGAGGAGAGCTTTGACGGGCGCGGTGACCCACACCAGTTTCGGATTATGATTTCGCCCGAAGACGGAGCAGAGCTGGCCCGCGTGAATGGTGACGGGACACCGAACCTGAAAGACACAACACGGGCGCTCATGGCGCAGATGGAAGAAGACTTAGGCACGCGGCTGGATTGGGTGGCGGTTGACCATTTTGATACCGCCCATCCGCACACGCATATCATCGCGCGGGGCATCACACATGACGGCAAAGGATTGAACATTGCGGGCGAGTATATCTCGCGCGGCATACGAGGACGGCTGGAGGAAGAACTGACCCGCGAGCTAGGTTGGAAATCCGAGCTAGCCATCCAACAAGAAATGAAACGCGAGATGAGCGCCATGCGCGTCACGACAGCGGACAGACATATCGCGGACGGCATGAACAAGCTGACCAATGTTATCGACCTACGCGCAGGGGCATCCGCCGCCACGTTCCCCGCCAACTCATCTATGAACAGACACATCCTGATTGGGCGTATGAGGCATTTGAAGTCTATGGGTCTTGCAACGCAAATTGACTCTGGCCGCTGGCATATCGAAAAGGATGCACTCAAGACCCTCGGACAGATAGAGCAGCGCGAGCAGCTCAACAAAGACATTCACGCGGCGATGAAGCGGGCCAACATCAAAAGACCTGTTCGCTTACATGATGGCCGTCAGAGCTATGACGGGAGCCTTTCAACTCACCGCGTCATTGGTCGCGTAATCGCGAAGTCTCACGGCTATGATGAAGGCATGGACGCAAGCCAAAAAGGCGGCGGTAAAGTCAGGTTCATCATTGACGGCACTGACGGCTATGTAAGTACGGTTGAAACGAGCATGGATACGCGAGCGGGCGAAGCCGCTAAGGTTGGCTCAATTATCGAAGTCTCACCGCCTAACTTGCGAACCGTTGACCGCAACATCCAAGCCATCGCGACGGGCAAAGATTATCACGGCAAGCCGCAAAATGGGCTGGTCGGACATTACGCCATAGCGACACGCGGGCCAGACGATTGGATGGACGGGAGCGGCAGCCGAGGCGCGGCCCATATGCGGGCGCACAGATTAAGGCTCGAGGCGCTAGTTAAGGCGGGTGTGGTGCAGATCGCGAGCAAGGATAAGGACGGCGACCCCAACGAATGGCGCGTGCCAGATGATTTTAAAGAGCGGGCTATATCGCTAGACTTGAGACAGGGCCGCGCGTCAGGCGTGAAACTACTTTCACGCCAAGACTTGAATGCACAGCTTGAGAGTCCCGGCGCGACTTGGCTTGACCGCGCACAAGTGAGCTGGGGCAGAGGCGGGCTACTCGGAGGAATCAGCTCAAAATCTAGCGCATTCGCCAAAGAACTGGACACAGCCTTTCAGCAGCGCCGCACATGGCTCATTGAACGTGGCTATGCAGAGTTACGCCAAGACGAACAGAAAAGCTCTACCATCTACAAACGGGGCTATCTGAAAACGTTAGAGACGGAAGGGTTTAACGCGGCGGCAGAGAAGTTGGAGAGCATGACAGGCAAAGCTCATGTGGCGGCACAGGCTGGACGGTTGATTGAAGGCACTGTGGCGCAGAAGTTTGAACTCCCTCACGGCCCCCACGCGATGATTGAGACGCAACGCGCTTTCTATCTCGTGCCTTGGGAAAACCATCACACGCAGAAATGGGGCAAGCGTATCAAAGGCCGGGTGCTAAGCGGTGGGGGTATTGATTGGGATACGGGTCGAGCGAGAGGGATTGGGCGATAAAATTGGTTGGTTTCTATGGAGCAACTCCGACAACAACCAAAGGCACAGCTGGTATACCGCGTCCCTGACGAATTAAATTATATAATTCTCCCTCATAATATGCCGGGCCAGAAGACATTTCCGATTGGAGTTCTTTCATAGGAAGGATTTCTATGCCCAGATCGATCACGTCACCCACATAAAAAGCCATGTGCTTTACGAATAGGTCATAGGCAACAAAAGCATACTTGCCGAATTGAACTTCAACGGCTACTCGCTCCTTCACAAAATCAGTCTGGTTATATGAAAATATCGGGGTTTCACCAGTCGCTTCAATCTCGGCTTTTTGCTCTCTAGGATCTAAGGTCATAGTTTTGCGAATGAGTTGTGCTGATTTTGTGACCCAATACGATGTCCTGGATTCGATCCAACCTCTGTTAGAAAATTCATCGTCCATTGCTGAATTCATCTCTTTCGGCGCGTAGAGAAGCTTACCTTTCATGGTTTTCTCTTTTGAGACTTTAGTTTTTAATTGCGTAGCATCGACACTCGCGATGACATCTTGAATTTCTTGCCATATTTGCGGTTTGTGAACGAGAAGATACTCCAAACCATTCAGATGCGAATACGTTTCAACAATACGCATTAGTGTCCACCGTTAGGCAGTGAGGGATCATATACAGGCTTGTTTCTTGGTCTGAACTTTAGGGTGCCAGATCTTAAATCATGTATACGCTCCCAAGCAACATCGACATACGCTTTTTCAGTATCACACCCGAACCCAATACGATTGTTCTTGACTGCAGCGACTACCGATGTGCCAACGCCCATATACGGATCGATAATTTGATCCCCTTCGTCTGTTAAGGACAAAACTAGCCTTTCGACCAATTCAATGGGGAATTGACATGGGTGTATGGTCTTCTCAACATGGTTGCTCTTAACATTAGGGAATATCCAAACATCGCCGGGATTTTTTCCAAGTGGGTTGCCAGACAGTTGCCCCGCTTTAGGCCCTTTGTAATGTCGCTTGTTAGGATATTTAGATGGAACTCGTATCGGGTCGAGGTTAAATGTATACTCATCAGATTTGGTAAACCAAAGAATTGTTTCATGCCTACCAGACAACCGTTTTCTACAATGGAGGCCGTGTCCGAAATGCCACACTATCCTATTTCGTAACTTTAATCCGTGGTCTTTAAAAACGTTATAAAGAACCATGTCTAAAGGGAAAATTTCACCTTTCGCCACGTGATTTCCAACTTGCCAGCATAATGAACCTTCAGGGTGCATTAGGCGAACGCATTCAGAAATTACTTGAGCTTGATCTTTAATATAGACATCTAACGAGCTACGTCGTTCGTACGATTTTCCGATGTTATATGGAGGAGACGTTACTACTAACTTCATGCTTTCATCCGCTAGAGGGCGCATGAACTTTAAGTTAGCCTCATTCTTCATTACAGCTTGGGCATCTACAGCTAATCTTTCAATTTTATTTGACCGCATAATTTCGCCAACCTTCATTCTGAATCACGGGTATAGAACCATAAAGCCATTTAACAAGCAAACTAAAGAAAATTGGTCTTCCTTTCTTCATACATTTCACTCATATTAGAAATGAGAAATTTACCCTTATTCAGAGAAACAAATGGCAAAAAAACCGGCGAAAGTGGCGAAAGCGAAGGCTATCAAGAAAAAACCAGTAGCGCGCAAGCAATCTGGGAAAAAACAAGGTGGCTTAAAAAAGCCGTTCACCGCGCCAGTAATCGTCGTGAAACAACATTCACACAAATTATACATGTTCAAAGCAAAAGCTTCGGTACTCTTCGATATGCTGTCTATCAATCGACGAGATCAGGATATAACGAAGGAGAAGGGATATCAGCGCGTGCTGCCAATTAGCCGAGTAAAGGCTATTTCTACATTCGTATCAGACAAGAATGTTATACCAAACCCAATAATCGTAACCTTTGATAAGTGATGTGCCCCTAGCTTTGTAGACACCTTGTTTGGTAAAACCGGAAGCAAGGAG
>CAYRIV010000029.1:0-5558 GCA_964424575.1 uncultured Caulobacterales bacterium | reverse complement strand
GTGGCGAGCGAGTTAATCAGACCAATGTTTGGGCCTTCTGGCGTTTCAATCGGGCAGATACGGCCGTAATGTGTCGGGTGCACGTCGCGGACTTCAAAGCCTGCGCGTTCGCGTGTCAAACCACCGGGTCCAAGCGCTGAGAGGCGACGCTTATGCGTAATCTCTGAGAGCGGATTTGTTTGGTCCATAAACTGTGACAGCTGTGAGCTACCAAAGAACTCACGCACAACAGCTGCGGCAGGTTTTGCATTAATCAAATCATGCGGCATGACCGTTTCAATATCGACAGAGCTCATACGCTCTTTGATAGCGCGCTCCATGCGCAGAAGACCAATGCGGTATTGGTTTTCCATCAACTCACCGACAGAACGCACACGGCGATTGCCGAGGTTATCAATATCGTCAACGGTACCGATACCGTCTTTGAGCTTCACAAGCGTATCAACAACAGCGAGCAAGTCTTCTTTGCGAAGGACGCGCTCTTCATCTGAACACTCTTGGTCAAGACGACCGTTCATTTTCACGCGGCCAACGGCTGACAGGTCATAACGCTCTTTATCAAAGAAGAGGCTATGGAAGAGCGCTTCTGCGGCTTCTTCTGTCGGTGGCTCACCTGGGCGCATGACGCGGTAAATATCGACAAGCGCGCCTTCGCGGCTCTCATTTTTATCAGCAGCGAGCGTGTTACGGATGAACGGACCGACATTGATATTGTCGATGTTCAGAACGGAAAGCTCTGTAATACCTGCTTCTATAATCAGCTCGATATTTTCAGGCGTCAGCTCATCACCCGCTTCGGCGTAAATCTGACCTGTAGAGGTATTGACAATGTCTTCCGCCGCGTAACGCTCAGCCAGACCTTCGTTCGTAATAAGAATAGACTTAAGACCGTCATCAGCGAGTTTCTTCGCACCGCGCTTTGTCAGCTTACGGCCTTCAGGAGCCGCCACTTCGCCCGTTTTCGCGTCGATAAGATCAGACGTCAGCTTCGCGCCACGGTAATCCTCAGCGTTAAACGGTAGCGTCCAGCCGTTCTTCTTCTTGTCATATTTATAGGCAATCTGGTTGTAATATTCAGCCAGAATATCTTCTTTGCTCATGCCAAGCGCGTAAAGCACTGTCGTGGCGGGAAGCTTACGGCGGCGATCAATCCGCGCGTAGAGAATGTCTTTGGCATCAAATTCAAAATCAAGCCATGAGCCGCGATACGGAATAATACGCGCCGAGAACAGGAACTTGCCTGAGCTGTGCGACTTGCCTTTATCGTGGTCAAAGAACACACCTGGCGAACGGTGCATTTGAGATACGATAACGCGCTCGGTACCATTGATAATAAACGTACCCTTGTCCGTCATCAGCGGAATATCGCCCATATAGACGTCTTGCTCTTTGATATCTTTAACGCTGCGCGCGCCTGTATCATCGTCGATATCAAAGACGACGAGACGCATTTTGACCTTGAGCGGCGCTGCGAATGTAATATCGCGCTGCTGACACTCTTCTTCGTCAAATTTCGGCGGCTCAAACTCAAAACTTACATATTCCAGCACAGCACGGTCAGAAAAATCACGCACAGGGAAGACAGAGTGGAATACACCGTTCAAGCCATTTTCGCCACGGTCTTCTTTGGCGACATCTTTTTGCAAGAATTGATTATAAGAGCTTTTCTGAACCTCAATAAGGTTCGGCATACGGACCACTTCTGGAATCCGGCCAAAGCTTTTGCGAATACGTTTTTTACCAGTAAATGAAAGCGACATTAAAGACACCTTTCCTTTTTCCAAGACGCGGGTGATCAGCCCAACGTCCGAATAATTCTGTTTAGCCGTTTAGACTGCGGCGGGCAGTTGTGAATTTAACCTCATCACAATTGGGCAGATAATCTGGCGGCCCACACATGCGAGCCGCCAGAAAATAGGTAAAACCTACTTAAGCTCGACAGTCGCGCCAGCCGCTTCCAGCTTCGCTTTGATGTCTTCTGCTTCAGCAGTTGGAACGCCTTCTTTGACGGCCTTAGGTGCGCCTTCAACGAGGTCTTTAGCTTCTTTGAGGCCAAGACCTGTGATGCCGCGGACTTCTTTAATGACAGCAATTTTGTTGCCGCCGAAAGATGTCATGACAACGTCAAACTCGTCTTTTGCTTCGGCAGCGCCACCAGCTTCGCCGCCAGCTGGGCCAGCAACAGCCACAGCGGCTGCGGCTTTAATGCCATTTTCTTCGAGAATGTCGTTGAGTTCTTTTGCTTCGAGGATAGTTAGACCCATCAGCTCATCAGCTAGCTTTTTTACATCAGCCATTTTAGTTTCCTTTAGTTTTTAGTTCAGTTCGATTTGCGAGAATGTCGTGTGTTGAGTTAAGCCGCTGCACGTTCTTCGATCACTGCGATAGCACCAGATAGTGCTTCGCCTTGTGACATAAGACGACGTGAAACTTCGGACGCCTGACCCAGCAAACGCTGCGCAGCCATTCCGATAAGCTCTTCGCGTGATGGTAGCTTTGACAAAGCCTCAATACCTGAGACGTCAAAGATTTCTTCACCCATAAAACCGCCAATAATATTGAAGGACTTGCTGTCCTTGGCGAATTCTACGGCCACTTTTGGCGCGGTGATCATGTCTTCGGCCCAGGCAATAGCCACAGGTCCTGTCAACATAGCGCCGGCAGCTTCAGCTGGACGGCCCTTCAACGCGATTTTAGCGAGACGATTATTTACAACACGAACCGTTGCGCCTTGCTCTCTGAGCTTGGCCCGAAGGTCCTCCATTTCCACAACGGTCATGCCTGAGTATTCAGCCATAACCACGGATCCGGACTCGTCAAAAATGCCTTCCAGCAGTTTTACCGTTTCCGCTTTTTGATTGCGATCCATTGCGGTCTCCCTGTTGTGACCCTCACACCATGCGAAGGTCTTCCAAGTTGCGCCGTTCGATTTCTCGAAACGCCGCAGTTTCTGTCCCCCGTGAAGGGCAGGGCTCGAACCGAATTAATGCCGCTCGATAAATCGAGGCCAAATCATCAGTGCTCACTCTGTCTGCGCTGGACTTACACAAGGCCTCACCTAAGAGACGTCGCACCAGTGGTCTTGGACAGAACCAAGTAAGGCAAGCCTCACTCAGCACATCGCGAAGCGCTTAACGCACTCCGCAAATTCTTTAATCAGCGGCCTTAAGCTGCTGTATCGATTTTCACGCCAGGGCCCATTGTTGAGCTGATCGTGATACGCTTGATATATGTTCCTTTTGCACCTGTTGGGCGCGCCTTGCGGATATCATCAATTAAGGCTTGGACATTTTGCTCAAGCTTAGGCTGGGTGAAGCTCGCTTTACCCACACCAACGTGGACAATACCAGACTTCTCAGCACGAAACTCAACGGCGCCGCCTTTGGCATCATTAACGGCTTTCGTCACATCCATTGTGACCGTCCCAACCTTTGGGTTTGGCATCATACCCTTTGGACCGAGCACCTTACCGAGACGACCCACAATAGGCATCATATCTGGCGTTGCGATGACCTTCTCAAACGGCATATCGCCGTTTTGGATTTGCTCCATAAGATCTTCAGCACCGACAACATCAGCACCAGCTGCGCGGGCTTCGTCTGCTTTCGCGTCTTTTGCAAAAACAGCAACGCGGACGCTACGGCCTGTGCCATTTGGCAGGTTACACACGCCGCGAACCATTTGGTCAGCGTGGCGCGGGTCAACACCCAGGTTAATCGCAAGCTCAATTGTTTCATCAAACTTAGCGGTTGCATTTGCTTTTACTGTTTTCACAGCGTCAGAGACGTTCATCACTGCATCTTTTTCATAAGAGGCGCGCGCCGCTGCAATACGTTTTCCTTGTTTTGCCATGATCTTAGTCCTTCACCTCAAAACCCATTGAACGGGCAGAACCTGCAATGATAAGCGCACCCGCATCGAGGTCATTGGCTGTCAAATCAGCCATCTTCATCTCAGCGATTTCGCGGCACTGCTTCATTGTAATAGTTGCAGCCACTTCGCGACCCGGATGGTTCGCGCCAGACTTAAGATTAGCCGCCTTCTTAAGATAATAAGAGGCAGGGGCTGTCTTTGTTTTGAATGTAAAAGACTTATCGCCATAAACTGTGATGATTGTCGGTGTCGGGACGCCGCGCTCAATGTTCTCAGTTTTAGCGTTAAACGCCTTTGTAAATTCCATAATGTTCACGCCGCGCTGACCAAGAGCCGGGCCGAGAGGCGGGGCTGGGGTCGCGGACTGTGCAGGAATCGTGAGCTTAATAAAGCCCGTGATCTTCTTTGCCATGGTTCCACTCCATAATTGGCTTGCGAAAATTCGCAGTTGCGAGACATCCCGCATGTGAGTGGACTAACGCTACATTAGCCCGATAGTGGTGTTCGTGGTACGAGGCTCAGATGGACTTACCTGCCCTCTCCCACAAACGCGAATAGTCTAAGTTTTTTCAACCTGACTATATTCAAGTTCGACAGGCGTTGCCCGACCGAAAATGTTAATCAACACGTTAAGACGCGCATTTTCTTCATCAATGCTCTCAACAGAGCCATTAAAGCTCGCAAATGAGCCATCGATAACTTTGACGTTTTCGCCAATTTCGAAAGTGATAAGCGGACGCGGCGCGTCAACACCTTCTTGAATACGCCCCACAATGCGCTCAACCTCTTTATCAGAGACAGGCATAGGCTTTGTCGCAGAGCCGAGAAAGCCTGTGACTTTCGGTGTATTTTTAATCAGGTGATAGGCTTGATCCGTCAAGTCGACCTTCACAAGCACGTAACCTGGGAAAAACTTGCGTTCGCTTTCGACCTTACGGCCTTTGCGGACTTCAACGTAATTTTCGGTCGGCACGAGGATTTCTTCGAACAAATCAGATAGACCTTTCTCTTCGGCCTCGCGCTCGATTGCTTTTTGGACGTGCTTCTCAAAATTTGAATAGGCCTGAACGATATACCAGCGATGCGCCATAATCTAACTCCCAAGCCCAATAAAGAACTGAACGGCTGCGGAAACACCCATATCAACGACAAAGAAGAACGCACCCATCAAAATCACCATAATCAAGACAAGAATAGTCGTGACCACTGTCTCTCTTTGTGTTGGCCAGACAACTTTGCGTGCTTCTTGGCGCACTTGTCCGACATATTTTACAGGCCCAACCTTTGGCATCATAGCCGAAGGCTCTACGGGAGCAGTCGGCGCAGCGGCTTGCGCCTTGCGATCTCCAGCATTTTTCCGTTTTTTGCTCTTCGGCATTTTATAAACTCCAAAACGCAGGTGTTGGCTTTCACCAAATCCCGCGTCTTAATTTCTCTCTGAAAGAATGTCCAGAGCAATAGGCACAACAAATTAGCTGCAATTCACTGAGCTGTAACTGGCAGGGGCGGAGGGACTCGAACCCCCGACCCTCGGTTTTGGAGACCGATGCTCTACCAACTGAGCTACACCCCTTTGCGTTACGCTGTAATGACGGAGCCTTTAGTTTTAAAGGCTCCGCAAATTGATGTCCTATTCTATGATTTTACCGACGACGCCGGCGCCGACTGTGCGACCGCCTTCGCGG
>CAYRIV010000028.1:0-5610 GCA_964424575.1 uncultured Caulobacterales bacterium | reverse complement strand
CCGCGAAGGCGGTCGCACAGTCGGCGCCGGCGTCGTCGGTAAAATCATAGAATAGCCCTTGTAATTCACGAAGCGCTGCTTTAGTCAGCGCTTCTTCTTAAGTTGTTTGACAGCGTTAAATCGGACCACCCACCTCAAGCTAGGGATAGCCTAGTAAGTACAGGGTAAAACTGGATAAAGTTATGGACAGTCAAAATATTCGTATTCGGCTCAAAGCCTTTGATCACCGTATCTTGGATCACTCGACCCAAGAAATCGTTTCGACCGCGAAGCGCACGGGTGCCACAGTAAGAGGTCCGATTCCGCTGCCGACACGCATTGAGCGTTTCACAGTGAACCGTTCTCCTCACGTGAACAAAAAGTCGCGTGAACAATTCGAAATCCGCACACATAAACGTATGCTGGATATCGTTGACCCTACACCGCAGACTGTTGACGCGCTAATGAAGCTCGACCTCGCCGCTGGTGTAGATGTTGAGATTAAGTTGGGAGCCTAGGCCATGTTGCGTACAGGTGTAATTGCAAAGAAATTGGGCATGACGCGCGTCTATGATGACGCGGGTAATCACGTCCCAGTGACGGTTTTGGCGCTCGAGGGCTGCCAAGTTGTTGCTCACAAAACACAAGAGCGTGACGGGTATGTTGCGCTACAGCTTGGAGCTGGTGAAGCCAAAGTGAAACGCGTTGCCAAAGCAGAGCGCGAGCGTTTTGCCAAAGCAGGCGTGACGCCAAAGCAGAAGCTTAAAGAGTTTCGCATTGATGCGGGTAACGAGATTAATGTTGGCTCTGTCCTAGAGGCAGATCACTTTGTAGCGGGTCAAAAAGTTGACGTCGCTGGCGTGTCCATCGGTAAGGGTTTTGCGGGCGCGATGAAGCGTCACAACTTTGGTGGTCTTCGCGCAACACACGGTGTGTCAATCTCTCACCGTTCGCACGGCTCAACAGGTCAGTGTCAAGATCCAGGTAAAGTCTTTAAAGGTAAGAAAATGGCGGGTCACATGGGTGCGGTTCGCGTGACGAACCAAAACCTCGAAGTGGCACGTGTCCTTAATGACGACGGTCTTCTTTTAATCAAAGGTGCAACGCCAGGTGCTAAAGGGACGTGGCTTGAAGTGCGTGATGCGGTCAAAGGCACAAAGGTTTCTGAGTTGCCTGTTCCAGGTAAATTTACAGACGCCCCAAAAGTCGAAGCGCCTAAGGCTGATAAGCCAAAAGCAGCTAAGAAAGACGCAGCGCCTGCGGCTGACTTCATTGACATGGTTATCCTTGTCGATGGTATTGGTCCAAAGGGCGAAGAGGTCTTGAAAGAGGCGGGTATTTCTAAGCTTACTCAACTTGTTGCGCTTTCAGCTGACGAAATCACAGCTTTGGAAGAAAAAATCGGTAAGCCTGGTATTTTCGAGAAGGAAGAGTGGGTCGCGCAAGCTAAAGAAATGATTGGCGGCGCAGAGCCTCGTGCACAGGTCGATAAAGACCTTGTTGCGAAGATGCGTAAAGCAGCTGCTAAAGGTGAGGAAGAATAGTCATGAAACTCGACGTTCAAACACTCGCGGGCAAAAAGTCAGGCACTGTCGATCTCGACGACAGCGTCTTTGGCAATGAGCCGCGCAAAGATATCCTTCACCGCATGGTGCGCTATCAGCTCGCCAAGCGCCAAGCTGGCACACACCAAGTGCAAGAGCGTGGTGATGTGAAAAAGACAACAAAACGTATTGGTCGCCAAAAGGGCGGCGGTACAGCGCGTCACGGTAACGGAGCCGTGTCACAGTTCCGCGGGGGTGGTAAAGCCCACGGCCCACGTGTCCGCTCACATGCGCATGAGTTGCCTAAAAAGGTTCGCGCTATGGCGCTTCGTCACGCGCTTTCAGCGAAAGTGGCCTCATCAGAGCTTATCGTTATCGATGATGCGGTTCTTAAGTCGGCGAAAACAGCTGACCTTCGCAAGTCACTTGAAAAAATGGGCGTTGTGAACGCTCTCGTTGTTGGCGGCTCGACTTTGGACGAAAACTTCGCCAATGCCGCGCGCAACATTCCTAACCTCGACGTGCTGCCAAGCCAGGGCGCCAATGTGTATGACATTCTTAAGCGTCATAAATTGGTCCTGACTAAGCAAGCCGTCCAAGACTTGGAGGCTCGTCTAAAATGAGTGTAGCAGCCCGTCATTACGACAGCATCGTTTCTCCGATTATCACGGAAAAATCGACTATTCTGTCTGAAAATAATCAGGTCGTGTTTGAAGTCGCTATTGATGCGACAAAACCCGAAATCAAAGACGCCATTGAGCAATTGTTCTCTGTCAGCGTAACCGCTGTGAACACAATCAAGCTTAAAGGTAAAACAAAGCGCTTCCGCGGTATCGCAGGTCGTCGCAAAGATGTTAAAAAAGCGATCGTGACGTTGAAAGACGGCGATACAATTGACATCGCAACTGGTCTGTAGGAGCGGTAGATGGCCTTAAAGACATATAACCCGACCAGCCCTTCGCGCCGTAATTTGGTGCAGGTTGACCGCTCGGCGCTTTACAAAGGGCGTCCTGAGAAGTCACTGACTGAGGGTCTGACGAAATCTGGCGGTCGTAACAACCGCGGACGTATCACGTCACGCCGTATCGGTGGTGGCCATAAGCGCCTTTACCGTCAGGTGGATTTCAAGCGCACGAAAGTGGATATGGATGCCACTGTGCTTCGCATGGAGTACGATCCAAACCGCACAGCTTTCATCGCGCTTATCCAGTATAAAGACGGCGAAAAAGCTTACATCATTGCACCGCAGCGTTTGTCAGAGGGTGACACTGTTGTCTCTGCGTCTGAAAAGGCGGATGTGAAGCCTGGTAACTGTATGCCGCTTCGCGCCATGCCTGTTGGGACAATCATTCACAACGTCGAAATGAAGCCTGGCAAGGGTGCGCAAATAGCACGTTCCGCTGGCACATATGCACAGCTTGTCGGTCGTGCCGATGGTTACGCTCAGGTTCGTCTCAAGTCAGGTGAAATGCGCATGATTCATCAGCAATGCCGTGCCACAGTCGGTGCCGTCTCTAACCCAGATCACATGAACATTAACCTTGGTAAAGCTGGTCGCAAACGCTGGCTCGGTGTTCGCCCATCCGTTCGCGGCGTGGCCATGAACCCGGTCGATCACCCGCATGGTGGTGGTGAAGGTCGTACATCTGGTGGTCGTCACCCTGTGACACCTTGGGGTAAGCCGACAAAAGGCGCGCGTACGCGGTCTAATAAATCGACAGACAAATTCATCATCCGTTCGCGTCACGCGAAGAAGAAATAGGGAGCCGTCATGCCACGTTCAGTCTGGAAAGGCCCATTTGTTGATGGGTATCTGCTCAAAAAAGCCGAAGCGTCTAACGCTGAAGGCCGTCGCAAGCCAATTAAGACTTGGTCTCGCCGTTCAACTGTGATGCCACAGTTCGTCGGTCTGACGTTCCAAGTGCATAATGGTAATAAATTTGTCCCTGTCGTCGTTGATGAAGACATGGTCGGTCACAAGCTCGGTGAATTTGCCCCGACGCGGACTTATTATGGTCACGCGGTCGATAAAAAAGCGAAGCGGAAGTAGAAATGGCAAAGACTAAAAATCCACGTCGCGTCGGCGATAATGAAGCGCGCGCAAAGCTACGCATGATCCGGATTAGCCCACAAAAGCTAAACTTGGTCGCACAGCTTATTCGCGGCAAAAAAGTTGATAAAGCGCTCGCTGATCTTGAGTTCTCGCACAAGCGTATCTCGGGTGATGTAAAAAAAGTGCTCGAATCTGCGATTGCGAATGCTGAGAACAATCACGGTCTTGATATTGATAGCCTGATTGTTGCTGAAGCATATGTCGGTAAAAACCTTGTTATGAAGCGTTTCCGGGCTCGCGCTCGTGGTCGCGGTGCGCAAATCTTGAAGCCGTTTTCAGAGCTGACAATTGTCGTTCGCGAAGTCGCGGAAACTGAAGGGGAGGCCGCGTAATGGGTCAGAAGATTAATCCAATCGGCCTTCGTCTCGGTATCAACCGCACATGGTCGTCTCGCTGGTATGCTAATACGTCTGAGTATGGCGATCTCTTGCACCAAGATTTGGCAATTCGCTCATTTCTTGAAAAAGAGCTTGCACAAGCGTCTGTTGCGCGCATCGTTATTGAGCGTCCGCACAAAAAATGCCGCATCACAATCTTCACAGCCCGTCCAGGTGTTGTGATTGGTAAAAAAGGTGGCGACATTGAGAAGCTTCGCAAGAAGGTTGCTGAGATGGTCGACGGCGAAGTGTTCATCAACCTTGTTGAAGTTCGCAAGCCAGAAGTTGACGCAACGCTTGTTGCTGACGGTATTGCGCAGCAGCTCGAGCGCCGTATGTCTTTCCGCCGCGCTATGAAGCGCGCGATGCAGTCTGCTATGCGCATGGGCGCTATCGGTTGTAAGATTAAAGTCGGTGGTCGTCTCGGCGGGGCAGAGATTGCCCGTGTTGAGCAGTACCAAGAGGGTTCAGTGCCTTTGCACACAATGCGCGCTGACATCGATTATGGTGTGGCCCGTGCTTTGACTGCTTACGGCATTATCGGAATTAAAGTATGGATTAACAAAGGTGAAATCCTTGAGCACGACCCCTATGCGCATGAAAAACGCATGACAGCGCAGGCTGAAAGTGGTGGTGGACGTCCACAACGCGGTCGTCGCGACAACTAAGTCGTATCCCTCCGCTTAATTGGGTGAATGAGAAGAATAGAGAATAGCTATGTTACAGCCGAAACGTACAAAATTTCGTAAGATGCACAAGGGTCGCATCAAAGGTGTGGCCAAAGGTGGCTCAACTTTGACATTTGGCTCTTATGGCCTGAAGTCACTCGAAGCCGAGCGCGTCACAGCGCGTCAGATCGAAGCGACACGTCGTGCGATTACACGTCACATGAAACGTGCCGGTCGTGTGTGGATCCGCATCTTCCCAGATGTGCCTGTCACCAAAAAGCCGACCGAAGTCCGTATGGGTAAGGGTAAAGGTTCTGTCGAATTTTGGGCCTGTAAAGTAAAGCCAGGTCGCATCATGTTTGAAATCGACGGTGTGTCTGATGAAGTCGCGCGTGAAGCGCTACGTCTTGGCGCGGCTAAGCTTCCTGTGCGCACAAAAGTCGTTACACGCCCAGGCGAGAGCAAGGAGTAGGGTTATGGCAGGTACAGTTAAAGCTACTGACGTTCGCGCCATGAGTGCTGACCAGATGAAAGACAAGCTTCTTGAGCTTAAGAAAGAGCAGTTTAATCTGCGTTTTCAATCGGCCACTGGCCAGCTTGAGAAGACAGCTCGTATTCGTGAAGTTCGCCGCGACATCGCGCGTCTTAAGACCATCATGAATGAAAAGAAAACCGCTGACGTCAAGTCAGCTGGCTAGAGGATAGAGCAAGATGCCAAGACGAATTCTACAAGGCCTCGTGGTCAGTGATAAAGGTGAGAAAACGGTTGTCGTGAAAGTCGAACGGACTTATCTGCACCCGCTACTCAAGAAAACAGTGCGTCGCTCTAAGCGTTATCACGCTCATGACGAAAGCAATTCAATCAAAGTCGGCGCAGCCGTTCGTATTCGCGAATGTCCGCCCCGGAGCAAACTCAAGCGGTGGGAAGT
>CAYRIV010000027.1:0-6763 GCA_964424575.1 uncultured Caulobacterales bacterium | reverse complement strand
CTTTTGAAGAATAGATAGCGTCTATGAAAAGTAAAGAGTGGCGGGCGGGGAGGGATTCGAACCCCCGGTGGAGTTGCCCCCACGCCAGTTTTCAAGACTGGTGCATTCAACCGCTCTGCCACCCACCCACGGATATGCTCGGTTTGCAGAGGCGGATTAGCATAATTTGCCCGTGCTGCAAGTGCAATTTGCGCTAAAATGCAGAAAACCCTCGACAAAATTACGCTCCCAACCTCTCTGCTATGTTAACCTCTCAGCAACCCTAAAAATTTCGATGCCGTTATCCTTGTTATCTAACTGGGATTTAAAGGTAATCATTTAGCTTACCAATCAGTGAAGAGAAAACCCTTCGATAAACGAAAGGGTATCTCGGTGAAAATGTGGGATCCGCGAAAGCGGTTTGAGAGGACAAACGAGATGAACCTTGTTGAATTGAAAAAGTGGTCTGTATTATTATTGGCGGGAAGTGGCCTTACGCTGTCAGCCTGTAGCACAACCTCTGTTGTGAAAGTCGCCGAAGGTGCGCCAATCACATACAAAGTGGGTGAGGGCGGTGTTCAGTATGCTTCTGCGACGACCAAATTGCCTCGATCTTCAAGTTTGCCAACTATTTCGCAGCATACAACAGCACCGCAAACCGTTGCGGTTCCATCTCCATATACTGCGCCTCAGCCTGCTGCACCGCGCCCGCCCAAGTCACGCCCTGAAGTCGATAATTTTGACCAGAAGCGCGTCGATAAAGACCTCTACAAGCATCAGAAAGTCGGTAAAAAATACTCTATGATGGGTAAAACTTATAAGCCGAAGCATGATCCAAAATATGACGAGAAGGGGCTCGCGTCTTGGTATGGTGATAAATATCATGGCAAGCCAACCGCAACGGGTGAAATTTTCGACAAGAATGACATGACCGCTGCGCACAAGACGTTGCCGCTCAATAGCATGCTTCATGTGCAAAACCTCGAGACGGGCGAGTCTATTATGGTGCGCCTCAATGACCGCGGGCCTTTTGTAAAGGGTCGTATCATTGACCTCTCAGAGGCCGCTGCAAGAGAATTAGGCGTGATAGCTAACGGCACAGCACGTGTCCGCGTCCGTTATGCTGGCCCTGCTGACCCTATGGCAGCAAACCGTATGGTTGAAGCACCTTCTCCAACTGCGCCGCAAAGCTATCAGCCTGTGACGCCGCCTGTAACCGTGCCTCAAAGTGTGGAACAGCCACAGCCAACACCAGTGCCAAATACGGACCGTTATCAGCCGCTACGCGACTACACACCGCGACAGGCCGTGCCGCAAGTACAAGTCCCGCAAGAATATGCGCCTGTTACGCCGCAACCAACTATTCCCCGCTCGGCTGAGCAGCCCCAATATCAGGCTCCTTTATATGAGGAACCTAGCCGCCCAGCCCCGCGTATGATGGACCCGCAAGCGCCTATCGCATTGCCAGAAGATCCTGCGATGCAAGGTAATCCGAACGATGAAGAGGACATCATCACGCTGACAATCAAAGGTCCTATTCATATGGCGAAAAACACATCGTCGCAGGCCCGTTGGATTGATGCTGTCAACCGCAGCACGACCACTAAATAAAAAAGGTAATTTGAAGGCAATTTACTTCAAAGGGTTTACCTGACAGCTAAGCTGTGAAAATCATAATGCGCACCGATTGGTGCGCATTTTTGATTCTGTCTTTTATATGCTGGAAACCCTGTGACCCAAATATTGCCTTCTCTAAAACTATCTGCCCTGCTTGTTGGGACTTGTTTCCTTACCGCCTTTCCCTTGACTGTACAGGCGCAAACCTCAAGCTTTGATACGCTCGCCCCTCACGCAGTTATTATGGATAGCGGAACGGGTCTTGTCTTGTTTGAGAAAGACGCGCGCCGCCCGATTGCGCCCGCATCTATGACAAAAATTCTAACGGCAGAGATGGTGTTTGACGCCATTCGCGAAGGCCGCATTACGATGGACACAGAATTTAAGGTATCTGAAGAAGCGTGGCGTCGCGGCGGCGCGAAATCAGGCAGCTCGACCATGTTTCTAAAAGTGGGCTCCTCAGTCCGCGTTGAAGACCTGTTGCGCGGGGTTATCATTCAATCTGGTAATGACGCCTGCATCGTCCTCGCCGAAGGGCTTGCAGGCTCGGAGACAGCCTTTGCTGATATGATGACATCACACGCGCAAAAGATTGGGCTCGACAGCGTGACCTTCCGCAACGCCACAGGATGGCCACATCCCGAGCATCGCATCAGTACGCTTGACCTCGCCAAACTCGGCCAAAGGTCAGTGGAACGCTATCCAGAATTTTACAGCCTTTACAGCGAAGACAGCTTCACATGGAACGGAATAAAGCAAGGCAACCGCAATCCTCTTCTTGGGCAATTTACGGGCGCCGACGGGCTTAAGACAGGTCATACAGAGGTATCAGGTTACGGCCTTGTTGGCTCTGCCAAGCGCGGTGATGACCGCCGCATTATCGTACTCAACGGATTGTCGAGCAAGAAAGAACGGAGTTCGGAGTCTGTCCGCATGATGCGCGCTGCTTTCGATAGTTTTGCTGCTTATAAATTATACGGCTCGAATGACCTCGTTGGCCCTGTGGACGTTTATATGGGTGAGGACGCAAGCGTAAACGCCGTGATGGCTGAAGACTTATCTGTCGGGCTGTACCGTGCGGATCGTCCTAATCTGAAAACGCAGATGCGTTATAAACCTGCGATTGCCCCGATTTCTAAAGGCGACGTTGTTGCAGAACTCATTGTATCTGAGCCAGGAAAGCCCGAGCGCGCAATACCGCTCGTGGCTGAAAAAGACGTGCCGCGTCTAGGGCCATTTGGACGAGCGATGCGCGCAATTAAATATAAGTTTGGGGGTTAATATGAAACGCGGAAAATTTATCACGCTTGAAGGCGGTGAAGGCGCAGGCAAAACGACCCAAGCTAAATTGCTCGTCGACGCGCTTGACGCGGCTGGTATTGAGACTGTCCTCACCCGTGAACCTGGCGGTACATTTGGCGCAGAGGCCATCCGTAAGCTCGTGCTCGATGGCACCAAAGACCGTTGGTCAGGCATGACCGAATTGCTCCTCATGTATGCGGCACGTGTCGACCACGTAGAAAAACTCATTCGGCCCGCGCTTGACCGTGGGGCATGGGTGATTAGCGACCGTTTCGCAGATAGCTCGCTCGCCTATCAAGGCTATGCGCGCGGGATTGATCTTAGCCGAATTAAAGGCGTCCACAACGCTGTCATGGACGGGTTCGAGCCTGACCTGACAATCCTGTTCGATATTGATCCCGTGATTGCCATGAAACGAGTAGAAACGCGCGGCGAAGAAATCTCGCGCTTTGATGCAGAGTCGATGGAGTTTCACAACACGTTGCGTGACGCGTTTCTTGATATTGCCAAACAGAATTCTGACCGTATTTTCACGCTTGATGCAGGCGAAAAACGCGCTGGTGTGCATACGCGCATGATCTATGCGGTGACACAGAAATTCCCCGAGCTCGCTGGAAAGCTGTCTCAACAGACATGATGTCAGACGACGCTTGAACTTTGCTGCGTGACACGCGTAAACAATAAGCATGAGAACGATAGAAATCCCTGAGTATCCAGAGGCTGACCGCGCTCCAGGCTGCGCACATCCGCGCGAGACCTACGATCTGATAGGTCATGGTGACGCCGAAGCGCAGTTCATCCGCGCTAAGCAAAGCGGGCGATTGCATCATGCGTGGCTGATTTCAGGGCCTAAAGGCGTTGGCAAGGCTACCCTCGCTTACCGCATGATACGCGCCATGCTAGGGGGTGAATCCTTGCTCTCAACAAGCCTCGATATCCCGGCGGCTGATCCTGTTGCGCAGCGCGTAGAGGCGCAAGGACACGGCAATCTTTTCGTCTTGCGACGACCTTATAATGAGAAAACGAAAAAGCTTCGCTCCGAAATACCCGTTGATGCAGTTCGAGCTATGAGTGGGTTTTTTGAGAACACATCAGCCGAAGATGGGCTGCCGCGTATCGCTCTTGTTGATACTATGGACGAGATGAACCGTAGCGCTGAGAATGCCATTCTAAAGACGCTTGAGGAGCCGCCTGAAAATGCGCTAATTATCTTGCTTGCGAACTCACCTGGACGACTACTTCCAACAATTCGGTCGCGCTGTTTATCGCTGCCGCTTCGGCCTGTCAGCGAGGACGAGATTGGGCCATGGCTAAAACGACAAACAAAAGCTGAGGACGCCATCATTGACGCGGCGGTTGGTCTGTCACGTGGGGGACCGGGCAAAGCTGTCGCGCTTGCGCAAAATGCCGATTTCGTTCTTAAGCCGCTGACGCGCTTTCTCTCAAGCCTTGAGCGCAACGATAAATCCATAGATCATATCCTGTCCAATATGCTCGCCGCTCGCGATAAGACCGAGGCGCGAAGTCTGTTCTGGGACTGCCTCCAAGATATATTACGAGAGCAAGCGAGCTATTGCGTGACAGGGGAGTGGCATAGCGCCTTTAAGCCATTGCCAGCTGATAAAACGCCGCAAGCATGGATGCAGCTTTGGAAAAAAGTAAGTGACTGGCAGACGGTTGAAAGCGCGATCAATATGGATAAGAAGACGGTTATGCTGACAGCACTCTCAGAAATAAGAGCCGCCTGATGTTTGTAGATAGCCATGTAAATTTACACGGCGAAGCCTATGCCGATGACCTTGATGAGGTCGTAAGCCGTGCCCGCGAAGCTGGTGTTTCTACACAACTCAATATCTGCGGAAAACTATCTGATATAGACGCAGTCTTGACCGTAGCAGAAGCCTATGAAGATATGTGGGCGAGTGTCGGCACTCATCCTCACGACGCAAAGGATAATCCTGACATCTTGCCTGCCGATATTATAACCTTCACCGACCATCCCAAAGTCATCGGGATAGGGGAGACGGGCCTAGATTTTCATTATAATTTCAGCGACCGTGACGTACAACTTGCGAACTTCCAAGCCCATATTGAGGCCGCACGCGAAACCCAATTGCCCCTTATAATTCACTCGCGAAATGCTGATGACGACATGGGCGATATCTTGGAACGCGAATTGGCGAGAGGTAAATTTCCTGCGCTACTGCATTGCTATACATCAGGTGAACGCCTCGCTCGGCGCGCAATTGAAATGGATTTGTACTTTTCCATGTCAGGGATTGTGACGTTTAAAAACGCGAATGAGGTGCGCGCGGTAGCGGAAATAATCCCACAAAATCGACTGCTGATTGAGACGGATTGTCCATACCTTGCGCCTGTGCCCTATCGCGGTCGCCGTAATGAGCCCGCCTACGTCACTCATGTTGCCGAAAAAATCGCTGAGCTTCGTAATTGGAATGTCGAAGATACAGCCAAAATTACGTCAGACAATTTCTTTGAGCTTTTCAAAAAAGCGAAGCGAACATCCTCATGAGCTATAATTTACGCATTACCATACTCGGCTGCGGGTCCAGCGGCGGCGTCCCGCGCGTAGGCGGAGATTGGGGTGTTTGCGACCCAGATAATCCGAAAAATAGACGCAGAAGATGCTCCATTCTTGTTGAAAAATGGAAGATTACGGACAGTGGTGATTTACCACCAGAATCAGAACGCACTATTGTCTTAGTCGATACGTCACCTGATTTACGCGAGCAGCTTTTGTCAGCCAAGGTTAGCCATGTAGACGCGCTATTGTTCACCCATGATCATGCCGATCAGAGCCACGGTATAGACGATATGCGCGCCATAGCATATCGCATGCGCGCACGTATTCCGACTTATATGGATGAGCACACAAAAGTGTTTGTTTTCAGACGCTTCGAGTATTGTTTTGAGATACCAGAGGGGCGCGTCCATCCTGCTATTTTGGAGCTTCAGCCGCTTATCAAAAGCGGTGATATATTTGAAATTGACGGTCCTGGCGGTGTAATATCGGTGCAAACACTGGGGTTAAGCCATGGGTCCACACCATCACTGGGGTTTAAATTCGATAACCGCGCCGTTTATACGCCAGATGTTTGGGATATTGATGACGATGTCATGGGTCGCATTGACGGCTCAGAGGTCTGGATTGTTGACGCGCTGCGTTACGCCGCTCATCCAACACATGCTCACGCAGATAAAACTTTATCATGGCTAGCTCGAACACAATGCCGCAAAGCCGTCCTTACAAATCTTCACATAGATATGGATTACGATACGCTAAGCCTAGAATTACTGCCAGCCCAAGAACCTGCTTATGATGGCATGTTAATTGATATTTCAATTACTTAGACTAATTATATATAGTATATATTTCTCATAATAATCATTATGCGAATATTATGTAATCACGAATGGCAGACATGGCGGTTGCCACTAATTATGAGAATTCTCAGGCACTTCCCCATTTCTCGCCATTAATTGTGAGATTCTGCCACTATTAATGAGAATCCCAAATTTGAAGAAATTTACAAGTTACTGTTTAAGTCAGGGCCTAGAATATGTTCGATGGTGTCCAATGACTTACATCCATAAAGCTCACGAGCCTGATTTAAAGTCCCTCCTGAGCTCACAAAGCGCCTTAACCCAGCCTGCCGCATAGTTTCGAATGTAAGCTTATCTGATAGCCCCGCAGCGCTACGGTAATTTCGAAGCTGAGTGTTCGCCTGAGCCCCTGTGAATGGCTTATCCTCAACAAAAACGCTACCCTTCCGTTCTGTACGAATAAACACTGATGTGCCCCTAGCTTTGTAGACACCTTGTTTGGTAAAACCGGAAGCAAGGA
>CAYRIV010000026.1:0-7299 GCA_964424575.1 uncultured Caulobacterales bacterium | reverse complement strand
AGATAATCATTCCCATCCCCCCCGTAAACAACATCATCACCAGACCCAGCAAAAACATTATCATTACCTGCCAAAGCGTAAATCGTGTTGTTGTTCCCGTCCGCTGTGTAAGTATCATCTCCGGCCGTCAAATTAATGTCGCCTGGAGGTGTAACTTCGAATGTAAATGTCCCGTCTGAAAAGGTGATAAGTTCAATATCATTAACTGTATCGATGCCGTCAGAACCACCGCCGTTATGGGTCACTGTGAAGAAAGACCCCGACTCTGCAATTGTGTAATCTGCAGAATTTCCTGAGTAAACAATTGTATCCGTGCCTGCACCCCCAAAGAGGTTATCATTACCCGCTCCACCCGTCAGCGTATCATCACCATCATTACTAAGAAGGGTGTCATCTCCAGCCTCACCGAAGAGGCTATCATTTCCAACGCCGCCATAAAGCGTGTCCCCGCCGACTCCGCCGTGCAATTCATCATTGCCAGAGTCGCCATAGAGACTATCGTCTCCTTCATCGCCAAAAATTGTATCATTGCCATCAGCCCCAAAAACCGTGTCATTCCCTGCCAGCGCGTAAATGACATCATCGCCATTTGAGCCAGTGTAATTGTCGACTCCAGTTGTCAGCGTGACTGTCCCACCTGGAGGCGTGGCTTCAAAGACAAATGTACCATCCGCATAACTAATGAATTCAATGCCTATGACTGTGTCCACGCCGTCAACACCACTATTGTTGTGCGTTACAGTAAATAAGTCAAAGCCAAGATCTACGATTGTGTAGTCATCACTGTTACCTGAGTAAACTATTGTGTCCGTACCTGTGCCCCCGAAGAGTGAGTCATCTCCCGCCCCGCCAGTAAGTGTATCATCGCCATCTTCGCCTTTGAGCGTATCGTCGCCAAACAGGCCTTTCAGGTCATTATTAGACGCATTACCAAGAAGTTCATCTGCGCCTGTGCCGCCAACTGCGTTTTCAATGATTGTTCCGCGCGCAATTGAAAAGTTCCAAGTCATGCCGCCAAAGGATGAAAATGCCTCTTCGCGTAAATCAATATCAGCGTCCGCACTAAAGCCTGACACATCAAGCGTATCAATCCCGCCAGCGTCCCAAACGGCCGCGATGATAGAGTCATTGACATCAGATAATTCCCAAGACGCATTACCTGTATTTGAATTAAATCCGTAAATCGTATCGCCCGTGCGAATAGTTGTATTCTCGCCGTAGAGGCGTTGCAAAGCCGCAATGTCGTGGAGCATCAGATTTGTCGCGTCTTGGCCAAGAAAATTAGCCCCTGTATTCGTTTCACTAAAATAACTCATGACAGTGTATTGTAACGAATCTTGGAAATACTCAGCACTATTGGCGTAAGACACAGTGCCAGAGTAATCGCTCGGGTGGCTGAGGCCAAGCGCATGTCCAATTTCGTGTAAAATTAAAGTCATTCCGAAATCATCATCTTCGACATAATCAGTATTATTTGTGATCCAAATATCGGCGTTTAAATGCTCAGCCAACTGATCGTTTACAGCTGGATAAAAGCTGAAAGACGCTAGACCTGCTGTCGTGCCAGTATTATTCGTATTATTCGCGAGCAAAATGTCAGCTGAATTGGAAAAAGCCGCAGACCCAGATGTTCCCGTACCATTACGCGTAAAGGTCACATCAGCCACGTCATCAATGTAATCAAAAGCCCGAATAATAAAGAGCATTTGCGCCACAGTGACTTGTGAAAACCCGCTATCTGGCGTGGCGTCAAAGGCCCAGCTAATGTTGCTCGATGTCCCAAGCTCATTGCCGCCATTATTATAAACGCCGTCCCCGAATTTGCGCAGATCGCGTGTGAGCTGTACGGCGGCAGCGTCATAATCAAAGTCAGGTTTATTACTGCTATTATAGGGGCTCACAAGTGTAGGCGAGCCAAGTGCAGACTCTTGGCCCGAGCCGAGAACGTATATATCTGAAACAGTATAAAGCCCTGTCGCGGGGTCATAGACTGCCTCGTGACTATGGTCATGGCCGTCTTCGTTATCGCACATAGGGCAGCCTTCGCATCCTGCGTGCAAGTCGTCTGCATTTAAATCAATTTGAGGATCAAAAATAGGGTCAATATCAATACCAATAAAACCACCTCTATCCCCAAAAATCATGTCTGACTGCATATTAAAAACCTTAAACATATCCGTGTTCTCACTATTTAGATGCGGCCCGCTTAGGAATGCAAACGACGGCCAGCACTAAGTTTAAGTTAAAAGGGTTAATTAGGACCAAATCAAGGCAATCTGCTCAACCCAGTTAATAAGAATTTACCACAAAACTACAGCAAGATTGAAATTGTATTGGACGATTTGCCCATTGTTTTAGCAGCTAAAGGCGTTATCACGTCTCAAACCCCAATTTACAGCGAGATTTATCATGAAATTATCAGGAGATATTACAGCCATTATCACGGGCGGCGCATCTGGCCTTGGTGAAGGTACGGCGCGAGTCCTCGCCGCAAGCGGCGTTAAAGTCGGCTTGTTTGATTTAAACGCAGAGCGCGGCGAAAAAATCGCGACCGAGCTTGGCGGAGCCTTTGCCAAAGTTGATGTGTCTGACAATGACAGTGTCGATGCAGGCTTTGCAAAAATCAGATCCGCCCTTGGCCAAGAGCGCATTATGATTAATTGTGCAGGCATTGGTGGCGGCATGAAAACCGCCTCTCGCAAACGCGACACGGGCGAAATTGTCGCTCATGACGTGAGCTACTTCACGCGCATCATAAACATCAATTTGATTGGCTCTTTTTTATGTGCGTCTAAATCTGCGGCAGGCATGATGACACTTGAGCCTCTTGCCCCTGACGGAGAGCGTGGCGTGATTTTAAATACAGCTTCCGTTGCCGCGCAAGATGGTCAAATTGGACAGCTCGCTTACGCGGCATCCAAAGGCGGCATCTTGTCTATGGCCCTGCCTATGGCGCGTGACCTCGCGCGTGAAGGCATTCGCGTGAACACCATATTACCAGGCTTTTTTGAAACACCGATTTATGAGCAGATGAAGCCAGAGGTGAAAGAAAGCTTGCGCGCCCATGTGCAATTCCCCAACCGCTTCGGAACGCCCGCTGAATATGGTGAACTTGCCAAATTTATGGTCGAGAACACTTATATAAACGGCGAATATATTCGAACAGACGCAGGCGCGAGAATGCCGCCACGTTAGGCTTGAATGAATTAGATATTGAAAAGCCTCGCACTCAGCGAGGCTTTTTTGTGCCTGAATATCTATGGCGTGGCGACTTTGCCTTCACGCCTTGGATCAGCCCCGCCGACAAGCGTGCCGTCCTCTTTGCGGTAGATCATATGCAACCCGCTAATCTCGCCCTTAGAGCGGCGGACAGTATGGCCCTTCTCTTCCAAGGCTTTCACAAGCGATTCTTCCATACCAAATTCAGCGGCTGGGCCCGTGCGCTGCACCTCATTGGTCTGCTCATCTTTAATGCCTTTGGCTTCAAGGCTCACGCGGCCACGGCGCGCAATGACATTGGGAAGCTCAATCGCCTCTTGTGGCGTGAGGCCCCAATCAATCACACCCACAATGGTTTTGGCCGTATAAGCAATAATTGAATTGCCTCCAGGCGAGCCTGTTGAGAATAAAAACTCACCGTCAGGATTAAAGACAATTGTCGGGCTCATTGAGCTACGTGGGCGTTTACGCGGCGCAGGCGCATTGGCTATGGGCACACCGTTTGCGTCGACTGTTTTGAAGCTAAAATCCGTCAGTTGATTATTGAGCATAAAGCCGCCTGCCATGCGTTGACTGCCAAAAGGGGCTTCAACAGTTGTCGTCATAGAGACTGTCAGCCCGTCATTATCAATTATTGTGAAATGGGACGTGCCTGGGCTATCGGGGGTCGCGTCCTGCCCCCGAAGGAAGGCGGCGGGTTGTCCCGCTTTGACCTCTTTGATAGCGGCATCTGGATTTATCTGCGCCGCGCGCGAACTCAAGTAATCTTTGTTCAGCAAAAGCTGCGTCGGCACATCAACGAAATCATCATCCGCGACATAGAGATCACGGTCAGCATAGGCGAGAAAGCTGGCTTCAATAAAATGATGCCAACCTTGCTCAGACGGCCCGAGTGTCGCCATATCAAAATTTTCCAGCGTGCCCAAAATCGACTGCACCGCGATGCCCCCAGAAGCAGGCGGCTGCGCGCCGCAAATAATGTGTTCGCGGTAAGTTGAGCAGAGTGCTTCTGATTTAACGGGCTGATAAGCTGCCATATCAGATAAACTTAATGTCCCAGGCAGTGGTTCTTCGCGCACAGCCATAATAATTTTTTCGGCGAGTTCCCCCTCAAGCAGCGCGCGCGGATTATCCGCAATTAATTTGAGGCTTTGGGCATAGTCTGGATTATCGCGCACAAACCCCACACCAATCGGCGTTTTGCCATCATTTTCAAAGAAATAGTCACGCGCCGCGTCTTGGCGACCCAGCACAAATTTTGACATGCGCGCGACGATATCTGCCATACGCGGGCTGACTTTGAAGCCGTTTTCCGCGAGCGCAATCGCGTCATCAAATTGCGTCCCCCAAGCGAGCTTACCGTAATCCTCATGAGCTTTATGCAGCATGACCACAGCACCAGGCACACCTGTAGAGCGCCCTGACGCTATGCCGTCAAAATAGCGCAGCGGCTTTCCTTCATCGTCTAAAAACAGCTCAGGCGAGATATCGGCAGGCGCGGTTTCGCGGCCATTGTAATCCCAAACTTTGGCGGTTAAGGGATCGTAGACCACCATGAACGCGCCGCCGCCAAGGCCCGAACTTTGCGGTTCGACAAGGCCCAGCACGGCTTGCACTGCAATTGCGGCGTCCACAGCGGAGCCCCCCTCGCGGAGCACTTTCGCGCCCGCCTCGCTGGCAAGCGGATTTGCGGCGACGACCATCCCAGTTTTTGGTGCGGTTGTTGTTTTGATTAGTGTGCTGGCTGTTACGGGTGCGTCCATCTGGCGGCTAAGACTTTCAGTGGCAGACTTGCTGGGTAAGCAGGCGGCCATAACGGCTGCACCGCTGAGTAATGCAATCTTGGTTAAATTCACGATATGGTCGCTCATGTCTATCTCCACCTTAGTGCATGTTGCATAACGCCTGGGACGCATAAATGAAACGAGATTATAACAGCGTTTAAAATCATGCCGTGCTCTTTACAGCGCGCTTCAGCTTTTAGTCATATTTTTGCAATAACGTCACATCAGCTGCAAAATTTGTAGCCTATAACGGGAGATAGGGATGTCAAACGGACTAAAAAAACGAGGCTATAGCGCTTGCGTTGTCATGGCTGTAGTGGCCATGTTTAACGCGCCAAGTTTTGCGCAGGATGCGAATACTGTTAAAACGAAAAAGGATAAGGACCCCGCCACCCATGTAGATTACAAAAGCCCGCCAGCGCCTGTCACGCAAACCGAGGCTCGCTCAACGCAATCTGCTCAAAGCACAGCAGCCTCTTCAAAGACAAAAAGCAGCAGCAATAAAGTCCCTGCCGATAATCACGCCAAACGTGAAATGCCGTTTTAAGTCTGAGCCTATTGTCTTGCAAAGATAATGGCGGCGCGGTCTAATAGGACATGATTAAGACAGGCCCCAAAAATTCTATTCTTGATATTAGAGGCCTGTCTATTGGACAGGCCCATGATGTGAACGTGAAGACGGGTGTTACGGTTATATTGCCTGACGCCCCCGCGGCCTGTTCCGTCGCGGTGAGCGGCGGCGGTCCCGGCACGCGCGAAATATCTGCGCTGCAAGACGGCGGTCTGATTGAGCAGGTTCATGCCATTGTCCTGTCTGGTGGGTCTGTTTACGGCCTCGCAGCGGCGGACGGCGTCTGTGCCTGGCTCGGCGCGCAAGGCCGCGGCTACAGCGCAAGCCCGAACTCCGCCGTGCCTGTCAGCCCGATTGTACCCAGCGCAATTCTTTTTGATAACGCCAATGGCGGCGATAAATCTTGGGGCCTTGAGCCCCCTTTTCGTGCGCTCGCTCTGGACGCTTGCAACGCCATGTGCGGTCACCTCAGTGAAGGGGCTTACGGCGCGGGGTTCGGCGCGACCGCTGGGCTTTATCCCGGCGGCATAGGCAGTGCCTCTGAAGTATTGGGTCACGGCACAGATAAAGAGGTTACCATTGGCGCTCTTATCGCCGCTAACCCCGTCGGCTCGCCCTATATGCCAGGCACAGATTGCCCTTGGGCCTGGGCTTATGAAGTTGAAGACGAATTTGGTGGCCGTCGCCCACCTCAAAACTACAGGCTCTCCCCTGCCCTTGATAGTAAGCTCGCTGTGTTGAAATCCCTGAAAAATCAAGCTGGCCAAAGCACGGTCATCGGCACGATTGCTGTCTCGGCCAAACTAACTCAAAAGCAGCTCAAACGCGTCGCCATTATGGCCCAAGATGGTCTCGCCATGTCCGTGCAACCGTCCCATACTCCGCTTGACGGTGATACAATTTTTACGCTCTCTATTGGCGAGACGCCTTGCGATACCCCCGTTGACCTCGCAGAGATTGGCGCCGCTGCCGCACGCTGTGTCGCCCGTGCACTCACGCGCGCTGTGATAATGGCTAAAAATGACTAGCCCGATATTCACGCCGCTGACGGAAGCGCATTATGATGATGTCTTACGACTTAACGCCGATTTCGTGCATTGGACGGCCCCAATGGACGCGGCTGAGCTTTTGTTTATTCTCAGGCACTCAGATTACGCACAAGTTGTCTTGAAAACGGACGGCTCAGATGGACTCTCTGGTCTCTTGCTAGGCTATGACCATGATACAAACTATCCCGACCATAAGAATCTTATTTGGATTAGAGAGCATTTAGAAAACTTCTTTTATATTGACCGTATTATCATCGACAGCTCCGCCCAAGGCCAAGGGCTTGGACACGCTTTTTATCAAGACGTCGCCGCTTTTGCGCGGGCCCGCGGGCATAAATATCTCGCCTGTGAAGTCAACACCCGTCCTGACAATCCAAGCTCACATGCATTTCATCGTCACTTTGGATTTAAATCTCTCGGCGAGCGTGAATTTAACGACCTTGATAAAGCGGTCCGATATTACGCGCTTAAGCTCTAAGCGCGGTATCATGCCGCTTAACCACATCTATTTTACCCTAAAAACAAAACACGTCCGTCTCATGCAAAAAGAGGCTTGCAATCGCGGCTCCAATAGGCTTTAACCCGCTCCTAACTCAGAGCCACGTTATGCGGCACTGACCCGCACCGGTAGCTCAGCTGGATAGAGCACCAGACTACGAATCTGGGGGTCGGGGGT
>CAYRIV010000025.1:0-10956 GCA_964424575.1 uncultured Caulobacterales bacterium | reverse complement strand
TCCTTGCTTCCGGTTTTACCAAACAAGGTGTCTACAAAGCTAGGGGCACATCAGTTCGAATCCCTAACGGTGCGCTATTTAGTCCGTTTTGTAGCACAAAACGTAGCTCAATAGTTAGGTAAGCAGGGACACTGAGACAAAATACTGTAATAAAATACCGGATTATAGAGGATTTTACTGGCGCACTGGGAATGCGACTTGTCAAGTCCAATAATTTATATTTATCAATGACTTAACGTATTGTCAAATTGAAAATGTAGCACAATTTGATGTAATGAGAGGAATACTTTTTATCATGATATTCAAATAGCAGTCGTGAACATTTGCAAGTCGACTTTGCTTTTGGGAGCCTGGCAGACCTCGAATAAACGATTCAGAGTATTGAAAGCAAGTTCACTCAAAAAAACTACCCAACATTAAGTTGGCATAGTCAGAAGAGCAAAAGCATGTGGCTGAGACCCGATCTAATCAATTCCTCAAAAGGCTTCGAAGCTACACTTAAACGGCTATTAATCGCCGCCATAAAAACATTGGACATCATTGAATTCAATTTTTTTATGAGAATAATCTGCTCTGCGATTACTCAGACATAAGACTTCTACACATATCTATGACACCCCTCTCTATCCGGGCATTTTTAATCGCTAGAAATGCATTTGCCATTGCGGAACCGCGCGGGTGACTGAATATGTCGATACGTTGTTTCGTGCTATCAGCTGCATTTTCGTTTTGCTCTGCTATGCCGATAAAGAAATCGTTCGGCGTTATAGAAAAAATTTCGCAAAATTGCCACAACCTACTTGCACCAATTCGGTTCGAACCCAATTCATATTTCTGTATTTGCTGGAAACCTATTCTGTATTTGCTGGAAACTTATCCCAATCTTTTCAGCCAAAGCAGTATGAGACATCCGATGCGATGTTCTTATCTGCCTTAAATTAGCGCCAACAATTTTATCAACGCCACTCGCCTGCTCTATTTTCAAACCCATGATCTCCCCACATTCCTTATTAAAGGAAGATGATTATCCAAATTAGGGACTGAACTCAAACGAAGTTTTTATTTTACGTGTTACTTTCTAAGTAACAACGTACGTTAGCAACTAATTTTCCAGTCATAATATCATAATGATCTTCACTATATTGCTCAAATTCCCAAAACCTCAGGATTTCTGCGGCGGTTCGTGAGGTATTTAAAGGTATAGTAGCGGCTTTGCGAAGAATTTCCTCTTGAGCATTCAATAAAACAGCTTCCTCACGCGCTATAGTCGTCATTTCTTCGTCAGATGTAGCGACCATATTGGCATATTTGGCTAGCTTTTTATTGTTTTCTTCATAGGCCTTTCTTAGTGCCTCAATTGTTAACTCTGGTTTAGTTGTAGTTGGGTTCAGTTTAGTCATATCAGCCCTGACTCGTTCGTGTGGTGCCCCCCCAAAGAAACAAACGATTTATGACGCGCATTTCCAAGTTACGGTAGGTTACTTTTGGGTTAAAGAAGTGTTAACGGCTATAGACGCGAACGAATTTCTATGTCACATTTCTCCTAAAACAAGAATGAGTTGGGGCAAGACTAGTCATGGATATTTCTGATATCATGCATGACGTGAAGAGAAGTGGCTGCTTGGGAAAGTCCAAACAGCTCTCAAAACTGCTGCAGTATTTACTTGAAAATTCAATCGAAAAGGGTGTCGCTGTCACGCAGATTGACTTAGCTCTCGATGTCTTCGGGCGAGATGAAAGCTTCGATCCTATAAATGACAGTATTGTCAGAGTTGAGATGCATCGTTTGCGTGCGCAGATGGCAAAATTTAACGCTGCTAATAACAGTTATCGTATCGAGATACCTGTAGGTAGTTACGCCGTAGAAATAGTAGAAGTGAACCGATGTGTTGAAGAGGGCCTTCCTCTGCATGAAGGCATGTGGATTTGGTTGAAATCGAAACGTATCCCTAAAGTGTTAGCCGTTTGTTCGTTGCTAGCGGGGCTGATAATCCCCTTAATACTCTACTACAATTTACATTTTAACTTAGTTTCAGTGCAAGGTATTAATGCGTCATATGAAGAAAGCCAGTGTTCAGAGAAGGTGCCGAATGTCAGTATTGAGACATTCGAATCCAAGCGTTCAAATGTTGAATATTCAAAAAGCCTGATAGCTTCCGTGCTAGCACAGCATAGTTCTGTGAATCTTGTCGAAGATTCTACTGCATGCGAACTTGGTACACCTGCTTTTAAAATCAGAATTGGAACAATTGAAAGCGGTGATGTAAAGCGCATGACTTTCAAAACATATCATCGGACAGCGCCCAATATTGTAGATTTCGCCAATATCTCTATCTCCAATGATAACCATATTAGCAGCGAACTGTTTAGAAATGATCTCACACGCCTCGCAGTTGATTTAGCCAAGCCCTACGGAATAATTCCTCGGTATGCGAGCACAATACCTTGGGCCGTTGAAGGGCGACGACGGGCTTATAGCTGCGTCATTGTTATGTATGACTCATACAATATTGAAGATGAATCGTCTTACAAGGACTTTTTGAGCTGTTTAGAAAAAGCAGTAAAAAGTGGCTATGGTAATATAGACGTTCTTGGATCTCTGGCCACCACTTATATCCAGCAATATGTGGGCTACAATCCAAATTCCGTCTCAAACCCGCTTTCAGAAGCGGCGGCCTTGCTGGATCAGGTAGGGCCGAGTTGGGTAAATAGTTCGGAGGTGGTGATTGCGAAATTGATATATGAGAGTGAAAGGCCTGATTTCCAGCCTGACCAATTACGCACGGCGATTAGCGTAGCGACGTCTAGATACGATAGTAACCCGCATGTCTTATTAACTGCGGCCATTAGATCGGGATACAAGCTTGGGGACTGGGATATGGCGAAAGAGCTAAGTGACAAGGTAAAACTAATACATTCGGAAAGTGATAGCTCTGTTTACCTTGTTGACGCAGCCTATGCACTATTATTTCTTCCTGCGGACCGCGTTATGAGCAATTGCAAGAAAGTCTTCTCTGAACGGTCTTTAATAAGCAATATCCTTGTAAGTTCTTGTGCAACAAAAGCTAATGATAGCTTTTGGAAATCTAAAACAGCCACAAATTTACGGCGCTTGCAACCAAGCCGAGACATTCCCGAGTTTATAAATGGCAGGAATTATGAAAATGGTCTTTCGAGAATTCTAATAGCTAGCACACAGTGATTTTCGTTATGGTAGTGCAAATTAATAATACACTTTGTTAGGACTTTATTTACCTAAAGCCTCGACCTTTGTCCTGTTCACTAACTAAACAGGAAATCGGATCATGAAAAAACTACTACTCTCTACAGCAATCATTCTAGCTTCGTCATCTCAAGCATTTGCCTCAAATGCTCCAACTCCTCAGCTATCTGACAGCGAATACGCTAAAATTGGACTTGTCGTCCAATCATCAATTTCTATTGACGACAGCCAGAGTTTTTATGCGGGTGATTTTCAATCAGTTGCGCGCCAGGTTGCGGTTAGCGCCCTTTACACTGGCAACAATTCAGCGTTAATGGGATCAGTCGTTGCGGCTCGCTACTAACAAGTAATATAGGACGAATGTTTCTATCAAAAGATATTGTTGAGGCTTTCGCCAGCAAACGAAATAACGCGTTAAACTTCCCTTTTTTAAAAGAGAACGGGGAGTTACTTTCGATTGCCTGTACGTCGGGTATGCTTCTAGAGCCGTCCGCTTTAAAACTATATGCGAGCTTCTATGATCGCAGCTTGAACATATGCGAAACCTATCCTTCATATTTTCGCTTTGTTCTTCGTCTGATTTTAGACCTCGAAGACTTAGGCATGAACGGGGCGAGAGCAGGGGAGATTGCCACCTTTGTCAGGGAGTACGATTTTCTGCACTATGAAACTTCAGACGTAAGACGTCTAGAAATCCTCTATCTTCTTGAACGTGGGCTGGGTTTAACGGCTGAGGAAAAAGATGTCAGGCAAGACGTTCTGAAATCTGTTGAGAAATTTGCGGCACAACCAAAATTTTATACACGATTTAATAAGCCGCTTTTTTACGATCTGACCCATATTGTTTTTTTCTTAACGCACTATGGTACGCGGGCTTGGCCATTTCAAAATTCAATAGTCGAATGCCTCTTAAATGTTGGTGTTCTATCCTTCCTCGATGAAGATTACGACTTATTGGCAGAAGTTTGTATCTGTCTGACGTTCTTGAATGAGGAGGTCCCGCCTTTTTGGATGATATTTATGCAGAGTCAGCTGGCGGCCGTGAATGTCCAGTTTGATAGTGACGTTCAATCTGCACTCAATAACGCGGTTGACGATTATCACCCTTATCTCGTTTCAAATTGGCTACTTGCGCTTAATGGAGAACCCGTCTTCGCGGAACGATTTGACGGGCGAAAACCTAGCTTTGTTTCTAAACCTGCTCCAGGACTTTCCTCGCTAGCAGAAATCTCTAAGGTCGTGCACGACTACAAAGTTAACGGTGCCATTTCCGACTCCGAAGCTAGGAGACGTTTGAACACTCTATCTCCTGTTCACATGGAATTGATTGCGCAAGCGGCAGATGCCATTCCCAATGCGCGCGAGTTGCTAGAAATTTATACTTTTGGTTTGATTTCGTAAGAGGCTTTGGAGGCACTCTGGATGTCGCTCGAGGTAAGGATGAGGTTACGTTTGTAGTATAGGTCTCAATCTTAAAACTTCGGGCATGGCCGTAATAGCTATCAACGCTTTTGAGCGATAGAAAGGTCTGGGACACTCTAGATTGAGACTAATCCACAAAAAATTGTTTACGCATTATTAATCAACATTGACCCGCCAGAGTTGTGCTGCATATGTTTACTTCCCAGCAAGGAAGAAATCATGTTTAAAAAATACGCTCTTAGCCTTATCATTATTCTAATCACTATTACCGCTTCGCCAGCAATTGCGCAAAGCACTCCTGCGGATGAGTTAGGGGACGGCGATGAAGGTTGGTGTACAACTGTAGTTGATGACGGTCCCTCACTGGTGTGTGGCTTTGGTTCCCCTGGAGCCGCCTGTGCACATCAAATATCGACTCATTATCCTCTAGGGTTAGTTGTAAGCCAAGGATCAAGTCGTACATCTGAAAAAACAGCACGTTGCCTCTCTAAGAGGACGGCTCCTTTCATCCCGGGTGAGCTTTACATTGGCGTTACAGGTGTAACCCACAAATGCGCATCTGGCACAAAACGTATTGGAGGCGTTTGCACCGAAACGGATTTAACCTACTGTGACGAAGACTGCGACCAGAAGCAAATAAGCAAAGTCGCTGGCAATCCCATTGATATCATAACTGGCGCTAAAGTTCAAAGCGTGACCGATTTTGCATCGGCTGATGGACGATTCGTGATAGAAAGAAAGTACAATAGTTTGCCATTTGGTGAAGATGGCGCAGATTATGGCCGTATTTCAACGTCTGATAACCTTGGCGGCAATTGGGTGTTGTCTAATGTACCAGTCTTAATCCTAGATAATACATTTGAATCTAATGGGGCTGTAACCTTTCTAGCTCCAGAGGGTTTTGGGCGTATATACCGCGCAGGTCATACTAATCCTCAGACCTATGACAACAAAAGACAATATGCTGGGGGAGGCGGTCTCGCCTATGAGGTCGCGTTTGACGATGATTTGTTGTACCCTGCGGGTAAGGTTTCACGAAAAATTACTGTTACAAAGAAAGACGGCACAGTTTATAATTTTGAGACACCAGAATTCACAGGAAGCCCTGACAGAGGAACTAAGGCAAAATTGCTGTCCACGGATTTCCCTGGCGGATACAGCCATATTTATGACTACACAGATGATGACCGAATTGATACTATCACAGATAGTTTTGGCCGAGTTGCTCAATTCAATTATGTGGTAGTCTCTTGGACGCGCACAAATTCTGAAACGGGGGAGGAAGAGGTTGTAAGAATTGACGACTCAATAGACGGGCCTGTGAGGCCTGACGAAAATGCAACGATCAAATCGATTGATTTTCCAGACGGGTCTCATGTTATATACGGATATGATGCTGTTGAAGCATTTGAAGGTGATTGGGGTGTTCCACAGCGCTTGACGTCAGCAACACGCTATAACGCCGACGGCAGTTTAGACAGCTCAGAAACCTATCACTATGAGGATAAACGATTTAAATTTGCGCTTACGGGTATAACAGATCAGGAGAACATAAGATATGCAACGTGGTCTTATGATGGGTATGGTCGGGCAGACTCGAGTTCCCACCCTGACAACGTAAATTTGACTACAATTGATTACAATGGATTTGTGTCTAGCTTGTCGGCACCTCGTAGCCGTACTGTCACTAATGCTTTGGGTCGCGTGTTTGAGTATGACATTGCATCACGGTTTCAAAATTTGACAATTTTTAAAGAAACTGAACATTCTTCAGCAGACGCGGTCGGGAGTGAAAAAACAACGTCCTATGACGATCAAATGCCAAGTACCGTTGTCGATGATGAGGGCCGTGTTTTTGCCTATGAGTATGACATCAAAGGGCGTCCGTTATCCATCACGCGAGCTGTTGGTCTGCCAGAGGAAAGCGTAACGACTGCGCAGTGGCATCCAATTTACCGTATTCCAATCCAGGTGGTCGAACCTGGCCTTACGACCGACATAGTGATTGATGATGACACGGGCCATGTTCTGTCTATGACGCAGACAGATACGTCTACACAGGCGAGCGCGCCACGAACTTGGGCGTTTACATATGACGGGCCGAACCTCACCTCAGTTGACGGACCTTTATCGGGGAGCGGGGATACACAGAGCTTTGTTTATGACGGCGCTAATCTGACCTCTTTCACAAATGAAGTTGGTCACACGACAACTATTACAGAGCATAGTCCTATCGGTGCACCTTCATTGTTTACGGATGCCAACGGTATCACGACGCGCCTCGTCTATGATGGCGACAACCGCTTAAAAGATATTATCGAAGATGAGGGTGGCGTTAACGCCACCACGACCATCACCTATAATAAAACGGACCAAATTCTAAGTGTGACGCCACCAAATGTTGCGGCGCTCACATTTGTCTATGATGATGCTCGGCGGCTTGAGACAATTACGAATGCCGTAGGTGAGACCATATCTTACACGCGCAACCCAATGGGTGGGATTACGGATACCCATATGAGTGATGATGCCGGTACAATCACCTATCAGTTGACCCAGGTGTTTGATCAAAAGAACCGCGTCATGTCAGCTATTGGCGCGGGCGCTACAGGGAGCGGGACGGATGCGGTGACCGAGTTTGGCTATGACCGGGAAGATAATCTCACCTCTATAACTGATCCGCGCAACAAGACATGGAGCCAAGCCTTTGACGGCCTTGACCGCCTCAAATCAGAAACGGACCCTTTGAATGCGACGACAGATTATGGCTTATCGCCTCAAACTGGCGCGCAAAATCCGCTCACCTCAGTCACAGATGCCCGAGGCGCGACGACAAATTATATCCGCAATGGCTACGGCGAAGTTGTACGTGAAGTAAGCTTTGAGGCAGGTACAACAGAGTATGTTCGTGAAACGCGCGGCCTGATTACTCAAATGAAAGACGCTCGTAATATTGTCAGCAATTACACCTATGACGATATGGGCCGCTTGCTCACGGTTAGCTATCCCAGTGAGTCCAGCAGCAATATCACATATGGCTATGACGCAGGCCCCAACGGTAAGGGGCAGTTAACCTCAGTCACAGAAGATTATGGCGTGACCACATACACCTATAATACACTCGGTCAGATGACAGGGATGACCCGCACGATTAACGGACAAAGCTACGCCACGGGATATACATATGACCTCGCGGGCGAAGTGCTCACCACGAGCTATCCTTCGGGGCGCGTTGTGAGCCATACACGCGACGCGGCAGCGCGGGTCACAGACGTTTCGCTGTCAGGTGACATAAGCGCCGACATCCTCACGGATATCACCTATCTCCCATTCGGCCCGATCGACGGCGCGCGCTTTGGTGACGGCCATGATCTTAGCCTAACTTACGACAGCAGCTACCGCGCGACCACGTTCAAGCGCTCCAAAATCTCGACGTCCATTATGGATATAGATTTTGAATATGACGCAGCAGGAGACATCCTCGCGCTTTATGACAATCTCGACAACGACCGTACGCAGCGCTTCGCGTATAGCAATGTTTCGCGCCTCACTCGTGCCGAGGGTGTCTATGGCGATATTGATTATAGCTATAACCTCGTCGGCGACCGCGAGAGGCGCACACGTCAGCGCCCGTCTGCGGATGGCTCGATGGAAACGGTGATAGAAGATTACACTTATGACCCTGATACGTTCAGGCTGACCGAGGTGAGCGTGGCGGGCACGGTTGAGCGTCTGTTTGACTATACCCCGTCTGGGCAAATCACGCGTGATAACCGCGCAGGACAGGGCGGCTCTGACTTCACGTTCGAGAATGACGCGCGGGGGCGGCTCGTGCGCGTGTTTGAGAACGGTACGCTGGCCGCGAGCTATCTCTATGACGAAGATGATCAACGTATCGCCAAGACGACCAGCTCTGGTACGACGCACTATCACTATGACCTTGAGGGCCGCTTAATATCGGAAACAGACGGTGCGAGCGGCGCGGCCATTCGCGAATACCTCTGGTTAGGCCTATCGCCTGTGGCGATGATAGCGTCGAGCGGCGTTCTTCCTGTGGGCTGTGACCCGGATGAGGCGGCGCGTATCGTGGCGCTGCGTGATGCGCGCCAAGCCACGCTTGATACGATTACGGCGCAAGTTGCCGTCCTCACTGATACCCGCGCGACACGTCTTGAGACCCGCGCCACTGTGGCCGCGCGCAGAGACAGGCTGCAAGGTCTGCTCGAGGTGACCAATCCCACTAACACAGCGCGTATTGCAGACCTCACGGCCCGCATCGCGCGTGATGACGGGCGACTGGCGGATCTGGACGCCAATATCGCAGACCTTGATGAACGGCTCGCCTATTACGCCGAGCGGACAGACTATCTGACGGGGCGCGTAGACGCGCTCACGCGGCGCGCAGACCAGCTAAACGCGGCCTGCGAGGCGGCCAATGACAACACGCAGAGCGCCGCGCTTTATTTTCTCCACACCGACCACCTCGGGCGGCCAAAGGTGGCGACAGACAGCGACGGCAATGTCGTCTGGGACGGCGGGCTAACCACACCGTTCGGGCAGGGCATCACGACCATGGGTGCACTCACGCAAAAGCTGATGTTCCCAGGTCAATATGCCGACGAGGAAACAGGCTATAGCCACAACTGGCACAGAACCTACGACCCGACACTAGGCCGCTATCTACAGGCTGATCCTATAGGTTTGGCGGGTGGGCTAAATAGATACGCCTATGTGGGCGGGAATCCCGTGAGTTTGGTGGATCCAACGGGGGAGGTGCTATTTGTCCCTATATTAATTGGCATTGGTGCTGGTGCGGTAATTGACGCCGGGTTCCAATATTTCGAAAATGGTAGAAGCTTTAAGTGTTTTGACCTCAAAAGACTAGGTATTTCGGCTGGACTAGGTGCATTCGGTGGCGGCGGGGGAGCCTTATTAAAAAATGGTGCGCGTAAAGTTGGTACTGAGTGGTCTCATGCAATTGCAAAAAGACATGTTGATAAAGTTTTCAGACCTGGCTCACGAATGAACAGATTAATGAATAAAAGGGGCGGTCTAAACGGAACGTGGGTTTCTCCAGAACGGCATGCGAGGCATGATTTCTGGAGACGAATAGCAGGGAAGACATTAGATGATAAATTACCGATTCCATTGAGAGCTTTAGACCGCATTCCCGATTATGCAAAAGCTGGCGTTCTAACTCCGACAGTTGGGCAGGCAGGACTTGGAGGAGACTGTGAGTGTTAATAAGAATAAAAGTGTTTTAGAGGTATTTCACGAGTTAGACAAAAGAGACGTTATGAGGCTTAAAACTCAAGACTTACAGTTTATGAAAAAACTTGGCTATCATAGAGACTATATTCAACTTGCAGAAAAACATGGGAATTTTGTAGCAAATGATTTCAAAATTGAATGGGATCTACCTTGGAAACGTAAGAGAAATTTCTTTTATGAATTTATGCGTGACGCCCTTCCAATAGGCAGCACTAATCAAAACAACTTCATATATTTAATTAATATAAAATCAAAGTGTTCAAGGGTCGGGGTCATGCAGAAAAATAGAGGGAGCTTTATGATTTTATCCGATAATATTCAGGATTTTCTCTATCAACCAGAAAAAAAGATATTAACTTCCAATTTGTTAATTGACAGTTCTGTCCCGATTTTTGCACCCAAAACAACTGATGATAGCTACAAAGTAGACTTCAAAAAAATACCAATAGGTTTGAAGGTCAATCTGTTGCCATTTGGTAGAGAAACAAAAGATATATTTGAAAATAAAGTAGGCGTATTCGTAGCTAAGAAATTATCTCGAGTTGATGAGTTGAAAAGTTACAAAACAATTGGTCGCATACATATGGTAGTATTCTTTTCAGTTATCTTTGCGGTGCTTTTTCTTTTAATAAGCTTTGATGCTAAGTACGAAATTGTAATTCCATCTATATTATTTTTACTTTTTGCTTGGAGCCCAGCATTAATGTTATTTGATCGGGTTCGAGGAAAGTGGCAAAGATTGTAAGAGGCATTGGTGTAGCCAACATCCTTACGGAAATCACTTACCGCCCTTTCGGTCCTATTGAGGGGGCACGCTTTGGTGATGGCCTTAGCCTTAGCCTCACCTATGACAGCAGTTACCGCGCAACGACACTCAAGCGCTCCAAAATCTCAACATCCATTATGGACATAGATTTTGAGTATGACGCTGCGGGCGATATTCTTGCGCTATATGATAATCTCGACAATGACCGCACGCAGCGCTTTGATGTGCCCCTAGCTTTGTAGACACCTTGTTTGGTAAAACCGGAAGCAAGGAG
>CAYRIV010000024.1:0-15585 GCA_964424575.1 uncultured Caulobacterales bacterium | reverse complement strand
ACCTGTGACCTCTGCCTTCGGAGGGCAGCGCTCTATCCAGCTGAGCTACGGGTGCGTGCGATGTGTTCTAGTCATCTGACTTGCCGATGGCAATGGAAAGTTCCGCGCAGATATCCCTGGATGAAATGCCCTGTTGATTAAGCCGCGCGACTTCGGCACAAGCCGCTTATGCGAATTTTTAAGACTTTAAAATCGTCAATCATCGCGCTTATAGGAGCGTCTACACTGATCGCCTGTGATCAAGGCGGCACAGTCGACGGCAAAGTTGCGGATGCGCGCGCGCGCAATGACGGTCCTGCTGTGTGGGTCGTGAAAGACCATGACAGCACGCTTTACTTATTTGGTACAGTGCATCTTCTCTCATCTGAATTTGATTGGATGTCAGGGGATCTTGAGAGCATCTTTCGCGAAGCGGGCACGGTGTTTTTTGAAATCGACACGGGCCCAAGCGCGCAAATTAATGCGTCTGTGCTAACCCAAAGCCTCGGCTTTCGCACAGACGGGCTGCGCCTCTCTGGCGAGCTTGATAGCTATCAATTAAAACTGCTGGACGCGGCGGCAAATAATAGCGGTATCCCTGTCGCGACGCTTGATAATATGAAGCCGTGGCTCGCGAGCGAGTTTCTTACAGTGGCCGCAGCGGCGGAAGCAGGACTGACGCCTGAACTATCAGCGGATGACGCGCTCAAATCTCGCGCAGCGGCGCAAGGCAAAAACGTCATCTATCTCGATACGATGGAAGGCCAACTGACCCGGGCAGCAGAGCAGCCTCAATTTGTGCAGATGAAACTGCTTACCGATACACTAGAGGGATTTAATACACTCGGCAGCGACCTGACAAAAGTGGCGCAGGCATGGTCTGTCGGGCAAACGAATTACCTGACACGTGAGCTGATTGAAGAGACGCAAAAGCGCTCGCCCGATATTTATCAGGTCTTTTTTGACGATGTGAACCGTGATTGGTCGCGCCAATTTACGCGTTTTATGGAAGGCAATGGCACTGGCTTTGCGGGCATTGGCATTGGGCATTTGCTCGGCGAAGATAGCGTGCAAGAGCTTTTGCGAGATCAAGGCTATGAGGTGTCGCGCTATTACGCGTTCAAAGGCGAACCCGTTATTCAGACTGTGCCGCTGCGCTCGGTCACAGGTGAGGATTAAGCTCGCTCAGAGAGCGTCTTAATCAGGCCATCGCTCGCCTGCTCAATCAGATAAACCACCTGCTTAAATCCGTCTTGACCGCCATAATAAGGGTCGGGGACTTCGCGTATGGATTGGTTAGGGGCGAAGTCGAGGAATAGTCCTAGATGTCCGGAATAACCCTCTGGCGCGAGTGTCTGTAAATTCCGCAAATTTTCGCGGTCCATAGCGAGGATATAATCAAATTTTGCAAAATCTGTCCGCTCGGCTTTGCGCGCAGATTGTCCTGCAAAACTGTAACCAGCTGCCTCACCTGCCTCTACAGAGCGCGGATCTGGGGAGGCACCGACATGCCAGCCGCCCGTGCCTGCGCTATCAATAATAACGTCAAGTCTCGCCTCGGAAGCGCGTTTACGAAATATGGCTTCGGCTGTTGGAGAGCGGCAGATATTGCCGAGACAGACGAATAAAACAGAGCTCACTATGCGGCCTTAGCCCGTACGACCCGTGATGTAATCTTCGGTACGCGAATCTGTTGGCTTGGTGAAAATCGTTGCCGTGTCATCATATTCAATCAAGTCGCCCAGATGGAAGAAGGCCGTCTTGTCAGAAATCCGCGCCGCTTGCGCCATAGAGTGTGTCACAATCACGATGCAGTAACGCTCTTTGAGCTCCTCAATCAAGGCTTCAAGTTTTGCCGTTGCGATGGGATCAAGCGCAGAGGCGGGTTCGTCCATCAAAATCACTTCAGGCGAGACGGCAATGGCGCGCGCAATTACGAGGCGTTGTTGTTGCCCGCCAGACAGGCCAGTCCCCGACAGTTTTAAACGGTCTTTGACTTCATCCCAAAGCCCTGCACGGCGGAGAGATTTCTCAACCAGCGCGTCCATCTCCGCTTTGCTATTGGTCATGCCGTGGATTTTGGGGCCGTAAGCGATGTTGTCATAAATCGATTTTGGGAACGGGTTGGGTTTTTGAAATACCATACCAACGCGGGCGCGAAGCAGCACAGGATCGAGATTTTCGTCGTAAATATTTTGGCCATCCATCTTGATTTCGCCGGAAACGCGACAGCCTGCAATCGTGTCATTCATGCGGTTAAAGGTGCGTAGAAATGTGGATTTACCACAGCCAGACGGGCCAATAAAAGCCGTCACGCCGCGGTCGGGAATATCAATATCAATACCGTGAAGCGCTTCGAAATTGCCGTAATGCACTTTGACGTCGCGACACGTGAATTTGATATTACGCTCAGCGGTGTTCGCTTTGGCACTCGCGACAGGGGCCTGCATTTTTAGACGCTGCGCGCGCAACGCCTCGTCCGTGTCGCCAGTATAACCGTCAGTGAGGGGGATATCGTTAGCCATCTATCGTTTCTTCTCAAGTCTAGAGCGGAGGTAAATCGCGAGCCCATTCATAATAATTAGCACGGCTAGCAGCACGAGGATAGCCGCAGAGGTGCGCTCTGACCACGCGCGTTCGGCACTATCGGACCAGAGGAAAATCTGCACAGGCAGGGCCGTTGCAGGCTCTGTGAAAGAGCTTGGCACTTCGGTCACAAAAGCCACCATTCCGATCATCAAAAGCGGGGCGGTTTCGCCGAGCGCTTGCGCCATACCGATGATGGACCCTGTCAAAATGCCTGGCGCAGCAAGTGGGAGTTTTTGGTGGAATACAGCCTGCGTATGGGACGCACCGAGACTGAGCGCGCCATCTACCATAGAGGGCGGCACAGATTGTAGCGCAGACCGCGTCGAGATGATGATCGTCGGGAAAACGCGCAGCGCGAGCACCATACCCCCGACAAGCGGGATAGATCGCGGCATGCCAAAGAAGTTCAGGAAGACGGCAAGCCCCAAAAGCCCGAACACGATAGACGGCACGGCAGCGAGGTTATTGATATTGATTTCAATAAAGTCGGTAAATTTATTTTTGGGCGCAAATTCGTCCAAGTAAACCGCAGCCCCCACGCCAATTGGAAAAGCCAGCACAAAGGCAACAAAGAGTATCATCACAGACCCCATCACCGCACTGGCAATACCCGCGAGCTCTGGGTCGCGACTGTCGGGATTTGTGAAGAAGATTTTGTTGAACTTCGCTTTGATAATGCCTTGCTCTTTGAGGCTATCCACCCAGGCGATTTGCTGATCCGAGATTTTTCGTCGGCTCTCTGGGACATTGCGGTCAATATAGCCTTTGAGGAGCTGGTCGACTTGGTCAGATGTTGGCATTGTCAGCGCTAATGTCTGTCCGACAAGTGACGGGTCATTATAAACCATTTGGCGGACTTGGTTTGTCGCGCCAGAGGCTGAAATAAGGCCAAATAGCGCTTGTTTTTCTTTACGCGCCGTCACCTCTGGGAATTGGGCGTACATGGTGTTTTGAATGATTTTACGGTAATTCGCGCCGCGCAGAGCATCTGGATCACGCGCGCCCGTGGGATCAACGATAGACTCGGTTATCTGCACATCAACGGTGATGAAGTTTTGACGAAACGCCGTATAGCCTGTGCCGACGAGGCTGACGAGGAGCCACAAAAGCGCAGCAAGCGCGATGCCAATCGCGGCCCGTCCCCACCAGCGAAAACGCATCTCTTTGCCGTAGCGCTTCTTAAGTCGCTTCACCGCAAAATCTGAGGCATGGAAAGAGGACGCCCGTGCCTGCGACGATGCAGGCGGCGTAGTGGCATCTGCGATATTAGAAAGCGTATCAGTTGTAGAATTTGGCATCAGTCATATTGCTCGCGGTAGCGGCGCACAATTGTCAGCGCAATCACATTAAGAAGAAGCGTTATCACAAAGAGCACAAGACCAAGCGCGAAAGCAGCGAGTGTTTTCGCACTGTCAAATTCTTGGTCGCCTGTCAAAAGCGCCACAATCTGCACAGTCACAGTCGTGACGGCTTCAAACGGGTTCCCTGTCAGGTTGGCCGCGCGGCCTGCGGCCATCACCACAATCATGGTCTCTCCAATCGCGCGCGAAATTGCAAGTAGAAACGCGCCGATTATACCAGGCAACGCGCCTGCGAAAATCACCTGTTTCATCGTCTCTGACTTTGTTGCGCCGAGCGCGAGAGACCCGTCACGCAAAGACTGTGGCACCGCTGAAATCACGTCATCAGACAAAGAGCTAATCAGCGGGACAATCATAATGCCCATGACCACACCCGCCGCAATCGCGCTTTGTGTAGGCACGGCAAAACCGAGGCTTTCGGCAAAGTTTCGAATTGTGGGGCCGACAGTGAGGAGCGCGAAGAAGCCGTAAACCACAGTCGGGATACCTGCGAGAATTTCAATCAACGGCTTAACGATTTTGCGTGTCGTCGGGTGGGCATATTCTGCCAAATAAATCGCCACCATTAAACCAATCGGCCCTGCCACCGCCATAGCGACCAACATGATAAGGAAAGTACCTGCGAAGATAGGGACCGCCCCAAATGCGCCAGAAGAGCCCGCTTGGTCCGCGCGCAGTGCGGTTTGCGGCGACCATTGCAGGCCAAAGAGAAATTCGTTGAGCGGGACCTGTTCAAAGAAACGCCAACTTTCAAATGCGAGAGACATGACAATCCCAAATGTGGTTAGCACCGCAATAAAGGACAGGCCGATCAGAACGGCTTGTATCAAACGCTCAACATAAGTACGGGCGCGGAAATCAGCCCTGATACGCTTTGAGCAAAGGAAAATGACAGCGGCAGCGAGCCCAAACAGCACTGCAAGCCAGCCGAGATGAAAGCCCATACCTGCTGTATCTGGGCGTAGAAACAGCCCCGCAATGAATACGCAAAAGCCGCCAAGGCCAATTAGCCATGCTGTGAATAAACCGTGATAATTAGCTTGGGAGTGCCAACCGCCTTTGATGCCGCCGCCAACCGCCGTCAGACGCGTGCGGGCAAGGTTCCGATTGACAAAAAATCCAGCAACTGTGCAAACGATTAGCAGGGCGAGTATGTAGACAGGAAAGTTGGACACCTGCGCTCCCTAAAACAGTTTTATGACAGTTACGCGACAAAAATAGCCGCAAAATGGAGAGATTCTCTCTCCTCTTAACGGCCTTAAAGGATAGCTGACGCGGAGTCTATAAACCCCGCGCCAGTGAATGAATTTAGACGTGGATTATTGAGAGTAACCCGTGCCGTTGCGCACATTCTCCACAAATATCTGACGCTCGCCTTCGGGAAGTGGGACGAGGCCGATTTCTTCAAGATATCCACCCTCACCTGCAGCCGCGTCTGACAGAAATTCCATCGCGAACTCCCGCAAGCCAGGCGTTTTATCGAAATGGTCGGCCTTGATGTAGAAATAGAGCGAACGTGAGATATCGTAATCCCCCGCCGCGATATTCTCAAATTCTGGCGCGACACCGTCGATTTCTGCACCTTTAATCTTGTCCTCATTCTGCGCGAGGAAAGAATAACCAAAGACACCAACAGCCGTCGGCGTATTCACGAGCGTTTGCACGAGCGCGTTGTCGTTTTCGCCCGCGTCAATCCACTTGCCATCTTCACGCACAGTATGCGCGAGTGTGGCGAAGGCTTTTTTGTCTGATTTACGCATTTCTGCCATACAAGGAATTGCTTTCGCGCCGCCTTCCATGGCGATTTCAACAAAGGCGTCACGCGTGCCAGATGTTGGCGGTGGGCCGTAAGCTTCGATTGTGTAATCAGGCAGTGCAGGATTGATGTCCGTCCATTTTATCGCTGGATTTGGGATCATTGTGCAATCTGTATCAGAGGTCGGCACCATTTTCGCAAACGCCATATAAACATCTTTGAGGCTCATATCGATATTGGCAGAATCGATTGCATTGGCGACAACAATACCGTCAAAACCGATTTTAACTTCGACAATATTGTTCACGCCGTTATCGCCGCAGAGGTCAAATTCTGATTTCTTTTGGCGACGCGAGGAGTTTGTCACATCAGGCGTGTCCATACCATTGCCTGCGCAAAACAGCTTGTGACCGCCGCCAGAACCTGTCGATTCGACAACAACATTATAGCCTGTCTTGTTTTTAAATTCCTGCGCAACCTTGGTCGAGAAAGGATAAACGGTCGATGAGCCGACGATACGGATATCTCCGCCCTCAGCAGTCGCCGCTGTTTTGACTTTTTTAGCCGTGTCTTTCGCCATATCTTTGGCTGTATTAGCGTCACCGCCACAAGCCGCCAGTAGGGCTGCCGTGCTGAGTGAAAGCGTAAGTGTATGTAGTTTCATGTCTATCTCCTGACAGAGGTCTTAAAAATCAAAGCCGAGGCGCGCGACAACGCCGTTTACGCTATCTGCTGCCCCATTTGTGGCATCAGAGTCAAAGTAATTGATACGAAGGCGTGTTTGCTTTGTTGGCATCCAATCTGCGCCCAGAACAACCGTATCCAATTCTCCAAGATAAGGACCATCTTGAACATCAATAACATCATAGCGGGCAACGAGCGCCACGGCGCCCATGCCACCGCTTCCAAACGGATTGTCAACCTTTGGGCGGTCCCATGTACCATTAGACGCCTTATAAGTACGGCGTCCACCAAAGACGATACCCGCTTCGATATAACCGCCGTTAAATGACCCGTCAGCATTTGTATCAGCACCATTCGCATTTAAAAAATTATACTCGCCCGCCATCCAAAGGTTATTGTGCAAGACAGCACCTTCGACGCCATAGAGATTATCTGACTTGGCAAAACGACCTGTATTGATGATACGGCCGCTGCTGAGCACGCCGTTCGTGTTGCTGCTGTCAAACCCACCGCCATATGGGCGCTGGCGATAACGCAAGCCGTCATTCTCAGTTTCGTCAAAAGAGTCAGAGCCGTCTCTGTAGCGCCAAGATCCGCCAAGATGAACAAGCGTTTCATCTGTTTTATAAGGCACGAATGTTGCGCGTGCCGCAAGCGCTTTGCCGTTATTGTCAAAGGCACCGCCTTCAACGCTCTCATTAAAATAACCCGCGATGAATGTGTAATTGTCGCCTTTTGTTCCCACTGATACACCAAGACGGCGGTTTAGCTCAAATGTATCGGTGTAAGCGCCGCGCTCAATAGTTGTTGTAAAGCGAGAGCTTGTTTCTTCTTCAAAGGAATTGTGGGTTTTATACTGACCAACCTTCACAAAAAACGGCTGATCTTTTGGCTGAAACTGAATGAAGCCATCGGTAAGCTCAAGATCGCTACCAGTTGAATGGTTGACTTCAAATTTGTAGCTGATGGCGTCACCGTATTTGCCTTTGGCTGCAATACGCGCGCGACGCACTTTTGCAGTCTCAACACTGACGTCAGGGTTATTAATATCAGCTGTTGTATAATCTAACATTAAGCGGCCACTAATATTGAGGGTCGCGTCCTGGGCTTGTGCCGCGAGAGGGGCTGTCAGTGTTGCCGCTAAGGCGATTGCGCCGATTGAGCCTGCTGTCATAAAGTTTTTCATCGTCTAACCTCTTATCGATGTGTGCCGCCTCTTGCGGCTATAGAATAAAACAGAACATGCCGACTCAGCGGTCGGCCATATTGCGCCGCCCATATGCGAGAGAACTGTTACGGTTTTATCGACGTTTTATGACAGTTATGTGACAGCTGGAGATTCACAGTGAGTCGCACTATGAACTCTAAGCCACCTCAAAATGCGACATATCTGGGCGCTTTAGGCGCCGTTTATATTCGCGAGACGACCCTGGCCAGTTATTCGTCAGACGCGTTCCGTCTTTATACCAGCTATTTTCAACTTGATTCCAGACGAGCTTTGACAAGCGCGTTTGCATTTCATCGTTAAAGGCGGCTTCAACATCGGTCTTGACCGATAGCGGGCCTTTCGTTTCTGCCGCTTGCATGAGTTGAGTGACATATCCAACTTGGCATTCAAGCTTAAAGATGATTGACGTGTGTCCCGTATTCGTATTCGGGCCGTAGAGCATAAACATATTGGGATAGCCCGCATTTGAGACACCCAGATAAGCATAAGCGCCGTCCGACCATTTATCAGATAGCTTCGCCCCGCCCTGCCCACGCACGTCAATAGATTTAAGAAACGGGTTTGTATGAAACCCTGTGCCGTAGATAATGACGTCATGCGCGCGCTCTGTGCCGTGAACATCCAATATGCCGTTTGGCGTAATTTCCGCAGGCGCACCCAAGACGAGTTCGACGTTCTCACGCGCGAGGGCCGCGTAATATTTGTCTGAGAATAAAATACGTTTCGCGCCAACAGGATAGGTCGGGGTGAGCGCCTGTTGTAGCTCTTTATCTTTTATGTGGGCGCGCATATCGAAACGGTTTTTCCAGCGCAGCGCCGCCGCGCGCAGTTTCGCGCCTTTGATAACTGGCCAAATAATATATTCACCCAGACTCCAAAGGCCAAAGCGGTAGATATTCGCCAGCACGGGTGCACGTTTCGCAAGCCATTTCTCAAGCCGCGTATAGGGACGGTCGCCTTTGTCGACGACCCAATTGGCGCTACGTTGATAGACCGTCAGTTCGCCTGCGACCTCTGCAATTTCGGGGATAAACTGTACCGCACTCGCGGCGTTACCAATAACGCCAACGCGTTTCCCGCGCAAATCAATGTCGTGATTCCATTTCGCGGAATGAAAGCTATCGCCACTAAAGGTCTCAGCCCCTTTGATCTTAGGCGTGTTCGGATGATGGAGCTGCCCGACCGCTGTGATCAGAAATTCGCAATCATAGATATGACCTTCGCGCGTGGTCACTCGCCAGCGCTTTGCGATCTCATCATAAACGCAAGACACGACAGCCCGATTAAAACGCATATGAGCGCGGAGGCCGTAATCATCTGCGACTTTGTTTTGATAGGTGAGAATCTGTGGCTGCTTGGCCCATTTAAAGTCCCAAGTCGGGTTTTGCGCAAAGGAAAACGAATAAAGCGCAGACGGTATATCACATTCCGCGCCCGGATAAGTATTATCGCGCCATGTGCCGCCAAGAGCGTCAGCCGCTTCTATGATAAGGAAGTCGTCCTCACCCGCCTCTTTCAGCTTCACCCCCATGCAAAGCCCGCCAAAGCCAGCACCGATTATGAGAGTTTTGACGCGCGTTGTTTCCATAAACTCTTTTACGCCCACATTTATAACCGTCCAGAGTTTATCTTGGCATAAGGGACGTTCACATATGGCGAGAGGACGTTGACCGATAGAAAGCACAACAAAGGCGAAATCATCCATACGCCCAAATTGATAATCAATCGATGTGCGTAATTCTGTTAAGTCGTTACCCAAACCTGCCAGAGTGGCACAAAAAAACCCGCCTTGCGGCGGGTGTTTTTATGAACTGGTTGCGGGGGTAGGATTTGAACCTACGACCTTCAGGTTATGAGCCTGACGAGCTACCGGGCTGCTCCACCCCGCGTCAATTATGTGTCCACAAAAGATGTCCTCTGCGGGAGTAGGGATATATGGGGCTAGCCCTTGGATTGCAAGCACCAAGGCCGAATTTTCTGATATAAATCAGTCATAAATCTTTCGCTTAACCTTTTCATCACTGGATTACCGCTGACCCGTCAGTTATGAGCGGTTATGCGTCTGATGTGGTTAATATTAGCGGTTTTATATGCCTTGCCGGCCGTCGTCTCGATTGCCCTATTTGAGCTTTACGCGTTCTGGGTTTTTGCAGCTATAGCTCTCGCTTATTTGATTTCCGTATTGGCGCAAAAAAAGCGACTCCTCGCCTGTATACTATCATGGGTCATCGGTCTTGGCACAGTCAGCCTGTTGACAGCGCTTTACCTGCAAGGTGAGGGATTTAACGACCGTTTCTTTTATCATTTTACGCTTGAATCTCTGATGATTGGCTTTGACGCCTACCCCGCTATGCCAGCGCTCGCAGGGAGCTATATGCTTGCCTGTCTCGTCACGCCGTGGTTTGTCGGAAAGCGGGGTAAGGCCACGCAAAAAACACCCATATGGGCCTTATCCCTGTCTGCTCTGGTGGCGCTGTTTTTCTTCCCGCCTGCCACATCTCTCGCCGACTATGCCTTTGAGAAAGTTAGCGCGGATAGCGGTACAACCAAAATCAGACGTGAGTTTCGCGAAGTCGAGACTGAGCCGCTGACTCAAACACCCAAAAACCTCATCTTGATTTACGCCGAAAGTCTTGAGCAAACGTGGTTTGATGAAACTGTTTTCCCTGACCTCATGAAACAACTCGGGCCGCTACGCGAGCAGGCCTATGAGTTTACAAATACCGTCCAAGTTGACGGCACAGGCTGGACGATGGCAGGCCTTGTTGCCTCGCAATGTTCGTTGCCCTTTAACATCCAATATCTCGACGGCCAAGAAGCGCATGCGGGGCTCGCCGCGATTGAGGAGCCGTTTAAAAACGAGATTTGCCTCGGCGATATTCTGGATGCTTATGGCTATGAAACGGTGTTTATGGGCGGGGCGACGCTGTCATTCGCAGGCAAAGGCGCCTTCCTGCGCGCCAACGGCTTTGACCAAGCTTACGGATTTAAAGAGCTTCGCGACGACGTTCCCGAATGGTGGGATTATAAAAGCGGATGGGGGTTATATGATGACACGCTGATTGGTCTTGCGGATAAAAAGCTTGATGACCTCGTGGCAGGCGAAAGCCCGTTTCTGCTGAGTGTTTTGACAGTCGATACGCATCAGCCCGCAGGGCATATTCCAAAAGACTGCCCGTCTTACGCGGAAGAGAATGACATCCTCCAAGCTGTGCATTGTAATGATAAAATCCTTGGTAATTTTATTTCTGGGCTACTTACGCGTGATGATTTGGATGACACGCTCATTGTGCTCTTCTCTGATCATTTAGCGCTTCGCAATACGGCATGGGATCGTTTCACCGCGCTAGGGGATAATCGCCGCCTGAGCTGGATGGTTTGGGGCCAAGACCTCGCCCCCGCCAAGAATACAGCTAAAGCGACCCATTTCGACGTCACGCCGACGCTTCTTGAGATGATGGGCATCCCGAATTACCGACAGAATAATTGGGGGCAATCTGTGCTGAGCGGTGAAGACGGCTATTGGTTTTCGCGTGAAGAAGCACAACGCGAGGCGGCCGAACGCGTCAGCTATCTGGATATGGAAGGCCAAACCGCTAAGATGGGCGTCACTATTAGCAGCCTCGATAAGACAATATCAATTGGCAAGAAAACCTTCAAAGCCTCTCGCGCAGGATTTGATTTGAACGATGCGATTTTTATGCTGCTTTTAAACAAAGACGGCGAAGTGGACGCCATTGTCTTTGCCGAAGATTTGGACCAATTCAAACGCGTCGCAAAAAACTATACGATAATTGCTGTGTCACTTAATAAGGCTATAGCGCCAGATGCTGAAATTTCCGCCAAAACACCCTCAATTGAGGCAAAGACTGATAGCACGGAAGATGAAACGACGCCGCCCTCCCCGCCTCTCTATTTTTATGTTGGCACACCATCTAAGGACTCTGCGATGACGGGCGTGACAACGGAGGTCTCAGCCATATCTCGTCGACAGATGAGGCGGCTACTTAAAGGCAAAGCGCCGAAATGATTGCGGTACGAGCCTCCTTACGTGCATTAGGTCCGCTACTGGCGCTCATTACACTGCACGTTCTTCCTGCGATTGCCGCCATCTTACAATTCGGACTTTACCCACTTTGGGCTTTTGGGGCTGTGTTATTTAGTCTCGGATTACAATGTTTAATCCAAAGCTCTGCCAGCCCAAAACAAAGAAGGCCTTGGCGGATATTCGCAGCCGTTTTATCAGCTTTGCTGGCCATCGCGAGCACAAGTCTTTATACGTCTTTCCTTTTCCAAGGCTCCGGCTTTAACGTGCAATTCTTTTTGCATTTTGATCTGCAATCCTTGCGCGTGGGCTTGGGGGAATTCCTACCGCTCATTTTATTTAATTCATTCTATATCGCGCTCTGCGCTGCGGTCGCTTATTTCTTACGCCCGCTAGAGACGTCAAAAACGGCAGGATTTGGAAGCGCCGCTGTCGCTATAGTCCTCGCCTATTTCACTCTAGGCCCGATTACCTCCGTGAAGGAATACCGTGCAGAACTCGCAGAACAAATTGAAATCTCGCAACGCTCAGTTATGCGCAATCGTCCGCCTGCGGAGGTAGAGCCGTTGAGCCGCACACCCAAAAACATCGTATTAATATACGCCGAGGGGCTTGAGACGACTTATATGGATGGCGCCTTGTTTCCAGGGCTCATGCCCCGATTGACTGCGCTTCGTGAAAGAGCGGTCAGTTTCACAAATGCGCATCAAGTCATGAATACAAAATGGACGATTGCGGGCCTCGTCGCGTCGCAATGCAGCGTACCGTTTAACGTGGGTAAGATTTACGGCGAGGCCAATGTCGGCCTTGCCTCTGTCGATATCCCCTTCGGCAATGAAGTCTGCCTCGGCGATATAGCCAAAGCCTATGGCTATAACACGACCTTCATGGGCGGTGCGGGGCTCGCCTTTGCAGGTAAAGGCAAGTTCCTGGCGGCGCATGGATTTGATAATCTGCTCGGGCGAACGGCGCTTTCAAAACGTCAGCCTGACAAGAGCTATGTTTCAGGCTGGGGACTTTATGATGATGAGCTTATGCGCTTTGCCCATAACGAGATTGAGGCTCTGAGCCAAGCGGATGCCCCGTTCTTGCTTAGCGTGCTGACGCTCGACACACACCAACCCGAAGGCCATCCGTCTAAGAGTTGCAAACCTTATCTCGCCGAAGATAATCCTATGCTCCAAGCCGTGCATTGCAGCGACCAAATTATTAGCGCCTTCCTTGAAAAACAGCTCGCGAGTGAGGCGGCGAAAGACACAGTCTATGTACTTTTCTCTGACCATCTGTCTAACCGCAATACGGTCTATGATACGCTCCTCGCACAAGGCGATACACGTCGGCTCAGCTTTATGGCGTGGGGCCCAGACTTAAAACCCATGAGCGTTGACCCGCCCCTCACTCATTTCGACGTGGCCCCAACTGTGATTGAATGGGCGGGACTACCGAATTACCGCAACCATAATTGGGGACGCTCAGTTGCCAGCGGACGCGCAGGTCTGTGGTTCGCAGGCGATGCCGAGGCGCAAGCGGCGGCTGAAGATGTGAGCTACATCAACGACACGGGCGGATATGACGACATCACAGTCACACTCGACCCGATTGAGGTGCAAGTCGGGGAGCAGATTTTCAAAGCCAGCTATGCAGGCGGCGAGCTGCGTCACCGCATTTATGTCGTGTTATTTGATGATGGCGGTGACGTTGAAAGCATTGGATTTTATGGTAGTAAAAAATATCTAGATCAGGCGAAGGTCGATAATTTCTACATCGCCCTCTCAGGCCATCCGTCGATTGGCGGATTTAGTGAGAACGAGGCGGAAGAACATTCCGAGGGTACACTCTATTACACTATGGGACGCAACGGACGCGATGATTTTGTGAGTGGGATGATTGAAGAGAAGTTAGAGATTTCTGCGCAGGAGCTAGAAGCTTTGATAAAGACGACATCGAAGCCATAAGGTGGGAATTGAAAGAACCCGAAAGCGTAGACTTCTATGGGGGCAAAGCGGACGTTACCATCCACTCTTTATCCCCCAATTAAAGTAAAAGCGGACATTAGGAACATCAGCCCTAATGTGGTAAGATACTCACTATAAGTGTTGCCGTTATCAAGGGTTATTACTTTGCTAAAATCCATTCTGTATATATTCTTTCTAGTTGTGCTTTCTGTAAATGCTTATGCGCAAGACATCTCTGAAGATATCATATGCACAACTCATAGAGATTTTTGGAACGGCTCGGCTGCTGATGTTCTCAACATCGAAGTCTATCCGGTGCCGGAGAGTTTTAGACAGAGCATTGAACATAGTGGGTGCCGAAACACATCTATCGGTGATTTAATCGATTGGCACCGCAATTATGGCTCTGCAGACACTATGAGCGCCGCACTGAAATATCTCGAAGATTCCGTGAAAACTAGAGGCGTCGGCATAATTTCTCGAGGTGAAAATTTCAAGCCAACCCCAAATCACAGAAGTGGGGATTATGCAGTTATTGCTCAATTTTACCTCATGGGGGCTCGTGCATTCCAATCCTTGGATTTTGTAAAAACTGCCGAACGCTATGAGGCAAAAACCAGAAAAGTCTGTGAAAAACTTTCACCCGATTGGGTGAATCCGACTTGGCCAAGTGGCTGCCGCATGGATAGAGACGCGACTGTCATTGAAAAAATGTCGCGTGAAATCGCAGTCACCCGCGCCCTCATTTCTCGTGAAAAACCTGATTTCGAAAAGGCAAAGTCAATAATATCGCGGGCAAAGATGCCATATAGAGATGAGTTTGTTGAAAATGCTTTTGAGAGTTTCGACGGACTTTGTAAATCAAGAGATACAAAAGACGCATGCGCCGAGAATTATGATGACGAAGATGTCCGTGTGCTATTAACGCTCCAAACTTTGCTGGCAACACTGGAAACCCCTGACTCATCTGAAGGGTATAACCAGAACAGCTATGACTTATATTTCGGTTTAGACCGAATGCTGCGCGTGGTCGAAGCAGATACGCCTAACAGTTACACAGCCCTGAATCGGCCCGAGTTTGCCTATCAACGCGCAAGTCTGAACCTTGCCTTTAGCGATATGCACTTCGAAGCTGCGTTAAAACAAGCCCGAAACAAAACAGCGACGGCCAACGAATTCGATCATGTGATTGCAGAAAATATTAGTATTTCATTAGATCACTTACTTGCAGCGGAAACGCATACACCGCGCTATAGCTCTCCATCGCAGTGGCGGAGAATTGCAATTAAATTTGTCGATAGAATGGAAGTCTTGAGCAAAATGAATTCAGATATTAGGGATCAAGCCGCATCTTCAGCGGACCGTGTTCGTCAATTGAAGTATTTTGAGGATGGTCTTTGATTGAGTATTGTTATTGGCGCGTTTTCAAATATCTGCTTTTGACAGGTAAACCAAAAGTCTCAGATAATCTAATGACCGCAATGGGGAATAAAGTTCCAAATCTGAGACAGAACCCCTCAAAAACAAAAAACCCCGCTCAATAGCAAGCTATTGAAACGGGGTGTTTTGAATGTGTGGTTGAGGAGGGCAATGTCTATTTCCTGTGTAAGCCGGGCAGCGACCTACTCTCCCGTGCCTTAAGACAAAGTACCATCGGCGCGAAGAGGCTTAACGACCGAGTTCGGAATGGGATCGGGTGGGGACCTCTTGCAAAAACCACCCGGCCAACACAAGAAATAGAGTAATTATAGTAAAGAAATATCGTCTAGCAGCGTTCACTGCGGGCGAATTAATCGCCGCGCATGAGCGCCAAAGAAATCTGAAATGAATCAAGCCAATCGAGTTATTAGTACTGGTAAGCTTCACATGTCACCATGCTTCCACACCCAGCCTATCAACGTGGTGGTCTTCCACGACTCTCAAGGGAGTTCTAGTATTGAGGGGGGTTTCCCGCTTAGATGCTTTCAGCGGTTATCCTGTCCATTCAT
>CAYRIV010000023.1:0-16511 GCA_964424575.1 uncultured Caulobacterales bacterium | reverse complement strand
TTGGGCATTCTAAGTCACTGAGAAAATGTAGGCTGAAATTGAAGTTCGCAGCCATTATCAAGCGTCCCGGTTATTAACGGGACTTAAGGAATTTTGGGTTATGACAAGACATGACCTCACAAGTTATCGGTTATATCCTGATCGCATTTTGCGGGTTTTCTATTCTCGCGGATGCCAGGAATTGGACTTGGTGGACCGACAATATATACAGTAATAATATGCGTGAAGAGTGGGGTGAAGTCGCAACAAAAATCTATACCTGGTTCTTTTGCGGTCTTGGGATTATTTTTGGAAGCTTCGTGATTTTAGGGATAGATCCATTTGAAAAACTCGCAACGAAAACCGTGATTTTTGAGTCCCAAATAAATGTTACCGACAGTCAAGGAAGCTACAACTATAGGCTCGAAAATCAAAGCCGAACTCTAAAGGTCACTGAGACGTCTTTTCTATCCAAGATGCCTCGAAACGCCCATGGCGGTCTGACCGCTGAACTGAGATACTTCGATGACAGTGCTACTAGAAAGTTCGAGAAAAAGTATAAAAATGCCAGAACTTGTCCAGCTTCGTTTTTTAATCGCCATACGCAAAGAAAATTCCTGTTTACCGGCTCTCCAGAGGTCAGGGCCGAGCTGAAGTCTTGGGAGAACCAGACTTGGAAAAATACAGATGAATGGTATCTATTAACGCTGGCAGGACGTTGCATTGAAGGGGCGAACAGTTACGTCTTGAATGACAAAGAAATGGTCGAACGTCTCTCCAAAGGTACATTTGCAAATTGCAGCCATTTTTACGTTGAAAGCATTAAGTCCCGAATGCACTATGACGCAGCAAAGCAGACGCTTTAAAGAAAGCTAATTATCGGGGTCCAAGGAAAACGTAAGTGAAGTGGTTCTTGCCCACAGGCGGATATAACTAAGTGTCATATTTTGGACGTTTTGAGCCACTGACGAAACGAGACGAGTTCCCCAAACTGGACCTATCGCTCAGTGTCTTACTTTCGCTGCGGTTTCAAGCCACTCATCTCATTGCGCGACCCTTCCCGTCTTGTTCACAGACTTGGGGAGCGGCCTCACCTTTGGCGCAGGCGATTACGGCTATTCAACAGCCACCGCCGCGCCGACAAGTTTCAGCCAATGCACCGTCTCGCCACCCACTAACGGCTATCTCCCAGCCGTGCGCCACATCTGCTTCGCCCCCAAAGGCCGCTTCGATGAAGGCACGATTACGGCTTCGAACTTTAGCGTGAGTTTTCGCGCGCGGATTAATTAGGGGATGGCATAGGGTTGACGCTCCTAGATAAGTGTGTATATAAATACACATTAGGAGCTATGACACTCGGAAAGACGAGCTTAGTAAACTCTATTTAGAGGTCATTGCCCTATGGAACGTCGCAGCAGATTAATTATTAAACGCCTGAAAAAGGAAGGTTGGATACTTCACCGCATAAATGGATCGCATCATATCTTTATCAAAGACGGCGAGCGGAACATCGTTTCTGTCCCGCATCCAAAACGCGATATTCCGCATCGGACTTTGAAATCCATTCATTCACAAGCGGGATGGCCCCCACCTAAATAATTATGTTTTATATTGGACTTATTCACAAAGACGACGACAGCGATTACGGCATCAGCTTTCCTGACTTTCCAGGCTGTATCTCTGCAGGCAAAACTGTTGAAGAGGCTATCATCATGGGCAAAGAAGCGCTCGGATTTCACGCGCAAGCAATGATTGAAATGGGGCATGACATTCCCCAACCCAGCACCATGGCCGACATCAAAGCCAAGACAGACGGCTATTGGGACGCCGAAGATATTGCGACGGCCGAGATAGTGCGCGTGCCCCTTATCGTCGATATCGTCTCGCCCAAACGCGTCAACATTTCCCTCGCGCCCAGCCTCCTCTCCGCCATAGACCAAGCCGCCAAAGAACAAGGCATGACACGGAGTGCATTTTTAGCAAGTGCCGCACTTCAGCGGTTGGGTTAGTAGCAATTAAAATTCGAAAGCATTTTCCCAATAAATTTCTATAGCAAACTCTTCACAAATCACTGATTTGACCAAAACTTCTTTTCCATTTTGCACTATAGCATAACGGTATTGATCTTCTTGAACTATAACCCAATCATTTGATAAATCTGTTTTGTTGATAGTTCTGGAGAAAGCCCTTGTACCCACCTCAGGAAATAGGTCTGCTAACTTTATCATTTCGAAATTCTTTCTTTGCGCCGATGAAAAAATGGAAATAGGGAACATATTTATCGCATTAGGTTTCGATAAAATAACGTCCTGGGTTTCGAAGAAGAAATGACCGCGCGCATTTTTCTCTAGCACTATGTCAATTCTTGATTGATCTAATTCAACAGCTATTCTCGCATTGTTGTTATCAACCTTCAAAGAGCCTAAAAGCTCATCAGAGAGTTTGTTGTTGCTGCCGAATACCAAATCCGATTTTTCAGCCATATAATCGTTGTTGCTCACAGCCCCTAGAAAAGACACCATGTATTCTTCATGCGGAGCAAAACTTGCATTGCAAATTGAACATATTTTGACCGTAGGTAAGTCAGCAGGATAAGGCGGTTTTAATAAGCATTTGGATGGAACATGATCATTACTACGTTTAGTAATAGGAAGTTCTGTTTCAGGATCGATAATGTTATATGCTCCTAAGCAATGAATACACCATCTGTGTTCGTTTAGGAAATTTTCGCGCTCGTCGTTGAACGGTTTTATACGTTTCATGACTACTATCTCCGCCCAAATAACCGCTCAATATCGGCTAACTTCAACTCCACATAAGTCGGGCGGCCGTGATTGCATTGGCCGCTATGCGGTGTGGCTTCCATCTGGCGGAGGAGCGCGTTCATCTCGTGGCCTGTGAGCCTTCGCCCTGCGCGCACAGAGCCGTGGCAGGCCATGGTGCCGCAAACGTGCTCGAACTTTTCCTTGAGCGATAGCGCTTCGTCATACTCCGAGAGATCATCGGCGAGGTCGCGGATGAGGCCTTGCACATCCATCTCGCCGAGCAGCGCAGGCGTTTCGCGCACGGCGATGGCGCCTGTGCCGAAGGGCTCGATGATTAAACCCATCTCGGAGAGTTCGTCACGACGAGAAAGCACGCGTTCGCAGTCCCCTTCGCCGAGATCAACGATATCGGGTATCAGCAGCGCTTGACGCTCCACCCCTCGCCCCGCCATGGCCGCTTTCATACGCTCATAGACGAGACGTTCATGGGCGGCGTGTTGATCGACTATCACAATGCCGTCCGCCGTTTGTGCGACCACGTAAGTCTCGTGCAATTGCGCCCGCGCCGCACCGAGCGGATTGCGGGTGAGGTCCTCGGCTTGCGGCTGTCCAGCATGATGCGGGGCATTTGCCCCCGCGCCGTTATAACCGTCAAAGCCTTCCGCCGCCTCTTCGACTTTGGCAGAAAACCCATCCACCAGTGGCTGCATTTGCGGGTTCATTTGTGGCGGCGCTTGATAACCGCCAAAACGGTTGCCGCCAAATCCACTATTTGAGTAATTGCCTTGTAGCGGAAGGCTACCACCCGTCTGAATACGGCCCAATGCATAATCCGAGACCGTACTGCTGGCCCTATGCCCTGCCCCCGCCAGCGCGTGGCGCAGCGCAGAGACAATCAGCCCCCGCACAAGACCTGGATTGCGAAAACGCACTTCGGTCTTGGCGGGATGCACATTCACATCAACATGGGTCATCGGCAAATCGAGATAGAGCGCCACAACGGGATGACGGTCACGCGCGAGGAAATCTTGATAGGCCCCGCGCACTGCCCCGTGCAGGAGTTTATCGCGCACAGGCCGCCCGTTCACGAAGAGATATTGGCGCTGTGCATTACCGCGCGAAAATGTCGGCAAACCTGCAAATCCCGTCAGCATAATGCCTTCGCGTTCCGTTTCTATCGCGAGCGCATTTTCGCCAAAATCATTGCCGAGAATGGCCGCAAGACGCGCGAGCCGCGCCTCGTCTGGCTCCCCGTCTTTGCCTTGGACTTTCAGACTCGTGCGGGACGCATTGCCAAGCGTCAGGCTCACATGCGGATTTGCCATAGCGAGGCGTTTGATGACGTCTGAAATTGCTAAGCTTTCTGAGCGTTCGGATTTTAAAAACTTCAGCCGCGCAGGCGTGGCGTAAAACAAATCGCGCACTTCAACGCGCGTGCCATGCAGCCCCCAACGCGGCGCGGGCTTGACCGTGCCGACTACACCGCCCTCTACAGACAGCGTCCAAGCCGCGCCGTCATCCAGCGTTTGCGAGGTCAGCGTTAGCCGCGCGACCGAGCCAATGGACGGCAAAGCCTCGCCGCGAAATCCCATCGTTCCGATATTAAGCAGGTCCCACACCCCCGCCTCATCAGGTTTGAGTTTAGACGTCGCGTGGCGTTCAATCGCAATTGGGAGTTCCTCAGAACTCATGCCTTTACCGTTATCGGTTACACAAATCAGCGTCCGGCCGCCGTCCTCATATCGCACGTCAATCTCTGTTGCGCCCGCATCAATCGCGTTTTCGACAAGCTCTTTAATCACGCTTGCAGGGCGCTCCACCACCTCGCCCGCCGCAATGCGGTTGACGGTCTCTGACGGCAAGCGCCGAATCGATATGACGGTGTCTGACATTCTAAAAGCCTAACCCCTTTGCGGTGCTTTGCCCATGCGATCGCGCATTCGCGTGTGGACGAGTTCTCTCAAATCTTTATGCTCCCCATCTATGAGCCTTGTGATATATATTGACGCTGATGCCTGCCCCGTGCGCGAAGAGACCTATAAAGTCGCCGAACGGCACAAAGTCCCTGTCATTGTTGTGAGCAATAGCTATCTGCGCATTCCCAAACACCCTCTGTTTTCTAGCGTGGTGGTGTCAGATAGTTTTGACGCCGCAGATGATTATATCGCAGAACGCGCGGGCGGGGAAAGCGTCGTTATTACGGCGGACATTTTACTGGCCGAGCGGTGCTTGGCCGCGGGTGCCGTGGTCCTCGCGCCAACAGGAAAGCCGTTTGATAATGACAGTATTGGCGCGGCGATTGCGACGCGCGCAATTATGGCGGATCTACGCGCGGGGGCAGATATGCCCAATCTTGGCGGACCGCCGCCGTTCTCGCATAAAGACCGTTCGCGTTTTTTAGAGGCACTACACCTCGCTATTGAGCGGCTTAAGCGCGGGTAAGACTTACGCTCTAAAGCCCTGGAAGTTTCGCACCGCCAGGTTTACGCATAATTGTCACTTCTCCGCCGCCTGTCGCCGCTTTCATCGACTCCATGCGCCGCGCTTCAGTCTCTGGGTCAAGCGGCGCGCCATTTGGCATTTGCACGCGACCATTTTGCCAGAACAGAACGCGGTCAGAGAAGCCGTCAGATTTCCGCTCAACGGAGTTCTGCCCGTCAATTTCAAGACGCACTTCTTGGTTCGCGCGGCCCACGCCCGCTTTTGTCATCAGGACTATCTCGCCGCGTGTCGGCTCAGCAGGGTCAACATCGCCAATCAACGCCTTACGAGCGGCCTCTTGCGTGTAGTTATTTTCAAAGCTGCTTTCGCCCACGCGTGGTGGCAGCAAATTATATTCTGGCGGCACGACGAGCGGCGCTTTGGTGAGGATGTTAAACTCATTGGGCGACGTTGTGGTCAGGCCAAGGCGCTTGGACGCGCTCGCGCAGGCCGTCATTGTGCTGGCCGCGGCGATTAGAGCTGTGAGTTTGATAATGTCCCGCATGGGTCTCTCCACTAAATTTCTTGGTTTGTTTAACCCAAGCGGCCAGAGTCGCCAAGTAAACATCTGTTTATTTTTCAGCGCCCGAACTAGCGTCTTTTGGCGCGAGAAAGCTCGCCGCGATGAGGCCGATGACGCCGATAGTGATGGCGCTGTCGGCGATGTTGAACACCCAGTGAAAACCGATATCACCAAAATTGATAAAATCCGTCACGGCGCCGAACAAAGCGCGGTCAATACCGTTACCAATCGCGCCGCCGATAATCAGCCCGATCGAGAGTTGCGACAGGCGATCTTTTGTGCCTGTCAAAACATAGAGCAGCACGCAACTCATGACAAAAGCGAACAGCGTCAAAATCCAGCGCTTGACGGGACTATCGCCTTGCAGCAGCCCCCAACTCACCCCTTGGTTACAGACCAGCGCCAAATCCACAATCGGCGAAAGCTCAAGACTAAGGCCCGGATAAGGATTAATCTCACAGGCATTCATCGGCTGATCAAACGCGCTGACGGCCCAAAATTTCGTCAGCTGGTCAAACACGACGATAAAGGCGGGGAGCAAAAGTCCGTAAATGACAAATGGTTTTTTCATGGAGGACGGAGTGCCATATACCCGAATTTTTTCAAGTGAAAAATTTGCGTGAGTTCAAGCCATGCGAATAGGCGCGCCGCAAGCGCGCGGCGGGATTATAGACGTCGAATAAAGGGTCTCTCTTTTGGGGGCGGGTCATCCCCTTTTGGCGGATCAAAAATGAGCGGCGGGAGGAAATCTTGGCTCGCCTCATCCCATGCCCACTCCTCCATATCTTCTAAGGTTAGGTTTTGGGAATTAGAGAGAAGCTCAATATCAGGCTCGACTGGTTCAGCGAGATCATCGGGCATGAGGGGGATGGGCGCGAAGTCTTGGACAAGGCCACGGACCGCGAACGGGTCACGGCGTGGCTCTGTGCGAGGCGTGACGCGCGGCTCAAAAATATGGGTGACGAGATATGTGGGCACAGGCGCGAGGCGAAACAGGCCAGAGCTATCTGTTTTCACGGGCCGCCTTTCGCGTTTGGGCTTTGGGGGTGTATCAAGCCCCCCATCACAAGGCGGGGCAAAGCCAAAATCGGGATTGGTTTTACGGGCCAGAATATAGGCGGCGCGCTTCTCCCGTAGCTCGACTTGGCGGGCAAATTGTGACCCGCGCAGCTTTCGTCGCCAGCACTCAATGACGTAGGCCCCGCCAAGCTCTCGGCGGATTTGCGCGCGCCATGCGGGGTCACTCGCGAGCCGCGCCATAGCATGCACGCGCCGATTAAACACCGCGACACGCCGCAGCTCCCGTGCCACACGGCGCGCCTCCCCCACTTGCCGCGTGAGCGTCGCCAACGCGCGCTTATCCAGCCCGCCACCCAACACACGCAAAGACAATCCCACCAACATCTCCACCACCTGCGTAAGCGGGCTCGGGTCGATTACGTTATGCGGCGCAGGCGATGACATGCTGAGTAAGCTATGGGGGTTTTTGTGGGGTAGGGCAAAAAATAACATATCCCCGTCTTTAGATTTTCGATAAAGATACAAATTAAAGAACCTTTTGGTTACAAAAATTTTACAATTATATGGTCTTCACTATACAATATAACGTTGACTTCACTCTCTACTTCACTATTTAATATATTATGATTTTGAAAAACGCACAGTGACTACAGAAAATCCATTTTTAGGCCCATATTCCGCTCGCACACAAATTAGCCCAGACCCGCTTGCGCGTGTGTTGGTGCAGCTTGTTTTTCAACCCCTCTTTGTAATTAGCACCACTGACGGCTTAGCGAAATTTCAAGACGCTATACGCAGTAGATTTCCTTCAGTGCAAATGATGAAACAAGTAATAGAAATGGGCACGACTGATGATCATGGAAAAGAACAGGCCCCGCACGATACAGTAACTGGAATAATATATCAGTTTATATCCATGAACTCGACTTCCCGTTTAACAATCGCAGATACAGCTTTAACTTTAGAAACTGCGCACTATTTGAACAGAGAAGACTTTCTTAGCGATTTAAAATTCATATTGGGACACTTTTTTCGCGACTATTCACCAACGGTTACACGTATGGGGTACCGCTATATTAACCGTATCTCAGCATTTGAAGGTGAAAAACTTGTAACACCGTCATTGATTAACCCTGACTTACTTGGGTTACACGAATTATTCCCTGATAACCTTCCGCAGCGTGAACTATCTCAGGCAAGGTTTTCAACTCCTGAAGGAGTTGCGAATTTAGTCTGGGGACACACTGACCCGAATTATATGCGAGATGAAGAAATTTTGAACCCCACTAATATTAAGGCATGGCTTCTAGATATAGACGTTATGACCAACAAAGACGATTTAAGATTGAGTTGTGATGAAAACTCAATAGACATAATTGTGAATCAGATTAATAATTTAGCAGATAGAGGACGCACCATTTTTAATTGGTGCGTCACGCAGAATTTTTTAGATAGGTTTAAGAAGGAAGAAAACTAATGCAAAGCCTTCAAAAAAATTATGGACAGATAAATTTTACTCAATTTCATTCAAACAATCCGCTTGAAAATGATAAGGGCTTATCGATTTCTGAAGCCAATCGAGCATTACATAATGCAGCGCCACAAGTGTTTAATGGACGCTTAGCCGAAGAAAGAACTCGCTCACGTAAATATCGTGCGAAAAAAAAGGCTGCCAGTAGTGCAAAAAATGTTCGCGAGAGATTGATATCAATAAAAAGAACTAGTTCTTGTACTTGGGACACTATCGCAGAGCTTTTGGGCATCTCCACCAGAACGCTTCATCTTTGGAGAAAAGGTGGAAATATAACCGAAGAGAATTTCATGCGTTTGAATGCGTTAGATGAAACCCTATGCTTTATCGATCCTGGTTCAGGACTTCGTATGAAAGGTTTATTTGCGACAATAAATAGAGAAAAAAACCAAACTATTCATGAGATGTTGATTAATAAAGATTTTGAATCAGTCCGTGCTTTCGTGGGAGAAGGCCCAGGTAGAAAGCAAACTCTTCCTTTGACGCCCGAAGAGGACGCTCTTTTTACCCCTCTTTCTGTTCCCGTTTTAATAAATCAACGGCGATTAGACTTTTATCCGTCTTAATAGTTCTGTGGCAACGGAGTCATTACATCACAGAACGAATTTAGAGGAATGCGATCAAGGCGACTTCGTCTTGTGCAAAGATACAACATTTACAGTCTTATCTCTTTCGGAGGATAAAGAGCTATCAATTACCACTGTGAACCAACCAACGGTAGGACTAGCTATAATAACACAAATTTGCGACCTTCAGGCGCGAGAAGGACGCGATTACATAAAAGTTGCAAGTATTGTTGATCGCACAAGCGCCGAACTTGACGGTCCTAACAAGCGAATAAAAGACGACTATGATCCCAGATACGCCAATATAGAAAATTTGCCAGATGGGCATTTTGTTGATTTGGATCACGTTATGTTAGTTGATCGAAAATGGCTTGCTGAACAAACAGTATTTGTTGGTTTTGATAATAAAACTCTTCTTAGAAGCTTTCAAAGACAACTCGGACGAAATTTGGCTCGTTTCGGGTTTCCAGATAACTTTAACTCAGCAATGAAGAAAGTTTCCGATAAGTTGCGTCGAACAAAACGGAGGCCAAATGGTCTCGTGGGTTTGCTTGCAGCGAAAGTAAAAGAGATACTAGTCTATTGTGACGAACAGTGGGATGAAGGCGAAGGAAATTTGCGATTTGTTCTCATTCTAGAGACCGATTTTATTCAGGATATAGAAGAGATAGAGACAGAATTTTCTCAAATTTTAGAATCAAATTTTATAGAGGACAAAACCTATTTACTTGATCGACGTGATGGAGAAATTAACATCGTGTGTGAGACTGAAGAAACTATAAGCTTGCTGGAGTATAGAAAAGGAAGACGTCTCGACCTAGGTTTTGTCTCTTATGCCTCAGATGATCCCGACGTTTAAGAACGATAATAGTTATCAAAAAAAAGCCGCCCCATCTCTGGAGCGGCTTTTGCATTTTATGTCGCTGTTGCGGCTTGGCGCTAGCCGCTGCCGTGGCTTACTCCGCTGGAGCCGCTTCCCCGTCTTCAAGTTCCGCTGGGAACTCTTCGAGCGTTGGTGCGGCGGCGGCGCGTTCTTCTAGGACCTTTTTATCGCGTTCATTGGCGATTTTTTGGTACTCGCGCAGGTTCGAGCCTGTGCCCGCTGGGATGAGGCGGCCGACGATGACGTTCTCTTTGAGGCCTTCGAGCATGTCTTCTTTGCCAGAGACGGACGCTTCTGTGAGGACGCGTGTTGTCTCTTGGAAAGAGGCGGCTGAGATGAAGCTGCGGGTTTGGAGCGAGGCTTTGGTAATGCCGAGCAGAACCGGTGAGCCCGTGGCCATACGCGCATTTTTATCGCGCGCGAACAGGGCTTCATTGGTTTTCTCAAACTCGATTTTATCCATCTGCTCACCGCGGATAAGCGTTGTATCGCCCGGATCCGTGACTTCGACTTTTTGCAGCATTTGACGCACGATGACTTCGATATGTTTGTCGTTAATCGGCACGCCTTGCAAACGGTAAACGCCCTGCACTTCGTCGACGAGATATTGCGCGAGCGCTTCCACGCCCATGATTTGCAAGATATCGTGCGGCGCAGGATTACCATCGAGCAGATAGTCGCCCTTCTTCACTTTGTCGCCGTCTTGGACAAGCATGTGCTTACCTTTGGCGATGAGGAAGGAGGTCGGCTCCATGGACTCGTCTTCGGGCAGGATTGTGATTTTACGCTTGTTTTTATAATCGCGCGTAAATTCAATCTTACCGTCAATGTCGGCGATGACCGCGTCGTCTTTCGGACGGCGGGCTTCAAACAGCTCGGCCACGCGGGGTAGACCCCCGGTAATGTCGCGCTGTGTCGCGCCGCCTTTCGGGATACGCGCGAGCACGTCACCCGGCTTGACGACATCGCCGTCTTGCACAGACAGGATAGCGCCAACCGCGAGCATGTAGCGGGCGATATTGCCGCTGCCGAGCTTGACGGGTTCGCCGTCTTCGCCTTGGATGACCGCGACAGGCTGAATTTCCGCGCCTTTATTGGACGCGCGCCAGTCAATAACGACCTTGCTTGAAATGCCTGTTTCCTCATCCGTCTCTTCCTTGGTCGAGACGCCTTCAATGGTATCAAGAAGCGCGACTTTACCGCCGACTTCAGAGATGATGGGCGTGGCGTAGGGATCCCATTCAGCGATTTTTTCACCGCGTGAAATTTTGCTGCCGTCCGCCACAGCGACGCGAGAGCCGTATGTGACTTTGTGCGTTTCGAGGTCTTTGCCGTCACTGTTCACAATCTTGATGGTCATATTGCGGCCCATCACGATGAAGCTACCCGCCGCGTCTTTGACGACGTTCGGGTCTTCGTAAACGACTTTACCTTCGTTAGAGCTTTCCACGACAGATTTGTCTGACACAGAGGCCGTACCGCCAATGTGGAAGGTCCGCATGGTGAGCTGTGTACCCGGTTCGCCGATAGACTGCGCCGCAATAACGCCGACCGCTTCGCCCATATTGACTTTCGTGCCGCGCGCGAGGTCGCGACCGTAACATGTGGCGCAAATGCCGTAGCGTGTTTCACAGGTTAGCGGGCTGCGCACGCGTGTGCCTTGGAGGCCAGAGGCGTCGATTTCGGCCGCGAGGTCTTCGTCGATATAGGTATTGGCAGGGAACATCAGCTCGCCAGTGCGTGGGTCTTGGATGTCTTCCGCAGTTGTGCGGCCCAGCATACGCTCGCCGAGAGAGACAACAATATCACCGCCGTCCACAACTGGCTTTAGCTCAATACCCGCGTCCGTGCCGCAGTCCTGATCTGTGACGATACAGTCTTGCGCGACGTCCACGAGACGACGTGTCAGGTAGCCTGAGTTCGCGGTCTTAAGCGCAGTATCAGCCAGCCCCTTACGCGCGCCGTGGGTGGAGTTAAAGTAATCGAGAACCGACAGACCTTCTTTAAAGTTGGCAGTAATCGGTGTTTCGATAATCTCACCAGACGGCTTGGCCATGAGGCCGCGCATACCCGCGAGCTGTTTCATTTGGTTCTTCGAGCCACGCGCACCAGAATCGGCCATCATAAAGACGGAGTTGATCATTTTGCGCGGTTTCGCCGCTTCGTTCATCATGGCATCGGCCACTTTGTCCGTACACTTTGACCACGCGTCGACGACTTTGTTATATTTCTCACCTTTTGTGATGAGGCCGTCGGCATATTGCTGCTCAAAATCAGAGACCGCTTCTTGCGTTTGGTCGACGAGTTTTTTCTTCTCATCAGGAATGATCATGTCGTCTTTACCAAACGAAATGCCAGCCTTCGCCGCTTCACGGAAGCCGAGCCCCATGATTTTATCGGCAAAGATGACCGTCGCCTTTTGGCCCGCATGGCGGTAGACGATATCAATCAGCTTTCCGATCTCTTTCTTAGTCAGCGTTTTGTTGATGACGTCATAAGAAATCAGCGGGTGACGCGGCAAGAATTCTGCGATTTTGAGACGCCCTGGTGACGTTTCCGCTGTCTCCCAAGACGTTGTGCCGTCTTCATGTGTGACGGGGAAACGGCCGATGACTTTGGAATGCACAGAGACCATGCCCGCATCGAGCGCGGCTTCAACTTCGGCCATAGAGCCAAACATCATGCCCTCGCCCTTCTCGCCGTCGCGCATAAGCGACATGTAATAAAGACCCAGAACGATATCCTGTGACGGGACAATAATCGGACGACCATTGGCAGGCGAAAGGATGTTGTTCGTTGACATCATCAACACGCGCGCTTCGAGCTGCGCTTCGATAGAGAGCGGCACGTGAACGGCCATTTGGTCACCATCAAAGTCAGCGTTAAAGGCCGCACAGACGAGCGGGTGAAGGCGAATAGCCTTACCTTCTGTCAGTTTTGGCTCAAACGCTTGAATGCCAAGACGGTGAAGCGTCGGCGCGCGGTTGAGCAACACAGGGTGCTCGCGGATAACCTCATCAAGGATATCCCACACTTCTGGACGCTCTTTCTCGACGAGCTTTTTAGACTGTTTGACGGTGCCAGACAGACCTTTGGCGTCAAGACGCGAATAGATAAACGGCTTGAACAATTCCAACGCCATTTTCTTGGGCAGACCACATTCGTGAAGTTTTAGCTCTGGTCCCACCACAATCACGGAACGGCCAGAATAATCGACGCGCTTTCCGAGAAGGTTTTGACGGAAACGGCCCTGCTTACCCTTAAGCATGTCAGACATAGACTTAAGTGGGCGTTTGTTCGCACCCGTAATGACGCGGCCACGACGACCGTTATCAAACAGCGCATCGACAGATTCTTGCAACATACGCTTTTCATTGCGGATGATGATGTCTGGCGCGCGAAGCTCAATCAGGCGCTTCAGGCGGTTGTTACGGTTAATCACGCGGCGATAGAGATCGTTTAGATCAGATGTCGCAAAGCGGCCACCGTCCAGCGGGACAAGCGGGCGAAGCTCTGGCGGGATAACCGGCACAATTGTCAGAACCATCCACTCAGGACGGTTACCAGACGCCACAAAGCTCTCAAGCAGTTTCAGACGCTTGGCGTATTTTTTCAGTTTAAGCTCAGACCCTGTTTCAGTCATGTCAAAGCGTACGCGTTCAATCTCGGCCTCAAGGTCAAGGTTCATGAGCATTTCGCGAATAGCTTCCGCGCCAATGCCAGCCGTAAAGCTGTCTTCGCCGTATTCAGCTTGCGCGTCGAGATATTCTTCCTCTGACAGGATTTGACGCTCTTCGAGGGCGGTAAGGCCTGGCTCTGTGACAACGTAGCTTTCAAAATAAAGCACACGCTCAACGAGCTTAAGCTGCATATCCAGCATCATAGAGATACGTGACGGCAGTGATTTTAGGAACCAGATGTGGGCGCATGGCGCGGCAAGTTCGATGTGGCCCATACGCTCACGACGCACGCGCGTGACAGTGACTTCAACGCCGCATTTTTCGCAAACGACGCCTTTATATTTCATGCGTTTATATTTACCGCAGAGACATTCGTAATCTTTGACGGGGCCAAAGATACGCGCACAGAACAAGCCGTCTTTCTCTGGCTTAAACGTCCGGTAGTTTATCGTTTCAGGTTTACGGATTTCACCAAATGACCAACTGAGAATCTTCTCAGGTGATGCGAGTGAAATCTTGATGCGGTCAAAGGTCGGGCCTTCTTGCGCAGGGTTGAAAATGTTCATGACCTCTTGGTTCATAACGTTTTCCTTCTTTGTTCGGCTTGGCGCTGCGTCCAGCTGTAAGCCATTAAATCTTTTGCGACTCGGTTGGTAGGATAACAGGGCTGTCAAGTGCGCCCTGCCATCCGAAATTTAACCGCGTCTATTACCCGTTTGTCAGCTCAATATTCAGACCGAGAGAGCGAATCTCTTTGATCAAGACATTGAACGACTCAGGGATACCCGCTTCAAAGGCGTCGTCGCCGCGCACGATAGATTCGTAAACCTTCGTACGGCCTGCAACATCATCTGATTTGACAGTGAGCATTTCTTGAAGCGTGTAAGCCGCGCCGTAAGCTTCGAGAGCCCAGACTTCCATCTCACCAAAGCGCTGGCCACCGAACTGGGCTTTACCGCCAAGTGGTTGCTGCGTGACGAGTGAGTACGGCCCAATTGAACGGGCGTGGATTTTGTCATCCACCAAGTGGTGTAGTTTGAGAAGATACTTAAACCCGACTGTCACAGGACGCGTGAAACGCTCACCCGTACGACCGTCGCTTAAGTAGACTTGTCCACTGTCTTCAAAGCCCGCTTTCTGGAGCATTTTCACGATGTCAGGCTCGCGCGCGCCGTCAAAGACAGGCGTCCCAATCGGCACACCATTTGTCAGATTGCCTGCAAGCTCAACGAGTTCAGCTTCCTTCTTAGGCAGCTCTTCGTCATCGCCGTAAGCATGCTCTAGCACACCTTTCAGCTCTGCGACTTTGCCGCCAGCACGGTATTCTTTCAGCGCTTCATTGATCATTTCGCCAACACCCGCACAGGCCCAGCCCATGTGAGTTTCAAGGATCTGACCCACGTTCATCCGCGACGGAACACCTAATGGATTAAGAACGATATCAACAGCGCGGCCATTGGCAAGGAACGGCATGTCTTCAACTGGGTTAATCTTAGAGATAACCCCTTTGTTACCGTGACGACCCGCCATTTTATCACCCGGCTGAAGCTTACGCTTCACGGCGACAAAGACTTTGACCATCTTCATCACGCCCGGCGGCAGTTCATCACCGCGCTGTAGCTTATCAACTTTGTCTTCAAAGCGTGCATCAAGACGCGCTTTTGACGTGTCATATTGCGATTTTAGCGCTTCAAGTTCGCCAATCGTTTTCTCGTCATCAAGACCGATGCGCCACCAATCAGAGCGAGGCACTTCGGAAAGTGTTTCTTCTGTGATGGGGCCTTTGCGGAAACCGCGCGGGCCAGAAACGGCCGTCTTGCCTTTAAGAATACGCTCAACATTACCGTAAATAGAGCGCTCTAGAATAGAGAGTTCGTCATCACGGTCTTTGCCGAGTGATTCAATTTCTTCACGCTCGATTTGCATCGCGCGCTCGTCTTTATCAACGCCGTGGCGGTTAAAGACGCGCACTTCGACCACAGTCCCAGAGGCACCTGGTGGTAGCTTGAGTGATGTGTCACGCACGTCAGATGATTTCTCACCAAAGATAGCGCGAAGAAGTTTCTCTTCTGGCGTCATTGGGCTTTCGCCTTTTGGTGTCACCTTACCGACGAGGATATCGCCAGAATGGACTTCGGCACCGACAGCCACAATACCCGCTTCGTCAAGGTTGCGCAGGGCTTCCTCACCAACATTTGGAATATCGCGTGTGATTTCCTCAGGCCCAAGCTTTGTATCGCGGGCCATGACAGAGAACTCTTCGAGGTGAACAGATGTGTAAACATCGTCCGTCACGATACGCTCTGAAATGAGGATTGAGTCTTCGAAGTTAAAACCATTCCAAGGCATAAAGGCCACAAGCACGTTACGGCCAAGCGCGAGCTCGCCGAGGTCTGTTGACGGGCCATCTGCAATGATATCGCCGGCTTTGATCGTGTCGCCAACTTTCACGAGTGGACGCTGGTTAATACAGGTCGACTGGTTTGAGCGTTGGAACTTAAGAAGGTTATAGATATCAACGCCAGAGCGAGACAGGTCTGTCTCTTTCGTCGCGCGGATCACGATACGCTTCGCGTCTACTTGCTCGACAATACCTGTGCGTTTAGCCGCAACAGTCGCGCCTGAATCGAGCGCCACAACAGATTCCATACCTGTACCAACCAACGGCGCTTCGGCCTTTAGAAGCGGCACGGCTTGGCGCATCATGTTTGAGCCCATAAGCGCGCGGTTCGCATCATCGTTTTCGAGGAACGGGATAAGCGCCGCCGCAACAGAGACAAGCTGTTTTGGTGAGACGTCAATGAAATCCACGTCTTCGCGCGGCACAGGAACAACGTCGCCGCGTACACGGCAGGTCACAAACTCATCCGCCAATTCGCCTTTATCTGTAATCGCGGCATTGGCCTGCGCGACAGAATATTTGGCTTCTTCCATAGCAGAGACATAGACGACTTCGTCGGTCAACTTGCCATTTTCGATTTTGCGGTACGGGCTTTCGATAAAGCCGTATTTATTCACGCGCGCATGTGTGGCGAGCGAGTTAATCAGACCAATGTTTGGGCCTTCTGGCGTTTCAATCGGGC
>CAYRIV010000022.1:0-19423 GCA_964424575.1 uncultured Caulobacterales bacterium | reverse complement strand
GAGATGGCAGCAAAATGAAGTAGCAAGGTGTCTATAAAGCTAGGGGCACATCACTGCATTCGAACAAGACCTAATTGAACCTGCGAAACAGAGCATGAGAAAAGCCTCATAATCTTTATTTAGATTTTCGTTGGTGATTATCTGCTTAATACGTGCAAGTTGCACTATCATAGTATTTCGAAACCAATGATGCAGCTTTGGTATTGAAGGCAATAATAGATGCTCTTGCTTAACTATGCGGGAGAATACCCGAGGCCCTACATCTCCTGACAGCATCCCCGATATCCGCGGGTGAGTCTCGTATAAATTTTCAATTTTAGAAATCACAGGCGCAATTTCCTGTTCCAAATGATCAACATCCAATGCCTTGCTTTTTACCGAACTTACAAACACCGCTACTGGGTCTACATCAAACCCAATAGAATTACGGCCTTGGACGCTGGCTTCAATCAAAGTTGTTCCGCTCCCATTAAATGGATCGAGGCATAGGTCGTTTGGCTTTGTATATTCTGAAATCAATTGCCGGATGACAGGCGGATGAAACTTAGCAGGATACCGAAACGCGTAGTGAGTGTACTTCGGACCTTTTTCTGGAGGAAAAACAAATCTAGATTTTTCGTGATTAGGCGCAGTTTCAGACGTCATTACACTTTTGAGCATTTCTTCCCCCAAACCCTTCAGTTTAGGGCAGTCAAAATCCTTTTATATTTATATATACCAACCTTACAATCCTAATCTTATGGGAATTAATATTTCGGACCGTAAGGAGACGAATATGGATGACCTTGCAGGAACCGAGACTGCTTTAGAACCGCTATTCATTTTAATGAAAATAATTTCCGAATGGGATTAGTTCCCATTTTGGCCAAATTTAGCCAAATTATTAGAAAATCGGTCTGAACCCCCGATGGGATAAGATGCCACTCGTGAGAACTTAGATTTTTTAAAAAACCTAAGAGAGATATCATTGAAACCAGCAGGGCAACCAGGTTTGAAAGAGTCGTAGCGATATCTGCATATATTTCCACTAATTATTGTAACACCTAGAGCGAAAACCTCAACTACATGATCTTTCTGACGTCCGCTAAGCCCCCAGAGTTAGCGTAAGGCTGAATAGAACATAGTCCTTTTCGCCGACGAAATTAAGGAAATTGGCACCATGATGCTTACATCAACAGTCATACCGAACAATAAGCGCTGCATTATGTTGTTTGATAATTCGTTACAGAGGGGGCTACTAAATTCGTATTATTTTGGACAGTGCGAACGTGAAAAATGCGCTCCACGATATTTGTTTTATCTTTGTTCCAAATAATGCCGTTTTTGACAAAGATGTTCCCACTAGGCCATCACCGGCCGAAATGTTCTTCCATCGTTCTTTTCCATGACGCTTTTGCATAGCTATGAGGGCATTACCCAAACTACTGTGCATATATAAGCTTAAGGCGCCTAGTTAGGTTCCCCACAAAGCATGTAGTGAATTAACCGATGAGCTTACGTTATCAACGTTATTATATGCGGGGTAAATTTTCCCGCTGCCCGCTCCCAAACTGTCAAGCAGGTAGGATACGTCTTCTATTTTTTGTGATATGATATAAGTGATGATCCCTTTGCGTTGTAATTTACCTGAGAAGAACGCCATGGCCTTTTTTATAGATGTCGTGCTCCTCGATGACGCAGCGCAGCTCCGCCTTCAGCCGTTTAATCTCGGCAGCATCTGCATAGACAACAACGTCAGCCGCTTGGCCTCCATATTGCTTGGTAGTATCGTCGGCGGCTGCAGTTAAACTCAACAAACGCTTTGAATAACGCGGTGCTCCAATAACTTGATAGGAGTATAAAACGGCGCTGTTAATTATCTTTGATTTTCGTTTTCTTCATCAGCCTTATTTCCTAAAAGCCTAATCAGGGATATAAAAATAAGGAGAGGTCCCCCAAATATGATGCTGACATATATAAGGAGACCCCATGTTTCAGAACTGAAAATATTAAGCATTATGTTCCTTTCTTCGCTGTCGTGGGAAAGCTATATATGTCTGCCGTAAAAAGCGGCGCACTATCGTCTTGATCGCGCTCTTTGGACACCTGACTCCCGTAAATAAGATTGTGCTGCACAGACAAGCCACGTATGCGGATAAATAGCTCATCACCATCTTCAAGCGAGAAAAACGCAGTCTCGAAGATATAGGTAGCTTTTTCATTCACCGCATAGCAAGGCACCTCAATCCGGCTTCCGTTGCGTAAGAGCGCGGCCAATTCATAATGTCCTTGAACTCCGCTCGCAGCCAGTTTCAGCCGCAAATCTTCGCCGTTACCGATTGTTATTTTAGCGATATCAGCATGCCCCTGCCGAACAAAGACATCAAAGGTTCCGTAATTTACCTCAAGATTATGCGTACTCATGATTTTAGGCCGTCCTTATTTCCCAATACCAGTCTCCATTAGTCTCAAAATGACCTAATAAATTTCTGTGTCAGTATAGCTCAAACCGCTAACAATGCTAACTTATACTGGTCAGTCGAGCTTCCCAAAGTCATAATTGAGCGAGATGGGTGGCCGCACTAAACCGAAATTCTAGCTTTTGAATATCATTAACAGACCATAGTCTCACCCCGGGAAATCAATTGCCTGATACGCCCGTTACTTAACACTAATAGGCCAGTTTTCGGAGTGCATGCATGAGCTGGTTAGCGCGGTTTTCTGCTAGGTCTGATTTCAGACTTTACGATATGTTTCACAGATTGCTTTTTGTCAAAAAAAATCACAAAAAAGCCCATGAAACCAAACGGTTTCGCTGTAAGTCATTGAAAAAAATCAATAATTTCAAAAAATTACAAATCGTGAAACCAATCGGTTTCATTTCAAAAATGGGTTGAGAAAACGCATATAAAACAATGACATAACCCCGTAATACGGGGCCTTAGCCGCAGGCTACCTTGGTGTACCCTAAAATCCGAGGCTTCGGCACTTCGGAAAAGCGCTCTTTTTTTACCTCTGAACTCAAACGACAGCTTAGCTAGAAATGGCGGGGCGGCGTGGTGCCCCTCCATAAATGAGACTTCCAATTTAAAGATTGGAGGACGTATAGTCCCACAATATTTGGGCCCGCTCGTATATGTCCTGCGCGTGGCGCGTTTCAAAAAACTATAGCGCCCTCCCCCGATATGTCCGGGGCTTTCTTTGGGGCTCTGACAAAACGGCATTGTCCCCCTCTCCCTGACACTCAGCGAAAAGCTAATGAATTGAGCCCCAATGCACAAAAACTATTTTCAATCCGGCATGATTATGGCGAGTGCATCAAGGGGCCGTCGCCACTCTAAACCGAGCGCTTTCATAATCTGTAAATATTCAATGACGTCCACTTTTCTCTGGCAGCTCTCATATTTGGCGACAAAGGATTGCGGGCGCCCCAATCTGCGGCCAAGCTCAGCTTGCGAGATACCGGAGTATTTCCGGGCACCCTTCAAAATCTCAGCTAGCTTGGCATATTGAACTGTAAGGTCAGGTCGGGACACTTTAAACTCGTATCAAATCTGAAGTGTACCTCTCATTTGCGCTAATACCAAATTACGCGTTTTTGACATTGCCTGAAGGCCGGATGAACTCATAACAGCTCCTTGAGCGTATGACAGTGCTTTCAGACCTCACCGCCAAATTTAGCCGCTGAGAAAGATTAGGAGTTCGATGAAGGGGTTGTTCATTTTATTTCTTTAAAGCCCTGAGCGGGGCGCTCAGGGCGAAATGAAGGGCATATAAAGACAGCTGGTAGACGCAATATCCTGAACAGCATTTAGTACGCTGCGAAACCAACCGGATACATCGGAGAAAATTTAGGTGGTTTTATAATATCTCACCATCTTGCGGCGACGCAAACTTTGCGCATTTGAACTTAGCGACATGCGGGGGCCAATCCCTTTCTGCCTATCTTCCTAAAGCTGTTAGGGCACCGCGAGCGCGATCAAAGTAATGGCTATTCGTATGATAGCGGCCTCAGTAGCTCCTCTTTGGTTTCGGGTCTGTACGGAGTGCGGTATATAAGCCATTTTCTGTCACGAGTTCGAAGCTCTTTACGAAGCCTTCCCTCTGACATGAGATAGATTTCGCTGCCGCGATAATCATTAGCATCAAAATCGACCTCATCGACCTCATCGAAGTCATCGTCAAAGCCATAATCATTGTAACCTTGAGCTTCACTATACTCATCCGGATCCTCTTCACGCGACGGAAAATAATCCGGGCGTTCATAAATTTGGCAAGCGGCTTTAAAAGCAGGAAACAATTCAATTGTATAAAAATCATGTATATAAGGTTCAATCTCGACTTCTCGAAAAATCAGAAACCCTGCTCTACAAAAATCAAAGCTCTCATTTAATCGCATAGTACCGAAATCGATGAAATTTTGGCCCGCTGAAAATATAACAGACTCAATCATATTTTGTTCCATCACTGTATCGGCTCCCCACATCTTGTGAATGTATTGCCTGACATCTTCAAAGCCAGCTGTCTCTTTAATCATATTATCTCCCTTTCGGTTCACCAGAGCGTCGCTCTGGTGACCGGGGAGTTCGTAAGATGCGATTAGACATCTGCAATGACCTTTAGGCCATCACGCAAGCGAGGCAGCCCTGGACATACGCCACTGCCTCCCCGACCCTATAAGAGTGGAGAGGCATCGTTACGGTCGATACCAACCGCTAATCGCAGAGCTACGAAACCCTGATCGTCAAAGACGACAGGGCAACATTACCTCAATTCATAATTTGGACAAGGGCAATCGCAGAAGCCTTTTGAAGCTTACTTGCTTTTTTGATTTCACGATATGATTCAATCAACATCGCAAGAATGCCCAACTCGGAGGATTACCATGCTCGGCCTTAATTGCCTCAAAGCCTTGCCTCAGGCGCCATTGAGCAACAATATCTTTCGGGCCAACTTGAGAATGGTCAAAGACTGGGTGGACCAGACTAGCCATGTATTTGGACTGATACTAGTACTTGAGCGGACAGGCCTTAGAAAGCCTGCAACGAGCGGTTGGTATCGACCGTAACCATTTCTCTCCACTCGTAGGGGGTCGGGGGAGGCAGTAACGTATGTCCAATCTCTAGCTCCCCTCTCTTCAAGATATAATCCCTCATTTCTAACTCATTGTTTTTCCTGATTTTCAGTTTACCTGAGCGCTCCATACAGCCATCAATGCGTCGCTCTTGACTCCGTTTACATCCCCAAAAGCCCCGCCTCCCATTCGGACCCTATAGCCTCCCCTACTTCTGAATGTGGACAATCTTTAAAATAGGCCTCAAGGTCCGAGCGGGTGGCGCTCACAGCTGCGCAGACCTGCTCAATGATCTGAGTGACGGATTTCGGACCTAACCCGCAGAGCGTTGTGCCCAGTTTTATGAGTTTAGCGCGGTCCGGCCAACGGGTAGACCCTGCGAGGGTGAGCGCCATGGCATCTTGCGGGAGATAAGCCGTCGTCGTGACGATATCAAAAACGGGCGCGAGGCGCACCTCACCTGCTAAACTGTCATAGACCACGCCAAAGTTTTTCAGATGCGCGTCACCATTTCGCAAAATCACATTGAGTACAAAGAGGGTAAAAAGCGCACGCAAATCTTGATGAGCCGTCGCAGGGGCGAGGTAATCAACCGCGCGGCGGAAGAGCTTGGCCTCATAAGAGCCGTGGTATTTATTCTCTGTATTATAACCATTGAGCACGCAAAAATCCTCAAAGCCTTTATAACGCGCCTCACCCGCTTCCACGGTCAGGTCAAAGCGTTCGACCACAAGCGCCTCACCTGTATCGGACAGCTCACATAACGGCACGTTCAGCCCCGCGCGTTTTGCGGCTTGTAGACAGAAAAACTCATTTGCGGCGAGTTCTGGATATTCACGCGCCTCCCAAAGTTTCACAATATGGGTGGCCGAGCTGAGCGAGAGCGACGCCCGCCCCTGCCCTGATATGCCTGATGATGATACGCCTGAGAATTTCTGCGCGTCACTGATGAGGACTTTGGGCTGCACGCCTGAAATACCAGAGCGCGCGCCGTAACTTTCCATCAGATAATCAAACAGACCGCCATCCCTTCGCGCGCGTAAGATTTCGTCAACCGAACCAAACCCCCTGCCCTGTTTTGTGTCTTGCGTGGGCGCCTGCGACGGGTCTGAAAAGCTGAGACGGCCGAGCTGATGACGACCCGTGATGGCCAGCAAATCAAGCCCGTCAAAATGACCTAGCGCTTTGGCGAACTGTCTTTGCAAACGCGCGCGCAGTACCCCTTCTGGTAGGTTCATCTCGAATATCGGCAGCAGGCCATAATCCCAATCCCAAGACTGTGGCTGTATAGGCATGGTCAAAGACACGGCCTGCTCAGAGCCGCTATCGCTGTGATAGACAAAGCTACTGCCTCGCTCCTCTAGCCGAGAGAGCCACCCCGATGGCGCGCTATTTGCCCAAACGTCAATCCTCACGGCGTAGCTCTGTTAGCGTCGGACGCCCTTGGTTTTGCGGGCCCAAGGTCAGATCAAGATCAAGCGCGCGCAAGATACGCATGAGGGTCGAGAACCGCACGTCCCCTGCCCGCCCGTTCTCAAGCCTGTCAATTTGTGCACGGCTAACATCTGCCCGCGCACTCAAATCGGATTGCGAGAGGTCTTTTTCCGTCCGGGCCGCCTTAATAGTGCGGCTTAATGTGTCGAGCGTTAGCATAATGACGCATATATGAGGCAAATTAGATAATATCAAGTAAATTGCCTCTTATATGAGGCGTTAAAGCTCTTAATCAGACGTGTGATGGTGATAAAGCGATGTTAAGCCATGATACATAGGAACGATTTACTGCGGGCTTTAGACAGGCCAAGAATAAGCGTGCTAACAAAATGAAGAGGAAAATGCATTCAAGGAGGCTTGCTTTCGCTACCTTTTCGCCAGACGATGCGGCCCCCTGCCTCATACAAATCGTTTAACTCATGTCTCTGATACGAAATTGATCTTCTGACTCAAAATTTAGCCTACAGACCCCAGCGAAAAATTTCGTCCGCTGAGCCCTTTTTTGGGTCGTGATAGCCCAGTGCCTCATAAATTTTTAAAACGTCTCTCTGCGGCGTGCTCAGGGCGAATGAGCGGGGTTCGGAGGGGCGGGGTGCGCCCTTCCCCGCTCCAACGCGTCAGCTTCTTCCCTGTAACGCTAGCTTACATAGCTAAGCTATATAGCCAAGCTAGCTTAGCTCCCCAAGGTAACGTCTGAGGCTTTCTAGCGATGAAACCATTTTTTAACCAAATCTGGGGTATTGAGAAGAAAATCTGAGGTGAGAGGAGACGACTCTCACGACATTTGGAGACGTTCATGCCCGTTATTTCATTTGCAAATCCCAAAGGCGGGACCGGCAAGAGTACATCGGCCCTCATCCTTGCGCTTGAGATGGCGCACCGCGGCGGCAAGGTCGCACTCATTGACTGTGACCCTAACCAAGTGACCGCAGGGTGGGCGCAGGCGCGCGAGCAAGCGGGACTTGACGTGCCGTTTGAAGCGATTGCTAATCCTGGCGAGGAGACCATTATTGATGTGCTTGACGAGCTCGCGACCGTCTATCCTTTCGTGATTGTAGATCTTGAAGGAACGGCGTCGCTGATGATGAGCCGCACCATGTCGCGCTCAGATCTCACCGTCATTCCGATGCAGGCGAGCCCCGTTGACGCGAAACAAGCGGCGCGGGCGGTTAGCCTTGTCAGGCTTGAGGAGAAGATGCTGCGCCGCGACATTCCGATGCGCATTTTGATGACGCGCAATAATCCAGCCATTAAAACGCGTGACGAGAAAGCGATTATGGAGCAACTTGCGGCCGCTAACGTGCCGATGCTTGAAGTGCCGCTGCATGAACGCGCCGCTTACCGCGCGGTGTTTACTTACAATAAAACTCTGCGCGAGCTTACGTCTAAGGAAAGTGCAGGCCTGCCAAAGGCGCGTGAAAATGCGGAAGGCTATGCGTTTTACGTGATCAACGCGCTTAAAAGCGAATTTGATGCCAAGCGCGGGCAGGGGACAGATGACGTCTCAGAGGCTGCCGCAGATGCAACCGAAGCCGCTTAAACGCCAATATTTTAGGAGATTACGATGGTTGACGATACACGCCCCAAACCCGCGAGCTTTGGCTTTGATATGAATTTTGATGACCTCTCAACCGTGCAGCCGTCAAAACCCGAACTGCCTGCAAAAACAGCCAAGCCGAAAACGGTCAAAGTTGCGACGCCTGCGAAATCAGCGGTGCCCAAACCCGCTGTTCTGAAGGCGAGGGAAGAGGCCTCTGATAAGCTTGCCAAGTCGATGGGGTTTGCCTCGCGCGAGGCGGTACAGCCTCTGACGCTGAAAAAACGCCGCCGGACCCATCACGATGAACCTGTTGATCAATTGTCTATCCGAGGACCCGTGAGAGTACTGAATGACTTTATTACACATTGCGAAGACAAGGGGCTTTCATATTGGGAAGGCCTGGAAATATTGCTCGAAACAGCAAATTTACCCTCCAAAACAAGAAAATAACAACAACGGGGCTCTGTTGTTGTAGTTTAGTATTATTTAGAGTGTTTAGGCCCAAATTCTCTTAGGTCTTTCAATCACTTAGTTTGGTTTGAGTGCCTGCTTACAGGATGGGAGGCACCTTTTTACAGGATAAAGGGTGCCGCCCAACGGGACGTGATGGACCTATTAGCGGGATAACAGGCACCCATATACAGGGCAGGGGGCAAGGTGCTAATTTATCTATATAAAACAGTAGGATAGTATGCTGTTTATACCCTCTTTATCGTTAAAGGTACCAATTTACGGGATGGCCTCTCGGCCGCGCTTAAGCTCCTCTGTTCATCCTGTAAACGGGTACCTTTCATCATCATAATCCCCAGAAACCTCTCTGATTCGCCGCTAAGCCTTCCGATTCGCGCCTTTTGTCAAAAAATATCCCCGCTTTCGCGGGCCGCGTTAGTTTTGAGGCACCTATATGCGGGATGAGAGGCACCCATTTACGGGATAGCTTCGGTTCTGCCTTGAAATAAATCGCCTTGAGGTACCCATTTACGGGATAGGGTACCTCTCATTTGTTTGACAGCGGGTACCTAAAAGGCGAGACATTATAAGCACCCACGTTTTTTAGAGGAGGGGTACCTATGACCAAAGTCTTCGACGCCGCTGAGAGCTTAAATGCCAAACGCCTGAAAAAGAACGTTGGTGCGATTCATACGGACGGGCAACTCTCTTTACTGCAGCGCAAACTCAGTAACGTTCTTTTGCTTAATGCTTATGACGAGCTGCTGACGAAGCCTGAACATGAGATTGACGAGAAGACGCTCTGCGCCATGCTGGGTTATGACAGCAATGATCGCGCGCCGCTCAAATCTGCACTTAAAGCCCTCGCCGCGGTCCAGGCGGAATGGGATATTCTTGATAATACAGGCGGGGAGCTTGAATGGGGTGTGGCGTCGCTTTTGTCTCATGCTGTGTTGAGCAAAGGGCGCTGCCGTTATGGTTACGCGCCGACGCTCGCTGAAAAGCTCTATAACCCTGATATTTACGCCAGCATTAATATGAGTATTCAGCGGCGTTTTAAAAGCGGGCACGCGCTTGCGCTTTATGAGAACTGCTACCGCTTTAAAAATGTTGGCTCTACAGGCTGGTGGGATATTCAGCTCTTTCGCCGCCTGCTCGGGATTGGCGATAGCGAGTATTATAAGTCGTTCAAGCACCTCAACGCCAAAATCATCAAGCCTGTGACGCGCGAAATTAACAAAAGCTCGGATATTGAAATCACGCCCGAATTTAAGAAAAAAGGACGCAGCATTTCAGAAATACGCTTCCTGATTAATGCCAATCCGCAATTGCCGCTGATGGACATTGATGATGACGACTCGGTTAAAGGCCTGCCCGTTTACAAACGTCTCATGGCGCTTGGCATTTCGCATAAGCTCGCCCAGCAATGGATCGTAACACATGGCGAAGATTATGTGCGTGATAAGCTCGATTACACGAGCAACCAAAATAAGCAGGGCCGTATCCGCGGCTCGGTCTCGGGCTTTATCAATGCGGCGATTAAGAACGACTATAAGACCGAAAAAACCGTACAAAAAGCAGCAGTTGAAGTTCGCAAGCAAGCCTCCGTCGAAAAGGTGAAAGCCGAAGCGCAAGCTTTTTTGCAAGAGGCAGCGTTAAGTCAAGAAAAGCTCGAACGGGCGAGGCGAGGGGAGGAGCTAAGCGGCTGGCTTGAGAGTTTAGACGCGCAAGACAGAGAACAACTCTTAGCTGACTTTGCAAAGACCCTCGATAAAGATTTCCTCAAAGCGGACTTTGCCAAGCTCGGCCTCAAAGCCCCGCTCATCATTGACCGCTTTGACGCTTATGTCTCTTCTCTCGAGGTGGGTGCGGTTTAGCCTTAATTCCCAATCTATAGCCAAGCTGCGCCCAAAAATTTGACCATTGTCATTTAACAAACAATTTTTTGTTGCTTGACTTATTTATAATCCTATGGGTAGCATATTGTATATCTACAGGAGAAGAGAATGAGAAAATTATCCCTTACGGAAGTGGCATATGTAACAGGTGGCCATGACGCCACATGTGTTCCTGGAGGCACACCAGGTGGTCAACAGCAGTCTGGTGGCTCGTCATCATCCACTGATACGACATCAAAAGAACCGAGTGCTTTGAGACAAGCTTGGGACGCATTTGTGGATGGCATTGTCGAAGGTCTCACAAAAGAATAATTACGCTTTCATGCTTAAAAGAATATCAAAAGAAGCAATAGTCATATTGCTTCTTATTTTTTTATCAATTTACCTAACGTCAAAAATTTGGCTCCAAAATAATATTCCGCATTTTAGAGGGAATATTGAGGGGGCTCAACTGAGCCAATTCCTTCAAGATATTCCAGAAGATGGGCTATTTGCGATAACATCATCTGGAGGTTATACGTCTGCAGCACTTTCAGCAGCAAAGATAATTGATCGAAAGCGCCTGAGTATTATCATAGTTGATGAATGCCTGTCGGCCTGTGCAGAGATCGTTTTAGCTGCGGCGAAATCAATAGAAATGAAGAACTTCCCTTTTGTTGGCTTTCATCAAAACACATTGTCTGCTGAGCATTATACCTCTCAAAACAAGACCGCTTCAAATTTTGAGACATGTAATTGGAATTACTCCCGCGAAATGGAAGCCCTATATATAAACAAAGGTTTAAATATAGAGTTCTGGAAAGACACAATGAACATGTTACATCCACGTCCAGAGTTCAGAGAAGGGGATCAAAGCTGTATTGTCCCTACCTATAATTTCGAACATAGAATGTGGTTGCCAAACTCTCAGGAGTTGAAAAAAAATCTTGGCTTACGCTTCGACGGATTGGTTGCCGCTGACAATAAAAATTGTGCGCTTAAAAAGGTGTCACGAAGGTGGCCAAGGGGCACAACAGTTATGGTTGGCCGACAAAGTATTATCTCGAGGGGCTGGATAAAGTCACACTTTATATCTTGTCCGTGAATATGTCTTGATTAGTTGTCTGACCCCAGCTTTAGAAACATCTTGTTTAGGAAATTGGAAGTAAGGAGACTGTCTGTGAAGCTAGGGACAAAATGTCACAAGTGTTTCCAATAGTTTCACAAAATAAAATGTTGATTTTATAAAATCAAAATGCAACTTTTTCGATGCCATTCTGAAACATATAATTTTTTGTCTTAGAATCGCATGGTTTTAGGCAACTGCTTAAAATTAAAAGGTGCGCAAACGCGTGTGACTCGCACAAGCGTATCAATTAGCAAATAGGCCCGCTTCAGAGGGCTTCAACTTAAAATGGAGTGAATTATGCGTGAATTACAAAATCATGAAATTAGTGAAGTGACGGGTGGTCCTGGACCGCTCGTTTGGGTGGCCATTGTTGTAGTTGGTGCAATAATTGGAGACGCCGCGACAAATGCAATCGATGGCTTTTCTGATGGGGTTACTGGGCGAGATAACGCAACTGAAACTCCAGAACCCTGTGGTTGCTGAGTGCTTAACTGACAAAACTGATTTTTAAACAAATGGAGTTATTAAATGAGAGTATTATCTAAAATAGAATTGGAAAATGTATCTGGCGGTTCTGCTTGGGACGATTTTTGGTACAATGTAGGCTATGCCGTCGGAAACTTTTTTGACAATTCTGATGAACTTGCCGAAGCAGAAGGTTCAACGGCTGCTGATCCCTCTGAAGGATTTGACTTTGGTGGTTGTAATGACCAATGTCCATGGTAAGTATCTAGAACTTATCTAATTTTTCTATTGGGGTGTTTTTATGACTTTGAAACACATTTTTCTAATGTTAACAGCGATGGTTGTTATAATATTAATAGATAAAATGATCGGGCTTGACACCCCAATAGTAGCTTCTGTATCCTTGGTAGGAGGGTATCTGATACATACAGTAAATTTCAAAAAGGCAGAAAAAAATAAAACTTTGTAGTTTTATTTTGGTAGTCTTGTTCTGAAACTTTTCATAATTTTATCTATATACAACGTGCCTTTCGGTGTCTGACCTGTTCCGAAAAGAAGTTGTTGATAAGCAAGGGCAAAAGCTCTTTGGCGATGTCGTTCTGTCTTCGCCAATTTCTCACAAAGCGGTCACGGCGTTATTGGCTGTCATTATTTTGGGTCTTGTGACGTTTTCTATTGTTGGGGAGTATGCGCGCAAAGAGCGTGTCATCGGCTATCTGACTCCCGACCAAGGCCTTATTCGAATTATGCCGCGCCAAGTCGGCCTCATTGAGCGGGGCTTTGTTCAAATTGGTGATAGTGTTGAAAAAGGTGACCCCTTATTTTCCTTAATAATTGACACGACGTCCGCCTCTGGCGTGGCTGTTGCTGGGCAATTGCTCGAACAGCTAGAGCTAGAAAAGCAGCAATTATTAGAGCGGCGTGACCTCATCCCCCGGCAATATAATTTATCAAAAAACAGGCTGCGGTCACAAATTGCGGCCGCCCAGTCAGAGGCCTCGCGCCTTGATGAGCGTATCAATTTACAACAAAAGACCGTCGCGAATGAACAGATTGTATTTGAAAAATTCTCACAACTCATTGCTCAAGAAGCGGCGTCAGCATTAGAAGCTTCAAGTCAGGAAAATCGACTTTTGCAGGCGACACAATCGCTTGCCTTGCTGCGCAATGAACAGCAACGGTTCTTAGACCAGGTCGCAGATTTACAAGCACAAATGCGGTTGCTGCCGATTAGTGAACAACAAGATATAAGCGATATAACGAGCCAGTTGTCAGCGCTTCAACAACGCATGACACAAACGGCGGGGCAAGAGAGTTATATGATTACAGCCCCAGTAGCTGGTCGTATAGCCTCGATAACGGGCAGGGAAGGGCAAATGGCAACGGGGCAGGCGGCTATGGCGACGCTTTTGCCAAAAGGCGGCAAACTTGAAGCTCAACTTTTAGTGCCAAGCCGCGCGGCTGGATTTGTGGATGAAGGACAAACGGTTCGCTTGCTCTATGACGCCTTCCCTTATCAAAAATTTGGATTTCACACAGGTGTGGTGTCTGATGTCTCTCGCACCGTCATAAGTTCAACAGATCTACCTATTGCCCCACCGACGCAAGAGCCCGTCTTCCTTATTACGGTTGACCTCGGACGCCAAGATGTTGACGCTAATAATCAACTCTACGCGCTACAGTCAGGCATGACTTTATCAGCGGATATAGTACTTGAAGACCGTAAAATTTGGGAATGGGTATTTGAGCCTTTACTCGGGGCGGCAGAGAAATAATATGTCACGTCACGATACATCGTCTTTGTTGAATTTCAGCCGTAAAGCGCGGCTACCTATTATCATTCAGACAGAAGCCGTGGAATGTGGTCTGGCCTGTTTGACTATGGTGTCGAAATATTATGGCCATGATGTTGACCTGAACGGCATGCGCGCCCGGCATTCTGTCTCCATGAAAGGTGCGTCTCTCGAAACCTTGATTAATCTTGCGGGACAAATGCATTTGGGCACGCGTGCGCTCAGGCTTGATATGCACGAAATGGAGCAGTTACAGCTTCCCGCCATTCTGCATTGGGACCTTAATCATTTTGTTGTCCTGAAATCGGTTAAGGGCGATAATATTGTCATACATGACCCCGCGAGTGGTGAACGTAAGATGACGTTAAAAAAAGCGTCAGACCACTTCACAGGTGTTGCGCTTGAGCTTTTGCCGACAACAGACTTTAAAAAACAAACCGCGCGAAAAACTATGCGACTTTCCGCGCTTTGGGGGCGGTTGGTTGGTTTAAAGCGAGCTGTACTGCAGACGCTCATTCTCTCAGTCATTTTGCAGATTATTGTTTTGGCAAGCCCATTCTATCTTCAGCTTGTCATTGATGAAGCCGTTGTAAAGTTTGATCTAAAATTTTTGCTTTTGCTAGCTATTGGGTTCGGGGCGCTCGCGATTATCAACACAGTCACTACGATGATGCGGTCATGGACCATACTCTATTTTGGGCATCAGATGTCATTTCAGATGGTAGCGAATGTCTTTAGACATTTGATTCATCTCCCAACAGATTATTTCGAGAAACGCCATGTGGGTGATATCATGTCGCGCATGGGGTCAACACAGCCTATCCAAACCGCCCTTACGCAAAGTCTTGTCGCGGCAATAATTGATGGATTAATGGCGATTATCACGGGTATCGTTATTTTTATCTATTCACCTATATTGGGCGCAATAGTCTTAGTATCTGTCATATTAATGTTAGCGGCCACATTAGGATTTTATCCGATACTTCGCCGCCGCCAAGAAGAGGCCATTTTGACGTCTGCTAAAGAGCAAACACATGTCATTGAAAGTATCCGTGCGGCAACGACTATAAAACTATTCTCCGCCCAAAATCAACGAGTTGCCAATTGGCGTAACCTGTTTGCAGATACAATAAATGCCAATGTCGCCTATGGTAAATATCAAATCTTCCTCGGAGCGTTTCATGGGCTGATTTCAGGTCTTCAAACAGTGATTGTTGTTTATTTTGGCGCAAGGCTCATATTGGATAATCAAGTCGGATTTACGGTCGGAATGTTATTTGCCTTTATGTCATATCGCATGAATTTCACGCAAAGCGTGACCTCTCTTCTGTCAAAAATTATCGAGTTTAGGTTGCTTGGTCTACATTTAGAACGCATAGCCGATATTGCACAAGCTGACACAGAGGGCGGCACGAAGGCCGTTATCACAGTGAATCCACATTCATTGGGACCCGCCAAAATTGAATTACGAGACGTACGTTTCCGGTATTCAGATGGCGACCCATGGGTGCTTGACGGTATTAATTTGACGATTGAGGCGGGAGAATTTGTTGCACTGACGGGCGCGTCTGGTGGGGGTAAGACTACGCTTCTCAAATTGATGTTAGGTCTCTACTTGCCAACCGAGGGGCAAATTCTAATTGATGGTCGTCCGCTTACGGAAGGTACTCGCATGTCTTGGCGCAAACGTATTGGTGTCGTGATGCAAGATGATCAACTGCTGACAGGTACGATTGCTGACAACATAAGCTTTTTTGATCCGCAAACAGATATGAACAAAGTTTATAGCGCATCGCAAAACGCCTATATCCATGATGAAATTATGTCCATGCCTATGAATTATCTGTCTTTGATTGGAGATATGGGCTCTAGCTTATCAGGCGGGCAAAAGCAGCGCGTTTTACTGGCGCGTGCACTTTATAAAGAGCCCAAAACCCTCTTCTTAGATGAGGGGACGGCCAACATTGATGCGAGAACCGAAAAGCTTATTGTGGATGTCATAGATAACTCACCCATGACACGAGTCATCGTTGCCCATAGACCTGAATTTATCGAGCGCGCAGACAGAATTGTGACGATTTAGAGTGGGTGGTGGGGGCATTAAGGCCTAATGGCAACAACTCTGCCCAAAAACTATCAACATTTGGAACAAGCGCAGAACAAATCGTATTTTGCGCTTTGCAATGCCCAAACTCAAAAGTCGCAAAGTTTCCCGATTTTGGTAACGATTTATTATGCACAGAAATATAGCTTTCTGTCCATGAAGCCTGAATCCGACACTTTTGAAAGCAATTCTATCCTTGTCAGTTTTCTTAGTTCCCTGGGATTCCACGTAACTAGCTAGAATTTCTTTCAGCCATGCTGGAATATTGCTTAGATAGTTGGATTGTTCCCTAGGCGTGCTTATATGGCTGCGCCCGCAAGAAATTACGCTTTTTCCAGTTTTGCCGCCCAGCTTCGCTTTTCCAACGGCAAAATCAGGAAAATCTTTAACGATTTATTATAGGCAGAAACCCTAGTTTCTCACTATCATGTCTAAATCGTCTAAGAAAATCACTGTCCCGGCCGAGTGGTCCATCCATCCGCTCATAGATAGCCGTGAGGACGCGCGTAAGAGCTGTTACGGCTTTCTCGAGCATTCTATCACATCTAAAGACACCAAGCAAACCTACAGGCGCGCGCTGACGCGGCTCCTGTGCTATTGCAGCGAGCTGGGCCTTGATGATCTGCTCGATATCGAAGCGACCCACATTAAAAACTATGTCGACGGGCTGAAGGAGGACGGCAAGAAAGCGGCCGCCAAGTCGGCGTTTTACGCGGGCAAGGCGTTTTTTCAGCACTGCGTTGATGACGGCCTGCTCACCGTCAACCCGGCCGGCAGCGTCAAGATGAGGTTCAAAAAAGCCAAGCGCGGTAAGACGGCCGTCATCAAGCCCCAGCAAGTCAATGATATCATCCTCTCTATCCCTGACCTGTCTGACGCCTCTGACAATCCGCCTAAAGAAACGGATATGCGCGACCGGGCGCTCATTTCAGTCATGGCCTATACCTTCTCGCGTATCGGCGGCGCCCTCTCCTGTCGTCTCAAAGACTTCTATTATGACGACGGCCAGTTTTGGCTCGATATGACGGAAAAAGGCGAAGAGGAGCACGAAGTGCCCGTCCCGCCTGCCGCCTCTGAAAAGCTGCGCGAATATATTGCCTATTGTAACATCTCAGATCCCGAAGCGTGGCTATTCCAGTCCGCCAATCGTAATGGCAAGCTGACAGGCAAGCCCTATGACCGGGGTAATTCGCTCGATATGATTAAGCGGCGGGCCCGCAAGATCTTAGGCGACGATATCAACGTCAAGAACCACACCTTCCGCGCCACAGGCATCACCAGAGCTCTTGATATGGGTAAATCTTATGAATTGGTTCAAGAAATGGCCAACCACAGTGACGGCGAGACAACAAAGCTCTATGATAGGACCCGCCGCAAGCGTATGGCGGCGGCCATGCGAGATTTTGATTATGAGTAGTGAGGCACTTTTGTGACGACACAGGTTAGATGTTTAGATTGTCGAACCAAAATCAATGCGCGCGCGCGAAAGTGTTATTCTTGCGGTTCATTCCAGACATGGAAAAGACATATCGCATTCTACTCGACGGTCTTGTCGCTCATATTGGCTGCAGTAGCTGTTTGGGCCCTAGCATATGGTCCTGTTCGCGAGATGATGAAAAAAGACGTGGACTTGGTCATCAAACGTGTTTCCGTTTCCAAAGAAAGCTACACAATTCTTGTAGAAAATCGAGGGAAGCTGGCGCTTGGTTTACCTTGGGCGCGTATCGATTTTGGACTTGATATAGCAGTTGACCTTAAACCACCCGAAGATCACTTCGTATCACCGGGTGAACTGAAGGTTTTATCTTATTCAATTTTTCCTGATTATTGGACGGCTACAATTAGAGAAAAAATCATAATGGATGATACATATGACTCAGCTAGTCTCTTTAGCGACGTAATAGACGGATTAGAAATCGATTGTGCCTTCGAGGTAATCGACACGCGTGACTACACCAATTTCATTAGGTTTGATGAAACTGTTGTTGATGAATTTACAGGAAAACGGGAATGCAACCCCTTTTTTGTAGATTTTGCCACGGCGAATGACGAGGTAATCCTTGTGAGAAAATCACTTGGCCTAGAGTAGCGTTCATTGGCAAAACTTTAATTGAACATAATCTGCATTATGGATACGAATATTTGGTTAAAAATGCCATGCTACTGGGCTTTTACGAGCTATCGCGGCTAGCCTATTATTGTACGCTATAATCGATTTTAAGAACTTCTGAACGTTTACGGCGCTCCTCATTGCGGTCATATAGTCTTGTTGTGTCCAATCTCGCATGTCCGGCCAGAATGCGCGCATTCTCCAAATCTCCATGATTACTAAGATATGTGGTAATCCCTGTTGCTCGAAAACTGTGGTTACATATGTCTGAAGACAACCTGGCGGCGGCGGCACGTCGTTTGACCATCTCCCAGGCAGAATTTCTGCGGATTGGCCTGCCGAGCAAGCGTCCGCTTCGTGGGTTAGTAGACTGAAATAATGGTTGTTCTGAAAATGGTGGAATTTTGCAAACGATGATATAATCATCAAGATAAGTTTTCAGAACAGGGTGAACTGGCATTTCGTGTAAACGAGCCCCCTTCTCTAAGGCCACTATCCACGCCGCTCCATCTTCACACCTGTAATCACAGGCGCGTATCGATAACGCTGCCGAAACGCGGTAAAGTCCATAAAGCATTAAGCCAATAAGAGCGCGATCGCGATAATCTCTATGGCTGCTCAATGGTATGGAAAGGATGAGTTTTTGGACATCATCCGGGCTCATGACAGGCGTCGTTCCCCTGCTCCGTTTTAGAGACGGCAACCTGATATTGCCCAGCGGATTGAAATCCATAAGCTGATTTGAGTGAAGAAAATCAAAGTATAGTCGCAGTATAATGAAGTGCTGCTTTATCGTGTTCAGGCTCAAGTTCGTTATAGAGGCCTCATGGTCACTGGCGAAATATGATTTCATGAATTCTGTATCAACAGAGTTGATGCCAAGTACCTCTGTTCTATTTCGATAACGATAAAATCGTTTCAGGGCTAATTCATATGTGGCTTGAGTGTTCTTATTCCCATGCCTACTCAAAAATTGAGTATAGAGAAATCGCTCTCGATCCCCTGCCCTATTCACTATATCTGGGACTTGTATCTCAGTTGCTGTAGGAAAATACCACCATGTCTCTGGTATTGTTTTATTTTTCATGATTGCCTCCTCATAATGAGAGAATGCAATAAACGTGCGATATGGGTTTAAAGTAGAAAAATCCCCATAGCAGACGTCAGAATTTCATTCCTGATTGCCACTTCTTGTTGTCAACTAACGTTGAATGAAGAACCTTAATGTTAGTATCGCCGAGCAGGTTTTCAAAAATTTCTTTGACCTCATCTGATAAATTCCTTGGAAGCCATGGACTAATAGTTATTGATTTCAAGCAAGTGAGTGGAGTTGATACATGAATAACGTCACTTACTGATGTGCCCCTAGCTTTGTAGACACCTTGTTTGGTAAAACCGGAAGCAAGGA
>CAYRIV010000021.1:0-23548 GCA_964424575.1 uncultured Caulobacterales bacterium | reverse complement strand
TACGGACGGCCGGGATCGAACCGGCACTCCTATAAAGGAACAAGATTTTAAGTCTTGCGTGTCTACCAGTTCCACCACGCCCGCACAGCTTGATTCACCTCTAGTAGTGGCGCGCAATATGGCAGGACGGCGGCAGATTGAAAGCGCTTTTTTAAATAAATTCACCTCTATTTTGTGTGCAACGGCTTGACTATGGCGCGTCCCTCCCCGACCACAGTTTCATGAAAATCGCGACTTGGAATATCAACTCTATCAAAGCCCGCATGCATGCGTTGACCGATTGGATCAAAAAGGCGGACCCCGACATCGTCTGCTTGCAGGAAATCAAGACGGAGAATGAGAGCTTCCCCTATATGGAAGTCGAAGCCCTCGGCTATAACGTGCTCGTGCACGGCCAAAAGAGTTATAACGGCGTCGCCATTCTGTCTAAAATTCCCTTTGAGGAGACACGCATGGGTTTGCCAGGTGACGACACGGACGAGCAAGCCCGCTACGCTGAAGCCGTCGTCATGGGCCAACGCGGCCCTGTGCGTGTCGCGAGTATTTATCTGCCCAATGGCAACCCTGCGCCTGGGCCGAAATATGACTATAAGCTCGCCTGGATGGAGCGTCTGCGAGTTCACGCCCAAAGTCTATTGCCCCAAGAAGAGGCCGTCGTGTTAACGGGTGACTATAACGTCATCCCGCATGACCAAGACACGCACGACCCCATTGGCTGGCGCGGCGACGCGGCCTTTCGTCCTGAAACACACGCAAAGTGGCAAGCGCTTCTTAACACGGGCTACACCGAAGCTTTTGAGCAGATGGACGGTCGCGCAGGACAATATACCTTTTGGGATTACCAGCGCGGTGCTTGGCAAAATGACCATGGTATTCGCATCGACCACCTCTTGCTATCGCCGCAAGCTGCGGACCGCATCACAGATCTTGCAATCGATAAATTTGTGCGCGAAGGCGAGAAGCCATCAGATCATGTCCCTGTTATAGGCACATTTGACCTGTGAGTGGCTGGGTCAAGATCTCATTGGGATTAGGCCTCCTTCTTATTATTGCTGTGCTTGGGTTTGGATGGCACCTTAAAGGCATTTACGAAGGCTACACCGCGTCCACCAATCGCGGCACGCCTCTTTATTCCCAAGATGTGCTGGCAGATTATGGACGCCAAATTACTGAAGAACTGTTAGCCAAAGATGTCGACGTTGCGATAGTCTCACGCGCAGGACAGCCGCGCAAAAATCTGCCCAAAGGTGTCCAGTATACCCATAGCGCTTTTTTTGTCCGTCAGTCACAAGGCGAGTATTATGTTTTCAACCTCTATCATGAGGACGTAAACCGTCTGCGCTCATACCTTCAAACGGATAGACCCACGCACTTTCTACGGCTACTGCGCGAACCCGATGCGGGGATTATCATACCTGATGCCGCGACACAGGCCGCGCTCAAAGACTTCATAGGTTCGCCCGACTATGTCGCCATGCATACGAAAGACTACTCACTCATCAGCAACCCTTTCGATCTACGCTGGCAGAATTGCAATGAATTTATGCTTTATGCGCTTGGTGGGTTTCTTTGGAACACGACTGATAAAGCCACTGTCCTTGAGCGCCTTCAGACGGCGATTGAACCAACAGTTCTACAAGTCTCACCGTTGCGTCGTCACTACGGCCCAATGATTGATGAGCGCCTCATTCTCGAAGATCACGGCAAGCAGGTTAAAACCACAACATCTGCTGATCTTGCAGAGCTACTTCAAACCCAAGAAAAGCTGTCAGAGAGCTACCGCCTCACATTTAAATAAAAAACTAAAAGCGCGGCGATAATAGCCCCTTGAGACTGTCGCAAAACATATAATGCGTATCGCGCAAATCCTCTTGCAAACGACTAGGCTTTTTAAAGTCGCCTTCCATCGCTTTGACCTCTTTAATCAAAAGCTGCATGAGCTCAGTGTAATAGCCATGACGCGCTTTATCAGCCCCCGCTGCACCCTTGCGCCCAATGCGAGATTGTAGTGTTTGCACATCTTCAAGAAGCGTAAAAATACTGCCGATTTCGTGCAGGATAACACCGCTTGCATCGCGAAAATCATAGGCAGGGACGTCCTTGTTAAAGTTAAACCGTTCGTCGATATCTAGCGCGATATGCACGCGCCCGCCGAGGAAAGCCAGTTGCACGCCACGGCCTAAAAACGCGTCATTAAAGGCCAGAAGACGTTCTTTAAAATCTGGCGTGATAAGGTCGCGCGCTTCGACTTGGTCATCACTGAACACTTCGAAAACGCGTTCAAACGTCGGGTCAACCAGCCCAACCCGTTTCATGCCATCGACACGCCGTGGATTCACGACCCGCAAATCACGACGAATAATTGTTCGCCCCTTGAAGGCTGAGGGATGACTTAGGCTTATAATCACACCCTCAAACCCCGCACGGATAGGCCCTTCATCGTATTTTTTGGGTTCAAGCCTATGAGCCGTCACATCGGTCAGCGTAAATTTCTGCGCGCCGTAAGCCACACCCTCAACGGCTCCACGAAAGTAGAAGCCATTTCCGCGAGTAACAACCATCCCGTAACTGTTCATCGGCACAAAAGCCGCAGGCGGGCCAGCGGGGCTGCTATATGCCCAACCGAGACGGCTATGAACGGCGCGACGTAGCGCCATAACTTCATCCGTGAATGTGAACTTTTCTAGGAGCATTTAACTCTCAGTTGGCTGTGGCGTAACTGTTGGGTCTGGCTCGCGCTTTAACTTTGCGCCAATCATTCGCGCCCATTCCATGAAAGGCCAAACGGTGAGCGCGACGATATTATGCCCTGGCGTATGCTCGCCAATTCCTGTCGGCATATCAAAAGCCGAATGCGGATTATAATAGGTCCCAAACATCTTATCCAGAAATGGGAAAATTGACGCGAAATTCTTATCATAAGCATCGGGGTGATCGACATGGTGCCAACGGTGAAAGCGCGGCGAGACGAGCAGGTAATGCAATGGCCCATGGTCCCAATCAAGGTTTGCATGCACGTAATATTGATGCAGCGCCCGCACGATGGCGAGGCCCGCAATCGCTTCAATGCTAAGCCCCATCCATGTTGAACTGAGTACGAGCGCGCTCGCAATCACGATTTGCTCTGTTGGATGCCCTCGCGACCAAGTAAGGAAATGCATATCTGTATCAGAGTGATGCACGGCGTGAGACGGCCAAAGCACCGATGTGTGTAACAAACGATGCACCCAATAGAGTGTAAAATCATACATGAACAGCAAAGCAAGCGCCGTCAAAGGCCACGGAATGCCGTCCCAAAATTCGCGCGGCACCTGCGGGAAACCCATCCCGTCATACCAACCTTGCAAGAGCGGAAGCGCGAAAAAGAACAGACCGCTATAGAAAAATGTGAGCTTAAGGAACGCGAAATTCACCACGCCACTGATGGCTTTAGACTTACTCCACTTCACAGACGCTGCGCCGCGCGAGGCGAGACCAAGCACGCAAAACACAGCGATCAAAGCCGCATGAAACTGCCATTCGTTAAGGCTCTGAATAAAATCGAGCATCACATTCACCTGTTTTTTACTGAATATGGCAGAACGAGGCTAAAATTCACTTAACAAAGGGCCTTGCAACGCAAGGCCCGACAAGGGCAGGACGGAAGCGTAGCGGCAAAGCCGATGCGCGCAGTGAGCACCGCTTATCTACCCTTTCACCCACGCGCCAACGCCTACTGCCCATCAAGTGATAGCGAAGAAACCGCTCTCGCGCGTTTCCTTTGGAAACACGCAGGGGAGAACTGCCCGCGTGGTCGGCCTCGCGATGGAGACCAAATGCTGTGAGTGTTTTACGCAAGGCGAACCACGCGGCGATGTGCTGCGAAACGGCCAAAATTAGTAACCTCGTGTCTATCAAAATAGACATGCATCAGGGTTAGCTCGCGCTTCGCGGTGTTATAAAACAGGACGTAACCCTACCCACAACACCACACCGTCCCAATCAGCAGCAAGTGACGTCTTACCTGTTCCGTCTGACTGAAAACGAGTGAAATATGGCATAGGTTTAGGGGGTGGGGATAATCGCGGGAATGTTCCACCAAATAACCGTCACCCTCGTGCCACGTCGGACGGACGCTTCCGCGCGAGGGTCCATCAAGAGGCAGCACTACTCATCATAAATAAATTCACCCGTCTGAGGATGTAGTCGGGAGGGGAGGAATGAAGTCGACTCCGATAAGTGTATGTTTACGGCCCTTATGTCTTCATTTTGCGTCGCAAAATAAAGACTATCCCAATCCCGCAATCGCCTCTTGTAGCTTGGCCACCTCATCGGCGTAGCCTGCACGGCGCTCTTTTTGCAGGTTCACGACCTTCTCTGGCGCTTTGTCGGTGAAGGCGGGGTTTGAGAGTTTCTTATCGATTTTCTCTATCTCAGCTTCGGCCTTGGCAATCTCTTTTTCAAGACGCGCACGCTCTGCGCCCAGATCAATCAAGCCCTCAAGCGGAATGGCGTAAGTCACGCCGTCCACCACAGTTTGCAGCGCGCCTTTTGGCGCTTCAGTCGCGAGATCAACACGCTCCACACGCGCCATGGGCGAGAGTTGCGGCGCATATGTCGCGAGGCGTGGATCGAGCTCATCCGCAAGCATTAAAAGCGGCGCTTTCTTGCTTGGCGGGATATTCATATCAGCGCGCACAGACCGGATATTGGTGATGAGCGTTTGCAGCCATTCAATCTCTGTGCAGGCGTGCGGATTGATGAGTTCGTCACCGTAAGTCGGCCATTCAGAGATAATCAGATGCGCGTCGCGTGTCGCGATTTTACCCCAAAGTTCTTCTGTAATGAACGGCATAAAAGGGTGCAGCAATTTCAAGATTTGGTCGAGCACCCAGGCAAATGTCGCCTGTGTTTCGGCCTTTTGTTCTGCCACTTCACCAGAGAGTAGCGGCTTGGAGAGTTCCAAATACCAGCTACAGAATGTGTCCCAAACAAATTTATAGGCCGCGTCGGCGGCGTCGTTAAAGCGGTAGCTTTCGATACAGCGTGTAACTTCTGCGACAGTTTTGGCCGTCTCGGAAACAATCCATTTGTTCACGGCGAGCGATACGTTAGAGGCATCAAAATTCGCAACGGGCGCACAACCATTCATCTGCCCGAAGTTGGCAGCAGACCAGAGCTTTGTCCCGAAATTACGGTAGCCTGCGATGCGGTCAACAGAGAGGCGGATATTACGCCCCTGCCCGGCCATAGACGCAAGCGTGAAACGGAGCGCGTCGGCGCCGTAAGGCTCAAATCCATCAGGATATTGCTTGCGCGTGGCCTTCTCTATTTGTGGCGCTTTTTCGGGGTTTTTGAGGCCGCGTGTGCGTTTTGCGACCAACTCGTCAATGCTCACGCCGTCAATCAGGTCGAGCGGGTCGAGCGTATTGCCGATGGATTTGGACATTTTCTTACCCGCCTCATCTAGCACAAGTGCGTGGATATAGACGTCCTTGAACGGCACTTCGTCCATAAAATGCAAGCCTTGCATCATCATCCGCGCCACCCAGAAGAAGATAATATCGAACGCCGTGACGAGGGTGGAAGTGGGATAAAAACGCGCGAGTTCGTCCGTGTTCTCTGGCCAACCGAGTGTGGAGAACGGCCAAAGGCCAGAAGAGAACCACGTGTCTAAGACGTCTTCGTCACGCCAAATGTGAAGCCCGTACGGATCAGCGTTATAATCAGATATAGCATCCGCTCGAGAAGGCAGAACTTTATTTACGAATCCATAATTGATCTGTTTATCTTCGCAATATGCGAGAATTTTCGTTAAAGCCTTTTCCTCAGTTTCAGCGCAAAACGCGATCGGATCATCAAAAGCTTCAATATTATCATACGTTTGAGCATACCCATTTTCCCCGTGACGATAGTTCGGGATATACCAAGCTGGAATCTGATGTCCCCACCAGAGCTGTCTTGAAATACACCAAGGTTGGATTTCTTTCATCCAATGGTCATAGGTTTTCTTCCAGTTTTCAGGGATGAAACGGGTTGAGCCCTTCCCCTCTCCTGTCATTCCCGCGGACGCGGGAACCCAACTCCCACCCTCAGCGGTTGAAGCGCCTTCCGGTGATGGGTCCCCGCTCTGGCGGTTGGTTTCACCAACCACTGGGCGGGGATGAGCGATCGTGTTAGAATGCCCCCGCGCGACAGCTTCCATCGCGTCGCCTGCGAGCTTATCTGCCGCGACGAACCATTGGTCCGTCAACATCGGTTCAATCACCACGCCTGACCTATCGCCGTAAGGCTGCATAATCTTCTTATCTTCGACACGTATCAAAAGGCCTTCGGCATCAATATCGGCGACCACAGCTTTGCGCGCTTTGAACCTATCCATGCCGACATATTTCGCGGGCATAATCTCGGACTCAATCATCTCGCCGCGCGTACCCATCAAGCTATACATCGGGATGTCGTTGCGCTTGGCGACTTCATAGTCATTAAAGTCATGCGCGCCTGTGATTTTCACTGCGCCAGAGCCAAAATCCATATCGGGATATTCATCCGTGATAATCGGAATAAGGCGATCTGCAAGCGGCAGGCGCACCATCTTGCCGATAATCGGCGCGTAGCGCTCATCATCAGGATGCACAGCGACTGCGCCGTCACCGAGCATAGTTTCAGGGCGCGTCGTGGCGATAGAGATATAATCTCGCTCTTCCTCCAGCGTGATATTCCCGTCTTCGTCCTTCTCGACGTAAGTATAAGTCTCGCCGCCTTCGAGCGGGTATTTAAAATGCCAAAAATGACCGTCTTTCTCGATATTTTCGACTTCAAGGTCCGAAATCGCCGTCTGGAAATGCGGGTCCCAGTTCACGAGGCGCTTGTCGCGGTAGATGAGGCCATCTTCATACATCTTCACAAAAGCCTTGGTCACAGCCTCTGCCATTTTGTCGTTGGGGTCTTCGGGATTGCCGAGAGTGAACTTCTCGCGCGACCAATCACAGCTTGAGCCGAGGCGTCTAAGTTGTTGATTTATATTGCCGCCGCTTTCTTTTTTCCAGTCCCAGACATGCTCTAGGAATTCTTCGCGGCTCATGTCTTTGCGAGCTTTGCCCTCACCTGCGAGTTTGCGCTCGACCACCATTTGCGTCGCGATACCCGCGTGATCCATGCCCGGTTGCCACAAAACCGCTTTGCCCGTCATGCGGTTAAACCTGATGAGGATATCCATAATGGTATTGTTCAGCGCGTGACCCATATGCAGGCTACCCGTGACATTGGGCGGTGGGATCACGATAGAAAAGTTGTCGTCTTTCTTATCGCCCGCCTTGGCAGGGCGCGGCTTAAAATGGCCCGCCTCTTCCCACATTTTGTAAAGGCGCTGCTCGGCCGTTTTGGGATCAAAATTTTTATCAAGCATGGTCATCAGTCACGTAATTGAATTAAGCCTGCTCAATAGCGGGTTTCGCCCAGACTTACACCCCCCATTTTGCAAAGAAAAACCGCCTCACCCAGAGGGCGAAGCGGCGATAAAACGTGGGAGTTTTATAAGGTAAGGCTATTTGCCTGTTGAGATGCGCTTAACTTCTTTCGTCACAGCACGCTCAACAATGCCTTTGAGATTTTTGTCGAGCCATTCTTTTAGCATAGGACGCAGCGCCTCTTGGACGAGATCGCCAATGCGGTCACCACGATCCGCCATAACGGCTTTTTCCTCAACGACTTGATTGAGTGATGCAAAAGCGCCTGCGGCGACCTCTTCAGTCACATTATCAACAATTGCTTCTTTTTTTGCAGCAGCCTTTGGCATAGCAGCGGTCTCCTCTGTAGGGTTAATTTCTTGAGCGGTTTCAGCCGTCTCTGTTTTAGTCTGTTTTTCAATGTGTGTGGCAACGGTTTCAGCCTCAATAGCCTCAATCTCTGCGTTAGATGGATCAATCGCGGCAAGAATTTCGTCTGCTTCTTGAGTATTAGACGCATCTTTACCCGACTCCAGCTGGTCTGACTTTACAGTTTCCGCAACAGGGCCAGCCGACGCAATCATCATGCCCGCGCCCGCAGCAAAGCCCGTTGCAGCAAAAACAGAGCGTTGTTCAGCAAGCTCGGCCTCAGCTTCGGCGGAGGCCGCAATTTCCGCAAGAGCTGATGCCGGTGATGTCTCTTTGGGCGAAAGTGTCTCAGATAAGTCTTCGCGTATATCAATCACAAAAGCGTCTGACGCAGCGATTTCTTGTTTTGGCTCAGTGTCGACATCAGGCATGGCTAACACATCTTCGATTTCAGGTTCAGCCACAACAGAGTCTGTTTCGGGGCCATCACTCTCAATTTCATCTTCTATGGACAGCGAAAGTATATCATCGACAAGGTCGGCCTCAGGATCGTCACTCTCAACCATCTCTTCGGTCGAGTCATATGGGTCATCTGTGAGGTCCGCCATGAGACTTTTCACTAAATCCAAATCATTAAGCGCTGGTGTTGGCGCTGGTAAATCAAGCTCATCACTGCTCTCATCTCCCAGTAAATCACTCAGGAGCTCATCACTGATATCTTCGCCACGTGGCTCAAGCAGGCTCTCTGCAGGGTCGACAATCATTTCATCCGCGACAACCGTCTCGTCCTCTTCAAACAACATATCGCCAAGCAAGGCATCAATATCATCCTCTTTAGGGTCTTCCGCAGACGGAATTTCAAGTAAGGCGTTAATTTCAGAGTCTATATTATCGCTATCGCCCTCAAACATGAGGTCTAGCGCTTCGTTCGTGCCGTCGTTTTCAACGGTCGTTTCTGGTGAAGGGCTACGTCGAGCGGTCGTTAGGTTCGACCCTGCTGCGCCACCCGCCGCCGCGACTGCGCCAATTGCGGCTGCTGCGACTGCGCCAAGCCCTTTGAGCTTAGCGCCTTGTTCAGCGGTATTTGACTGTGCAGACGTGTCTGAAACTTCCGAGACCGTCTCAGATGACATGGACCCGAATGCTTCGTCGTCGCCCATTTCGCCGTCAAGCTCGCTTAGTAGAAAATCTATATCTGAATTGTCTGCCTGCACCTCACGCTCAGTAAGCGGATCGACTTCTTTATCACCAAGGTCTAGCACATCAAGCTCATCCGTAGATGTATCCAAATCAGTGAGTTCTAATACTTCTACGCCCTCAGCTGAGTCTGAAGCTTCTGTAATTTCAGCTATGTCGAATTCCGAGGCTTCAACCGCGACTTCTGGCAATGTATCTACAATAGACAGGCTTTCTTCAGACATCTCGACTGATTTAAGCTCTACGCCACCAGATTCCGCGCCGTCTTCATCCGCAATTATGCGCCTGATAGAGGCAAGAATGTCCTCCATGCTGGGCTCAGCGCCATCTAAGTGAGGGTCAGCTGTTTCATCTGACATATTTACAACCCTTTTATCCCTCGCCCCAACTTAAGATGGAGTCGAATAGTCCTTGCTAAACCATAAGGTTAAGGGAAGGTAAATGACTTGTCTAGTTCCCAGACGAATCATTTGTGGGAGAAACACGCTGTGGGGGAATTTCCCAATCAGGCTTTGAAATGAAAACTGGCGCATCCCTTATCTCTTTTTGCTCTTTTTCGAGCGCTTCAAGACGATCTACTTCGTTCGATTGAAAAGTGATCGCATCGACATAGTCTTTGCCAAATTCTTTGACGTCGCCGCCGGCCGTTTTCAAGTCTCGGCCCGCTGCCTTCACCCGGTCCGCCAGTGGCCCTTTGGTCACGCTCGTCACCATGTCAATTGGGATATTTTTCAACTGCGGCGCAATTTTTTTCACCGCATGCGGTGTGTATCTGTCAACTGCGCGCGCGAATCCGTCATATTTGATGTCGTCAAGATTATCTTGAGGGTCATACAAATCGACAGGCAAGCGAATTGAGTCTGCATCAAAGGCCCCCAAAATAGAGAGTAATTGATAAACCGTGGCATTTACTGTGCGCTCTGCGTTCACGACGGATAGCTTGGCATTCAGTAGTTCTTGCTCCGCGTTAAGCACATCAAGCGTATCACGCGTACCGACTTGCTGCTCAAGCGTGACGCCTTCAAACGCAACTTCGGCGGCTTTTACTTGCTGCTCAGCCGCCATCATAGACCGTTTCGCAGCGAGAAGTTGCGCCCATATCTGCGTAACCGTCTGCTTAATCGCGTTCTCAATATCGAGTTCCTCATAGGAGAGGCGCTCATAGGCGCTCATTGCTTGCCGCACACGCGATTTATTTGCGCCGCCAGCATAAAGCGGAATTGTGAATTGCGCCGTGAGAGACGCTGAATCCGCTTCGCTAATCCCGCTAATCTGCGCGCGCTGATTGGCCAGGCTTCCGTTAAGCGACAAAGTCGGACGACCCGCCGCTTTTGCGACATCGCGACCCGCGAGGGCGGCTTCACGGTTAAAACGTATCGCCAAAAGCTGTGGGTTGTTCGCAATACCGATGCGTTGCGCCTCATAAACTGTGGGTGGGAGTATGAATTCAGGAACCGGTTTCAAATCAACAGGCGGGTGACCCACAGCGCGCACATAAGCGGCACGTGATGTTTCAAGTTGGGCATCAGCTTGGGCAAGCCCAATATTAGCGGCCGCAAGACGAGATTGAGACTGCGCAATATCGGTTAGCGTGCCCTCGCCAACATCAAAACGGTCCCGCGCCGCCTGCTCTTGGCGAGCAAGGACGCTGACGTTATTGCGGCGGATACGCGCAGTTTCCTCATCGCGCAAAACGTCAACATAAGCCGTGGCGGCAGACACAAGCAAGTTTTGCTCTGCATTGCGCAAGCCTTGACGCGCGGCAAGAATACCCGAATTGGCTTGACGTTTTAGGGCTGCGACCCTGCCGCCTTGATAGATCGGCTGAATAATTTGGAGCTGCGTACTGCGGGGATATCCTTCGTCGATAGAACGTCCACCTCCACCACCAAACAAGCTCTGCTCAGGAGCACGTATAACTTGTGCTCCTAAACCACCCGAAATCGTGGATGACAAACGCCCCTGCGCGCGGGCTTGAATATAATTCTCGTCTGCTTCTTTAACACGCGCGCGTTCAGCCTTAAGGCGCGGGTTCGTTTGATAAGCAGAGATGAGCGCTTCTTGCAGGGTCTCAGCTTGGGCTACGCCAGACCCCATACTCAACATAAAAACACATGAGAGAGCCGTTCCCACCATTACTCTTTTTAAAGAAGGGCGTATAAAACGACTCAATTTGTGGATGAAGGAAAACAAAATTTATCCAATTAAAATGTAAATTCGGGCGCGCGTACGAGGCTTGGTAAAGCAGGCACAGAGGCATCAAATACGACTCGCTCTCCTACAGCATCACCTGAGCGGTTAAAAACGGTCGCCCGACCAATTGGACCATCTTGAATAATCGCTAAAAGCCGTCCGCCATTCGCGAGCTGATCAAGCCATGTTGTCGGTACATCAGATACAGAGCCGTTGACAGCAATCACGTCAAATGGCCCGTGCTCTCGCGCGCCAGATTTAATGTCCCCTTTAACCACGGCGGCGTTTGTTATGCCTGCCTTCGTTAGTAAATCTGTTGCTTGATTAACCCGCTCTTCGCTGTCTTCAAGTCCCACGACGGTATCGCAAAGACCCGCAAGAACAGCTGTAGAGTAACCCCGACCACAGGCTATATCGAGTACGATATCTGTGGACGCAATATCTGCTGCCTCTAGCAATTTCGAGTAATCACGTGGGCGCATGATATAGCGCCCTTCATCAGTCTCGATATGCACGTCACTATATGACAGCGCGCGCTTGGCGACGGGTACAAATGCTTCGCGTGGGATAGCGCGAAACGACGCTAATATCGCAGGGTCAGTCACGTCATTAGTACGAATTTGACTGTCGATCATATGTTGGCGAGCAGCGGCGTAATCAAACATAAGGTCCCCATCACTTTCAAAGTTGTTTTCAATAGCCTTAAATATGGCAAGCGCAGATAATTTACGCCCTTAATCTATGGCCGTATATAGGCGCGATTTGGGTCGGGTTGCAATGTCGGAATTTGAATAACGCCCATTCGTTCGCACCTTTAACATCACCGCCACAATAGAGTCCAGCGAATCCATTTGAGCCCAAATGGCAGGAAACTTCAATATTGACTTGATAGCAGTTTCACAATTGGATTAACCGCAAAACATCAGGACGAAGCTGCGTCCTATAGCTGAAAGCAAAAATGCCCCTTTATCTACCTATTCTATTTTTCTGTGTCGCGGCCCTCTATGCCGCTGTAGGGTTTGGCGGTGGCTCCACCTATAATGCGCTGCTTGTACTCAATGGGACTGACTTCCGTATTCTGCCAGCGATTGCGCTTGCCTGTAATATTATCGTGGTATCTGGTGGATTATTCCGCTTTTCAAAAGACGGGCTTGTTTCTGTGCGCGCTGTCATGCCATTTTTAGTGGCATCAGTGCCTGCGGCGTGGATTGGCGGCCGCTTGCCTGTGTCAGAGACTGTCTTTGTAGGTCTTCTGGGCGGGGCACTCCTTCTAAGTGGTTTACGGCTTTTAATACAAAAAGACTATGTATTTGAGGGTACAGAAACCAAAGCCACCCAGCTACCAGTTGCCCTTATAGCGGGGGGCGGCATAGGCTTGCTTTCGGGGCTCGTCGGGATTGGCGGCGGCATTTTTCTCGCCCCCGTGCTGTATTGGCTTAATTGGGATACACCGCGTCGCATCGCGGCGGCGTGCAGTCTTTTTATACTCGCCAACTCGCTTGCTGGCTTGGGCGGACAGATTACTAAGCTCTCTGATACAGCGCTGCTATCGCTTGCCCTGCCCTATTGGCCATTACTACCCGCTGTGTTTTTTGGCGGGCAAATTGGATCATGGCTAGCGACGAAACGGCTCAATCCGTCTCTTCTAAAAAGGCTGACGGCTGTGCTCATTTTATATGTCGCCATGCGATTGATTTATAAATGGCTTGGATTAGTCGGTATGCTGACCTAGCCAAACGCCCTGCTCTATTTGGCGGGTTGATTATCCATGAACTGACTAAACTGTTTGAGCGTTTTCACAAATTTCTCAGGCGATAAGCCTTCCGCGATTGTCTCGCCGAGCGCATCGTTAAGCTCAGCTGAAATGTCGTGATAAATCGCTTGCCCCGCTTCGGTAACAGTCAACGCGAGACGCCGTTTATCATGCGCTGTTTGGGTCTTCTTGATAAGGCGAGCATCAATAAGGCTGGCTACGGCGCGACTGACGATGGTCTTGTCCATTGGCGTCACATCTGTCACCTCGGCGGCGCTTCGCCCGGGTTTCTCCGCCACAGCGGCGAGCACCCGCCACTGGCTAAGATTCAAATCTGAATTATGGCGTACAACACTCAGCGTATGGCGACTGATTTGGTCCGCTAAAACCACGACCTGATAGGGCCAAAAATTGTCGAGTTCGATTTTGGAATGCTTATTTGATGCCATAACGCATCATAAAAATTATTGTTGCAATTGCAACATAATTCATATAGTTGTTATCGCAACTTATCAGATATCGAATTTATGGAGAGCGCTTTGGCAGACTTGTTTGAGAATCCCGCAGGCCTTGATGGATTTGAATTTATTGAATTTTCAGCGCCACAGAAAGGCACCCTTGAGCCTGTCTTTAAAATGATGGGCTTCACAGAGATTGCGCGTCACCGCACGAAAGACGTCCAGCTTTGGCGTCAGGGCGGCATTAACCTCATCACAAATTACGAGCCCAATAGCGCAGCCTTTTACTTTGCGCGCGAACATGGGCCGAGTGCGTGCGGCATGGGCTTTCGGGTCCGCGATGTGCGCGAAGCGCATGCTCACCTTATCGCGCAGGGCGCAGAGCCCGTCACCGTAAACACAGGCCCGATGGAGCTACATATCCCCGGCATTCGCGGCATTGGGAACTCGATTATCTATCTCATTGACCGCTACGCCGATGAAGGCGAGGACGGTCTCTCTATATATGACATCGATTTTGAATATCTCGACGGCGTTGAAAAATGGCCAGAAGGTTGCGGCTTTAAACTCATCGACCATCTCACCCATAATGTTTATGGTGGCCGTATGAAATATTGGGCAGATTATTACGAAAAGCTCTTTAACTTCCAAGAAATCCGCTATTTTGACATCAAAGGCGAATATACGGGACTGACGTCAAAAGCCCTCACCGCACCCGATGGTAAAATCCGCATTCCGCTGAATGAAGAAGGCAAAAGTGGCGGCGGACAAATCGAAGAATTCCTTCGCGAATTTAACGGCGAAGGCATACAGCACATCGCCCTTATCTGCGACGACATCATCGCCTGTTGGGACAAACTGAAAAAGCAAGGCGTGCCATTTATGACAGCCCCACCAGAGACCTATTACAAAATGCTCTCGGAGCGTCTACCTGCCCACGGTCAGGACGAAGCCGCGCTCAAGTCACGCGGAATCTTACTCGACGGTACGACAGAGGGCGGCGCACCCCGTCTGCTTTTGCAGATTTTTGCTGAACCCCAAGTTGGCCCAGTTTTCTTTGAGTTCATCCAACGCGTCGGTGATTACAAAGACGGCTTTGGTGAAGGGAATTTCAAAGCCCTATTTGAGTCGATTGAACGCGACCAGCTTGAGCGCGGCGTATTAGAGGTGGCCCAGTAATGAGCACGACACTAAGCCCTATCAAAACAGATGGTTTTCATCACGTCGCCTATCGCTGTCGTGACGCGAAGGAGACCGTCGAGTTTTATCAGAAACATCTCAATATGGATTTTCAGCTCGCCATTGCCGAGGATCACGTGCCGAGCACAGGCGCTTATGATCCTTATATGCATATCTTCCTCGATGCAGGGAATAACAACGTACTCGCCTTCTTTGAACTGCCCGAACAGCCCGACATGGACCGCGACCGCAATACGCCAGAATGGGTGCAGCATATCGCTCTACGCGTCAGCAGCCTCGAAGAATTGCTAGCCGCCAAAGAGAGTTTGGAGGCCGCAGGCATAGACGTTCTCGGCCCAACGCATCACGGTATTTTCAAATCGATTTACTTCTTTGATCCGAACGGTCACCGCTTGGAACTCGCCGCGAACATCCATACAGAAGAACAGATGGAGAGCTTGCGCGCTGTAGCACCAGATATGCTCAAAGAATGGTCGGAAACAAAAAAAGCCCCACGCCATGCCGCTTGGTTGCATGAAAAAATTAGAAAGGAGAGCTAATTGGCTAAAGTAGAAAAATTTAAGAAAGCAGTTCGGCAAAGAAATTCGGTGCACAAACCAGTTCATGCTGAAGTTCATGATTTTGAAATTGATGGGCGGAAATACCTTCAAATTGACACTTATGGCAAAGTGGACAGAGAAATTCCTGGTAAAATCTCTCAGTCATTCCAATTTGACAGGGAAGCAGCTGTTCTTTTGAAAAAATTATTAGAAAGCACATTTAAGATATGAAACTTGCCTCCCTTAAAGATGGCCGTGATGGACGGCTTGTGATTGTTTCGCGTGACCTGACGATGGCCGCAGATGCGTCTGATATTGCGCCGACGCTGCAAGCCGCACTGGATGAATGGGACGTTGTCGCGCCGCAACTCGCCGCGCGTTATGAACTTTTAAATGCAGGGCAAGTTGAGAGCTTCGTATTTGACCAAACGGCTTGCGACAGCCCCCTAGCCCGCGCCTATCAATGGCTTGACGGCTCGGCCTATCTCAACCATGTGGAGCTTGTGCGCAAAGCGCGCGGCGCGAAAGTCCCTGACAGTTTTTACGAAGACCCGCTGATGTATCAAGGCGGCTCTGATACCTTTATCGGCCCGCGCGACGCGATTGAAGCGGCGAGCGAGTCCTACGGCATTGATATGGAAGCCGAGATTACGGTCATCACCGACGATGTGCCTATGGGCGTGACGGCAGAAGATGCAGCTCAGCACATTAAGCTCGTCATGCTTGTCAATGATGTGTCCCTGCGCGGTCTTATCCCGGGTGAGCTCGCCAAAGGGTTTGGCTTTGTACAGTCCAAAGCGTCTTGCGCTTTCTCGCCCGTCGCGGTGACGCCTGACGAGATTGAAGCGTGGGAGGACGGCACAATCGACCTGCCCCTCCTCGTCGATTACAACGGCAAGCCTTTCGGCAAAGCCAATGTCAAAATGGATATGACGTTTAATATGTATGAGCTTGTCGCCCATGCGGCGAAGACTCGGCACCTCTGCGCAGGTACAATCATCGGCTCTGGCACTGTATCAAATAAGTTCGAAGGCGGCGAAGGCAAGAAGATCAAAGACGGCGGTGTCGGCTATAGCTGTATAGCGGAAATCCGGATGATTGAAAAAATACAGACGGGCGAATTCATTACGCCGTTTATGCGCTTTGGCGACCGCGTCGGGATTGAGATGAATGATGCGGACGGCAAATCCATATTTGGTCGTATCGAAAATATTGTCGAGAAATACGAGCCATGATTTTACACGGATATTGGCGAAGTTCAGCCACCTACCGCGTGCGCATTGCGCTCGCAATGAAAGGTGTCGAGGTCGACTATGAGCCTGTGAACCTCCGTGACGGCTCACAATCACAGCCCGCCTATACCGACAAAAATCCGCAAGGTTATCTGCCGATGTTGAAACTGGATGACGGCACACAACTGATTCAGTCTTTGGCCATACTTGATTATCTTGACGCGACCTTCTCAGAGCCAAGCCTTATGCCGCGTGAACCAATTTTGCGCTCAAAAATTTTGGCGGCTTCCATGATTATTGCGGCCGATATTCATCCGATACAGAACCTGTCTGTCCTGAAATATATACGCGGTGAATTTGAGGCGACTGATGAAGATGTGACCGCTTGGGCGCAACATTGGATTGTCAAAGGCTTCACCGCTTTGGAAACGTTGGCTAAAGATTATGATACGCCGTTTCTGATGACGGATCGTCCGATGTTTTTTGAATGTTGCCTGATCCCGCAAGTCTATAATGCGAAGCGCTTTGACGTTGATATGAGCGCATTTCCGAAACTGAGCGCAATAAATGACGCTTGCCTCGCGCGCGAAGACTTTCAGTCAGCGATACCAGAAAATCAGTCAGACGCCCCCAGATCGTAAACGACGACGTTTGATTTAAAACTTCTCGGGCCTGAGAACTTTGACGTCTGATAGGCTGAGTAAGCCGATATGCGAGCCAATGAGGTTCTCGAGATTTTCAATCGCCTTCTCGGCAATGGTCTCATCCATCACGGAAATAATCATGATCATATCGCGACTAGCCGAGAGGTCAGTCCCACGCTGCCACCGCATATTCGCACCATATCCTGCGAAGGCCGAAAAAGCCGTATAGCCCTTGACGCCGGCCTCTTCGAGAACACGGCAGGCGCGTTTGAATGCTGGTTTCTCTATGATTAATTCCAAACGGGTTTTCTTAAACATAACGGCCTCCTAACCTGCAATCCATTGCGCCATTAAAATATAGAGCGGAATGCCTAGCGTGAGATTAAACGGAAATGTCACGCCGAGCGAGAGCGTAAGATAGATTGAGGGTTGCGCCTGTGGCAAGGCTAGACGCATAGCCGCAGGCACCGCAATATAAGAGGCCGACGCTGCAAGCGTAATTAAAAGAGCCGCATCCCCCGCGCTAAGGCCCATTCCCCAAGAGAGCCCTGCTGCTAACGCTGCGCCGATAAGCGGCATAAAAATGCCAAATGTCAGCGCACCCAAATCAAGTTGCCGCCATCCACGACGAAGTCCACGCCCGGCGTTTAGGCCCATATCGAGAAGGAAGAGACACAGCACGCCTTGAAAAGGTGTCACGAAAAATGGCGATATTTTTTCCATACCGGGCTCACCAGTTAGCCATCCAATCGCAAGCGCGCCGACAAGGACGACGACAGAGGCGTTCAGAAAAACTTCGCGTAAGATTTCCCCTTTTTCAGAGCCCGCAACTTCGCCACTTTTTTTCATCCCGCGCCGTGCGAGCAAGAGCGCTGACATGATAGCTGGCACTTCCATAAGGGCTGCCATCGCTACCATATAACCAGACGTTGGCACACCCGCGAGTTGCAAGGCTTGAGTGGCAGCGACAAAGGTCACAATCGAAATAGAGCCGTAGTGCCCTGCTGTGGCGGCCGCATCTATACGGCTCATTTTGCTAACGCCTCGTAAAATCATATAGGCTATAAATGGCATTCCGAATGACAGAAGAAGCGCGGCACCCGCAATCGTAAATATCTCGGGTGACAATGCCGTTTTTGACATTTCGACACCGCCCTTAAGGCCGATGGCCATCATCAAATATATGGCAAGTCCTTTCGCAAAGCTCTGCGGAACCGTCATTTCTGAGCGCATTAATGCCGCAAATAGGCCGAGCACAAAGAATAAAACAATCGGTGAAAGCAGGGTCGAAAGGATAAGCTCGCTCGACATAACTTAGTCCAAGAGTTCCGATAACGGGCTTTTACGCAAGTTTTCCAAATCAACTGGCTCCCCAATGATAGCGACTTCATCAGAAGCCTGTAACTCAATATCGGGAGTCGCGACAATGATTGTTCCGTCACGTTCTATCATCGCAATCAAGCAGGATGCAGGTAGGGAAATATCTGCAATTTTCGCCCCTGCCTGTTCAAGCAAACTCGGAAAGTTCGCGACTGGACCGTGAAGGAAATGATCATCACGCATGAGAACTTCATTCATGTCCCGCTCCGACTCTGAGCTTAGCCAGCGTTGCTCGAAATGATCGCTTTGGACAACTTCAGCAAGGTGACCTGCGAGGCGTAAATCAAGACCTACAGGCTTGGGCGGCACAATTAAAAACATGAGCGTGTGTGCATCCCGAGCGGCCTTAATATCAAGTCTTGCCTGCGGACCAAAACGCAGCACAAATAGTTCTGGCTCGGCAACACCCTCATGCGTGGAATAGCTGATGTGAACATGCTCGCTAATTTCATGCAAGTAGAGTTTATCTTCATCTAAAGTTTCTTCAATGATGGCGGGATCAAGCTCGTAACGCTCTGCACCCTGCTGTTTTATAATATCTTGAATATGGTCAATATCATACATGCCGTAACGGAAATCCATCATTACAGAGCGCGCAATCACGGCTTCGTAAGACAGGTTCTCCGCCTGCGTACGATCATGGATAATCGTCATCAGTTCGCGTTCTAGCCCTTCATAACGTTGCTGGCCGAGGCGCTGGTGAATGTGAAATATCGCACCGCGACGCTCAAGATTGCCTGAGGCATAGAAATAATACCACAGCACACAGCCAATCGTGACCATGCCTGTAAAGGCAATTGCCAAAATACCCATCTCGATAATCAACCAAAATGAGATCAAAATACCAACAATTTGAAGCCAAGGATAAAACGGCGATTTATAGCCTGGCTTGTAAGTCGGAATACGAGCCTCGCGCATAACAATGACGGCCACACAAACAAGTCCGAATAAGAAAAGCTGGAACGCACTGGCGAGTTTTGCCACGGACGCCACATCAAAGAGCAGCAGGACCACGATCATCGCGGCAACGGTCACCATAATCGCAATTGTTGGCGTACCGAATTTCCCGATCTTGGAGAGACCGTGTGGCACTAATTTATCTTTCGCCATAGCGTAAGGATAGCGCGAGGCCGACATGATCCCAGCATTGCCCGTCGAGGCAAATGCTGCGATAGCCGCGACGACGATCAGGATTACGCCGAGATCAAAAGGTACCCAGCCAAGGAAGACGCGGCCCGCATCCGCGACAGGTGTTAGGCTTTCATAAAGCGCTTGCGGCTCTAGCACGCGAATGAGCACCAAGGTGGCCAACGTATAAATTACGGTCGCTGTAATGAGCGACAATGTCATACCTAAGGGGATATTACGGTCTGGGTTTTGCACTTCCTCGGCGACAGACGCGACTTTGGTCAGGCCTGCATAAGACACAAATACAAGGCCTATGGTTGAGACAAAGCCGACAAGGCCAGTTTTGAAAAACTGGCCATGGCCTTCGACTTCACGGAAAACATCAACCGTGCCTGTTTCGCGCAGACCGAGGATTGTAAAGGCAATCAGAATGACGACGAGCGTCGTCACAAGAATACGTTGCAAAAGGGTCGTTTCTTTCGCGCCAAATATATTTATCAGGCCAAAGGCAATAGTCAGGACAATCGCGATCAGCGTGAAGGGCATATCCAGATAAAGCCCCAGATAAGCGCCCATCCCGACAAGCGCGAAGGCGCTTTTAAACACCACCGCAATCCACGAACCTAGCCCACCAATCGTCCCCATGAGCGGGCCCATAGAGCGGTCCAAAAAGTAATATGTCCCGCCCGCTTTCGGCATGGCGGTCGATAATTCTGCCATGCAGTACATGGCAGGCAGAATTAAAAATCCGGCGAAGAAATAGGCGAGCCAAACAGAGCTACCGGTATAAGACGCGGCTATGCCAGGCAGCAGGAATAGTCCTGAGCTAAACATGGCCCCTGTTGACATCGCATAGACATCAAACAGGGTCAAATTCTTCTTAAGTTTGTCATTTTCGGCCATCATAGCCCCCCTTTAGCTCTCAGACGGCCAATGCATTAGCCGAAATCTAGCTAGATACGACTGGCACTTCCTTTTGAGTCGGTGTTTCATCAGAAACATTACAGAAAATGCGGAGTAGAACAAACCCTAACACACCAGAGGCTATCGAGCCCATCAGCACGCCCAAGCGTACAGCATTGAGTGTTTCGTCACCCTCAAAGGCGAGCGTGCCGATGAACAAGCTCATCGTGAAACCGACGCCCGTTAGACAGGCTATGCCGTAAAGCTGTGGCCAAGTTGCGCCAGTTGGTAATTTCGCTAGGCCGAGCTTGACAGCCACCCAAGCGAAACAGAAGACGCCGACTTGCTTGCCTAAGAACAAGCCGAGTGCGATACCGATTGGCAATGGGGCCAGCATATCGGATACCGTAATGCCTGCGAGTGACACGCCAGCATTGGCAAAAGCAAATAGCGGCAGGATAAGAAAAGCCACCCAGATGTGTAAGCCGTGCTCTGCGCGGTGCAAGGGCGAACTTTCACTCGGGTCTTTATCATGTAGCGGAATAGCCAAAGCTGTGATTACGCCTGCGAGTGTCGCGTGAACCCCCGATTTCAGAACACAGGCCCAGACAAATACACCAATCAATGCATAAGGCGTAATCCGCATCACGCCCATGCGGTTAAGCGTGATAAGACCCATAACCCCTACCCCGCCCCAGCCGAGCGCTGTCAGCGAGAGGTCTTGCGTATAAAACAACGCAATGATGATAATCGCAACGAGGTCATCTATAATGGCGACGGCAAGCAATAATATTTTGAGCGAGACTGGCACGCGTGACCCGACAAGCGCTAGGATACCTAAAGCAAATGCAATATCAGTTGCCGCGGGTATTGCCCACCCCTGTACAAATACGGGGTCCGACATGTTGAAATAAAGATAGGTCAGAGCGGGTACGACTACACCACCAATCGCAGCAAAAATTGGAAGCGACGCCTTGTCAAAAGTCGAAAGCTCGCCCTCCATCACTTCGGACTTAATCTCCAGCCCCACAAGGAAGAAGAAAATTGCCATGAGCCCATCATTAATCCAAAGCAGCAAAGGCTTTGCAATCTCAAAGCTACCGAATTGCACTTCAACTGGCGTTGATAGAAAGCTCGAATAAAATCCGCTCAGCGGAGAATTATTGGCTATGAGGGCCAGCAAAGCCACGAACATAAGGACAAATCCTGCGGAGGTCTCGAGACGCAAGAAGTCTTGAATTTTATTTACAATACGCGGCATATGGTTTTCCCAATATAAATAGACCAGCCCGCACCTGGCGGGTTGGTGAAAGATCAAAATTTTAAACTGATTTACGCGGATAGCTTACGGCGCAGTCGCGTAAGATGTAACGCGATGGGATGAGGCGGCATTGCTCGCCCTCCTATCGTCGTGAGATGCGATACGAAAGTGTCAACAGAGGCCGTAATAGTCTTTCTGTCGTCACAAAAAGTTTGAGCCGCAGCCTCAAAAGCATCATAGGCGGACTCATAGTCCCCCTGTTGCACCAAGTCTTGCGCTATTTGTATCTGTGATGACAAATTTGATGACATGACTAGGCAGTCGTTCCAATGAACAGAACAATAGCAAGCAAGAATATCTCTGCCTTCAAGTCTCGCGCTTTTGCCAAAAATGATTTTGTCGTATCCATTGAAAATCTCCTGCTTTTAGAAACACTTCATCATTTAACGAGGGTTTCATATGAAAAGGGTGGCCTGACTTTCACCGTTTGCAATCCTCATTACGAGGGAAATCGCAGATCACATGAGTGAAAATCAGACCGTAAGTGAAGCCTGGTGCTTAGAACCAAGAAGCGCGTATGTTACCGCTGGCGCCAGCGCTTGCCGAACGAGACTGGCGTGAACGGCGGCGACGAACGATAGATGGCTGTTTTGGTGTGTCACAAAGCTGGTAACCATTTGACGATCCGCCCGCGAGTATGGGCGCAGAATTTGACTGCACCTCAAATTTCGCTGCAATAAACTCAAACAGCTTTGACATTCTATTAGATAAGTCCTGCGTCTGATTAATGCGTAACATTTTTTCTCTCCTATGGTTGTTACAAGCTTTAAATAGGACAAGACTTGTCATAGTTAAAATATAAATATACTATAGTTAGCATAGCTTTTAACTATGATAATTTGTTGAGAGGACGCCCTATGAAACCTACACTAAGACAAATGGAGTATTTGGTAGCGATAGCCGATACGGGTACATTCGGAGAAGCCGCAAAGCGTACTTTCGTTAGTCAGCCCAGCCTCTCAACTCAAGTCAAAGATATGGAAGAACATATTGGTGTCCCCCTTCTTGAGCGTGGACGGCACGGCGCTATTTTAACCCCTATTGGCCAAGACGTTGTCGCGCGTGCCCGTATTGTCTTACGTCAAGTTGAAGAAATGAAAGTTATGGGCCGCGAAGCTGAAGGCACACTTGCTGGACGCTTAAAGCTTGGTGTGTTGCCGACAGTCGGCCCTTATCTACTGCCCCAAGTGACCCGAAAACTTCACAAAACATATCCAGATTTGCGGCTATTTGTGCGCGAAGAACGTACGACACATTTGCAAGACCATTTGGCATCTGGGAAGTTTGATGTCATAATTTCCACACCCAAAGACCACCCTGATACAAAAAGCCTCCCTATCGTCAGAGAAAACATCTATATTTGCGTTGCACCAGATGACCCGCTAGCGGAAAGCCCTGCACCGGTAAGATTGAGTGAACTTAAAGGCAGAGAATTTCTCACACTTGGTTATGGCCATGCTTTTGCGACTGTCGTAAAAAATATAGCGTCAGAGGCAGGTGCAGTTACGAGTGATGAATATGAGGGCACCAGCCTTGATGCAATTCGTCAAATGGCCTCTATGGGCGGCAGCGTAGCTGTCCTACCGAGTTTATATGCAATATCAGAAGCCAAACGTGATCCCCAACTCATCGTGCGTCCAATAGACCATGACTTGGCGCAAAGGGAGATTCATCTAATTTGGCGAAACTCTTCACCCCTCGCCAAAAAATTCGAAAAAGTTGGACAAGTCTTCGCGGACGTCGCTCAGAACATCATGAAATAATATAAGGAAATGAAGAGAAGAAAATGGCTCCGCAAGCAGGA
>CAYRIV010000020.1:0-28006 GCA_964424575.1 uncultured Caulobacterales bacterium | reverse complement strand
ACGATGTGCAGACAATGCGTTAGCATGGGGGTGACACCACCCCCTTTTATCTTGCAGTGCGCGCCCTTCACCCGCGCCCAGCCTCCATCGCACCTGCCGCGCAACTTCTGAATGTCCCGCAAACTTAGAACTTCTCACAGCTTTTAGAATGAAATTTTTGAACCAAAATGCTATAGTTTGGACATGACAAAAACAGCTACATCCCGCCCGCTTTCATTTTCCGACTTGACCCATGCCCGCCGTATCGCCGCGCAACTTGTAGAAACTCTAGGCGATGAATACTGGCCAGCCTTTGACTGCCTTGACCGCGAATTAGAGAGCCGTCGCGGACGTGAGAGCCGTCTCCAAAACGCACTTTCGGCAAACTAGACTCTCACGGTTAGGAACCGCACGGCGGGACTGCTGGAGCCGCCCACACGAGCGCAAGCAGGCGCGCCGTGCTTGCCGCGATAGCGGCAAAAGAACACTATGAATCTTATTGCTTCATGTAGTTTAAAATGAATTCTCGTTGCCCCACAGTATCAGGAACAGTCACGCCACGAGCATCACTTACGCTCTTGATTGCTTCCACAGCATCCATTCCTAGCTCTTGTAATATGCAGCACGATAACAAACCCGCTCGACCAATTCCCGCGCGGCAATGTATTGCTAAACTCGCTTCATTTTTCAAAAGCTCGGCTGATTTAAGTGCTAACTGTTTAAGTAAATTCAGATCAGGCAAGCCGCGGTCACGTATCGGAAGTCGAGTAAAACCAATGTTAGCTTTGGCGCAAAAAAACTCTTCATCCAATAGGTTTAGCTCATCTATTTCATCACTTCGCAGCAAAGAAACAACATCAGTTACCCCCACCGTTTTATAGTGTGCAATATCATCCTCCAGCCATTCCCCAGACGGTTTTGGCATAATAAAGAGGTATCCAGCAGGACAGTTTGCGATTAAGTATAGTGATGGTTTCATAGGTCTCTTGCTGTAGTTTGATTGAGTAAGGCGCGTCGGGCGGTTACCCTCAACCGCTACTGGGTGGACGATTTTACGACCCAAGTTGTCACCGATATTGCTTGATTACTGGCGCGCTTGCGTAAGTTAACAACCTTTATCTTAAGGCGAAAGGGAATTCGCAGATTATGCCCTAGCAACAAAAGGAAAGCCCGCGAGTAGCTCTGGTGTGACGGGATGCGTTATCTTTTTCAGCTCGTCTCGGCGGTAGCTTAACGAGCCTCCATCGCCATATTCAGGGCGTGGATTGCGGTGCCCCATGAGGGTACAGCGCAAGCCGTAATCCAGCCCTGCCTCCAACATTCTCTTCTCAAAGCTGTGCCTAAAGCTATAAATGCGGTGGTTAGAACTCGGTAAAAGACGACGAGATTTGAAGGCCTTTTGAAGCGTCTGTGAAAGCAAATAGCCGCGATCTCTATAGTGGGGGAAGCCGTCGCGGGCATGTTTCATCGCCTCTAGGCTTATGCCTAAAAGCGGAATTTCACGGATAGAGGCCTCTGATTTAAGCTGCCTTTCAGCAGTTGAACGGATACGAATATGCGGCACGTCATCGTCCAGACGGATATTCTCTGGCAAGATATTAGCCAGCTCGCTCGGCCTGCACCCTGTCTCGATTAGAGCTAAACAAAGCAATGCCGCCTCGCGTTTTAGACCCTCAAAGACATTCGGTTTCATGATGTTTTCGCGAACAAAGCTATTCGCAAATGGCTTCACTTGTTTCATTTTCTTGGCTGAAAAGCGCAAATTACGGAACGGGTTTTGGCGGTCCTCTTCGCCTACATGTTCAAAGTACATGCGGTAAAGTTTGCGCAAATTGCCAAGGTCACGGTTCGCACTGCTTCCGCTTAGCGGCTTCTGGCCATTCTTGGGGTGTACCTTATCAGCCCAAAACTTATAGACCTTGCGCCCATGTTCGCGGTCAATTTTGCGCATATCTACATCGCCATTGAGCTTCACAAAGTTAGCCACGGCGCGCCGTTTTACCTTTTCATATGTTGTGCGCTGCTCCGGCGATTTCCCCGCGACTTCATCCAAAGCAATCTCGGTTAGGTATATTTCGAGCGCTTTGGTAATCGTCACCTTATCGGGTTTCACTGTACCGATAAGCACTGGTGCGGCTCGCTCTATATCTACTCTCTGGCGGGTCTGGAGCGCCTCTAGGTGCAAGAGACGGTGAGCCAGCTCTTCGTAATTATGCGGCTCTGTTAGCTCTTCAACGGGCTTGTAGGTAAAACCCATTGCGCTTGCATCCTGACGGGCTTGGCGCAGGGAGCGGTCAACGCTGGGGCGTTTAAATGCCGACGGCATAAGGGTGTGCCAGCGCGTCTCATCGGCTTCGGCGCACATATCGCGACGCCTACGTGCAAGGCTGACGCTGTCGGTTTCAAGTGAGCGACTGATGATTTCATGACCAACGGTATTTACGACAACGCTGGGGACGCGGCGGACGTAGTGCCAGACCTCCCCCCGTTGTTGAAGGTATTGATTGGGGCGGCGTATCGTTTTCATAACGTTCCTTCCGATGGCCGCACCTCTGGGTTAGAGGAGTATGGTGCACCAATTTGTACAGCACATTGTGTAGCAAATTGTGTTGCAAGACACGAAAACAAGTAAAAGTAGTTACAAGTTTCCACAGGAAACCTAAACAATTACAAGGACTTACGTGTCCAATATCAGAAGAAATTTGGTGCGGCCGAGAAGACTCGAACTTCCACGGGTGTTACCCCACAGCGACCTCAACGCTGCGCGTCTACCAATTCCGCCACGGCCGCACTGTTGCTCGCAAGCAGGTAGAGGCGCGCTTTAGCAATGTCGCCTACGGTTACGCAAGCCTTTTTGCAGTACGGAATGAGAAAAAAATCTGGGCTACATGCAGTCCTGTCTAATGCTGACACTGGTCAAGCGCTTCTGCGCCCGCTACTGTTACGCTAACGCAGGAGATAATATGACCATTATACAAAAATATACGAAATTCACGTTGCTGAGTATGGTGGGTGCGGCTCTGTGTGCCTGTGGAAATGCGTCTGTAGACACAGCCCCTGAGGTTGTCGCTGAGAAACGCGCGGAGGTGGCGCTGAAAACAACCAAGGTTGATGTCGCGGCGATTGCCAATATGTCGCCCATGGAGTTGATGGAAGCGGCGACGGTTCAAAGCAACCAACTTGCGGATGTGCTCGCAGAGGTGAATGATGAGGCTAGCGCGCAAATCGCGGTCGCGGAGATACGTGCGCTCGGTCCACAGCTTCGCGCAGTGGGTGAACGTATGAACAAACTAAGCGAAAATGACCTCAAGCTTAGTATTAAAACGATGAAATCTATGCAGTCATTTGCTGAAGCACAAATGCGCGTCCTCACAGAAACAGGCCGCATATCAGAGCAGCATCCCGAGCTGAGAACGACTATGATTGACGCTTTTGAAGACATCGAAATCGTTTTTAAGTAACCGCAAAATGTCCGGACCAACACCATGCCGCGTTGAGACAAAGGCTCTGTCTGGACGCGCCAAATTGCTCACGCCAAATCCTATTGAATGGGACGTCTCAGAGGGGCTGACACCTTACCCTGAGGCGGTTTCTAAGATGGAAGCGCGAGCGGCTGAGATTGCAGCGGGCACGGCGGGCGAGTTAATATGGCTCGTTGAGCACCCCCCGCTTTACTCTGCAGGGACGAGCGCGAAGGAGGGCGACCTTGTCGATCCGAACCGCTTTGATGTGTTTGAGAGCGGACGCGGCGGGCAATATACCTATCACGGGCCAGGGCAGCGCGTGGCTTATTTCATGCTGGATTTAAAAACGCGCGGGCGCGATGTCAGCTGTTTTGTGTCGGGGCTCGAGCAAGTGATTATTGACACGCTGGCGCAATTTGATGTCGAGGCAGGTCGGCGCGACGGACGCATTGGCGTCTGGGTCACGCGTGAAGATGGCCGCGAAGAAAAAATTGCGGCAATCGGCGTGCGGCTTAAAAAATGGGTGAGCTTTCACGGTATTGCGATTAACGTTGCGCCTGACCTGTCACATTTTGGCGGTATCGTCCCCTGCGGGATTTCAGAGCATGGCGTGGCGAGCCTTGTGTCCTTGGGTAAAAACGCAGATATGAAGAAAATGGACATCGCTTTGCGTAAGGCTGTTGAAATTACATTTGGCCCCAGGAGCCCAGTTTAATCCTAGACGTAAAAAAGCCCGCCAAAACTGGCGGGCTTTCCATTTAATTTTGATAACGATCTAGGCCAGTGGCGGTTGGCCGTATTGGTTTTCAGTCTGGTCTTGCTTGAGGATGAGATTAACGAGGAAGGCACCCGCCATCGTCCCAACAAATCCGGCGATTGCACTTGGGATAGCTGTCGCTTTGGCAATCGCTGGGCCGTACTCTTCGGTCAGCTCAGCCGTCGCCGCCATGATTTCGCCAAGACCTGCGCCGCTTGTGGCGAGCTCTTCGGTCGCCGCCTGCATGTCTGCCATGGCGGATCCGCCAAACATGCTACCCGCGATAGATTGTAAAACCACGGCAACAATACCTATCAAGATAACAAACAAAATCGATAGCCATCCTGATTTTCCAGAATCGTGTAGGCGTTTGATCACCAAACAAAATAAAGGAAACAATAAAACGATAGAGACTAATCCCAGCATTGTGCCAAGTTTATAGCTGATGAGTGGCGCAAGCGTCAGCACAGCACCTATTGCCGCAACAATACCCATGCCCTTCAAAAACGCGCTCGGCCCGATGCGGCCGCTAGGTGAAAATAGTAGATTAGCCATGATGTCTCTCCCTGATTATGGTCTCTCTCACGCCAAGAGTGCCGTAATTTTAGCAAAACACAAGCAAAAACCGCTAAAAGGGCGCAGGAGTAATCTATATATCAATGCAGTTTAAGTTGTCCGATCGGCTTATAAATTTATGACTTGAAGCGAAATGCGGGAACCTTAAATCAGCCTATTGAGATGGACGTTGCCCGCGGCTTTGACGCTGCGGTATGCGTTCACGCCTCTCAACTTTGGAGCGGGTCGCTTGGCGTATCGGGCGCGTCATTTCCGAGTACTCAAGCGCCCCATTTTCATTGCGGTCAAAGCTTTTATAGAGATCAGTTAGCAGAGACGTAAATTCCGCACGCTCGACACGGCTATCAAAATTACGGTCAAATTGCGTGTTGCCTGGCAAAAGATCGCGTGAACCAAGCACAAGCTCTCGCCACGCTGCAAGCTCGACAAGACTAAGGTGAGCACTTCTGTCGCGGTCAGCGGCGGCAAAGCTCTGCGCAATGCCGACCTCTAGCTCCTCTCGGCTCACCTTATAATTACGGTCTGTATCAAAGCTCGCGTAAACGAGACCAAGCGGGATAAGGGCGCGTTGCGTGCTCGCCCCTTGCCCTCTTTGCGGGCGCTCAGTCGGGCTGTCACCGCCAAGTCGCTCGGTCGCGAAGGGATCGCTCGCGGCGCTGTCTTGAGCAAACGCCGCAACAGGCAAGTATAAGGATAAGGCGACTGCGAGAGATATAGTTTTCATACCCCCGCCCTAGGGTATGAAGCGTGCTCTCGCACCTTAAAAATTAGATAATAACAGTTAGGCCACGCTTTAGAAATCTAAAACTGACGGCACGTCCCAGTCGCGGCGCATACAGGCCGCTATGACTGTATTACGTAACAAGCAAGCAATCGTCATTGGGCCAACACCGCCGGGCACTGGCGTAATAGACCCCGCAACCTTTTTAGACGGCAGATAATTCACATCCCCCACAAGACGTTTTTTGCCTGGATTCTTTATGCTGTCGACGCGATTAATGCCAACATCAATCACGCAAGCGCCTGGCTTAATCCAATCGGCTTGCACCATTTGAGGACGACCCACGGCAGGGACAAGAATATCAGCTTCGCGGCAGACAGACGCTAGATCTTTGGTCCGCGAATGCGCAATGGTGACAGTACAATTTTGCTCAAGAAATAATAGCGCCGCAGGTTTGCCGACGAGAATAGAACGGCCAAGCACGACGCAATGCTTGCCTGATAAATCACCAAGTTGATCTTTGGCCAGCATGACACAGCCTGTCGGCGTACACGGGCGCAGACCTGGCTTACCAAGCGACAATCGCCCTGCTGACGCTTCTGTTAGACCGTCGACATCTTTATCAGCATCAATTTCAGCAATTACGCGGTCAGAATTAAGCCCTTTAGGTAGCGGCAGTTGCACAAGAATACCGTCCACTTCTGGATCCTCATTAAGCGTACGCACCAGACGGATAAGCGTGTCTTCATCCGTATCTGCAGGCAATTTATGCTCGAGACTACGCATACCCGTTTCAATGGTGAATTTAGCTTTATTGGCGACATAGACTTGGCTGGCGGGGTCCTCGCCAACGAGCACGACAGCCAGGGTTGGCTGGCTTGGCAAGCTTTTAACAGCGTCCGCCACGCGGTGTCTAAGATTTTCTGCGTAAGCTTTACCGTCAATTTTTGTTCCGCTCATGATAAGCCTTTTTCCTGAGTTCAGTCTGACCTGCTTATATGGAAGTTGCAGGCTGGTGCAAGACAGAGCACGGGTTAACAGCGCGCGTAATCCAAAGAATTAGCCATGAAGATGCGCGTGCGTTTTCGGACAAAGTGACGCCAAATATGAACGAGGTGTGAACGCCACTTTCAGCTTGGCCTCAATCCTGCTATGGTAAGGTTAGATATGAGATATAAAATGCCACACGCCCCAAGATATTTTCTAGCTGTACTTTGCCTCTCTGCGAGTTTTATTGTGCCAGCCGCTGCGGCAGACGCAACATTTCTACCAGATATTCCTGCTGAGCAAATTGCCGCAGATACGGCGCGTAGTTACGACTCGCGCACAGGCGTTAGCATTGTCACAGCGCCGACATTTGACCCCTTTGAGCAAGACGACACAGTCGCAGGCACAGCGGCGTTACGCACAGGGCCATCAGAGACAACGATTGACGGGGCGCGTGTTGTTGGCGGGGCTTATTTAGATCTAAAAATGATCTATACGAGCCCCTCCGACGATCCCTATGACCTTCGCGGATATGAGCGTGCTTACTATGTCTCTGGCGATCCTGTGGCGCGCATCACACAAGACGTAAAAACGCTCGATTGCGCCTCCAATACAACAGAAGTGGTCTATCAAGACGACTATTATGACCGCTATGATAGCTATGGCTATCTAGCGGGCATTTATATGCTTTTGCCGCGCTACCGGGGTCACCGTGGTTATTGGAGTGGTCGCACGCGCCATCGCCCTTTTTCAGGCTGGAGTGGCTGGCGCAAACGCGCGGGCTACGGCAATTATGGGGCAAGCTATGGTTATGATTACGGTTACGACGGTCGCGGATTTAGCAGACGCGGTTATGATGGCCACGACGGTAGCAGAACAGGTCGAAGAGGTGATGATGAGAGCAGAGGGCGCGGCACAGGCGGCCGCTCTGGCTCAGGGAATGGCTCAGGGAATAGTGCGGAAAACGGTAGCGATACGCGGCACGAAAACGCCCGCAAACGCCATAGCGGTGCAAATTCTATCATCGGCGGAAGCCGCAGAAACAGGTCTTATCAGCGCCAACGCGGCGTTGTTTACGGTGAACCGCTAAGTAATGGTCGCAGCGATACGCAACGCGAAAGTCGCAACACGCGCAGAGAGCTTAGCCGTGAGGACAGGTCGCGTGTCGGCGTAAGGGACCGTGGTCGCGGCAGTAATCCGCTATCAAACACAACGCGCCAACCCACTGCACGCACTGGTCGCCCTGCAATCCGCGAAACGGTGTCTGGCTCAAACAGACGCAGCAATCCCGCTGGCGTGACCCCGCGCCCAGTCACACGATCTGCACCCACGATTTCCGCCCCTGCCCCGCAAGTCCGACAAAGCCGTCGGCAGAACAATCGCGTCCAAAATAGCAAAAAAGCGAATATTAAACGTGTCTCAAAACCGCGTCCTTCAAAAAGGGAAAGCCGCAAGCTTGACCGCGCGGTCGACCGCAGCTTTCGAAATAACAACCGCGCGAGACGCGGCAAGCAGATGGAATTCTTCCCTATGCAGGCTGGGTTTAACCGCGTCAGTAGCTCTTTAGTCACGACAAATTACCGTTGTGTGCGCGAAGAGACAGTCACGCTGCATATCCCGCAAGAGCGCCTAGATGCAGCACGCTTTGATGGTCTAACACTGGTTATTGTCGATAATGCAGACCGCGACGTGCCTGTTTATCTGCCACCTAATTATATTGAAGGGTTTCGTCAGGCCGCGAGAGGTGGAAGCTTTAGCTCCTCATCCACAACTATTGTGACGCCTCAGCCGAGCTACACAAGTCCAGCCTATACGAATCAGCAGGGTTATCCTCAGAACTAAGTCCACTTTAGGTCTGTCTCAGAATGAAACAGCTTTGTGCTGTTTTGGGCAAAGTTCAGAGCAAATTCGGTAAAATCCTCTAAAATTCGCGTAAAACGCGACTATTAAACTTGGCATGTCTATTGCAAAGTGAGTTATGAACGTAACTCACCAAGTTATCTTCCAGATGCTCTCTCCCACGAGACATCTTTAGTTAGTCAAAATCCACTTTCAACCCTGTCTCTTGAGGCAGGGTTTTTTTGACGGCTTCAGCTAAACTGCATTCGCCCCAATTTGGCCCCGATAGCGCGCTTAAACGCTTTGGTAATCCCAATAGGGCACAGGCAATATATGAGCTCTCGCGCATTAATTTTTGACTCTGGCGTCGGCGGCCTCTCTGTTGTGGCCGAGATTAGGCGACGCCTGCCAGAACTACCACTTGATTACGTGGCCGATGATGCCTTTCGCCCTTATGGCGAGAAGACAGCGGGAGAGCTGCAAGCCCGCCTGCCCGCTCTGCTCGCAATACTGTGTGATATGCTATCGCCTGATATTATTGTCATGGCTTGCAACACAGCCTCTACCACGGCACTTGAGCATATTCGCGCGGCCATCACTATCCCTGTTGTCGGCGTTGTGCCTGCAATTAAACCCGCAGCCTCTGTCACTCGCACAGGTACGCTGGCGGTACTCGGCACGCCCGGAACTGTGGCGCGCGAATATGTTGATGACCTGATTACAGAATTTGCCAGCGAGAAAAATGTCTTGCTACAAGGCTCTGTCAATCTGGTGGATATGGCAGAAGATAAATTAGCAGGTCGCGCGGTTGATCCAGCGCGCATTAAGGCCGAACTAGCGCCCTTATTTTCTGGACGCGGCGGGGCCGATATTGACGCCGTCGTGCTTGCTTGCACCCATTTTCCATTGCTAAAAGACGAATTAAAAGCAGCCGTGACGCAGACTGTGCAATGGATTGATAGTGGCGAAGCGATTGCGCGGCGCGTTGAAAGCCTGATGCCTCTCCGCGTCTCTAAAAAAAGCGCGCGTGAAGATACGGCTTTTCTGATTGGGCCAAAATCTTCGCCAGAGCGTGACGCGGCTTTCGAGCGCTTTGGCTTTAAACGCGTGGTGGCACTTCTACCATCATAGACAATTAATGCGCAAAGTGACGGTAGATAAAATAGGCCGCGGCGACCAAAGCAAACACGCCAATTGTAAATAGTGCAAAATGTTCTTTGAGAAGTTTCTCAGCCCGCGCCCCAAACAAGCGCACACATCCTGCGACGAGGAAAAAGCGTAAAGAACGCGCGAGAACACTTGCCGCCACGAAGACGCCGAAGTTGATCTTAAGCGCACCGCTCATAATGGTGATAACTTTATATGGAAATGGCGTCAGCCCCGCCCCAAATACACCGAGCGCGCCATATTCCAAAATCTTCCCGCGAAAGCTTTCCATCTTCTCAGTCTTGCCGAGGTATTCCAAAATGGGCTGCGCAATCGCGTCAAAGAAAAAGAGACCAATGAAATATCCTGCAATCCCGCCGAGTACGGAAAATATTGTCGCAATCAAAGCATAGCGCCACCACGCCTCATGTTTAGCTTGGACCATAGGAATAAGCATCAAGTCAGGCGGAATAGGAAAAAATGAGCTTTCAATAAAACAAATGGCCGCGAAATAGCGTTCGGCAAAACGGTGCCGCGCGAGCCGTTTCGTACCTTCGTACCAATCATCTAAAAACGCAAATGCACCTGTCATAGCCTTGTTTTACTGCCCAAAAATAAAGGCGGGATTAAGCCTCTGAAGAAAAAACGCAAGTCTTAGGTTTTAGCGCTTTGTGTAAAAGCTATAACGATGCAAGCTGGTATGTCTGCTAAACTTATCTTTATCACACTTAAGTGAAAGGCTTTCTTTTGACATCGCAAAATCTCCACCTTAGTCGTGGGATATAATTGAGGTTTATTTTGCGTATTTTTCTTCCCCTATTGTCTGTCTTATTCTCGAGCCTTTCGCTTTTGGCCTGCAGCGCGCCAGATCGTCTGTCTGTGTCTGGGTCTACAACAGTTCTACCAGCCGTAAGCCGTGCCGCCGAAAGCTACAGTGCGAACACTGGGCAGCGCATTACTGTTAATGCAGGCGGCTCTGGTAGCGGGTTTAATCAGCTGGCAGAAGGGCAAACAAATATTGGTATGATGTCACGCGACATTACAAATGGCGAACGTGCACAATTTCCTAGCCTCACCTTCAAAACAATAGCGATTGGGCGTGACGCCGTCGCGCCTGCCGTCTCCTCTGAAATATATACCGCAGGCGTCACAGCACTCACCCTTGATCAAATTGCAAAAATTTATCGTGGTGAAATTCTCAACTGGTCAGTCCTTGGTGGGCCAGATGTAGACATTTTTGTGATTGATAAAGAAGCTAGTTCAGGCACACGTCAGACATTTATGGACGTGGTTATGGGCAGTTCCAAAGCTGATGCAGCAGGCGCGGACCTTGTGATTGGGTCAAATAATGAAGAACAAACGGCCCTCACTCAAAGCAATGCCGCGATTGGAATGCTCTCCATTGCTTGGCTAAATGAGGACGTGAAAGGTTTGTCCGTCATCATGGAAAATGATAAGAGAATTGCCCCGACACTTGAGAGCGTGAAAAATGGGCAATTCCCAATTGTACGCGATCTCAACATTATTGTCCGCAATGATATCTCGCCTGCCGCGCAAGGCTTTGTCGATTATATTCTTAGCGAAGACGGGCAAAAATATGTCACCGCATCTGGATATATTCCAATCAGATGACCTCACCTGCTTTAGCTCTAACGGTTTCAGAAAATCCGCAAGATAGTCGCGGTCCAGTTGACGGGGTCAGAACCTATGCGCGGCTATCCATTCTTGTGACAATTTCAATTATCACGCTTATTCTGGCTACGCTTATCATCCAAAGTGGACCCGCAATATTATCAACTTCTGACAGCCTACTGACGACCCAATGGAAACCTTCAGAAGGGATATACGGCATATTGCCGATGATATTTGGCTCTCTGTTTGTGATGACAATCGCCATGGCCATTGCCTTACCGATTGGCGGGTTTGCCGCTATTACTGTGTCGCGGATTAAAAGCCCACGCATAAAACGTCTGTGGCGGTCTGCTCTAGAAATTCTGGCAGGAATTCCGTCCATCGTTTACGGTCTTATCGGCGTGGCTTACGTCAGTATTTGGGTAGCGAGCGCATTTGACTTACAATCGGGCCGCATCATCCTAAGTGCTGCGATTATACTGTCAGTGATGATATTGCCGACCTTTCTGAGCCTCTGTGAAGACGCGATAAGTAGCGTGCCCGCAGCTTACCGCGAAAATGCTCAGGCCCTCGGGCTTCAGGACTATGAGGTTGAACTTTATGTGATTTTACCAGCTGCCGCGCCTGGCATTGCCAGTGCTGCGCTTCTCGCGCTTGGTCGGGCACTTGGTGAAACCATGGCCGTCATGCTTGTCATTGGCTCGCTTGATAGAATACCTAGCCCGCTATTTAACCCGCTTTCATCGGGACAAACTATCACCTCAAAACTTGGTCGCGAAATTGGGGAAAGCGCTTTTGGTTCAATGCATTTCAGCGTGCTTGTTCTCATGAGCCTGATACTTGTAGCACTCACTATAAGCCTGACTGTGATATCTCAACGTCTTTTCAGACAAGGTAGACGTGGATGAGTCGTACGGTAAAAAATGCATTATTTTGGGGCGCTTCAAAGCTGGCTCTTATCCTGTGCGCAGCGGTTCTCGGATTTTTACTGCTGTCAATTTTATGGCAAGGCGGGCGCGCTATTTCATTCGACTTTGTGCTTTCGCCTGCCCTTGATTTCGGAACATCTGGCGGGATTGTGTTTCAAATCTTAGGGAGTCTTTTACTAGTTGTGACCGCGGCGATAATGGTCTTGCCCATCGCTGTAGGCACAGCCATTTACCGCCACTGTTATATGCCCCGAGCACGCGATAAAACACGGCTTGATACGGTGCTTTATGCACTCAATGCTATTCCCTCAATCAGCTACGGAATTTTTGGACTTATCTTTTTTGTCAACATCCTTGGAACGGGACTGTCGTGGTTTGTCGGCAGTCTCATCCTCGCCATGATGATGCTCCCAACTTTAACCCTCGCAAGCCACGCCACAATGGGCTCTCTCCCGAAAAGCTATCAAGAAAACGCGGCGGCGCTCGGCATGAGCCAAGGCGAGATTATTCGACACGTTATCCTGCCACAATCCAGCGGCGGTATCGTGACGGGGTTGATGATTTCGCTTGCGCGCGCCATTGGCGAAACCGCACCAATAATGTTTATCGCCACGGCCTTTTCTGGTGTCACTTTGCCGCAAAGCTTGGTTGAACCTGTCGCGAGTCTACCAACGCACATCCTCGCTCTCGCGCAGCAATCCACAAACCCGCAGGCCCTGCAAAACGCTTGGGGCGCAAGCCTTGTGCTTGTAAGTTTTGTCGCAGCCTTTAGCGCGCTCGCTTTTTTCACTCGTCAAAAATTTTCTCATCTAGGTCATCGCTAATGCTGCAAAATTCTCATCTTCAAATCGTCTCTAATCTCGCTGATATACCAGCCATATCCTTAAAGCATTTTAGTGCTTATTATGGTGAAGCTTGCATTTTGTCAGATATCTCTCTCAAGATTCCAGCACGGGGCGTGACCTGCCTTATCGGGCCATCAGGCGCGGGGAAATCAACGCTCTTGCGCACGCTCAATCGCATTAATGGAGACAACCAAACCGCTTCATTTACAGGCCAAGTTGACGTGCTCGGCAAGCCGCTTATTGCGGGTTATAAAGATGTGACCAAACTGCGCCGCAAAGTCGGTATGGTGTTTCAATCGCCCTGTGTTTTTCCACGCTCGATTTCCGAAAACGTACTATTTGGGCGTCGCGACAAAGGCATGAGCAAGGCCGAGAAGCGCAGCCTTGTTGAGACCTGTCTCAAAGATGCGGGGCTTTGGAACGAGGTTTCAAAACGCCTTGATAAGCCCGCCATGGATTTATCTTTAGGGCAGCAACAACGGCTTTGTATCGCACGGGCGCTCGCAATGTCACCTGAAATCTTATTGCTTGATGAGCCAACCGCCTCTGTTGACCCCGTTTCAGCCCGCGTGATTGAAGATTTGTTGATGCGGTTATCAGAGAAGATGACGATTGTAATGGTTACGCATAACATCGCTCAGACCAAACGCGTCGCAGATCACGTGGTGTTCCTCTGTGACGGACAAGTCGTCGAAGCGGGCGCTACGCGAGACATGTTCTCCCGCCGAAGCTCCGATAAAACTCGCACTTACCTTACTGAGGAGTTCTGCGACTGCTAGGACAATATTGACGCGCTAGAAATTACGCTCAAACGGCTCTGTATCCACAATGAAATTGTCCGCTTTAGGGTCAATTTTAAAGGTCACATAATCCTTGCGGTCAACTTTCGTCGCAAGACCTGCTTTTTTAATCACCCGTCCAAAAACTGACTTGATATAGTTTTGTGTTGGGCCCGCATTCCAATAGCTTGGGTTCATACCAAATTTTTGACGTAGTGTGGCATTGGTCAGCATAGCCGCATTGCGGCGACCACTGGCCACGGTTGAATATTCTGTCGTAACAGAGACACAGAAAGATTGATTATCAACGCGGTGTGGTTGGTTCATAGGCCAAGTCAGCGCTTGACCAGGCTGAAGGTCAAAGACTTTCGCGTCTTTATCCCAGTCTGGACGGAACGGTAGATCATCTTCGAGCATATCCACGACGGCATTTTCATATCCTGTGTCAGAAATATATTCAGGCGTAAGCGGATAAAGATACATACGTTTTTTACCGCGCACATGCCAAAGTATCGTCTCTGTTTTGTCAAAGTGATAAGGCACTTTTGCAATGGGCGATGAAATTAAAATTCCACCTTTTGGATTGAAGGTTTTATTTCCTGTCTTTTCTGACAAGCTGCCATACATCTTATCCAACACAGCTTTATATTCAGGATGAATATTCATGGCGCGGCGCACATTTATCCATACTTTACCGGATTTCGCAGCCGCCAATAACGTCTTACCGTCTGCGTCGCGAAAATCACCCGTACGCATTTTATTAGGGTAATGCGGATGGTTCGGATCTCCCATAGAGCAAACATCTAGCTGTTCACTCGGATGCTTATTAAGAAGCGTAATCAGCGCCTCATCTGTAAACAAGCCTGTGTCTTCCAGAGTATGCTGAAAGCTAATGATGTCTTTTTGAAAACCCGCTGTATGTGCGTCGGTCCAATCGGTTAACATATATCACTCCGTTCCTAAATCTTGCATCTTTCTTAGAATGCAAACCTTTATATTTGTTTTGAAACGGCGCTAATTAATCTGCCAAGCTCATATTTTTGAGAATATAGTAAATACATCCTAAAGAAATCATGCCGCCAAGAATGGCGCCAACCGTTGATAAAAATTCGCCCCCCGCGCCAAATCTTTGGTCATATCCTGACAACATTGTTGCCACGCTGACGGCGAACAAAATCATACCAAAAATCACCATGAAGCTTAAACCTGTTTGGCGCTTTTTTCTTTGGGCAGGCGCGATGTTTCGTGCGATATAGCGCGCTGCACTATCCTTTTGAGCTGTCAAATCTGGGAAATTATCAGTCTCAATGTCGTCTTTGATTAAATCAAGAGCGCTAAGTTCTTGAGGGGCATCACGGCCATCTAAAGCTTCTGGTTCAATCAGAGTGTCATAGACTGGATTATCACTGCCTAGCGTTTCGCTATCTATAGTTTTTTTACTTCTAAACGGTAAAATCTTTTTCTCAGTCTCGACGATCCCGTCCTGCTCATTCGCCATCAGCGCGTCTAGTCGGCCACTGACTTCGGCCGCTGCTGTGGCAATAGGCGATGGGCCCGGGTCTTCTAATTCACTTAACTCCACATCATCATTAGCACGGCCAATATGACTCGTAATAAGGTCAGATGGATCCAGATTATCAATGACCCGATTATCGGTTTCAATCGGCTCATCAACAAAGTCGACTTCGCTTAAGACCAAATCATCAAAGCTCTCTTCATCACTGACGTCAACGTCAGACCCGATATCAAGATTAAGACCATCGATATTCTCAATCAACGGAGCATCTGCATCAACAGCTAATACATCTTCAAGATTAACTTGTGGTGCTTTGTAATCATCGTCATTGTCATAAACTTCGCTGAGAGTCAGCACACCGCCAGGTCGGTCTGTGGCCCGTCTCATCGGTGTAGGTTGCAGTGGCGACACACGACCTGGCGCGCGGCGCTCAACAAACATTTCCTCTACGTCAATATCTGAATATTCATCATGCATGTCATCTTCGCCAAGTCCATCTGTCGAGAGATTATCTGTCCAAGGCAACTCACTTTCATTCTCGTCAAGCGTCTCAGCGTCTTGGGCATCAAAATTGACTTTTGACACAAGCCCGCTGTCTTCAAAAATGCGCGCAGGTGCCGCCGTCGTCAGCCCTTGCATATCGGCATCTGCTTGCGCGCTAAGCTCCACGCGCGGCGCTTTCACGGCACGCTGACTTGGACGTAAAAAGAGCACTTTCTCTGCTGTGCGACGGCGTACAAGCGCGTCCACAATAAAGCTCTCATTATTTATCTTAGCTTTACGCCACACATCAAACCCATTGGCGGCGTCAAGAAGCCGACCATTATTAAGCGCGCGCACAACATCAGATTCGAGAAATTTCTTCGGCCCAATATTAAACGCAAGTGAGCAGAGCGCGTCGAACTGGCTCTGGCTTAATGGGGCAAAGATGCTGTCATTAATCATCGCCTCATAAGGTGCCAAGTCTTCGCGCAGCAAATCTTCTGCGTCTTCCTTGGACAGGTGCAGGCTCTCCCCACTCATCACACGGTGGCCATAGCCGACTACACGTTGACCTGACATCAGTTCAATATCAACAGGACGAAACCCCTCATAGGCCTTAATTAGGCGGAGGCCGACATCGGAAATTGTAAGTTGAGTGCTCATATGCGTTCCAAATCAGGACAGTGGGAGTGTCTTGAGGTGGAAAATTGCAAGTCTTAGGCCGAATACGCCCAATAAGGGAATTACGCCTGATTAGAGGAGGATAAGCACCGCAAAGCCGAGGAAGGCGAAAAAGCCAATGACATCTGTCACCGTTGTGACGAATACGGATGAGGAAACAGCGGGGTCAGCCCCTGCCCGTTTTAAGCCAAGCGGTATCAAAACGCCCGCGAGTCCTGCGCAAATATGATTAATGACCATGGCAATAAAAGCGACAAACGCAAGACCTGGGTCTTTAAACCAAACCATGACAATAATCGCGAGCACGACAGCAAAAATCAGCCCAATCAAGAGAGCCGCAAGACCCTCACGCCGCACCACACGCCATGCCGAGCGCGGGGTTAGGTCGCGCTCCGCAATGGCGCAAACCGCCACAGTCAGCGCTTGAGTCCCCGCGTTGCCGCCCATGCTCGCCACAATCGGCATGAGCACGGCCAGCGCCACAATCTCTGAAATCGCATAATCAAATTGCGCGATTACGATAGAGGCGAGAATGGCCGTAATCATATTTATAAAGAGCCACGGCCCGCGCGCCTTGACGATTGAAAAAGCGGTATCTGTGAGACCAGAGTCGGAGACCCCTGCAAGGGCCAAGATATCTTCAGTATTTTCCTCTTGAACAATCTCAAGAATATCATCGATGGTCATGATACCGCAGATACGCTCGGAACTATCAATCACGGGCGCGGATATGAGGTGATATTTCTGGAATAAATAGGCCGCGTCTTCTTGGTCCATATCTTGGGAAATCGCCGTCAGCTTTATATCCATTAATTCAGATAGTGTCCCCTCACGCGGTGAGCGCATTAGTTTTGACAGGCTGACATATCCCATGGGTTTGAACGCCGCATCGACCACATAGATGTTAAAAAACTGATCAGGCAAATCTTCGCCCGTTTCGCGCATGTGATCGATCGTATCGCCGACCGTCCAGAACTCTGGCGCGGCGACAAATTCGCGCTGCATGAGACGACCAATGGTTTCGTCTTCAAACTTAAGCGAAGCTTCGAGCATGGCACGGTCATGCGCACCCAATGCGTCAAAGACTTCCTCGCGCTGCTCATCTTCCATCTCCTCGATAATTTGCGTCGCGTCATCGTTATCAAGCTCGGCGACGGCTTCGGCGATTTGCGCCGCCGGCAGCAGCGGCAAAACGTCTTCCACGACCTCATCTTCAAGTTCAGCCAAAACATCTGCGGTGATAAGTTGCGGAGCATAATTTACAAGCGTTTCACGCGCTTCATCGGTGAGTTGCTCAAGCTGGTCAGAAAAATCGGCGGGGTGCAATTCCGTCAGCGATAAATATTCCACCCCGAGCGCGTCAGCATTGCCGTCTTCAGAAATCGTGTCGAGGAACTGCTCAAGAAGTTTCGCGTTTTCATTATCGACATTTTCGATTGTGTCATGATCACGCGGGCCAAACTCGGTCGGCTCTAAGGTGGAGGCGTTTTCTTGTGGTGTTTCAGATGTCACAGCCTCGCCTCCCTTATTTTATCTGGTTTAACTGTCCTTAATCAGCGTGCGCGCTGAGAGCAACTGGAATTGGATTAATCTATCAGTTTCGCCTCTAATTTTTCAGTAACAGCCGCAAGACGATCAAGAATACTTTGGGGGGATGCCGCTACCTCCGTCTTCGCATCTGGGCCATAACGCGCGCGGAAACTATGCATCAGATTATCAACGACCGCTTTTGTCTCACTTTGATTTGCGCCTCGCATTAATAGCGTCCGCGCGGAATATTCAAGACTCCCATAGAGCATATCGCGCGCCATCCAAAGCTCAGCCGAACCCTCAATATCGCCCCTGTCTTGGCCCGCCGTGAATATCTCATCAAAGACGCGCACATAAGCGCGCACATCATCCGTGAGAGAAATAACAGAGCTAGGTTGACGCCCGAGTGTGATGGTCAACTCGGCATAATCATAGCGCGCAATCAGCGCGTCGATGTGAAACTGCGCGAGGGCCGAAAGCCGCGCGAAAGTTTTCTCAATACCGTTAATCGCGCGGCGCGCATCCTCTGTCAGTCGCGTCCAATAATCGCCCACAAGAGCGCGGATAAGATCATCTTTAGAGCTGAAATAGCTATAGATTGTGCCCTCGGCCACGCCTGCGCGCTTAGCGACCTCGGACATGCGCAGGCCGTCATAACCACTTTGCGCAAACACTTCTTTTGCGGCGGCAAAAATTATCGCCTGTTTCCCCGCCACTTTTTGAGCGTAGGTTTGGGGCGGTTTTTGCTCTGTTTTTGCGGGCATAGCGGGCCTATTGCGTTTACCAAAATCACAAAATGAGTTTGACTCATTATTTTTGAGATGTCATCATATCTAAGATATGTCAAGTTCACGAAAAATCTACATCGGTGGGGCGAGCGGATATTGGGGTGAGTCGGATATGGCCGTGCCGCAATTTCTTGATGCCTTAGATGAGGACGAAAAGCTCGACTATATTGTCTTTGATTATTTGGCCGAAATCACCATGTCGATTTTAGCGCGCCAGAAAAACACAGACCCGAGCAAAGGCTTTGCGGCTGATTTTATTCATTCTGTGCTCACACCTCACCTACCGCGCATCGCCAAGCATGGGGTAAAACTTATTGCCAATGCGGGCGGCGTCAATCCGCAAGCGTGCGGCGAGCTTGCCCGCGCCGCGGTCAAAGCGGCAGGGCTTGATTTAAAAGTTGCAGTTATTAGCGGCGATGACTTAAGCGGAAGATTACCCAATTACGCCGACACTTCAGAAATGTTTAGTGGCGAGAGATTTCCTCCGCTCGAAACGATTGCCAGCGCCAACGCTTATCTGGGCGCCTTCCCTATCGCCCGCGCGTTAGCCGGCGGAGCGGACATCATCATCACGGGGCGCGTGGTGGATAGCGCCGTGACGCTCGGCGCGTGTATTCATGAATTTGGATGGGATGCGAGTGATTTAGACAAGCTCGCGAGCGGTTCACTTGCAGGTCATATCATTGAATGCGGCCCGCAAGTCACAGGTGGAAATTTTACCGATTGGGAAGAGGTCGCCGACAGCATCGCGGACATCGGCTACCCCATTGCAGCAATCTCAAACGACGGCAGTTTTGAGGTTAGCAAACCCGCAGACACAGGCGGGCTTGTCTCTGTTGGCACAGTGGCGGAGCAAATGCTTTACGAAATCGGTGATCCACAAGCTTATTATTTGCCTGACGTGATTTGCGATTTCTCTAACGTCACACTCGAACAGGTTGGGCCGAACAAAGTCGCGGTAAGTCCCGCCAAAGGTCGCGGTGTCCCTGACAACTATAAGGCCTGCGCGACCTATAATGACGGGTGGAAGATTGTGTCGCTCTGGCTTTTTGTCGGCGACGGCGCGCGCGACAAAGGTGAAGCCTATGGCCAAGCCTCTCTCAAACGCGCCCGTGAAAAACTTCGCGCGAAAAATCTGCCTGATTACACAGAGGCCATCGTCGAGTTTTTTGGCGACGATAGCCATTACGGGGAATTTGCAGACGCCCCCCCCTCGCGCGAAGTCGTCATGAAACTCTCTGCCAAACATGCGGACAAGGCGGCTTGCGCCCTGCTCTACCGCGAAGCCACAGGGCTCGCGCTTGCCACACCGACGGGGCTAGCACCACTGTCAGCAGCACGTCCGAAGCCCTCCCCGGTTGTGCGACTGTTTTCTTTCAAAGTCCCGAAAGACGGTATTGAGATTTCCATTGATATTGACGGTAAAATCCAAACGATGCGCGACACAGTTGGCGCAACATGCCCGCAAAAAACCAAAACTATTTCTCCACCAGAAACACCTAAAACGGAAGAGGTAATATCCGTACCGCTCAGCACGCTTGCTTACGGTCGCTCTGGTGACAAAGGTAATAAAGCCAATATCGGAATCATGCCGCGCCGTACGGATTACGCGCCTTATATTTGGGCCGCCTTAAGCGAGGCTGAAATTACGAAAAGATTTGCGCATTTTAATAACGGCAAGGTCGAGCGCTTCTTCCTGCCCGGCACGCAATCAATGAATATCTTGCTTCACGAAAGCCTCGGTGGTGGCGGCATGGCGTCAATGCGTTTTGACCCGCAAAGCAAAAGCTACGCACAGATTTTATTGCAAACCCCCATCTCCATCCCTGCCAGATTGCTGGAGTCTTAAATGCCTGTTTTTAATTCCAAAATATCTACGACCTCTGACGCCTTTATAAAGAACCGCGAAGAGATGCTCGCGATGGTCGACGAGCTTCGCGCGCTTGAGGCGCGTGCCGAAGCTGTATCTAATAAACGCCTTCCCGTTTTTGAAAAACGCGGGCAGCTCTCTCCGCGTGAACGCGTGCGCCGATTACTGGATCCAGCTATGCCGTTTCTCTCGCTCTTTACCATGGCCAATTATTTATATGACGATCCCAACCCCGAAACATCCGTGCCGGGCGGAAGCAATATCCTCGGCATTGGTTATGTGTCAGGCACGCGGTGCATGGTTTGGGCGGATGATAGCGGCATACGTGCTGGTGCGGCGACAACAGGTGGCTGGCGCTCTCTCGAAGTGGTGCAAGACATTGCGCTAAAACAAAAGCTCCCGCTCATTCATCTGGTCGAAAGTGCCGGCGCGAACCTTGTGGATTACGAAATTGAGCTTTGGGCCAATGGCGGGAAACTCTTTCGCAATCTCGCACGATTAAGTGCAGCAGGTGTGCCCACTATCGTTGTGCTGCACGGCGCGTCCACAGCGGGCGGGGCTTATATGCCTGGTATGTCAGATTACGTCATTGGAGTGAAAGAGAACGGCATGGCGGCCCTCGCGGGCGCCGCGCTTGTCAAAGCCGCGACGGGAGAAGTGGCCAATGACCGCGAGCTCGGTGGCACAGAAATGCACGCCAGCGTCTCAGGCCTTGTTGAATATCTCGCCAATGATGACGCCCACGGTATCGCCATGGCAAGAGAGGTGGTCGCGCGTCTCGCATGGAACCGACATGCGAGCCCCACACCCGCCGCGCCTTACGCCGCGCCAAAATATGACGCGTCTGAAATTGCAGGCGTTGTGCCCTGTGACTACACAGTGCCTTATGACGTGCGCGAAGTGATTGCGCGCATTGTGGACGGCTCTGATTTTGAAGATTTCAAGCCGCGCTTTGGTGTCTCCACCGTCTGCGTCCAAGCCAGTGTTATGGGGCGCCCTGTCGCCATCATCGGTAATAACGGCCCGATTGATCCCGCAGGCGCGAATAAAGCGACACAGTTCCTACAGCTTTGCGAAAGTGCCGATATCCCGCTTGTCTTTTTGCACAATACGACAGGCTATATGGTCGGCACGGAATATGAGCAGGCGGGCATGATTAAGCACGGTTCTAAGATGATCCAAGCCATCTCGACCATCACCGTGCCTAAAATTGCCTTTTATATCGGCGCCAGTTTTGGCGCAGGCAATTACGGTATGTCAGGCTATGCTTTCGAGCCTGATTTTCTCTTTAGCTGGGTCAATGCGCGCACAGGCGTGATGGCTGGCGCGAGTGCGGCCAAGACGATGCGCATGGTCGCCGAAGTCCGCGCCGCTCGCAAAGGTGAAAGCGTCGATAAAAAGGCCGCGCAAAAGCAAGAAGACTTTATCACGGAGCTTTTCACCAAGCAGGAAAGTGCGTTCTACACCTCTGGGCGCGTGCTAGACCACGGCGTCATTGACCCGCGTGATACGCGCCGCGTGCTCGGCTTTGCCCTGTCGACAGTCGCGGAAGCGCGCAGCCGTACATTACGGCCCAATAGCTTTGGCGTGGCGAGAGCATAATGGATTATCCCGACACTAATTTTATCCAAATTGAGCGTGATAAGAGTTGGATGACGCTCTGGTTCAATCAGCCAGAAAAACGCAATCCCATGACAGATAACGCGGTCGCGGAATTAATGGCCGTGTTTAAATTATTGCGCGACGACAGAACGGTGCGCGGTGTGACATTACGAGGACGCGGCCAAGTCTTTTGTGCAGGCGGGGATTTAAAATCGTTTCAAAATGATTTTCAAAATGGGGCGAGCCACGGTGAGGTGATGAAAATGTCGCGAGGGGTCGCGGCGTTTCTGGATGCGTTTAATAGCTTGCCTCAAGTCACAATCTCTCTTGTCGAAGGCCCTGCACTCGCGGGCGGCTTTGGACTAGTCTGCTGTTCTGACGTCGTCATCTGTCACGCAGACGCAAAATTCGCCATGACCGAGACGATGATTGGCCTCTCGCCCGCGCAAATCTCACCCTTCGTTATTCAAAGGCTCGGCTATGCCACTGCGCGGAGATTAATGCTGACGGGCGCACGATTTACGGGGGCGGAATCAAAGGAATTAGGTCTCGCAGATTTCGTCGGTGCGACCGAAGCAGAGTTGATTAATTACGAGTCTCAAATAAAGGCCCAAGTCTTGCGCTGCGCACCTGGTGCTGTGGCGGATACCAAAGCGCTGCTTATCGCCTTGCCAAAACTCACGCGTGACGTTGCCATCGAAGAAGCCGCCGACAATTTCGCAGGACGCTTACGTTCTGATGAAGCGAAAGAGGGTCTTGCAAGCTTTTTTGAAAAACGCAAACCAAGTTGGACCGAATAAATGCGTAAAATCAATACTATCCTGATTGCCAATCGCGGCGAGATTGCCCTGCGCGTCATGCGCACATGCAAACTCATGGGTATTAAAACTGTCGCCGTATTCTCAGACGCCGATAAAGACGCGCCCCATGTCGCCTTTGCAGATAAGTCCGTGCACATCGGCCCGTCGCCCGTTGGGGAAAGCTACCTTAAAATCGAGACTATCATGCAGGCTGCGAAGAACTCAGACGCAGACGCCATCCATCCAGGTTATGGCTTCCTCTCTGAAAACGCTGCTTTCGCGCAAGCCTGTGCTAATAACGACATCATCTTTATCGGCCCGCCGATTGGTGCAATTGACGTCATGGGCGATAAAGCCAAATCTAAACGTGCGATGATTGCGGCGGGCGTACCGTGTATTCCTGGCTATCAAGGTGAAGACCAATCCGACGCGACCCTTATCAATCAGAGCAAGTCTATCGGCTTCCCATTGATGGTGAAAGCGGCGGCGGGCGGCGGCGGACGCGGTATGCGCTTTGTGCATAAGGCGGCGGACCTACCAGGCGCGATTAAAGCCGCGCGGTCTGAAGCCGCCAACGCATTTGGCTCGGATGAACTTATCATCGAGCGCGCGGTCATCGCGCCGCGCCATGTTGAAATTCAAGTCCTCGCTGACGTGCAAGGAAACATCATTCACTTGGGTGAGCGCGATTGTTCCGTGCAAAGGCGTAATCAAAAAGTCATTGAGGAGTCCCCCTGCCCCGTCATGGATGAGCCCTTACGCGCACGCATGGGTAAGGCCGCTGTCGCAACGGCGCGTGCGGTCGATTATGTCGGCGCGGGCACGGTAGAATTTCTACTCGACGATACTCACGATTTCTTCTTTCTTGAAATGAACACGCGCCTACAAGTCGAACATCCCGTCACAGAAATGGTTTACGGGATCGATTTGGTCGCTGAGCAAATCAAAGCTGCGCAAGGCGAAGTGCTGCAAATTGCCCAAGACGATGTCGAGCCTCTGGGTCATGCAGTTGAAGTCAGGCTCTATGCCGAAGACCCTGAAAATGAGTTTCTGCCCAGCACAGGCCCCGTCACACTGTGGCAAGCGCCAAGCGGCGCACGTGTGGATAGCGGGATTGAAACCGGCGGGGAAATCTCGCCCTATTATGACAGTATGGTCGCGAAAATTATTGCTCACGGCCTGACCCGCGATGACGCTCTGCTTGAGCTTAAGAGAGCCCTCGCAGAGACGGCGTTGATTGGGCCGAAAAACAACCGTGATTTCCTCATTGATGCTTTGAATAAAGACATCTTCAAAAAGGGCGACGCCACGACGGCTTTTATCAAAGAGACTTACGGCGAGGACGGATATGTCGCGCCTGATTTAACTGAGCTCGACATCATAAAAGGGGCGCTCGCACAATATTTCCTCAGCGTAGAAACAGCCGTTCAAACTGCGCTTCCCTTACCAAATGAACTGCTCGGATGGGGGAGTTTGGGGGCGCTCATATCTATATTTCTCTACGATATTAACGACACTACTCATCGCGTCACCTTCACCTCACACGGGGACCAACTGACCGCAGAGCTTAACGGTCATAGCTATGAGGTCAGTTGTACGCGTCTCTCAGAGACTGAGCTTGAGCAAATTATTGACCGTCAGAAATCGACGCTCATTTACGCCGCCACCTCCCCTGTGGCGCTGTCGCTTGTGACGGACACTCGCAGCTATGAATTGACTAATATCGCAGGCGGCCTCCCGAGCGGCGCTGAAGCCAGCGGCGGCGGCACGGTTGTCGCACCGATGCATGGCCAACTTCTCGAAATTTTAGTCAGCACAGATGATACTGTCAAAAAAGGCGATAAAATCGCCATACTCGAAGCCATGAAAATGCAACACGAAATCCTTGCCGAAATCGATGGCACAGTAACGGAGATTGCTGCCAAAGCAGGCACTCAAATCGCCGCAGACGATCTGATTATGGAGATTGAGGCGTATAAGCCTGAGGATTAATATGCCTGTGGCTAATTTAAAGCCCTAGCGACCTATAATGTAGGGCGATGTCATCAATGGCGCGGTAGAAAGCAGCTGTGCGGTAATCTTCAAGCTCTGGACGCTCAGACAGCAGGTCACGGATATGAGTAAAACCTTGACGCATTGTATCGTCAAGGCCAGCCCGCACGAGGTCAAGTTCTTCGGCGCCATCGATGTAGTCTTTACGGAATTTCTTTGTAAACTTCAGCCCGCCTTGGTCTTGAAGCGCATCCATCAAGAGCGTGGCTTTGCTCTCTTCGCGGCGGCGCTGCAGGCGCCCAAAGCGGATATGGTTGACGTTTTTCACCCACTCAAAATAAGACACAACTACACCTCCCGCATTGGCGAGCATATCAGGTATAATAATGACGCCTTTGTCGCGCAGGATTTTATCGGCAATAGCGGTCACGGGTCCGTTCGCTGCTTCAATGATGAGCTTGGCTTTAATGCTATGGGCGTTTTCTTTATTGATGACCCCTTCCATCGCGGCGGGGATAAGAATATCACAGGCATCTGAAATCGCGTCTGCGTCTTGGCTGAACTTACCGCCTTTGAAATCAGCCAGCGGCTCTCCGCTTATCATGTGCTGTTTCAACTCTTCGATCTTGATGCCTTTGGCATTACGGATGACGCCGTCGCGTTCAATCACTGTCACGACCTTACAACCGTCTTCTTCTGCCATAAATTTTGCAGCGTGATAGCCCACATTACCGAGGCCCTGCACAACAACTTTTTTTCCGTCGAGGTCGCCGCGCAAGTTGGCGCGCTTCTTATCCTCATTATGGCGGAAAAACTCTTGGGCAATATATTGCACGCCGCGGCCAGTCGCTTCAGTACGGCCATGAATGCCGCCCAGGTGCACGGGCTTACCCGTGACGCAAGCTGCCGCATCTATATTGGTACGGTTGAGGCGGCGGAATTCATCCACCATCCACGCCATTTCACGCTCGCCTGTACCCATATCGGGCGCTGGCACGTTTTGAGACGGATGAATAAGGTCGCGCTTGGCAAGCTCAAAGGTAAACCTGCGTGTGATGCGCTCGAGCTCTTCGGCGTCCCATTTGGACGGATCAATACACAGCCCGCCTTTGGAGCCGCCAAAGGGCAAATCCACAAGCGCTGTTTTATAGGTCATAAGCGCCGCCAAGGCTTCGACCTCGTCTTGGTTGACAGATAGTGCGTAGCGAATACCACCCTTCACAGGTTCTTTATGTTCTGAGTGAATCGCGCGGTAACCTGTAAAAGTGTGGACCTCTCCTCTCAACTTTACACCAAACCGTACTGTGTAAGTCGCGTTACAGACTCGGATTTTCTCCAGCAGCTTTGGCGAGAGGTCCATATAGCTCGCCGCGCGGTTAAACATCACGTCAACGGATTGGGAAAAGTTCAATTCTTTCATGGTGCCTCAGCTTTATGGTTAAAGGTCCAAATTAGGATTCACTATCTACAGCAAAAGCAAAGAAAGTGTTGCGAATTTTCATATCTATATTTCAAATAATCCGAAATTAGGGGCATAAATAGTGTTATTTTTTCATAATGACGCAATCTTCCGTCTCAATATTTAGGGCGCCATTCTTATACACATCTTTCCGTCATTCGAGCTGAATTTATTCCTATTTATCGCTCGACTCTTAATTTTGTTCTTATTATGTTCTAGCACATGGAACGCGAAACCTCACTTCAAACCCTCTATATCGATTTCGATGCTTTCTTTGCCACGGTCGAAAAGCAGCTCGACCCGACGCTTGTGGGCAAGCCCGTAGGCGTGACGGCAATGGAGTCGGAATATTCTGCGCTTATTGCGCAATGCTATATCGCCAAAGCCATGGGGTGTAAGCGACAAATGCGAGTCAAAGAAGCCCGCAAAGCTTGTCCCGAGATTATCCTCCGCCCCGCGCGCCATGATGTCTATGTCGAAATGCACCACCGCATTATTAGGACGGTTGAGAAAACACTGACTGTCAAAAAAGTCTGGTCGATTGATGAGGTCGAATGTGATTTGAAGGGCTTTACAGAGATGCAATGTGTGGAAGTGGCGCAGAAAATTAAAGCAGACCTCGCGCGCGATATAGGGACAGAGATAAGCCCCTCTATCGGGCTGGCGGCCAATCAGCTGCTGGCAAAAATTGGGGCTGAAATGGAAAAACCGCAAAGCTTTGTTGTGCTACATCCGCGTGACTTTCCAGGAAAGCTCGCCTCTGTTCCGTTGAAAAACGTACCAGGGATTGCGGGCGGAAATATCGTCAGGCTCCGCCGCGCAGGGATTAATACTATGCCTGACCTGCTCGCCATATCTGCCAAACATGCGCGTGCGATTTGGGGCAATGTAGAAGGTGAACGCCTCTGGGCGCAGCTGCAAGGTTACCGCATTGAGCGACCCGAAACCAAACGCAGCATGTTTGGTCATAGCCGCAATCTAAGTGGTGAATGGCAGCGACCTGACAAAGCGCTTGAGTGTCTGCGGCTGCTGACAACAAAGGCGGCGCGGCGCGTGCGCGCGGATGGCTTTTGGGCACAAAAGCTCACAGTCAGCCTTAAGGATGAGCATAAACGCAAATACCGTGTTGAGCGGCAATTCCCGCCAACCCGCGATGATTTTACGTTTCAGCGCGAGATGAGCGCCGCCTTTCGCGAGCTTATCGCGCGCAATTCTCAACGTCGCCTCCGCAGCATTTATGTCATGCTCCACGGCCTGTGTCAGCAAGGCGCGGTTAATGACGACCTCTTTACCAGTGCAGCAAGCCATGAAGTCCGGCAAAAACGCGAAACAGTCTGCGACCTTATGGATAAGGTGAATAGCCAATACGGGGCGGCTTATCTGAACATCGGGCCGCAGCCTGATATTCCTGGCGGCTATGTTGGCGGGAAAATCGCCTTTGGCCGTGTCCCGACAAAAGAAGACTTCGCCACCCTGCCGCCTCACGCACAGACACGTCGCAAGCCGACCCGTGCGCAGAAAATCTCAAATTAGCTGAAATCAAGAGTGGTCTTTTAAAACTCACTATTCTATACACAGCCCACTTCAAGTGCGGGTGTGGCGGAATTGGTAGACGCGCCGGATTCAAAATC
>CAYRIV010000019.1:0-44731 GCA_964424575.1 uncultured Caulobacterales bacterium | reverse complement strand
GGCGTGTGACCGAACTGACTTTATCACGCAGATACATTTGCACGACTTCATCGCCCGCCATATCGCCTGTATTGGTTACAGTGACAGAAACATTTGCACTGCCATCTACGCCGATTGTTGGCGCAGAGAGCGTCGGCTCAGACATCTCAAATGTCGTGTAACTCAAGCCAAATCCAAAGGGGTAAAGCGGGCTGACGTCATCAAAAGCATAGCCGCGCCGCGCCGTTGGTTTGTGATTATAAAAAGCTGGGATTTGCCCAACAGTGCGCGGCACAGTGACAGGCATTTTGCCTGAAGGGTTCGCGTCACCATAAAGCAGGTCAGCCACCGCAGTGCCTGTCTCTTGACCCAAAATCCAACCATAGAGAATAGCATCGAATTGGTCTTGCACATTTGTCAGCGCTAGCGGACGCCCCGAGATAACGACCCCGACCATTGGCTTACCTGTCTCAGCAATCGCGTCGATAAGCTCTACCTGCTCGCCGATGAGTGTGATGTCATTGCGGTCACCCATATGGGCTTCGTTCCAAGCCTCGCGAGACGTTGACTCGTCACCGCCAATGGCGAGAATAACGAGGTCAGCTTTCTTGGTGACCGCCACGGCCTTATAGATTGAGGACAAGTTTTCGTCGCGATTTGCAAGATTAACTTCATCATCCCACCAGCTACGATTATCCGTGAGCTTTACGCCTTGGGAGTGGAGAATGTCGACTTTGCCATCAAGCTTAGTTTTTAATCCATCAAGAATTGAAATTGTCTGACGCGGCTCATCTGAATACCCGCCAAGCACGGTGATGTCGGCGTTCGGGCCGATGACAGCGATGGTTTTATACTCGCTTTCAGCAAGGGGAAGAATGCCGTCATTTTTGACGAGCACAGCCGCTTTCTTGGCCGATTCAAGCGCGAGGTCGCGGGCCTCTTGATTGCCTGTCAGCGCGTCAGCTTTTTCGCCGTCGGCATAGGGTGTCTCAAATACATTGCCGCGCAGTTTCATCTCAAGCACACGGCGCACAGCACGGTCGACATATTTCTCGTCAAACTCACCAGCCTCGATTTTGTCTTTTAGTTCATAAAACGCAATGCCGTCAGGCAGTTCTAAATCTACACCAGACATGAGCGAAAGCGCGCCAGCTTCGCCAATATCGTTGACGATAGAATGGCGGCGTTGCAGCTCGTTAATGGCGAAATAATCCGCAACGACAACACCGTCAAAGCCCCATTCTTGCCGTAGAATGTCATTGAGAAGCCAAGGATTAGCATGTGAGGGAATACCATCAATTTCGTTATAAGACGCCATGACAGAGGCGGCGTTGGCTTCTTTAATGGCGGCTTCAAATGGTGGGAAAAAGGTCTCGCGCAAGACGCGTTCGCTCACTTGGCTTGGGCCTACATTCATACCGCCTTCAGGCTGTCCGTGACCTGTCATATGCTTAAGTGTGGCCAGTACTTTATCGTCTGCAATCGGGAAACTGTCGCCTTGGAAACCTCTGACAGCGGCGACACCCATGCGCGAGACGAGATAAGGGTCTTCGCCGTAAGTTTCTTCAATGCGGCCCCAACGCGGGTCAAGTGCAATATCCACTACTGGCGAGAGCACATGATGCGCGCCGCGCACCCGGATTTCACGCGCGACGATTGAGAATATATCTTCTGCCATCTCAGGGTCAAAAGTAGCGGCGAGAGCAATTGATTGCGGGAAAGAGGTCGCATAACGGCCTTGGAAACCATGGAGGCCTTCTTCGTGAAAGAGGGTCGGGATGCCGAGACGTGTGTCTTCAATATGCCATTTCTGAATGGCGTTGTTGAGCGCAACTGTCTCTGACGGTGTGCGCGCAGAAAGCTTACGTACGACAGAACTGTCATTAGGATCACGTTCCCCTTCTTGCTCTTCCATACCAAAGGTATCTTGCGGGCGTGCCCAGCACCCTACGCCGTGCGGGAATTCTTCTTTCATTTTTTCAGGATTAAAACTGCCGTCACTATTGAGGGCTTTGGCTTTATCAAACCAGACGCAGGTAATCTGCGCGAGTTTTTCATCAATTGTCATTTGCCCTAGAAGCTCTTCAACTTTGGGATTAGATGATTTGTCAAAGGTAAGAGCTTTGACCGTTTCTGTCGCTTCACCCTTTGACTTTTCAATTTGAGGGTTATTCATCTGCGTCTCTCCAGCAGGAGAGCACGCGGCGAGGGCAATTCCAAAAACGGATGCGAGCAATAGTTGGCGAAGTTTCATGTTATTCCCCTGAAAATTATGAGCGCGACGGGACTTCTTACGAGCTCCTTACGCTAAATATCTGTGACTTTGACTTTTCATAAGGCAAAATTGACATCGTTGTCAATTTGACTTTAAGATAAGTCATGGAAAACCTGATTTTGGTACTTTGGACCGAATTCATTTTGCGGAGACAAGCGCCATTCAGACTAGCCCTCTAAAACCCAGTACTATTAAAGATGTCGCGAGAGAGGCAGGCGTTTCAATTAAGACGGTGTCGCGCGTTATTAATGGCGAGCCACATGTCAGTGCTCGTATGCGTGAGAAAGTGCTGGCGTCTGTTGAGCTATTGAATTTCAAGATAAATGCGGCGGCACGGTCGCTTCGCTCAAAGCTTGCCAAGCAACTCGTCGTAGTTTTGGATAACCCGTCACAGAGCTATACCGAAGCTGTGCAGATTAACGCTGTGTTAGCGTGTCAGCCTTTTGGCTTTGAGTTGTCTTTGCAAGGCTCTGCTGATTTAGACGCGCTTACAATTGCATTAGAGAACGGGATGCTTGTCGGGCTTGTGCTGACGCCGCCGCTTTCTAATGATTTTGAATTGCTTGACAGGCTTAGCGAGGCGGGCGTGCCTTTCGTGCGTGTAGGGGCAGAGCGTGGACCAGAAAAATTTAATGAGGCAGGCGATAAAATCGGGATTGATGACCGTATCGCTGCAAGCGAAATGACAGCGCATCTGATTGCTCTCGGACACAGGCGCATTGGCTTTATTACGGGTGCGCAAAGTTATGATGTCGCGCGGCGGCGGTTGATGGGTTATTATGATGGGCTGGAGCGGGCTGGGATTTCGCGTGACCCGAGTCTGGTGGTTGAGGGCGACTTCTCATATGCTTCTGGCCTGTCATGTGGCGAGACGTTGATGAGCCAAGCTTCACGCCCGACGGCCATCTTTGCTAGTAATGATGATATGGCAGCGGGGTGCCTGGCAAGTGCCTATAAGCTTGGATTGCGTGTGCCAGATACGCTGTCTGTCGTTGGCTTTGACGACGCGCCGTTTTCACGCATCATCTATCCTGCGTTGACCACAGTACATCAATCCCTCAATGATATGATGGAGCAAGCCGTGACTATACTGGCGGCCAGACGCTCTGACCCAGACGCGCCGTTGCGCGATGTTGTGATTGCGCATAGCCTTGTCAAAAGGGAATCATGCGCCGCGCCGTAAAGCGAGCTTCTGGAGGTTACGATATGCCAAATTATCTCAAAATTTTGGTCTTAGGGTTTTTCTCTCTCGTCTTGCTGGCTTGCGAAGCGCCGCAACTCACGGGTAAATCTACGCCTGGTGAGGTGCAGTACCTTGGACGATATGACTTCACTAATGCGGGCGATGTCCGCATGGGTTGGCCAGGCAATGGCATTAACTTACGTTTTCGAGGGACGAAATTAACCGTCAAGATAACTGACGGCGGCAACGGTATTATGGATGCGGTTATTAACGGCAAATCATCCGCGCTTATCTTGCGCGAGGGCACGCAGAATTATGATATTGTCAGCTCAGACTCAGAGAGCTTGTTTGATGTCTCGCTCACACGTCGCACGGAGGTTTTCGATACGGGTCTGTTTGAGATTAATGATGTCAAAGTCACGGGCGAATTGGTCGCCCCGCCTACAACTGACCGTAAAATTCTCTTTATCGGCGATAGCATTACGGCAGGCTTTGGCGTGCGCGGAAACACGAAAGATTGCCAATATTCGCCTGCGTCTAATGCGCCGCGCAAAAGCTATGCGTGGCTCGCAGCCGACTCGCTCAAAGCAGAGCCGCACCTCGTCGCGATATCAGGGCGAGGCGTTGTCTATAATTATGATAACAATCCTAATCCTGTCATGCCTGCGCAAATTGATTACGCCGTGCCCGACACTGAAAGTCGCTGGGATCATGACAAGTTTAAAGCGGCTGTGGTGGTTGTCACACTTGGCACAAATGACTGGTCCACGGTTGATGCCGGGCAGGACAAATTTAACGCAGGCTATTTTGATCTCGTCAATGATATTCGCACGCGTTATCCCAAATCGCATATTGTAATGGCCAGCGGGCCGCTACTAGGCGGAGCGCAGGGCGCGGCAATCATTGCAGGGATTGACTATGTGAAATCGCAAATGAGGTCTGACACAAACCTCTCTTCTGTGGATTTATCGCTCTCAGAGACGCAGTTAAAGTGGAGCTGTAACTCCCATCCCGGCCGCGACAGCATGGTTAAAATGGCAAATGATCTATCCGATCATATCGCGAAGCAGTTGGGGTGGACCGCAAAAACACGCCCGATTGTGAATGATTTGAATATCGCTCCGCCGCCCGAAATGTATGAAGGCGGGAAAAAGCATTATGCAAAACGCGTTAAAGAGATTGCAGCGTACCCTCCGCTAGAAGGTGGTGTGCTTTTCTTGGGTGATAGTATCACAGAGGCGGGGCAATGGGGTGATTATTACCCAAACATCCAGACCGCAAATCACGGCATTAGCTGGGACACTGTTCGGGGTGTTGGTGGCCGTTTGCAACAGGTCATCTTAAACCGTCCTGATAAGGTCTTTATTAAAATTGGCACAAATGACATCAGCTACGCCCGTGACCCTGTCGATATGGCCGAAGACCTTGAGAACATCATCTTAGGCCTCAGATTTAAAATGACTGATGTTGAGATTTTCATTCAATCTGTCATGCCGCGTGAGCTAGAGAATAAAGCCAAAGTCGCCGCCATTAATAGCGAATATAGAAAAGTCGCGCAGGATTTAGGCGTCTCCTTCATTGATTTGCACAAGGTTTTCGCGGCAGCAGATGGCAGCCTTAAGAAAGAACTGACCTATGATAATCTGCATCTGAATGATGCGGGTTATAAAGTTTGGGCTGACGCGTTGGGCCCCTATGTCGAGGGGGAATAGGGCGATAGGCGCCTTCAGCTATGGTTTAATTGCCACAGTCCCCAGTTATCAACGCCGCTATGAAAGTTAACAATTGACAACGCTGTCATTTTTGCGTCTTTTTAGTTTAACGCCGCCAACCGAGCGGCGACAAAATAATGTCGCGGGCACGTCCCGTCAGGGAGTATTGCAAATGTCAAAACTACAAATTCTGCGCTCAACAACAGCGCTTATCTCAGCTGCCGTTTTAATTGGATGTGGGTCGGCAACCAGCACGGACACGGATAAGGATACAGCCGTCACGACAGTGTCTATGCCAGGTGAAGTCAATCCAGCGCTTTGGCCCAAAGTTGAAAGCCCCGTCGCGCTTGACCCTGCTATGGAAGCCCGCATTACAGAGATTATTGCGCAGATGACGTTGCGTCAGAAAATCGGCCAAGTCATCCAAGGCGATATCGGCTCTCTCACGTCAGAAGATTTAAAAACTTATCCGCTCGGCTCTGTACTGAACGGCGGGAACTCTGCGCCTAATGGCGATAACCGCTCACCAGCTTCAGCTTGGGTTGAGCTTGCGGATGAGTTTTGGGATGCGACGAAAGCGGCTGACCTCGAAGGTGGCCCGTTTATTCCGATCCTTTGGGGCACAGACGCGGTGCATGGCCATAATAATATTCCGGGCGCGACAGTCTTCCCGCATAATATCGGGCTTGGCGCGACGCGTAACCCTGACCTTCTTGGTAAAATCGGTGCGATTACGGCGCGCGAAATTCGCGTCGGTGCGCAGGAATGGACATTTGCGCCAACCATCGCCGTTGTTCGCGACGACCGCTGGGGCCGCACATATGAAGGATATGCCGAAAGCCCAGAGGTGACAGTCAGCTATACTGGCGAGCTCATTGAAGGTATTCAAGGAGAGGTTGGAAGCAACACATGGCTGAAAGGCCCAAAGGTTATTGCAACAGCCAAGCACTTCCTGGGTGACGGCGGTACAGCAGGTGGCCGCGACCAAGGTGACAATCTTGATAGCGAAGAAGATTTGCGCGACATTCACGGCGCGGCTTATCCCGTCGCCATTGAGGCAGGCACACAGTCTGTCATGATTTCATTCTCAAGCTGGCAAGGTAAAAAGCTCCACGGTCACAAAGGCCTTATTACCGATGTCCTCAAAGGTCGCATGGGCTTTGACGGTTTTGTTGTCGGTGACTGGAACGCGCATGGTCAAATTGAAGGGTGTACGAATACGGATTGCTTGAAAGCGCTTAATGCGGGTCTTGATATGTATATGGCGTCTGATAGCTGGCGCGGCCTTTTTGATACAATGCTCGCCCAAGCTGAGCGCGGCGAAGTTGATATGGACCGCCTTGAAGATGCCATCCGTCGTATTCTGCGCGTAAAACTTCGCAGCGGTCTTTTTGAAGCAGGTCGTCCGAGCGAGCGTCCTTTGGCTGGCGATTATGATATTCTCCAAGATCCAGCGTCTAAAGAAGTCGCGCGCCAAGCTGTGCGTGAGTCGCTTGTGCTGATTAAAAACAATGGTGTCTTGCCGCTCTCAAAGAACATGAACGTCCTTATGGCAGGTGATGGTGCTGACAATATCGGCAAGCAATCCGGTGGCTGGACACTGTCTTGGCAGGGCACAGGCAATTCAAATTCTGATTTCCCAGGTGGGTCGTCTTTTTATGATGGCGTGAAGCGTCACGTGGAGGCCGGCGGCGGCTCTGTGACATTGTCTGAAGACGGTAGCTATAGCGGTAAGCCTGACGTGGCGATGGTTGTTTTTGGTGAAGACCCGTATGCCGAATTCAAAGGCGATATTGATAATCTGTCCTACAAGCCAGGTGACGATAGCGACCTTGCACTTTTGCAAAAATACAAATCGGACGGCATACCTGTTGTCGCCGTTTTCCTCTCAGGACGTCCGCTCTGGATGAACCGCGAGATCAATAGTTCTGACGCATTTGTAGCGGCGTGGTTGCCAGGCTCTGAAGGTGGTTACGCGACAGACGTTTTGTTTGGCGACGCAGACTTTAAAGGCGCATTGCCTTACTCTTGGCCGCGTACGGCTGTGCAGACCCCGCTCAATGTGGGCGACGAGAATTACGACCCGCTTTTTGCTTATGGCTACGGCCTGTCATACGCCAAGCCTGGCAAGGTGGGTGAACTGTCTGAGGAAGCAGGTATTTCGCTTGCTGTGAAAAATGACAGTGATTATTTCCGCGTCGGTAAATCTGTCTTCCCATGGGCGATGTATGCCCATGACAGCGCAGGTAAAACGACGATTGCGACAACCCGCGGACGGTCCCCGCAAGGCATTATCCAAGTTAATTCCGCCGATGACGGCGCGCAGGAAAATATCCGCACAATCGAATGGGATGGTCGCGGCGAGGCGCGCTTTGAAGTTGGCGGGAACGCCATTGATCTCTCGCGTCAAACAACGGCGGATATGGCGGTGTATTTCCGCATCCGCCGTGACACAGATATGGACGGCACTAATCTCGATTTGAATGTGCTCTGCGGCAAAGATTGCGTGACCGAAGCACAGCCGCTTGGCACATCGCTCGCGAAAGCATCGCAAGGTGAGTGGCAGGAATACCAAGTCAAACTGTCATGTTTCGCAGAAGGCAGTAGCCTGGGCAGCGTCACAGCGCCGTTCACATTGACATCGGATGACGCGTTCCAAGTCTCGCTTTCCGACGTGCGCCTTGTTGCAAATGAGGGCGCGGCAGGCTGTCTTAAGTAATTACCAGGGCGGTTTGACGCCGCCTTGCACATGGCCATGTTCTTGTTATGGTAGAGATGGCGCATTTAATTGTAGGTCCAATAAGAGGCCACAAAACTGGGGAGTAAGAATGGCGCGGGAAAATTCCGTCATTAAATACGGTATGGTCGGCGGCGGCCAAGGCGCTTTCATCGGCGAAGTGCACCGCTTGGCTGCGCGGCTTGATGGCAAGATTGAGCTCGTCTGTGGTGCTTTTTCAAGAGACGCAGATAATTGCAAAGCAACAGGCGCAGCGCTGGGGCTAGACCCGTCACGCTGCTACGCTGATTTTAACGCCATGATGGCAGGCGAGGCGGCCTTGCTAGAGTCTGAGCGTATGGACTTTGTCTCTATCGTGACGCCAAACCATGTGCATTTTCCTGTTGCCAAGGCCGCGCTCGAAGCGGGATTTCATGTTCTCTCAGACAAGCCGGCGACGCTGAACCTCAAAGAAGCCAAACAACTCCGTAAAATCGTTGAAGCCAGCGGTAAATCTTACGGCCTTACTCATACCTATCTCGGCTATCCACTCGTTGGGGAAGCGCGCGGTATTATTGAAGCGGGCGGCATTGGAAAAGTCCGCAAAGTCTTCGTTGAATACATCCAAGGCTGGCTCGCGACCGAGGTGGATAATAAGCAAGCCGATTGGCGCACAGATCCTGCGCGCTCTGGCGGCTCGGGCTGTATGGGCGATATTGGCACGCACGCCCATAATCTCGCCGAATTTATCACAGGCAAACGCATGACCCATGTCGCGGCGGACCTCTCGATTTTTGTCGATGGTCGGCGTCTCGATGATGACGGCTCTGCGCTTTTTCGCATGGAAGACGGCGTCAAAGGCACGCTATCTGCGAGCCAGATTTGCGTCGGCAATGAGAACAGCCTGTCTATTCGCGTTTACGGCGAAACAGGTGGGCTGGAGTGGCATCAGGAAGAACCTAATACGCTCACGCGGACTTATCTTGATAAACCGACAGAGATTTTGCGCGCGGCGAACGGGTATCTTTCGCAAGGCGCGCAAGATTGGTTCCGTACACCACCCGGCCATCCCGAAGGCTATCTTGAAGCCTTCGCCAATTGCTATCTCGATTTTGCCAAAGCTATTCAAACTAACGGTGGTAGCACAACGGGCATAGAGGCTGGTGTGCGCGGTATGGCCTTTGTCGAAGCGCTGCTGACTAGCAGTAAAAAGAACTCAAAATGGATAGAGATTAAATCATGAAAACGCTCAAAGGTCCTGGAATTTTCCTTGCGCAATTTATGGGCGACGCCCCGTTTGATAGTATGGATAGCGCCTGCAAGTGGATGGCAGACGCGGGCTATAAAGGCGTACAAATTCCGTCTGATAATCCCGTCTGTATGGATCTCAAACTCGCCGCAGAAAGCCAGACCTATTGCGACGAGTTAAAAGGACGTTGCGCCGAGAACGGTGTGGAAATCACAGAGCTTTCAACTCATATCCAAGGGCAGCTTGTCGCTGTGCATCCTGCTTATGACACGGCCTTTGACGCGTTTGCACCTGCGCACCTCCATGGCAAACCCGATGACCGTCAGCGTTGGGCTGTAGAGCAAGTCATGTTTGCCGCCAAAGCCTCTCAGCGTCTGGGTCTTGACCGTTCGGTCTCATTCTCAGGCGCGCTCGTTTGGCCCTTTATGTATCCTTGGCCGCAACGCCCTGCGGGCCTTGTCGAAGAAGGCTTTGATGAATTGGCGCGCCGCTGGCGTCCGATTTTTGATTACTATGATGAGTGCGGCGTGGATGTTTGTTTTGAAATACATCCTGGTGAAGACCTGCATGACGGTATCACATTTGAAATGCTGCTGGAGCGCGTCGACAATCACCCGCGCTGCAACATCCTTTATGACCCAAGCCATTTCATTTTGCAGCAGCTTGATTACCTCGCCTTCATAGACCACTACAAAGACCGCATCCGTATGTTCCATGTCAAAGACGCGGAATTTAATCCGACAGGCAAATCAGGAATTTACGGCGGCTATCAAAGCTGGGTGGATCGTCCAGGACGTTTCCGCTCCCTTGGTGATGGGCAGATAGATTTCAAAGCGATTTTCGCGAAAATGGCGGCCAATGATTTTGACGGCTGGGCTGTGGTGGAATGGGAATGCGCGCTCAAGCACAACCAAGACGGCGCGCGCGAAGGGGCGCAATTTGTCAAAGATCACATCATTCGCGTGACAGATAAAGCCTTTGATGATTTCGCAGGCGGCGCAGCGGACAAAAAGACGAATAAGAAAATGCTAGGACTAACCTAGAGGTTTAATGGCTCCAAAGAAGAGCCTTGAATTAATTAAATATAATAAGGGGAAGAAAATGGTTGATACAACACTGGCGATGAATGAGGGGATAAAGCCGAACCGGCTTTTCGTGTTGAGTTGCGTGGCGCTCTGCGTGACGGCCATGACATTCGCTATTCGCGCGGGCATGCTCAATGACCTCGGCACAGAGTTTAGCCTTACTAAAGCGCAGCTTGGATGGACAGCTTCGATGGCGTTTTTCGGCTTTCCTGCGGCCACTATTATTGGTGGATTAATATACAATGCCATCGGCCCGCGCCTCATCATGATTGTCGCCTTCCTCGGGCACTTGCTTGGCTTAGGGCTGACGATTTTCGCAGGTGGATTTATGGGGTTGATGATTTCAACCTTCTTTGTTGGCTTTGCCAATGGCGCCGTTGAGGCGGCCTGTAATCCGATGATTGCGAATATGTACCGCGAAAATAAAACGACGATGCTGAATAAATTTCATGTCTGGTTTCCGGGCGGCATTGTCGTAGGCTCACTCGCAGCGCTCGCGGTGAAGAAGCTCTTCGGTGCAGGCGGTAATCCAACATGGCAGCTTGAAATCGCGGTCATGCTTATTCCGACCCTCATTTACGGCTATATGGTTTTCACTACGAAATTCCCAGATGTGCAGCACGATAAGACTGACCTGACGGACACAGGTAAGAACTTAAAAGCGCTGATTTCACCGCTTTTCATTTTCATGTGTGTCTTGATGACTATTACCGCCACGACAGAGCTTGGCACGCAGCAATGGGTCGGCTCTTTGCTTGAAAGTTCAGGCGCAAACCCGCTGATTATTCTTGCGATTGTGACAGGCCTTATGGCGGTGGGGCGATATTTTGCAGGGCCGCTTGTACATGCACTCAACCCGATTGGTGTTCTGCTGTTCTCGGCCGTGGTCACAACGCTCGGTGTCTTCCTGCTCAGCATGGCGACGGGGCCGATGACTTATGTGGCGGCGATTGTATTTGCGATTGGCGTCTGTTATTTCTGGCCGACGATGATTGGATTTATCGGCGAGTATATGCCGCAAACGGGCGCGCTGGGTATGTCGATTATCGGTGGAGTTGGTATGATGGGCCTTGCGATGTGGCAGCCTGTTATCGGCGGTTGGATTGATAGCGAAACCGAAAAAGCGCAAGCCGCTGGCGTTGTCGGTGATGCTGTGCAACTCGCAGCGGGGCAGGCAACACTGGGTAAGATTTTGCTTTTCCCGATTGTGCTCGTGCTAGCTTATGGTCTGCTCTTTGCTCTGCGTAAAAAGTTCATTTCACATGGAGCCTCTCATGCATAATATCGGCACAAGCCGCAGAGACGCTATTAAAGGTCTGCTTGCAATTTCTGCTAGCGGGGCTTTGGCAGCGTGTAGCGGCGCGAAAGAGGGAAGTGCGGGTTCCGCAAAATCAACGAAGACCGCGTCTGAACTCTCAGGGGCTAATATGGTGACGCTGACGGCAGTGGTCGACACCATCATCCCAGCGACTGAGACAGGCGGCGCGATTGCGGCGGGTGTGCCTGCGACGCTCGCCTCGCTCGTCAAAGACTGGGGCGATGATAATTTCAAAGCGTATTGGACGACAGGCATGGACGGGCTTGGCAAAACGCTTAACGCCAAAGCGGGGCAGAGCTTTGCCAATATGTCAGCCAAGCAGAAAGAAAGCTTGCTCAGCAAATATGACGCTGATGTTTACGGCGGAAAAATCAAAGATGATTTTTACAGGGACATGAAGCAAACGGCGGCAACGGCTTATTACATGAGCGAGATAGGCGCGTCAGAAGAGCTCGCCTATGAACCTGTGCCAGGCGAGTGGATTGGCTGTGTACCGCTGGCGGATTTTCCTAAGACGTGGGCGACATAGATATGGCTGATGAAAAAACATATGATTTTGACGTCATCGTTGTCGGCTCTGGTATGTCAGGCGGCTGGGTCGCCAAAGAGATGGCCGAGCGCGGGATGAAAGTCTGCGTGCTTGAGCGCGGCAAAGATATTGTCCCTACAGAGGACTACACTGATTTCGAAGACCCATGGCAGCATGAGCAACTCAATAAGAAGTCGGCGAAAGACTGGGAAGATTATCCCATTCAGGCCGAAGTCTATGCCTTCCACAGCTATACAAAACAGTTTTGGGTGAAAGATAAAGAGCATCCATATGAAACGCCTGCGGGACAAGATTACCGGTGGCGCCGCGGCTATCATACAGGTGGACGCTCTATCATGTGGGGGCGTCAAAGCTACCGCATGTCAGAAATCGATTTTGAAGCGAATAAGAAAGATGGCCACGGCGTTGATTGGCCTGTGCGCTCTAAGGATATCACGCCGTGGTATGAGCATGTCGAGAAGTTCGCTGGCATTTCAGGTTCTAAAGAAGGGCTTGAAATTCTACCTGATAGTATTTTTCAACCGCCGCATGATCTCACTTGCGGGGAAGAAAAATTAAAAGAAGCCGTCGAAGATGCTTTCCCTGGACGCAAAGTCATTCCAGGTCGCGTGGCCAATTTGACTGAACCCACAGCGGAGCAATTAGAGCTTGGGCGCGGGAAGTGCCAAGCGCGTAACCACTGTTTCCGCGGCTGCTCATATGGCGCTTATTTCAGCTCCAATGCGGCGACCCTGCCGGCTGCGCGGCGCACGGGCAATCTAACACTCATAAATGATACGGCGGTGCATAGCCTTGATTATGACGCTGGCACAAATCGTGTAAGTGGTGTGCGTACGGTCAATGTTAAAACCAAAGAAGCCAAAACACTGACGGCACGTGTCGTCTTCCTTAATGCAGGCACTATTCCGTCGTCGATGATTTTGCTCAATTCAAAATCAGACAGTTTTAAAACAGGTCTCGCCAATAGCTCTGGGCAGCTTGGTCACAATTTGATGGACCATGTAATCGGAGGGCGGTCTTATGGCATTATGCCAGGCTTAGAAGATAAATATGTCTATGGGCGACGGCCAAACGGGCTTTATATTCCGCGTTTCCGTAATCATTCTGAAGAAGGCGAAGGCTTTCTGCGTGGCTTTGGATACCAAGGAGGAGTGCATCGTGCTAATTGGCGAGGACTCATTGATAAGGCTGGCGTCGGCGCAGAGTACAAAGCGGCTAATCAAACACCAGGACCGTGGTTTGCTCAGATTACAGGCTTTGGTGAAGTGCTTCCAAATTTTGATAATCATGTTCGCTTACATGAAACCAAAACGGATCAATGGGGCTTCCCTGTTCCAATTCTAGATGCCAAGCACAGCGAGAATGAGAAAAAGATTATGCGGCAAGCGGCAATTGATGGTCGCGCTATGCTTGCGGCCGCAGGCTGCACTAATATTGGTGGCGACGATCCTGACAACATTCAACTCGCCCCTCCCGGCAACGGTATTCACGAAATGGGCACTGCGCGTATGGGCCATGATCCGAAAACCTCTGTGCTCAACAAGTGGAACCAAAGCCACGATGTCCCAAACCTCTTTATTTCTGATGGCTCATTTATGACGTCAGGTGGATGCCAAAATCCGTCTTTGTCTTATATGGCATTTTCTGCACGGGCCGCTAATCATGCGGCGGACCTCATGGAAGAGGGCGTGCTTTAGGTGGCTGACTTCGACGCCATTGTTGTTGGCTCTGGCATGTCAGGCGGTTGGGTCGCTAAAGAATTGTGTGAACGTGGACTGAAAACACTTGTGCTCGAGCGTGGCAAGGCGATTGATCCCGCTAAAGATTACACAGATAATCTTGACCCGTGGGATAAGAAATTTCTCGACCGCGTTCAGCCCGAAGAAGCGCAGCGTGATTACGCCCGCCAAAAGGATGTCTATGTGTTCTTCGAAAGCACGAAACATCTTTGGGTCAAAGATAGCGACCACCCTTATGAGACGACCGAGGGAAAAGACTATGAATGGTATCGCGGCTATCACGTTGGCGGGCGCTCGCTGCTTTGGGCGCGGATGAGCTACCGTTTCTCTGATCATGATTTTGGCGCAAACAAAGCTGACGGTGTGGGCGTTGATTGGCCTATTCGTTATGCAGATCTCGAGCCGTGGTATGACAAGGTTGAGAAGTTTGCAGGCGTATCGGGTAACCGCGACGGTCTTGGGCAACTGCCAGATGGGCCGCACCTTTTGCCGCCCTTTGATTTGGATTGCGCTGCGAAAGAGTTTCAAAACCGCATCGCGAAAAACTATAATGACCGACAGTTGATTACTGGGCGTGTCGCAAACCTGACACGCACAACACCAGAACAAGAAGCGCTCGGGCGAGGGGCCTGCCAAGCGCGATATCACTGTTTTCGTGGATGCTCTTACGGCGCTTATTTCAGCTCAAATAGCGCCACACTCCCAGCCGCAGAGCGTACGGGCAATCTGACGCTCAAACCCGACTCGATTGTGCATTCGGTAATTTACGATCCGAAAACGAAAAAGGCGACAGGCGTACGGGTCATCGACCGCCTGACTAAAGAGACAAAAACTTACACCTCGAAAATCGTGTTTATAAATGCGTCGGCCATAAATACGGCGCTGATTATGTTGCAGTCCGCGACGGAAGACATCCCCAAAGGCCTCGCAAATAGTTCTGACCAAGTGGGGCGTAACCTGATGGATCATGTGGCTGGCGCGCGCGCTGACGCCCAAGTCGACGGGATTGACGATAAATATTATTTTGGGCGCTATCCGGGCCAAGGTTATATGCCGCGCTACCGCAATTACCCTGATTATGATCAGCCATATAAGCGTGGCTATGCGTTCCAAGTCTATACAGGACGCGGCAGTTGGACAGGCAACCGCCCTGGGGTGGGCAAGGCTTTCAAAGACGCCAACCGCACACCTGGCCCGTGGACGATTACGCTGGATGCTTACGCCGAAGTTCTGCCCGATCCCAATAATCGCGTTTACCTGAGTTCCACCAAGACAGATAAATGGGGAATTCCACTGCCTGTCATGGACGCGCAGATGGGACCGAATGAACGCGCCCTTCTTGAGGCGGCGTCTAAAGATGCCAAAGACATGCTGGAGCGCTGTAAATTTAAAAACATCACGGTTCATCCCGTCAACCCGACCAAGCCCGGTAACCGCATTCACGAAATGGGGACGGCGCGCATGGGGCGCGACCCGAAGACATCTGTTCTGAATAAATGGAACCAAGCGTGGGATGTTGATAATCTGTTTATCACGGACGGCGCGGCGATGACGTCCTCTGCCATTCAAAACCCCTCTATCACTTATATGGCGCTGTCAGCGCGGGCGGCTCATCACGCCGCCGACCTTCTAAAAGCAGGAGAATTATAATGTTTTCACGACGCACAATTATGACTGGCGCGGCGAGCGCTGTTGCACTCGCGGCTTGCGGCCAAAACACAGGGACAGAGACCGCCAAGGAGGCGATGACTAAAGTTGCAGTAGGCAAACGCAAAATCGATAAAATTGGTATCCAAAGCTATACTTTACGCAAAGCCTTAGCAGAGGATTTTAAAGGCACGTTCCAAATGATAAAGGATGTCGGATATGATTACGTCGAACTCAATGAACGTAATTTCAGCGAGAAATCCCCCCAACAATTGAAAGCTATTCTGGATGAGATTGGTCTTCCTAGCCCATCATCTCATATCAATTACGACCGCGTGATAGGCGAAACGGACGCGATTATAGCGGCGGCAAAAACACTTGGTGCGAAATATATGGTTGTGCCCTATATGGCCGATGATCAGCGCAGCCTAGAGGATTGGAAGCGTCACGCAAAGGCGATGAATATAGCTGGTGAAAAATTTGCAGATGCGGGTTTGCGTCTCGCCTATCACAATCATCAATTTGAATTTGATGATCTGGGCGGAGGCACCACGGCGATGGAAATTTTACTCAACGAAACCTCGGCAGATAATCTTGATTTCGAGCTTGATTTATTTTGGGCGGCACTTGCCAGCGTAGATGTGCCGTCACTTGTTTTGCAAGGTGAGGGACGCTTTAAACTCTGCCACATAAAAGATCTAAAGGGCGACCCTAAACTCGCGCAAGAGATGAGCTATGACGAAATTGGCAATAATTTAATGGTCAATGTCGGCGAAGGGCAGCTCGATTTCGAAAGCTTGTTTGCCATGAATGATGTCTCGGGTCTTGAATATTTTATTGCCGAGCATGATCACCCTAAAATGCCTTATCGTGATGCCATAGCGACAAGTTACAATGCCATTAGAAGCATGCGGTTCTAAAAGAGGGTTTAACTATGCGCGCTTTTATCATTTGTCTGACAGTCCTCTTTCTCAGTTTTGTAGGGGAGGTGGTCGCCAAATCTGATGAGGCGCAATTAAATACCGAGGGCACGCGGATCTGGCATTTGCTGCCGCGGCCATCTGAAATGATACGCCATCCCAGCCCTGAGAGTTGGCAAATTTACGGCGGGCCAAAATTTAAAACCGTCAAAGCCGCTGGCCTGCCAGGCGGTGAGGCGCGGCGCGTGCGTATTAAGCGCGCAGGAAAAACGCCGTATGATGTGGGGGCAAACGCGCCGACACAGTTGAAAACTGAAGCGGGCGATGTACTGCTTGGGGCTGTCTGGGCACGGGCGACAAAGTTTCCAGACGGTGAAACGCGCACAGAACTGCCGCTTCACATCCAACAGCAAGGCGGCGATTACGAGCAATTCGCGTCAATCACAGTAATGCTGACCTCTGATTGGCACCAATATTTTGTCTATGCTGAAATGCCGCGCGCGATGAAAAAAGGTAGCGTGGGGCTGGCTATTCACCTCTCTGGCGCAGCCCACGAAATTGAGCTTGGGCCTCTCTATATAATGAACCTCGGCCCGGGAGCGGTTGACGCGGCGTCTATGCCCAAAAACACGTACGCGCCTGCTGCTGTCGTGGCGGCCTCGCCCTCAGTCAGTTCAGCGCCGCAAACCTCAGTGACTGTTCCTGACGCGCTTAGGTCTGACCTCTCTGCTATTCGGGCTCAACTCCCTAATAGCGCAAAGCTTATCAGTCCTGCGGCGTCCAATGCGTCTAGTGTTTACGGCGAAAATGAAAGTCACCGTCTGGTAAAAAATGCTGCGGTGGTCGGCGGCGAAGCGGTGGAAGTTACTGTACGCAAGACGGGGCTTAACAGTTGGAGTACAGGTATCAACCGCCCGCTCTCTAGTCCTATCAATAAAGGCGATGTTGTCTTTCTTGCCTATTGGGCCAAAGGTATTGAAGCCAAAAACGAAGCGCAGACGCCGATCATTTCGCCCGTCAATGTGCAGCAGAGCGGACCGCCCTACAAGTCTGCGGCGAGCGGTGCCGCTTATTTGTTGCGCGATTGGCAACTTTATTACGCTTCAGGCAAAGCAGAAGATGATATAGCGCCAGGCGCCGCGGGGATTTCATTTCATCTTGGTCTAACGAAACAGACCTTGCAGCTTGGACCTGCTTATCTGTTTAATCTTGGCCCGAACGCAGATGTAACGTCACTGCCGCGCAACCGTGTCACCTATGACGGCATTGAGCCGAACGCGCCGTGGCGGAGTGTGGCCAAAGCCAAGATTGAGCAGCACCGCAAAGGCAATCTCACGGTTAAAGTGGCCGATGGCAACGGCAATCCTAAACCCAATGTCTCTGTTGACATTAATATGACCGACCACGCTTTTAATTTCGGCACATTTGTCGGACACAAACTCATTGATAATAACGGTAAAAAAGACGCGAGATACCATCAGAGCTTTAATGAGAATTTCAATATGGCGACCCTCCCAACCTATTGGCAGGACTGGGGTTGGAACAGTAAAAAGAGTATGGAAGCGGGCTATCGCAATTCCATTAAATTTGCGCATGAGCAGGGCATAAAATGGCGCGCCCATCCAATTATCTGGCCTGGCGAAGATTACATGCCAAGCCGTATTCTCGTGCAAAAAGGCAAACCTAAAAAGCAGCGTGAGATGGTGCTGTCCCACGTCAAAGAGGTGATGAGTTTCGTCGCGTCGCATAACCCCATAGCTATCGATCTGGTCAATGAAGTGCGGGTCAATCAATATTTCAAAGAGAATGGCAATCCTGATTTGGTCGAAGAGGTGTTTCGTCTCGCGCACGACATCGCACCCGATGTACCGCTCTACGTGAATGATTACGCCATCCTCAACAATGGTGGGCTGAATAAAAATTCCATTGAGTTTTACCACAACTGGATAAAAGAGATGCAAGGCAAAAATGTGCCTCTAGGCGGCATTGGGTTTCAAGGGCATTTCGGCGCAGGGCTCACCCCGCCGCAGCGCGTTATGGACATCCTTGGTGGATTTTCTAAATACGGCCTCCCGCTCCAGATTACAGAATTTGATGTCGAGACATATGACGAAGAGGCGCAGGCCGCCTATACGCGCGATATTCTCATGGCTGCTTTTAGTGAGCCTGCGCTAAACGCCTTCATCGTTTGGGGCTGGTGGGAAGGCGATCATTGGAAAAAGCCCGCCGCTATGCTGCGTGAAGATTGGTCAGAGAAACTCAATTTCAAGGCATGGCGCAAAGCGGTCTATAGCGATTGGTGGACGCGCGAGCAGGGGATGACTGACAGCAATGGTGAGTTGACAATACGGGGTTTCAAAGGGGACTACCAAATCCGCGTTGGCACGAAGGTGATGAACGCCACACTAGATGACGCTGAGACGGTCGCGGTTATTGTTCCGTAGTTTAAGCCATTACCAATTGTAACTGCGACATCTAATATCTAGCCAATTACCTATAATCCGCTATAGCTGCACCCTATGAACGGTGCCCAGACATGATTGCCGAAATTGGACATATTGCCCTTATCCTCGCCTTTGTCGTGGCGGTAGCGCAATCCGTTTTGCCTATGGTTGGGGCGTCGCAAAACGCGCCTCGCCTTATGGCTTTTGGTGACCGCGCCGCGATTGCACAATTTATCCTCACGGCGTTTTCATTCATCTGTTTGACAATCGTTTTTCTAAGCTCTGATTTCAGCGTAAAGCTCGCCTATAATCATTCCCATAGCGCTAAGCCGTTGCTGTATAAAATCAGTGGCGTCTGGGCCAATCACGAAGGGTCTATGCTGCTCTGGGTCTTGATACTTGCGACTTATGGCGCGCTAGTGCCTATTTTTGGACGGCGCCTTCCAAGTTCTCTTAAGGCGCGCGCGTTAGCAGTACAGGCCATGCTCGCCGTTGGGTTTATGGGATTTTTGATTTTAACCTCAAATCCTTTTGAACGTGTTGTGCCTGTGCCGCTCGACGGGAAGGGGCTCAACCCGCTTCTTCAAGACCCAGGTCTCGCCTTCCATCCCCCGTTTTTATACCTCGGCTATGTGGGATTTTCGATCAGCTTTTCCTTCGCTGTCGCCTCGCTCATTGAAGGCCGCATTGATGCGGTCTGGGCGCGTTGGCTGCGGCCATGGGTCTTGCTCGCTTGGAGCTTCCTCACCATTGGTATCGCGCTGGGCAGCTATTGGGCTTATTATGAGTTGGGTTGGGGCGGCTGGTGGATGTGGGACCCTGTTGAGAATGTGTCGTTTATGCCATGGCTCGCAGGCACAGCGTTGCTGCATTCTATCCTCGTACTCGGCACACGCCATAGCCTGCCAAGCTGGACAGTGCTGCTCGCCATTTCGACATTCTCGCTCAGCCTTATCGGGACATTTGTCGTGCGCTCTGGCGTGCTCGTCAGCGTGCATGCTTTCGCGACAGATCCCGAACGCGGTGTCTATATCCTTGCGCTTCTCGGTATTACGACAGGGACCGCGCTTGCGCTTTATGCCTTCCGTGCTGCGACCCTCACAGGTGCGCCGAGCGGGAAGAGTGTGTCGCGCGACGGGGCGCTTGTGCTCAACAATATCCTGCTGGTCAGTGCCACATTGACCGTATTTCTCGGCACGTTTTATCCGCTCTTTATTGACGCGGTTTCGCGCGAAAAAATCTCTGTCGGTGAGCCTTATTTCAATCTCACCTTTACCCCTATCATGTGTTTGCTGATTGTGTTCATGGGAACAGCACCGATGTTAAAATGGCGGGCTGATAATTTGTCACGTCTGAAATCAACGCTGCTAAAGCTCTTTATTATTTTAGCGGTGGTCACGGGCCTCACCTATCTTATTGGTAAATCCGTGCTGGGGGCTTTGGCGCTCGGGCTCTGCGCTTATTTGGCATTTGGAACTATCGCGACCATTCTGCGCCGCGCGAGATTTGGCGAGCTGCCGCGGGGCCAGAGCTTCGCTCTTCTACGCGCACAACCCGCTGCGACTTGGGCCTTCGTTTGCGCGCATATTGGGCTCGCGATTTGCGCTGCAGGCATTACCGCCATGAGCGTCTGGGGCGAGAGCGCGGCTAAAGCCTTGCAGCCCGGTCAGAGCCTCACCGTGGCAGGCTATGAATTTACAATGGGAGAGTTAGAGAATGCGCGTCGCGAGAATTATGAATTCCTCGGTACAGATGTCCGCATTACCAAAAATGGCAAAGAGATAAAGACCGTTCATACAGAGCGTCGCTACTATCCCATTCGCAATATGCTCACGACCGAAGCGGGGCTACATCTGTCGCTGCGGCACACATTATTTGCGTCCATCTCTGAAAACCCGAATCCTGCGAGCGAGGCTAAATGGGTTATTCGCGGCTATTATCATCCGTATGTGGTTTGGATTTGGCTCGGCGCGCTTTTGATGGCGTTTGGTGGATTTATTGGCCTTGCAGATAAACGCTTGCGGTTTCGCGGCAGCGAGGTGACGGAGTGATGCGTGGGATAATTCCATTAATGTTATTTGGCTTGCTTATCCTTGGCATGGCCTTTGGCCTCACGCGCGACCCAAGCGTCATTCCGTCTGAGATGGTGGATCGTCCCATGCCTGCCTTTGTACTTCCTTCTCTGTATGAGGACAAACTCGATATAACAGAGGCCGTTTTTGACGGCGAGATAAGCCTGCTTAATGTCTTTGGCTCTTGGTGTTCAGCCTGTGTGACGGAGCACCCTAAGCTTGTCGAGATTGGCGAGAGCACGGACATTCAACTAGTCGGCATTGATTGGCGAGATACGCGCAAAGCGGGTCAAGCATGGCTTCGCCGTTATGATAATCCCTATGACGCCGTCATTTTTGATGAGGCTAGCGTACTCGCTATTGATCTTGGCGTGACAGGCGCGCCAGAAACCTTCCTTGTAGATACCCAAGGCCGTATTCGGTTTAAACATGTTGGCGTGATTACAAACGAAGTTTGGGACCAAGAATTTCTACCGCGCATTGCTCAGATAAAGGTGGACGGGGCATGAGATATTTAATTGTCACAGTCCTTACTTTTTTCGCCGCGACTTTTGCCTTTGCGCAAAGCTCAGACGCGGAGATGGAAGCGCGCGCGCAAGAGATTGGCGCGCAGCTCCGCTGTGTTGTTTGTCAAAACCAATCAATTGAAGAATCAGACGCCTCGCTCGCTGGGGATATGCGCCGCCTCGTGCGCGCGCGTCTTGAAGCAGGTGACAGCAATGCGGATGTTATTGATTTTATGCAAGAACGCTATGGTGACTACGTTTTGTTAAAACCACCCGTTCAGGGAAATACATTTGTACTTTGGTTTACACCGTTCGTGTTGGTCTTGTTGGGGCTTTTGTGGTTTGCCTTTCGTCGCCAGAAAGCCCTCGCAAATGCGCCTCTTTCAGAAGAGGAACGCGCGAAACTTGACGCGATTTTAAAAGGGGATGATAGATGATTTACCTCATTTTAATTATCCTGACCCTTTCTACACTTCTCTATATTTGCGGGCCACTGACGTCATCAGAGCCGCCAAAATATGTCGGTGAAAGCAAAGAGGTGTACCGTGACGTCATCAACGCCACGCCTGCTGAGACTTCGGCAGGACTATCCCGACAGCTTTTAAAACGGGTGGAAAACAAACCTTTGGTGACAGCGGTGCCGCGCGCGTGGTTAGCGACCGTATTTGTCGGGAGTTTGATTCTAACGGCGGGCCTGTATCATCATTTTGGACGCGCCGACCTGACCCAAGGGCCGCTACCAAAAGCGCAGCCGCAGACCGTTGCTCCGCCACCTGCCTTTGACAGAGAGTCTATCGCACAAATGTCGCCACAGGGCCGCGCGAAAATGATTGAAGCCATGGTCGCTAGCCTCGCCGCAAGATTGCGCGACGACCCCGAAGATATTGAAGGGTGGGTGCGGTTGCTGCGTTCGCGCCAAGTTCTCGGTCAAGACATGACAGATGACCTCGCTTTGATGCGAGAGACATTTGAAGACGCTCCCGAGATCGTGGAAGACATCCTTTCGCGAAGTGCGGTGAAGCCAACGCCTTAAGGCTTGTCTGAGACCGCGCGCGTGTTATCATTTCCTATGGCTACACGTTACACAAAAGTCGCGATAACGCTCCATTGGTTGATTGCCGCTCTCATTATTGGCCAGCTTATTGGCGGCAAAGTGATGATGGCGCTGGACGGAAGTGCGCTCAAGTTCGAGCTTTTCCAACTCCACAAATCCTTTGGGATTATCATTCTTTTGCTATCCGTTGCGCGGCTCATTTGGCGGTTAACGCATAAAGCGCCGCCTCTACCGGAACATATGCCCAGCCATGAACGGCTCGCGGCGAAGATCTCGCATATCGGATTTTATGGCCTGATGATTGGCATTCCCATGGCGGGCTGGGCGATGGTCTCGGCGGCGCCCGTGACGATAACGACCAAAATTTTCAAAGTCATTAAATGGCCCGATTTACCTTTTATCGAGCGCTCAGAAGGCCTGCACAAATTTTTTGAAAATGCGCATGAGACGATGTCCACACTCATTATAGTGCTGCTCATCATTCACATCGGCGCAGCGCTGAAACATCATTTCAAAGACAAAGATGACGTGATGACGCGCATGGTGCCGCGTCTTAGGCCGCGTCGCTAAGACTAATGTTAACCAAGGAGATTGTCATGTTTAAACAGTTTTTAATTGCCAGCACGATTTGCGTTATGCCTTTAATGGCGGCCTGCTCGTCGGGGACGGATGTCAATGCGAGCGAGGTAACTGTAGCTGCGTTGACCGAAAAACTCCCTAATCTCACGGGTGATCATGTTTGGAATGTGGACCGCAGCCAATCTAAACTTCAGTTTCGCGCTGAACATAATGGCGATAAATTTACAGGCAATTTTGGTACATTTGACTCCGTCGTGAAACTCAACCTTGATGACCCAAGTGGCGGTGAAATCCATGCGGTTATTGACCTCGCCTCTATTGACGCCAAAGACGATGACCGCAACGCTAACCTGCCGAGCAAGGCGTGGTTTGATATGAAAAGCTATCCGCTCGCCACCTATAGCGCGACGGAGATTACAGGCTCCCGCGCGGATGGCTATGTCGCCAATGGCATGTTGTCGATAAAGGGCATAGAGCGTCCTGTGCAGTTGCGTTTCACGGTTGACGAAAACGATGGGACGGCGAAAGCGAGCGGCACAGCCAATTTCATGCGCCAAGAATTTAACCTCGGCACAGGGTCTGATTTCGAAACAGAAGAATGGGTAAAATTTCCGATAGAAGTGCTAGTCAGCGTCAGCGCGAAGCGCTAAGCCGCATCCTCAATTCTGAACTTTTTCCAAGGCCGCTTTATGTCTGATATTCTCTTTACGCCGTTCACCTGTCGTGGGCTGACCATGCCCAATCGCATTTGCATGGCGCCGATGACGCGTAGCTTCTCGCCAGATGGTGTGCCAGGTGAAAACGTGGCAGAATATTATGCAAGGCGCGCGGCCAACCATGTCGGCCTTATCATTACAGAAGGCACAGTCATTGACCGCGAAGGCTCGGCCAATGATCCGAACTATCCCAAGTTTCACGGCGAAGCGCCACTTGCAGGTTGGCAGCATGTTGTCGAGCGTGCCCACGAAGAGGGTGGCAAAATCGCACCGCAGCTCTGGCATGTCGGCATGGTGCGCAAACCAGGCACGGGCCATAATCCAGAGGCACAAAGCGATAGCCCCTCTGGCGTCACCCATACTGGCAAACAAGTTATGGACGCTCCAACCGACCGCGAGATTGAGGACATGGTGATGAGCTATGCGCGCTCCGCTAAATCCGCCAAAGACCTCGGTTTCGACGCTATCGAAATTCACGGCGCGCATGGTTACCTCATTGATCAGTTTTTTTGGGACGTTATGAACCGACGCGATGACCGTTTTGGCGGCACATTGGTCGAGCGTGCGAAATTTGCAGGCGATATCATCCGTGAATGTCGCAAAGCTGTTGGTGACGATATGCCGATTATCTTGCGCATTTCTCAGTGGAAGCAGCAGGACTATACGGCGCGCCTGGCTGATACGCCTGACCGCCTTGGTGAATTTCTTGATGTGTTCAAACAGGCGGGGGTGGACATACTGCATTGCTCGCAACGCCGTTATTGGGAACCTGAATTTGAAGACTCAGACCTCAATTTTGCAGGTTGGGCGAAAAAATTGACGGGGCTGCCGACGATTACCGTAGGCTCCGTTGGCCTGAATGGGGATTTCTTTGGCGCTTTTGCGGGTCAGGGCTCGCCAGCCGCGTCCCTTGATGAGTTGAACCGCCGCCTTGATCGTGGGGACTTTGACCTCGTCGCCGTGGGTCGCGCGATTCTCCAAGATCCCGAATGGGTGGCGAAGGTTAAAGAAGGTCGCTCTGATGAGCTCAAAGACTATAGTGGTGACGCCCTTAAGACGCTTTATTAATTGGCTTACACGCAGATAGTCCAACCACAGGCGTAACGCGGTTCCATCCATCAGCGGCTGTTTGGGTTAGTGTACCCGCGCGGTAACGTGTGCCGTTTTCAATGGATTGTGGTTCGCGAAGGTCTAGGTCGAGTTGGTCTGCGCTCTCACTGATGAAGACTTGTTTCGGAAATTGTCCTTGCACCGCTGATCCACTTTGCGATTGCACGCGGAGTAAAATTTCATTTGCGTCGCTTGCCCAAACGGCGCTTGCTTTTTGCGATTGCCCGAACAAAATAAAACGTCTCTCGGCGCCTGCCGTCCAGACAAATAATCCACATTCGCCATTTGCGAGTTGTCGGGCGGAGAGGCCGTCTTTTGGTGTCTCACTTGTCTTAGATTGCGTAGGCGTCGTGGTCGTAGCACAGGCGGATAGCGTGACCATAAAACCCGTTATGACAATGCGCTGTAAAACTCTTACATCCATCGGCCAGCCTCATTCATTGTGAAGCGCTCGCCTTGCGCTTCAAATCCGTAAAGCGGTAATACCACGCCCGCTTGAGGCGTGTTCGTATTAATGACAGCACGAATTTGGTATGTTCCGTCGGGCAGAATTTTCAACACGGCTTCTACAGACTGCCCAGGAATTTGCCCAGATAATATCGAGGTCAGAACACCTTGTTCGCAAGTGATAGGGCCAGACAATGGCGGGCCCGTCCATTGCCAAAGCCGAGTATTCCGCGCGAGAATGTCTGTTGAAATTACGCCCGACGCGCCGTCGCATCCGCCGTCAATTTTCAGCTCGCGTGCTTTCATATCAAAGCGCCCAGAGAGGTTTGACAGACGTCCATCGATTTGCCCTAAAAAACTCGCGTCTCCTGTTACATTTATCTCTTCAATTTTATTATAATCAGCGCGCCCATTAATAGATACGCCGTTTCCCGCGCCTGTAAACGTCAGCAGCGAAGACTCATTGAAAAATCCCGATGGTGAGGTCTTAAATTGGATGGGCGGCACGGCATTTATGCTTGGGGCGTAGCCGTTCCAGACAGTGCCGCCGAGCGTAACAGGCAAGTCCACGCCCGCGAGTGTCGCCGCCCATTTTGCTGGAAACTGCGTAAGGCCGACGGCGGCAAATATAGCGAGCGCTAGTCCGATGTAACGTTTTTTAAAAGCCATCAGACGGGCGAGAAAATAAATTGCGCCGCAACTGTACCGTCTTCGCGCCGTGTCATCTGCGCCTTCATTGTACGGGCGTTAAAGCGCGCGTCGAAATCAGATAGAAAGCTATAAATGCTGAGTGTCGGGCTATCGTCTAGCCAAATTTCGACCGCGCCGTCATCACTCGGTTGCATGCGCGAGATAGTGATATTGGCGCGTCGCGCGGCCTCGATGATGTCGTTTTGCGTGAAGGCTGTTTTGGTTTGCCCACCGTTTTGAGCAGGTAATTTATGCACGCCATTGCTGACAATCTGATAGTTACGTTTTGCGGTCTCAAGCGCGCGGTCTGCATTTGCGCGCCCATCAAGCACGGGGCTCAGAATGAATTGCCAGAGGATAAAAAGTAAAATCAAGACGCCTGCGAGCAGGACGAGGACGCGCTCTCGCGGAGCGAGGTTCTCAAAGGCTGAAATATGAGGCAGGCTCATGATGGGCCTCCGATGGTAAAACGGCCTTCGCCAATCAGTTGATTATTACGTTCTCTGACGCCGCCTGGGTTGAAATTCGCTCCAGTTTGGCGTGCTGCATTTTGCAGGGCCGACGCGCTCTCAAAATTTGGATAAATAAGCCGCAGCGAAAGTGCCCCTGACCCAGGATCATAATCAAGCGACTGAACGGTAATGTTCTCCGTCTGCGCAAGCGTGGCATTGAGTTGCGCCAGAACGCTCATAAACTCGGGGCCAGACCCAGCGCCGCTTTTGACAGCGCGGGTGACGGAGAGCGCGGGGTTCGCGGGGGCAGGCTGACCCGTGGCGTTGGTATATGTTTGTGCCGTCAATGCTTTTAGTTCAGACGCCTGCGCCGAAATCGCGCGCGACTCTGACCATTGCAAACCGAGCCAACTCGCTGACACAATTAAAAGCACCGCCGCAATTTTTGAGAGCTGATGTGTCGGTAAAGAGAAGTTACCGCCTTTTCTAAACGCCCCTTGGCGTAAAGACACGGCGTCTGCGCGCGGCGTGAGTTGCGACCAATCCGTGACGGGCAAAGCGCTTAGCTCTGCGTCCGCCCAATGTGGGTCGATTGTGTAGCCCGTATCACCGCTTTCATTTGCGGTGAAGATGAAACGATCATCAAGTCTGATAGGAGTAGATTGCGGCGCGACCCAATCATAATCGGCATAGACATCCATGATGCTAACATCGCGACTCTGCATATCATCGAGCGCGTTTTGCAAATAATTAGCGTCAATCACGCTGAGCCGCGCGGCGTCTGTGCTATGGCCGAAAGCGATATGTTGCGCGTCAGTCGCGGAGGCTATGTGCTCTTCAATCGCAAATCGTGCGGCCGCGAGTTTCTCGCGCTCCCTTAATTTTGGAAGCGCGTGGCTATGCGCGCGCACCATTTGCCCTGGGATGATGAGGTCATACGTTTCGCCGTTATGGCGGTCAGCCTCATAAACCGAACAATCGCCGTCGAGCTTCTTTACTAAAAGCTCACCTGATGCTGTCACAGGATAAATGATAACGGGGCGTGCGGTCATGAGGGGTCTTCTATCATAGGCGGACGACGTTCGTCTGCGCCTAATCGTTTAAAAATGCGAGTTAGTTTTTTATCCTCAACCGCAAATTCCATGACGGCATAACGCGTGATGTTTTGGTAATTCACTTGCATCTCTATCCAAATATAGCGTGGCTCAAATACAATCTTCGCGCTCTCGCTGCCACTAAGCGTTTGATCCGCAAGCGCGTTTGAGGCGTTTAAAATTTGCAAGTTTTGATAGCCTTGGGCGGGACGCTCCGTGATGAGGGATTGCGCCGTGCCGATATTATCAACACCACCAAGGAGGGCGGCGAGCAGGGGGGCTTGGAGGGGTGAGAGCGTATCAATATTAATATATGTTGGGCTGTTTTCGCGCGCACAAACATAGGGGCGTAGCTCCGCGTAATCCTCAGTCTTTAATCCCGATAGCGCGCGCAATTCACCCGTTGAGGCAAAGGCTGTATTGGGTGTGCGGTAGGCCGGCGTCTTGCCCAGATAAGCGTAATCTTCTGCACCACCGGGTAAGGCTTGTGTATCTTCGTCAATCCAATCGGTGGCGACAGATGTAAAATTTGCCGCAGACAAACTTGACCAACCGAGCGTTTCCAAAAGCTGCCTAAATAGCCGCCGCCCGTCGTTTTCGCGTAGATCACTGAGGGACATACATTGACTACCGTCACGGATAGATAGATTTATAGTCCCGCCTTCCAGCGGTAAAATTATTGGCTGACCCTGCAACAGTCCTGTGTTTAAGGCGGTCGTGTCTGTTTTCGTGAGTAGGTTTTCGAGATAGTTTTGGGCATACGCTTCCGCACCAGAAACATACCAATCGGCTTGGGCGTAAGCCTGCACATTGGCCGTGCGTTTAAGGGCAAAGCGCACATCATCCATAATGCTGACCGCAACGGTCGCCATCAGGCTCATGACAAGGAGGGTTGTCAGCAGGACTGCGCCTCTGTCTTTGGTCGCGCGCGGGCTCATAAACCAATCTCGAAGTATTGTGTGAGAGTCAGGCCGTCCTCAAACTCCAGATCGAGTTTGACGGCTTTGAGTTCAAGCGATGTCACGCCCTCTGAATATGTGCGTCCTTTGCCTGCCTCTAAAACAAATTTTTCAAGCTCCATCTCAAAGCCCTGCGCGCCTTGGCTTTCAAAATAGCCGATGGCTTTGAACTCGGCATTCACGATATTGTCGAGCATCTCGCGGTCTGTAAATTCCGAATTTGGCGCAGGGTTCACTTCGGCGTAGCTGCGCCGCACGAGTGCACCATCTTTGAGAAAATAAGCCACATGTTGCAAGTCTCCGCGTGGCTCATTCATCGGGTTAGCCCGACCGCTGCGCGTAAAGTCCATCAGCGCGTCACCCGCGAGCGAGAAGCTATAGCGCGCTTGTGAGCCATAGGCGTCGCGTCGGGGATAAAGCGTCAGGCTCGCCATATCGGCCCGCAAAAGGGCGCGCAGCGAATCGAATTTTGATATCTCATCTAGGCGCGTTTCCATTTGCGCTTGCCCGCGCAGGGACGACGTCAATGCAGAGGTGGCGCCAACACTGATGAGAGAGAAGATAAATAGTGCGATTAAGACTTCAACGAGGGTGAAACCCCGCTCATCTTTAAGCTCTTTTCTAACTTTGTTTTTAATCCTCATCAGCGCGTCCGAAAGGCTTGGCGCGAGATAAGGATTTGCGTGCCACCCTCTATTTTGACCTCGGCGGTGAGTGTGTAAAAGTCAGGCGACTCCGTTTTTTCGGTGGTGACAGTGACCAAAAAATCTTGCCCCATCTGTGATTGTTCAGATTTCACTGTACCCAGTTTGAGCGGCATCAATCGCGCACGCACAAGGACATTATCGGCGGCGATGCCTGCGAGAGATTTTTCTGTGATGACGCTAATGGCTTGCGCACTTTGCGTGCCCGCATGGGTCAAACCAATGATAGAGAGGCTAAAGACGAGCAAAGCGGCGAGGACTTCCACGAGAGTAAATCCGTTTTCGTGAGCGCGCTGTCTCATGACCCGCTCTCAAATATAATGCGGCCATTGCCCATTGAAGAAATAGTATAACGCCCGTCAAAATCACTCAGATTTAGCGTAAATACAGACGAGTCCCCAGTAGGTTCAAACACGACTAAGGGTGACAGAGTCTCGGCAAATTTCACGTCATCGCCGTCGACGTTAAGCGCGATTTTAATATCTTTTGGCCAGTCCTGCGCAGGGGCTGCCATCCATGTCAGCCCGTCATATTTATAGAACGCATAACGCTCGGCGTTTGCCCCAAAGGCAACGGGTGTTGCAGACAAAAGGCTTTCTTGCGCGGCTTGGTTAAATTGTGTGTGTAGCGCCTCACTCATCGCGCGGCTTTTGGGCGGGTCTTTGGGTAGGCTGATCACCACCGCGCTGCTCATCAATCCGATGACGACAAGCACCATCAAAAGCTCTACAAGTGTAAAGCCGCTTTCGCGAGATATGTTTGCACGTCGTCGCAGGATTAAGGTTCCCAACTCACAATGTCTTTGGCTTGACCTTCGCCGCCTTCTTCACCGTCTTGGCCATAAGAGAAAATATCAATCACGCCATGGTCGCCAGGATATCGGTAAAGATAGTCGCGCCCCCAGGGGTCTTGCGGGAGGAATTTGACATAGCCGCCTTGGCGGTAACGGTCTACATTGTCCGCGCCAGCGGGCAGGGTGCGCAGCGCTTGTAGCCCTGCCTGCTCATCAGGGTAATCAAGCATATCAAGGCGGTACATTTCCAGGGCCTGTTCAAGTAATCTGATATCGGCTTTGGCCTTTTGCACCATGGCTTTGTCTTGGCTTGGCAGCACGTTGATGACGACAAATGTTGCGAGCAACCCAATAATTACCATCACAACCATGACTTCCACGAGCGTAAAGCCGCGGTCCTTTTTACGTTTTTGAATGTCAGGTTTGGTCATAAAAGACTCCATTAAAATGCAAGCGTGTTCAGCCGAAGAATAGGAATAAATATCGCTCCGATAATCAGTAGGACTATCAAGCTCAGAAAGATAATAATCAGAGGTTCGAGCAAGCTCAAGAAGACGGATGTTACGCTTTCAAATTCGCCTTCGAGATAGTCGGCTGATTTTGAAAACATGGGGCCGACATTGCCGCTCGCCTCGCCGCCCGCCACCATTTGAGTCACAAGTGGGGAGAAAACATCGCTCTCTTTTAACGCCACGCTGATGGCTGTCCCTTCGCGCACGCGGGTTGCGGCTTTGGTGACAGCGTCGCGCATAACAACATTTTTGAGCGTGTGACGCGCGGTTTCCATAGCTGTGAGTGATGGTGTGCCAGCCTCTATTAAGCCTGCAATCGTGCGGGCGAAGCGTGCGGAGTTCAGGCTTTTTGTCAGCGGCCCAATGAACGGCAGGCGCAGTTTTGTGCCGTGCCATTTGCGTTTTATCGTTTCATTTCGTAAAGCCTGAGAAATCGCTAAAATCAATATCGCAATACCGATTGCGGCAACCAAACCAAAATTCTGTAACCATTCAGAAACAGCCATTACGGCGCGTGTGAGCAGCGGCAGCTCTTGTCCGAAGGTATCAAATTGCGCGACGACTTTGGGCACAACAAGCACCATTAAAATCACGACAACTGCCAGCGCGACAACCGATAACACCATCGGATAAACTGTCGCGGCAAGTATTTTTCGGCGGATTTTTTGCGCGGCTTCAAGATCCTCCGCAAGCCGAGACATGACAGGGGCGAGACGGCCCGATGTCTCGCCAGAAGCAATCATGGCTGTAAAAAGCGCGTTAAATGTTTTGGGATGCGCCGCCATGGCCTCAGACAGGCGCGCGCCTTCGAGTACCCGTGCGCGCGTATCAAGCAGCACTTGCCGCATTGGCGATTTTTCAAATTGCAGCGCGACAACCTTGAGCGATTCTTCAATCGGAGTGGCGGCGTCAATAAGGATTGAGAGTTGCCGCGTCGCTTGGGTCAGGTCCTTATGCGAGATGGTACGTTCATATCGTAGCCGTGAATTCCCCTTTTGCTTGGCCGATTTTAGGTCTGTGAGGGTGAGGGCGCGGCCGCGCAATTGGTCACGCGCTTCCCTCGCGCTTCGCGCCGAAATAGACCCAGACAAACGTTTGCCGAGCTTATCGACGGCGGTATAATCAAACGTCTCCACGCTTAAATCTCAACATCCGTGTTGGCGCGGCAGACACGCAGCACATCTTCGGAACTGCTCTCACCTGATATCACAAGCGCCGCGCCGCTTTGCAGGAGCGTGTCGCGGGATTTAAATGCATGACGTGACATCTCAGACTCTGAGGCATTATCGTGAATCATCGCGCGCAGCGTATCGTCCATCTCAACAATTTCGTAGAGCCCCACACGACCGCGATAACCAATCCCGCGACAGCTCTCGCAGCCTTCCGCTTTGTAAAAGGGCGTGGCGGGCAGACGCGCAATACCGAGATCTGAGAGCTCACGCGGCGTTGGCGTGTAAGGCGTTTTACAGCTTGAACAGAGGCGACGCACGAGGCGTTGCGCCACAATAGACGTCACAGTCGAGGCGAGCAGAAACGGCTCTACCCCCATATCGCGCAGGCGCGTAATAGCGCCCACGGCAGAGTTGGTGTGAACGGTTGAGAGCACAAGGTGCCCCGTCAGTGCCGCCTGCACGGCAATCTCTGCCGTCTCAGGATCGCGGATTTCTCCGACCATCACTACGTCTGGATCTTGGCGCAAAATGGCGCGCAAGCCGGCCGCGAAGCTCATCCCAATTTGCGTGTTGACTTGGGTCTGACCAATACCGTCCAGCGCATATTCCACTGGGTCTTCGACAGAGAGGATATTACGTGAGCCATCATTCAGCCCGCTTATCGCGGCGTAAAGCGTTGTCGTTTTGCCAGAGCCCGTCGGCCCCGTGACGAGAATAATCCCGTTGGGGCGGCTTATGGCTTTTTCAAAATTTTCAAGCTCACCCTTCGCCATACCAAGGTCAGAGAGGTTCAGCAGATTGCTCGTCTTTTCCAATATCCGCATCACCACCCGTTCGCCGTATTGCGAGGGTAGGGTCGAGACACGCACATCAACCGCGCGCTCACCGAGGTTAAGCGAAAAGCGGCCGTCTTGAGGCGTGCGCTTTTTGGCAATATCGAGCTGCGCCATGACCTTCACGCGTGAGACAACTGTCGAAGACAAGCGCGCGGATAGAGACAGCATATCACGCAATGCGCCGTCGATACGAAAGCGCACAGCAAGGCGGTTCTCATAAGGCTCAATATGAATATCTGAAGCCCGCGTTTTGATGGCTTCCTGCAAAATGCCATTTATAAGTTTGATAACGGGCGCGTCGTCATCACTATCGAGCAGGTCTGATGTACGCGGAAGGTTGTCGGCAAGTGCGGATAAGCCTTCGGGGCCGTCGAGCGCGTCCTCTGCGGTCTCTGATAAATCGCCACTCGTGTAAATCTGGCCCATGAAGTTTTCAAACTCAGACCCGCCGACCTCTTTAATCGCGAGCGGCATGGCTGCGACGCGGCGCGCTTCTAAGCAGGCCTCAAGCGTGGTATCCGCGCGACGAATAAGCGTTGGTTGCCCATCGATGACTGTCGTCATAACGCCATGCGCGCGGGCAAAGGCGTAGCTGAGGCGCGGAATGGATATGTGCGCAGGCGCGTTCAAGATTACTGATTTCCGTCAAGCACTGTATAGGTTGAGTTGTCAAAGACCTCATCAAGTTTCGACGTCTCGCGGCCCGATTGTAAAATGTCGGCGCGGCGAATTTGTCTGAGACGTTCCTCAGTGAGTGTGCGCGCGTCGCGGCCATTGCGCAAAATTGTCGGGCGCAGAAACACCATCAAATTTGTGCGCGTGCGCGATTTACCTTTTGAGCGAAACAAATTGCCAATCACAGGCGCATCGCCGAGCAAGGGGACTTTGGAGATATTCGTTTCTTCATCGTCTTGGATAAGGCCGCCTAGCACAATAATCTCGCCGTCATCGGCGAGGACTGTTGTCGCGATAGAACGCTTATTGGTCACGAAATCAGACGAGACTGAACTTAACGCGCCTGCAATAGACGAGACCTCTTGCGTAATCTCAAGACGAATGACATCGCCCTCGCTAATTTGCGGTAGCACATCAAGCTGAATGCCAACAGGGATGCGCTCGAATGTACGGAACGGATTGACGTTACTACCGCCAATGCTTTCGCCCGTCGTAATAGGAATTTCCTGACCGACGAGAAATGTCGCGGGGACGTTATCCAGTGTGGTGACAAAAGGTGTCGAGAGGATATTACTATTATCATCGCTCTCGACCGCATTGAGAATGACAGAAAATAAGGTGTCATTGGACACGCCGCCAAAACCTGCCGTGCCGCCGTCTAGCCCCAGCAAGGAATTGACTGCCGCTGTTTCAAGTGATGAATTTTCACCAAGGCCCACATTGTCATCTGCGATTGCCCCTGCAAGCGCGAGGATATTGGGCGCGCTGCGTGAGAAGTTGGTGCCGATAAATGGCACTGAATTTCCGTTCACCCCGCCAAGCGCAAATTGTACGCCAAGCTCTTGCGCCGCATCATCTGATATCTCGACGATAATCGCTTCGACAAGCACTTGCGGGCGACGCACATCAAGGCGGCGAATAATGGTCTCAAGTGATTGCTGAGTCTCGCCTGTCGCACTGATGATAAGCGCATTACTGCCTGCGTCATAGGCGACCGTCGGCGGGGCTTGGCCTTCCCGCACATAGGCGGGGAGGAGACCGTTGAGCATCTCAATGAGTTCACCGCCGTCGGCAAAGCGTAACGGTATTACGCTGACTGCGCCGCGTGGGGCGGCCCCGCCTGCATCCATTTGCGACAAGACAGATTTTAGTCTCGCAATTTCAGCTGGCTCGCCTTCGAGCAGGAGGTTGTTACTCCCCGGCATAGCGACCGCTTTAAACGTCGGGCGCGCACCAGAGAGCGCTTTGAGCGCGTCTTCGGCATCAAGCGCAGTAAGGTTTGTCAGCCGTACCGTTTCAATCACACGACCATTCGTGTCCATGGCGGCGACAATCTCGCGGGCTTTGCGAATGTTTTCAGGGAAATCGGTGACGACGAGCACTTTGCCACCTGATGCGGCACTAACAATGCCTTGGCTGTGCAAGACAGGTTTGACGAGTTTAGCTACGGCGGCCGCATCTTCATAAGAGAGCTTAAGCACGGTGGTCGCCATGCGTCCATTGACGCCATTTGTCGTCGTGAAAGGTGCGTCTTGGGCTGAGCCTTGTAGGAGGGTGACGCGGTACTCGCCTGTCGCAGTGCGGGTCAGCGTGTAGCCGTGCACGCGCATGACATCTTTGAAAACCTCGAAAACTTCGCCTTTTGACAGACGCTCATCAGACGAGATGGTGACTTTGCCTTGTACGCGCGGATCAATCAGGAATGTCTTACCTGTCACCATTGACACATCATCAATGAAAGCGCGAATGTCGGCTTGTTGCATGGTGATCTGGTGATCTTGGGCAAAGGCGGTTTGCGGCAAGGCTAAGCTAGCTGTCATCGCGGATGCCATTAATGCTATTGTCAGCGAAGATTTTTGCATCACGTTTTTGAATTGAGAGTTTTGAGAAAATGTCATGCTATATACCTAGCGTCAGTGAGACGGTTTGGCCGTCGCGAATGAGGGTGAGAGGAATTTGGGATTTCCCAGAAAGCTTGGAAGGAATAGAGGCGGGATTCAGCGTCGGCGAGGCGAGATCAATGCCGCCAATGCGCGTGATGATATCACCAGAGCTAAGCCCAATGTCTGTGAGATTGATAAATCCTGATTTCGGCGTAATTCTATAACCTGCTAATTTGCCGTTGTTCATAGCGGGCGCAAAATTTACACCTTCCAAAAACGCGTTCATATCAAGTGTTTTCGGAATAGCTTTCATATCCGAGGTGAAGGTCGCTTGAACGCTAGCGCTCTGATTAATAGTGGGTATCAAAAGCGACGCACCATCGTCTGACGCCGTATCTGGTGTTAAAAGCGACGTTTCACTCTCGCGCTCAAACGTCAGCCGTTCAATCCGCCCACTTTGGGACAGAACAATATATCCAGGGTGAACCGCTTTGAGGGTGACGCCATCAATGATTTCGTCGCCAATGCTATAGGTCTTTTGCGCGCCGTCAGAGGTTTGCAAAACAGCACTTCCCTTGGGACCCACACGCCGTCCAAAAAGTTTCAGATTAAGCGTTGTCTCTGGCGCGTCTGTCCCAACTTCAATGATATCATCAACGATGGTCTGATTGCGGTGGAAGGGATCAAAGTTAAGGTTAAGTCTTACCCCAGTTTGAGCACTGGTTTGTCCGGCTATGACTTGCGTAGACGGCGGTGCGTCCCAGAGGCTTTCAGGGGCGAGAAAGGCTATTGTTGCGCGCGCTAGGAAATAAAGCGCCAGACCTATAAGTAAAAATTGCGCCACGGCAAACAGCCGCGCAAGCGCGCTTTTCTGACTTACGTTTTTAGGCTGTACCGCACTCACGCTGTAAAAGTCTCCCAGACACTCAGCGGCTAAAATTGCGGCTCGGTCTTTTTTGATTACACTCTTAACTAAAATCTAACAGCTAATTGGCTCCGAGTCCCGCTCTCTGGTGTAAAAAATTCGTAACCTCAATTTGCAAAAATAGCGGTAGTCTCAATTGACCCTAAGGCGTGTGCGCGTCTATCTATGTCCTTATGAAATTTCTCAAAGTTACATTCCCCAGTAGTTATAAAGACCAGATTATTGCCCTTGTGAACGAGGCAGAACCTGTCGATTGGTCGCTTGATACTGGCTATGGCCGGTATGAGCAGGCGATGGATATTATTGTCGAGCCAAAAGATGGTCAGGCGCTTGTTGACTCTCTGCAAACAGCGTTCTCAGCTTGTCCAGATTGGCGCATCAATATTATGCCGCTTGAGGCATCGCTGCCATTGCCAGAACGGGTGGTCGAAAAACTTGAAAAAGACGCAAAAGAACGAGCAGAAAAGAAAAGCTCAAACGGGGCGCTAAGGGAATCTTTGGAGCAAAGCGTCAATAAAGATATATCGCTTGATGTAAATTTTATAGTGCTGACGATACTGTCGGCAATCGTGGCCACGATTGGCCTCAATAGTGACAGCGTGACGATAGTTATCGCCGCAATGGTGATTGCCCCGTTGCTTGGACCTATATTGGCATTTTCTCTTGGAACGGCCTTGGGCAATACTGACCTTATGTTTCGCGCTGCGAAAACGGGACTTGCAGGTTTTCTCATTGGGTTTGCGACGGCGTTATTAATTGCCCTCTTTATGCCAGTAGATCTCACCAGCCAAGAATTACTGGATCGAACGACTATCGGCCCTGCAATTGTAGTCTTGGCGCTCGCCTCTGGGGCGGCAGCCGCGCTTTCACTGACGACGGGATTGTCATCCGCCTTGGTGGGCGTGATGGTGGCGGTCGCGCTTTTGCCGCCGTCTGCGGCTGCGGCGCTATTTCTAGGGACAGGGGAGTATCAACAAGCACAAAAAGCTTCGATTTTATTAGGACTTAATATTGTGTCAGTCTTACTCGCGGCGCAGCTTGTGTTTGCATGGAAAGGCATTCGTCCACGTATCTTTAGCGAACGCAAACGCGCGCAAAAAGCGCTCCGCGTAAACATCGCGGTCTGGACGGTTGTCCTCGCCGCGTTGCTCCTATTTGGGATGAGCCTGCTCTAGCAACGCGTTCAGCCATATTTTCACCTGAGCGTTAGTCGTCATTTTCGCCAAACCAATATTTTCTTAGCACTTTCCGTCCATATCCTCTCAATTATGCGTGCCCTTTACGCTTCGCTAATGCTTGTTTGTGAAACTAGGGGGGAATTGGGATGATATTATGAGGGCATTAAAACCCCAGACGAAGCTGTCGTTCGCTGCGTGTGCTATGCGTATCGCATTGCTTTTGCTTGCTTTTTTTTCACTTACTGCGACGGCTTCAGCGCAGGTGTCTTTTACGCGGTCTAACACGACGGGCACATCAGCAATTCCCGATAATCAATGTTTTACGGGCTTTGGTCAAAAAACTATCAATGTGACAGACATAGGTACTTTGCTTGATCTTGAGGTCGGCGTTGTCGCAGACCATACTTGGCGTGGGGATTTGCAGGTACAACTGATATCACCCCTAGGGACGAACCGCACAATCATTAACGGCGTCGGCGGTAATGCGGATAATCTGAATGTGCGCCTTCGCGACGGAGCGACAACCATTGCGGGCAACGCTCACCCTAATGTCGCGACATATGCGAATACGAGTAATGTGCGCGGTCCATCCAATGCGCTATCAGCTTTTAATGGCGAGATTATCACAGGGATTTGGACACTGCGTATATGTGACAGTGCTGGCGCAGATACAGGGTCTTTGCGACAATTCCACCTACACATGACGACGCCAACGCCTGGGCCTACGGCAGATTTATCACTCGCGATTAGCCCAACCAGCGCAACGCGTTCGCCAGGACAGGAGACAAGCTTTACAATCACACTAAACAATGACGGCCCTAATCCTGTGAGCGGCGTCAGTGTCGATGCATTTTTACCAACGGGTCTGGCGCATGTCAGCAATGACGGAGGCGGAAACTATAACGTCGCGTCTGGCCTCTGGACGGTACCTGGCCCCATTCCAGTAGGCGGCGTCAGAACACTCAACATCGTCGCGAGCGCAAGCGCGTCAGGAAGTGGTGTTTTCACGACTGAAGTCTTCACATCGGGAACGATAGACCTAGATTCGACACCTGATAACCGCGCATTAGCGCCAAATGAAGACGATACAGCGACGGCGAATATTACTTTAGTTGCGCCAACCGCCGCACCGCCAGACCCATTGTCTTGTGCGGCCCCTGGCATGATGAGTTGGCCTGGACAGACATGGGCAGCTGGGACTCTAACAAATAGCTATTCAGCAGATGATGGCACGCCCTTCGATTTTACATTCTCAAATGATACAGGATTTTTTGTCAACAACGCTGCATTTGGCGGTCAAACGCCTTTATTATCTAATCTTTTAACAGGTGGACAGCCGTCGGCAACGTCACTGCTTTACGTTGTCAATTTTGATACAAGCGCGCGCCAAGTCGATTTAGATTTTGACGTCGGCGTGGCAGGGGTCGGCGTGGACTCGCTTCAATTTGGTATGTTTGATGTTGATGAAAACCCTGACACGACGGCCAACATTAACTTTATTGATCGAATGACGGTCACAGCGTCCTTGGGCGGCGTTAGCGTTCCAGTAACAATTTCTGGTGGACCGTCAAATAGTGTCGCAGGTAATGTTGTCACAGGTATTGCCGCCTCGGCGTCAGCGACGTCTGATGGCAATATGTGGGTCACAATAAGTCAACCCGTCGATAATGTACTTATTGAATATGACAATGATCCAGCTGTTAATCCTTCACCAGGTCAGCAAGGCGTGGGTTTACACACTATCGAATTTTGCCCCCAAGCCGCTGACTTGGCCCTCGCAAAAGATATTGATAATGCTGCTCCTGTAACGGGCACAGACGTTATCTATACTATTACAGTCGAGAACGAAGGTACACTTGCGGCCACGGCTGTTGAAGTAACCGATCTTTTGCCTGCAGGCCTTAACTTTGTTTCTGCCACACCTAGCCAAGGCAGCTATACAGCAAGTACAGGGCTTTGGACTGTAGGTTCGCTTGCGCCAACCGCAACGGCGACACTGACAATTACAGCGACAGTGACCGCCACCACAGGCACGATTACGAACGAAGCTGGCGTGACATCTATGGCCGAGCCAGACCTTGATTCGACGCCAAATGATAAAAAAGGTGATGATTACGATACTGCAGACTTAACCGTTACAACCGCTGCTCCCGAGCTGACGTCTGAAAAAACGGTTGAAGTTTTCGACCCCACGGGTAGCGGCGATGCCTACGCTATTCCTGGAAATGACGTAATTTATTCAATCTCAATCACCAATACTGGCAATATTGCGATTGATAATAACAGCCTCTTCCTTGTCGATAATTTCCCGACGGATATCGTGTTTTTTAACGGCGATATTGATGGTGCGGGACCCGAAACTGACCCCGTGATCATGGAGACAACAGGCTCTCCGGGAGTGACTTTTAGTTATGGCAGCGACGTGCGTTTCTCTGACAGCCTAACTGCCCCGACAAATGTTGGTCAGTGCAGTTACGGGGCAACGCCAAATGCTTATGACGCGAATGTGCGTTTTATCTGTTTTACGCCGCAGGGGTCTTTTGCGGCCACAGATCCAGATTCGACCATCGTGTTTAAGTTCCGCGCGCGCATACCTGCTAATTGATGGCCTGCAAATTAGAACATCTTGCATGATAGATCTGTCGCGCTATGACAGGGCATGCCGCATCTTATCCTGACCAGTCGTGATCTTCCCATACCGCCTTTAAGCGCAGGCGGTGAGCCACTTGAGTTCCGCACAATAGGCGAGGGCGTCGACATGACAGGGGCGGTTGCCTTAGTCGCGACATCACTTGAAAAAATTAGCGCCGCACAGATTGAGGCTTTTCCTGAAACAGTCGGCCTCATTGCAAATCTAGGCGTCGGGTTTGATACGATAGACCGTTACGCCGCCGCTAAACGTGGGATGACAGTCACCAATACCCCCGTCGTCGCAGAAGACACTGCCGACCACGCTTTCGCGCTCATTCTTGCGACTTGCCGCCGCCTCAATGAGCATGAGCGCTATATTCGTGCGGGACAATGGCCTACAACCGAGCCGCTGACGAGTGCGCGTGTGCACGGCAAACGTCTGGGTCTTGTTGGCTTTGGCGATATTGGGCAGGGTGTCGCGCGCCGCGCCAAAGGCTTTGGCATGGAGGTCAGCTATTGGAACCGCTCTGCGCGTGCAAAGGCAGCCGCAGAGGTTGGCGCGACCCGTGTTGAGGATTTGCACGCACTTCTGCGCCGCTCTGATATTATCTCGCTGCACACTGCCCACACGCCAGACACCCATCATATAATCAACTCTGAGACGCTCGCAGCCTGTAAAAAAGGTGCGTTTCTTATCAATACAGGGCGGGGCGGATTGATTGACGAAGACGCGCTTATTGCAGCGCTTCAGTCGGGTCATATTGCGGGCGCAGGGCTAGACGTGTTTGAGGACGAGCCGAAGGTGAGAGACGCATTTATCGCGATGGAAAATGTCGTTCTTACGCCACATGCGGCTGCTCTGACCCATGAATGTCGCATGGAGATTGTCATGCGTGGATTGATGAACGTGATTAAATTTATCGAGACAGGTGAGGTTATGGACGAGGTGCCCGCGCCCGCTTAAGGTTGATGTCGCGTAATGTCATCCAGCTGACAATTGGTTCCACGCCGCTGTGATATGCAAAATTGTGCATAGGGGGACAGACCATGACAAATAATAAAATCTACAAAACTCTACTTTCAACGCTTTTTTTGTGTGCATCTATTGGGCTTGTAGCCTGTAGCGGGACAAGCTCTGAGACCGAGACTAAACGTGCAGACGTGGTTGAAACGCTGACAATCGATGCGGTAGATACAGCGGCTATCCTCAACGCCAAAAACACCCCCGAAGTCTGGCTCACTTACGGCGGGACATATGACGAGCAGCGCCATGCGCGCCTTAACAAAATTACGCCAGACAATGTCAGCGAGATGGGTGTTGCTTGGACTTATCCCCTCTCGACCAGTCGCGGCGTCGAAGCCACGCCGATTGTCGTGGACGGGGTCATGTATGTCACCTCCGCTTGGTCCGTGGTGCACGCCCTTGACGCTAAAACAGGCAAGGAGCTTTGGGTTTATGACCCAGAAGTGTCTGGCGAAGATGCGGCCAAAGGCTGTTGTGATGTGATTAATCGCGGCGTGGCTGTGCATGGCGGCAAGGTTTATCTCGGCGTATTTGACGGTCGTCTCGAAGCGCTAGACGCCAAGACAGGCGAGGTCGTCTGGAGTACGCTGACGGTTGATAAATCGCGCCCCTATACCATTACAGGCGCGCCGCGTGTCGTGAAAGGCAAAGTACTCATCGGTAACGGGGGCGGCGAGCTAGGCGTTCGCGGCTTTGTGACCGCCTATGACGCAGAGACGGGCGAGAAGGTTTGGCGGTTCTACACCGTTCCAAATCCCGATAAAAAACCTGACGGCGAAGTATCTGACGACATTCTCGCAAAGCTCGCGAATGACAGCTGGGGTGAGACGGGCGGCTGGGTCACAGATGGCGGGGGCGGTACGGCATGGGACGCGATTGTCTATGATGAGGTCAATGACAGCATCATCATCGGTGTCGGAAACGGTTCACCGTGGAACGCCGATATCCGCGACCCAGAGAGCAAAGGCGATAACCTTTTCCTGTCGTCAATCCTTGCCGTTGACGCGGATACGGGGGCGTATAAATGGCATTTCCAAACAACCCCGCGCGACCAATGGGACTATACGGCGACGCAAACAATTATTCTGGCAAATCTTCCTGTAGGTGAGGGCGGTGCGAAGCGCCGCGTAGTCATGCAGGCGCCCAAAAATGGGTTCTTCTATGTACTCGACGCCGCGACAGGCGAGTATATTTCTGGCGAGAAATTTGAGAAAAATATGACTTGGGCAACAGGCCTTGACGCGACCGGTCGTCCGATTGAAAATCCAGCCGCACGCGATACCTCTGGCGACGGTTTTGTGGCCATCCCTGCACCTTTTGGGGCGCATAATTGGCACCCTATGGCCTTTAGCCCTGATACAGGCCTTGCGTATATCCCCGCGCAGACCATGGTGCAAATAATCCAAGACGCGCCTGAAAACACCACGAAAAATCCAAAATGGAATTTAGGCTATAATCTCGCCGCGGGCGTGCCGCCTGTCTATCCAGCGGGTACGCTCGACGCCGTTAAAGCCACAGCCTCAGGCAAGTTACTTGCTTGGGATCCAGTCGCGCAAAAAGAAGTGTGGAGTGTTGACCACAAAAGCCCAATGAACGGTGGTGTTCTATCGACTTCTTCTGGCCTCGTTTTTCAAGGCAAAGTCGACGGTGAATTTGCCGCTTATAATGCAGCAACAGGCGACAAGCTTTGGAGCCAACAAGTCAATAGCGGCATCCAAGCCGCGCCGTCCACATTTGAAATTGACGGTGAACAGTATATCGCCATCGCCACGGGTTGGGGCAGCGCGTGGGGTGTCACATTCGGCGCGCTTTGGGAAAAAGCAGTCGCGCCTGATGTCGGCCATGTTGTGGTCTTTAAACTTGGCGGGACGGGCGAGGTACCTGAATTTATGGGCTCTATGGCGGAGCGCACGCCAAAGGCGGCCGTGTTTGGGGATGATGCCCAAAAAGCCCTTGGTTTTCAGCGTTATAACGATAACTGCATGATGTGCCACGGTGTACTTGTTATGGCCTCTGGCGTCACTCCTGATTTGCGCTGGTCACAAATCAGCGCCGACGCTGAGCTCTGGGACGAGGTTGTGCGCGGCGGGTCTATGTCTGGTACGGGTATGGTCGCGTTCGATGAACAGCTCACGCGCGAAGAATCTGAAGCCATTCGCGCCCATGTGCTTGACCAAGCGTGGCTTGCCGTCAAAAACGGTGACGCCAAAGCACCCGCAAACTAGAATACATATAAAACAAAAAGAGTAGGATTTTACGATGGTCAGAATTGATATGGATACCAAAGGCGCGTCCAAAGCAGGATGGGGTTTTGATCTTGACGCTGTGCTTGCCGCGCAAAGGACCGCTTTCAACAAAGAGCCTAATTCCACATGGGAGACTCGCAAAGCCAAGCTGAAAACACTCGGCGCGCTGATTGAGGACAATGCTGAATCCTTCAAAAAAGCGATATCAGAGGATTTTGGCAACCGCGCCTATGAAGAAACGACCATTGCTGAAATTATGGTGATTAAAGGCGGAATTAGTCATGCCTTAAAACACACCAAAGCCTGGATGCGGCCACGTAAAGTGCCGACAGCGTTGCAATTTCTGCCCGCGAAAAATCGGGTTCTTGCGCAACCGCTTGGCGTTATTGGCATAATCAGCCCGTGGAATTACCCGCTACAACTCGCCATAATGCCGCTGATCGGTGCGCTCGGGGCAGGGAACCGCGCGATGATTAAACCGTCAGAATATACGCCGCGTCTGTCTAGCCTTCTCAAAACCGTGCTCGCGCAAGAGTTTTCGGATGATGAGGTTTTCGTTGCAACGGGCGGCGTTGATGTCGCGTCCGCTTTCTCCTCACTCACATTTGATCATCTCCTCTTTACAGGCTCGACAAATGTCGGCCGCATCGTCGCCAAAGCGGCGGCGCAAAACCTCACGCCTGTCACGCTAGAGCTTGGCGGCAAGTCACCGACAATTATCGATGACAGCGCCAATATGGACCTCGCTATACCGCGCATCGTGAACGGCAAAACACTCAATGCGGGGCAGACCTGCGTTGCGCCAGATTATGTGCTCATGCCGTCCGCCAAAATCGATAGCTTCTCAGACGCGCTCATAAAAAAGGCCGAAGAATTCTACCCGACCTTTGCAGGCAATCCCGACTACACGTCCATCATCGCGGACAGCCATTATGCGCGGCTACAAACTTTGCTCGAAGACGCCGAGAACAAAGGCGCGCGCATTCGTACTGCTGGCAATGACGACAAACAGCAACTCGCCAAAGAGCGCCGCGTGCCGCTAACCGTGGTGACGGAAACGACGCCTGATATGAAAATCATGCAGGAAGAAATTTTTGGCCCGCTTCTCCCTGTGATCGCATCGGAAACACTCGATGACAGCCTCGCTTATGTCCAAAAACATGATCGCCCGCTCGCGCTTTATTGGTTTGGCGAGAACAGTGCGAAACGCGAAAAGGTCCTCACCCAATCTATTTCTGGTGGCGTATCGATCAACGAAACGGCCTGGCATGTCGTCCAAGAGGACATGCCCTTTGGGGGTGTCGGGCCATCGGGCATGGGTGCTTATCACGGCGAGGACGGGTTTAAGACGTTCTCGCATATGAAAGGGGTCTTCCATCAAAGCCGCTTTAGCCAAGGCAAAGCGCTCTTCCCGCCTTACACCGAAAAGACGCACAAAATGCTGGGGTTAATGAACAAAATTATGTAGCGATCAGAGATATAGTCGGGCTTTTTCGTGGGTAAAAAATTTGCAAAAAAGCGCAGTTTCTATCTTGCAAGAGCGCAAAGACAGCGCTAAACCCCGCCCACTTACGGCGAATTCCGTTTCGCACCAAGTTATTACCAGTGCCCCTATAGCTCAGCTGGTAGAGCACCTGATTTGTAATCAGGGGGTCC
>CAYRIV010000018.1:0-58208 GCA_964424575.1 uncultured Caulobacterales bacterium | reverse complement strand
CGCGTCAGATGCTTTGTCGTCAAGCATTTCATCATCTGTGACTCCTTGATCCTCATGAGTGTGTACGCTCACTATGCTGGATAAGCAGTCATGGTTGATGAAGTCTAGTATAGTAGTTTCGGTAGGCATAAGTTTCTCCTCGTAATTATAGTTTTAAATCAAAATTTAAATTTGAAGCCCGTTTTGACTGCGGTGGCTCTAAAGTACTGCCCGCCGCCAGAGCTTGCAATTTGATCAGGATGGCTGACAGGTTTTGAAACCCGTGTTGTCATGACCTCAAATCGTCTTTGGACGTAGTCATCTTCAATTGTGACGCGCACAGGTCCAATAAGTGTCAATTGGACGTCTTTGAGTGCAGACCTCATATAGTGCATGTCATAGAGCTTCAGAGGTGTCTTTGAGAGAGCTGACTTTGACTGAGCTACAGGCTTAGGACGGCTTTGCGTATCAACTTCCATAGCCTGGCTGACTACAGGGATGGCCGTAAAAAGGGCAATCAAGGCTACTGATAAAACGGTTTTAGATTTTGTCATCGCCGCCTCCTATGACACTACAACTGAAGAATTGACGGGCGCGACAGGCTTGAAATATGTCGCAAGCAAAAAAACATTAAGGGCGAAAAGACTTAAGCCACTTATGAATAATTTTGAGCTGGTATCGGGGGCATTAATTCCCAGCCAAGGTGACGCCTGGAACGCAGTTATGCCGCCAAGAATAGCGGTTGCAGTCAGCAATAATGGAAGGGATTGGCTCAATGTGGTTTGTAAGGTCATGGGTTATCTTTCTAAATAAAATTTGGGCGATCCCCTCATGTGGGGATGGGGATCGCCCTGGAGCAAGGCGCTAGATAGCGCCGCCGCCCCAAAGAACGGAGAAGGCTTCGCAATGTACGAGGACGCTATTAAAGGATGAGAGGTTTACACCAGCGGGCAAAATATAATCCTGACGCCCGCGAGTGTTTTGTAACTTCCCTAACAAAACTGCGCCGTCAGTTGCGGTTTGCCCGTTAACTGCGTCTATTCCGTGCGGTGACAGAAAAACCTTTAGGTCTGGCCCGCGGCTCGCTTTAAAATCATCTTCAAAGCGAATGATTGTTTGGCCATTTACCTCTAGAATTTGCCAGCTACCTTTGAGTGATTTATTTTTTTGGACAAACGCCCCCGATGTTGGGCTCGGCGCATCCGTTGTCTGTGTCGCAACAGCTGCGGTGGGCGCAATCGTAGCGGCATGCGCCATATTAAAGATACTAACAGAGCCAAGGACAGCCACCGAGTAAAGTAAAGTGCTGACTAAGCCTGTTTTGATATAGTGATGAGGTTTCATTTTAATCTCTATTTTTTATGACCAAACGGTCAAGTTTAAGTTAAATTTTTAGGCGCGGCGATGGATGACTTGTCGTCTTGCTATCGCTTTGCTTAATCCCTAAATACACTACTTGACTAAATGGTCAATTACATTGTAATCACACTTATGTGAGTTAAAATAAGGAGCCTTGAAATGGGTCGACCGCGTGAATTTAATAATGATGACGTTTTAACGGCGCTGCAGGATGTGTTTTGGGAGCATGGATATGAAGGTGCGTCTTACGCCGATATTATGAAAGCGACTGGACTTAAGAAAGGTAGCTTATATGCGGCCTTTGGGGATAAGCGATCTCTCTACCTCCAAGCTTTAGGTAAATATGACAAGGGTAATGTCTCAGACGGTGTTGCGATGTTGCGAAATGAAGGTCTTACGGGAGGCGAACGTATAAGCGCCCTGATGCAAAGCTTGGTTGATGCCGCTGAAACAAAGCGGGGGCGTTGGGGCTGCCTACTCTGCAACGCAGCTGTCGATCAAGCGCCGTTTGATAGCCCAACAGAAAAAGTCGTTCAGGCAAGTATGCAGCGCATGAAAGACGCTATCGCAGTAGCTTTGAAAGATACCAAAGCCGCGAATAAAGCGGATCTCATTTGGACAGCTTATTTCGGAGGACGTGTTATTATTAAGTCGGGCGGCACCAAGACTGTACTCAAAGCCATTCAAGGGCAAACGCTTGCCTTGCTATAAAAACCGCACCCAGTTGGCTTTCCTATAAAGAGCTGGGCCAAGGGTGCTAACTTAATACATGAAGGAAAAATAGGTTATGGATATTCTTAGCGATATTCTTGATACATTAAATCTAAAAGGCGTGTTTTATTTCCGTACGGATTTTTCAAAACCTTGGAGCGTTAAGGTCCCGGAACATAAACAAGCCGCGCGATTCCATATGGTTGTTCAAGGTCAGCTCAATGTCAGAATTGATAATGGCGAAGAACATAGTCTTACAGCAGGCGACATGATACTTATCACGGGCGGCGCTTCCCACGTCCTGTATGACACAGATTGTGAAAAGGCCCCAAAACTTGAAACGCTTCTAGAAGATGTTGGATATGATGGCAACGGTGTGTTTGTTGTGGGTGATGGCGATGAAGTGGCTAAAACAAAACTTGTCTGCGGACATTTTACATTTAGGACTGGCGCAGATCATCCGCTGCTGAATGAGCTTCCGAAATACCAAATAATTTCAGAAAGCGAGCGAGCCTCTAACGCAATGCTTGATGACATTATTAAGCTACTTATTCGCCAAGTTTACTCAAAGAAATTGGCTATAGAAGCCTCTGTTATTCGGATGTCAGAGGTCCTGTTTATAGAATTACTACGCATGAATATTCACAAGACTGAAACACTAAAGGGCGTGCTTGCAGCCTATCGCGATAACCAAATCGGACGCTCTTTAGGGTTAATTCATGCGAGCCCGTCTTTTCCTTGGTCAGTTGATAGTCTTGCGTCAGAAGTCGGTATGTCGCGCAGTCGATTTGCAAAAAGGTTTCGTGAGCTCTTAGATATGGGGCCGATGACCTATCTTTCAGAATGGCGTATGCAAAAGGCGCTGGCGAGACTTCATGATTCAAATCATAGCATTGAAGAAATTGCGAAACTATCGGGGTATCGGTCTCCCGCAGCCTTTACACGTGCATTCAAGGATAGGTTCGACGTTTCTCCGTCTAAATATCGCCAAACTATGACATAATTTTGCATATTGTCTCTTTTTCTTTGCAGATGATGTCACATTAAAATCAATGGCTTGATAAACAACCACTCTGGTGAGCAACTGGTCCTAACGAATTAAATCTAATTCGTTTAGAACTATACTTACTTAGGGGACATCATGGACACTGCATTTTACTATTTAGCACTTAGCGGCCTTCTTACCATCTTACTTTGGACGCCTTATATTCTAGCAAGGCTTTTTACGTGGGGACTGCCCACATTTTTAAATAATTACCCTGAAGGCTTTCCCGCCAAACAACCCGAGCCGCCATTATGGGCGCAAAGGGCGCAACGCGCGCACCTCAACATGGTGGAAACGATGCCGGCCTTTATTGCGGTTGTTTTGGCGGCTGCCTATTTCGCCAAATCAGACGCCGCTATCGTTCCTGTTGTGGCTCAGTGGGCGATGATCTTTTTCTTTGCTCGCGTCGTACATGCACTTGTCTACATCGCAGGTATTCCGTATTTGCGCACACCCGTTTACCTTCTGTCATGGCTTGCCGTACTTGTCATTGGCGCACAGTCTGTGTTGTGATAAGTCTATAGGGAGGTCGCTCTAGGAGGTCTTTGTGACAATTTCTCAACCGTCTGATGAGGACCTGCGTGAACTCATTCGTTCAGTTAGAAATTGCACGACCTGCGAAGATCTCCCACTTGGCCCAAAGCCTATATTGCAAGGAGACCCAAGCTCAAAAATTCTAATTGTGGGCCAAGCCCCGGGACGGATCACGCACAAAAAGGGTATTCCTTTTGATGATCCGTCAGGCGTTTGATTGCGAGATTGGATGGGAATCTCCGAAAGTGTTTTTTACGATCCCAAAAAGATTGCTATCTTGCCCATGGGGTTTTGTTTTCCAGGAACGGGAAAGAGTGGTGATCTTCCGCCTCGTTCTGAGTGTGCGGCGCTATGGAGGCCGCAATTACTGGAAAGCCTTAAGGGCGTGGAATTGACTTTAATCATCGGACAATACGCCATTGATTGGCATATTAAAGACGGCGAACAGATAACGCTCACCGAACGTGTTTCCAGATGGAGGGATTATATGCCCTCTAGGCTCGTTATGCCTCATCCTAGTCCAAGAAATAATTTGTGGCTCAAACGTAATCCTTGGTATGAGGCTGAAGTTTTACCCGCATTAAAGGCGCAAATTTCTAGGATTTTAAATGAGAAAACCTCATAATTTTTTTGTTGTCTGGCAACTAAGCGCTTGTCTCCATTTGCGCGGATGGCGGTCAGGGAACGGTCATGCTCTGGCGAAAACCCTAACGGACATTGCGTCGCTGCGATGGGCCGCCTTAATCGGGACGTTGCGTAAAATTTATCCTAACTGAAAGCCGAGTAAATGAAAACTGACGTCCAAATCCAACGCCCGAATGACCAGACATTATCGGGAGTTTTACACATCCCAGATAATCAGCCAGTCTTGGCTTACGCCCTTTTCGCGCATTGTTTTACGTGCACGAAAAGCATAAAGGCAGCTATCCATATTTCCGAGCATCTCTCCCAACAAGGTATTGCGACTCTTCGCTTTGACTTCTTGGGGTTAGGCCGCAGTGAAGGTGATTTTGCCGATAGTAATTTTTCGTCAGGTATTCAGGATACACTTAGTGCTGCGCGATTCTTGGAAGAAAATTATCAAGCACCACAACTAATTGTCGGACACTCTTTTGGAGGCACCGTGTCATTAGCTGCCGCTGCGCAAATTTCTTCGGTCAAAGCCGTGGCCACGATTGGCGCTCCAGCTACACCTGAACATATCCTCAAAGCCCTTTCTGATCATCTGGACCGTTTGAGAACTGAGGAGCGTGTTGTTATACAGTTGGCTGGGCGATCATTTGAATTCAAACAAGCCTTTGTCGACGATGTGACGTCTTATGTTCAGGACTTTAAATCTCTTAACGCGGCGATCCTCGTCATGCACTCACCATCCGATGATACTGTGTCTATAGACGAGGCGACGAAGATTTTTGTCCAAGCCAAGCATCCGAAAAATTTTGTGAGCCTTGACCATGCGACACATCTTTTATCAGGGAAGGGTGACGCAGCCTTTGCCGCAGACATCATCGCAAGTTGGGCAAAACGGTATTTGGTGCGCCTCCCAGTCGAGACTGCGCCAGATGTTGAAAAAGAAATTTTGGTTGAAGGAAAAACCAATAAAGCGTTTTACACATCGGCCAGAGTGGGTCGGCATAAGTTCGTGATTGATGAGCCAGAACGAGTAGGTGGGTCGAATAAAGGCCCAACGCCCTATGACTATCTCGGCGCAGCATTGGGGAGATGCACATCTATGACCTTAAATATGTACGCGCGCAGAAAAAAGCTCTCGGTCGAAAAAATTTCTGTAAGGGTTGTGCACGACCGTATTCATGCGCAAGACTGTGACAATTGCGAAAAAACTGAGGGCAAAGTTGATCGCTTTGTGCGTTACATTGAAGTTGATGGCGATCTCACGGAGGCAGAACATCGGCGGATGATGGAAATAGCCGATCTTTGCCCAGTCCATAAAACACTCGAAAATGAAATAAAAATCGAGACTGCACCAATGGCGGATTACGCAAACTAATCAAGGTTCTACGGCAGAATAACATGATTGATGTTTACACTGCGAACACGCCAAATGGCGTAAAAGTGACGATTGCACTCGAAGAGCTAGGTCAGCCTTATAAGCTCAACATTCTGAACCTGAGTGACCAAGATCAAAAGCAGGATGCCTTTGTAAAAATCAACCCTATTGGTCGTATTCCAGCCATTGTGGATCGAGACGGAGCCAATGGGAAACCAATCCGTGTTTTTGAAAGTGGTGCGGTTTTGCTTTATCTAGCAGAAAAATTTAATGGTCTTATGCCAATCGACCCTGCGCTGCGAATTGATGCAATTGCTTGGACGTATTTTCAAACAGGTGGTATTGGTCCTATGATGGGGCAGGCTGGTTACTTCAAACGCAATTTTCCCGAATTTCAGCCAGGTTTTGATCGATTTAACACAGAGAGCCAACGCCTAGTTGGAGTGATGGATCAGGCGTTATCTGCATCACCTTTCCTCGGCGGAGACGAGTTTTCGATTGCGGATATTATGCATATTGGCTGGATTGATCGCGCTCCTGCATATTTCGGCTTTGACCTGTCCGCATTTCCCTCTGTGGTAGACTGGCATGCCCGCGTGATGAGGCGCGATGGCGTTAAACGCGGGTTCAGTGTGTTGAAATAAAGTTTTGTCAATTTTGGCAGAAGGTGAAATAGTCACATTTGCAACATTGATATACTCTTATTGGATTGTATGAGAAATAATATTATAAAAAATCAAGAGTTTAGAGTAAGTGTTGCGCCCATGATGGATTGGACAGACCGGCATTGTCGGTGGTTTCATCGGCAATTGTCTAGGCGCGCTTTGCTTTACACGGAAATGGTTGTGGCGGATGCGGTTATTCACGGCCCGCGTGAACAGTTACTGGACTTTCATGAGGTCGAACATCCCGTGGCGCTGCAAATTGGCGGCTCTGATCCTGTTAAATTGGCGAAGGCTACGACGATTGGGAGTGACGTCGGCTATGACGAAATCAATATCAATATAGGCTGTCCATCTGATCGCGTGCAATCGGGAGCTTTTGGGGCGTGTTTGATGCGAGAACCCGCGCTCGTAGCAGAGTGTTATGCCGCTATGCGCGACGCGACGGATAAAGCTGTGACCGTGAAGTGCCGTTTAGGCGTGGATGACCAAGATGTGGAAGAAACGCTTCCGCATTTCATCGAAACTGTCGCCCGCGCTGGTTGCACGCATTTCATTATCCATGCGCGAAAAGCTTGGCTGAAGGGGTTGTCGCCTAAAGAAAACCGTCACGTGCCGCCGCTGGATTATGGTCTCGTGCGGGCGATAAAAGAGCGGTTTCCAGAGCTTGAGATTGTGCTGAACGGCGGGCTAACGACAATGGAGCAGGGCCTAGAAGAGGGCCGCACACTCGATGGAATTATGTATGGTCGTGCGGCCTATCAAAACCCGTGGCTGCTGACAGAGGTGGATAGCCTCGTGCATGGCGATGCGCCGTTAACTTTGTCGCGCGAAGACATCGTCGAAAAACTGATTGGGTATGCAGAAGCGCAGCAGGATAAAGACCGCTCCACCAAAGCCCTCATCCGTCACATTATGGGGCTTTATATGGGTAAGCCTGGTGCGCGGCTTTGGCGACGGACGCTTAGCGAAGGATTGGGTGAAGGTTTAAAGCCGTCTGAGATTATTCGCGGGGCGTCGACGGCTATGACTAACTTTAAAAAGGCCGCCTAACCGCCTGTGAGATATAACGCAAGTGTGTAAATGAGCGGCATAGACAGCACAGATAAGAATGTCTGCACGGCAATTAAATTTGCGGATAGCGGTGCGTCCCCCCCGAGTTGTTTGGCAAGAATATAGCCATTCGTCGCGGTCGGGGTCGCAGTGCAGAGTACCGCTATTAATATGTGTAATTGCGGCAAGCCAAGCGCTAGTCCAATGCCGAGTGCGGCGAGGGGAAGCCCTGTGAGGCGGATAACTGACCAGAAGGCCGTTCGCAATCCTGCGCGTTTGAGTGCGTCAAAATCAATGCCTGCTCCCGCTGTTAAAAGGCCCAGCGCGATGACAGACTGGCCAAGGAGTTGAAATGTTTTATCGGCTATACCCGTTGGCGGCAACTTCAGCACGTTAAGGACAATGCCAATCACGCAGGCGATTATGAGCGGATTGGTGAGAAGGTCACGAAACACATTTGGTGTGCGCGCAGGATCTATATCTGCATAACGCGTGAGCGCCCATACCGATAGAATATTCGCTATAGGTATCATTGCGGCTGCTGAGATAGCGACGAGCGCCAAACCTTCACTGCCAAATAGCGCGCCCGAAAGGGAGAGTGAAACAAAGGCCGTCCAACGCACATTAGATTGAATGATAGAGCCTTTCGCGGCTTTGCCGCGCGCTTCGCCTGCTAGAAGACCAATCGAGCCCATAATGAGTTGAGCGAAAATCAGCGCAAGGGCGAGCTTCCACGGCGCGGTCTCAAACGGCGCGTGGGCAATTTCTCTTATGATGAGTGCGGGGAAAAGAAGGTAGTAGCTTATCCGTTCTATGCCGCGCCAGCCTGCGCTGTCGATAACCTTTCGCGCAGACAAAAGTCGCCCGAGGGCGACGATTATGATAACAGGAAATAAAGCTTGTAAAAACGGTAGCATGGTCACCTCTGATATTGAGGTGCCCTATCTGTAATGCGTTTAACTTTCAAGCGCAGCCTCAAGCGACGCTTGTAAGCGGTCCGTGTCTGCACCCGCTATCATCATATCATTGATGATAAAAAACGGCGTGCCAGTCAGAGACGGGATACGGTTTGCAAGTATCAGTGTATCTTCAAGAATTTTGTCGAGTTCAGGGTCTTTCATATCTTTCTCGAGCTTTTTGACATTCACGCCAGCGCTTTTTGCAACGGCATTGATGCGCTCTGTCGTTAGGCCACTAGCATTCATCAATGCTGTATGCATTTCAAGATATTTACCTTGTTTATGCGCGGCGAGGGCAGCTTTCGCGGCATTGCGAGAAGTTTTCGTGCGGCCATCCAAGATTGGAAGCTCTTTGAAAATCACGCGCACATCGTTGGGATGTTTTTTGATTGTCGCGTTCACCCAATCGGTTGAGCGTTTGCAGTAACCGCAGTTGTAGTCAAAAAACTCGACGATTGTGACTTTCGCATTGGCAGGGCCGATTTTCACATCGCGATCATCTTCCTCAATTGACTTGCGCACAGAGGCCATCATCGCGGCTTCTTCTTTGCGGTCGAGCTCTTCTAGGGCGTCACGAACAATTTCCGGGTTTTTCATAAGGTAGTCTTTGATGACAACCTCAATCTGTGCGCGGTCAGCCGTAGACGTCGTCTGCGCTTGCGCGCATCCCGCAGTCGCTAATAGGGACAAAGCGATAGCCGTAGTTGTGAGGTATTTCATAGCAGTCTCCATAAGTTGACGCGAGATTATGCGCCTCATCTTAAAAGTTGATTACGGTTTAGGGCGGTAACGGTCTTTGCCTTTGGCTGCAAGTCTTGTTCGCGCTATCACGACAATGTCAGCAGCACGTCGATATTGAGGCGATCCGTAATCCATATCTTTTTGTGCACGTTCAGCAAACGACATGGCGCGTTGCATATCGCCGCCATTAAAGGCTTGCTCGGCGACAGCATATTTCGCGAGCGCGTCTTTGCCCTGTTTGCCATAGCCTTGCGAAAGGTAATACCAAAGCCCGCCGTTCTCAGGTTCTTTTTGAAGTGCTGATTTAAGCAAATCAATCGCGCGTTCTGTGCTTTTATGATCGGCTTCCTCAAGAAGCGCTTGCGCAAGGGCTTGTTTAAACAGAGGGGCATCGGGTTTGAGGGTTAGCGCACGTTCGGCGGGGGCGATGGAATCGCTACCGCGACCGCTTTCAAATAACATCTGTGCTTTGAGCTCATAAAAGTAAGGATTGTTCGGATAATCCGAAATCAGCGAGTCGATCTCGCGTATAGCGCTTTTGAGGTCTGCGCCCTTAAAGTGTGCGACAGAACGGGCATAGCGCGCCTCGTCAGATTGGTCCGATGCAGGATATTGACTGAACACGCGTTGAGGCGTGTCAAGGAAGCCTTGAAGTTTAGCTTTTGCCATGTTCAGGCGTTTGACGTCTTCTTCTGGGTCGGGCTTGCCATAATGAGGACTCTCGGCGACAACTTCGCGTAAGTTATCGATACGTGTTGAGGATAGCGGGTGAGAGCGGAAATAGGGATAGCGGCGCGCTTGCGAAAAGACTTCTTGATAACGGAATTTCTCGAAAAACTGGATAAGCCCTTCGCCTGATTGACCTGTACGCTCAAGGTAATCAGCGGCGTATTGATCGGCCACAGATTCGCCAACGCGTGTATTAGCGAGCACATCGACCGCGCCAAACTGCTGTGCTCCGCCAAGGATTAACGCACCCGCACTACCTTCGCCTGCCAGGATTGCAGCGATACCAAGCCCAGCCGCGAGGAGCATGGAGCCATAAGCATTGCGGTTACCATAGCTTGAGCGTGCAAGGCGGCCATCTGCAATGTGCCCTGCTTCATGAGCTATTACGCCTTTGAGCTGTAAAGGCGTGTCGGCTTGTTGGATGAGGCCTGTATTAAGGAAGATATTCTGTCCGCGCGTCACAAAGGCATTCAATTGGTTGTCATTGACGATGTAGATGTCCACATTGTCAGAATTAAGTCCCGCTGCGCGCAGAAGCGGCGTTGTGAAATCTTCAAGCGTGTCTTCAATTTCTGTATCACGGATGAGCGATTGCGCGCTGGCGGGCAACGCAGAGCCGACAAGCATTATCGCAGCCATAGCAGCGCCTAAGGCCGTTTTAGCCGTCAAACCTGATAGTTTTGATGTCAGTGCACGCATGAAAATCCCAATTTAAAAAGCCTACGAAACATCTATGTTTCGCAGGCTTGGGTCAAGTGACGGGGCTGTAACAATTCCTCAAAAACACAGTCACGTTTCAGTGAGAGCGCGGAGGGTGTAAAGCTTCCTCCTATTTCAGGATGCGAGACAGCCACCCACCTTTTTTCTTACCCTTCTTCGGCGTATCCGTTTCGGGCTTGGATGCCGCAGGCTTAGGCGTTTCAACCGCAGGCGTAGCCGCTTTCGTTGCAGGCTCGGGGTCTGATGTCGGAGCTTTAGGTGCGGCTTTCTTAGCAGGGGCTTTGCGAGAACGCGCTTTCGGTGCGCTTTCCTTTGTCGCGGCGGGCTTTTTGGCCTTTGCCGCTGTTTTGGCGGTTGCTTTTGCTTTAGTTGCCGTCTTTTTAGCAGGCGCTTTCGCTTTTGCGGGCGTCTTTTTCTTGGCAGGTGCTTTCTTCTTTGCCGCAGGCTTTTCATCGCTATCCTTTACGGCCACAGTTTTGCGCGCAGGTGCGGCTTTGCGAGCAGGCGCTTTCGACTTTGTGGTCGTTTTAGAGACAGTCGGTTCTTCGGTCTTTTTCGCCGCAGTCTTGCGGGTGCGTTTCGCAGGCGCTTTCTTCGGCTCGGCCTCAGCTTCAGCTTTCGACGGGGCAGGGCGCGTGCGCGCTGTGGACGACTTGGCTTTGACCTTCGTCACCTTCGCTTTCGGGGCCGCCTTCTTACGGCCTTTAGGCTTGGTCTCTGCCTCCTCAGAAGATTCTGTTGACTTACGTGCAGGGGCCTTACGGACGCCTTTGCTACGCTTAAGGGCAGGGGCCTCAGCTTCTACGTCAGCTTTGACCTCTGACTTTACATCAGACTCTTCAGCTTTGACGTCTGATTTCGCCTCGTCTTTTGTAAGAGCTTTGCGATTGCGACTACGACCACGACCACGTTTGGATTTAGACGGCTTTTCGCCCGCCTCGTCTGTTTCAGGCGCATCTTTGGCCTCATGTGACTCAGCTTCAGACTCAGATCCCGTTTCGTTCTCACGATTTTTATTGCGTCCACCGCGACGTCCGCGACGACGGCGGCGCTTGCGTCCGCCATCATTGTCGCCGTCTTTGTCATGTGAGTCCTTGCTCTCATGTTTAGAGGCATTGTTGTCGTCATCTTCATCCTCATCATCGTCAGATTTTGACGATTTGCGACTCTTCGACTTAGTGCGGGCTTCGTGATCGAGCTTACGGTTCTCTTTTTCAAACGCTTCAAGCGGATCTGCTTTGTTCTTTGATTTCTCAACAATTTCAATCGCGTAGGACGGACGGATAAGGTTGTCATCGCCCAAAAGTTCAGTGAAGAGATTAAACTCCTCATCGACATGGGTGAGCAGATCACGCTTTTCGTTGAAGATATAAAGTGCCACATCTTGCGAGACTTTCAACTTCACGCGCTTAGCTTGACCGCGACAGCCGATTTCCTCAACGGCACGAATAGCGGCGAGAGCGCTACTTTCAATCGTACGTTTGCGGCCGACACCATCACAATGCTCACATGAGGCTGTTGAGCCTTCAAGAAGGCTACGACGGCGACGTTGGCGAGAGATTTCCATAAGGCCAAATTGCGAGATGCGGCCCATTTGTACGCGCGCGCGATCTTCGGTCAGCATGTCTTTCATACGCTTTTCAACGGCGCGGTTATTGCGGTTTTCGTCCATATCGATGAAGTCAATCACGATAAGACCTGCAAGGTCACGCAAACGCATTTGGCGCGCAACTTCTTCGGCCGCTTCAAGGTTCGTCTTAAGCGCTGTGCGCTCAACATTGCGTTCCTTAGTCGAACGGCCAGAGTTAACGTCCACTGACACAAGCGCTTCGGTTGGGTGAATTACAAGGTAACCACCAGATTTCAGCTGCACAACGGATTGCAGACTGTTTTCAATCTGCTTTTCGACCTCATAGCGCAAGTAGAGCGGCACTGATTCTTTGTAGTGCTTCACATTTTTAGCATGGCTCGGCATGAGCATTTTAATAAACGCTTTGGCTGATTTATAGGCGTCTTCACCTTGAACAAGGATTTCGTCGATATCTTTGTTATAGAGATCACGGATAGAGCGTTTGACGAGATTGCCTTCCTCATGGATGAGGGCAGGCGCGTTGGATTTCATCGTATTATCTTTGATTTCCTCCCACAGGCGCGTGAGGTAGTCATAGTCGCGTTTGATATCAGCTTTGGTTTTCTTTGACCCAGCCGTGCGTACAATCACGCCAATACCCGCAGGCACATCAAGGTCGTTGACTATGGTTTTGAGGCGTTTGCGGTCCGCACCATTGCTGATTTTGCGCGAAATACCGCCGCCCCGTGGGGTGTTTGGCATAAGGACGCAATAACGCCCTGCAAGTGATAGATAAGTCGTCAGCGCCGCGCCTTTATTGCCACGCTCTTCTTTGACGGCTTGAATCAGCATGATTTGGCCGCGTTTTATCACTTCTTGGATTTTATAGCGGCGACGGCTGATGCGTTTGCGACGTTTTACGGCAACTTTGTTCTGCTCGCCTGCGAGTTCGGCGTCGGCTTCATCAGCGACGTCTTCGTCAGACGCGTCAAGATTAGGGTCTAATTCATCGTCGTCATCAGACAAGTTGTCATCACTGTCGTCGTGCTCTTCCGTCTCATCTTCGTCCTCGACATCAGTTGCAGCGTCATCTTCATCACTTGGTGCGGACTTACGGCGTCCACCACGCGATTTTTTCGCGACGGCTTTTTCCTCGTCTTCTGCCTCTTCTCTATTATCAGCTTCCTCGTCCTCAATCAGCTTGACGCGATCTTCATAGGGAATTTGATAATAATCAGGGTGGATTTCGCTAAAGGCCAGAAAGCCGTGGCGATTCCCGCCGTATTCTACGAAAGCAGCCTGGAGTGAAGGTTCGACGCGTGTGACACGCGCGAGATAAACATTTCCGCGTATTTGCCGCTTGTTACGGCTTTCAAAATCTAGTTCTTCAACGCGGGTTCCATTAACGACGACAACGCGAGTTTCTTCCGGGTGGGAGGCGTCGATTAACATTTTCTTTGACATGGTGTTCTCCAAAACGCCCGTAAAGCTCGTCTACGAACCGCGTAAAATTGCGATGAGACTGGGGATAGCGCGATGCGCTAGCGGGCAAGTATGATTGTAATAAGGATGTATTTAGTGTTCGGACAAAACGCAGTACTGCGCCGATAAAAACCGGGCGAGACATCATATCTTTCAATACTACGTTCATTGTAACTCTTGTTTAGCCGCGAATTGCGGCGTGAAGGCATCGGATGATGCGTATGGAGTGGCACGGCTCAGGCTCTCAGCCTAAGGGTGGCGTGCTTTCGCTCCTATGGTGATGTAGTGCCCTAATTTGGACGCAGGCGCAAAGCCTTTTTACGATTTAGGCGTAAAGTCGTAAGACTCTGCTAACGCTCGCGCGATATGTATAGCGCGTTAAGACTAAAAGGTTTTTTGTGCGCCCACTCACGTTCATATGGCTATTCATAATCGCGCTTGCGAGCTGGTTGATGTTGCCAGTGACGTCAGAAGCTCAAACAGGCGATTCGCTTACGCTAAACTCTATTAAGGTCGCGGAGGCAAATGAGTCTGTAGAAGTGCAACTTCGTTTTAATGCTATCCCGCGCGAGCCTGACAAGGCTTTTATCATTCGAGGCGCGAAGCCGCGATTAGTCCTCGATTATAAAAATGCGGGCTTTGATATCGACAAGAAACGCAACCGTGTCGAAGGTGAAGGGATGGTAAAAACGGTACGATTTGCGCGAAGAGGTAAGGGTGAGCGTGATTTGCGCCTTGTCCTTGACCTCACAACCGAGACTGTGCGGCATACGCCTTTTATTAGCGGTAATGAATTGACCTTGATCGTTCAAAATACAAATGTGACTGCAGTGCCTACGCCTAATGAAGATGTGGAGAATAACCCAGAAATATCATCAGCGTTGGCGTCTTCTGCACCACAGATGGCGGTTGTTGCAGCAGTACCGCGCTATTTTAAAAATCAAACACCTTATCCGCGCTTAAAGCCCTTAGGAACGCCGAGTGCTGAGTCCGTAAAACCCATACGAAAACCTGTCATTGTGATCGACCCTGGTCACGGCGGTTATGACCCTGGTGCGATTGGCGTCGCGGGCACAAAAGAGAAGAAAATTACCTATGCCGCCTCGCTTGAACTGCAAAGGCAACTCATCGCGACGGGGCGTTATTCTGTTATCATCACGCGTAGTAAAGATGTCTACGTCCCGCATGAGGAACGCCTGCGTATTGCGAGAGCAGGCGGTGCGGATTTGTTTATCTCCATTCACGCAGACGCGACCGCCAATAGCGCGGCACGCGGCGCGTCTGTTTACACGCTCGCTGATCGTGCACTCACGCGGTCTAAGCGGATAGTGACGTCACAAAACTGGATTATGGATGTCGATCTGTCAGAGCAAAGCGATCCCGTTGGTGATATTTTAGTTGATCTCGCGCAGCGCAAAACGGCGACGCAATCTGATGAATTTGCCGAAGATTTGATTACGCAACTTGGGACAACAACCAAGCTTATCGGAAACACGCACCGCCGCGCAGGCTACTTTGTGCTACTGGCGCCTGATGTACCCGCTGTGTTGCTGGAGCTTGGCTTTTTATCAAATGCTGAGGACGAAAAACTCCTCAACCAAGAGGCTCATCGCAAAAAAGTTCTGACTTCTGTCACGAAAGCTATAAATCTGTATTTCGATAAGCAAAAGTCGTGACCTATCTGCCGAAGCGGTCTAGGTTCTCTTTAAACGCGAATCTTATGTGCTGTATAGGTGGCTGTTTGCACTGCAATTTGGCCGCCTCTCAGTCTTGATTCTGCCGCAATAGCACGCAATTAGCGTGTAACCTAATAGAGCGTTGAGCGATTGATATGCAAAAATTCCTAACAGTCTTGAAATGGCTTATCGCGATAGGCATCGTGGTCGGAATTATCGCGATTTTGTTTATTGTTATTTTTATTGCGCGCGCATCCCAAGGTTTGCCGTCAGTGGAAACTCTCAAAGATTACAGACCTCCTATTATGTCACGCGTGCATGCGGGTGACGGCAAACTGATTTCTGAGTTTAAGAAAGAAGCCCGTGTATTTGTCCCCATTGAGACTGTGCCGCAGACATTGCAACACGCTTTTGTCGCCGCTGAAGATCAGCGCTTTTACACTCATGACGGATTTGACGAACGCGGATTTGCTCGTGCTATGTTTGCCAATATTGGTCATGTGATCAACGGACGTAGGCTTGAGGGTGGATCCACAATCACACAACAGGTCGCTAAAAACTTCAAAGTGGGTAACGCGCGCACAGTCGAACGTAAAGTGCGCGAGGCTATCATAGCAGGCCGCATTGAGAAGGCGATGAGCAAGGATCAAATCCTAGAGCTTTACCTGAATGAACCTTATTTTGGGCGCGGCGCTTACGGCGTAGCGGCGGCGTCTCTCAATTACTTTGGCAAGCCTATGAAAGATTTGAACTTGGCTGAGATTGCTTATTTGGCAGTCCTACCAAAAGGTCCCGCCAATTATCAAGTCGGCGACCCTGCCAAAAAAGTGCGTGCCCTGCGTCGTCGTAACTATGTGCTCGACCGCATGCTGGAGGACGGATATGCCAGCGAAGCTGATGTCATCGAAGCCAAGGCGTCTGATATTATTGTGCAAGAACGCCTCGCGGGTGAGGAGTATTTGGCGGCCGAGTATTTCGTCGAAGAAGCGCGTAAGCAAGTTTTTAAACTTTACGGCGAAGATGAGCTTTACGAAGGTGGTCTATCAATCCGCACGACGCTCGACACAAGTTTGCAACTCGCCGCGCGTAAGGCGCTTCGTAAGGGGCTTGAGAACTTTGACCGTCGCCGTGGCTATCGCGGCGCTTTTGCGCGCATTGAAGATTTCGCGGATTGGAAAATGAAACTTAATGCGCTCAACGCACCCAAAGATATTGGGAGTTGGCGCGTTGCGCTCGTCATGTCGATTGAGGGTGACACGGCAAATCTCGGCTTTGCGGATAAGTTGACACAAGCTGAAGAGGGGGAAGAGTTCACCGAGGATAATAAGCGCCTGTCAAAAGGATTACTTCACCTCAAAGACGTGCAGTGGGCGGGAAAGCCGACTGAGAGCGGGCGAAATATTAAGGCGCCGAGCAAAATTACTGAGGTCGTGAATGTCGGCGATGTCATTTTAGTCGATGCGCAAAAAAACACGAAAACTGAGACTTATAACATCCGCCAAGTGCCTGAGGTGAATGGCGGGATTATCGCGATGGATCCGCATACGGGCCGTGTGCTAGCGCTTGTCGGCGGCTACAGTTTTGATCAAAGCCAGTTCAACCGTGTCACACAAGCCTATCGCCAGCCAGGCTCTGCATTTAAGCCTTTCGTTTATGCCGCCGCTATGGATGAGGGCTATACGCCCGCGACTCAAGTGCTCGACTCGCCATTCGTGGCCAAGCGTGACGACGCCGATGAATGTCAGGCTTTGCTTGATGAGCAAGATGAGGCGAATACCGCTGATGCTGAGACAGTGTCAACGCCAGACCTCCGCCGCACGCAGAATAAGCAAGTCAAAATCGATGCTGATGGTAATGTTGTCGAGGATGAAGATTGCGAAATTTTCTACAAGCCGAGCAACTACACCACAGGTAAATTCTACGGATTACAAACGCTGCGGTTTGGATTGGAGAAATCCAAAAATGCCATGACTGTGCGTATGGCGAGCGATATCGGCATGCAACGTATCAAGCATTACGGTGAAGGCATGGGCATTTATGACGAAGTTAAACCAGAACTTGCTTGGGCATTGGGTGCGGGTGAAACAACCCTCATGCGAATTGCTGGCGCGTATGGAGAACTTGTGAACGGTGGTAAGAAGCTGACACCGACAATCTTAGACCGCGTTCAAGACGGGCGGGGTAAAACAATTTACCGCCACGGCGAAAACTGTGACAAATGCTTGGTAGAAGAGTGGACAGGCGCCCCGCCGCCCGAACTGCCAGACACGCGCGAAACCGTAATGGACCCCGTGCTCGCCTATCAAGTGACTTATATGCTGAAAGGCGTGGTGGATAATGGGACGGGCCGTTCTATCTCAGTGCTTGGTCGTCCGCTCGGCGGAAAGACGGGCACGACAAATGATTATAAAGACGCCTGGTTCATGGGCTTCTCGCCTGACCTCGTGACGGGCGTCTATGTCGGTTATGACACGCCTAAACCCCTTGCGGGCGAAGCAGGCGGCACGGTCGCTGCACCTATCTTCCGCGATTTTATGGAAGTCGCGCTAAAAGATAAGCCTGTTGCACCCTTCCGTATTCCTGACGGCGTGACCCTTGTACCTGTTAACCGCACAACAGGTGAGCCGAGTTATATCGGTGCGCCAGACTTTATTCTTGAAGCCTTTCGCTCGGGTACAGAGCCGCGTTTGGGCGACCTCTCAAATACTATCCGTGTTGGTGGTGGTCGTGATAGTTTCTTTGGCGGTGGTGACTTTGACGATTTAGAAGATGATGAGGACGCATCGGGTGACGCCAGTGAAGACGACGCACGCGAAACTGACGAAACACCCGAAGGTGAAAAACCTACTGCACCCAAACCCTTAGGTGAAACGTCAGAGGACCTTGCCAATGCGGCGGAGAATGCGCGTGAGACGGATGAGGATGGGAATGTCGATATCCCTGACATGGATATGCCTGAGGATGCGGAGGGCGATATCCCGCCCGCAACAGAGGTGGACGCGCCTTTGCCACCCAAGAAGGTCGATACCCCTAAACCTGAACCGACGCCTGAGCCAAAACCAGAGCCAGAGGAAGATGAGCTTGAAGACGGTCTCTACTAGGCGGTACTTACCTCTTTACTCTATGAAAAAGTGATATAAACCAACACTATGCGTGCTGATGTTGAACATATGAAATCCGCCATTGAGCAGTCTATTGAACTGCTGAGGAGGCGTCTTTGACTGGGACGTATCTGAACGGCGTCTCGCTGAACTTAACGCCCTGTCGGAAACCCAAAATTTCTGGGACGACCCACAAAAAGCTCAAATTTTGATGCAAGAGCGCGCGCGTCTTGACGGTGCGTTCACCGACATCAAAACGCTTGAAACTGATCTTGAGGATAATATTGAACTCGCTGAGCTCGCCGAAATGGACGGCGACGAAGAGCTATTATCGGAGGCGCTCAAAGCACTAACTGCCTTGCGTGATAAGGGCGAAAAAGCCGAAGTACAGGCGCTGCTCTCGGGAGAAGCCGATAGTAATGATGCTTTCGTCGAAATTCATCCCGGGGCTGGCGGAACCGAAGCCCAAGACTGGGCGGAAATGCTGCTGCGCATGTATACACGCTGGGCGAATGCGCAAGGGTTCAAAGTCGAGGTCATGGAAGAACAAAGCGGTGATGAAGCGGGTATCAAATCCGCTACCATCAAAGTGCGCGGCGAGAATGCTTATGGCTGGCTAAAAACGGAGTCAGGCGTTCATCGCCTTGTGCGCATTTCACCTTATGACAGCTCTGCACGAAGGCATACAAGTTTTGGCTCTGTCTGGGTCTATCCGCAAATTGATGATGCGATTGAAATCGATATTAATGAGAGCGATTGTCGCGTTGATACTTACCGCGCGTCAGGCGCAGGCGGGCAGCACGTCAATAAAACCGACTCTGCCGTTCGCATAACGCATGAACCTACAGGTATCGTTGTGCAGTGCCAAAATGATCGCTCACAACATAAAAATCGTGCCAATGCGTGGAGCATGTTACGCGCGCGCCTCTATGAGCGCGAGCTTCAAATCCGCGAGGAGGCGGCCCAAGAACAAAATGACGGCAAGTCCGATATTGGCTGGGGTCACCAAATTCGCAGCTATGTCTTGCAGCCCTACCAGCTTGTTAAAGACCTGCGCACGGGCGTTGAAACGTCAGACACGAGCGGTGTCCTCGACGGTAAGCTCGATGACTTTATGGCGGCGGCGCTGTCGGCGCGCATTGATGCGGATAACGCTGAGGACAGCTAAAGCGACTTTGTCTGATAGAGTTTCACGCGTAGCCCGCCATGCGCGATGGGCGGGCTGATGGTTGTCCACTTAAGTTTCGTGGCCCGTGCAAGCTGCTCATCTGCCGTAATCATCCCAACGCGCCAGCCTTTAAAGCGGCTTTGAATAACCTCGCCAAAACTCGCATAAAGTCCAAAGAGGTCTTTCTTCTTTCCGATGCGCGCCCCGTAAGGCGGATTGACCATCACCAGACCAGGGGCAACGTCAGGCGGTTGTACCTTATCAAGCGGTGTAGGCGCGAAGTGGCAAATATCGGCGACGCCCGCACGCTCTGCATTGGCGTTCGCAAAGCCCACGACATTCACATTTCTGTCTGAGCCGAAGAACTGGTGTGGCGTTTCGCGTGTCTTCCAGTCTGCTTTTATGCCCGCAATAGCGTCCGCATCATAGCTTTGGAAACGTTCAAAAGCGAATTTGCGCGCACGTCCTGCCATGTGGTTTCGCGCGATTTCGGCGGCTTCAATGATGAATGTGCCTGACCCGCACATCGGATCGATAACGGCTTCTTGCCCGTCAAAGCCACAGGCATATAACGCGAGCGCTGCCATAGTTTCGCGCAAAGGCGCTTTGCCCATGGCTTGTTTATGGCCACGTTTATGCAAACCTTCGCCTGAGCTATCAACAGACAAGGTGAGATTGTTATCGTCATTTCGTACCTTAATGATGACGTCCGCATCTGTCACAGATGCCGCTATCGGCGCGCCTAATTCCTCCGCTATCGCGCGCTCTATACGTTCAACGGCGGCGCCGGCATGATAGATTTTGCTTTTGCGATTGGTAACGACTTCTACTTTCACATACGCCTCTTTTGTTAAAAGCTGTCCCCACGGGAATTTACGGGCGCGCTTATCAAGCTGTGCTAGATGAAACGCCCGAATATCGCCAAAACGTACAAGCACTTTGGACGCGCCGCGCAGGGTCAGGTTTGCCTGCCAGACATCGTGCCAATTACCGATAAAGGTCACGCCCCCGCGTATGGCAACGGGGTCAGCAAAGCCAACGCGCTGCGCTTCCGCCAGCAGAAACGGCTCTAGTCCTGGTGCGGTACCTAAGAAGATTTCAAATTTTGCTGTATTGGAAGACATGATGAGGGTGTTTCATATTACGTAGCGTTAGGGCGAAAAAAAAGCGCCACTCCCAAAGGAAGGACGCTTTACATTGAAATTTAAGAGCCGCTTAGGCTGATTTTTTGGCCGTCTTAAGCGGAGTAGGCGCCTGTGTTTTACGTGAACACTTCCCGTCAAAGAACGCGCCATTAGCAATACTCAGATCATCTTGTGTCAGGTCAGCTTGGACATTTGCGGTTTCAGCGAGGTCTACAGACATAGCGTTGACCTTGCCTTGAACTTTGCCGCGGATATGAACTTTGTCGGCCTTAATTGTACCATTGACCGCGCCGTTCTCGCCCACTGTGACGATAGCAGCTGAAACGTTGCCTTCAAGGCGACCATCAATCTGAATTTCGCCATCTGTCTTAATATCACCCGTAATAACGATATCGCGGCCAAATATAGACGGCGCTGTGGAAACTGTGCGAGGTGTCGCGCGTTTGGCGACTGCTGCGTCCATAACTGCTGCCGCCTCAGCTTTTCCAGAGTTACCATTTGTTTTAGGGGCGTTAGTCTTGCTGAACATATTTTCCGGCCTTTAAGAAGTTATCAGGATCAAAATCTTGTCCCTGAAAGTAGATTTCATAGTGAAGATGTGTCGCTGTGCTGCGCCCTGTCGAGCCCATGCCACCAATTTTCTCACCTTTTTTAACACGTGCCCCGCGTTTTACATAGGTTTTTTCTAAATGCGCATAACGCGTCATGAAACCATGACCGTGATCAATCTCGACTGTACGCCCATAACCGCCATTGCGACCCACAAATTTCACGACACCGTCCGCAGTTGCCACAATAGGGGCGAGGCGATAAGCGCCAAAATCTATGCCTGCATGGAAGGCAGGACGTTTATTGAAAGGATCCTTGCGCATACCGTAATTGCTCGTGCGATATGTATCAGTCCCGACAGGTATGCCGAACGGCACAGAAGCAAGAGCGTCATCTAAGGCTGCCGCCTCTGCAACGCGCGCTTTAATCGTGGACACGCGTGGTGCAAAATCACCTTCTGTAGTCGGGAGATCAACGCCGTCCATTGGGATAAATACACCGCCTTCACCGAATCCACCGCTTTTGAGGATTGTATCAACTCCAATCGCTGTTGAGTTCAAAATAGCACGGCTACGTTCTATGCGGTCTAGCGTTTCAAGCTCAGCTTCAGCGAGGATGGCGTTTTGTGTCTCTTTCAGCTGACGTACGCTTGGGTCAATATCTACATTTACATCAAGTGACGCCTCTTTGCGGATATCGACGCGGGGTTTGCGTGGCAGTGGATCACGAGAGGTTGGGGACATTAATATGCGGCTGGAAGCGTATTTTACGTCGCTTGCGGGCTGTGTTGTGCCTTGGCTTGAGCCTTTGACAAATTGCGTGATTGTGCTTTGTGCTTCAGCAAATTCTCGCGTTTGAGACTCAAACGCTTCACGCTGTTGGTTGATGATTAATTGCGCATTTTCATAACGAACGCGTGCGTCTTCAAGTTGGCGTTCATATAGCGCTGTCATGCGTTTGTTTTCTTTGACGGGAGGTCGGAGTGGATTGTTGACCCAAAATACTGAGACAATAGTCAACAAGCACCAAAGTGCGACCATTGTCAGGCCAGAAACGATGGCGACCTGGGTGCGAGTCTTAAGCACAAAGTAATGTACCTCGCCACCAGTGCGATGGTAGATTTGACGTTCAGGAAAATAGTGAAGAATGCGCGTGCGGCATTCATCAGTAATATCTCTAAGCATGATTCCCCAATCGATTCTCATTTCAGGCTTAGTTTACGCCAAAACCTTAACAATTACCTTAAGGCTTTTACGGGCTTTGCCTATCATTTCAAGTTAACCTGTCCAATTTTTCATAGTTTAACAGTTAAAGGTTCATAGAATTCGGGCGGAAGGTCCGCTTTTGTGCGTGCCAGCGCGTTAAATGGCGGTTTAAGAGTGCCTTTGAAATATTGCCTAACAAGGGAATGAAACTGCGAAACTTCACTTGCAGGGCTATATTTTGCAACCTTTTTGAACCATTTTCGTCCTATTGCGACGTGTCGGACCTCTTCTTCGTAAATTGTGCGCAACACAGCCGCGCTCGCTTCATCTTTTTGAGCCTGTAATTTTTCTATCATCGCAGGCGTCACATCTAGGCCTCGTGCCTCTAGAACCATAGGCGCGATTGCGAGCCGCGCGGCGAAGTTATCCTTCGTCGCGAGCGCGGCCTCCCAAAGCCCGTTATGGGCTGGCAAATCGCCATATGTCATATTCATTTGCGCCATACGTGTTGTCACCAATCCGAAGTGCCGCGCTTCATCATCGCAGACACTGATCCAATCCGAGCAAAAATCATGCCGTTCTGTCTCATCAATGCGTCGGTCCATAGCAAAGCGAGCGAGCATATCGGCGGCGAGATCTATGGCATTGAACTCGATATGGGCGACTGCATGGAGTAGGGCGGCGCGGCCTGCTTCGGTGCCAAGACGGCGGCGTTTCACATCACTCGGTGTGACAAGTTTGGGTGTATTGGGACGCGCTGGCGAGTCGTTCACGCGAGGTAAAACCGTGCCTATGACAGGATTGTCGTGCCATGCTTTTGTGAGGCGTTGCGCGGCTGCAACTTTATCCGCAGGGGAGCCTGCTTCAAGCACGTCTTTTGCTAATGTTAGCGCTGTTTCCATGACGCAGTTCTAATCAGTTTATTCCGCGTGCGATTTTAGCTCTTGGAAAACAGCTTCTGCATGGCCTTTGGCGCGCACTTTGCGCCAGATTTGCAGAATATCGCCAGTCGGCCCGACAAGATATGTCGCGCGCTCAATGCCCATATATTTGCGGCCATACATATTTTTCTCGACCCAGACGCCGTAAGATTCGCACATATCGCCTTCGGCGTCCGATAGCAGCGGAATAGTCAAATCATGTTTTGCCACAAATTTATCATGCTTTGCGACTGTGTCTTTGGACACGCCAATCACGCGGCCGTTTATCAGTTTAATTTTGGAGTGTAGTGCCGTGAAATCGACCGCCTCTGCCGTACAGCCTGGCGTGTCGTCCTTCGGGTAGAAATAGATAATGAGGTAATGACCGTGAAAGTCGTCAAGCGTCACCAACTCGCCGCCGTCACGTGGGAGAGAAAAATCAGGGGCCTGATCACCAATTTGCAAGGCTGTCATTTTACGCTCCATTATAATTTGTTTAGTTAACTGTAGTTTACATACGGGCGACTGGATTTCTAGGTTCAGTCGGCCTAGAGCACAAGACCGTATGAGCGAAATTAAACAGCCCGAAGAGAAACTATCAAACCCAATGGATGAAACGCCGCTGGAAGATACTGCTGCGCCTGCGCTGGACACATCTTTCGTTACGAAAAAAGCGTCGCAATTTTTCACGCTCTCTAAACTCCGCAATATCACCAAAGCCGTTCTACATCGCCTTTACCGTTTAACGGGCGAGGTCTGCGCAATCGTTTTGGGGCTCGCCTTCGTTTGGCTCTGCGGGGTTAACATGCTCATCGCTAAGCGTGTCGCAGATGTCTCATTTCTGAAAGATGATGCGGCGCGCCTGTTTGCAGGGGCGTTTAACGGCAAAAGTGCCGAGGTCGGTCAGATGACTTTGGCGTGGGAGGCGGCTGACAATACGCTTATATTTCGCGCGCGTGATATCGCTGTGAATACTCAGACCGGTGCGCCGCTAAATGCGCTGTCTTATGTGGAAACAGAACTCGCCTTACGTGACGTAGCGCGCGGCAAGATTGATCCGATCCGCGTTGTCGTAGATGGTGGCGAACTCAGTTTTGTGCGTGACGAAGTCGGTAATTTCGTGGCGGGTCTTGGTACACCTGACACGGTTGGCGAGTTCGGGCCTGTCTGGCGGGGTGAGAAAAATGACGGTGACAATGACCTGTCTATCGGGCGCATCAAATCGTTAGATATTCGCAATGCTAAAGTCTATATTCGTGACGCAGGATCGGACTATAAAGCACAATTTCAAGAAACAGAAATGTCAGTCGCCTTCATGCCTGACGTGATTATCTTTGATATGGCGGCTTTGTTGCTCAAAGAGGCCGAGAGCAGCGGAATGGACGCGGCTTCCGCGCCGTTGAAATTTGCAGGACGTGTTTCACCAGATTTGCGTAATATAGACGTCAATTTTGAGAGTGACGACCTCAATCCGTCTGCTCTCCTGCCGAAAATGCCAGAGTTAGATGCGCTTCTTGGATTAAACGCTCCGCTGGATATGAAAATTTATGCGGTTGCGGCGCGCGGTGAGGGATTGCAAAAGCTTGAGGCAGATATAGACATCGGGCGCGGAACTCTCTTACGAAATGACACCTCATACAGCTTTGGTTCGGCCCGCGCCATGACATCATATGACCCAGCGGCAGAGATGTTAAATATTTCGGATATCAATCTTTCGAGCGAGCTGCTCTCGTTAAGGGGACGTGCGGATATCAGTAACTTAGGCGCGATTGCAGACGGTTTGTTCTCCAAAGATACTAAGTTTGAAGGCGATTTTGACAGGCTATCTTGGGATGGGGAAGCGATTTCGATTGAACCGATCACCCTCACAGAGTTGACGTTTTCTGGTCAATTGGAGCGCGATAGAAACAGGGTCGTGATGGATACACTTTCAGCCGACTTTGGCGATTTTAGACCTCAACTTTCTACCTCTCTCACTCGCGATGGTCAGGGGAAACTCTTGGCGGCATCAATTGTGGGACGAATTGATGGGACTGTTTCTCGCGATCAACTTTTGGCGATTTGGCCCAAGAACAAAATTGTAGGTGCGCGGAATTGGATAGAGCGCAGTATTCTTCAGGCCACGATTTCAAATCTTCATGTGCGTTTCGATGCAAATGAGGCGGTGCTTTCCGGCGAGCCTTTGAAAGATCCCGACCTGACACTCACATTTGATCTGAACAACGGGATTGTGCGCTACATATCAACGATGACGCCCGCAACAAATGTCACCGGCAAAGGGCGTTTACTCGGCAATCAAGTGAGCTTCGATATCGCAAGTGGGCAGATTGATGATGTGGTGTTAGAGCGAGGAACTGTCAACATTCCGCGCATATACCCGTATGGTGGCGATTTGGTTGTGGAAGGCAAAGGGCAAGGGCCCATCCCGACGCTGGCAGGACTGCTAGACCAAAAGCCTTTTGAACTCGTGACGCCTTATGGCGTTTCGCCGAAGGATTTTTCTGGTACAGGCGACATTACATTTTCACTCACGCGGCCTTTGCGTTCAAAAATCACTCATGATCAAGTGAAATATCAGGTGTCTGGCACTTTAAATGATGTTACGGCCCCATTTGCGATAGGAAAAAACAAACTCACCGATGGCAATGTCATCCTGCTAGCTAATCCAGAGGGGCTTTCTGTGAAAGGCCCTGTAAATATTGGGCCTTGGCAGACTGATCTCACATGGCGGGAAGTGTTCGATAACGGCGCGACACCTACACGCTATCAGGTCAACGGGCGCCTGAGCCAATCTGACCTGGACAGTTTTGGAATTGGGGTGCGCGAATTCATGGGGGGCGGCGACATCATTGTCTCGATAGATGCGGATGCTGACGGCCTTGCGATATCAAAAGCCAAATTGAGAGCCGATTTATCAGAGACTGATATGAAAATCGGCCCTTATTGGAGCAAGCCCGCAGGTGTGGAGGCTTTGATGACGAGCGATATGTCACTTTCTAAGGACAAGCAGCTTATTCTTGAGAATGTTTCTATAAAATCACCAGGCCTTACTTTGAAAGGTGGCCTTGATATCGGTTCTGATTTTAAGCTGCGGGACTTAAACTTTTCGACGGCTAAGGTTGCGGGCTTTGTAGATGCGGCGGTGCAGTTAAAACCTAGTCCAAATGCGGAGCGCTTTGATGTCTATATAACAGGCGATTTTTTAGACGTCTCTCCGACAATTGATACCGCCTTCACGGGGGGTGGTAGTGGTGGTGTTGATGTGCCTGTCCTTCTCACTGGTGCAATTGAACAGCTTATTTTGGATGAAAGCTATGTCGTCAATAGCGCCACCTTTTTATTTGGACATAACGGCTTAGGCGTCACCGAAGCACGACTAAAGGGGCAGGCGCAAGCGGGCCCTCTCGCGCTAGACCTTAAGACAGATAATGAGAGTAACCTCCGCACACTGACAATGGATGTTCCAGATGCGTCATCTGCCGCGTTCGCGTTATTTGACCTGCAAAGCCTGAAAGATGGCCGATTGAAACTTGATGCCGATTTGCCAGCCGTGGGTACGGACGGGCCTTTAACAGGTGAAATGCGCCTGACGGATGTTAAGGTTGTTAATGCGCCTATTTTGGCGACTATGCTTTCACTTGGATCACTGTCAGCGCTCACCAATGCGCTAGGCGGGGAGGGACTCAAAATGGAAAAGGTTATAGTTCCATTCTCATATGAAGATGGTAAATTCAGTGTGCGCGAAGGCCGCGGCTCTGGCCCTGGTCTGGGCATGACAGCTAATGGTGAAATTAATTTCGCAAATGACACTCTCGATATGGACGGCGTGCTTGTGCCTGCCTATACGGCGAATTCCATGCTTGGCGGCATACCGCTAATTGGCGATATCATTGTTGGTAAGAAAGGTGAGGGCATCTTTGCCTTAAACTATACTGTTCAAGGTGAATTTAAAGCGGCGCAAGTCGCTGTGAATCCGTTATCTGCTCTGACACCCGGTTTTCTACGCGGAATATTCTCCAAGCAACGCGATGATTTACCTGAGCAATTACGCGAGCAGATTGAAGACGTTAGACCCGTTAAAGAGCTAACTGAAAAAGCTGAATAATTCGCATTACACTGCTTTGATAAGCGCGTGACGTTTTTTGCCAACCGACACCTTAATCACGCCGTCACTGTCTATATCTTCGGCAGACATCATGCGCGCATCGCTTTCGACCCTGACATCATTAATCTTAAGCGCGTTGCCTTTAATATGACGGCGGACTTCGCCTTTTGACGCAGCGAGTTCGACAAGAAGAGTCGCGTCTAAGACCGACATCTCAGAAAGGGTCGCTTTTGGCGTTTCAAATGTCGGCAGGCCTGCCGCCGCGCCGCCGCGTTCAAAGGTTTCGCGCGCCGTCGCTTCCGCCGCTTTCGCCGCATCGGCACCGTGCAAGAGTATTGTTGTCTCATTAGCCAGACGCATTTTGGCGAGATTGATATCCGCGCCTTCCAACGCTTCCATCGTGGCAATTTCGTCGAGCGGCATATCGGTAAACAGGCGCATGAATTTTCCGACATCCGCGTCATCCGTATTGCGCCAGAATTGCCAGTAATCATAGGGCGTGCGGTAGTGCTCGGCACCAAGGCTAGGGTCGCCGTTCAGCCAGACAGCGCCGTCAACCGTCTTGCCCATTTTACCGCCAGAGGCCGTTGTAATCAGCGGTGTGGTAAAGCCGTAGCAGTTTTTGCCTTCCATGCGGCGGGTGAGGTCTACGCCTGTCACGATGTTGCCCCATTGGTCTGAGCCGCCGAGTTGCAGCGCGCAGCCATAGCGGCGGTTAAGCTCAACAAAATCATAGCTTTGTAGCAGCGGGTAATTGAACTCGAGGAAGGTCATCGGGAGTTCGTTCTCTAGCCTGCGTTTCGCGGTTTCCATCGTGATCATGCGATTAATTGTGAAGTGGGGACCAACCTCGCGGAGGAATTCAATATAGCCCAGCGCGTCGAGCCAATCCGCATTGTCCGCCATAATCGCGGCATTCGGGCCGTCGAAATCGAGAAACTTGGCGAAGACTTGGCGGATGCCTGCCTTGTTTTTCGCAATGAGTTCATTGGTTAAAATCGGGCGCGTCGTGTCCTTCATCGACGGGTCGCCAATTTTGGTCGTACCACCGCCGAGCAGCACAATAGGCGTGCCGCCACACTTTTGCAGATGACGCAACATCATGATTTGCACGAGCGAGCCAACATGCAGGCTCGGCGCGGTGCAATCAAACCCGATATAGCCCGTCACGCCTTTCATCGCCGCGCCGTCGAGGCCGTCCTCATCCGTACACTGATAGAGATATCCGCGCTCGGTCAGAGTTTTCATCAACTGCGATTGGTATTTGGACATGAATCACGCCTATAAGGTAGTAAAAACGCGTTCTAGCAACGCCGCCCACAATGTCAAAGCCCGATAGATTCTAACCCTATGAAAACACCAGAACCAAGCCCGAAAGTCTACCGCGTCATTGGTCTAATGAGCGGTACGAGCCTTGATGGTGTAGACGCGGCCATCATCGAAACGGATGGAGAGCGTGTGTTGGGCTTTGGCGCATCTATCTCTGTGCCTTATTCAGTTGAGCACCGCGAAATTTTAGAAAGCGCAACACGGAAGGCATTGAAGTGGAATTTCATGGGCCCACGCCCAAACGAATTCGCGCGCGCCGAAGATGTCATACATGAGAGCCATGCGGGTGCTGTTCAGTCGCTATTAGAGGCAGCTGACCTATCGGTATCCGATATCAATTTCATTGGACTGCACGGTCAGACGGTTTTGCACCGCCCTCCGACGGTTAATGAAATAGGGCATACTCTGCAACTCGGTGATGGAGAGCGGCTGGCGCGAGAACTTGGAACCGACGTCTTCTACGATTTCCGTAGCGCCGACGTTGCGACTGGCGGGCAGGGCGCACCGCTCGCGCCTATCTATCACAAAGCCTTGATGGAGATGGCGGGGTATGGCGTGGGAACGGTCGTGCTCAACATCGGCGGCGTCAGTAATTTTACGGTTTTAAACGCGGCAGGTGAGCTTATCGCGAGCGACGCAGGACCTGGAAATGGGCCCTTAGATCAATGGGTTAAGCAGAACGGCTTAGGTGATTATGACGCGGGCGGTGCGCTATCGCTTAAGGGCACACCTGATTTCGCGCGGCTCGAAGGGTGGCTGTCGCGGGACTTCTTTAAACTGCCGCTACCAAAGTCCGCCGATCGCTATGACTTTGATGTTTTACCGCGTATGCACGGTCTTTCGCCAGAGGACGGCGCAGCGACGTTGTGCGCGTTTACGGCGATGGGTGTTGCGCACAGCCTAGCGCCCCTGAATATGACGATAGACCGCATCATCGTTTGCGGTGGAGGACGCTATAATCCTGCGATTATGGGGGCGCTGCGCGAGACTATGGGCGCGCAAATCGTGAATGCAGAGAACGCCGGTTGGGATGGTGACGCGTTAGAGGCGCAAGCTTTCGCCTACCTCGCCGCGCGCACAAAGCTCGGCTTGCCAATCTCTTTTCCGAAAACGACGGGAGTCAAACAGCCACTTACGGGCGGCAAATACGCAAGCGCAAGCTAGCTCTCGTCATATCCGAGAAGGCGGGCTTCACGCGGTGGGCAGTAGCGTGGGTCTAGGTGCTCGTCGAGATAGTCATCAACCACATCCATCGCGATATCCAAATGGTCTGTGTAGAAATGGTCTGCGCCTTCAATCGGGTGTGTTGAAATCTGCGTACCCTTTTGGACGCGGATTTTCTCGACCACGCGGTCTACATCTTCATGTGGTACGATAGAATCGCGTGTGCCGTAAGTCACAAGACCAGAGGCCGGGCAGGGCGCAAGAAACGCAAAATCATACGTATTCGTCGGTAGGCTCATAGAGATAAAGCCAGACACTTCGGGGCGACGCATCAAAAGCTGCATGCCAATCCACGCGCCAAAGCTATAGCCTGACACCCAGCTAAACGGCGCGTTTTGGTTAAAGCTCTGCATATAATCGAGTGCATAGGCCGCGTCTTGAAGCTCGCCTTGGCCGTTGTCGTAAACGCCCACCGAGCGACCAATCCCGCGAAAGTTAAAGCGCAGCACAGAAAAGCCGCGGCGCTTATATTGTTCAAACATAGCGACAGGGATGCGGTGGTCCATATGACCGCCAGCTTTTGGGTGCGGCGATAGGATAAGCGCGCAAGGCGCGGCAGGATCATCAGACGGGTGATAACGACCTTCAAGGCGGCCATCTGGACCGTTGAAAATGACTTCAGGCATAAGAGCCCCTATTGTTTATAGTTGCCGCCGAAATGCCGCAGAGGACAGGCGCAAACTAATCTTGACTGTTTTAGTCGGGATTACTATATCCCTGACAAATTAATGAGTTCGGGCGGCTTCTATCAAGCCCCCGCGTGAAAAGCGAGAAAAACCTTCACTGAAAGGCCCGTAAGACGTGAAATTAACCGCAAAAGGACGATATGCCGTGATGGCCGTGGCTGATTTAGCCGCGCAAGGTACTGATGCGCGCGCGTCTTTGGCCGAAATCTCCGCGCGCCAAGGCATTTCCGTCAGTTTCTTGGAGCAGCTTTTTGCCAAACTCCGCCGCGCAGGCCTTGTCGAAAGTACACGCGGCGCAGCGGGCGGATATACACTAGCCACGCCCGCGCGCTTTTTGACGCTTGAAAAAATCATTGATGCGGTAGACGAAAATATCAAAGCCCATGGCTGCACGCCTGAGACAAAAATCGCCTGCACGGGTAAATCTGGCCGCTGCATCACACACAATCTCTGGGGCGCGCTAGAGACTCACATAGAGCAATTCCTCGCGGGTATTACTGTGCAAGACGTCGTCGATGGGAGATTGCCTGTGACAGAGTTGGATACAGGAGAGTTAGAGGTGGCGGAATAATGGCTGTTTATCTCGACCATAACGCCACGTCCCCGCTACGCCCCGAAGCGCGCGAGGTCATGCTCGACATATTTGACAGCGTCGGCAATGCCAGCGCGATCAATGGGCATGGTCGGGCTGCGGCGAAATATGTGAACGACGCGCGTGAAGCTGTCGGTCTGGCGATGGGCGTTTGCGTGCAAGACATCATCTTTATGGGCAGCGGCACAGAGGCGGACAATACAGCTATTCACTCTGCCATTCAAAACGGTACAAAGCGTATTTTGATTTCAGGCATGGACCATCCCGCGACCTTTATGGCGGCGCGGAGTATGAATGTGGCGCATGAGAAAATCCCTGTGAGCGCGCAGGGCGTCACAGATATGGACTGGCTGAAAGAACGCTTAGCCAAATGGGACAGCGCAGACGGCTTGCCGTTCGTGTCTATCGTCGCGGCTAATTCTGAAACGGGCGCCATCCAAGATATTGAGGCCGCCGCAGATTTGGTTCATGCGGCGGGAGGGCATATCCTTGTCGATGCAGTGCAAGCGTTGGGCAAATATCGTTGGGAGTGCGAGGCGGATTACATTGCTGTCTCTGCGCATAAAATTGGCGGGCCGCAGGGTGTTGGCGCGCTCTATGTTTCGCCTGACGCCCCTTATCATAATCTTATTTCAGGAGGCGGCCAAGAACGCCGCCGCCGCGCAGGTACGCTGAACACAGCTGGTATTGCAGGTTTTGGTGCGGCTGCGAAAGTCTGTGAAGGTAGTTTGTCCCATACGGGGGCTTTGCGTGACGCGATGGAGGCGGGCTTGCGCGAGATGGAGCCTGACCTCATCATTTTTTCAGACAAAACTGACCGCCTTTCCAACACGTCATTTTTCGCTGTGCCAGACACCGCGTCGCAAACGCTGCTCATGGCGCTCGATCTCGAGAATATCTCGGTCAGCACGGGCACAGCCTGCGCGTCGGGGAAAGTCGGCGCGAGCCGCGCGGTCACGGCGATGGGACTGTCAGAGGCCGCGCCAAAGGGTTGCTTGCGCGTCAGTCTTGGCTATACGTCCACCGCCGATGATGTGGACGCTTTTTTAAACGCATGGGCGAAAATTCGCCGCAAATCTTTCCGCAGCGCTGCGGAGTAAAGAGACCATTATGACAGACACGGTTACAACAGAAAATATCGCCAAAGAATCCATAGAACAATCTACCGTTGATGGTGTGCGTTCGCTTGAGGCGGATAAGTATAAATACGGCTTTGATAGCGACATCGAACAAGAGTTCGCGCCAAAGGGACTCAATGAGGACATTGTCCGTTTTATTTCCGAGAAAAAGGAAGAGCCAGAGTGGTTGCTCGAATGGAGGCTTGAAGCTTACCGTCGTTGGTTGACGCTGGAGGAGCCTGATTGGGCGATGGTCGACTATCCTGAAATTGATTTTCAGGACATGTATTACTTCGCCTCGCCAAAGAAGAAAGAGCTCGACTCACTTGATGAAGTCGATCCTGAAATTCTCGCGATTTATGACAAGCTTGGCATTTCTCTGAAAGAGCAAGAAGTGCTCGCCGGTGTCAAAGGCGCGCCAAAAGTTGCCGTGGACGCTGTGCTTGATTCCGTCTCTGTTGTGACAACTTTCAAAGAAGAGCTTGGCAAGGTCGGCGTGATTTTCTGCTCTTTCTCGGAAGCTGTGAAAGAGCATCCCGAACTCGTGCGCAAATATATGGGCACAGTGGTGCCGCAAACGGATAATTATTACGCGACGCTCAATAATGCCGTCTTCTCTGATGGGTCATTTGTTTACATCCCGCCAGGTGTGCGCTGCCCTATGGAGCTGTCGACCTATTTTCGCATGAACGCACAGGGCACGGGTCAGTTTGAACGCACGCTTATCATTGCGGATAAAGGCAGCTATGTGAGCTACCTTGAGGGCTGCACCGCGCCCATGCGCGATGAGAATCAGCTTCACGCGGCTATCGTGGAAATCATCGTCCATGATGACGCCGAAGTGAAATACTCGACGGTGCAAAACTGGTGGCCGGGCGATAAAGACGGCAATGGCGGCGTCTATAATTTCGTGACCAAGCGCGCCGATTGCCGTGGTGAAAATTCCAAAGTGAGCTGGACACAGGTTGAGACGGGCAGTGCCGTTACCTGGAAATATCCAAGCTGTATTTTGCGCGGCGATAACAGCCAAGGTGAGTTCTATTCCATCGCCATCACCAATGGGCATCAGCAAGCCGATACGGGCACGAAGATGATTCATCTCGGCAAGAACACGAAATCGCGCGTGATTTCCAAGGGAATCAGCGCAGGGAAATCCAATTCGACTTATCGCGGCCTTGTCAGCGCGCATAAAAAGGCGACGGGCGCGCGGAACTTTACGCAATGTGACTCGCTGCTGATTGGGGATCAATGCGGCGCGCATACTGTGCCCTACATTGAGAGTAATACGCCAAGCGCGCAATTTGAACATGAAGCGACGACGAGTAAGCTGTCGGAAGATCAACTGTTTTACTGCCGTCAACGCGGCCTCAATGAAGAAGAGGCCGTCGCGCTTCTCGTTAACGGATTTTGCCGTGACGTGCTGCAAAATCTCCCTATGGAATTTGCCGTCGAAGCGCAAAAGCTTGTCGCGATTTCCCTTGAGGGGAGTGTGGGGTAGTGGCGCTTTATAAGAAGGCTATTTTGACTGTCGCAGTAATTGCGGCGATAGCTGTTGTTATCAGTATAACTGCGAGTATATTTCACGACGTGCAGAAGAAAAACCGTGTGAGAGACGCTATACACGCGTCTAAAGAAGAAAGAAACAAACTAGACGCTCGTATTGAAGCAGGGATTGAAAAATCATATCAAGAGCTAACATTGAGTGATTTCAACGAAAAACTTGCGACTGAAATTGGAATTTCCAATGGTGAGAGCTACACTGATACCTTGCAAAAAGTTTGGAACTACCAATATCCTGGTGAACCGATGCGAATGCATATGGCGAGAACAAAAATTATTCCTAAGAAGAATGGTTTAATTCACTATTTTTTTAGTGGCTACGATCTCCTCAATGATAAGACTGACCGAAACGAAGTTCTTGTAGTTATAGCCCCCGATTTTACAGCTAAGGCTGTTGGCGTAAGGTTTAAATGCTTTAATGGCGGCGATGTTTATAGTTGGAGGTTGCAACCGTGCTGAGATATAAACGGCTTTTGTTATTCTTAGCTGTCTTGTCTTTAACCGCCTGTTCTGAGCAGCCAAAGATTCCTGCGGGGCCAGTTATTCCCGATGTGGAGGGCGGGGTGGACGCGCCAGCCGCGCCTGACAGCGCCTCGAACATCATGCGGATATCGGATATAGATTTTCCGTCTTATTCTCGTGACTTAGCGCGCTTCGTTGAGCTAGAGCTTGGCGAGGATATGGCAACGGCGACGCCTAAAATTGAGAGTTATTTCTCTCCACAAGGAAACTCTCTTGATGAAAAAATTGGATATGCGGCTTCATCAGGCAAAAAAACCGAGACGGAATTTTCAACATTTGGCGCAGAAGGTGGGAAAGTCACGCTCGTGGAGCGCGTCAATATTAAAGATGACAGCGTCAAAGCTGAGCAGTTCTATGCGATTTTTAAAGCCAAAGGCGAGGGATTTATGCTTGCCGATTACGGTATGAAAATTAAGTGCCATCGCGGCGCAAATACAACGGAGTGGCAGACTGCACTCTGCCCATAATTCAATTTCTATTTAATGATGGAGGCCAAAATGGCTAAAAAAGAAACTGCAAAACGCAAATTCATTCAACTCTCAGAGGGCGAACTTAACTACGCCATGAGCCGCGCCGTGGTGCAGGGCGATTGGTGCTTTGTTTCTGGCACGATGGGTTATGATTATAAAAAGCAAGAATTGCCAGAAAGCGCGGCGCAGCAGACGATGAACACCTTCACAAATATCCGCCAAGCGCTTGACGCGGCAGGCTTTGAACTCGGTCATACTATTCGCGTGCAATACACCGTTTCTGACCGCAAATATGTTAAAGAAGTGCTTCCGATTATCAAACAACACTTCGGCAAAATCCTCCCCGCCGCAACAATGGTGATAGCGGATATGGTCGACCCAGAAGGTAAGATTGAAATCGAAGTTACTGCGTTTCGCGGCTCATAAATAAACGCCTCCCTCGGGTTCATCCCGAGGACCCATGCGCATAAATCCTCGGAACAAATCCGAGGAAAGCGGAAATGAATAAAAGGCAATTAAATGCTAAAAATAACTAATCTATCGGCAACTGTCGATGACGGAAATAAAACCATTCTCGAAGGCCTCTCGCTTGAGGTGCCTGCGGGTGAAGTGCATGCGATTATGGGGCCGAATGGGGCTGGGAAATCGACGTTGTCTTATGTGCTGACGGGCCGCGAAGGCTATGACGTGAGCGGCGGCGAGGTTTCGCTTGGCGGCGACAACCTGCTTGAGATGGACGCTGAAGAGCGCGCGACCAAGGGCTTGTTCCTCTCCTTTCAATATCCGCTGGAAATTCCGGGCGTTCCGACCATGACGTTTTTGCGCACCGCCATGAATGCGCAGCGTAAAGCGCGCGGCGAAGACGAAATCAGCGCCGTAGATTTTCTTCGCAAGTCTAAAGAGACGGCCAAGGCGCTAAAGATGAAGCCTGAAATGCTCAAGCGTCCGCTGAATGTCGGATTTTCTGGTGGTGAGAAAAAGCGCATGGAAATCTTCCAAATGATGATGCTTGAGCCAAGCTTTATCGTCATGGACGAAACAGATAGCGGACTTGATGTCGACGCGCTGCGTATCGTGGCGGACGGCGTCAATGCGCTGCGCAGTCCAGAGCGCGGCATGCTGATTATCACGCATTATCAGCGTCTGCTTGACTACATTGTGCCCGACGAAGTGCACGTTCTCGCAGGCGGAAAAATCGCGGCGAGCGGTGACGCAGACTTTGCCAAGAAACTTGAAAAAGAGGGCTATGACGCCTATGTCGCCGCTTAGTTTGAAAGCCTTACCCCATCGCCGATTAGAGGCGTGGAAGTGGACGGATGTGCAAGGCAAAGCCGCTGACGGGCAGGCGGGCCTGTCCGCCCATGCGCTGCCGCATTTCGATGTGCCTGACGGTGTGAGTGTTGCGGAAATAGCCTCTGATGATCTTCGCACAGACAGCCCGATGGCTGATCTCGCGCGCCAATTTGGCGGCTCTGTCTGGGAGCTCACTGTGCCAGCGGGCGCGAAAATTTCTGCGCCCCTGATTATTGGCAATCTTTCCAAAGGTCATGCGCGCATTCGATTGACGTTGGAAAAAGGTGCAGAGCTTTCTATCATCGAAACGCTGCGAGGCGCAACGGGAGGTTTTTCTAATCTGGATATGACGGTCACGCTCAAAGCGGGTGCAAAGTTGAACCGCGTCACCGTGCATGATGATCCGTCCGATCACCTGCGCGTCGCGACGACGCATATCACGGCGTGGGAAGACGCCGAAATTACCCAGCACACACTCTCTTTTGGCGGCAATCTTTCGCGCCTTGAAACGCGTCTCGCAGGGATGGGAAAACATATCACGGCGACGTTAAACGGCGCTTATCTGCTCGACGGGAAACGCCATACTGATATGACGAGCTATATTGATTTGACCTCGCCAGATTGCACTATTCGCCAAGCGGTCAAAGGCGTGGTGACAGACAAAGCGCGCGGCGTTTTCCAAGGTAAGTTCCATGTCCGCCGTCCTGCGCAGCACACAGATGCAGAGATGCGCCATGACGCACTGATGCTGTCTGATACGTCCGAAGTCCGTGCCAAGCCAGAGCTTGAAATTTACGCCGACGATGTGGCCTGCGCCCACGGCAATACGCTCGGCCAGCTTGATGAGAGCGCACTGTTTTACATGCGCCAACGCGGCATCCCGATGGGGCAGGCGAGAGCGATGCTGACTGAGGCGTTCCTCGCGGAAGTGTTTGACGACCTCGCGGATGAAGAATTGCGCGAAAGCCTTCTTGGCAAAATGCGGGATTGGTTGGAGGCGAATGCGTGACGCTTTCACCCTCAAATCTCGCGATAGTCATTTTCGTTTTAGTCGTGTTGAATTTCATCGTCTCGCGACAGGCCGCGAAGAAGGAGCATAATTCCTCCGCGGTTCAAATGATGACGCGGGTTTTGCCGATTGTAATCTTACTCCTCGTCGGTTTTTATTTTTACCTAAGGATTTCAGCCTGATGGCATTTAACGTCGAAAATATCCGTAGCCAATTCCCCATTCTCTCGCGGGAGATAAATGGTAAGCTACTGGCTTATCTTGATAATGCGGCGTCTGCGCAAAAGCCGCAGGCGGTGATTGATGCGCTGTCCCATCAGATGAGCCATAGCTTTGCCAATGTGCACCGCGGTTTGCACACAATGGCGAACGAGACCACAGAAGCATTTGAAGGTGCGCGCGCCAAAGTCGCGACATTCCTCGGCGCGCCAAAACCGTCCAATGTTGTCTTCACTAAAGGTGCAACAGAAGCGCTAAACTTGGTGGCATATGGCCTTGCGCATACTATCAATGAAGGCGATGAAATCCTCATCACGCAGATGGAGCATCATTCCAATATCGTGCCATGGCATTTTCTGCGCGAGCGTTATGGCGCAGTCCTAAAATTCGCGCCTGTGAACGATGACGGCTCGCTCGACTTAGAGGCGTTTAAATCCATGCTGTCGGCCAAGACAAAGGTCGTCTCTGTCGTGCATATGTCCAATGTTCTCGGCACGGTGAACCCCGTGAAAGAAATCACGAAATGGGCCAAGGCGGCGGGCGCGACAATGGTCGTGGACGGCACCCAATCAGCCATTCACATGAAAATCGACGTGACTGATATCGGCTGTGATTTCTTCTGCATGACAGGGCATAAGCTTTACGGCCCGACGGGCATTGGCGCGCTTTACGGCACAGAGGCGGCGCTTGAGACCTTGCAGCCCTTCCAAGGCGGCGGCGAGATGATTGAGGACGTCTATGAAGACCGCGTGACCTACAATGATGCGCCGCATAAGTTTGAAGCGGGCACGCCGCCCATCCTAGAGGCGATTGGCCTTGGCGCGGCGATAGATTGGTATTCGCAATTTGATTTGGATGATGTCCATCAACACGAAATGGCCGTCTATTCTCATGCTCTAGACGGGCTGCGTGATATAAACAGCTTTCGCATGATAGGCGACGCGACTGATAAAGGGCCTGTGCTGTCCTTTAATCTGCACGGCGCACACGCCCATGACCTCGCGCAAATTCTCGATAAATACGGCATAGCGGTGCGGGCTGGGCAGCACTGCACGCAGCCGCTGATGACGCGCATGGGCATACACTCCACGGCGCGGGCGAGCTTTGGAATTTATAATACGCTGGACGAAGCCGACCTCTTGGTCGAAGGGGTGAAAAAAGCCGCCCTCTTTTTATCGTAAGGCAAAAGGACTATATAAAGGTCATGACAATGGATACGAACAGCACAAATAGGCAGCGAGACGCCGAGGCGCTCGCCAACGCGCAGATCCCAGGGCTCACCCCTGAGAACGAAGCGGGCGATGTTAAAGAGCGTGATGTAATTGACCTGTCCGGCGCGCCTTTAGAGGCTCCAACAGATGCCGAGATTGAGCAAATCACAGAAGATGTCATCGGCCAGCTTAAGTCCGTCTATGACCCCGAAATCCCTGTCGATATTTACGAGCTTGGCCTCATTTACAAGGTCGAGCTTGAGGATGACCGTACGCTTAAAATTGATATGACCCTAACTGCGCCTGGCTGTCCCGTGGCGGGCGAAATGCCTGTCTGGGTGCAAGAGGCATGCGAAGTTGTGGCGGGCGTCCGCCGCGTTGAGGTGTCGATGACATTCGACCCGCCCTGGACGATGGACCGCATGAGTGAAGAAGCTCGTCTTGAGTTGAATATGCTTTAGGATTTGATATGACCGAAACACTCACCACACCAACGAGAACCCGCCGCCCGCGCCCAAAGCTCGTTACGCTGACTGACGCAGCGGCTGAGCGCGTACGCGAAATTCTTGACGAGCGCGGCGAAGGCTATCTGCGTGTTGGCGTGAAAAATGGCGGCTGCGCGGGCTTGGAGTATATGATGGACTATGTGTCCGAGATTGAGAAATTTGACGAAATCGTCGAAGATAAAGACGTACAAATCGTTGTCGATTCCAAAGCGGTTCTCTTCATCCTCGGCTCTGTCGTTGATTATGAAGTTGATGTGCTCAGCTCAAAATTTACCTTTAAAAATCCCAACCAAACGGATGCTTGCGGGTGCGGCGAAAGCGTGACGATTGTGCCTTTCGTCGACTAATGATTAGCTTATTGCGAAACCCTGTCTCCAACCCTAGTTACAAGCGCGGGTTACGACTGACAGGTGCCATGCTTGGTTTGTATGGCCTCACATTTGCTTTCGCTCTATTTGAATTGTTTACGCCCAAATTTATTGGCATATTAAAATTAATCTGCTTAGGCTTAGCTGCGTTTTTAGCGTTAAGAGCTATGTCGGAACGCCGCGTTTTACGCGAACAGAGCTCGACTTATGTGTCCATGCTTGATAAATCAGTTCTCCCTTTCAAATGGCAAATTAGCAGTTTAATTGTAGGTGGGCTGTTCGCGATTTTTACGTATAGGGTTTTGGGGTCAGAATTTCCGCAGCTTCTTGTACATGCCTTTGCGGCGGGTGTTTTAATTGTCTTGAGCGCAGCTTACTTCAACGCAGCGAAAAATTTCGTAGATGACTCTCGCTGACTACAACGCCTTCTGCGCAACCCTTCCGCACGCCCATCTTGTGCGGCAATGGGGTGAGGCTTGGGTTTGGAAAATAGACATGAAGTTTTTCGCGGCCGCTTGGGCGCGTGATGTCTAGCTTGAAATTACCTTTCAAGCGACTGACATCGGCTATGAGGTTTTGTCCGATATGCCAGGCCTCCGTCCTGCGCCCTATATGGCGTCACGCGGGATGAAATGGATACAGCATTACGGCGAACCTGGCCTTGATGATGACGCTTTGAAAGAACACATTGCGCTGTCTTACAAGCTTGTGTCGCAAAATCTCACTAAAAAACGACAACGAGAACTGGGCCTCAATCAAGACTAGGCAGCCTCGGAATTCGGTCGTAATGTTGGATCATGAAACTCTATTGCCACCCGATTTCTCCCTATGCCCGCAAAGCCATGATTTTGGCGCGGCTTCACAATATTTACACCAAAGACGTGCAGCCCGAAAAGGACGGCGCGAAGGGTTATAAAGCGGGTGACAATCCACTAGGAAAAATTCCCGCTCTGGAGTGGCAGCCAGGACAGTTTCTTTTCGATAGCCCCGTGATTTGTGAATATCTTGATAGTCTTGGGAGCGCGCCCATTCTCGCTAAAGATGGGCATATGCATTTTCTACAAAAATGGCAGCACGCGCTCGGCGACGGCCTTTCGGATGCCGTCTATAATTACCGATACGAAGTTGTGCGGCCAGAAGCGCTGCATTGGGACGAGATGATTGCGCGGCATGAGGCGGCGATAAATGCATCAATAGATACGCTAGAGCGCATCGCGGAATGGCTCGGCGGACCTTGGACTTACGGCAATCTCGCCATTATTTGCGCACTTGATTATGCAAGCTACCGCGCGGGGCATTTAAACTGGCAAGACCGCGCACCAAAACTTACGGCTTGGCATGAAGGTTTTGCGGATGACGCAGCTTATCAAGACACTTACGGGTATCCGGACGCGTAACATGAAATTTCTCAAACTTATCTCTCTTTCGCTGCTCATTTTGCTTGGAGGGCTTATCTTATTCCCCGAAGCAAAATATGCGCCTTATACACCTGACGATAGCTATCTGGCGGACAGCGCGAATTACAACGTGCCGCCCATGCCAGAGGATTGGACGTGGTCGTATTTCGCGACATGGGACGACACGAAAATTCGGTGGGGCCAGACAGAGCGCCGTGACGGCGAGCCAAGCGTGCTGCTTATCCCTGGCTATACGAGTTCAATGGATATGTACGGCGAACATGTTTCGATGCTGGCCGCGCGGGGCTATCACGTTTTGGGTCTAGATTTACGCGGGCAGGGCGGCAGTGACCGTCACCGTAGTATTCAGCCTGAGAAGCTTTATGCTAATAATTTCGGCGTTTATTCCGACGATGTGGCGGAGTTAATTGACTCACTCACATTCCTGAAAGAGCGCCCATTTGTAATTATCGGGTCTTCATTTGGTGGGCATGTCGCGCTGAGGCTTGTTGGTGATCATGACACGACAGTGGACGGTCTTGTCCTACTTGCGCCCGCCTATGTGCCTAATACGGCGCCGTTTTCGGTCGGACTAACGAAGACCATGACGGGATTTGCGAAGCTAATTGGAAAAGACCAACACTACGCACCTGGTCTTGGCGATTGGCGGCCTGACGGCACGGATCTCACGGTCGGGAGTGACTGCGCCTCTGACCCCACACGCCTCTATTTGCGCGATACAGTTTTTGTGCGCAAACCAGAGCAGCGCGTGGGTGGGGCGACGAATAATTATGTGCGCGGTATGATCAAGAGCGGGGAATTGCTGCGCAGCGAAAGTTATGCGGCGAAATTAGATATTCCCATTCACATGGTGGTGGCGGAAAAAGATGTCATTATTGACAGCGCCGTGTCAGAGGCTGCCTGTATGGAGGGCTTGCCCGATTGCAAGCTCGTCAAACTGCCAGGCACAGGTCATTGCCTTATGCTGGAAAATGATACGGTCATTAACGCGATTTATGATGAAGTTGACGCGCTAATTGCGCGCCTGAAAGACTAGCTTATTTCAACGAGTTTTTGAAAAACGCAGGCATGTCATCGCCAAAACCAGCGAAATCTTCCTTCTGACCTTTGTCATGATGGCGTTTGCCACTGCGTTTTTTATTGGCCCGCTCATTATCTTGGGCGTTTGCGCGCGCGACATCCTCAGGTGATTTCGACTGTGACTTGTTCGAGCTTTGCTTTGAACGTCCGCGCTTGCTTTCGTTTTTATCTTTACCTTCTTGACGTGAGTCTTCTTTCGCTCTGCGCGGCGCGTCATCCGGGGCTTTTTTGCGACCCGCGGGCGCACGGCGCGAGCGAGTTTTTTCTTTCGCAGGGTTGTCTTCAATCTTGGCCTCAGCTTCTTTAGCAGGTGCTTCAGCTTTTTTGCGACCTTCTGGTGCCTTGCGGCGGCCCGCTGGCGCTTTGCGTGTGCGCGATGAGTCACGCGCTGTCGTAGTTTTTGCCTCTTCTGCCTTAGGCGGTTCAACGTCTGCCTTTGCTTCTTCGGGCTTCTTGCGACCCGCGGGAGCTCTGCGAGTGCGAGAACTGTCCTTCATAGCTTTTGTCAGTGTGGGGGCCGCCTCAACGGCTTCCGCTACTGGCTCTTCACGCTTGGGCGCAGGGCGAGACTGTCCGCCGCCTCCGCTGTTGTGATTACGGCTGCGATTTCTGTCGCGGCCACCAGATTTCCTGTCACCGCGCCCGCGACCTTTGGGACCACGGTCATTGCGCCCGCCGCGCCGAGCTTTACCCTCAGTCGGGAAATCCTCAATGCCAGGTATTTCGAGCTCTTCGATTTCCTTGACCTTAATCATGTCGAGAATGGCGTCGTAATTTTTTTCATCCAAACGCCCGACAAGCATGACGGTATCGCCTTTACGACCCGCACGACCTGTGCGGCCAATACGGTGGACATAGTCTTCGGCATGGCTTGGCACGTCATAGTTAAACACGTGGCTCACACTTGGAACATCAAGTCCTCGCGCGGCAACGTCAGACGCGACGAGAATTTTGATTTTGTCGTTTTTGAAATCGTCCAAGGTTTCTGTGCGTAGGCTTTGCGCGAGATCGCCGTGAATTGGCGCGGCAGAATGGCCATGCTTGTTCAGCGATTTTGCAACAATATCAACATCACGTTTGCGGTTGCAAAAAACGATACCATTATCGACATCTTCATTATCAATAATCCAACGGAGTGCAGTGCGCTTTAGCTTTGCGTCTGATTTGGGCAGACGTACGATGCGCTGCGTCACCGTCTTGGCCGTCATATTCTTACGCGCGACTTGGATAGTCTCAGGCTGGTGCAAAAATTGTTGCACAAGACGTTTAATCTCATTGGGCATGGTCGCGGAGAAGAAGAGCACTTGACGCGTGAACGGCGTGATTTCAAAAATGCGCTCAATGTCAGGGATAAACCCCATGTCGAGCATGCGGTCGGCTTCGTCGACGACAAGCGTTTGCACACCGTTCAGAAGGATTTTGCCGCGCTCAAATTGATCGAGTAGTCGGCCTGGCGTGGCAATCAACACGTCAACGCCGCGCATGAGTTTTTTGTCCTGCTCCGCAAATGACACACCACCAATTAGCAGCGCCATTTCGAGCTTAAGATATTTTCCGTAAAGTTCGACATTTTCCGCGACCTGCGCGGCGAGTTCGCGGGTTGGACAAACAATTAAGCAGCGCGGCATGCGAGCTCTTGCGCGGCCTTTGGCCAGTTTATGCACAGTTGGCAGTGTAAATGCGCCTGTTTTACCTGTGCCTGTCTGGGCGATCCCAAGCACATCCTTGCCAGCGAGAGCATGGGGGATAGCATGGGCTTGAATAGGGGTGGGGCGTTCGTAACCCATATCGTCTAGCGCGCGGATAATTTTCGGATCTAAGCCAAGCTCTTTAAAGGTGACGCTCACCTCTGCATCAGCCGCGATTTCTTGGGGGGTATTTTCAGTGGTCAAGATGGGGTCTTTCAAAGCCGCTCTTATTCTGGCGGCAAATAATCATGGCGCACACGTCGCGCCGTTATAAAAATGCGCAGATTAACCCGCGCCCTGCGTATTGCGGCGCAACATAGGGTTATTGCGCCAAAGGTCAAGCACGAGAATCTGTTGCTAAAACAGGCATTTGTGCGGCGGCGTGACGGCCATCACGGACACATTGTTAACAAACTGTCACTCTATGCTGGAAAGAAAGGTGATTCTCTGGTATGGAGGAGAGATGAAAATGCAGGTTTTCATAAGAGATATTATAGCGGGCGCTTTAATTATCATTCTGTTTTTGTTCATGGCTGTGACGGCGAACGCACAACTCCTATCTCAACCTGCGCGCAATAAAACACCGATAATTAAAGTCGCTGCACAGCAAGACGCGCCGCTGACGTTGAAGTTTGACGGCATAGACCTCGCGTCTTTTGAGAAATCTAGTGCTACCGCGGTCGAACGCGATATCCGTAGCCGTGTGCGCTCGGCGATCAAACGCGCTGAAATTAAGGCGACCTCTGCCGAGATTGATCAAGCCACTGACAAAATCATCAAGCTGCTACGCTCAAGCTATGTGCGTGACGAGCTTGCCAAAAATAGTAAGGCGCGCGTAACCATCAACGTCGATTTGACATTTCAGCCTCTCACAACAGAAGCGAGCTTTCAGTTCTAGCGGTATTTATGCGGCAGCGTATCTGTCTTAGTCGGATTGTAACGGTCACGCAAAGCGGTCTGGCGCGAACGCATAGATTGGGCTTGCCCCTCAATATAGACTAACTCTGCGCCAGTCGTGACCTCTAGCGGGTCGCCGTCCCAAACAACAAATGTTGCTTTGTCGCCCTTGCTGAGTTGGCCAGTATTCGTGCCGAACCAGCGGGCAGGGGTTGCGCTAATAGCTGCGAAGGCTTTGTCCCAAGACAAGCCATTACCCGCTGCATTTCCTGCGTGTTGAGACAGTACGCGCACATTGTGCGACAGGTCCGCACTGCGTGTCATGATGGCGTAGTCTACGCCTGCTTTATCCAACATTACGACGTTATCTAAGCGCGCGGCGACACTATCAAAACTGGCAGGTAGATTTTCTTGCGGGTCAACCATGACTTTAATGCCAGCGGATTTGAGCTCATCCGCAATCATCCAGCCTTCCGTTGCGCCTACGATAATCACGTCGAGGCCATAGTCTTTTTTCAGCTTGATGATATTTATCATATCAACCGCGCGGTCTGCAGCGATTAGCATAGGAAGTTGTCCACGTGCGGCACGGTAAAGCGCTGCTGCATCACGGCGGGTCAGCGCATCACCGTCTTCTGGCCCATCGTATCGGGATGGATAAGCGCCTGCATCATCAAGTGCGGCGCGGAGTTGGTTGACTGCGGCCGAGCGCGATCCGCCTGCCGTGTCAGCACCGCGTTCACCAAGCGAGACAAAAATAAAGGCTTCGCCGTCTTCAACAGAATCAAACGCACCAGAGCTATTCGCGACAAGGCCGATACCGCCGAAAATGTTCATGCCCGCGCCAGGTGAAGCGATGAAATGGGTGATGCCTTCCACGCGAGTATTGCCAACCACAACGGATTTGGGATTAAAGCTATCCGCCGCGCGATTGCTGACACTCATAGAGGACTCGCTCGCGCTGACGTCGTTGGTGCGGGCTTCTAAGCTCACTTCGACGAGGCCGAGCTGAGAGAAGGGCGCGAAAAGGCCAGGCGTGACCCATTTTCCAGTACCGTCCATTGTGTCCACACCAGACGGCGCAGTCAGGTTTGCGCCAATATCTACGATTTTACCGCCCCGGATAAGGACATCACCATTTTCGATAATGCCTGACGCACTATTGGTCACGACTTTGGCATCCTTGATGAGCATATCCTGCGCGAAGGCAGAGAATGACACGCTGAGCGAAAGAGCTGCTGAGAGGGAGAGTGTTTTGAATGTCTTCATCTTAATTCTCCTGCGCCGCGTTTTTATCAATCTGGCCCTGATAAGCTTGTCCGAGACGGAAGTCTGAGGTCGGTTTCAGGCCGCTGGCTTTGTCAAAGACGACCGCGCCGTCGAGCATGACTTTCTCTGGCCGCGCATAGGTTGAAAACGGCTCAGCTGACCACAATATGATGTCGGCGCGCTTGCCTGTTTCTAGTGATCCTGTCTCATCAAGAATGCCAAGTGCTTTCGCAGGGTTAGAGGTCAGCCACGTCCATGCGTCTGCGCGTGAGATATTTAGGCCTGCGCGGTTACCATCTGCCCACGTCTTGGCGACTTCTTGGTTTAGACGCTGAATGCCCAGATCATCATCAGAGTGGATCATCGCACACGCCCCTTGTGCGTGCACGAATGGGACGTTCTCGCGAATAGTATCATAAGCCTCCATCTTAAAGCCGTACCAATCCGCCCACATCGCTGCGCAAGTGTCGTTTTCTTTCAGCAAGTCGCCGATTTTATAGGCTTCAATGGCGTGGTGGAACGTCGTGACTTTATAGTCAAACTCCTTAGCAATATCGAGGATTTGCGCCATTTCGTCCGCACGGTAACAGTGCATCTGAATGAGTATTTTACCGTCCAAAACATCCGCAAGCGTTTCAAGCTGTAGATTGCGGGTAAAGCCGTCACCGCCTTTGTCGCGTTTGGCCTTGTATTCAGCCGCTTTAATCCAGTTTTCACGGTAGCCCGCGACATTCCCCATACGAGAACCTGGTCCGCCTTTGCTGCCATAAACGCGTTTGGGATTTTCGCCGCACGCCATTTTTAGCGTGTAAGGTGCGTTCGGAAATTTCATCTCTTGGACGGTACGCGCGGCAACGTTGCGGAGTGTCACGCCGCGTCCGCCAAAGAGGTTAGCAGAACCTGGCAGGATATGGAGTGTGGTCACGCCGCCTTCTAGGGCTTCGTCAAATCCTGGGTCTTGGGGCCAAACGCCGTGTTCTGCGGAAACCTCGGACGTAATGGGGCTTGTCGCCTCATTGCCATCACCATGCGCACGAATGCTGGGCGACGGGTAATTGCCGAGGTGTGAGTGAATATCAATGATGCCGGGCGTGACGTATTTTCCACCTGCGTCGAGCGTGACATCTGCATCACCGCCGTCAATATCCGAGCCAATCGCTGCAATGCGGCCATCTTTGATAAGAATAGACCCGTTTTCAATTTCGCCGCCTATGCCGTCAATGATAAATGCATTTGTGATTAGGGTCGTTTGCGAGGGGAGCGGTTTATAGGTTGACGCAAAAGCGACGCTGTCATCGCTTTTTGTGCTAGTTTTATCAGTTTTGTTGTCCGTGCTGTCACAGCTCGCGAGAGCTAAAACGGCGACGCTTAGAAGCGTAATCTTTCTCAATTTCATAGTGCTTTTTAATCACGACCTAAATGCAAGAGCAAGACCTTAGCGACTTTATGCACTTTCCAATAAGATAACGTCCTAAAAGACATCTGGTTTGGAATAAATCGCATTTGGCATCAATTTTGTAAGGATGTGCACTAAGAACGCCTAAATTTAAGAGTTGTAAATTTTATCTGCGTAAAAGCGGACCTAATAAAGCAACATAGGATGACGTGATGGTCGATATTTCGAAGAGACAGAGGTTGAAACTCTTGGCAGGGGCCGCGGGACTTATGGCGTCTGCTTGTGGTGGTTCATCAAGGACTGCGCCTGTAACGCCGAGTTCTAATACACCGCCGCCGCCAGTGACGACGCCCCCTACATCTGACTTCACACTCAGCGAAGGTCTCTTACGCGATAGTTTCCGCAATAATTTTTCAATGGGAACGGCGGTGACGGCTGTCCAAATTGACTCTGGTGATATCTCTGCCCGTTTGGCGCGAGAGCAATTTAATGTTGTCACGCCTGAATATGAGTTAAAGCCTGATCAGATTGCGCCGTCAGAAGGCGTCTTTAACTTTGGACCTGCTGACCGCGTCGTGAATTGGGCGCTTGAGAATAATATGACGGTGAGGGGGCATGCGCTGCTTTGGCACGAAGCCACCCCAGATTATTTTTATGAAGGTACGCCTGCGCAAATTCGCGCGCGTCTTGAGAACTACATTACAACGGTCATGCAGTACTTTGAGGGTCGCATCACAGTTTGGGATGTAGTGAATGAAGTCACGTCCGTTGATATTTTTAATGGTGATGACGGTGTTGGTCCTGATCGTCGCTCGCGTTGGTTTGAAGCCACGGGTGGTGCGGATTACATCGATTGGGCTTTCCTCGCGGCGCGTGCTGCTGATCCAAATGCTCAGCTATTCCTCAGCGATTACGAGACTGAAAACCCATTTAAGATGAATTGGACTATGGAAATCGTGCGCCGCCTATTACAGCGCGGCATACCCATCGACGGTGTGGGACACCAATTCCATTTACAACTTGATACCGAGGCTTCAACGGCTCTCGCCGCGATTGATGCAGTCACGAATGAATTTGCGGGACTTGTTAATCACGTCACAGAGCTTGATGTGAATTTTTATCAAAATTCGGGACAGTGTTGGCAAACAGGTACAGGGTGCCAGCCAGATATCGGCCCGACTCCACCAGCCGCATCACTCGCTGCACAGGCGAGGCTTCTTCGCGATCTGTTCAATGGGCTTGTGAACCGTTCAACGGTAGAGTCAGTCAATGTTTGGGGCGTCCGTGATAATGATAGCTGGTTAAATTTTGCACCAATTACGCGCACGAACTATCCTCTATTGCTAGATCGTGCGGGTGAGGCGAAGCCTGCCTTCCGTGCAATTATTGATCAAAATTACGTTATATAATAGCTGCTTAGGACAATTTTTAAGCTTCAATATTTTTGTCAAGGCCAAGGAATGTGCGCTCTAAACTGAGCATATCTTCGGGGAGTTCACTGTCAAAAGTGAGCTCTTCTTTTGTATGTGGGTGAATGAACCCCAGTCGTGCCGCATGTAGGGCTTGGCGCTTGAATCCTGAGAGAGCTTCACGCACGGCAAGCTCGTTTGGGTCCTTTGTTGTGAGAAATGCGCGTTGTTTGCCGTAAAGAGGATCACCCAAAAGTGGACACCCGATATGGGCAAGGTGCACGCGAATTTGGTGTGTACGGCCTGTTTCAAGGCGGCATTCTATTCGACTGACTTGCGGTGTGCCGAGCGCGGCATGAGGTTGCTGTCCATAGCCTTTGATTTGTTTATAATGTGTGATGGCATGCCGCCCATGTTCAGAGGCGTAGATATTACCGACGGTCCCGCGCACCACGGCGATTTTCTTGCGGTCATGCTGGCTGCGCGCCAAGCGCGATTCAATTGTGCCTTGGCGAGGTTTCGGCCCGCCGCGCGCGAAACAAACATAAACGCGCTCAATCGTATGCTTAGCAAATTGCTTAGACAGATAGCGGTGGGCATGATCGTTCTTTGCTACCACCATGACGCCGCTCGTATCTTTATCAATACGGTGAACGATACCAGGGCGCATGACACCGCCAATGCCCGAAAGCGTCTCTTTGCAGTGATAAAGAAGGGCGTGCACAAGCGTGCCCGTGCGTGAGCCGGGAGCTGGGTGGACTGTCATTCCTGAGGGTTTGTTGACAACAATTAGCCAGTCATCTTCGTAAAGTATATCGAGAGAGATATTTTCAGGTTTTGGAATGTCATCGCGTGGCGGCGGCACGAACACGGCATATTCAATACCGGGTTGTATTTTAAGAGACGGTTTAGATACGACGTTTCCGTCTGCACGTATATCGCCTTGCGCGACAAGTTCTAGAACTCGCCCGCGCGATAACCCTGTCCATCCGGCAATCCATTTATCCATACGTTCGCCCATATCAGGCTCATTCGCGACCTGCGCAAGCCATGTCCCTTTCGGGGTGTCGTCCGTAATTATGTTGTCATTTCCACTCATATAGCCCGCTTTAGGCGGCTCCTGCTAAGATGTCACGCGCTGTACAATTGTTTTCACCACATGCTTGGAATTGTCTAGCGCTGTCAGTGGCCTATTTGTCACATATTTACTGGAATATCACACTGTTGCGCAGAAACCCTTGCGCACGACAAATTTGCAGGTTAGCCATGCAACTATATGCATAACCGAAGCGAACGATTTCGGAATGTTCACACCAACCTTTGAAAAGGACCGGGGAAATATGTTTAAAAAATCCTTCTTACTCTCAACGTCAGTTCTCATGGCTGGCGCAATGGCCTCACCTGCTATGGCTCAGCTAGAGGACGAAATTATCGTCACAGCGACAAAGCGTTCACAAACACTGCAAGAAATTCCAGTTGCTGTGACTGTGACGTCAGCAGACGTGATTGAGAAAGCGCAAATTCTTGATATTAAAGATTTGCAGTCGGTTGTCCCGACGTTCCGCGTATCACAGCTTCAAAACTCGGCAAACACGAGCCTATCCATTCGTGGTTTTGGTAACGGTGGTAACAACATTGGTATTGAACCAGCTGTAGGTGTGTTTATTGACGGTGTGTATCGTTCACGTGCAGCCGCACAGATTGGTGATCTTCCAAAGTTAGAGCGCATCGAAGTGCTTTCAGGGCCGCAATCAACACTCTTTGGTAAAAATGCCTCTGCGGGTGTTGTCAGTGTTGTCACAGCGAAACCAGATTTTGAAACAAATGGCTATGTAGAGGCGGGCATTGGCCGTTTTAGCCAAGTTTACGGGAAAGGTTACTTCACGACAGGGTTGTCGGACGATGTTGCAATTAGCTTAGGCGCGGGCATTCAAAAGCGTGATGGTTATTTCGAGAATCTAGAAGAGGCAGACGACTTTAATGAAATCGATCGGTACAATCTTCGCGGCCAAGCCCTCTGGCAGCCGTCTGATAACGTAGAATTCCGTCTCATCCTTGATCAAAGCCAAATTGATGAGAACTGCTGTGGTACGGGCGTCATCATTGACGGGCCTTTCGCGCCTGGTCAGCCAAATGTTGGTGATATCATTCGTTCACTTGGCGGTGACCAGCCCTCTTCGGACAATCAATTCTCATATGAGACATATGCTAACAGTAACTCACAGAATGAGATTAAAGATCGCGGTATTTCACTTGAGGGTAAATTTGGCCTCGGTGAGCTCAACATCACTTCAATCACTGCCTATCGTGCCAATGACTCTGATTACGTCTCAGACTCTGACTACAACTCTCTCGAGTTCTTGAAAAATGTATTTCAGGAAGTCGATATCAGAACGTTTACGCAAGAACTGCGTCTCGACACGGCCATCAATGATCAAGTTGACCTTCTGTTAGGCGGTTACTATTTCAACGAGTCGATCGAACAGAACTCAGGCATCGTTTATGGTGATGACACACGTCGCTACATAGACCTACTCGCAGGTGGTGCCGCTACACTCAACGGCGTTGAAGACGCGCTCATGTTACCGCGCGGCACTTTCTTTGCTGATGATACGCTTATCAATGAAATGTTTGAGCAAGACGACGAAGCTTACTCGCTGTTTGGTCAGGTTGATTTCAAGCCGACAGACCGCCTCACGGCAACGTTTGGCTTGAACTACACAAAAGACAAGAAAAACGTATCTGGACGCCAAGACAATAATGACGTGTTTGGCAATCTTTCGCTCAATGGAGAAGATGGTCGTAATATTATCTTCGCCTCACAACTAGCGTCTAATTTCGGGGCATTCTCACAAAGTTGTATTGACCCAAATACAGGTGCGCCTTTCGCTGATCCGCTCGCATTCCCAACGGGTGTTCCGCAGATCTTTGGTACACAATGCTTTGTACCAGCACTCGGAGCGTTTGTACCTGGCCAAGCCGCCTTTGGAGGTTTCCAAGACGCCGTACGCGGTGGTGTTGACGCTATTCCAGATGCTTTCTTGAATGACCCAACACAAAACCCGCTCGGCGGCCTCTTCGGTCTACAGTTCCAGCCGCAATTCCTTGCATTCCCGAATGCAATCGAAGATGGTCGAACGAATGACGATAAGCTGACTTATACGGCGCGTCTCGCATATGAAGTTAACGACAACATCAATGTATACGGTAGCTATGCGACGGGCTTTAAATCTTCATCATGGAACCTCACGCGCGATGCGCGTCCTTTCCTTGCAAATGCGGCGGCACTTCAGTCAGCAGGTTTGCTTCCAAACAATTACGTCCCGTCTACAGGTCGTAACTTCGGGACACGTTTTGCGGAACCAGAAGAAGCCAAAGTTATCGAATTTGGTTTAAAAGCGCGGTTTGACAGAGGTGCATTTAACATCGCTGTGTTTGATCAAACGATTGAAAACTTCCAGTCAACAATCTTCCAAGGGACAGGTTTTGTGCTTTCAAACGCAGGTTCGCAGTCTACGAAAGGTGTTGAATTTGACTCGACTTTCAGTCCTGTTGATCCGCTAACACTGACGTTTGCAGCTGTTCTTCTTGACCCTGTTTATGACGAATTTACAGGTGCGCCAGGTCCGAACGGCACGGTGGTTGACCTTTCAGGTGAAAAACCTGCAGGCATCTCAGAAGTGTCCCTCTCAACATCAGCGACTTATACGCATGATTTCGGAAATGGCATGGAAGGCTTCATTCGCGGCGATTATCAATATGAGAGCGAAGTGCAAATTGTGGATAATATTGCGGGCGTTGACCGTTCGACAAATATTCTCAACGGCGCTATAGGTCTTAACCTTGATAATGGTGTTGGTCTCCGTCTCTGGGCGCGGAACATTAACAATGATCAGTCATACACAAGCGCCTTCCCAGGTGTTGTGCAAGGCGCGACAGTTAATGGTTATCCAAGCCAGCCGCGTACTTACGGCGCGTCACTGCGTTACGACTTCTAGCTTGTAATAAGTGAGATTTGAAAGCCGTCCCGTTTTATTAAAGTGGGGCGGCTTTTTTCTTATTTAAAACAGGGGTTTAATCGGAATGACTTCGACTAACTCACCCGCTTGTTTCTCTTGCGAATGTGGCGCAAGGCGCAGCAAGCCGTTTGCGATGAGGAACGGCGTCATGAGCCCGCTATCTTGGAGCGGAAGCGGGGTAACGCTTAGCTGACCGTCGCTTGATAACTTTATTTGGCTTCTCTGATAAGTTTCGCGGGGGCCATTAGCGGCTATGTCTTCTGATAGTTTCGCATTCAAAGCCTGTAGCGGCTCAGCTGTGAGCAGGGTCTTTAGAAAGATATGAGCACATACCATGGCCGAAGCTGGATTTCCTGGAAGGCCGAGCACGACTTGCGAGCCAAGCGTTCCAAACCATGTCGGTTTTCCAGGTCGCACGGCGATTTTCTCAAACAGCATCTCAAGGCCAGCCTCTTGGAACGCTGCGCGCATATAATCATGATCTCCTACTGACGCGCCGCCAACGGGGACGATAACGTCTGCGTTACTCGCCATCGTAATACGTTCGGCGAGGCTCTCCAAGCTGTCTGTCGCTGTTGGCAAGATATGTGGGATATGGCCCCAGTTCTTAATGAGCGCGGCCAAAGCGTGGGGATTTGAATTTATAATTTGCCCAGTTTGCGGCGTTGTTCCCACATCAATAAGTTCATCTCCGCCAGATAAAATCGCGACAGTCAATTGTGTTTGGACAGGCAGGGCCGCATGGCCTGCCGCGGCGGCGACGCCAATCTCTGCCGTGCTGAGGATTTGCCCCGCCGTCAGCAAGGTTTGTCCAAATTTAAAATCCAGCCCTGCGCGTCTAATATGGCGCGAGGCTTTTTGCGGCTCAGTTACGGTGATGGTGTTGCCAGCGGCTTTCACGTTTTCCTGGATAATAACCGTATCCGCGCCATCTGGCACGGCGCCGCCCGTGAAAATCCGGACAGCTTCGCCAGTGCCGACGCGACCATTAAACGGCGTCCCTGCGGGCGCTTCGCCAATCACTGTTAGAGTCGCGCCCGCCTGCAAAATATCTTCAAGCCTCACCGCATAACCATCCATAGCTGAGGCGTCCAGCGGGGGCTGCGTCAGCTTAGCTTTTATATCTTCGGCAAGACGACGCCCCTGACAATCGGCCAGCACAACCCGCTCAGTTTGAGCGGCTTTATGGTGGGCGGCGATCATCGCTAACGCATCTTCGACTGAAATCATGTGTCACTCCTGATTTGTCTCTAGGTGTTTTGATGACGCTCGCCTAGTGTTTTTCTATGGACGCGCAAGGTTGCAGTTTAATTATTCCCGCGAGTGGTTTCTCTAAGCGGTTTGGAACGGCGGATAAATTGCTCGCCGAGTGTGCGGGCGCGCCTCTCGCGTCTTACGTCGCTCAGGCCGCTGCTGACATCGGCTTTGTGCAAATGATAGCCGTCGTGCCAAACAGGCAGGGAGCGAGAGCGGAAATTTTTCAAGCGCTAGGCTTTCAAATTGTTGAAAATGCTTCACCGGACTTAGGACAGCATGCGTCAATTGCTTGTGGGATGCGGTATGTTGCGCCCACATCAAAGGCCGTCTGCATCCTGCTCGCGGATATGCCATTAGTGCCAATTGAGCACTTGCAAAAATTACTTGAACTCGTGCCCGCTAAAGGCGTGATAAACACAATTTATGAAGGGCATACGCAACCCCCCGTGATTTTTGCTGGGCATGCTATGGCGCTTTTGCAGGATGGTAAGCGGCCCGATTTGCAAGAACATCCCAACTTAACCGTTGTGTCTCATCCACTTAATCCGCCGTTCGGTATGGACGTCGATACAGCGGATGACCTAAGTCGCGCCGAAGAATTTCTGCGTCAGAAACACGGTGATTTCTAACGCCGCTCGTGATAGTAAATAGCTATGATTAAACTCATGTTCTTTGGTCGTTTTACAGATATCGCCGCGTCGCGCGACAGTGAACTGCCTATAGAAATTAGCACTGTAAAAGACCTTGCGAATTGGTTGGGCAAGGGCGATGATCCCCTTCGTCATGCACTTGCTCAAAAAGGCGTACGTGTAGCCGTTAATCAGGTAATGACAGATTTCGACGCGCCTGTTGTGGACGGTGACGAAGTGGCGTTTATGTCAGCCTTGAGCGGAGGGTGAGATGGAGATAGTCTCTATAACCTTAGAGCCATTTGATCCCGCGAAGCTCACGCGTGAGTTCAGAGCGGCCTTTCCCGAAGCTGGCGCCGTCACAAATTTTACAGGCTTTGTGCGAGGTGAGGCGGGGCAGGTCAGCGCGCTTGAACTCAGCCATTATCCTGGCATGACGGAAGCGGAGATTGAGAGAGTTATCGCGCAAGCGCAGTCACGCTGGGACCTGAAAGGCTGTCACGTGACTCACCGCGTTGGAAAGATGGCGGCAGGCGAGGCGATTGTCTTTGTCACGGCGGCCAGCGCCCATCGGCGCGATGCTTTCGAGGCTGTGGACTTCGTCATGGACTACCTCAAATCCGAAGCGCCGTTTTGGAAAAAAGAAACGGGACAGGACGGCTCGCATTGGATAGAGCCGAGAGCGGCTGATAAGGCAGATTTAAACCGTTGGACGTCGGAGACGCGCAAATGATTGGCATAGACGAAACCCGCGACTTTAAACCTATTCGTATTGCAGTGCTCACGGTTTCGGACTCTCGTACGCGCGAAACGGACACATCAGGCGATTTGCTCGCAGCACGTATCAAGGACGCAGGGCATAGCGTGGCCGCGCGAGAAATTGTCCGCGATGATATTCCTCAACTGAGGCACCAATTGCAAATCTGGATTGATGACAATTCTATAGATGCTGTTATTACAACTGGCGGCACAGGACTGACGGGGCGCGATATCACCGTTGAGGCCGTCATGCCGCTCTTTGACAAAGTCATCGATGGTTTCTCGGTGATTTTTCACAAAGTCTCTTATGACACGATTGGGCTTTCGACCTTGCAGTCACGAGCGTGCGCAGGGTTAGCGGGCGAAACATTTATCTTCTGCCTGCCCGGGAGCAACGGCGCGGTGAAGGACGGCTGGGATAAGGTTATTCGTGACCAACTCGATAGCCGTCACCGCCCGTGTAATATGGTCGAACTCATGCCGCGATTAGGTGAGCGCTAATGGCTGATAAGATGACACATTTTGACAAAGACGGCCGCGCCGCCATGGTTGATGTGGGCGGTAAAGCCGTGACACAGCGCCGTGCAGTGGCCGTCGGCTCTGTGACAATGCGGCCCGAAACGCTAGCGATGGTTGCCGATAAATCCGCAAAGAAGGGTGACGTCATATCAGTGGCGGAACTTGCAGGCATTATGGGCGCAAAGCAGACTGCGGCGCTCATCCCGCTCTGCCATCCGTTACCACTCTCTAAAGTCAGTGTTAAAATCACCCTTGCGGAAAACGGTCTCGACGTTTGGGCTGAGACAAAAACGACGGGGCAAACAGGGGTTGAGATGGAAGCGCTCACGGCCGTCTCTGTCGCATGTCTCACCATTTACGACATGCTGAAAGCCGTCGACCGAGAGATGGTCATTGGCGACATAAAGCTGACGGCCAAGTCAGGCGGGAAATCTGGCGACTGGACGCGTGACTAGCCGTTCAATTCTGTTCACAGACTATACCGGAGATCACTAATAATTGACTTGCGCTTGACCCCAATGGCGTCTTACATATGCATAAAATTGCATAACAAACCTTACAGGAGTCTCCTATGCGTGAAGCTGTCATCGTCTCAACTGCCCGTACACCCATTGGCCGCGCTTATCGCGGCGCTTTTAATAACACACCGTCGCCTACGCTGGCGGGGCACTGCATTGACGAAGCGGTCAAACGCGCAGGCATAGACGGCGCAGAAGTCGAGGATGTGAATATGGGCTGTGCGCTACAACAAGGCGTTCAGGTCACAATTGGCCGAAACGCTGTGCTCGCCTCCAACCTCCCCGTGACTGTACCCGCGCAGTCGATTGATCGTCAGTGCTCATCAGGCATGATGGCAATTGGGATAGCGGCTAAGCAAATCATTGTCGATAATCAGCAAATTGTGATTGGCGGCGGCGTCGACTCTATCTCGCTCGTGCAGACGCCAGAGATGCGCGTTGCGCCTGATATGAATGTCGTGAAAAAACATCCTAACGCTTATATCCAAATGATTGATACGGCTGAGATCGTCGCCAAACGCTATGGCGTGTCGCGTGATGCTATGGATGAATACGCCCTTATTTCGCAGCAGCGCACACATGCCGCGCAGCAAGCGGGTAAATTTGATGACGAAATTGTGCCAATGAAAAGCACAATGAAAGTCATGAATAAAGAGACGAAAGAAATCTCTGAGCAAGAGGTCATGCTCGAAAAAGACGAAGGCAACCGCCCATCGACAACGCTCGAAGGACTGCAAGGCCTAAAGCCTGTGCGCGGACCAGACTACACGATTACGGCGGGTAACGCCTCCCAACTCTCTGACGGTGCATCTGTGTCTGTCCTCATGGAAGGCAAGGAAGCGTCAAAGCGTGGCCTGAGCCCGCTGGGCATCTATCGCGGCATGGCTGTGGCCGGGCTAGAGCCTGATGAAATGGGGATTGGCCCGATTTACGCTATTCCTAAGCTCCTTAAGCAGACGGGCCTCAAGATGTCGGATATCGATCTGTGGGAACTCAATGAAGCGTTTGCCGTGCAGGTGATTTACTGCCGCGACAAGCTCGGTATTCCGATGGAGAATATGAACGTCAATGGCGGCGCAATCTCGATTGGTCATCCATATGGTATGTCAGGCGCGCGCATGGTCGCCCACGCCCTGATCGAAGGCAAACGCCGCGGCGCAAAATATGTCGTCAGCACAATGTGTGTCGGCGGCGGTATGGGGGCTGCGGGACTTTTTGAAGTCGCATAACAATTCAGGCAAAGCCTGAAAAAATCGATTGATAATCGATTTTCGTTAGGCGCCGTGAGCGCAAGTGAACGGAGTCACATAATTTCAACTGAACCGCCAGCACAGGCGGGCTGATAAAACTGAATTTTAAAAAGAGACGAAAAATGAGCACTATTGAATTTAAAGACCGCGTCGCGATTGTGACGGGGGCAGGGGGTGGGCTTGGCCGCTCACACGCATTGGCGCTTGCGGCGCGCGGCGTGAAAGTTGTTGTCAATGATCTTGGCGGCTCTGTTGACGGAACGGGTAGCGGCTCGGCAATGGCAGATGCTGTTGTGGCTGAGATTAAAGCGGCAGGCGGCGACGCCATAGCCAACGGCGCGAACGTCACAAACCAAGAAGAAGTTGACGCCATGGTTGCGCAAGCAATTGAGGCGTTTGGCCATGTCGATATCCTGGTCAATAATGCGGGCATCCTACGCGATAAGTCATTTTCTAAAATGACTATGTCAGATTGGGATTTGGTGGTTGCGGTTCACCTTAAAGGCTCTGCAACCTGCACCAAAGCCGTCTGGAACCATATGAAAGAGCGCGGCTATGGCCGTATTGTTATGA
>CAYRIV010000017.1:0-58478 GCA_964424575.1 uncultured Caulobacterales bacterium | reverse complement strand
CAATCGTGCCGATGTTCGCGTGCGGCTTTGTCCGCTCAAACTTTGCTTTTGCCATGTCTTACTCTTTTCACAAATTGACCGCCGTTTAATAGGCGAGACATAGGTTGGGGGCCGAGACCCTCGTGGGATGGGTCCTGAGTCCGATATGGACCCTGACCCGCTTCTTGAGAGACCCACTTGGGAAGCGGGGCTCTCTTAATCAAGTGTTCAGGTTTTCGCGCCAACGTGTAAGCGCAGACCTGAGAGGCGGCCTTCTCATTATAAATGAGAAGATGGAGCGGGCGGCGAGAATCGAACTCGCGTCATTAGCTTGGAAGGCTAAGGTCTTACCACTACACAACGCCCGCGTTGCTACCTCGGTATAAGGTGGTGGAGGGGATTGGATTCGAACCAATGTACACATACGTGATCAGATTTACAGTCTGACGCCTTTAACCACTCGGCCACCCCTCCGAAAAACTTACACTTACCGCGCCTAAGGTGGCTGCGCGGCAGTGAATATATAATTATGTTGCCTCCAACAAAAAAGGCTCTGTATATGGCTCCGCGATAACCGCAAGAGAACCAACCACAGAGAGCACGTTCCTAAACAGGTGCGTTCTATAGAGATGTCAAAAGAAACGCGCAATAGCAGAATCCAAAGAAAATCAAGCAAAAAGCACGGCGGGAGCGGCTCAGACGGAGATTCTGCACCTCACTCTCGCCGCAGGCCCGAAAAAAAACGTCGTGCCGACGGTATGAAGGCCCCAACAGCGGTCTCAACGCCGATTTCACCGCGCAAAAGACGTGAGAATCGAGGCAGCGACGGGAATCAGGAGCGCTCACCTCAAAACCGTAGCAAAGGTAGAGGGCGCGAGGGCGGGTCGGGCTGGATTTGGGGCGCACATGCCTCCATCGCCGCGCTCGCCAACCCCAAACGCACCATCCACCAGATCATGATGACCGAAGCTGCGCAAAGCCGCTACACCATCCCCGACGGGGCGCCCCTGCCCAAAATTGTCATGCCAGGCATGCTTGATAAAGAGATGGACGGCGCTGTCCACCAAGGTATTGCGATGAAATGTGCGCCGCTCGAATGGCCCACGCTAGAGAGCATTTGCGAGCATGCGCCAGAGGACGCGCTTATTCTCGTGCTCGACCAAATCACGGATCCGCATAATGTCGGGGCTATGCTGCGGCTCTGCTCGGCATTTGGTGTCAGCGCGCTCGTCATGCAAGACCGCAATTCTCCCCCACTGACAGGCGCGACCGCCAAAGTCGCTGTGGGATGTGTGGAGAGCGTCCCCGTCTGCCGCGTCACCAATATTGCCAACACGCTTGAGACCCTTAAAACGGGCGGGTTTTTTGTGACAGGACTCGCGGGCGAAACCGACCTCACGCTTAGCCAAACACTAGGCACAAAAGGCCGTCACGCCATCGTCATGGGCGCAGAAGGCCCTGGCCTCAGGGACCGCGTAATGAAAACCTGTGACCAACTCGCAAAAATCCCGATGATGAGCAGCAATGTCGCGGGCGAAGCGGAAAGCCTCAATGTGGCGACAGCTGCGGGGATAGCGCTCTATGAAGCGCGGAGAGGATGAGTAAGAACGGAAATATCTATGACTGGCTTGATCAGGTTCGCAAAAGGCCGAGCATGTACTTTCGCGATGAAGAAGACAAACTTGCTACCCTTGAAAAGATGGTCTTTGGATATTACGCCGCCTTGTTTGAACACGGGATTAAGGAAACGGTGCCTCGACTTGACAGGAGTCATTTCGCAGAGTGGCTTGGCGAAAATGCGAAAATAAGCAGCGCGCTTGGCTGGTGCTACATAATCAACCAAATGCACCCTAATCCCGAAGAAGCTTTTGATAAGTTTTTCGAATATATAGAAGAATACCGGAACCATAGTTCAAATGATTTCGTCTCTAAATGAACAGTGTAAGTTCTACCCTTTCGGCGGCGGGCCGTAGGCATTTGCGCCTTTGTCGCTGTCGCGGGTCATGGCGATGATAAAGGCAATGAAGGCGACGACATTGACCATGCCGAGTCCGAGCATGAAGCCAGATGCGTCCTCGACATTGTTGGCTTCGACCATGTTCATCATCTCGCCCACGGTCGGGCCAGAGATGAAGCCGATGACGTAATACACCACTGCCCAATAACCCGGCAGGCCGACATCATGTAGGCGGCGCACAAAGACAGAAAACAGCGGAATAAACAGCAGCAAGCCCACCACCGTCTCAATCATGAAGTTCGAGATGCGGAAAGTGTAAAACAGGCTCTGCTTATAATTCTCTGGCAAGCCGTGGTCGGGCATAACGCCAAGCTTTGGCGTACCTAGCACGCTATCGAGCGAAATCGCGCTCATCACGCAAATCATCCCAAACAGCATGAACCACCAAAACTCTGAACGGCGCGAGCGTCCGTTAAAGTCAAGCGTGCGGTCAATCGCCGTTCGAATCGCAGTGATAAAGTCCATACCATCATTTAGCACAGGCCGTGCTCATGGCCAGACATAGGAAACGACGGCACCCATTTTTGCATAACTGCTGCGGCAATCGGTGGGGTTCTTATTTTATCCAGACACCCTATATGTAAGTTAATACGACAGGAGGATATCATGAGCACCACCTTTCAGGCTAAGCCAGCACCGCGCACCGTTGATCTGGACCGTCCGCTTGACGTACACGTCAAACCCAAAACGCTGAGCGATAAAATTGCATACGCCTTTGTGAAATTTCTGCGCTTCTTTGCAGATACTTTCTTCTCCAAACGCTATGGCCACCGCGCGGTTGTGCTTGAGACCGTGGCAGCTGTGCCAGGCATGGTCGGCGGGCTGTGGCAGCACCTTACCGCTCTACGCAAAATGCGCGATGATGAAGGCTGGATACGCGTGCTTCTTGATGAAGCCGAAAATGAGCGCATGCATCTTATGACCTTTATCGAAATTGCCCAGCCCAATTGGTTTGAGCGCATGTTGATAATGGTGGTCCAACTTATCTTCTATAATGCCTATTTCTTTCTCTATCTTTTTGCGCCGCGCACCGCGCATCGCGTTGTCGGATATTTTGAGGAAGAGGCCGTCATTAGCTACACACAATATCTTAAAGAAGTAGAGGCGGGCCGACATGAAAACGTCCCTGCCCCGCAAATTGCGATTGATTACTGGCAGCTAGACGAGGACGCGCGGCTAAGCGATGTGATTATCGCCGTGCGCGCAGATGAAGCCGAGCATAGAGATGTCAATCACAGTTTTGTCGATGAACTTGACCGCCGCAAAGCGCATGACCCGCTGGCCGCCGATAATGAAACTGAAGCGACAGATGAGGCGAGCTTAAAAGAGGCGTAAGTTCATATTTGAACTTCGCTAAGTTTTGCGCGTATAGTCCCCACACAAAACAATAAAATTGGGGAGCGGGCTATGCTGACAGATATCATTGTAAACTTTTCGCATGCGGGCGTGGCTGTCTTTGGTGGACTCATCGCGCTTTGGGTGATTAGCGTGGCTGTGCGCGATGCGAGCTTGATTGATATTTACTGGGGCTTTGGGTTTTTGCTCGTCGGGGCGGTCTGTCTTTATCTCGCTAACCCTAAAACGCCTTATCTCATGCTACTTGCCGCTCTGCCGATAATATGGGGCGCACGCCTCACGCTTTATCTTGCGAAACGCAATTTGGGACACGGCGAAGACAAGCGTTATGTCAATATGCGCCGCCGCGCCAAGAAGAATAAAGGCATTCGAGAAATGCCGTGGCGTCTGCGTAGCCTTTTTACGATTTACTTCGGCCAAGGCCTTCTGATTATGATTGTAAGTGCGCCTGTTTGGGTCGCCATGGCGACAGCCATTACGATAGGCGGCGGCCCTGCAATAGGCGCAGATGAAATGACCGTCGCCTCGCTTGGCAGCATAGCCATCGGCCCGCTCGCCATCATCGGCGCCGTCCTCTGGCTTATCGGTTTCCTTTTTGAGGCCATTGGCGACGCGCAGCTTGCCGCCTTCCTCAAACGCAATAAAGACTATGACGGCCCCGTCGATGAAAAGCCTGTTATGGATAAGGGCCTTTGGAAATATACGCGCCACCCGAACTATTTCGGTAATGCCTGTATGTGGTGGGGCATTTGGCTAGTGGCGTGCCAAGCGCCATGGGGTTGGACGACCATTTTCGCGCCTATTATTATGACGTTACTACTCACTAAAGTATCAGGCCGTGACCTGCTTGAGCGCGATATGGGCAAGCGCAAAAACTACCGCGAGTACATTGAACGCACGAGCGGGTTTTTCCCTCTACCGCCGAAATCGTAAGGCTTAAGACAACGTGAATCCGTTGTTTAGTTTGCGTTCATGTTAGTTACCGTATTGTAAATGGTAGAAGAGGTGTGTATTAACGCGCTTAATCTTTCTGAGGGGTTCGCCCAAAGAGCAATTAATCTAATAGGGGGCCATTATGGACCAATTATCACAACATCTGGGCTTTTTGCCCGCTTGGGCCGTCGGCCCGGTTATCGCCGCGATTACGATTATCGTCGGTTACTTTATCTCTAAAATTCTCGCCGCGATTGTCGCAGGCGGAATCAACCGCACAGGCATTGGCCAAAAAGCCAAAGTTTCTGGCGGCAATATTGGTAAAGCGCTTTCAAAAGCTGTTTTCTGGGTTCTATGGCTTATCTTCATTCTTTTGGGTCTTTCACAATTCCCAATGATCTCACAAGAGCTTGGCTTCCTTAACGGCATGATGGACAATATCTTCGGATACTTGCCGCAGCTTGTTGTTGGTCTTGTTGTCTTCGGTATTGGCTTGATGCTTGCTAAAGTCGTTAAGAACGCCCTCACAAGCACATTAGAAGTTGCACAAGTCGATAGCCTCGCATCACGCGTTGGCATGGGCGCTACCGCTGTAGACGGCACACCGTCAACATCAGTTGCACGTAGCCTTGGCGGTCTTGCTGCTGCAATCGTGACGATTGTTTTCGCTGTAACGGCGATTGGCATCTGGGACATCCCAGGCATCTCAGAACCTGTTTCTAGCCTTCTAGATACAATTCTTAGCTACATTCCGCGCATTCTTGGTGCTGCAATCATCTTGGCTGTATTCGTCTTTATCGGACGTTTCGTCTCAAACCTTGCAAAAAGCACATTGCCTGCGCTTGGTGTTGACCGCTCACTGAGCAGCGTTACATCACTTGACGATGGCATGAGCCGCGTTATTCCTTCGAACATCATTGCGACTGTAAGCTTTGTCGGTATCGTGCTTATGGGCCTAACAGCCGCTATGAATACGCTAGGTATTCCTGAGCTAACAAACGTGTTCAACACACTTCTCGAAGTTGGTGGCCGCGTTGTTCTTGGTGCCGTAATCATCGGTGCTGGCCTCTTCATCGCAAATTTCGTTTCAGCGATTGTGACGCAAACGTCTGGCGATCTTGCAGGTAAGATCATTAAATATGCAACGATGATTATCGTAACATTCATGGGTCTTGAAACGATGCAGCTTGGTGAAGGCATTGTTGACACAGCATTCCGTTACTCTGTCATGGCCGCAGCTGTTGCAGCCGGTGTTGGCGGTGCGATTGCTTTCGGTCTAGGTGGCCGCGAGTGGGCAGCTAAGAAGCTCCAAGAGTGGATGCCAAACAAGACAGCTCGTAAGAAATAGTCTTACGGCACTGAATTTAAAAACCGCTCTCCTCGGAGGGCGGTTTTTTTTATGCGCTGATATTTGAGATAGCTTGTAGTGTTGCTTTATCTGAGAGCTCACCCGCGCTTAGCGCCAGCATCGCCTCAATACGGGCGCGGCATAAATCATACGTCTCAGTGAAGGCCTTCTGCCGCGCCGCGAGCGGTTCGACATGGGCAGGGTCAGGGGCGGGCCAATGCACGGTGATATGTTTGCCAGGAAAAACAGGGCAGACTTCATTGGCGGCGTTATCACAGACCGTCACGACGATATCCATTTGCGTGTCCATATCGGCAAATTCGTCCCAGCTTTTTGAGCGGTAAAACTCTGTGCGATGGCCGCGTCGTTCTAGCTCGGCCAGCCCCTCAGGATGGGGCTGCCCGCTCGGGTGGCTGCCTGCTGACCAGCCGATGAAGCGATACCCGCTCGCTGTCTCTGCGCCCAAATCATTCGTCAGCACCTCAGATAATATGGAGCGCGCAGAATTCCCTGTGCAGAGGAAGAGAACATTTATCGGTAATTGTGTCATAGCAAACTCCTTTACGCGCGCTTGCCAAGCCAAGCGCTTTTCGTCAATACAGCCTCGTGCATATTGTTGAGACATTAATTGCCGAGCGCGCGCCGAAGCTCACCTCTCGGCCTAAGCTTTTTCGTGCTGTCAAACCCCTGCTCTACCGCCTGCTGGCCTATGACGCGGCGGTGTTTCTGGCTGATAGCATTAAGCCCAAAACAGGGCATCAAGCCTTCGCCACCGTCACAGACCATATTCGACCGCGCACGGCAGTCGTCGGGCTAAACCACCTGCCGGCCTCTGGGAAGTGCATCATCATCAGCAATCATCCCACGGGCCTTGCCGACGGTATGGCGGTGTTTCAAGCCATTCGCGACAAGCGCCCTGACCATATTTTCCTCGCCAATGCAGACGCGCTGCGCGTCATACCGAACGGGGAGGACATCATCATTCCTGTAGAATGGGTTGAGAGCAAGCGCACGCTCGCCAAGACCAAGCAGACCCTACTAGAGACAAAGGCTGCGCTTGAGGCTGGTAAATGCGTTGTGATTTTCCCAAGTGGGCGTCTCGCGCGTTGGGGCTGGCGCGGACTATATGATCAAGAGTGGCAGAGCTCAGCCGCTATGCTCGCCAAGAAATATGATGCCCCAGTGGTCCCGCTCCAGATCAAAGCGCGTAATAGCTGGTTCTATTATCTCGTCTCTAAAATCAGCGGTGAAATCCGCGATATCACATTGTTTCATGAGCTTTTGAATAAAAAAGGCCAGACCTTTAACCTGACCTTTGGTGAACCTATTGCGGCGAAAGACCTACCTAAAAACGCAGACAATGCTACGGCGCAGATTCGCAAAGTCGTGGAAGCTCTTTAATTTAACGCATATCAATCCTTGACCCACGCCCCTATATCGTTAGCGCTAGTAAGGCTAAATATGGGAGAGCCTTATGATTGGTGTCATCGCAACTTTAAAAATCGCCGCGGGCAAAGACGCTGAATTTGAAGAGGCCGCAAAGGCGCTCGTCGCCAAGGTCAACGCGAACGAGCCAGGCTGCCTGATGTACGAGCTTTACCGCTCACCCACATCCCCTGACACATATGTCTTTATGGAAAAATACAAAGATAAAGCCGCGCTTGAGGCGCATAGTCAGACGGATTACTTTCTCGCAGCACAGCCCGTGCTTGGCGCCTGTCTCGCGGCCAAACCCGACATTCAGAGCTACGTGCCTGTCAGCTAGCTGCTAAATGACAAAAACGTCACATGGCGAAGCGCATTAAACACGGTAACACTGAAGCTCTTTAACGATTGCTTGAGAAAATCACAGCTATCTCAAAGTATAGACTAAGCGAATCGGTTATGCCTTCGCAAATTGACATAGTAGGGGAAACACGTGTCACATATGAAAAACCAAGACGATATTACCGCAGACAATTTCATCACTGACGATGGCCATGTGAACACAGAGCTTCTCCCCGCACGTAATTGGCTCAAAGCCATTGCCCCCTATAAAACCCCGTCCATGAGCCGTAGCCTGATTGAGCTCGCGATTACGTTTATCCCTTTTATCGCGCTTTGGGCGCTTGCGGTATGGACAAGCTCTATCAGCTATTTCCTGACCGTACCCGTTTGCGTCGTCGCAGGGTTCTTCCTCGTGCGCCTCTTCCTTATTCAACACGACTGTAGCCACGGCGCGTTTTTCAAATCTCGCGCGGTGAATGATTGGGTTGGACGCGTCATTGGCGTGCTGACGGTAACGCCTTACGACCTTTGGAAAAAAGCCCACCTCATCCATCACGCCAGCCACGGAAATCTCGATAAGCGCGGTATTGGCGATATCATGACGCTCACAGTGGATGAATATGAAGCGCGCACAAAATGGGGTAAATGGCGCTACCGTTTTTACCGTAATCCCTTTGTCCTTTTTGGCATAGGTCCGATTTTTGTCTTCTTGCTGCACCAACGCCTGCCAATTGGCTTTATGAAATCGGGGCTCAAATATTGGGTCAGCACGATGGGTACAAATCTCGCTATGGCGGTAATTATTATTGGCGGCATTTACTGGCTCGGCTGGATGCCGTTTCTTGTTACCTATCTCTGCATAACCTGTATTGCGGCGGCGATTGGCGTGTGGCTGTTTTATGTGCAGCATCAATTTGAAGACGTGATGTGGGACACAGACGAGAATTGGCAAGTCCACGACGCCGCCCTTTACGGCAGTACTCATTATGACCTGCCGCCTGTGCTACGCTGGCTCACAGCCAATATTGGCATCCACCATGTGCATCACCTCTATGCGCGTATCCCCTATTATAATCTCAACAAGATTCTCAAAGCCCATCCCAAGCTCGGCGAAATCCGCCGCCTCACTCTGTGGGAAAGCTTTAAGACTGTGCGCTTAAAACTATGGGACGCGAAAGAGCGCAAACTCGTCACATATCGCGAAGCCAAGCTCAGCCGCGCGAAAACGGCGTAAGCAATCAAATCCGCATAGACGCGCAGCCCTGCCCCCGTTAAACCGAGGGTTATGATTACGTCCGTCACAGCAGAGCTCACGCGCCGCATTAGCGCAGGCGACCTCTATGAGGACGACGCCCAAATCGCGGCGGCGGCAGCGCTGGACGACTTGCTTGCCCGCATGCGCGACAATCCCGTGCGCAAAAAGAGCCTGTTCAACCGTACAGCCGACGCGCCTAAGGGGCTTTATATGTGGGGCGGTGTCGGGCGCGGGAAATCCATGTTGATGGATTGGTTTTTTGAAGCCGCACCTACCCAAGCCAAAAAGCGCGTGCATTTCCACGAATTTATGATGGGCGTTCACACGCGCATTAATGACTGGCGTAAGCTCGACAAATCCGCGCGCAAGGCGTCTGACAATTACGTGCGCGGTGCAGCTGATGACCCCATCGCGCCGACCGCCAAAGCCATTGCGCGCGAGGCGGAGCTGCTCTGCTTTGATGAATTTCACGTTACCGATATTACCGACGCCATGATCCTTTCGCGCCTGTTTGAAGCGCTATGGGAGCGTGGCGTGATTGTCGTCGCGACGTCTAACCGCCCGCCCGAAGACCTCTATAAAAACGGCCTTAACCGTCCGCTGTTTGAGCCGTTTATTGAGATGATGCCAGAGCACCTCATCATCCATGAATTTGCAGGCGAGACGGACCACCGCCTGCGTCAACTCACCGCCGCGCCTGTCTATTACAGCCCGCTAGGGCCAGAGGCTGACGCAGGGATAGAGGCCGCCTGGCAGCGCCTGATTGGCGGGGCAGAGCCGCATCCGACGACGCTCACCGTGCAGGGGCGCGAGCTACTCCTACGCCGCACCGCCGCAGGCACAGCACGGACGAGCTTTACGCGGCTTTGCGCCGATACGCTCGGCGCGGCCGATTACCTGCGCCTTTCCCACGCCTTTCAAACATTGATATTGGAAAACGTCCCGCAAATGGGCCCTGAAAATCGAAATGAGGCCAAACGCTTTGTCACGCTGATAGACGCGCTTTATGAGACCAGAACCAAACTCGTCATGTCCGCCGAAGTCGAGCCAAGCGAATTATATGTAGACGGCACAGGTGCGTTCGAGTTTGAACGCACTGCGAGTAGGTTGATAGAGATGCGCAGTGAAGCGTATTTGGGAGAGCGTCGGATTATGGGGGGTGGGTGATGGCAGGAATTTCATCAGGTCTGATTGGTGGCGTCATTTCCGTTTTTATAATGGCCGCCCTTACACCGCTTATTAAGAAGGGTTGGAGGAAATGGCATGCGCTAAAATTTCCTAACTATAGTCGTGAATTAAAACAAGCTGAGCTGAATTGGATTAATCGCACATCTCTACAACTCGCGCAGGAAAAATCAGATCAAAAATATTCTCGGTGGACATGGCTCTTATCTGGCGGATTAATTCCTGTGTCTGTCGGAATGGGTCTCACTCTCGTCATTTTAATCGTATCACTTAATGTTCTGTCAAAAGACGTGCCCACGGATGTCCTCACATGGGTACGTATTCCTATAGGTATCTCGTCAGTCCTAGGTGTTTTCCTTGGTATTTTCTTAGCTGCAATCGCCATGATTTGGTTTGTCAAACACAACTCTGTGGCGCGAGACTATCTGACATATCAATATGGCTGGGGTTATGCTTTGCCACGTCAAAGAGGGGTCGAGGAAATAAAGGAAGAACTAGAACATTTTTTGCGCGCGGGAGACCTCGCACATCTACCTAACTATGATAGCGACCTGTTTTCCAATCTAATTTTTCACCGCACCGCGCCTGCATGGAAAGGATGGACAATTGGCATAGCTGTTGTGACTAGTGTGTTCTTAGTTCTCGACTCACGATTTTATCTAAACGTTTTTCCTGACCGTATCGAAACAAGTCCATATCTTTCTCTGTCAGATAAGGTTTATAGATACGACGATGTCATTGCAGTTCACCGCAAATGCACTTTGGCCAGCAATGATAAAGTCCCCTATCCATCTTTCAAATATGTTTTAGAAATGAGCGATGGCGTGAAAGTGAGTCTTTTAGGTGGAGAGGACACACCTATTGCAACGGAGCTTTCGGCTATTGAACTGATTACGCCCCAACTCAAAAACGCAACTTTTGAACAAACAATAATTAAGTCTGCGCCCGTTGTAAAACTCGCGCCTACATTCGAAAACTGCGCAAAGCTGTTGCGTTCATCAAAGCCCAAAAACCAAGCCGAAACATATCGTCGCCTTTTTGATCTGCCTTGACTTTCCCTACCCGCTCATTCCGTTTAGTACGCACCGCAAGCCGACTGATAGAAATGCGCAGTGAGGCTTACCTTGGTGAACGACGCGTCATGCCTGCGCCCTAATATCATACCCCCTGTTTGGGGGGCCTTGATGAGGGTATAGCCAAATATGTTTACTTCACTAGCTATACGACGGTAAATTCAATTTAACACTACAGGTAAACAATCCTCTGTAGAAGAAAGTATAGACGTGCAACTCAGTAGACCCCTCCCCAATGTTCCTTCTGAAACTTCAAATAAGAACTTATCCGAGCTATTAACACAATATAACTTATGCACTTTAAAATTAGAAAAATGTGCCGCGCATATTCCTGGTGATAACACCGATGCGGACAGCGCCATTGTGGAGACAGAAGACTCTTACGCGACAAAACAGCAGGCCATTTTAATTGAAGCGTCATCGGCCCCATTAAAGCATGATAATGATATCAAAAATCTACTAAAATTATGGCTCTGCGAATTACCTCAAGATGCTTGCGAGATGACGCTGCCCGACACGCTCATTTTATCATTATGTCATCACTACGGCGCGCATCACGCTATGAGGTCATAGGATATAGCTTTGAGCGTCGCTGTCACGCGGTCTGCTGCATCTAGCTTTAGATAGATATTTTTAACGTAGCCCGCGACGGTACTTGGCTTTATTTCAAGTATTATAGCGATTTCACTATTCGTCTTTCCTAAGGCGATGAGTTCTACGACTTGTAGTTCTCTAAGCGTAAGACTTACCTTTTGCTGGAACAATTCTTTAAGGATGACGTACCGAATATGACTACGGCGAACGAGCGTTTCAACTTGTAACAAAAGCATGTCTTCACAGTCGCTTTTCGATTTGCCAAATGAAATAAAGCTATAGGCCCAATCATGTTTGTAAAAGCTAGGAACGCAGATACCGTCCCCGACCGCATCCATTGCAGCCTGTAGCGTTTTGACATAACCCATATCAATAAAATGTGGCTCTGATATGAGGTCCGATAACCAAACCGCGTAACCTCTGTTCACAACAAATTTTGCGACTGGACTTAAATTACTTGAGTATTTCTCTGTCAGAAAATTCACAGCTTCTTTTGGTATATTTTTAGTGACGTAAATATGCTTTTTGATTGAGGTTCTGCTGTAAGGCCGCGCATTTTGTACGAGAAGTCTTTGACACCCAAGTAGATCTTCAAAGGCTTTCAAGACACATTCAATTGTCCTGCAATTATCAATAAAATCGAGATAGTTGAGGTATTCAGAACATGAGTAGCCAAATTTCTTTTTTATCACGAGCTTTGCCTTTGGGGAGGCGCTGACAATTCTCAGCGTTCTTAATTTATATTACCAATATTAAGAATACATATGACCAATTATACTCTGAATCAAGAAATGTTTCATACCAATATAGAAATTACAATCAATGTCTACGAGGAACAGCGCTTTACAGTTCAGTTTAATAATATGGTGATTTTCATACCTCTCTAGATGTGAGGAACTGTGGGGTGGACGCCCCCAGTTGACACCCTCTCACCCTTCGCCTATAGCCCCGTTCATTCAGCGCAAAGCCATATTTGCGCTCTGACCTGTGCGACACCCTAAATAGCTGGGACGATGCAGGCGGGGTCCCGCGGTCGACGTCTACGTCCACCGTGGTTTTTTTGGCTATGAGCGATTGCAAAGCAAAAATTTGGTCCGATTGGAGCAAATTTAGAGAAAAGCCGAAGCTGTGAGGCTCCGGGATAAGAAGGTGAAGATTTGTTTGACGCTTTAGGTGATAAGCTCAGTAATGTCTTTGATAACCTCACGGGGCGTGGGGCCTTATCAGAGAAGGACGTGTCTGCGGCTATGCGCGAGATTCGCGTGGCGCTGCTGGAAGCGGATGTCGCCCTGCCTGTCGTCAAAGACTTTATCGAAAACATCAAAGCCGAGGCCGTTGGCGAGAAAGTCATCAAGTCCATTAAACCCGGACAGCAAGTCGTTAAGATCGTCCATGATGGCCTAATTGAGATGCTCGGCGGCTCGCTCACAGAAGAGGGCAAAGACGCCAGCGCTATCTCTAGCCAGCTACAGCTTGCGGGGCGTCCGCCTGTCGCTATTCTTATGGCGGGTCTGCAAGGCTCTGGTAAAACGACGACCTCTGGCAAAATCGCAAAATTCCTCAAAGAGCGCCATAAGAAAAAAGTGCTGCTCGCCTCGCTCGATACGCGCCGCCCTGCCGCGATGGAGCAGCTGGGTATTTTGGCCGAGCAAGTAAATGTCGGCTTCCTTCCGATTGTAAAGGGCGAATCAGCTGTTGAGATTGCCGCGCGCGCCATGGATCAAGGGGCCAAAGGCGGCTATGACGTCGTCTTCCTCGACACGGCGGGCCGCACGACCATTGATGAAGAGCTCATGGATGAAGTCGCGCAAATCGCGGACATCGCCAAGCCCGTTGAGACGCTGCTCGTCGCCGATGCCCTCACAGGACAAGATGCGGTGCAGACAGCCAAGCGCTTTCACGCGCAGCTTCCACTAACGGGGCTTGTGCTCACGCGGATTGACGGCGACGGACGCGGCGGTGCGGCGCTCTCTATGCGCGCGGTGACGGGCCTGCCGATTAAATTCCTCGGCACAGGCGAAAAACTTGACGCCATTGAGGCCTTTGACGCTGAACGCCTTGCAGGCCGTATTCTAGGCCAAGGCGATATTGTTAGCCTCGTTGAGCGCGCCTCCGAGGTCATCGACCAAAAAGAAGCTGAACGCACGGCCAAGCGCATGGAGAAAGGTCAGTTTGACCTTGATGATCTCGCCAAACAACTCGGTCAGATGCAGAAAATGGGCGGCATGGGCGGCCTTATGAAAATGATGCCTGGTATGGGCAAAATGAAAAAGCAGCTCGACGCGGCCGGCGGTATTGATGACCGCCTCCTCAAGCAGCAGCAAGCCATCATCCTGTCCATGACCCCGCATGAGCGTAAAAACCCGCAGCTTATTAAAGCCTCGCGCAAAAAGCGTATCGCAGCAGGCTCAGGCATGAACGTGCAAGAGGTCAACAAGCTGTTGAAAATGCACCGCCAAATGTCGGACATGATGAAGAAGCTCGGCAAGGGCGGCATGGCCGGCCTGATGAGCCAGATGGGCGGTATGCCCGGTATGCCCAAAGGCGCAATGCCGCGCGCAGGCAAAGGCATGGCCAACCCGAATGATATCGATCCCGCAATGCTCGAAGACCTCAAGAAACAAATGGGCGGTATGCCCGGTATGCCCAAAGGCTTGCCTGGACTTGGCGGAAAACTGCCTGGACTTGGTGGTGGCTTGGGCGGCGGCCTGCCCGGACTCGGCGGCATCCTTCCTGGCAAGAAAAAGAAATAACTTAACTTAACTTAACTGAACTGAACTCAACTTAATTTAATACTGACAACCAAAGGAAACACTCATGTCTATTAAAATACGTCTGGCCCGTCACGGTGCCAAAAAACGCCCTTACTACCGTATCGTAATCGCCGATGTGCGTGCGCCTCGCGATGGTCGCTTCATTGACCGTGTTGGCTCTTACAACCCAATGCTCGCCAAGGACGACGAAAATCGCGTCCAGCTTGACGTGGAAAAGGTCAAAGAATGGCTCGCCAAAGGCGCACGTCCAACAGAGCGCGTTGCGCGTTTCCTTGGCGCTGCTGGCCTCTGGGATTGGAAAGCGGGCAATAACCCGATCAAAGGCAAGCCAGGTGCAGCTGCACTCGCATTGATCGAAGAGAAAAAAGAACGTGCCGAAGCGCGCAAAGCAGCCGAAGCCGAAGCGGCTGAAGCGGCTAAGGAAGCCAAGGCTGCAGCAGAAGCTGCGGCAAAAGAAGCGGCTGAAGCTGAAAAAGCGGCTGCGAAAGAAGCCGCCGAAGCCCCTGCGGCTGAAGAGGCACCTGCTGAAGCGCCTGCTGCTGAAGCTGAAGCTCCCGCTGAAGACGCCCCAAAGGCTGACGACGCATAGTCTTTGCACAGTAAGAATTAAAAAGCTGCTCTCATCTGAGGGCGGCTTTTTTTATGGGACAGTTTTGATGGGGATTCTTATTTTTCAAGCCCGTTTAAGAGAGGCCTTAAGGCGGGATGAAATTTAGTCTAAGACTTCGCCGTTTTTCAATGCGAATTTCGCGACATAGAGGTCCGCAGCTCCAGGCCTTTTATTCCCAATAGATCCAAGCATCCACAGCTTTCCGTCTTTGGAAATATCCATGGCTTCGACGCCGAATTTAGCAAGATTGGAATATTGCTTAGACCATAACAGCTGACCGTCATTAGACAGGCTAACGACGATTATATCTCTGAACCGGGCGGGATCGTCACGCCTGATCTCACTCGCAATAGGCGCGGATCCTGCCCCGATTAAATCACCGTTTTCGAGCTGTTTCAATGCACTAAGCGAGCCTGTTACGGGCTCATTGATAACTGTTTCCCATTTCACTTTGTCGCTCGATGTGAAAGACGAGAGATAAATCCCGTTTTGAGTTACGTCTTCAAAGGTCTTATAGCCGCCGACAATCATATTATTACCTGAGTCGACAACGGCGTCATTCGCGATTTCCCATCTCTCGCCCGGAAATTTTGCCTCAGATAAGAGCTGTCCTTTTTGGGATATTCGCGCCAAGATCTGCACCATATCATCATGAACTGATGTCTTTACCTTGCCGCCGCCATATCGGGCATTTATCAGAATTTCGTCTTGGCGGTCCAGCGCCATAGAACTGAAATAATAAGGTATAGATGACGTTTTGCTCCAATACGGGCCTACGGTTTTATACCAAAGACGATTTCCGTCAGCGTCTGTTTTAATGACATGAACCCCACCGCCAAAAAAAACATAAGGCATTCCCATTTGGCCCGCGAAAATAAAATGACCATCTTGCGTGACTTCCACATCGCTAAACATGGTCGGATAATGCATTGTATAATGCTTACGCCAGACCAGCTCACCGCCGCGGCTAATCTTAGCTGCAAAGGGTTGGAATTGTTTTTTGCCTTCAGAGCCAGCTGGCCTTTGGTGAACATGGCCTACGCCAATGATTGAGCCATCCTCGGTAACAGTGATGGCTAAAAGCCTCGGAAAATAGCCTTCATCTTTGTCGGCTAAAACCATATCCCAAATTATCTTCCCAGCCTCGTCAATACGTCTGAGCCGTGCCCCGCTTCCATTTTGATGATAAGCGAGAACAGCGCCGCCTTCGTCGAGCGCTATAATATCTCTCGCCATTTCATTGTTTTCAGAGGTCCCCATGGCTTTGTGCCAGAGAATATCAATAGGTGCCGCTTGCGAAGCGGCCTGCGGAATAACCTCAGCGCTTTGCGCCTGAGAGGCGCTCGCACAAAACCAGAAGAGAGCCGCACTCATGGCGGCGATAAATCTGGCGGCAATATAGCTCATTCCAGAACTTAGTGGCGATAACAGGCGTCAATCAAGCGCTTTGCACAGCGACATTGACGCGGTGCAGAAAACACGCGCGCGATAAAAGACTCTAGCCCTTCATCTGCGCAATGAAGGCATCCGCGGCCGCAATCGACTGTTCCATTTCAGCAATCAGCCGCGCGACATCTGTTTCAATGGTTGCGGTCTCTGCGCCGAGCGAAGCAATGGCGCGGGCGTTGAGATTATGTTTCAAATAAAGCACACGGTCTTTGAATACAGAGAGCACGGGATCCATCGAATCTGTGGCGTCGTCCATCTTTGCGACCAACGCCTCATATTGCATTTGCGTATCTCTGAGCTGTCTTTCCGAATTACGGCGCAGGCCAGCGTCTTGATATTCGCCGAGCTCTTTTTCCCATTCTTTGAACAAATCACGGGCGACTTTTTTGACAGAGCTCACGCGGGAGCGGACCTGGTTCGCCTGCCCGTCCGCTTTGTCATAGGCTTTACTCATATTATCATAGGCGGCCTCAAGCTCTGGCGCGTCGACATTGACAACAGCACGAAAGGCTTCGAGCGCATCTTCAAATTCTTCTTTTGCCTCACCTTGTGATTTGGCGACATTGGCGACGCGGTCGACAAGAATGTCTCGCTTTTCAATGCCAAACTTCTCTTGGACACTATAGGCCGCCGTCGCGCAGCCTGTAAGGGTGACGGGCGCAACCAAAGCAAGGCTCGCAAGAGCCGATAGACGCATAAAAGAGGCAATAGGTTTTGACATAAGACGCTCTCGAATAAGATGGATAAAGGTGATTTTCTCCACAGTGCCCGCTGCGCTTAATTGGGTCAAGATGTCAGTCACATAGATGAACAGCACTTAAACTTACGGCTCAGAGTTCATTCAAACCCGCTTTGCTAATTCATGATTAACGAACAAGGCATCTTCCTTTTCGTGACCAACAGGAGCAAAATTATGTTGAACTTAAAAAAAACCAAAACGCTCTCTGCTGTGGCCTTAGCTGTAGCAGCGATCGCCACCCCGTCAGTTGCCGCAGCAAACAACTATCACAGCACGGCATATGAGAACTGCAAACGGTCCGATACGGAAAATCAAGTCTTAGGCGGTGTCCTCGGCGCGGTCGCAGGCGGCGTATTTGGCAGCCAAGTCGCAGGCAACGGTGCGCGCACAGAAGGTTCTGCCCTTGGCGCTGTCATTGGTGCCGTCGCTGGTAGTCAGATTGTCGACAAAGATTGTAAGAAACGTGCCTATTATAATGGCAATGATTACCGCCCTGCGAAAACTTACCGTTCGTCTGGTTATAATAGCGGGTACACCACGCGCCCTGTCGTGACGACTACGCATCGCCCCGTTGTGACAACTACGCATCGCCCTGTCGTGACGACTGTACATCATCCTGTGCGCCAGCCGAGCTACCACGGCAGTCGCGGCTATAACCAAGGTTACGGCTATTCGAACCGTCGCTCGCAGCTTGACCGCGAGATCAGAGAGACACGCAACCGTCTCAAAGACCTCAAACGCCAAGCCCGCTATGACAATAGCTACCGCCTAGAGCGCCGGATTGACCGCGTCGGCCACCGCTTACGTCAGCTCAAGAATGAGCGCAAATATGTCGGCAAAGACCGCGGATACAACACAGGTTACACGCGCGAATATAGCCGCGGTTACTCAAGCAGCCGCTCTGGCGGACATAGTCACGGCTCTAACATCTGTTATTCAGATCACTAGCCACTCACAACAGAGCGCGCGCGTCCCGCGTGTGATGTGGAAAGGCTCGGAGTTTCTCCGAGCCTTTTTTTATGTACCTTTTCTATACGTCAGCTTTATCCCTGTAAGTGAGTTAGCTGCCACATTCGTGCCGCAATTAGCTTTAGGCGCGAAAAAACGCTCTCCCTCTCCCTTTTGGAACAAAATTTGCAAATTAGGCCCCATGACGAGATGAAAGCCTCCAATTTCTGGCTTGAGTCTCATTTTTGGACACTTATTGCTCTCTAGGGGACAGACCATGAAATATCTCTCGCTCACAGTGGCCGCTTCGGCCCTTCTTCTCGCGCCTGCAACGGCACATGCCCAACTCTTTGGTGGATTTGACAATAGCACCGTTCTTGGCGGCCTTACAGGCGCAGGCATTGGTGGCGCAATCGGCTCTAACCTTGCTGGATCTGGTAATCGTGATGAAGGGACGGCCATTGGTGCAGCCCTTGGCGGATTAGCAGGAGCCGCTTACGGCAATAGCCGCAGCAATTATTACGGCAATCCTTACGCGGGCTCATTTAATCCTGGCTTTTCAGGCAACTCACTCCTCGGCACAGCGATTGGCGCAGGCATTGGCGGCGCAATCGGCTCTAACCTCGCAGGCAGCGGCGTGCGCCAAGAAGGCACAGCCATTGGCGCAGTGCTTGGCGGTCTCGCTGGTAACGCACTCACGTCGCGCTCACGTTATGGTAATTCTGGTTTTGGTGGAAACGCAGGTTTTGGTGCTCCAGCGTTTGGTGCGCCTGGTTTCGGTGCCCCTGCGTTTGGTGGAGGCTTCGTCCCACCGAGCTACGGTCCCGCTTTCCCACCGGTTGGTCTTCCTCCCGTTGGATTGCCTCCTATAGGTCTTCCACCAATGCCAGCGCCTCAATTTGGCGCGACCTTACCTCCTATTCCGATGGGCGGAACATCATTGATTCCAGGCGGATTTGTTGAAGCAGGTACATTTGCAAACACAACAACTATTTTACCTCCTGCTATGCCTGCGCCGATACCAACATTTGTATCTGCGCCCGCACCAGCGCCTGTCTTCCAGCCACTCTCTAACGCCTTTACAGGCGTCACAGTCGCGGCCTCGAATGTCACGCTTGCTGGACCAAGCTATTCAGCACCGACTTATTCAAATTCAACCCGTTATGGCGATTCAATCGGCTCAACTGTGACGCAGGATTACGTCGGCTCAACAGGCGTTGTTTATCAGCCTAAGCCGCTTGTATTACGGGGCATGTCTGCGCCAAAACGCCAAGTCGTCGTGATTGAGCGTGACCACTACACCTCAAGCCCGTCGGTTGTTTCTACTCACTCGCATAACCATGGTTACACATCTGCACCTGTAAAGTCTGGCCCGTCCATTACAGCAGATACTGTCAACATCAACTATGGCAATAACAGCCAAGTTGGCACAACAAGCTCAAACAACGGCTCAACAGTCGGTACAGGTCACGGCCACGGTTACACGACGCCTAGCTATGTTGCTCCCACATATGTCGCGCCGACAGTCTCGCATTCTGAGCGCTACTCAGCACCCGTCGCACCCGTCTTAAGAGGCTCTGTCAACACTGGATCATACAGCGTCGGTTCGGCCTCTGTCCTTGGCGGTTACGAGAGCAGTTCTGTCATTGCACCTGCTAGCGCGGGTGCAGGCGGCAGCTACTATGTCGGCTCTGGCCAAACATTCCTCGCCCCTGGTGCAGCTGAGATAGCAGCCGATTGCGCCACAAGCACATTTGGATGCGCGGGATCCGCGAGTAATTCACAGAGCTATAATTGGAATACGGCCCCAGCCTCCAACACCTCTTACGGCACTTCATACAATCACGGCTATAGCCACAAAGCCAAATCAGGCGGCTATAGCTATTGCGACTCTGATAATATTTATAATGATGACGGCGCGCTCCTCGTCGGTGGAAGCCCCGTTTGCCGCTAGAGGCACGCAAATTCTAAAACTTAGGCCCTCTTGCTTGCAAGGGGGCCTTTTTGTAACTGCATCCGCAATTTGCAACCCAAACGATTCTAAGGCATATTAATGCTAAGAACCGGGGACGGGTTCGTTATGAAACAAACCTATAGGAGAATGATATGAGCTTCAAAATTGGATTTACTATGCTCGCGGCTATCGCAGTCGTCGCCGTGCCTGTTACGGCAAGTGCCCATGATAATGGCTATTACCACTCGCACCAAAACCGCGGCAATGCAGATAATCAACTCGTTGGTGGCCTCATCGGTGCCGTCGCAGGCGGCGTATTTGGTAGCCAAGTGGCAGGCAATGGCGCGCGCACAGAAGGCTCTGTCCTTGGTGCCGTGCTCGGCGGTGCGGCGGGTGCAGCCATCGCAGGCAGCGGTAATAACCGTGGCTATTCAAACGGCTATTACAATGGCGGTGGATATTATAACACAGGCACAGGCTATTATAATTCGGGCTATAACTCAGGCTATTACAGCCAGCCGACATATTACTCGCGACCCGTTTATTCGCGTCCTGTCTACTCGACGCCTGTCTATGCAGCGCCTGTATATTATAACACGCGCCCCTATTACAGCGGCTATAGCCAGCCCCGCATAAGCATTTCGCTAAACTCTGGCTATGGCTATAATAGAGGATATCGCAATCGCGGCTTTAATCGGGGATATCGCAAGCATCACCGTCGTCGCCACCACTAGGCGCCGCTACAAGCACTAAAGAAAAACCGCCGCAGCAATGTGGCGGTTTTTTTATGGCAATAGGTTTTAAGATGACGCCTTGGCTCACTTCGGGCAAAGACGCACTATGACCCATTATATCGTTTATGACGTTTTCACCGACACGACTTTTGGCGGCAATCAGCTCGCTGTCTTTCCCGACGCCAGCACCCTGCCCCAAGACAAGCTTCAGCACATAGCGGCAGAGTTTAATTTTTCCGAAGTGACGTTTGTCTATCCGCCAGAAGACGCCTCTAACACGGCCAAAGTCCGTATTTTCACGCCCACAAGTGAAATAGATTTCGCGGGCCATCCCGTGATTGGGACTGTGATTGCGCTCTCGGATTTAGGCTACAGCGCGCCTATGGTTTTGGAGCTTGGCGTCGGGCCGCTAAACTGCACAGTTGAAAACGGCGTCGCCGCTTTCACCACCACCGCACCATTGGAGTTGTTCGGGCAACCGCCTGCACCGCTTGTGGCCCGCGCACTTGGCCTCCCAGAAACGGCGATAAAAACTGTTGCTCATCCCCCGCAACAAGCGAGCCTCGGCCTGCCATTTGTATTCGTTGAGCTGCAAACGCGCGAAGATTTGGCGAGTTGCTTGACGGATGTAAGCGCCTTTCGCGAAGGCCTCGCCGCCTATCCGACCTCGCTTGATTTCGCGATTTTTGCCTATGTCAAAGACGGCAATCATATCAGCTCACGCATGTTCGCCCCGCTCGATAATATCCCAGAGGATCCCGCCACAGGCAGCGCCAGCGCCACCCTCGCCGCGCTGCTAACCCAAATTCGCGGCACGCCGCAAAGCCTAGAGTTTCATCAAGGTGAAGATATGGGACGCAGTTCGTTTATCTCTGCGAACACGACGATAGATCCGATAACGGTGACGATTTCAGGCACAGCGGTGAAAGTGATGGAGGGAAGTCTCACTCTGTAAATTTAATCCTCATCCTGAGGAGAATTAAGTTGCCATCACTGCTTCACCGCATAAAGCAGAAATTCCCTATTTCCCTGCCCACCGCGGCTGCCGCCTTTTATGGGGCTGTCAGTCGTCGCGTCTACGTGCCAGCCTTGGGTGGTAACCCACGCCGACACATCTGAAAGGGCTTGCAGGGCTTCAACTTCCGAACTCACAATGCCGCCTTTGCCGACCGCTGCTTTGCCGACTTCAAATTGGGGTTTGACGAGAGTAATAAGTTGCGCGCCTGTAGCGGGGATATCCATCGCCGGGCCGAGCAATTTCGCGAGCGAAATAAAGCTCGCGTCACAGACAATCATATTGGGTGTGTTGAGAAAATCCACCGCGCGCAAATCTCGCGCATCAGTATTTTCCATCATCGTGACATCATCACGGGTTTGCAGGCTTGCGTGGAGTTGCCCGTGCCCAACATCCACCGCGTAAACATGGGCCGCGCCTGCGCGCAAAAGCACATCGGTAAAGCCGCCCGTGCTCGCGCCAATATCCAGACAGATTTTACCAGAAGGATCGACGCCAAATGTCTTGAGCGCGCCCGCAAGCTTCAACCCGCCGCGCGAGACGTAAGGGTGAACATCTTTCGCCGTGACCTCAGCCCATTCGCTGACTTTAAAGCCCGCTTTCATGACGCGGTTACCGTCCACCTTCACGCGTCCCGTTTTAATCGCCTCTTGGGCACGAGAGCGGCTTTCAAAGTGGCCGTGCTTTACGAGATATTGGTCGAGACGCATAGCCTTATTAAGCAAGGATTGCGCGTTCCGACGTGTCACGCCCTATCACCTCAAACACCTTCTCAACAATGCTGTCGGCGTCAAGGCCTGCTTGCTTATACATATTTTGCGGCGTGTCTTGGTCGATATAGATGTCGGGCAAAGTCATCGTGCGGACTTTTAGGCCATGGTCGAGGCGTCCGCGCTCGGCAAGGTTATGCAGCACCATCGCGCCAAAACCGCCAACCGAGCCTTCTTCAATCGTGATTAACACGTCATGCTCGTCTGCGAGGCGCTCAATAAGCTGCGTATCAAGCGGCTTCGCAAAGCGGGCGTCCGCAACTGTGGCTGACAGGCCGAGCGTCTCTAACTGCTCTGCCGCTGTCAGACACTCTGCGAGACGTGTTCCGTAAGAGAGGATAGCAATCTGGCTGCCTTCACGCACGATGCGGCCTTTGCCAATTTCCAGGGCTTCGCCTTTTTCAGGGATAGCCACGCCTGTGCCCTCACCGCGCGGATAACGCAACGCTATCGGGCCGCTGTCATGGGCCACGGCGGTCGCGACCATATGGGTCAGCTCAGCTTCGTCCGCTGCCGCCATCAGTACAAAGTTCGGCAAACAGGCAAGATAGGCAATATCAAATGCACCCGCATGGGTGGGGCCGTCCGCGCCGACAAGGCCTGCGCGGTCCATCGCGAAACGGACGGGCAGGTTCTGTATCGCCACATCATGCACGACTTGATCATAGCCGCGTTGCAGGAAGGTCGAGTAAATCGTGCAAAACGGTTTATAGCCATCCGCCGCAAGGCCTGCCGCGAACGTCACGGCATGCTGCTCTGCGATACCGACATCAAACATACGTTTGGGGAAGGCTTCGCCAAAGGCTTTCATACCCGTGCCGCCTGGCATGGCAGCCGTGATGCCGACGATTTTATCATCCTGCGCGGCCTCTTTGATAAGGGCGTCTGAATAAACTTTGGTATAGCTTGGCGCGTTGGGCGTAGACTTGCTCTGCACGCCTGTGACCACGTTAAATTTGGACACACCGTGATATTTATCGGCGGAATTTTCAGCCGGTGCATAGCCTTTGCCCTTTTGCGTCACGACATGGACGAGCACGGGGCCGTCTTTCATATTTTTGACGTTCTCCAGCACAGGAATAAGCGCGTCAAGATCGTGGCCGTCCACAGGCCCGACATAGTAAAAGCCGAGCTCTTCGAACCATGTGCCGCCCATAAACATGCCGCGCGTATATTCTTCGGCCTTGCGGGCTGTAGATTTAATCGGGCGCGGCGCACTCGCAATCGCGGATTTGGCCGCACTGCGAAGGGCTTGATACCCGCCGCTGCTGACCGTGCGCGACAGGAGATGGCTCATCGCGCCAACAGGCGGAGCAATAGACATATCATTATCATTTAAAATGACGATCTGGCGGCTGTCTGTGGCCCCCGCATTATTCATCGCCTCATAGGCCATACCTGCGGTAATAGAGCCGTCACCAATCACAGAAATCACGTGACCTTCGCGGCCATCCAGATCACGCGCCGTGGCAAAGCCCATGCCCGCAGAAATAGACGTCGAGCTATGCGCCGCACCAAACGGGTCGTATTCAGACTCTGCACGTTTCGTGAAACCAGATAGCCCCCCGCCTTGGCGGATGGTACGCATACGGTCACGACGCCCAGTCAAAACTTTATGCGGATAGCATTGATGCCCGACGTCCCAGATGAGTTTGTCATTGGGTGTATCAAATAGGTGGTGAATTGCGACGGTCAGTTCGACCACGCCTAGACCTGCGCCCAAATGCCCACCTGTGACAGAAACCGCGTCAATCACCTCTGCGCGAAGTTCATCGGCGAGCTGTTTAAGCTGCTCGCGCGAAAGGTCCTTCATATCAGCGGGTGTTTTGACCGTATCTAGCAGCGGGGTTTTTAGCATAGTTATTTACTCTCTTTATCCCACGCCCAGCGTGTGATGGTGCGCCGCCTAATGCGAGCGGTTTAGCACAAAATCCACCGTATCACAGAGGATTTCTGCTTTTTTACCGTAAGGTTTCAGCCGTGCTTTGGCGCTGTCGCCCAGTGTCGCAGCCTTCTCTCGCGCCCCTTCAAGGCCAAGAATTGACACAAAGGTGGCCTTTCCAAGACCTGCGTCTTTGCCAACAGCTTTGCCAACTGTTTCGGCGTCGCCCTCAACGTCTAAAATGTCGTCTTTAATTTGAAAGGCGAGCCCCATATCACGAGCGAAACCGATGAGGTTTTGAACGTCCGTCTCAGAAGCATCCGCCAGCCGCGCTCCTGCTTCACAGGCAAAAGCGATGAGCGCGCCCGTCTTTAGATCCTGAAGCTCCGTGATGAGCGCTTCGCTACGGTCCGCTTCGTCTTGGGTGATGTCGATGACTTGCCCGCCAATCATGCCAAAAACGCCGCCCGCTTTGCCGAGCGCGCGCACAAGACCGAGTGTGACCGCTGGATTTGTGTGCACCGCCTCACCTGCCATTAACTCAAGTGACAGCGTCAAAAGCCCATCGCCCGCCAGCGTGGCAATCGCTTCATCAAATTTTATATGAGTCGTCGGTTTGCCGCGCCTCAAATCATCATCATCCATACACGGAAGGTCATCATGGACGAGTGAATAGACATGCAAGCATTCCAACGCGGCAGCCGCTTGCCAGACGCCCGCATCTTCGCGCCCGAACAGACGCGCCGTTTCGACCATAAGAAATGGACGCAGACGCTTGCCACCGCCCATCGCCGCATAACGCATGGCTTCTGCCACCACGGCTTGATGACCCTCGGCTTCTGGCAAAAGGCTATCGAGAACAGTTTCCAGCTCTTCCGCGACAGCGCCAAGCCGTGATTTAAAATCAGATGAAATGGTCGCCGCCTAGCCGTCAAACGGCGCTGTGCTCGCCTGTCCGCTCGCATCGATAACTATCTTTTCGACTTTTAACTGGGCGTCTTTGAGCTTGGCTTCGCAATGCGCTTTCAGCGCTGCGCCGCGTTGATAAATTGTGATGCTTTCCTCAAGCGGAGCCTCGCCACGCTCAAGCTGCTCAACGATGCCTTCAAGCTCGCGCAACGCGTCTTCAAAACTCATTTTTTTTATCTCTGCGTCCGCCATGGCTCACCTGTATATTTGGAGTGTGATTCTGCGCTAATCTTAAGGGACAGGGCCTCAAAAGGCTATCGTAATTAGTCCCAATCACGCCGGCGTAGGCTAAGAACAGGCGCGCCGTCTTCACCTTTAATCACGAGGCGCATATGGGTCGCTTCGACACTACGCGCGGATTGCAAAGCCGACATAAAGTCTTGTTCTTGTTTTAAATTTGGACATGCCATTTTTGTCGACGCGAGCGGGCCAAAGGTGAGCGTATTGCCCTTTTGCGTATAGCTACCGAAAAAGCGGTTACAGCCGCCATGGCCTATGACTTCGCCATTAGCTTTAAACGCTACAAATTGTTCATACTCACCCGCATTCTCTGGCCCCCATTCCGAGCCCGCGAGCGACGCGAGCGGCGATTGCGCCTTCGCGTTTTTTGCGACCTTGACGCAGGCCGAGAGCGCAAGGGTCACGAGTAAAATTGGAAAAGGACGTAAAATCATCGCTTAATACTCTCTGTAAGGGTCACCCAGCATAGTGGCGATATTGCGAGCATTTTCAGATAGCGCCGCAGCATCGACAGACACATTTTTTGTGCAGGTCGCAAAGCGGTCTTTTTCTTCGTAATAGCCTGCGTTAAAGGCCCGAATAATCTGCCGTCTACGGGCTTGGTCATTAGGAGCTTCGACGTCCATCATATCAGAAGTCTGCTGCCGCCAAGTCTGATCATTTTGTCCAAAGCAGAGCGTGCGCAAATAGTGGAGTTGTCCGAGATTTTTCGCGAGCGCTTCGACAAGGTTACTCATCGTCACCATATCGTTTTCAACGCGCTTCTCGGCAGCCTCACGCGCGGCGAGCGCAGCGGCTTTCGCGGCGCGCTCTTTCTCGCGCGTGGTTTGGGCGTCCTGCGCAAAACTCGGCACAGATGCTGCCGACAGCACAAGCGCCAAGACAAATGTAAGCCCTAATTTCATAGCCTAATACTACTCTTTTTTATTTGGATTGAAACGGCTTTATTCAGTGAGCGGTTTACGCATGGCGCGGGCGGTTTCTATGACCTCGCGCGTTTTGGGCCACATGCCAAGGCCGTCAAGCGCGTCTGACGGCGTGAAGACAGCCTTTGCCGCGTCATCGCCCGCGCGCGGCTCTCCGCCCATCCACTCCGCCACATAGTCATGCAGGCGGTAATGAAAGCCTTCAAATTCTGCGAGGACAATGTCGACTTTCGGGCCAAGGGCGGCGCGCACGCCTGTCTCTTCATAAAGCTCACGCAGCGCGGCCTGCGCTTCACTTTCGCCCGCCTCAATCCGCCCGCCTGGAATTGACCATTCGCCTTTGCGCGGGGCGGTGCCGCGCTGAATGAGCAACACGTCATTGCCGCGAAAACAAATCACGCCGACGCAATTTGTGTATATATCATCTAATTCACTCATGCTTTCCCCTACCCTCTGTGGTCACCGCGTGATAGATAATTCTTATGTGCGGCCGCTTTACACTTGCAGGAACTCAAGCCGAAATTGCGGCTTATTTTGCGACGAAAATGAGCCCGCCAGATGCGAATGGTAATCCGTTTTGGGATTGGGCGCCGTCTTATAATATTGCGCCAACGACTGTTATTCCTATCGTGGCCTTTGATGGCAAGAAGCAGCGCAAGGTCGTGCCGATGCGCTGGGGGCTGCATCCGCATTGGTCCAAGGGTCTGCCCAAAGGTCGCCCCCTGTTTAACGCGCGTCTTGAGACGGCGGCAGAAAAACCAAGTTTCCGCACGCCGTGGAAACGTCGCCGCGCGCTTATCCCTGCGAGCGGATGGTATGAATGGCTTGCAGATATTGATAGTCCAAAAGCGAAGAAAACACCTTATTACATATACGCCTCTCGCGGGTCAGCGGCAGGCAATGGGTTTAGCGCTTTTGCGGGATTATGGGATCAATGGACGGTCAATGAAGGTGTGACATTACTGTCCTGCACCATTCTGACGACCGCCGCAGAAGGCGAGATGAAACACCTGCATCACCGCATGCCCGTGAGATTAGGCGAGCGAGATTTTGACCGCTGGCTCGATTGGGACGAGAAACCCGATTGGATTTATAACGGGCACATGGGCGCAAATGATCTTGATTATCATGAAGTTTACCGCGCAGTTGGTAGCAATAAAGCCACAGGTGCGGCGCTTATCGTGCCCGCGATTTTTCAAGAGTGACGCGGTTGCTAATCCGAAATTTCATCAGCGAGCGGGGGCGGGTTTTGCCCGTCAGGTCCCGCAACAGTCGAGTCGTCTGGCTTTGGTTTTTTTGAGGAAAAATCAGCCACAACAGCACCGCGACCCCCCATAGGACGATCTGGACCACGTGTTGTATCTGCACTTGTTTGACGTTCCATCTCGGCATTTAATTCAGCCCCTACGATGACCACAAAGGCCGTTAGCCAAAACCAAATCAGGAGGATAATCACCGCGCCGAGGCTGCCATAAGTCGCATTATAACTTCCGAAATTCGCGACGAAAAAAGAAAATGCCGCAGATATTGCTAGCCAAGTTACGGAGGTGAAAATAATGCCTGGATAGACCCAGCGTTTTTTGGCGGGACGGCGGCTTGGGCCGAACCTGTAAAGAACACCCAAGGCGAAAGCAAATAAAGCCATCAAGAGTACCCAGGGCAGAGCTTGCGTCACAACAGCCGCTAAACCGTCAAACCTCAAGACGGTGAGTAGCGCCGGCACGCCAATAATGACGGCCAAAGCAATCCATAAGAATACAATTGTTGACAGTGTCATACTTGCCGCAAGAGCATAGAATTTTGCAAAGCTGCGTGTCTCAATTTCGCCGTAAGCCACATTCATGGCGCGCATAACCGCTCGAATACCAGATCCTGCCGAGTACAAAGCCACAAGCAGACCGAGTGCAATACCGACACCTAATCTCGCGTCTGGCGCCTGAACGACGCTCGTGATTTGTTCATTAAGTAATACCCACGCCTCACTCGGCATAACCCGACTCACAGAAGACAGCATCTCTTGCACTGTGGCGGGATCAGCAAAATAACCATAAATCGAGAGGCATGCCGTAATGAGGGGGAAAATCGCGAGGAGACTGAAAAACGCCACACCCGCTGCTATAACACCGACATTGTCATTGTTGATTTCGCGCAAAACACGGATAGATATCTGCTTCCAATCACTCAGACTAAAACGCCAAGGCCACTCCACATTGCTTTGCGGATTCGGGATAGGTTTTATGACTAAGGACATATCAAGCTTTCTGTACTAGTGTTTTAGAAAGCGAGGATTACGATTTTGGCGGCGGCTGTTTGCGTGAAAACACGAGTTCTGTATCGGTACTCTCTTTGGAAACAAATTTGTAACCGCCTAAATCAAAATCTTTTAAATCAGCCGCCTTACTGACACGGTTGTCCATTATCCAACGTGCCATTTGGCCGCGCGCATGTTTCGCATAATACATCACAACGCGCGATTTACCGTCTTTCACATTCAGGAATTTTGCCGTCACGACAGAACGGTCTAGCACCTTTTTATCTACGGCTTTGAAATATTCATTTGACGCTAGGTTCATAATCGTCTGGTCGTGATGACCGCTCAAGTCTTCTACGAGTTGCTGCGTAATTTGAGATCCCCAAAAATTATAAAGCGAACCGCCGCGTTTGGTTTCAAGCTTTGTGCCCATTTCAAGGCGGTGAGGCTGAATTGCATCAAGCGGGCGTAAAACGCCGTATAGACCTGAGAGGATACGTAAATGGCTTTGCGCATATTCCAGCGTGCTATCAGACATAGATTTTGCATCCAAACCCCAATAGACATCGCCGTCAAATGATAATACGGCTTGTTTCGCGCTATTTGATTTGCCTTCAAGATTAAAGACCTTAAACCGCTCCGCATTCAGTTGCGCCAGATTATCTGAGATATGCATCATACTTTTGAGGTCATTCGCGCTTTGTGTCTTCGCGACTTTTACAAGCTCTGATACATCCTTATTAAAACGCGGCTTGGTCGGCGCGAGAGACGTTTCGGGCGCATCGAAATTTAGTTTTTTTGCAGGGGAAAGTAGGGTTAGCATAATCACATCTCCTCCTCATAACGTCGATTTAAACCATTTAAATCAGTACGCGTGGGTTCATGATATTGTCTGGGTCTAGCGCATTTTTGACAGCTTTCAAAAGAGAAAGTTTCACAGGATCAGCGCGAGCGGCAAGATCATCTTTTTTCATAATGCCAATGCCGTGTTCTGCGCTGATGGATCCGCCAAAGCGTTCGACCACATCAAACACAATATTTGATATTTCTTCCCAACGCGCCAGAAAGGCCTCTGGTTCCATCTCAAGCGGGCGGCCGATGTTGTAATGAATATTACCGTCGCCAAAATGTCCGAAAGCGACAGGCCGCGCGCCCGGAATGGCCTTAATAACCGCTTCATCGGCGACAGATAAAAACTCAGGAATATCAAATATAGGCACGGTAATGTCTTGTTTCACCGAGCCGCCGAGGAATTTCTGTCCCGCCGACATATTTTCGCGCAAGGCGAGGAGTTGCGCGGCCTGCGTGTCTGATTGCGCGATGATGACGTCCTGCGCGAGGTCTTGCTGGAGTGCTTGACCGAGCACGTGCTCAGCAATCGCCATCCCCGCCGCTTCACTGTCCACTTCCCAATCAAGAAGCGCGAACCATTCATGCGGGGCATCAAATGGATAGCGTTGCCCCTCAATATGAGTCGTCACGAGGTCCATGCCAATTTTAGGCATGACTTCAAACATGGCGAGGGCGGGATTGCGACTGGCGAGCTCTAAAATCTTAAGCGCATCGGATGGTGACCTTAACCCAACCATAGCCCGCTGCACGTGAACAGGTTTAGGGAAAAGCTTCAGGCTCGCAGCAGTGATAATCCCGAGCGTACCTTCTGCGCCGAGGAAAAGTCGGTTTAAATCATAACCCGTGTTATCTTTGCGCAGGTCCGTCAGACCGTTGAAAATCCGTCCGTCTGCCAGCACCGCTTCAACGCCAAAGACGAGATCTTTGGTCGTGCCGTATTTCAGCACATGCACCCCACCTGCATTGGTCGAGAGGACGCCGCCGACAGTGCAACTACCCTCTGAGGCGAGCGAGAGCGGGAACTTTCGTCCTACGTCATCTGCTGCCTCTTGGAGGGCTTTGAGCGTAGCCCCCGCATCGATGATGATTGAATTATTCGTTGAATTGACGGCCCGCACGGTCGTCATTTTACGCAGGCTCAGCAAGACTTCGCCTTGCGGTGTTTGCCCGCCCACAAGACCTGTATTTCCGCCTTGCGGCACAATTTTAAGGCCATGGGCGGCGCAAATCTTGACTGCCTGCGCAACCTCTTCCGTGCTGCGCGGAGTTAGCATGATCGGCGTATTTCCAAAATATTTATCGCGCCATTCAGTGAGCTGTGGCGCGATGATATCGGTATCCGTCGTCCACGCGCCAGAGGGCAAGCCGTCTTGCAGTGCTTTCACGCCTACACTCATCGGTCTGCTGCCGCGCGCTTGAGGCGATCATTAATCGCAAGACCAAGGCCATGTTTTGGGATAGGCGCGACCACGATAGTCTGCACGTCTTCACGGTCGAGGCGGCGCAAATAATCATAAAGATTATGTGCAGCCTCTGCACAGTCACCTGTTTCGGAGAGGTTTAAATCGCCCGTGACTTCGCCAAATCCCAACAGGACTTCACCCTCTCCTGCCTCCACGGCATTTAAACGCACTTGCGCACGCGGGGCATAGTGACTGGCGAGCATGCCTGGCGCAGAAATTTTGGTAGTGGTTTCGGGTAGCTTCAAATCAGCAATAAAAGGCGCGAAATCTTCTGCTGCGATTGTGCCCGGGCGGAGCAGCACCGCATGGTCGTCATTGATTTGCAATACAGTCGATTCCACCCCACCGCGACATGGGCCACCGTCAATAATGAGGTCGACTTTATCGCCGAAATCGGCAGCGACATGGGCGGCGCTTGTCGGGCTAATGCGCCCAGAAAGATTGGCGCTTGGCATAAACAATGCTGACGTCCACCCGCCATTGATAAAGGCGTCACGCCAAACCGTGTCGGGGCAACGCAGCGCTATCGTTGGGAGCCAGCCCCCTGCGGTTTCGCTTAAGTCCGTCTCTTTACGTGGCAAGACAAGCGTCAACGGCCCAGGCCAAAACGCGTCAATCAGTGATTGCGCGAGGACGTTTACATGGGCGAGTTCAACTGCCTCTTTAGGGCGCAGAATATGCGCTATGAGCGGGTTATGAGCGGGACGGCCTTTGAGCGCATAAACACGCGCCACCGCCGCGTCATTGCTGGCATCTGCCGCTAGGCCGTAGACGGTTTCTGTTGGTAAAGCGACAAGCCCGCCCGCGCGCAAAATCTTAAGCGCGGCGTCAAAACTGGCCTGACTCGCAGGCTGAATGTGAGCCGATGTCATCATAGGCCTTACATAGGTCATAGTCGTGCATTCCGCCATAAACAAATCAGCGCATTATTGCGCGCGACTCACATTGCCGCTTGACCCTTCGCACGCATATGTCCATTCCAATCGCATGACTGAGACTGCCGATATGACATTCAAAGACCGCATCATTTCCGAGCTGAAATTCCTGCTCGGGCTGTTTGCCTTTATCACGGTCTTTTTCACTTTTGTGTGGGGGCATTATAAAATCCCAAGCGAAAGCATGCAGCCGACCCTTGAGGTGGGTGATCATCTTTATGTCTCTAAATATGCTTACGGCTATTCGCGCTATTCCCTGCCGTTTGGTTTTGATCGCTTGCCGTTTTGGGGAGACGGCAAAATCATGAGCAAGGTGCCAAAACGTGGTGATGTGGCTGTGTTTAAACACCCTTACTCTGGCATGATAATGATCAAACGCGTTGTGGGTTTACCAGGGGACACTATTTCCGTGACTGGCGGGAGAGTTATTCTTAACGGCCAAATGATAGAACGCGACGCTGTCAGTAATCACCTCTACCGCCAGCACGCCGCCCCAAAATATGGTCCCCCCCTAGGCCCTACCGCAAAGTCTTGGCGTTTTAGCCCGTTTCAGTGGCCTCAAGGCGTAATAGCAGGTGTCGACGTATACAATGAATCTTGGCCTGATGAAGATGGCATTCATACCATTTATGAACAAACCGACCAAGGCGCACTCGATAACGCTGGACCTTTCATCGTGCCTGCAGGACATGTCTTTTTCATGGGCGATAACCGCGACAATTCGATTGATAGCCGCGCCCCTACCGAAGGCGTTGACGACGAAGATAAGGGCCCTGGCCTTGTCCCGCTCGACCACCTCATTGGCCGTGCGGACCTCATGATGTTTAGCTTTAAACGCTGCCCCGAAGAAGAGGGCCTCTATTGCCCGCCTAAACGCTGGTTCAAGACGCTATAAACTTATATCAGGCAAAGATAATCAAGTTAGTGAATCGTCACGCCAGATAGAAAGCCTTTGGACTTTTCGACCTTTTTCGGCTTGCCGTAAACGCCGACACTGCCAATGCCACTTGCGCTGACGTCGACTGATTCAGAGGCAAATAAAGTCACCTCACCGACCCCTTTGAGATTTACATCTGCGTTTTCGCATTCAAGACCGCGCGCATTGATTTCGCCGACACCGCGCATTGTGGTGTCCAAATCACCACAGCGTCCCGTGATGGTCAATTCGCCAACGCCGCTGACGTCGAGCTCGAAATTATCGCTATCAACGCCCGAAATATCACCCGTCCCGACGCCTGTGATGTCAATGTCGTTGAGGCTCGGCAATGAGATATCGACCCAGACGCCTTTGCGATTTTTACTTTTTGTCTTCTCTTTGTCCTGATCTAAGATCAGCACACCGTTTTTGACATAGACTTTCATGCGGTCTGTCTCTTTGGGCTGGCCAGAGGTGAAGACTTTATAGTCATCGCCCACCACAACATTCAAACGGTACACACCGCGCACGTCAATCGCGTCAAAGTCTTGAAGGTCGTGTGTCTGCTGCACATCACCGTCTTGTGGACCATGGTCAGCATCGTCATGGGCGTGAGCGAGCGGCGCAGTTAACAGGGTTGAAGCAGTGAGTAATAGGGCAAGTGATGTGGCACGCATCGATATCTCCTTTTATGTTATTATTGTTTTTCGATAAATTATATTTATCAATACGTCAAGATTATTATTGAAAAACGATAATAAAAATTCGGAACCTTTGCCCGACCTCGCCGTTGTTTTGGCAAGACAACTGATAGTTTGAAAAGGATAAGACATGACAACAATCTATAAAACACTCAAAAAAGACCACGAAAAACACCGCGAGCTTCTTGCGAAAATCGCGGAAACGTCAGGCGATAGCCCAGAGCGTCGTGAGCTTTATTCAAAGTTTTTCTACGACGTGAGCGCACATGCCGCCGCCGAAGAAGAAGCGTTTTACTCACCATTGATGGAAACGGCAGATGGCCAACCAGAAGCGCGCCATTCTGTTGCCGAGCACAAAGAGCTTGATGATATTATGAAAGAATTGATGCAAATGGACATGAGCTCACCAGGATGGTTCACGCGTTTTAAAACACTGAAACATGATTATGAGCATCATATGGAAGAGGAAGAAAACGAGATTTTCGAGCAAGCTCGGGAATCCATTGGAGGCGATAAAGACGGCGAAATAGCTGAGACGTTTATCGACCGCAAAGCCGCAGAGCGAAAGCTAGTAGATGAAAAGGCCGAAGAGGCATTGCAACATTAATTCGCTTTAAAATACTATAAAAAAAGCCGCGCAGATTGCGCGGCTTTTTTTTATTCAATTGCAACTCCCCAAAAAATAAGGGTCATCATAATTCCGCAAGGCGTAGCCTTTCGGCGCTTCACTAAAATCAGTCCCCTGGACTGATTTTTACGTTACGCGTCTTCCGTCGGCTTTGGCGCGGGAAGTCCCTTCCCGCCTTTGGGGCCTGTGATTTTCTTTTTGGGTGGCTGCACGAATTTGAACGTGAGGTTCTCTTTCTTACGGTCCACACCAACTTTCACAAGACCACCATTTTTCAGCTTTCCAAAAAGTATCTCATCCGCAATCGGCTTTTTAATATACTCTTGGATAGTGCGAGAGAGCGGACGCGCGCCGTAGCGTTTGTCATAGCCTTTCTTGGCGAGCCAAGCATTGGCACCTTTGGACAGTTCAAACTCAATCTTGCGTTCCGTGAGTTGCGCTTCAAGCTGGATAACAAACTTATCGACCACGCGCGCGATATCGTCCTCGGATAGAGGCGCAAAATGCACAACGGCGTCAAGGCGGTTGCGGAACTCTGGCGTAAATAAGCGCTGAATAGCGTTATCGGCTTCATCCGTTTTCAGTCCGCGACCAAAGCCAATTTCTGCGCGCGCTGCATCGGCTGCGCCCGCATTTGTTGTCATGATGATGATGACATTACGGAAATCAATCGTGCGACCATTTGTGTCTGTCAGCGTTCCGTTATCCATCATCTGCAAAAGGATATTGTAGATATCTGGATGCGCTTTCTCGATCTCGTCCAGCAAGAGCACGCAATGCGGGTTCTGGTTGACTTGATCTGTCAAAAGACCGCCTTGATCATAGCCGACATAACCTGGAGGGGCGCCAATCAAGCGGCTCACCGTGTGGCGTTCCATATATTCCGACATATCAAAGCGCAGAAGCTCGAGCCCTTGCGTCATGGCAAGCTGCTTGGCGACTTCGGTTTTACCCACACCTGTTGGACCCGCAAAGAGGTAGCTACCGATAGGTTTATTCGGCTCACGCAAGCCTGCGCGGGCGAGTTTGACCGCTGCGGCCACCTGTTCAATCGCTTTATCTTGACCAAAGACCATGCGTTTCAAATCACCATCGAGCGATTTCAGAGCCTTCTCATCATCGCGCGAAATCGACTTGGGCGGGATACGCGCAATTTTGGAAATCACGAGTTCAATCTCTTCAATACCAATTTTCTTCTTTCGCTTTTTCTCAGGCACAAGCCGCGTCCGCGCGCCAGCCTCGTCAATCACGTCAATCGCCTTGTCGGGCAGTTTACGGTCAGTGACATGACGCACAGAGAGGTCCACCGCGCCTTGAATGGCTTCGTCTGTATATTTGACCTTATGAAATTCCTCGAAATAGGACTTGAGCCCTTGCAGGATTTTTACCGCGTCATCTGGTGTTGGCTCTGACACATCGACTTTGTTAAAGCGACGCGCAAGCGCCCGATCTTTCTCAAAGTGCTGGCGGTATTCTTTATAGGTCGTGCTGCCCATACAGCGTAGCTTACCACTTTGTAGCGCAGGCTTGAGCAAGTTGGACGCGTCCATCGCGCCGCCAGACGTCGCGCCTGCACCAATAATTGTATGAATTTCATCGATGAAGAGCACCGCATGCGGGAGCTCTTGCAGGCGCTCGACCACAGCTTTGAGGCGTTCCTCAAAATCACCACGGTAACGCGTGCCTGCCAGAAGCGCACCCATATCGAGTGAGTAAATCGTCGCGTCCGCCAGCACGTCAGGCACATCATTGTTCACGATACGGCGCGCGATACCTTCGGCAATTGCCGTTTTGCCCACACCAGGGTCTCCCACAAGAAGTGGGTTATTTTTACGGCGGCGTGAGAGCACCATAATGCAGCGCTCGACCTCATTATCGCGGCCAATCAGCGGATCGATATCGCCTTCAGCGGCCTTTTTATTGAGATCCACGCAATATTCTTCGAGCGGGTCTTTTTTCGTCTCGCCGCCTGGGCCGTCGGCCTGCTCGCCAGTGCCAGAGATGGGCTTGGACACACTGCTCTCGCCGTTTTTCGCGATACCGTGGCTGATATAATTCACGGCGTCATAGCGCGTCATATCCCGCTCTTGAAGGAAGTAGACGGCGTGGGACTCACGTTCTGCAAACAACGCCACCAGCGCATTCGCGCCCGTCACTTCTTCGCGGCCAGAACTTTGGACGTGAATAACGGCGCGTTGGATAACGCGGTGGAAACCAGCCGTTGGACGAGCTTCTTCAAACTCTTCGACAATCAAACTCGCGAGATCTTCATTGAGATACTGCTCCACATCCGCACGAAGCGCCTGCAAATCAACATCACAAGCCTTAATCACAGCCTGCGCATCGGCATCATCTAGTAATGCGAAAAGAAGATGCTCCAATGTCGCAAGCTCGTGCTTACGCTCCGTCGCTGTTGTCAGCGCGCGGTGAATTGTTTCTTCCAGTACAGGTGAAAATGAAGCCATTTTTTTTCCTACTCTAACTCACGGCCCAAGGATGTGGGCGAGAGCTTAATTTGGGGAGGGTTAGGTCCCGTTTCAACCCGCCGCAATGTCGCGGACTGCAATTGCTTCACTTACGCTTTTTCAAGCATGCATTGCATTTCTGCGTTTAAGCAATTCACGCCTTTTCAAGCGTGCATTGCATTTATGCCTCTAAGCAATTCACGCTTTTTCAAGCGTGCATTGCAAGGGGTGTTGCGCGCGTTTCGCCGCATTCATCACTTGGCTGACTTTGGTTTCAGCCACTTCAAAAGTAAATACGCCGCAGACGCCAATCCCGTTTTTGTGAACAGCGAGCATAATGGTTGTCGCCTCATCCGCAGATTTATTGAAAATCTTCATCAGGATTGAGACAACGAATTCCATCGGCGTGTAGTCATCATTCATCAGCAACACGCGGTACATAGACGGCTTTTTCGTCTTGGGCCGCGTTTTGGTAACGACGCCGCGCTCCGTATTGGCGTCGCTATCGTCGTCCTCGCCACTTGTCATAGTGATGGGGCGGGCATGAGGGCCTGAATCGCTTAATCGTTTCATAGCATCAAGCTAAGAAGTCTTGGAACGATTGAAAAGGGGTAAGAGCGCGCAAATAGCCGCATAAGTTCCGATTTATGTGCATAGAGTTTTGAACGGCGCGGCATTTAAAGCGCAAAAATCTCTGTAAAATATGAAATGTCTTAACACGTGTTAACCATAAGGTAAGACCCGCTACGCTATGCCCTTCGCATGGCATTTTTACGCGCTATATCTGGCTTTTTCGCTGTATTTGTCTTGGCTCTGACGATGCAATGCGTCCCGTCATTTGCGGCTATGCCAAAAGTGAATGCCAGCGCCCCTAAAACGCTGCCTAAAGTCGAGGGTCGCTACGGCTCTATCGTCGTGGATGCTGATAGCCTTGATATCGTTCATGCGCGCCAAATTGATGAGCAGCGCTACCCCGCCTCGCTGACAAAGCTTATGACGCTTTACCTGACATTTGACGCGCTTGACGATGGACGCCTTACGCTTAATCAGAAGCTGCCTGTCTCGCGCAAGGCCCAAAACACACCGCCAGGCAAACTTGGCGTTAAGCGAGGGCAATTCATCACGGTCGATCAAGCCATCCAAGCGCTTGCTGTAAAGAGCGCAAATGACGTGTCCGTCGTGCTCGCCGAAGCGATTGGCGGCTCAGAGGCGAATTTTGCAGAGATGATGACAGCCCGTGCCCATAGTCTGGGTATGATGAAAACACAGTTCTCAAACCCGCACGGCCTACCCAACCCTCTGCAAGTGACTACTGCGCGCGACATGGCAAAGCTCGCGATGGCGCATCTGAATAATCACCGCCGTTACTATCATTACTTTGGGCAAAAGAAATTTCGCTATAAAGGCAAGACCTATAACAATACAAACGGCCTTCTTCACGGAGTTGACGGCGTGGACGGTTTTAAGACGGGCTACACGCGCGCCTCTGGCTATAACCTTGTTATCTCAGCAGAACGTGAGCAACGCCGCCTGATTGCTGTTGTACTCGGCGGGGCCTCAAAAGGGTCACGTAACACACATATGGAAGACCTCATTGAGCGCAGTTTTGAGACTATGGGCGTACGCGCCAATGTGAAGCTCCCGCCTGTGCAAGTCGCGTCCGCCCCAATAAAGAAAACGACCCGCAAAGTTGTGCGCGAGCCTTTACCGATGGCCGCAAAAACCAATCAGGCGTCTACGACCGCCGTGCGATTACGCGGACGCGGTGCAGCACCCGTCACAATTGTCACAAAGGGTCAGCCCCTCAAAGTACAAAGCGCGGCTCTTGATAATGCGTGGTCGATACAACTCGGCGCATTTGCAAGTGAAGGGGCGGCGCAGTCACAGCTTAAGAGCGTCCAAGTCATGCTGGGACCTAACGTCCGCTCAGCCGTGAAACCGACGGTTAATCAAAACCGTTTATTATACCGCGCACGCTTCACAGAGCTTAGCTTTGAAGAGGCCCACAAGCATTGCCGATCGCTCAGCTCGCTTAAAACGGGATGCGTGGTAATTTCGCCAGGCGGGCGCTAATTCTCTAATTCACGCCCTTTGCGTAAGGCATGCCGTTAAAAATTGGGTCGAGATATTTATCTTTATTACCCGCTTCCCAGCCGTTCACATCTTTGATGCAGAAAACGGCCATCTCTGGCGCTTTTCCTGACCGCTTCGCAGCAGCTTCCTTACGCTCATAAGCACGCAAATCACTCATAGAGCTCGCACGGCCTTGGGCGCATTCCATGACGACTTCGCGCGGTGTAGTGTCACGTACTTGTGAAAATTCGGAACGGTTATAAGCCTTATAAGCCACATTGACGCTGGATCCGTTGAGATATTTGACAAAGGTCATACGGCGGTATTCTGGATTATCCGACGGCCCCGTTTCGATTAAAAGAGTCGGGCTTCTGTCGCCATATTGCGCCTGCGCAACTGGTACAGATACACCTAAAACTGCTATTGCAGCTGCGACTTTAACAAGATTTTTGACCCACATAATGACCTCCACACAGATTATTCTGTTCAATTTATAACATGATTAATACAATTCCAATGCCAATTCACCTGCGAGTTGCAGTCTATCTGCACAAACTCCTGCTCTGCCCTAATTATGACGAGACTGTGGCAGGCAGAGGGAGAGTAGAAATAGTCTCCCACAACAAAAAAACCCAGCTTTCGCTGGGCTTTTGTAGAATATCGCTTATGCGGCTTTGAGCTCTCGCTCATGCAAGCCTTCGCGGATTTCTTCGATAATCTTGGCATTGAATGCCTCGAGATCATCTGGCGAACGGCTTGTGATAATGCCATTGCTGATGGCAACTTCTTTATCGACGTAGTTCGCACCTGCATTGATCAGGTCGTCCTTAATCGTCGGATAGGCCGTCATTTCGCGGTCTTTTACGATGCCCGCGCTAATCAAGACCCATGGGCCGTGACAAATTGAGGCGATGATTTTGCCTTCTGCTGCAAATTCACGAACCAAATCTGTGACTTTTTCCTCTGCGCGAAGTGTATCGGGATTTGCCAGTCCGCCTGGAATGATGAGTGCGTTATAATCGCTGACATTTACATCCTCTACGGTCATGTCTGGTGTGATCGTACGACTGTCGCCTTCACCAGCGGAAATCTCGTCTTTATCGAGCGACGCGAGATGTACGGTTGCACCGTTTTCCATCAGCGTTTCGCGCGGCGAAAATAGCTCGTCTTCTTGAAAGCCATTAGTGGCAATAATTAATACTTTTGAATTTTTAATCTGTGTCATGGGTGTCTCCATAGTTAATTGGAAACCGCGGAATAAGCCGTGAAGCCTATCCTATTATTATCGCGATGCCGTCTTGCAGGCGTCTTACAATATCAATGGGCAAACGCGTTAATCGTTCCAAAATAACCCCGTAAAACCTAGGATAATTCGCCCATAAGCGCCTCTATGAGACGCGCCATGTCGGTCTCGCTTGTATAAAGGTGCGGCGTCACACGCAGGGCTGGGCCGCGCGCTGAAACATATATATGTTTATCCGCTAATCTCTCTAGCAAGCCTTCTGGCAACCCACCCTCGCGACGCAGGCCCAGATAGTGCGGCGCGCGAATTTTCGCGGCATGCAGCCCGAGCAGAGCGAGCTCCGTTGCGATGATATCCGTTTTTTCCTGTAGCGTTTCGGCAATATTTTCCACACTCCACTCTAGTATTTGACGCAATGCCGCTGATGCCCCACGCATTTGGGCGGGATTAGACTTCTCGCCCATATCGAAGCGCACGGCACCTGGCTGATAATCCTCACGGTAATTTGTTAGCCCGCCAAAATCTTCACTCCCCGCGCGATTAATCCAATTTTCTTCAAGCGGTCGCGCGCTATGCCATTTTGGGTCCACATATAAAAAGCCGCAGCTATAGGGCCCAAGCAGCCATTTATAAGTTGCGGCCACCGCAAAATCTGGTCTCACATCAGATGCGTCAAAAGGCTGCGCGCCAAGCGATTGTGTCAAATCAAGCACGAGTGCGCCACCGACTTTATCGAGCGCCGCGCGAATTTTTATGAGGTCTAACGTCGCTCCCGTCGACCAATGGGTTTGCGGCGCGGCGACAATGGCCGTGTTCGCATCCATTGCTTCAAGAACAACACGCGTCCAGTCGTCATCCTCTGGCGTGGGCAAAATCTGAACATGCGCACTGAGCTCTGCTGCCCTCACCTGCCACGGATAAATATGGCTCGGGAATTGATCTTCTAGCACGAGGATGTTTTGCCCCGCCGAAAGCGGGAGTGCATTCGCCGCCGTCTGTAAGCCGTAACTCGCCGACGGCACAATCGCGATATTTTCTGGCACAGTGCCGTAGACCTTGGCAGCCAGCGCGCGCGTCGTAGATACATCATCAAAAAACTGATGCGCTTTATAATCCCACGGCGCGACTTTCTCAGCAATGCCGCTTTCCATCGCCGCGACAACAGACTGCATCAGCGGCGACATGTAAGCCGTGTTTAAATAGGCGTGGCTCTCTGGGATAGAAAACAAATGGCGTTGATTAGGAATTATCATGCAGTGAGCATAAACGCCCCTCATCGATTTTAAAGCAAATTCGCCTGTGTTTCGTCGCGGTGTTTTTTAAGATATTTCATAAACGGCGTGCCGCCTGTGCCGACCTCTGTATCATTTCCTGTCGCCGCCTTTTGCTGTTTATTGATATAGCTTGCGGCGTATTCGAGGTGGCGCGAGCGGAAGTCCGCGACCGCTTGAACATTCGCGTTATAGGCCGCCGTCAGACCCGCATGACCTGCTTGGCTGACAAAGGCGCGCAGTCGGCTTGTCGCGCGCACATCATCAATAAAGGCGCGGTGGCTCGGCGGGCGGTAAATGTGAAGCTGATCAAGAAATTCTTTAAGCGGGTCGGCTGCGTGACCAATGCCCAAAAGCGCATCCATGCTCGGCACGATAGAGCTTTGCGAGCCTGTCTGCCCGCGAAACGCCTGTGCCTCACTGCCGTAGCGCTCCACGCCTTCATAAATAATGCCCTGCGGGAGGGCGGGATTATCTTTCCAGCCATGGATATAAGGCCGCACGCGTTCGAAATAGACGTAAGGGTCGCAGCGCTCTGGCATGCGGTCAAAAATCGCTTTCAGGTCATGCCAGACTTTCGCCATCTCCTCTAGATAGCTTTGCACCACCTCTTCATCACCCGCCTCAACGGCGTCACATATCGGCCCCATGAGCGCGAGCGCCGCCCCTGCGCGTGCTTCAATCGCGACATGCACAAGCACAAACCAGTTCTCGTCTTGGCCGCCAATAAAATTTTGGATCATATATATATTGGACAAATCAATCGGCCCGTCAGCGTCGAGTTTCGCCCAGTTATCGAGTACATAGCCGCTATAAGGCAGAAGCGGTTGCTGTCCGAGCTTATCCGCCAAAGCGACCATAGGCACGGCCAGGCATGACGGCAAAACTTTAGGCGCGGCGGGTTCGCCCCAGACATAAGATTGCACCATAAAAGAATAATGCACCATGGCGCGGCGCGCTTGCGCATCCGTCAGCGCAGCTATCTGCGCCGCATCAATCTCCGGCAAATTGGCCGTGAGATAGGCGCGTACGCGACCTGTCGGCAAAATCTGCGGTAAGCGCATGGCGATTTCGCCCGCGCGTGCTAAATCCCCTATTAGCGTGACAGCGCTCGCATCATGGCGACATAAAAAGCCGCGCTCAGACGACATGTCATAATGTTCAAGCGGTTGAATCGACATAGATCACTCCAAATTGCAAATATTTATCTTTTACGCAATCATAGCTTAATCACGCCTGCATATCCTTGCTTTTGCCGCGCCATATGTATTAATCATGCAATATATGACAAATATTGACCCTATCAACGCACATATATTGCAAGAGCTTGAGACGGATGGACGTGTCAGCAATACGGATTTGGCGGCGCGAGTCGGGCTGTCGCCTTCGGCCTGCCTGAGGCGTGTGCAGGAGTTGGAACGGCAAGGAATTATTAAAGGCTACCGCGCTGTCATTGACCGCAAGAAACTCGGTGGGCACGTCACCATATTTGTCATGGTCGGGCTGAACGGGCATCTTAAAAAAGACGCCCAAGCCTTTGAGCGCGCCATGGCTAATGCGTCTGAGGTACGCGAAGTTCATAATATCACGGGCTCGGTGGAATATCTGCTACGTGTCGAAGTCAGCGATCTCGATAGCTATAAAGAGTTTCACGCCAATAGGCTCGGCGTGGTGCCGCAAGTGAGTAGTATCACAAGCTATATTACACTAGCGTCGCCGAAAGATCTGCGGGCGTGATGGGAGAGCGGCTTGGCAACATCAAACCCTTTATCTGAATACTCACTTAAACGGCTATTTCACGTAAGAAACCGGTGAAGCGCGATAGTAGTTGAACAAATAAATCCGTCGTCCTACCCTCTTTCGACAGTTCGTAAAAAAGCATCGATAAACGCACATAGACCGAGGGAAAATTAGTGATGATGAAAAAAGTGAGTCTGGGTCTCCTCGTAATACTGGCTCTGGTGTTTTGTGTGAGTCAAATCTTCAAACTGCAAATTGGAGAGCGCCTTTTCGCCAAGGCGGTCTCAGAAAATTATGGGAAAAACATTCTCTCTCGTTTGCCTGACGGATTACATGTTGTCTTGATTGGGACAGGATCGCCTCTAGCTGATCCGTCTCGGGCTGGGCCGAGCACCGCTGTGATTGCGGGCAAGCGCATGTTCGTTATTGATAGCGGGGGTGGGGCTGTACGTAAAATGGGGGAAATAGGGCTTCCGCCCGCCGCCACGGAACGTGTTCTGCTCACGCATTTTCATTCTGATCATATCGACGGTCTGGGTGAGCTTATGCTACAGCGTTGGGCGGGCGGCGGATATAGCGAACCTCTACCTATACACGGACCCAAAGGCGTCACGAGCGTGGTCAACGGGTTGAATGCCGCCTACACCCAAGACAGAGATTACCGCGTCGCCCATCACGGCGCGGACATTGTGCCCCCCAGCGGATTTGGCGCAACGCCCATTGAATTTGAAGCGGGCATCCTCCTAAACGAGTCGGGCGTTAAAATCCTCGCTTTCGCAGTGGACCATGCCCCCGTCTCACCCGCATTCGGTTATCGTTTTGAATATAAAGGCCGCTCCGTCGTCATTACAGGAGATACCGCTTATACGGATGAGTTGGCGGATTATGCCAAGGATGTAGATATCTTAATTTCTGAAGCGTTGAACCCGGACATGGTCGGCGTTATTGAGACAGCCGCCAAAGGGGCGGAAAATAATCATATCGCGAAAATCATGTACGATATTCCCGACTATCACATCACCCCCATTCAAGCGGCAGAGATTGCCGAGGACGCAAAGGTAAAGCTACTCGTCTACACCCATATCGTCCCTGCGCTGCCAACGCCTTATCTAGATGCGGTTTTTAAGAAAGGCGCAGTGGATAAATTTTCTGGCGATATTATTGTCGGCCAAGATGGAATGATGTTTTCCCTAACGCCAGAGTTAGACAAGATTGTGCGGAGTCAATTAAAATAATCATGGTTTCAATCGCCAGACATCATCTGCTTGTAGTAAAATGGGCTATGTGTAGGGCGGTTTTTTAAGGAATTTGAACAACTCATTTCATATAAGCTTCAACGCTTAAGCCACACCACCGCCAAAACGCTCGGCCCATGTTGCGATATCTTCATCTTCGATTTTTGCGAACAGCACATCTGGTGCGGAAATCTCCATGCCGAGAGGCAGTGCCGAAATAGCCTCTTCCGCGCTACGGAAATTCCACGTGCGGAACTGCTCAGGTATGTTCATAGCACCCAAGATTTTCGCCGCCGCATCTGGGATGATCGGTTGGGCGATGACGCCAAAGAGCGCCACCAAGTTTAAACCGACGCGCGTACCTACAGCGGCTTGGTCGATATCCGTTTTATAATGCGTCCACGGCGCGGCTTGGGTCAGATATTCATTACCGGCCGCCCAAATCGCGCGTGTCTCGGCCATGGCTTTTCTGAAATCGCGCGCTTCATAATGCGCAACGAGCGCCTCTAATCGCGTATCCAACTCTTTAATGAGCCAGGCTTCCGCCTCGCCGTATTCACCGCCTTCAGGCACTTTGCCGTCAAATTTGCCGACCGCATATTTCGTGATGCGGTTGACAAAATTACCGAGCACATTGGCGAGATCAGAATTAATACTCGCTTGAAATTCTTCCCAAGTAAAAGCCGCATCGCTGCTCTCTGGTGCATTGGCCATGAGGTGCCAACGCCAATAATCGCTTGGGGCTATGTCAATGGCTTGGTCCATAAATACGCCACGCTTCTGGCTTGTGCTAAATTTGCCGCCATACCACGTGACCCAGTTGAAAGCCTTGAGCTGGTCAACAAGTTTCCACGGCTCTCCGCTGCCAATAATCGTCGTCGGGAAAGAGAGCGTGTGAAAGGCGACATTGTCTTTGCCCATAAACTGCACATATTGCACATTGTCTGCGCCGCCAGAAACCGTAGAGTCTGTGCGCCACCAAGACTCCCAATGGCCGCCTGTTTCTAACGCCCAGTCTTGCGTCGCAGCGATATATTCTATCGGCGCGTCAAACCAGACGTAAAAGACTTTGCCCTTAAATCCATCACGCACAGAACCGTCAGGATTTGTCACAGGAATACCCCAGCTAAGGTCACGCGTAATCGCGCGGTCACGCAGGCCTTCATCCAGCCATTTCATCGCAATTGATTTCGCGAGCGGCGGCCAACCTTTAGCGGCTTCGACCCACTTTCGGAGTTTTGGCGCCATATCGGATTGTTTCAAATAAAGATGGTTTGTTTCACGGATCTCTACGTCCTTGTTCCCCGAAACAGCGGAGTAAGGGTCTATCAAATCGATGGGGTCGAGCAGTTTTCCGCAATTGTCACATTGATCGCCACGCGCGGCTTCAAAGGCGCAATTCGGGCATGTGCCTTCGACGTATCTGTCAGGCAGATAACGGCCGTCGGCATTGGAATACACCTGCTTTGATGTGCGCTCTTCAATGAGGCCGTTCGCCTCAAGCACATGCGCGAAATGCTGCGTTAGCGCATGGTTGCTTGGTGCGGAGGAACGGCCGAAATAATCATAAGAGAGTTTGAAATTATCGCCCGCCTCTTTTTGCGCCGTGTGCATTTTCTCGCAATAATCTGCGACCTCAAGCCCGGCCTCTTGCGCGGCAAGCTCTGCGGGAGTGCCGTGCTCATCCGTGGCGCAAATATAAAGCACGTCATGGCCAAGCAGCCGCATTGCGCGCGCATATACATCGGCTGGCAACATAGAACCCGCCAAATTCCCAAGGTGCTTAACCCCGTTAATATACGGCAAGGCAGAAGTGATTAAAATACGCGACATGGGTGCTCCGAAACTATTGCCGCTTTCTAACGCGCACAGGCGGAATCGCAAGGGGGAAGAAAAGCGAGGCGCATATCGAACTCTTGTAACGAACGGACATCTGCGCCAACATCAAAGCATACAAACTGTTATATTTGACATAGACGGCACACCCGCCGACATCGCCCACCGCCGCCCCTATCTTGATAGCGAGCACCCCAATTGGACGCGTTTTAATGCCGCCATGGTAGAAGACACGATCAACCTAGCTGCTGTTGAACTTTACCGCACATTATGGGAGAGTAAGGTCTTCCGCATGGAGTTCGTCACAGCGAAATGAGCGGCTTAGGAAATTGACTAAAACTTGGCTGACCTGGAACGATATTCCATTTGCGCGCCTCACAATGCGGCCTGATAAAGATCAACGGGCAGATTATCTTTTGAAACAAGATATCCTAAATGCCTTTAAATCTGAAGGACAGGAGGTCGCCTTCACCGTGGATGATAGACAACAAGTCGTTGACATGTGACGACGCAATGGCGTTACCTGTTTACAATGCGATGTTGGTGTTTTTTAAGCGAGGATAGCCATGCCAGACAATTTCAACGCCACTATACCATCCGACATGCGCGCAGATATTATGACGCAGCTTCGCGCCATTGAAACTGATAATGACGTGAAAATCTTATTCGCTATTGAAAGCGGGAGCCGCGCGTGGGGCTTCCCCTCGCCAGATAGCGATTACGATGTCCGCTTTATTTACGCCCGCCCGCGAGATTGGTATTTGTCACTGACGCCAGGGCGGGATGTTATAGAGCTTCCGATTGACGACCTGCTTGACATCAACGGATGGGATATCAAAAAAGCGCTAAGCCTTTTGCTGAAACCTAATCCCGTCATGCTGGAATGGCTGTCCTCGCCTATTCGCTATATGTGGAATGAAGCTATCTGCACCGATTTAACAACGTTTTCAAAAAAAGTCGCGCACGGCCCCGCCTGCCTGCATCATTATCTTCATCTTGGCGCGCGCCAATGGGATGTCTATATCGACGGCAAAACAGACGTGAATTTAAAAAAATATTTCTACATTGTACGTCCTGCCATGGCGATACGATGGATGCGCCTACACCCAAACGTCATTCCTCCAATGAATTTTCAAGAGCTTTTAGAAGGCATAGAGTTGGGAGCAAAATTAACGTCAGCCCTAAACGCTTTGCTACTCGCGAAAAGTCGATCAAAGGAAATCGGTATAGCCCCGATAGTCTCTATAGTTGATGACTTTATAATGCAGGAATTTGAGTGGGCTCGCGAAGCCGTGAAAACAATTTCAACAAACCGACCAAACTTAACAATGCAAGCCGATGCCTTATTTCGAAGGATTATAGCCTAACTAGCCCCTTTCTGCTATACTCCGCCCCAGAGCGCCTAAGCGCCACAACATAAGGGGACACATTATGCCGAAAATTTTTAACACAAGCTGGCTCGCCGTCGTGCTGGCGACCATCGTTTTTTATCTCATCGGCTTTGCCATATACGGATTCTTATTTGCCGATGTTTGGCTCGCCGCTTCTGGCATGACAGAAGCTGAGATTGAGGCCATGGCACAGGCGCAAGGCGCGATGATGTTTGTTTGGGGTATTTTAATTACGATTGCCCAAGCGCTTGGCTTGCTATGGATCATTAATCTTGCGGGCGCGAGCCGTCTCTCGACATGCCTGTCTATTGCATTTTGGCTGTTCGCCATGATTGCCGCGCCCCTGCTCGCCTATGCTTGTCTTTACGGCGGCTATAGCTTGCCAGGCATTCTCGTCGATTACGGACATATTTTAGTCGGCTATCTCGCCATGGCCGCGATTTATGCAGTGTTTCGGGGCAAAGATGCAATTAACGCAGAGGCTTAGGTGGCGCGCAGCGTTTTAATATTTGGGCTGTTCTTTATCGGAGCTGCTGCCATTCTTATCGGGGCCATGTTCGTCACGCTCGGCGTCAAAACGACCGCGAGCGTGTTCAACGCACTTCTGAGCCTCATCCATGACGGCGGGGTGATGAGTGGCATCGACAACGCCAATGCCGATAGCGAGCTGCGGTTTTACTCCGTCATATTCATCGGCTTTGGCATCGTTATGGTGCAAACGGCGCAAAATCTGTCTCGCCATATGAGCCGTGTGCCGTTTCTTCTGCTGCTATTTTTTGGCGGCGGTGTGGCGCGGTTGATAAGCTATATCATTGTCGGGACGCCGCACAGCTTGTTTATGGTCTTGATGGCGGTGGAGCTAGTTATGCCAGTGGTGCTGGGGGTTTGTTATTTGCGGATTAGGCGAAAGACTTAACTAACCTCCCGCTCACCCCGATATGCAAGCATAGTTTATGTAAAGTCTACTCGAAGCTCCCAGCCATCATTTGTCCGGAAAAAATTACCATTTCCGCCGCCTGGAAATCCAAACTTGCCCCGCATTGTCGTGTCTACAAAAAACACATATGTTCCATTTTCTACGTTCTTCGGGCTTTGCCACCATTGGGCATAACCACCAACTTTAACAGGCATAGTTTGTTGTAATATCGCTCGTTCTTTTCTTGATGGATGATTATCGAACCATTCTGAGTCAGCGGAACGCATAACCATTGTCGGTGCTCCATCAAAACTCTCCCAGTCTGGTATATCTCCTTCCAACCCATGCCATCTAATTGGAAATGTTGGAAATGTTTCGTGTTCTCTGTAACCTGGCCCTAATGGTATCAGCCCTTCCAGTGAACAATATGTTCTAATTTCAAATCCGCAACCATTTTTGGCTTCGAAGAATCCTTCAGCCTTTAAATCGAACCATAAAGTCAATAGGGCGACATCTTTTAGGGCTTTTACTTTATACGGCAGTTCGTCCACTCTAAGCTGTAAGACTGGATGCATTTTGCGACCACTGATTTTGCAAATTGGAACAGCCTCGCTATCGAAACCAAGAAAATTTCCTCCCCACCAACTTGTTGCACGATTCTTTTTGTTAGGTTTAAAACCTCCAAGTTCGGCAAAGTTGGCATTTCGCTCAGCCTTTTTCAGATTATTTTTTGCTAATTTCCACTCGTCTTCCGTTGGCGCGCATACATCCTTTATCTGAGCAATTTTCTTTCGCCTTAGGATTTTTTGAATTCTATTAAACACGTTGATGTCCAGATTGTATATTCGATTAAAACTACAGGTTTTCGTAAAGGAAGCAATCTACGCTTCCTTAGATAGTTGCTCATCAATTCAACCAACAAAAAACCCGCCTCAAAGGGCGGGTTTTTTAATTCAATAATTGCCAAAGGGCACTACGCGTCTTCAGCGACCGCCGTTTCTGCGTTGCGGGCGTGGTCTACCGCGCCCTTGGCGCTCTCGTCACGGTCAACGAATTCGATGACAGCCATTGGCGCGTTGTCGCCGTAGCGGAAGCCCGCTTTCATGATGCGGATATAGCCGCCTGGACGGTCAGCGTAGCGCGGGCCGAGGACGTCAAACAACTTCTTGCCCATTTCTTTGTCGCGGATGCGAGAGATGGCGAGGCGACGTGAGTTCAAATCACCCTTTTTCGCAAGCGTAACAAGCTTCTCCACAATCGGGCGAAGCTCCTTGGCTTTTGGAAGCGTTGTAACAATCTGCTCGTGCTCAATAAGCGCGCAGGACATATTCGCAAACATCGCCTTACGGTGGCTATGTGTACGGTTGAGTTTACGGTGGGCCATTTTATGACGCATGGCTTAATCCTCTTATTTTCGGGGGCAAATGCCCTGTAATTTTATCCGACGTGTAACCTAGTGAAACTAGATGTGGTCGTCATATTTCTTAGCAAGCTCTTCGATATTTTCTGGTGGCCAGTTTGGCGCGTCCATGCCGAGGTGCAGACCCATTGCGGCGAGCACTTCTTTAATCTCGTTCAGAGACTTACGACCAAAGTTCGGTGTGCGAAGCATTTCGGCTTCTGATTTTTGGATAAGATCACCAATGTAAACGATGTTGTCGTTCTTAAGGCAGTTAGCAGAGCGCACAGACAGCTCAAGCTCGTCAACCTTGCGAAGAAGTGCTGGGTTAAAGTCAAGCTCTGGCTTGCTATCGTCGCGTGACGCATCTTCTGGATCGTCAAAGTTCACAAAGACTTGGAATTGATCTTGAAGGATACGCGCGGCAACAGCGATCGCGTCTTCTGGTGTGACAGCGCCGTTTGTTTCGATATCGATGAGCAGCTTATCATAATCAAGGACTTGGCCTTCGCGTGTGTCTTCGACGCGGTAAGCGACGCGTTTGACAGGCGAGTAAAGCGCGTCGATTGAGATCATGCCGATAGGCGCATCTTCTGGACGGCTATCTGCGGCTGCAACATAGCCTTTACCTGTTGTGATTGTCAGTTCCATGCGGATGTCTGCGCCGACATCAGCCGTACAGATCACGTGATCAGGGTTGAGGATTTCAACGTCCGCTGTTTCCTCAATATCAGCACCTGTGACAGGGCCCGCGCCAGTCTTCTTAAGAAGCAAACGCTTTGGGCCTTCCGCGTGCATACGCACGGCGAGGCCTTTGAGGTTAAGAACGATGTTTGTGACGTCTTCGCGCACACCTGGGATAGATGTGAACTCGTGAACAATCCCGTCAATCTGCACAGCTGAGACAGCAGAACCTTGAAGTGATGACAAAAGTACGCGGCGAAGCGCGTTACCAAGTGTCATACCAAAGCCGCGCTCTAGCGGTTCAGCAACGATTGTTGCGTTACGGATCGGATCACGACCCGGCATGATTTCCGGGTTGATCGGACGAATAAGCTCTTGCCAGTTTTTCTCAATCACGGTGTACCTCTAAGGTCAAAAGACGCTCCTGCCTAATAGGTCAGGAAACGTCAAAAAATTCAGGTCCTGCGCTAGGCGCGCAGGTAAGTTTTAAACGCGGCGGCGTTTTGGTGGGCGGCAACCATTGTGCGGCATCGGTGTGACGTCGCGGATAGTTGTCACTGTAAAGCCAGCAGCGGCGAGCGCGCGCACAGCTGATTCACGTCCAGATCCTGGGCCATTGACGTTGACTTCAAGTGTCGTCATGCCGTGGTCCATCGCTTTTTTCGCTGCGTCTTCGGCTGCAACCTGCGCCGCATATGGCGTAGATTTACGTGAGCCTTTAAAGCCCATGCCACCAGCCGTCTGCCAAGCAACTGTGTTGCCCTGCTGATCTGTGATGGTGATCATTGTGTTGTTAAATGTAGAGTTCACATGTGCGACGCCAGAAGTAATATTCTTCCGGTCGGCGCGGCGAACGCGGCCTGGTTCTTTTGCCATGATCTAGTCCTACTTCTTCTTACCAGCAATGGCCTTTGCAGGGCCTTTGCGTGTGCGGGCATTTGTGTGTGTACGCTGACCACGCACGGGAAGACCGCGGCGGTGACGTAGGCCACGGTAGTTACCCATGTCCATCAAACGCTTAATGTTTTGGCTACGCTCGCGACGCAGGTCACCTTCAACAAGATAGTCCGCATCAATGCTTTCGCGGATTTGCAAGACTTCTTGGTCTGTGAGGTCGTGGACGCGACGCTCTGCGGCGATGCCAACCTTTTCACAGATTTGCTGGGACTTGGCAGGGCCAATTCCGAAGATATATGTCAGCGCAATCACAACGCGCTTATTCGTAGGGATATTTACACCCGCAATACGTGCCACAATCGGCCTCCTTAAAATTCTAGCTCTCAGTCAACATCTGACTGTGGGCTTAGCTTGTTTACGCCGCGCGAAAACGGCGGAATGTGACCAAGCACCCGCGAAAGCGGTTCTTTAGTCCCTGTCCCCTATCGCGTCAAGCGGCTTGGAGACGTTTAATTCAGTTTTCACCTAGACTTTGATGAGTCCGTGAAAATGCACTGTTTTACCTCTGGATTAAGAGAATAAACGCGCCCAAAAGCCCTTTTTAACCGGCTTTCCATTGCCGTTTTTATCGAGCACTTGTGCAATGCTCTCTGACACGGCGTCAGGGCTCGCCATGCCGTCAATTTCGGTGAGTTTTCCTTGCGCAGAATAGTAAGGCAGAAGCGGCGCTGTCTGCTTATTGTAGTTACCAAGGCGCACTTTAAACGATTCGGGATTGTCGTCTTTGCGCCCCTCTTCCTCAAAGCGCTTCGTCACGCGCGACAGTAGCGCGTCGTCATCCACGCAAAGGCGAATAACGCCGTCAAGTTTTAGGCCGCGCGACTGTAGCACACCATCAAGTGCTTCGGCTTGCGGAACTGTGCGGGGGAAACCATCAAAGATAAAGCCTGCCGCATTTGGGTTCATGTCGAGCTGCTCTTCGATGAGGGCGATTACAATCTCATCGGACACGAGGTCGCCGCGGTCCATAATGCCAGCAACTTTGAGGCCAAGCTCTGTACCAGACTTACGTGCCGCACGGAGCATATCACCTGTGGAAAGCTGGATGAGGCCGCGCGTCTCGACAAGACGTTTAGCCTGCGTGCCTTTGCCTGCAGCGGGTGGGCCGAAAAGAATAATATTCATGCGTCTATCCCCCAGAGACTATTTCTTGCGTCTACGCATTTTGGACTTCTTGATGAGTCCCTCATATTGGTGCGCAATCAGATGGGACTGAATTTGCGACACAGTATCAAGCGTTACCGACACCATGATGAGCAAGCTCATACCGCCAATCAACATCGCGACAGAGGGTGGGATCTGCTTGTTCTGTGAAATCACATATTCTGGCAACACACAAACAAAGGCCACATATAGCGCGCCGATAAATGTCAGGCGAGAGAGCACATAAGTGAGGTATTCCGCTGTACGCGCGCCAGGGCGAATACCAGGCAGGAAGCCGCCGTTCTTGCGCAGATTATCCGCCACGTCTTCGGGCTTAAATACATAAGGCACATAGAAGTAACAGAAGAAGATAATAAGAATACCATAGAGGAACAGATAAGTCGGGGACCCGTAACCAAGGTAAGCGAGCATAGAGGTTAACCACCCAGGGCCGCCATTGGCAAAGATGGAGCCAGCCGTTGCGGGGAGTAGGAGTAGCGAGCTTGCAAAAATTGGTGGAATAACGCCAGCTGTGTTTAGCTTGAGCGGCATAAAGCTGCTTTCGCCGCCGAACTGTTTACCGCCTGCAACTTGTCGCTTGGGATATTGCACCAGTAATCGTCGTTGCGCACGCTCTACCCAGACAATTAGCGCGCAAAGCAGCACAAACATGACGAGCACGCCCATCAGAAGGAGCCCAGACAGTGAGCCCGTTTCATTCAGGCTAAAGACTTGGAAAATCGCTTTGGGCAATTCCGCCACAATACCCGCCATAATGATCAGTGAGACACCATTACCGACGCCGCGCGCCGTAACTTGCTCACCCATCCACATGAGGAACATTGTGCCGCCCACAAGGGTTATGACGGTTGAAGCGTCAAAGAAGAGACCTGGATTAAGTACAACGCCCTGCGCACCGAGGGCACGCGAGATACCAAAGGCTTGGAAGGCCGCGAGGAAAACTGTCAAATAGCGCGTATATTGGTTGATTTGCTTACGCCCTTGCTCGCCGTCTTTATCGAGCTCTTTGAGGCTTGGTAGGGAGCCCTTCATCAGCGTCATAATAATAGACGCCGAAATATAAGGCATCACGTTCAGCGCAAAAATCGCAAGGCGCTCAACCGCGCCGCCTGCAAACATGTTCAGACGGCCGAGAAGTCCGCCGCCGCCAGAGGCGAAAACAGACTGAAATTTCTCCAGATCAATCCCCGGTATCGGCACATAGGTCCCGATGCGGTAAACAATCAAAATCATGAGAGTAAAAAGTAAGCGTTGCTGTAGTTCTTTGGCTTTGCCAAAGGCTGACAGATTCATATTGCTTGCAAGTTGTTCAGACGCTGAAGCCATGACGATACTGCCCTTTGTTTGGAGTTAGCCTCTTATATAGGGCTTTCCCCGTCAAAAAAAAGCCCCGCCACACGGGCGGGGCGTTATTCTTAGAATCGGAACGAATATCCGAACCAATATTATTTCTTAGCGACGTCAGGCTTCTTTTTCATTGCCTTCGGTGCGCCGCCCTTTGCAAGAACACCTGCTTGCTTAACCCATTCATCGCGCTCAATACGTCCGGGAATGGAATCGATAAGCTTTTCAACCATATCAATGTCAGCCGCTTTCCAAGCCGCAATTTGGCGCCAGTAGTAAATGCCCTTTGAATTCAAATCGCCTTCAAACTTTGGGCCGACACCTTTAATTTTCTTCAAATCATCAGGTTCGCCATCTGTGGGACCATCTGTATAAATGACTTGAGGTTTTTTAGCAGGTGCTTTCTTTGGAGCTGGCTCTTTTTTCTCAGCCTTTGGCTTTGCCGCAGCTTTTGGAGCCGCCGCCTTCTTAGGCGCTGCTTTTGGCTTTTCAGCTTTAGGTGTTTTTGCGCAATCAGGCTTACCTTCGACGATTGTCACAGAGCCTTTAGCTGATTCAACAACTTTTGTGGCTCCAGGCGTTGCGCCGTTTACTTTGAGATTAACAGCCTTTGATAACTTGCCGCTGCCAATCAGACGCACACCGTCTTTAGCGCGGCGGATTACACCCGCTTCAACAAGTGCGCAGGCGCAAACGTCTTTTTTGACATCAAGTTTGCCCGCTTCAATCGCACGATTCAATGTTGCGATAGATAGCTCAACCCACTGTTTGCGGTTTGGCTTGTTAAAGCCACGCTTTGGTAGACGCATGTGGATAGGCATTTGACCGCCTTCAAAGCCTTTAATAGCCACACCTGAGCGTGACTTCTGACCTTTGACACCACGGCCGCCTGTTTTACCCTTGCCTGAGCCAATACCACGGCCGACACGAATACGGTCTTTTGTGGCACCTGGGTTATCACTGAGTTCGTTTAAACGCATTTTACTCTCCAGAACTTGGCCATTCCTATGACCAAAAGATAAAGCGCGCTGAGATAAAGCAGCGCCGCAAATTTATCTACTCTTCTACAATCTCAACCATGTGAGAAATCTTGTTGACCATACCGCGCACTGACGGTGTGTCTTCAAGCTCGCGCACGCGGCCCATTTTATTCAAGCCAAGACCGATAAGAGTCTTGCGCTGCTTGTCGTTACGACGGATCGGGCTACCAATCTGACGCACTTTAATTGTTTTCTTCTTCGCCATGACAGCCTCGCTTACGCTTCAATTGCTTCAGGTGAGCTGGCACCATCATTGCGACGGTCAACAAGCTCGCCAATTTTCTTACCACGCTTTTGCGCGATCTGACGCGGGCTTTCAGCCATTTTCAACGCGTCAAATGTCGCGCGCACCATGTTGTAAGGGTTCGATGTGCCGATAGATTTACCAACAACGTCTTGAACGCCAAGACATTCAAGAACCGCACGCATGGGACCACCCGCAATCACGCCTGTCCCTGGAGGGGCAGCGCGAAGTACGATTTTACCCGCACCGTGACGGCCACGCATATCATTATGTAGTGTACGGCCTTCACGAAGGGGCACACGGATCATTGACCCTTTCGCTTCTTCAGTCGCCTTGCGAATCGCTTCTGGTACTTCACGGGCTTTACCCTTACCAAAACCGACGCGGCCATTTTCGTCACCGACGATTACGAGCGCGGCGAAAGCCATACGGCGACCACCTTTAACGGTTTTCGCAACGCGGTTGATGTGGACCAGACGGTCTACAAATTCATTTTGTTCTTCTTCGCGCTTATCGCGGCGGTTATCATCACGGCGTGCCATTCGATACTCCTAGAATTTCAGACCAGCGTCACGCGCTGCGTCTGCTAAGGCCTTCACACGACCATGATAAAGATAAGGGCCGCGGTCAAAGACGACGTCTTCGACTTTTGCCTTTTTCGCGCGCTCAGCAATGAGCTTGCCAATACGTTCAGCAGCCGCAACATCAGAGCCCTTGGCTTTTTTGTCTTCAAGCGTAGACGCCTGAACAACTGTTGTGCCCGTTGCATCATCAATGATTTGCACTGAGATGTTTTTAGAGCTGCGGAAAACAGATAGGCGCGGACGACCATTTGAATTTTTCTTGAGGCGGCGACGAACACGTTGAGCCCGGCGCTGCATTAATTTACGTGCAGATTTCATGACTACTTCTTCTTACCTTCTTTAATGCGGACATATTCGCCGACGTAACGTACACCTTTGCCCTTATAAGGCTCTGGCTTACGGTATTGACGAATGACAGCGGCCACTTGACCTACGCTTTGTTTGTCGATGCCGGCGATTGAAATCTCAGTCGGTTTTGGGACTGTGATTGTAATGCCTTCAGGCGCGTCATAGTTGATTTCATGTGAGTAACCAAGCTGCAGGTTCAGGACATTGCCCTTCATTGCGGCACGATAACCAACACCACGAAGCTCTAAATCTTTCTTGAAGCCTTCTGTGACACCAAGGATCATGTTGAGTACCATTGTGCGGGCCATGCCCCACATAGCTTTCGCCTTATCAGCGCCTTCAACAGGTGAGACTGTAAACTGACCATCTTCGAGTTTACCTGTGACAGCGTCTGGAAGCGTGAACGACAGCTCACCCTTAGGACCTTTGACAGAGACGACCTGGCCGTTTTGCGTCAAAGTGACAGCATCAGGGACAGTGACTGGGTTTTTACCAATACGAGACATAATTCTCTCCCTACCCTAGCTGACGTGGCAGAGGATTTCGCCTCCGACATTCGCTTCACGGGCAGCGTGGTCTGTCATAACGCCTTTAGGCGTCGACAGAACAGCAATACCAAGACCATTTTGAACAGCTGGAATATTCTTGCTTGAAGAATAAACGCGGCGACCTGGCTTTGACACACGCTTGATGTTGCGGATGACGCCGTGGCCTTCAAAATACTTAAGTTGGATTTCAAAAGCGCGGAAACCATCAACTTCAGTTTCTTCATAGCCTTTGATGAAACCTTCGTCAGCCAGCACGTCAAGGACGCGGCCACGGAGGTTAGACGCAGGTGTCAAACACGTTGAACGTGAGCGCATTTGCGAGTTACGGATACGTGTGAGCATATCGCCAAGTGGATCACTAAATGACATGTCGCGCTCCTACCAGCTAGATTTCACGAGACCGGGGATAAGACCCTGGCTGCCAAGTTCGCGAAGCGCGATACGTGACATTTTCATTTTACGGTAATAACCGCGCGGACGACCTGTGACCTGGCAACGATTGCGCACGCGTGACGGCGCAGAGTTACGAGGAAGGTCAGCAAGCTTGAGCTGCGCTGCAAAGCGCTCCTCAACTGGCAAATCTTTATTGCGCGCGATATCTTTCAGCAAAGCCCGCTTAGCCGCGTATTTCGCGACGAGCTCTTGACGCTTAAGATTGCGCTCAACTGCACTTACTTTAGCCATTTAAATCTCCTTGTTTGCGGGCGGCATCATTGCCCCCTGCTTTGTCTGTTGCGTAAACGCGAACTATTTCCTGCCGAACAATTACTTGTCTTTAGGGAAAGGGAATCCGAGCTCTGCCAACAGTACTTTGGCTTCTTCATCTGTTTTGGCGCTTGTTTGCACCACGATATCCATACCGCGCATGGTTTCGACTTTATCATAATCGATTTCAGGGAAAACGATATGTTCTTTCAGGCCCATAGCGTAATTGCCATTGCCGTCAAAAGATTTTGGGTTCACGCCGCGGAAGTCACGCACGCGCGGTAGCGCGATATTGCAAAGACGGTCGAGGAATTCATACATGCGGTCACGACGCAATGTCACTTTGGCACCAATAATCATACCGTCACGCAGTTTAAAGCCCGCGATAGATTTCTTAGCCACTGTACGGACAACTTTTTGACCGGCAATAAGCTCAAGCTCAGCGATAGCGGCTTCGACTTTTTTCTTGTCGCCGACACCTTCGCCAAGACCCATATTCAGGACGACTTTCTCGACCTTAGGGACCTGCATTTCGTTTTTATATCCGAACTGCTCTTTGAGCTTGTCACGGATTTCGTCGCGGTATTTGGCCGCGAGACGGGGTTCATATGGCTTAGACATCGATGACCTCACCTGATTTTTTCGCAACGCGAACTTTTTTGCCGTCTTTCAACGTCTTAAAGCCAACGCGTGTTGCTTTCGAACTTTTAGGATCGATAGCGGCTACATTTGAAATATGAATAGCTGCTTCGAACTGCTTAATACCACCGTCAGGATCCGCTTGAGTTGGACGCGTGTGACGCTTAACCATAGCCACACCAGACACAACAACGCGCTCCTCCTTTGGGAACACCTTAAGGACTTCGCCTTTTGACCCTTTGTCTTTGCCAGCTATGACAAGGACGTGGTCGCCTTTTTTAATCTTCGCAGCCATGACTATAGCACCTCTGGAGCGAGAGAGACGATCTTCATATGATTTTTCGCGCGCAGTTCACGTGGAACAGGGCCAAAAATACGCGTACCGATCG
>CAYRIV010000016.1:0-64359 GCA_964424575.1 uncultured Caulobacterales bacterium | reverse complement strand
AGCCCACTTCAAGTGCGGGTGTGGCGGAATTGGTAGACGCGCCGGATTCAAAATCCGGTTCCTTTGGAGTGTCGGTTCGATTCCGACCATCCGTACCATTTGAAGACTTTTTAGAAACCAATTCTTTGCAATGGTTTCGAACGAAATCTATTCTTTTATTTTACGGGGACGTTTTGGTGCCATCGCGAGCCATGCTGTAAACAGCACAGGCAATATCCAAAGCGCGATTTTTATCGTGCCCATATTGGCCGCTTGCTCGGCTTGATAATCAGAAATGAGCGCTTCGCGGACAGCCTCGTCAATCACCGCTTTACGCTCATATTGCGCAAAGCCTTCGAAATATTCGGCCCCACCAAAAGCGAGCATGACGCCTAGGGTAACAAATAGTTCCGCCGTAATAAGACCTGTCAAAGGCCAAACAGAAAACCCCATATCGTGAAGCCGTTTCCCGTAGACGCAATAAATAATATAGAGCGCGAGGAACGGGAAAACGAGTGCCACAGAAAAGCTCAAAGCCCCTGGCGTGAGCGCGCGCAAAAACGTGTTCACTGCCACTACAAAAACAGCAATTCCAACCACGCCGATAAGGTAAGGTTTCACCCCTATCTCACCCGTGGGACGCAAAAATAAATCTACAACTTTATCCATCATGACGTCCTCTTAAGTGTGTGCCGTGCGCTTCGCAAGAGACCAAAAATTGTCACATAGTCGCATGGGACTCAGCCACTAATCGGACGATCGGTCGGGCACTTCGCCGTCGCGCAAATTATCCGCGCCTAAAGTTTCGCGTAAGAACCGCTCGGCGGATTTCGCCTTATCGCTCAGCGCGTCCATATCGTTTTGGATTTCCAAACTTTCTTGGACGAGCTTAAAATCATAGGCGAGAAACCCGTCTGAAATATGCTGTGCGCGCGCGGGCGATACCCCCAACATCTCAAGTGTTTTGCGTCCCATAGCGAGCGCCCCGCGAATGGTTTCGCGTTCGGCGAAGTCCACATTAGCCCCAAGTAACGCAAACATATGCGTACGGTTGCGGGCACGCGCGACAATCTTAGCCTGTGGAAAATGCTCCTTTATCGCATGCGCTGTCTCCGTCGTTTTATCCACGTCATCAATGGCGATAATAATCACAGACGCCGTGTCAGCGCCCGCCACATGCAAAAGGTCGACATCGGACACATCACCGTAAAACACACGGTGCCCAAATTGTTTCACAAATTCAATATGATCGCCGTCATGGTCAATAACGGTAATTGAAAACTCTTGGGTTTTTAAAAGGCGCGACGCCACCTGCCCGACACGTCCAAATCCGAGGATAAGCACAGACGCGCCTTCGTTTTGCGGCGCATCACCTGTTTTCTTCGGCACTGAAAACCGCGGCGCAATCACGCGGTCAAAGACGATAATTAACAGCGGTGTCAGCGCCATGGATAGTGCGATAATCGTGTTAAGCGGGGAGACTTGAGCCGCACTCATCAGGCCTTCAGTGACTGCGAATTGGAAGAGTACAAATCCAAATTCACCGGCTTGGCACAGCAGTAGCGAGAATAAATACCGCTCGCGCAGATCAATTTTGAAAATGGAGCCGACAGCGAAAAGTACAAGGAATTTTAGCGCGAGAAGCCCGACAACAGCTCCGACAATCTGTAAGGGGTAATTCGCGATAATGGAGAGATCAAGTGACATGCCAACAGACATGAAAAACAGGCCGAGGAGCAAAGCTTTGAACGGCTCGATGTCGCGTTCTAATTGGTGACGAAACTCGCTATCGGCGAGGACAACGCCCGCAATGAAAGCCCCAAGCGCGGCAGACAGCCCTAGCCAATTCATCAGCAGCGCTGCGCCGACCACGAGCAATAGTGCCATAGCTGTGAAGGTCTCTCTGACTTTACTGCGCGCAATCAAGCGAAAGACGGGGCGCAATAAAACACGCCCCGCGATTATCATCCCGCCAAAGACAGCGACGATAGCGCAGGCGAGCCAGAGACCTTGGGGACGAGCCATTGCCGCGTGGTCAGAACTCCCGTGATCTCCACCACCATGTCCCGACGCCTCATGCAAAGACGGCATGTCCGGCGCGAGTGTTGCCAGCAACGGCAAGACAGCAATCATGGCAATAACGATGACGTCTTGAAAAAGAAGTACCGCAAAACCAGAGCGCCCTTCGGGAGATAATGTCATCTTACGCTCGCCCATAATTTGCAAGGCAATGGCGGTTGAAGAGAGTGACAACGCCATGCCGATCGTCAGCGCTTCGTAAATAGGCCGCCCAAGCAAAACAGCCACAAGCGTGACCGCTGCCGTTGTGAGGCCCACTTGCAAGCCGCCGAGCCCTAAGAGTTTGCGGCGCATGTCCCAAAGCGAGCTGGGTTTAAGCTCTAACCCAATTAAGAAAAGCATCATAACGACACCAAATTCTGAGAAATGGAGTATCGTTTCGGGATCAGAAATGAGTTTGAGAACGCCAGGCCCTATGATAACGCCCGCGACCAGATACCCAATAACCGAGCCTAGCCCTGAAAGTTTTGATAAGGGAACGAGCAGGCTTGCGGCGGCCAGAAATATAAAAACCGACGCTAAGAGAGAGCCGTCCACCTAAGCGAGCTTAGTTTGCACATCAGAGCCATGGGTCAGCACTTTATGTACGGGGCATTTATCAGCGATTTCAATGAGGCGTGCGCGTTGCGCCTCGTCCAGATCACCCTCAATCGTGAGCAGGCGTTCAAACACTTGCCGCCCATCATCTTTGTGCATTTTCACCTCACAGGCGAGATGCGTCACAGGCCATTTTTTACGCTCGCTATACATGCGCAGGGTGATTGTCGTACAGCCTCCCAGTGCGGCGGCAAGATACTCAAACGGTGTAGGCCCAATGTCCGAGCTGCCCAACGCAACAGGTTCATCGGCAAATAAATGGTGGCGAGACGTCCGTACGTCATTAGTGTAAATACCTGCTGTGGGGCCGTCTTCTGTGCGGCGTTCTGATACGGTGACGGGTTCGGCCATTGTGCTCTCCTGGGAATTTTTCTGACCTTAAACGCGAGCCCTGTCTATAGCAATTTGGAAAGCGCAATAACTTCGGTACGTGTTACCTTAGATAGCTCACGCGCTTCTTCGTCCTCACCCCAACGTTCGGCTTGAAACTCAAAATCAAGACGCGAGAGATCGTAAGCCTTATCCGCAGGAAGTTCACCTTTTACGACGGCCAAGGCAAGAATAGCTGAGCCATAAACCGCATTCAGATGGGCGAGCAGAGTCAGTTTAAGATCATCAAATTTGCTGGCAATGTTACCAACCGACTCCAATGCTTCTGGGGGTTGCTCAACTGCGTTAATCCCAATGGCGGTTTTCAGTTCAATGCCAATCCCATGCGCCCACTCAAGCCAGTCATCCCACGCTGCCGCTTGGCGCTCGGCCAATACGCGCGGAAACTCCGTGCGGTAACAAAGCAAATCTGTGCCCGCATATTTTTTCACCTCTGCAATAAGCGCATCGCGGTTCTCTGGCGTGCGTTCCAAAGCGACCTTGTAGAGCCGCGTGACAGGCATAAGATGCGGTTTGATAATCGTGTCTTGCGCGTCCCATTCACTCGCAATTAAATCAGCATGCGCCTTACTTTGCGCAATGAGAGATAATTTGCCTGGCGTTTTTAAAAGGTGATCATCAAGATAAACGCCCCAACCGGTCTCAACGTCTTTCAAGCTCACGGATTTATAGAACCGTTTTGTTTTTGGCTTACTCATAACCTCTAACCCTTAAGCCGAAACAGACTTTGAAAACTGAACGAGTGAGTGCTCCAGCGCGTCCATTGACGAAAGCACGACATCCGCACCGCCCGCTTTAATCTCATCGACGGTGTGAAAACCCCAATCAACGCCAAAGGCACTCACGCCTGCTGCCTTGGCCATCAACATATCAAAGCTCGTATCGCCAATCACGACGCTCACATCCGCAGAGCGTCCGAGCGCGTCAAGATTAGCCCTCACCATATGAGGGTGAGGTTTGCCTGGCCCGTCATCTGCACAAAAATGACAATCAAAAATATCTGAAAATCCGTGCGACGCGATGACGGCATCAAGCCCGCGCCGTGATTTTCCTGTCGCAACGCCAATATCCCAATTGGCATTTTTGAGGCTCAGCAAAAGGTCCATCGCGCCGTCGTAAAGCGGCTCGTGAAGTTCACCGGTTTGGCGGCGTGAGACAAACTCATCTTTATAACTCTCGACCAAAGCCAGAAGTGCCTCATGCGAGAGGCCTTGGGGCGCGAGACGGTCCACAGCCTCCAGCAAAGACAGGCCAACGATTTGACGTGTCTGATTATAATCAGGTGGGGATAAATCGTGGCGCAGGAATGCCGCCGCCATGCAGTCGGTAATGACTTTACGGCTATCTATCAGTGTGCCGTCTATATCAAAAATCGCAAGTGTCACAAGAGCATTACTATGCGGGCACGGCATCAAATGGAAGCGTGAGCCGTGAGTGGTTCCCCTCAGGCAAAGCAACTGTGCCGTGCCACATATAACTCGGAAACAACACGAGCCGTCCTGAGGCCGGGGCAATCATATGCTCCGCCCCGAGAGGGCGACCGTCTTTGCCTGGCACGTCAAAAGGCGGTTTACCAAAGGCTATCCAGCCCGCTTTATCTTTGCGGCTCGCGGTATCTTTGGGCACATCGACGTAAAAGGCGGAACTAATCCAGCCTTCTGGATGGACGTGATTGACGTGAAACCCTTCGCCGCGCAGATGCACAGACCACGCGCCCGTTAGGCGATAGCTCGCTCGCTTACGCCGCATCAACGGATGAGCCGCATCATCATCCATCGCCCCAATGTAGTCTTTAATCGGTGCCGCCAGCGCTTGGAAGAAATCTTGAATTACACGCTCAGGCGCAAACCGTAAATCTGTCGAAGTTTGTGTCCCTCCGCGCAAGGACTGTCCCAACGGATGAGACTTGGTAATATGACGCTCCATCAATGCTGATTTTAACTGCGCCAGAAACACCTCTTGCGTATCATATTCGGGCGGCGGAGACAGCTCATAAGCCTTCACAAAATCCATATTATAAAGATAGCGGTAGGCCTCTTCTTGTCCCAAAGCCCGCAGCGCGGTCGCCTCTGCCGCTATCCAGAATTGATTATTAGGCTGTCTTTGTTGCGCGGCTTTTGCGGCCTCAAGAGCGAGAGCTACTTCGCCGCTCATTAACGCTGCACGGGTGAACTGCGCCATAATGGTCAGGTCACCAGGGCGCGCCTTTAGCGCCTTATTAGCCGCATCAAATCCCGCTTTTGCTTGGCCGTCTTCAATAAACGCTCTGGCCGCCACCAAATCAATCTCAGCCATATCCCCAAATTTAGCTCGGGCTTTTGACACCATTGCAAGCGCCTCATCTGCACGGCCCATGTCAGACAGTAGTTCTGCGCCGTAGATATAAAACGCGCCGACATCAGGATTATCAGAGACAAAGGTTTTTATAAGCTCTGCCGCGCCCGCTTCACTCTCTTCCTGACTTGCGTCCGTCCACCGCATTTGCACAAGATTGCGAAAAGCTGGCAATGTCGTGGGTGGATGAGACAGCGCGCGCACTAAGGCGGCTTCTGCAATTGGTTTTTGTTTTTGCGCAATCGCGATTTGTCCTGCCGTCAAATGCGTATCTGGAGATGGCGGAATCTTTGTCAAAAGCTGACTGGCGAGTTCAAATTGCTGTGCGTCTTTTAGCGCATATAACAATCCCTTTAATAATGTTGGGTGCTCAGGTGCGTAATTGAGCGCATTTTGAAACACGTCTGCCGCCCCAATAGGGTCTTTGCGGTGCAGATATAATTGACCAAGCGCAATAGCGGGCTGGAGATAATTCGGGGCAATCTCTAGCGCCGTTTTATACGCATCAATCGCTTTAAAATCTTGGCCTAGCGGGACAAGGGTATTTCCATAACTATTGAGACATTCCGCGTCGCGCGGCGCGATCTCTAGTGCTTTTTCAATCGCGGCTAACGCACCGGCCCAGTCGCCTTGGTCACGCGAGGCGGTCGAGATGATTTGCCAAGCCTTATGCGCGCTCGGGTCAAGCTCAAGCGCAGCCTTGCCCTCGGAGATGGCCTCGGAATAATTCTTATTTTTATAAGCCCTATGCGCCGCAATTAATTTATCCCCCGCAATCACGACAGGCCTCCGTCTTCATCCGTCATTGGCGGAATCGTCATATTTAGATCAAATCCCAGCGTGCGAAAGCTGTCTGTCATATGTTGCGGTAGCGGCGCTTTAACGGAAACATGGGTCCCGTTGGGGCGCGGCAGTAGAATTGAATAGGCATGCAAATGCAATTGATCGGCGAGCCCGCCTGGTTTGGGCCTGTCCGTGAGATATTTAGGATCTCCGACAAGCGGCGCACCAAGCAGTTGCATATGCAGGCGAAGCTGGTGAGTGCGGCCTGTCAAAGGTTGCATGACAACCCAGCCCGCCTTCTGGCCCGCTTGCGCGACCGTCTGAAAAAGCGTGCGCGCGTGTTTTGCACCTTCTGCGCCGTGCTTGACCGCGACCATGACTTCACGGCCTTCATTAATACGGCCAAATGAAATGTCTGATTTGCCCTTGGCGATATAGCCTTTGACTTCGCCCGCGAGTGGACGAGGCACACCGTTAGAGACGCCCCAATAAATCTTCTCAGCACGACGAGATTGAAACGCGCGACCTGCCCAAGCGGCCGCTTCGCGGTTTTTTGCGACAAGCAAAACGCCTGACGTATCACGGTCTAATCGGTGGACAAGACGGCATCCCTCACCCAAAGCAGGCAGCAGCCCGTCGATATGGCGATACGTCTTTGTTCCACCCTGCACCGCAAGGCCAAAGGGTTTATTGAGTGCAATGAGGTCTTCGTCTTCATAAATGACGAGCTCACGCATAAAGGCTTCATCAGCGGGGTTTATGACTTTCTTCGCCTTCTCGTCGCTCGGATCTGGCAAAGGTGGGATACGTACCATCTGGCCCGCTTCCAAGCGGAAATTGCCTTTGGCGCGCTTGCCGTCTACGCGCAGCTGTCCTGTGCGCAGCAGTTTCTCAACACGGCCATGCGGGATGTGCGGGAAAAGGCGTTTGAACCAACGGTCAAGCCGCGCGCCTGCATCGTCTTCTGGGACTTTTAATGTCTGAACAGCACTCATAAGAGGTTCCTAAAATGCAAACAATTTGCGCGCGAGAATTAGCCCGAGAAAAAGCGCCGCAATCGACAAGACCACCGAGCCGCCGACATAAGCCATAAATTGCGGATAAGCTTTTGTCTTAAGCATTAAAACCGCGTCGAGCGAAAAGGCTGAGAATGTCGTAAATCCACCAAGCACACCTACGCCGAGAAACAATCGCAGGCTCTCATCACCAGAACTTCGCGCGGCGAGCCACCCCACGAGCACGCCCATTAAAAACCCACCTAGAATATTTACGCTGAATGTCCCGTAGGGGAATCCCGTTGGTGTCGCGCGTGAGACTAGCCCGCCCAGAACATGTCTGGCAGAGGCTCCAATCGCGCCGCCCAAGGCGACATATAAAACTGTACTCATATCGCAGGCTCTTGTGACATAGCAGATGCCCGCCTGATACGCGAGGGCGCGCCAGCCCGCAACCCTTAGCAGGCAGCGTGCTAACCATCTCTGCACACAACTCTGTCTGATAATTATATTGCTCAAAGCGCGAATTTCGGGCAGAGGGAGAGCCATGAACTGGCTTACAAAACTCACGCCGCCTGGCGTTAAAAATATCTTCACCAAGAAGGATAGTCCCGACAATTTGTGGATTAAATGTCCCAAATCTGGCGAGATGGTCTTCTCAGCAGATCTTGACTCATTGCAGCACGTCACGCCAGCAGGTCATCACTTGCGCATAGGGCCAGACATGCGACTTGGCTATACATTTGATGACGGCAATTATTTCGAAGTCGACATTCCTGAGGTCGCTAAAGACCCCCTTAAGTTTAAAGACGATAAAAAATACACAGACCGTCTGAAAGCCGCGCGCGCCAAGACAGGTGACAATGACGCCATGACTATTGGTGTGGGACATATTCATGGCATCGAGACCGTTGTGCTTGTGCAAAATTTTGCTTTCATGGGCGGCTCGCTTGGCATGGCGGCAGGTGAAGGCTTTATCCAAGCGGCGGAATATGCCGTGTCTAAGAAATTGCCGCTTGTCGTGTTTACAGCCGCCGGCGGCGCGCGCATGCAAGAAGGCGCGTTATCGCTTATGCAAATGCCGCGTACAACCATTGCGGTGCAAGAACTTCGTGAAGCGGGCCTGCCTTATATCGTTGTGCTTTGTGACCCGACAACAGGCGGCGTGACGGCAAGTTACGCCATGCTCGGTGATATTCATCTGGCCGAACCTGGCGCGCTGATTTGTTTTGCAGGGCCGCGCGTGATTGAAGATACGATCAGAGAAAAACTCCCTGAAGGATTTCAACGCGCCGAATACCTTGAAGAAAAAGGCATGGTCGATAAAGTTGTCCACCGCCATGATATGCGCGAGACTTTGGCCAATCTGCTCTCTGTTTTAATGAAATCTGAGCCAAAAAACATGCCCGCCAAAACTGCCGCGCAAGTTGCTGAGCGTCTTTAGACATCATGGATAGAACACGCGAGGTTGACGCCGCCCTCGCGGCTATGGCGGCGCTGCATCCTAAGAAAATAGACTTAGGATTAACGCGCATTGAGCGGGTTCTAAAAGCGCTCGATAATCCGCAAGATAAGCTGCCGCCTGTGGTTCATATTGCAGGCACAAACGGCAAAGGCTCAACCGTGAGTTTTGTGCGAGCTATGGCGGAAGCAGCGGGACTATCGTGCCACGTCTATATCTCTCCTCACCTCGTGCATTTTCGGGAACGTATCACAGTCGGGTCAAAAGAAATTTCCGACGACCAACTCCTTGATGTCCTAGAGCGCGTGCGGATCGCCAATGACGATAAGCCGCTGTCATTTTTTGAAGCGACAACGGCCGCCGCCCTTCTGGCGTTTTCAGAAACCTCGGCGGACCTTTGCATTATCGAAGTTGGGCTTGGCGGGCGCTATGACGCAACCAATGTCATTGACCGCCCCGCCGTCATTGGCATAACGCCGATTGATATGGACCATGCTGAATTTTTAGGGCGCGACCTTGCAGGTATTGCACGCGAAAAAGCCGGGATAATGAAACATCTCGTCCCCGCCGCAATCGGCAAGCAGTCGGATCTCGTCAATGCCGTTCTCGAAGCTGAGGCCAGCAAGCTCTCTGTTGACGCGAGCTATTTCGGGCAAGACTTTCGTAGCTACCGCCAACATGGGCGGCTCGTCTATGAAGATAGCCATGCGTTAATGGATTTACCGCTACCGTCATTGGTTGGGGAACATCAGATTAGCAATGCGGGGCTCGCGATTAAGATTGCGCGCACGCTACAACTTGGCGAAACCGCTATTGCCAAAGGGCTTGAAACCGCGAGCTGGCCCGCGCGCATGCAAAACCTGACCACAGGGCCCTTTGCAGAGATGGTTGCGGAAAGTGGTGGTGAGCTCTGGCTTGACGGCGGCCATAATCCGCATGCCGCGCGCGCTGTGGCGTCCGCCATGGCCGAGATGGAAAGCCACACATCGCGTCCGCTTATCCTTGTAACGGGTATTTTGGCCAATAAAGATATTGGCGGATTTTTGGATGCCTTTGAAGGTTTAGCTGGGGCTGTTATCGGCGTTGCGATTAAAGACCATGCCTCCCTCGCGCCAGAAACGCTGCGCGAACTTGCCCAAGCGCGCGGCATGAATGGGCAGGTGGCCAATAATCTCACCGACGCTGTGCAACGCGCCATCAATACAGGCGAAGCGTTATCGCGCCAAACAACGGATGAGCCCATTATCCCGCCGCGCGTGTTGATCTGCGGTTCACTTTATCTGGCGGGTGAAGTACTGCGCCAATCGCAGTAAACTTCAAATCATAAGAGAGGTAGAAACATCCTCCATGGAGCTCGGCTAGGAAAAATAGCGAAATTGTGCTATGGTTTCAGTAATTGAGGTTACCAACCAAGGAGTTCCTATGACCTTCGCGTTTAAAAAAATAACATCCGTAATGGCGGTAACTGTTCTAGCTGCAGGGCTTTGCACAACGGCAGCAGCCGAAAGTGCGCTTGTCTCAAATGGTAGCACCTCCATGCCTGTCCAAAGTTATATTCCGTTTAATGGCGGCATTGACTTAAATACAAATCACCTTCTTAAGCGCGGTATCGCCAATTATATGGAAGGCGACTATCGCACGGCCGCTATGTTACTGCACCGCGCGCTTCGGACCAATCCGAGCGAAGGCTTTGCTAATTATTATATGGGCCTCACGAAAGCCAAAATCGGCAATCACCGCGACGCTATTAAATACCTCGCGCGCGCGAACCGTGTCTTTGCCAATGCCCCCAATAGCTATGCTGCCCTCGGACAGTCCTATGCAGAACTAGGTCAAGTAGATAAGGCGCAAAAAGTACTAGCAAATCTTGAGCGCGTTAAAACCTGTGACATTGGTTGTGCGTCAGCCTCTGAGGTAGAAGCCGCAAAGCTTTTGATTAAACGCGCCATCGGCCAATTATAATTACTCGCAAACGAGGCGCAACGGACCTTTGGTCTGATACGAAAAAGGCCCCCACAAGGAGCGCCTTTTTTGTTGATTGATGCCGCGCTAAGCGTGCTCGTCAATCCATTCTTGTAATTTTGTTTTTGTCATTGCGCCAACTTTTGTCGCCACGACTTGTCCGCCTTTAAAAATCATGAGTGTGGGAATACCGCGTACATGAAACTTTCCAGGTGTTTCAGGATCGTCATCAATATTCACCTTAGCAATGGTCATCTTATCACCCATATCAGCAGCGATATCTTCTAGCGCGGGGCCGATTTGTTTACACGGACCACACCATTCTGCCCAAAAATCCACGAGCACAGGCTTTGAGCTTTCGATGACATCGGACTGAAAACTTGCGTCAGTTACTTTCACGGTCGCCATAATGGCCTCCTTTGTTAAATTTACTCACTGCAAGTAAGAAGCCGTAAGAGAGTCGTCAAGTGCGCGCAGGCGAAGTCACTTAATTGTGTAAGGCGTCTTACTACGAAATATATTGCGTACGAATATCTTCCAAGGCTTTATCAAGGAGGTCGTCAGGTAACACCATCATGTGGGCATTTTCAGTCCAAAGCAGCGCGCAGACTATCTCACGCCCGCCGTAAGCTGATTTGGCAAGCTCTCGGTACGCCGCCATTTGCCCCAGATAAAGCTTTGACACCTGAGCGGTCGTTTCTGGCGGCGGACGATTGGATTTATAATCGACAATAAAAACCTGAGTGTCTGTCACGCAAAGCCGGTCAATTTGGGCGTTAAGACGCAAAGATTTTGGCAAGCCCTTCGCTTGCCCAGCCAGTGAGATTTCTGCGTGGCTGCCTGGCATAAAAATTTGCGCAAAATCTGGATGCTCAAGCACACGCGTCACGACTTGCGCAATATCGTCTTTCTCATCTTGGTTAGGCATATCGTAAGCCGAAAGAAAATCTACCATCGCGCCCGCACGCCGCTCTTGCGGTACCTCAGGCAAAAGCTCAAGCAATTTATGTATAAGATTACCGCGCAGGAAACGCTGTGGGCTTTGGCTAATCGGCGAACGTGTTAGCTCATTTAAATTTTCACCGCGCGCCAATAGAGTGGACGGGCTCAAGGCCAGTTGGGAAGGTTTTGCCGCTAGGGGCGGGGTTGCCTGCACCGCCCAGTCTGGCAAGCGTAACTCGCGGCGATCTGCCGCCTCGCTCACATGGTTCACCACTTTTGGACGGCTCCCATAAGCATAGCCCGTATACTCCTCTGAATTAAACGGTGTCTCAATTTCGCGCGCGTCTAAACCCTCCAGCGCTTTTTGGGCGAGGTCATGCCAGCACCCTTCGGGGGCCTTTTGCGCAGCTCCCGATTTTGGGCGCGCCCCTGAAAAATAACCGCAAATCAGCAGCCGCGTTTTCGCCCGCGTCAGCGCCACATAAAACAAACGCAGATATTCTTGGGTCAATTTTTCAAGACGTAGCTCACGCTCTGCCAAAAGGTTTGGCGGCGTGTCGTCTTTGCTGCCAAGCCGCGCAAATGTGCCGTCCGCGCGTGCGAGCAATCCGCTATCTAGCGCATTTTTTGTATCTGGCATTTGCGACGTGTCGGGCAAAATGACGATGGGCGCTTCGAGACCTTTGGCCCCGTAAACCGTCATGACTCGGACTTCGTTTTGGCGGCCATCAAATTCACGTTTCAGCTCAGCCGTGTCAGACATAAAGCTTTGCACAAAATGCTGGAGGGATGGGGCCTCACGCCTTTGATGGGCGAGTGCGCGCGCGAGGAAAGCATCAATCGGGTCAGCCACTTCCATAGAGAGACGCTGATAGAACAGCTTCAAATGGCTGGTCCCATCCGAAAGCGGCGTGGACAATACCCCTTCAAAAAACTCATATGGCGCGCGGGTGTGAGAGAGGGTCAAAATTCTCTGTAAACGCTCGTGTGCCTGATGGGCCCAATCTGATTTATACTCTCGCAAGGCAGACCACAGCGACGTCTTCCGTCCTCCCTCAATATAGGCGAGGTCAAAAAGTTGCTGTTCTGTGATAGAAAATAACGGCCCTTTTAGCACTTCGGCCAAGGCTAAGTCATCGCTTGACAAACAACAAAAGCGCGCCACAGACATAAGGTCTTGCACGGCAATTGAATCAGACAAGACAAGACGGTCCGCACCTGCAACCGGCACGCCTTGCCATTTCAAATTTCGGATGACTGCATTAAAAAACGGCCCTGATCGTTTGCGCACAAGAATAAGAATATCTTTGGGTTCCACAGGGCGCGCAATTTCTTCACTCCCCCCTGACGGCATTTTTTTCACAATCGCGACAGGCTCTTTTTCATCAATCCATTTTCGAATTTGCACCGCAATTTCACGCGCGAGCGCTTCTCTGGAACTGTCTGATGACACGACGTCGAGCGGCTCAGGTTTCCACGGCTCCTCCCCGTCCACACGTTCTGGCGCAGGCGAAAGTGGCCAAAATTCAATTAGCCCTGGTGCGTCCCGCTTTGCGGTATGACGCAAAAGATCAGAGGCGGGCGGCGCGAACTTAGCGCTAAACATTTTCTGGAGCCCAAAATCATTGACAAATATCTGGTCTACAAAGCGCAGAATATCAGGCGAGGACCGAAAGGACATACGCATGCGAATACCACTAAAAGTACTCTGCGCAGACTCGCGCTTTGTGCGCTCTATAAAGAGTTCAGGGTCCGCGCCTTGGAAAGAATAAATCGATTGCTTCTCATCTCCCACCGCAAACATGGTGCGCGGATGTTTTATGTCGCGCTCTTGGTCATGGGTGAACATGTCACGAAACACGTCCACAATATCCCATTGTGACTGCGACGTATCCTGAGCTTCATCAACTAAGATATGTTCAATTCCCCCGTCGAGTTTATAGCGCACCCAATCCGAGACATGGCTTTGTTTCAGAAGGTCACGTGTGAGCATAATTTGATCAGAAAAATCGAGCGCGCGGCGGTCGCGTTTCAGCGCCTGATAGCGCGCGGCGAAATGACGAGAGATTTCAAAGACAGCGCGCGTCGCGGTTAGAATGCTAACACCTTGCAACTGACCCACATAAGCTTCAACAGCCGCCATAGCGTCTGTGTCCGATTTATTATATTTCCCAAAATATGCGATGGCCGAGTTGCCGCAATCAGCTGTCGCGATTTGCTTATTCGGTTTTCCTGCCGCTGTGGTCATAGCATCAAAATAAATTGAGGCCGCTTCATCCTCGGACGTTGCAGAAAGTGATTTAGATAAAGCGCGCCCAAAAGCGATCTGCTTATCTTTTGTACTGCCGAGTAATCCCGCAACTGCGGCTTTTAGGTCATCCTTTGCAACGGCGCTCCACGCCTCTCGCCTAACAGACTCGACTGTCATCTGGGCATTTACACCAAGGTCCTCTGCTAGGCTGGAGGTGCCGCCCAATTTCTCCCATGCGATGATTTTGTAGACGTTATGCCCCATCCACCCACGTAGGCCGTCGAGCGTCATGTTCGCCGTCGTTCCCATGACTTCGTCCAAAGCCCAGCGCAATTCAGTCTCGGGCGCGGCGTAAGCATCGCTCAGCACCTCCTCCCATACCTCGGCCTGCAATTGCCGCGCCTCTGCATCGTCTAGCGCGTCAAAGCCAGGTAATATCCCCGCTTCAATCGGAAAGCGGGACAATATGCGTTCACAAAAGGCGTGAATGGTTTGAACCTTCAGCCCTTCTGGCGTCTCGAGCGCTTTGGCAAATAATCGCCGCGCAAGTAACGGGTCAACATCTGCGCTCGCCTCCGCGCCGAGCAGCCGCGTCAACTCTGCTCTCAAAGCGTCTGTTTCCAAAATGGACCACCGCCCCAGCGTTTCAAACAGGCGCGTTTGCATTTCCGACGCCGCCGCTTTGGTATAGGTTAAACAGAGTATTTTATCAGGGGGTAGCCCGCCGGCTGAAAGCAGGAGCCGCGAGACGCGGTTCACAAGCACATGGGTTTTGCCCGATCCCGCATTGGCCGATACAAATACATCCCGCGTCGGATCGGCGGCGTTGTATTGTTGCGCAACAGCGTCTTTATAGGCCTGCTCTGGCGACATGTCTGGCGCGCTCATTCCGCAGCTCCGCCGTCACTGTCGCCCGCCTTGGCCCATTCCGCGCGGCGCGAAAGTTGGTCATAGTCGCCGTAATCATTACTAAATTGAATACGCGGTTGCGCGTGATAGACGGCGTCTGGCGCATCAAAATAAGCGACGAGTTTTTCAAGTGTTTTCGTCGCCTGATTAACGAAACGCTCAACCGTATAGTCCTTTTTCACAATAGAATGTTGCGGCGCGTCTTGGTTATGGCCGCGCAAGGATAAATAGAGCATATCCTCAACCTCGCCAAACTCGGTCGCAGCCTCAATATCTTTAAATCCACCCGCATCAATCATGGCCGCTTGGAGAGGGAGTTGCAGATCAAAGCCCGCCTTCACTACCGGAGGAGACGGCGGCGCGCCGGTTTTATAATCCACAATACGGTAGCCCGTTCCGCGCTGGTCAATACGGTCAGATTTGGCTGTGAATTTAAACGGGCCATCGCCCGCATTGATATTTAATTCACCTGTAATCTCAAGCCCCACAGGGTCCCAACCCTCTACGCGCGCGCCCTTGCACCACTCACAAAACTTCGCAGCCATCGTTTCAAGACGTGGCCGCTCAGCGCTGATCACTTCGGGCGCAAGACCCAACATCCGCAGCTTCTCTTGAAACATTTCCATGACAATTACGCACGAACTATCATCGATTTTATTGCCGTATTTTTTGGCAAAATCTTCCAAAGCGTCATGGACCATATTACCCATTTCGCGCGGACCGATAGGGGCGTCGAGCGGGTCAAGGCTCCGCAAGCCTAAAATATAGCGCGCGTAATGGGCGTAAGGATCGCGCACGAGTGTCGTCAGCCTTGTCACCGCAAGCTCTCGGCCCTTTGGTTGAGGCCAACGCGCATGGACAGGTGGGCTAAATTCTGGTGCTTTCACAGGCACAGCTTTATCGGCCTGCACGTGATCAAGTGCGCGGGCCCACTCATGATAGGGACGGGGCGGGGCCAGCGCATCGTCAGCCGCCTCGCCCAAGGCGCCTTTAGCCAAAGTCTTCAGCCGCCAGAGCCAACGCGAGGCAACAGCTGGGCCAGAGTCTGAGCGCTTTGAACGCGTGAGAATAACATGCGGATTACAGGCAAGCTCTGCAAAATCATGGGCCTGCAAACCGAACCTTTTTTCAGGGAGCGACAAGCCTAGCTCCTTGCGCATGCCGTAAGACAGGAACGGCTCGACGGCTGGCGCAGCTGGCCAAACCCCTTCGTTCAGGCCGCCCATAATAATTAAGTCGGCCTCAATCATGCGCGCTTCAATCGGGCCCAGGATTTTAAGGCGCGGGTCCATGCCGTAGCGCGGGCGTACGACCTTGCCGCGCATCAGCGTGCTAAATAAATCAACAAAACTCCGCGCGTCCATTTCACCCAAGCTGTCACCATAAGCAATCAGACTTGAGATAATCTGCGTCGCTTTCTCGCCCGCATCGCCTCGCCATAGCATGGGCATAGTATCGTGTGCGTCAGGGCGAGAAATATCTTCCGCCAATTCCGTCAGCGCCGTTGCCCAAGCTTGTGGTAAAGCCGTTTTAATGTCCGTTAGCTTTTTCAGACGCGTTACAAAACCCGTCACGCGCACAAATGCAGCTTTTAAGTCTGGGTTTTTAAAGCCTCTATCGCCGCGCTCGAATTTTTCAGCCAGGCGCGCAAAGCTCATACGCGGGCCGCGTAAAACGTGTGTTTCAAGCTGCTCCCAATCCGACTTAAGCGCGCCTTCTGCTTGACCCCATAGAGTTAAGGGATGTTTGGCAATGAAGGCCAAATCAACAGGGTTTTCAGGATCAAGCGTCAGTCGTAAAAGCCCAGCGAGATAAGCGCCGAGTTGGGTTTCTTCGAGCGGTTCGCCTTGAGAATAATCCACTTCAATTTGCCAACGCCGTAGCTTGGCTTTTACGCGGCGCGCGAGCGCGGGATCTGGTGTAATTAATGCCGCCGTTCTATCAGCCGCCTCAAGCACCTCACGCAAAATAAGCGCAATGCTTAGCGCTTCCTCTTCGTCGTTTTGCGCTTCGATCAAAGACAGCCCGTCAAAAGCGCGCTCAAATGTATCGCCTGGATTTTCAGCGCGCAGCGTCGCAATGCGACTTGGCCAATCATCCGCAGATTCGGCGGGTACGAGAGATTCAGACAGAATACGTTGACATGCGCGCATCGGGGCTCCGCCTGTAATATGTGGCCAATCATCTACCTCATTTAACTCAACGCCGATTGTTTCAATCAGTCTTTTGAGCGCGTTTTGCGGATGTTGATCTTCGACTTTTGCCCAGACCGTACTACGTAGATTTTTATCTAGCCCCGGCAAAATAATCGCGCTTTTAGGCAGGCGCGCGACACAGCGCATGAGGCGTGCCGTGGCTTTAAGCGAACCTGTTGAACCCGCAATAATGACGGGGTAATCAGGTGGGTTTTCTGTCCAATGATCTGTCAGCGCATTGAGCATCGCCACACGTCGCGCCATCGGTTCCATCATGTTCTGAGCGGCGAGATATTTAGGCCAATGGGTCAAGACAATTTCAAACAGCGTCGCGGCGTTTTGATAATGCTCCGCTGCTTGGGCTCGCATGGCGTCAAGCGTATCCGAACGCGCAAGCGTCACCTCATCCATGGCCGCATCATCCATCACGCTTAGAAGCTGGTCCGCTAACCCCAGAGAGCCACCCACAGATAGGGGCAGTTCAGAAATACGGCTGTGATAGCGCGTGAGAATTTGCGCCATGTCAAAACGGCGTTGCGCAGAGGGGATTGCGGGCCGAATAAGCCCCACTAATTCACCTGGCTCAAACGGGGGCTCTTCAGGATCAATATCGGCGAGCGGACGCATGCGCGGCAAAAGCGCGACACCGCTTTCGGTCTCCATCGCATGCGCAATAAATTCATCACCCAAGGCGCGTACCGCTCGTCGCGTTGGCAGAAAAACGAGCGCGCGCGGCAGATCATTGCCAAGCCGCTCAATCAAGCCTTGCGCGAGGGAGCGCAAAAATGGCACGCCTGACGGCATGTTATAAACGGGGAGTTTACTCACGCTGACGCTTCAAAATTAGCTCAGCCTCATCTCGTGCATTTGGGTCTCCGACATGCATCCAGTAACCGTCAAGCCTGACGCCATGCGCGCGGCCTTTGGGCAGGCTTACATTCCAGACTTTATTGCGCGAAAACGGCTCAACTTTAAATGCCGCGATAGGGGCGAGGTTCGCGATTTGCACACCTGCATAAACGTAAGGCGCAGTTTCGCCGTTGCGGCGAGAAATTTCACCCGTGGGCGCTAGCTCGAAATCGCCATCGCCGTGATAGCCGAGTGTTTCGTCTTTTGGTGCAAGCAAAAGCAGATCATCCATTCTCACCCTGTCCCAACCATCCAAGAGACTTTGCAAAGCACTTTTATTTTCGAGCCAAATCGCATCAATGTTACAAATGAAAACAGGATCATCACCTAGCAGCGGCAAAGCTTTGACAACCCCACCCCCTGTTTCAAGGAGTTCGTCTCGCTCATCGGAAATAATTATTTTTGGCAAGCCCTTTCGCGTCTTGAGATGCGCTTCCAGATTATCCGCATGAGCGTGCACATTTACAATAGCCCGCGTCACGCCGACCTCTGCCAGCCTATCCAACATGTGATCGATTAACGGCTTACCGCCCACCTCGACCATAGCTTTTGAGCGGTCATTGGTCAGCGGACGCATACGCGTGCCGTGACCCGCAGCCAGCACCATCGCCGTTATGACGGGTGGTTTAAGGACAGCAGGCAAATGGGTTTTGAACCATGCCCGCAGATCAGAAAAAATGTCGCCTTGAATGTTGCCTAAGAACAATTTCTGTACACGCGGAATTAATTGTCGGTAAGATGGTTTATTATCGCGCTTGGCAAGACGCACAAAAATACCCAAGATTTTTGCGTTCCGCTGTGCGCCCATCACGGCATAAGCGTTTTGGAATGCCGTGTCATTTTTCAGCCCTGCCTTATTACAAAAGCGCTGAATTAATTCACCGTGTAATTCAGGTGAAACATCTCGTCGCGCGTCCTCTATCAGGCTGATAAGATCATAAGTAGGATGCGCCATGAGACCGTCTTGGAAATCAATTAATCCGACGCGCGCTGTGGCCTCTCGTTCTGGCAGCCAGAAAATATTCTCAGCATGAAAATCGCGCAGGGCAAGACCTTTTGGATGGACGTTTAAATAATCGAGCAAGTCCGCCCATATCTCTGACCATTCCCCTTTGGCTGCATCACTTATCTCAACACCTTTATCAGCAGCGTACCATTCTAGCAGTAAATTGACTTCAGCTTGTAGCGCGAGATTATCATAGTCTCGCACCCGCCATGTCGCATCACCTGAGATTAAGTCTGACGCAAAACTGCAGCGGTAAATTGCAGCAAGTGTATCAATAGCAGCGGCATATAATTCACGCTCTTTTGCGCCGTCTTCCACAATCACACGCGCAAACAAATCGTCGCCTAAATCTTCGAGCAGGATAAACCCTTTTTCCAAATCCCTCGCAAGAGTCCTTGGCGCAGAGAATCCGCGCTGCGTCAGCGCCTCGGCGATACAAATAAACGCCGCAGGTTCAGGCCCTGCGAGGCGCGCGACGGCGTTATAGCCGAGTGCCTGACGCTCCTTATCCGTCGCCCCTTCTGGCTCCGCAGGCGCTTCCGCTCCGCGCGGCGCGTCCATCAGCACGGCTTTTTCGCCGCCCCGCGTTAACCGCTCATAGCGGCGCGAAGAAGCATCGCCCGGCACGGCCATCCGTTTCGCATCTCCCCATCCTGCACTATTTAAAAAAGTAATTATCTCGGCGTCACGGCTCACAGGCTAAAGTCCTTTATCCAATGCTGAGCCCCCTCAAGTCGCGCCACTCGCCCCTCATCCGCAAATTCAATCGTGAGGTTAATCGCCGTTTCTGGCAAAAATGCGCCAAGTTTATCAGGCCATTCAATCAGGCAAATTGCGTCTAAAAACGCATCCTCTAACCCAAGCTCAAGGCAGTCTTCTGGCCGCTCAAGCCTATACATATCACCGTGCCAAAGCTCGCCCTTTGGCGTGTCATAGCTTTGCACCAAAGTATAGGTCGGAGACGGCACATCCGTCTCGCCAGAAAGCGCCGTAATCAGCCCGCGCGCAAGCGTTGTTTTCCCCACGCCGAGGCCGCCGCGCAAGGCAAGGCAATCCCCCGCCGTTAGACGCGCCGCCAGCGCCGCGCCAAGGGCCAAGGTCTGCGCTTCATCAGGCAGAGTTATTTGCGTCAAAAAGCTATCCACCTCTGCAGTGATACGCACTTGCAAAATGATTGCAACGCCTTACATAAGTTGCTGTTAATTTAAGGAGCCGACATGCCAAAAATCACCTTTATCGATGCCGCTGGCACATCTCGCGACGTGGAGACCAAAGCCGGCGCCTCCGTTATGGAAGCTGCCGTGCAAAACATGATTCCCGGCATTGACGCGGATTGCGGCGGGGCCTGCGCCTGCGCGACCTGCCATGTTTATGTGGGTGAAGGTTGGCTCGAAAAGCTTAAAGCCAAAGACGACATGGAAGACAGCATGCTCGACTTTGCCGAAGACGTGCAAGACAACTCGCGTCTTTCGTGCCAGATTTTAATGAGCGATGAGTTGGACGGGTTGGTCGTCAGCACGCCAGAGGCGCAGTAGATTGAATTTTAGGCTTATTCTATGACTATTCGTTCCATCGTCACTAAGTTTAATTGCTCAAAGCCCAATTCGCCTTCCTTTGGGTAAGTAATAAATTTTCTATCATTTGAAAGTTTGACTGTCTCGCGATTACAGCGGCAAACCTCTGTTTCACCATAATATAGGTAATTATAATGGGCGATAGCTTCCCAATGCTCGGGACTATTGGCGACCTCTTTGTAAACCGCGTAGAATCCATCACCTAAGTTTCTAACAGATTGCGAAATCACATCTCCAGCGCGGTAAATCTTACCGTTTCCCGCGTAGGCGCTAAATTCTTGAGGTGCGGCTAAATTCACTACGCTTGTCTGGCAAGCGGCTAGAAACACAAAAAGGAAGATAACTTTCTTCATTTCTACTCCCGTCGCAAAATTAATTCCGTCACAGGATTCCCTGACCATTGCGCCATGAAGCGCGCTTTCACATCGGCTTGGTCATACACGTTTTCGACCCAGTCGATAAACTCTATCGGCGTGTGTTTATTATACGCGATATAGTCGTTGAAAAAGAAATCGAGCATGCCTGTTTTGCCTTGGCGGACGTGGAGGTATTTTAGCGATAATTGCTCAATCGCCTCCTCTATCGGGTCGCCCATTTTGAAATGACGATAAAGCACGCCCATAATGCCTGTGCGGTCTGCGCCGGATTTACAGTGCATCATAGCAGGATATTCTATGCGTTCGAACAAATCACGCGCGCCTTTAATCGCCTCAACCGTGTGCGTGTCGCGCGAATACATGCGGTGATTTATTAGCTCTATGCCGTGCTGCTCGCAGGCTTCGACTTCGAGCAAATAAAACCCTTTGGGGGACTCCCCGCGCAAATTTATGATGGTTTTTATGCCGTCCTTAGCGAGTTGGGCGATGCGCTTGGGTGAAGGCTGGTTCTCGCGGCTCATCCCGCCGCCAATGTCGTGATGATTAGCAAAGCGCGAGCGCAGAAAACCATGATCACCCCATGTCAGGTCGCGGTAAGCCTGTCGTCTGTCTTTTGGGTTATTGAGGTCGAGAGTCATAAGGTATAAGCCGTTGATATTGCTGCACGCTAACAGGAGGGCCGCGCATGTTCAAACGCTTCATGCGCTCTGGCGCAGTTCAAAGTCTCGCGGGCTTTCTGGTCGCAGCGTATATGACACTGGTGAAATATACCACGCGTTGGGAGGTTATCGGCGGGGAGCATGTCGCGCACCTCATGGGCAATGGCGAAGGTCTTATCGCTATGACATGGCATTCGCGGTTTTTAATGCTAACCTCGGCGTGGAAAAAAAATTATCAACAGCCCTATGTGCTGATTTCGCGCTCTCGCGACGGGAATATCGTCGCACGGACATGTCATTTTTTAGGATTAAAAACAATCCGCGGCTCGGCCCGGCGCGCAGGCCGAAAATCTGGCAAGGGCGGCGAAGCTGCGTTTCGCAATATGCAAAAGGCGGTGACCGGCGGCGGCTGCATCGTCATTACGCCGGACGGCCCCAAAGGCCCGCGCCAACGGCTGGGCGACGGGCCGCTGACCCTCGCGAAACTCTCTGGCGCGCCGCTTGTGTCCTGCATATTCTCAGTTAAACACCGCAAAGTAGTTGACAGTTGGGACCGCTTTGTTGTGCCGCTGCCATTTGGGAAAGGTCAAATTATTTGGGGCGAGCCTGTCCGTGTCGGCGCGGATATTTCAGACGGCGACTTAATTGCGTTACGCACGGCGCTCGAAACGCAAATGAATGCAAACTTGACTGAGGCCGACCGCGCCATGAGTCATACCCCCGTCTTGCCCGAAGAGGTGGGTGAGGCTAAAGCCAAGCCATGAGCGAACCCGCAAGCCAGACAGGATTACTGCGTGCCTATCGCGGCGCGACACGCGCGCTTGGCCCATTACTGCCGCTCTGGATGGGACGCCGCGCGCGCGCAGGCAAGGAAGACCTTGCCCGACTCAATGAACGCAAAGGCATCGCATCCTTGCCGCGCCCCAACGGCCCGCTTGTGTGGATGCACGGCGCGAGTGTGGGCGAGTGCACCATGCTGCTGCCGCTTATCTCACAATTTCGCAAAGACCGGCCTGATATAAATATCTTGATTACGAGCGCCACAGTGACGGCAGCCAATTTACTTGAGGTTCGCTTGCCAGACGGATGTTTCCATCAATATGTACCGCTCGATCATCCAAAATATGTGAGCGCATTCCTCGACTATTGGACACCCGATACGGCGCTTTGGGCGGAGTCTGAAATCTGGCCCAATATGATTACTGAGGCGAAATCACGCGGCGTGAAAATGGCGCTTATTAATGCCCGCATGAGCGAGAACTCTTTAAATGGCTGGGCCAAACGCGCGGCCAGTGCCAAAGCCGTCTTTTCAAAGTTTGACCTCATCCTCGCCGCTGATAAGCGGACGGGTGATAGCTTGGGGTGGTTCACAGAACGCGATATTTTCGCAACGGGAAATCTCAAAGACGCAGGCGAAACCTTGCCTGCGAATGCGGAAGATTTACGGAGATTACAACAATCCCTTGCGGGTCGGCCCATATGGTGCGCCGCGAGCACACATATGGGTGAAGACGAATTAATTCTACGGGCACATGAGGATATATTGTCTGTCCATCCTAACGCCTTACTCATCCTCGCGCCGCGCCATCCCGAACGCCGTGACGATATTTTGGACTTAATTAATTCGTGTGAATTTACATCTTCGGTGCGAAGTAAAGGCCAAACGCCGAATAAGAAAACGCAAGTATATTTATTTGATACGATTGGCGAAATGGGCCTCGCTTTTCGGCTTGCGGCATTGACATTTGTTTGCGGCTCACTTGTTAAAGGACTTACGGGGCACAATCCCCTCGAGCCAGCACGGCTAGGGTCTGCCGTATTGACGGGTGGGAACACTGCGAGTTTTTCTGAGACCTATAACGCCATGTTCAGCTTTGGCGCAGCGCGGCGCGTGCTCTCGCCAGAGATAATAGGCAAAGAGATTACTGCGCTTTTCTCCGATCAAGACGTCTTAGAAAATCTCCGAGAAAAAGCGCGACGTTATGCGGAAAGTCGCGACGATGTGCTCACCTATGTCTGGGACGAATTACAGCCCCTGCTGCCACATGCGAGTGCGTCATGAGACCGCCTGCTTTTTGGACACCTGAAGATGGCAAAGCCGACTTGCGCGGCAAGTTGCTCTCTCCGCTCGGTTGGATTTATAATTACTTCGTGCGCCGCCGTATTGAAACGACAGAGCCGCTTGATGTAGGCATTCCCGTTATCTGCGTCGGTAATGCGACGCTTGGCGGGACAGGTAAAACGCCCGTTGCCATATATCTTCTGCGCAGTTTTCAACGCCTTGGTATTGGCGCAGTGGGCCTCACGCGAGGTTATGGCGGCAGAGAAAAAGGCCCTGTGGTCGTGCACCCTAAACATAGCGCTGCCGATATTGGCGATGAGCCACTGCTGCTTGCACGCCACGCCCCTGTTTGGGTCAGCGCGGCACGTGACGACGGCGCGCGCACAGCCGCAAGTTACGGCGCGAGCGTTTTGATTATGGATGACGGCCATCAAAATCCGCTCGTGAAGAAGACACTCTCGCTCCTTGTCGTCGACGGCGAAACAGGCTTTGGTAATGGCTGCGTCTTTCCGGCAGGCCCACTGCGTGAGGATTTGGGTGCGGCCCTTACCCGCGCTGATGCGGTCATTTTAATGAAGCCCATGCCTGAATATAAAATTAGCGATAAACTAGCGGAGCAACTTAAAGGCCAAATTGTTATCCCCGCTTATCTCGCGCCCGCCGCACCGCCGCCGCGCGGGAAGCTCTTTGCCTTTGCCGGTATTGGACGGCCAGAGAAATTTTTCAACTCGCTCAAAGCGGCTGGCGGGGACGTCATCGACAGCGTGCCTTATTCTGATCATTACAAATATAAAGACGAAGATATTGAAAGCCTCTTCCTAATGGCGTCCGAATATGGTGCAGGATTAATTACCACGGAAAAAGATTATGTTCGCCTGCCCAAAGGCTACCGCAAAGGCGTCACACCTTGGCCTGTGTCAGTGGTATTTGAAGATGAATTAACTTTGCGAAGATTGCTCCATCCCATTGTGGCAGCGGCGTCAAAATGAGCACTCCGAGCCTATTGAAAAAAATAGGGTGGCGCAGCGAAGCGGTCGCCTATGACGCGGTTTGCATTGCTCTAAAGCCGTTTTCATTTGAGCGCGTTTCTAGCTTTGGCGGGTGGCTCTTGCGCAAAATCGGGCCGCGCACCTCCAAGCATAAAATTATCATGACAGGACTAGGTCTCGCCTTTCCCGAGCTTTCAGAAAATGAAAAACAAGTGCTCGCCCTGAAAGCCTGGGATAATATAGGACGGACTTTCGCCGAATTTCCTATCATGGCACGCGTCAAAGTCTACGCAGATGACAGCCGCGTCAAAGTCATCGGCCATGAGCATTTGCAAAAGCTGATTAAGACTAAAACCGCCGCCGTTATTGTGACGGGACATTTTGCAAATTGGGAAGTCATGGCGGCCGCCCTGACGCAATCTGGCCTACCCGTGCGTATCACTTACCGCAAAATAAATAATCCCTATCTTGACCAACGAGTGCGCGCGCAACGCGAGGCTTACGGCACAAAATTTCTTGTTCAAAAATCGACCCATGCAGGCGGACGCGTTCTGCTACGCGCTTTGGGTCATCACGAGAGTGTCGCACTTCTCAATGATCAAAAATTCAATGAAGGGATTGCCGTGCCTTTCTTTGGCTATAACGCTATGACCGCAACGGGTGCGGTGAGGCTGGCGTTAAAAACATCTGCGCCGCTCATCCCCATTTCAGTGACGCGCGATAAAGCCACCTTCACCGTGACTATTCACGACGAAATCCCGCTGACCCAAACAGGTGAGCGCGACACCGACATTGAAAACGGCGTGCGCAAAATTGTGAAGTTCACAGAGGACTGGATAAAACAAAACCCAGATCAATGGTTCTGGGTCCATCGCCGCTGGCCGAAAGAGTTGTATAAGTAAACGTGCTTACTAAAAAATATTTAGATTTTCCAATTCATTTCTCCAATGCGCGATTTCGTCATATGAAATTTGTATTGAATACATAAAATCTAGACAGGCATTTTTAGAATTGACTTTATTATTAGCAATGGTCAACTCAATTTTATCTTCTGATTTATCAAGAATAAAAGTTAGTCTAAAAACTTTAGAATGATCAATTAAAAGTGCCGTTTCAGTTTGACCTTGCGAAAGTCGTTTTAGATCTAAAAGAAAACCTGCCCAGATTTCGTAACTGAACCAAATACTATTCAAAGTATATTTTAGCCTACCTGCTAACTCATCTATATCAATTATTATTTTCATCAAAAAAGAGGAACTAGACTCCTCTATAGAAATTAAAGCCATAGAAAACTTAATGGGCTGACTTACATTTATTTCCATTTAAATTTTTTCTTTCGTTTAGAAAAACCGAGATTCTAAATTTTAAGCTTAATCGCGCGTCTTGTCCCAGACGTCAAATTCATGGGCGATGCAACGTTCGATGAGTTTGCGCCAGACGGGTTCCGCAATGTCGGGCGACAGCCCTTGCGCCTTGGCTTCAACCAACACCTTGGCAACCACATCTTCAATGCGCGCTTCGTCATAGACGGCGTCACGATTGGGTTTAATCCGCGCGGCGGCGTGCATATAACCTTGTCGCGTCACGAGCAGGCGCACGAGCTCGCGGTCAATGGCGTCCACGCCTTCGCGCACATCCGTCATGTTTTCGCAGACTTCAGGACTTTTGACTTTACCTAATTGTTTCAGCACGCGCGTTCCATTCCGTTAAAAGCTCTGGATCTAAGTTACGGTTTCGCCACTTTAAGCGCCAGCATAAATGTGGCCCTGTCGAGCGGCCTTTTGACCCAACTGTTGCGATTTGCTCGCCACGTTTCACGAGTTGTCCAGGCTCCACCATCATCTCATCCACGTGCAGATACATAGAAATCAGACCTTGGCCGTGATCAAGTAACACCATCGCACCTTCGAAATAAAGGTCATCATCAGAAAGGCTGACCACACCATCCGCAGGGGCGTAAATCGGTGTGCCCACAGGCGCGGCCAAATCGACACCGTAATGCGGCTTTTTCGGCTCACCATTTAAAATACGCTGCGCGCCAAAATTGGTGGTTTTTCTAAACTCGCTGACAGGCAAAACAAACCCATCAGAAAAGCCAAGCTGTTCGGACCGAGAGGCAAAACCTTTTTTCTTTTTGGCCGATGAGGCACGAATGCGTTTGAGCTGTGCTTCTGTAAAAGTCGAAACTTGGCTCGGCGGAAGACCGTCAATACGAGACGTGTCATATTCACGTTTCTCAAAATCAAAACTTACTTTGCGCGAGGGTGTCAGCGGCCCAAACTCTGGATGGCTTTTATCTTGCGGGATAGCCTGAATAATTGTGCGCGCCTCATCGCGGTCAAAACCAACAATGATACGGCCCGCATCATTCGCGCTTTCATAATAAAAATCATCACCGCTCCGCCCGATTTTAACTTTGGCTTTTGGTAGAGTCTGACAAGACACCAATCCGCCTTGTGCAATTATACCCGTACATTCAAGCGGCATTACCTGCGGAGCTTGAACCTCTGGTGCGCTGGCCGTTTGTACGGCGCTATTGTGGTTATGCGCATGAGTTGTGGGTGTATCACGCTCAGCTGTTTCCGCCGCACAAGCAGACGTGCTCACCAAAGCCAGCAATGTCAGCCAGACAGCTTTCATTAGCTTTGCGCCCGCTTCCAGCCTTCAAGGCTCGCCGCCGCGTCTTTATAGGCTTCCTGACGCTCAGCATTCCAATATTTCAGACGCTCAAGCGGGATATTTTCGCCTGTCACAGCGCATTTTACAAAGGCTCCACCTTCCATTATGGTGAAATCACTATCGCCATAATGCAGCTTGGCTTCGCCTTGACCTTGGAAAAATGAATTCATGATATGTCCTTACGCCATATGTCTTTGCGCCCGCGCGTTACTCACCTTCCCAATAGCGCAACTCGCGTGGGTTTAGAAGAGGTCAGGCTGTGATTTATCAGCTTGTTTTGTCGCGGGTTTTTTTTTGGGCTTTTTAGCGGGCGTTTTCTTGGTGATGTAAGAGCCTACATCGCTGTCTATTATCGCATCACGAGAACCATCCCCAAACGTCAGGGTCACACCCTCACCCGCGCTCACCCCGTCTTTAGAGCGTATGAGTTTACCGTCCGCATTTTGTACAACCGCAAAGCCGCGCTTGAGCACACCCTGATATGAAAAGGCCTCTAAGAGTTGCCCCGCTTTTTCGAGACGTTTCGCGCGGCGTTCTAAATCTCTAACTGCCGCCGTCTCGGCACGTTGCCCGAAACCCGAAAGACGTTCCGCACGCCTTACATTCTCAAGCTTTATCGGCTCAGCCCGCAGTCTCTGCCCTGCGAGGCTTAATCGCTGCCTTTTAGGCTGCAAAAGCTGCTCTGGCTTGGGCAAAATAACTTGCGACAACCGCCCCCGCAGTAAGTTGGTAAGGTTATCAAGTCGTGGTAAGCGCGCACGGTCTAGGCGTGCAGATAGCGGCGCAAACATTTGCGCAGGCTTGGGCAGGCGCGCCAAGGCCAAATCAAGACGCTGTTGCGGGCTCGCCATGAGATTTTCAATACGAGGCAAACGCGCAGCAGAAAGCCGTGTCGTGCGTTCCGCCACATGACGGCGCAAGCCACGGCTCATGCGCAAGCCGTAATCCGCGACCGTCTCAAGATAGTCTGCGCGCACGGGCACAGCGACTTCCGCAGCCCCGGTCGGCGTGGGCGCGCGGTAATCAGAGACATAGTCAACTAATGTCCAATCTGTTTCATGCCCCACCGCACCGATGACGGGGATGTTTGACGCGGCGACGGCACGCACCACAGCTTCTTCGTTAAAGCACCAGAGATCTTCGAGCGAACCGCCGCCCCGCGCGACGATTAAAACATCTGGCCGCGGGAAGCCTTCTGCGTGGTTAAATCCTGTAATCGCGCTCGCAATTTGGCTCGCAGCCTTATCGCCTTGCACAAGCACAGGCCAGACCAGCACGTGACTCGGAAAACGGTCAGAAATACGGTGCAAAATATCGCGAATAACGGCCCCTGTCGGAGACGTCACGACACCGATAGTTTGAGGCAAAAACGGCAGCTCCTTTTTGCGCGACTCCGAGAATAAGCCTTCTTCAGAAAAAGCGCGTTTGCGTTTCTCAAACAGCGCCATCAGAGCGCCTGCACCTGCAAGCTCCATCTTGCTTATCACGAGTTGATAATTTGAGCGGCCCGGATAGGTCGTCAGCTTGCCTTCGCAGATCACTTCCATGCCTTCTTCGGGCCGCATGGACAGACGGCTCATCTGGCCTTTCCAGATGATGGAATTAATCACCGCGCGGTCATCTTTTATATCCAGATAGCAGTGCCCCGATTTCGCGATTGTGACCCGCCCCAATTCACCCCGCACACGCACATGGCCAAAGGTCTCTTCAATCGTGCGCTTGAGGTTCCCCGCCAGTTCGCTGACCGAATATTCATGCGCATTTGACGGGTTATCAGGCAAGACAGACTTTCGACAATAAGGACATTGGAATCAGTGTCGTTATAACCTAAAAGGCGCGCCAATAGATAGCAGAGTTTAAACGGATATCCCATGAATGTACTCTTAATCGGTGGCGGCGGACGCGAACATGCATTGGCGTGGAAACTCGCCCAAAGCCCACAGGTGACAGAGCTTACCTGCGCGCCAGGCAATGCTGGCATTGCAGAGGTCGCGGCCTGTGTGGATATCAAAGCAGATGACATTGTCGGCATTTTGGCGTTGGTTGAGCGCGGCGGATATGACTTTGTCGTTGTCGGGCCTGAGCAACCGCTTGCGCTAGGCCTTGTGGACGCGCTCGAAGAGAAAGGCGTCAAAGTCTTCGGCCCAACAGAAGCCGCCGCGCAACTTGAGAGCTCTAAATCTTTCACCAAGGAGTTTTGCAAACGCTATAATATCCCGACAGCGGATTACGGCGTCTTCAAAGACCTCAAAGACGCCAAAGCCTTTTTGAAAACGATGGACGCGCCTTATGTCCTCAAAGCCGACGGCCTTGCAGCAGGCAAAGGTGTGGTGATTCCTGAGACGCTAAAAGAAGCGGAAGCTGAGCTTGAAGAGTTTTTCTCGGGTAAATTTGGTGACGCTTCGACAAAAGTCGTGATTGAAGAATTTATGCACGGCCAAGAGGTGAGCTTCTTTGCCATATCAGACGGCAAAACAGCCTTTCCGTTGATTGGCGCGCAAGATCATAAACGCGCTTTTGACGGCGATAAAGGTCCTAATACGGGTGGTATGGGGGCTTATTCCCCTGCCCCCGTGTTTACCCAAGACGCCCTCTCTGACGTGATGGAAAAAATTATTCAGCCCACAGTTTTTGGCATGGCGAAAGACGGGCATCCGTTTAAAGGCGTGCTTTTTGCAGGGTTGATGATGACAAAAGACGGTCCGAAACTGATTGAATATAATGCGCGCTTTGGCGATCCAGAATGCCAAGTCATAATGCGCCGTTTGCAATCAGATTTGATGGAGATACTCATAGCCGCAGAAGCAGGCACACTTGATAAACTCGACGCGCCTGCTTGGTTTGACGAGCCTGTGGTAAATGTCGTGCTCGCGGCCAAGGGCTATCCTGGGTCCTATGATAAAGGCACGACTATCAAAGGACTGGAAGCCGCCAATGAGATGGACGGGGTTGTCATCTTTCATGCTGGCACGACGTCAAATGATGACGGCGATATTCTCGCCAATGGCGGGCGTGTGCTCAATGTGACGGCACAAGCCGCGACGCTTAAAGAGGCTGTTGATAAAGCGTATAATGCAATTGATGACTGTATTGACTGGCCTGACGGTTTCTGTCGCCGCGACATTGCTCATCATGCCCTGTAAACAGGGCGGGGCCCATCATGCGCTGTGAATAACGGCGAACGTCGTTCGCCTGTCAGGCGAATTTTCTGGGCAGGCTTAGCATTTTAAGTCTAAGCTGAGCTATGACCTTAAAATATATCCTCTCAGGCGCTGCGGCGCTATCTCTCACCTTTGCCGTTGTGGCAACAGCTACGGATCATCCGCATAAGAAACCTGTGCCCAAGATTAAGCCGTCGACAAACACAGCTAAACTTGTGACATCCAAGACGCAGGACAGCTATGCTGACTTCATGCTAATCCATGCAGGTAAAGTGCTCGCCGTTCCGGGCGAACCGCCTCTAAAAGAACAAACAATCATCATCAATGACGGCAAGATAGTCGGTCTCACGGATGGCTATCTGAATGATGATGAGGCCGAAATTATTGACCTGAAAAACAGCTTTGTACTGCCTGGACTTATCGACAGCCATGTGCATTTGCGCGGTGAATGGAGCCCCTCTGTTCGTCTTGATAATGTCACGCGTGAGGATGGTGACGTCGCTTATGACGCAGCGGATAACGCGCGCAAAACTTTGATGGCGGGCTTTACGGCGGTGCAAGATGTTGGAGGACCCAAAGAGATTTTTGCGCTTCGCCGCGCCGTGAAAGCAGGCAAAGTTGTGGGGCCACATATCCGCGCCTCTGGCTCGGCCGTGTCTATCACAGGCGGGCATGGCGATTCCCATGGCTACCGCGAAGACGTGCTGCACACTATGGCGAGCAAAACCATTTGTGACGGCCCCGCCGATTGCCGCCGCGCCACACGCGCCGCCGTCAAAGCGGGCGCAGATGTCATTAAAATCACGGCGACTGGCGGCGTGCTATCCAATACCAATGCGGGCACAGCGCAGCAGTTCTTTGAAGACGAGCTTGAAGCGATTGTTGGCGCGGCCACGAAAATGGGCCGCAAAGTTACGGCTCACGCCCACGGTAAAGACGGTATCGAAGCCGCCCTGAAGGCAGGCGTGAAATCCATTGAGCACGGGACGTATCTTGACGCAGAAACGGTGCGTCTCTTTAAGAAGTATGACGCGACGCTTGTGCCGACTGTGCTTGCGGGCATGACCGTTGTCGATTGGGCGACAAATGAAAACTTCCTACCGCCGGCCTCTGCTCAAAAAGCGCTCGAAGTTGGCCCGCAAATGCAAGATATGCTGCGCATTGCTTGGGAGGGCGGCGTGAATGTCGCCTTTGGTACAGATACGGGCGTGTCAAAACACGGCGATAACGCGCAAGAATTCATCTATATGATAAAGGCAGGCATGAGCGAACAAGATGCCATCAAAACCGCCACTTCTGTTGCAGCTGAGCATATTGAAATGGGCGATAAAATCGGTACGCTAGAAGCGGGTAAATATGCCGATATTATTGCCGTGGACGGTGACCCGCTTAGAGACATCGAAGAATTACTCGACGTCGATTTCGTCATGAAAGGCGGCGTGGTTTATAAAGGACAGTAGACTTTAGTCTCAACCTGAGGAATGAGCGAAGCGGGTGAGGAGAATCCCTACCCTTTCGGCAGTGTCAGGACAAATTCTGTGCCCGTCTCACCTGTATATCCCAACTCTAAATCACCGCCTTGATCTGTCGCGAGGTCTTTGGAAATTGTCAGGCCGAGCCCTGTACTCCCGTGACCTGAACTGCTCGCAAACGCTTTGAACAAATTATCAATCGCGCGTTTGGGCAGGCCTGGCCCAGTATCAGTTATGCGCAATTTCACCTGCCCTTCATCCACCTCTGAACTCACGGTGATTTGGCGCTTGGCATCCACTGCATTCATGCTTTGTAAGGCCTGTCCCGCATTGCGGAAGAGGTTGTGAATAATACGGTAAGTGTGATCAGCATCGACGCGCACGGACAATTCGCTTGGAATTTTATTGACGAAATTTATGGCCGTTGGCCCGCGCCCAAATTGCCCGAGTACATCGCCTGCGATTTCACCGATAAGTAATGCGATTCGCACCTCCTTAATTTCGAGCTGCTCATCTTTGGCGTTGGAGTAGTTCAGCACATCAGTACAAAGACGGACACCGCGGTCAACCGCGCGCACGAGGCGCTCACCCATGCCCGCAATACGCTCATCTTTGTCCATCGCAATACGGTCAGAGACAAGCTGTGCACTGGTTAGAACATTGCGGAGGTCGTGATTGATTTTAGCGACTGCCATGCCGAGTGATGCAAGCCGCTCTCTTTGCCTAAAAGACGCGCGCACGCCTTGTTTCATATCGAAGAATTCGCGCTCTAGCTGTCCAATTTCGTCACGCCGAGCCGAAGGCTTAAGGTTGCCGCGCCGTTTATCTGGATCCTCACGAAAATCTGCAAGCCCGCTTGCAAGCTTTTGGATAGGCCGCACAATCATTGCCGCCAGCGCCAAGTAAATCAAAGTGCCCGTAATGACCGCAATCGCAAGAGAGAGCCAAAATATACGTTCAAAAAAATCTCGAAGTGCCGTTTTCACAGAGGCCTTGGACAACACAATTTCAATCAGTCCTTGATCATCCATTATGGGATCAGAAATAACACGGTAGTAGCCTTCGCCATCGCTGAAAAAATCTTTTACGGCATACCGAAATAGCGGCAGGCGGCGGGCATCGCGCAAATCGACCGCTTCGAATGTCGCGTCAGGGTCAGATGGCGGCATACCTAGTAAAAGTTGCGTCATGCCTTCGCGTTTTATCGCAACCATTATGACGTCTGTGTCTTCCATGAATTTTTGCGAGAGCATGGCACTGCCCTCATAATCAGGCACGCCATCTAGCGCGAGGGCAAGATGGCCCGCCTGCTGTGCGCGCTCTGTGAGATAAGTTTGACGAAACAAGGTGGCCGACGGCAGAAAGAGGACAAGCTCTGCCAACATGACAAACCCAATCGTCATTAGCAGCAATTTGCCAGAAAGGCGTCTGGAAAAAAATCCGTCAATCATGGGTTGGCTTTAGCGGGTAAACAGCACAATGTCACGCGACGGCTTATCTAGAAAAAGCTTTAGCGAGTTGACAAGACAAGGGCATAAGAACGCATTAAAACTGTGCGTTCTTATGCCCCTTTTTTGCGCATTTGCTTCGCAGAATCGACTTAGTGAAACCGCGTATTAAAGGCGGCAAGTTTCTTGGACTTCGGCCCAAATACGGCTTCTGTATAGAATGAACCTGCCGCGCGTTTGACGGCTTCGCCGCGTGTAGGATAGGGCGAGATGATTTGTGCGAGGCCGGATATCTTGACGTCGCCTTTCATTGCAACTGATATCATCTGGATAAGGTCACCTGCGCCTTCGCCGACAATGGACGCGCCAAGGATTTTACCTTTTTTGGTCGCAATGATCTTCACGCCGCCTGCATCTGTGCGCTCAGCAATCGCGCGGTCGTTATGTTCAAAACCAGCTGTCAATTCGCGGATGTCGTGACCCGCCTCACGTGCTTCTTTGGCAGACAAGCCGATGCTGGCCAGTTCGGGCTCTGAATAGATTGCCGCAGGCATGATGTCCGTTGTCGCTTTGGCCATGATTTTATTGAGGCCAGGCGGCAGAAAATAAAACGCCTTGATAATTTGGCCCGCGTGAAATCCTGCCGCATGAGTCAGGCCGCCTCTGCCAGCGGCGACATCACCAACGGCGTAAACGCGCGGGTTTGATGTACGGAGATTATCATCGGTTTCAATGCCCCTACGGTCATATGTGACGCCCGCCGCTTCTAAGTTCAGCTTACTCACACTCGGCGCGCGGCCTGCGGCGACAAGCAGATGTGAGCCTGTCAGCGTCGTGCCATCTTCGAGATCAATCGCTACGCCTGTTTTGGTTTTGCGAATGAGCTTTGTTTTCACAGGCGCATGGAATGTCACGCCTTCCGCCTCAAGCGCGTCAACGAGCACTTTCGCGTGCTCTGGCTCACTACGACCAAGCGGGGCGGCGATATCAACAATCTCGACCTTTGTGCCCATGCGGTGAAAAGCTTGGCCTAATTCAATTCCGATGGGACCTGCGCCGATAATGAGAAGATGCTTGGGCTGTTTTGGTACCGAAAATATCGTTTCATTTGTCAGGTAGGGCGTCTCAGACAGACCCGGAATTGGCGGGGCAGAGGCGCGGCTACCTGTCGCCACAATAATGCGTTTGGCGCGCACTTCGGTGGTCGCAGACACAACTGTGCGTTCGTCCTTAAAGCTCGCATATTCGCGAATAACGGTGCAGCCAAAGCCTTCAAAGCGCTCTTGAGAATCCACTGGCGCAATATGGTCGATTATGCCTTGCACGTGTGCTTTCACGGCCTCGAAATCGACTTTTAATTCGCCAGGTTTGACGCCAAAGGCCGCGCCGCTCTTCATAGCGTGGGCGTGTTTTCCTGCCGCGATAAGAGCTTTTGAAGGTACGCACCCATGATTGAGGCAATCGCCGCCCATTTCCGCGGCTTCAAAAAGGACAACCGAGCGTCCTAATTGAGCGGCACCTGCGGCAACAGACAGCCCGCCTGAACCTGCACCGATAATACATAAATCTACGTCATATTTTGTGGTCATGATATTTCTCTCTATCTACCCGTCAGGGCCTAAGCGCGCTGCGCTTTGATTTTTTTATAAATGATGGGCAGAAGCGAAAGTGCAATTAACCCAACAATTGGCAGGATGACTTTCGGCTGTAGCATTAAACCCGAAAGCTTCACTTCGCCGCCTTGATCAAACACTGCGCCAATACCGTTGCCGACACTCGCATAAACAAGGCTGCCTGGAATAATGCCAAAAAATGTGGTCAGCACATAGTTGCGCAGTTTCACGTCAAATAGCGCAGGCACAATGTTGACGATAAAGAACGGAAAGGCAGGAATGAGGCGCAGAATAAACATGTAAGAAAACTCGTTTTCTTTCAGCCCGTCTTCAAATTTCGCCATATAAGGGCCCGCTTTTTTGCGAAGGCTATCGCCAATAGCATAACGCGCCGCGAGGAAGATGGCCGTGGCGCCAAGTGTAGCGCCTACTACTATGCCAAGCGTGCTCGTCAGCGTACCAAACATAAAGCCGCCAAAGAGCGACAAAATACTCGCACCAGGAAAGGAAATCCCAACGAGCACGGCATAAAGCAGGATAAACCCACCGAGCGCGAGGACAAGATTGCCGTCAACAAAGGCGGCCAAAACGTCACGGTTATCGCGCAATGTCTCTATATTGAAATATTTCGGCCCGCCGAGCGCAAAAAATGCTCCTAGCGCTAACACGATTACAATTAGTGGTGCGAATCTCTTTATCGCAGATTTAGGCGCGGAAACCTCGCCATGAGTTGTGTCATCAGGACTTAGTAATTCTGTCATTTTACATCTCTCTATTTAGGGCGCTTTTGTCGCCTGAGCGGGGAATAACACAGGAAATCGCGATTGCACGTCACATGTCCTCACAAATCTGTGCGAATGTGGTGAAAACACCAGACAATTCCTTGGCGAGGAGCGTAATTTGGTGGACACAATGCTTGACTTGGCTGCGCGCCCCGCATAAATGACGCGCTAATTCAATTATTCGGCCTGCGCCAGAGCGGGTCACCCTCAATATTTGAGGGGATGGAGAGCAAAATGAAACGTACTTTTCAACCGTCCGTCATCGTTCGTAAACGTCGCCACGGTTTCCGTGCGCGCATGGCCACAAAAGCAGGGCGTCAAATCCTTGCGCGTCGCCGTGCAAAGGGCCGCAAGGTTCTGTCTGCCTAATCAGGCTGACATTATCGCCTTCACGGCATCTGTCGCGTGACAGAGATAACATCACAGACTTCAAAACTCGGGCGGCTGACAAAGCGGTCCGAGTTTTTACATGTGCGCAAGGGATTTTACCAAGCCCAAGGCGGCGTCGTCATACAAATGCGCGAAACATCCCAAGACGTTAAGACGACGATACGCGTGGGTTTCACCGCCACAAAAAAAATCGGCAATGCCGTTGCCCGCAACCGCGCCAAGCGACGCCTTCGCGAAGTCGCGCGCAAAGTCCTGCCAGAGCTTGGACAAACAGGCATGGATTATGTTTTTATAGCGCGTGACAGCACGACGACCCGTCCCTATGACAGCTTGGTGAAAGACGCGCGTCTTGCCTTACAAAGCCTGAACACCCGCGCCTCCCGAAATTCAAAAACGGCCGAGACATAATGAGCGACGCAACACCCCAAATTGAGCCAAAAGACGCAAACGTCAATTCCGCTGCGCGCACTGAGCCGCACCCCTTCCTTGAGACGGGTCGCGTGCTGTTCGCGCGTGAGGTCAGTTTTATGCTCTCCGGCGTGAGTTTGGAAAACCTGCCCCCGCCAGGGCCGCCAGAGGTATGCTTTGCGGGACGCTCTAACGTGGGCAAATCAAGCCTGATTAATGCGCTGACCAATCGCAATGGTCTTGCGCGCGCATCAAACACGCCTGGCCGCACGCGAGAACTGAATTATTTTAACGTCGATGATCGCCTGCGTCTTGTTGACCTTCCGGGTTACGGCTATGCGCGAGCGTCTAAAACAGACATTGCGAAATGGACGGAACTGACTCGGGCTTTCTTACGCGGACGTGCCCCGCTGCGTCGGGTGTTTATGCTCATCGATAGTCGCCACGGTATCAAGTCATCCGATATGGAATTGATGGACATGCTCGACGAAGCGGCGGTGACCTATCAGCTCATTTTCACAAAGACAGATAAAATCAAACCGCCGCAAGTCATAAAAGGCATTATGAAAGCCGCCAAGGTGATCAAAAAGCGCCCTGCCGCCTTCCCTGAAATTATCCCGACCTCTAGCGTAAAGAAAAACGGTTTAGACTTATTAAAAGCAGAAATGGCGAGCCTTGCACTGCCCGATGATAAAAATGCTTAAATCATCATAGAGAACTTACAGATAAGTTACGTTTTTCCACTAGGACAGGCTGCGTAATCAGTTTAGGAAAATGCCATGTTAAAACGCCGTCAAAACGAAACAGGCTGGACGAGTGCGAAAACTCTCTCCGAAGCCCTGCCTTTTATTCAGCGTTATTCTGATCAAACAGTCGTGATCAAGTTTGGCGGCAACGCTATGGGCTCTGATGAATTGACCCGTCAATTTGCCAATGATGTGGTCTTGCTGCGCCAATTTGGTATTCGGCCCGTTATCGTCCATGGCGGCGGACCGCAGATTGGGGACATGCTGAAACGGCTCAATATTAAAAGCGAATTTGTCGATGGTCTTCGTGTTTCTGATATTGAAACTGTCGAAGTTGCGGAAATGGTGCTCTCTGGCGCGATTAACAAATCTCTTGTCCAGGCGATTAATGAAGCGGGCGGCAAGGCCGTTGGCCTGTCAGGTAAAGACGCCAACCTCATCAAAGCCCGCCAAGTGCGCAAGGACTTGGGCTTTGCAGGCGACCCTGTGGATACGGATACCAGCGTGATTGAAACGCTCAGCCGTGACGGCTTTATACCTGTCATCTCCCCTATCAGTGCAGGTGAGCAAGGCGGCTCTTACAACGTCAATGCCGATACAGCGGCAGGTGTGCTGGCAGGTGCATTGGGCGCATCACGCCTCATGCTACTAACAGATATTGAAGGCGTAAAAGACAAAGACGGTAATTTGCTAACAAACCTGTCTATTAAAGATGCACGCGCATTGATGGATGACGGCACAGCGACTGGCGGCATGATCCCAAAGCTTGGCACCTGTATCGCGGCGCTAGATGCGGGTGTGAAAGCGGTTGTTATTTTAGACGGACGTCGCGCGCACGGCCTACTGGTTGAGCTCTTTACAGATCAAGGTGCTGGAACGCTTATCCGATGAAAGCAGCACATATGAAATACGTGACAGCTATTGCCGTCTTTAGCTACAGCCTAGTGGCCCCTGCTTTTGCACAAACAGCTGAGACGACCAACACAGCCACGTCTATTCCCGCTAATCAATGGAATATCTGCAACGAAACTTCTTATGTTTTGCGCGTCGCATCCGCGACTTTAGTTGACGGCAAGATGACACCGCGCGGTTGGGACCGCGTACGACCCGGGGGATGCCTCACGAAAAATCCTCCGCGTGGCACAGACCGCTATGTCTTTGCGGAGAGCGAAAGCTTTCACATGGGTCGCGTGCGCGAATGGAAAGGCACCGTCTCGCTTTGTGTTGATATCGAGGATTTCAAGGCCGATGCCAGCATGAGCTGTAAACTACAAGATTTGGATACGCGACCTTATCTCAAAGTCGACCCGAAAGAGCAAACAACGACCTTTATCGAGCCTGACAATTTTGAAGACACAGCGGATACAGCAGGACTACAACGGCTACTACGTGATAACGGCTATAAAATTTCGCGCATTGACGGAATGAGCGGGCGGCGCACAACACGTACACTTAGCACATTTCTCAAAGACAAAAAGATCGAGGGAAAGCCCACGACTGGCGAAAAGTTTGAGGCCCTTATCAAAGGCGCTCAAGAGGTGCAGGCGAGCATAGGTCTGACGCTGTGTAATAAATCGAGCCAAACGATTTGGTCTGCCATTGCTTACCAAAACGAAGGCGAATGGGAAAGCCGCGGCTGGTGGCCAATTGAAGCAAACGAGTGCGCGCGACCATTCTCTGATACGCTCGAGAATACCAATGCACATTTCTTTGCCTTGCAAGAGCAGCCAAAGCTAGAAGGCAACGATACGCGTTCTAAAGATAAGCTACTTCGCACCATTGCTGCCAAGCCCCGCCAATTCTGTGTCGCCGAAGGCGTGTTCTCCGCCATTGGGGATGAGTATTGCTCTGACCGCGGCTATAGCCCTGTCAGTTTTCGCCCGTTGCCCACAGAAGAGACAGGCACGACTGTTAGCTTAACTGATGCTGATTTTGTCGAGCCGAGCGCGACGGGGCTACGGCGTTAAAATATGCACCCAGACCTTTCTCACATTCGCGACTGGATTTTTGATCTAGACAATACGCTCTACCGCGCCGACGCTAATTTTTTCAAACAAATTGATGTTAAGATGACGGAATTCATCGCGCGTTATCTTTCGCTCGAATCGGAAGCCGCCTCCCTGCTGCGCAAAGATTATTGGGCGGAGTATGGCACGACGCTCTCTGGCCTCATGGCGGTGCACGGCATGGATCCAGCGGAGTTTTTAGATTACGTCCATGACGTTGATCTCGACATTTTGAAACCCGACCCTGACATGCGCGAACGTATTAAAGCGCTGCCAGGCCGCAAACTAATCTACACAAATGGGTCTAAGGGTCATGCCAAAAATGTCGGCACGCATCTCAACCTGTATGATTTATTTGACGGCAGTTTGGGTATTGAAGACGCGGATTACATTCCAAAACCCAAAGCCGAGACCTATGCAATCTTCAACCGCGTGTTCGACGTCGATCCCACGCGTGCGATTTTTTTTGAAGACAACGTCTTTAACCTCGAAGTGCCCAAATCGCTTGGCATGGTGACAGTGCTTGTGACCTCAGACGCTGATTTTTCAGACGCGCCCGAAGTCGTGCGCCCATCTGGTCAAACCACCACCGCCCATTGGGTAGATTTTACGGCTAATGACCTGCCACAGTGGCTGTCTGAAATGACCAGCTAACTTGACGACAGCGGCCTTGCCCCCTATCTGAAGCCCATGACAATACGCCCTATATTAACGGTCCCAAACCCGGTCCTAAAACAAGTCTCAAAGCCTGTTGAGAACGTCACAGACGAGACGCGCAAGCTGATGGATGATATGCTTGAGACGATGTATGCCGCGCCGGGTATTGGCCTCGCCGCTATACAAATCGGCGTGCCGCTCAATGTTATCGTCATGGATCTCGCGCGTGACGGCGAACCGCCGCAAGTCAAATATTTTGTGAACCCCGAAATTCTGGAAGAGACAGAGACGCTACAGCCTTATGATGAAGGCTGCCTCTCTGTGCCGGATGTGTTTGAAACGATTGAGCGCCCAGAGCGGGTGAAGCTGACCTATCTTGATTATAACGGCGAACGCGTGACCGAAGTCTGCGAGGGTCTTTACGCGACCTGTATTCAGCACGAAATGGACCACCTCAAAGGCATCGTCTTTATCGACTATCTCTCACGCCTCAAACGTGAGCGCGCTGTGAAGAAGGTGGCAAAGGCTGAGAAGCTGAGAGCTGCTGGATAATGCGCCCATTTATTGCACTAGTTTTAGTCCTCTCTCAATTCGCTCTGTCTCAATCGCGTGAAATTTGGGATATTGTTTATCCGTTCATGTATTCAAGCTCCTACACACTTGGTATCTGCCAAGGTATGGGAGCGGGATTTTGACGCTTCGCGTTGTCTTCATGGGCACGCCAGAGTTTGCCGTGCCGTCCCTATCTGAAATTCTTGCCAATGGGCATGAGGTAGTGCGTGTTTATACGCAGCCGCCGCGCAAATCTGGTCGCGGACAAAAGCTGACGAAATCTCCCGTCCATCAATTTGCAAAGATCATGGGCATCCCCGTTGAAACGCCAGAAAAGTTTCGCCGTTCATCCGTCATTGACGGGCTCGAAGTGCTCGAGGCCGATGTCGCTTGCGTGGTGGCTTACGGCCAAATTTTGACAAGCCGTGCGCTCGCTGCGCCGAAATATGGCTGTCTCAATTTACATGCTTCACTCCTTCCAAGATGGCGCGGGGCGGCGCCTATCCAGCGCGCAATTATGGCAGGCGACGCGCAAACGGGCGTGCAGATTATGCAAATGGCCAAGGGCCTCGATACTGGCGATATCTTGTTATCTGAGACCGTCGAGATTGAAGACACAGATACAGCGGCAAGCCTTTCCACGCGCCTGTCGCATGTCGGCGCCGAGATGTGGGCCCGCGCCCTCGGCGCTGTTGAGCGGGAAGCGCTACGCCCTACGCCGCAAACGGGCGAGCCGACATACGCGCATAAAATTGATAAATCAGAAGCGCGCATCGATTGGACACGTCCTGCAAATGCGCTCGACTGCCACATCCGTGGTCTCTCCCCCTTCCCTGGCGCGTGGTGCGAAATAGACGACACACGGGTCAAAATTCATCTCGCCAAAGCCGCAGACGGCAGCGGCGAAGCAGGAACAGTCATTGACGAGAGTGGTATAGTCGCTTGTGGGAAAGACGCGCTAAAACTCCTCACAGTCCAACCCGCAGGCAAACCCAAAATGGATATCGCAGATTATCTCATGGGTAAGCCGCTCACCGTTGGCGAACGCCTCACTTAATGCCGCGTTATAAGCTCACCATTGAATATGACGGTGCGCCTTATCAGGGGTGGCAGTGGCAAGACCATGCGCCGTCTGTGCAAGGCACGCTTGAAGCGGCAGCAGAGAAAATCAATGGTGCCTCCACAGAAGTTTACGGCGCGGGCCGCACGGATAGCGGCGTCCATGCCCTCGCCGCCGTCGCGCATATGGACCTTGTGAAAGATATACGTGAAGACAAAGTCCGCGACGCGATGAATTTTCACCTGAGAGAGGCGCCGATTTCCGTACTGGACGCTAAGCTTATGCCCGACGCATGGCACGCGCGATTTGATGCGCGCGAACGGCGTTATCTCTACCGCATTATTGACCGCCGCCCAAAGCTCGCGCTCGATAAAGGCCGCGTCTGGCGACTGCCGATGAAGCTTGATGCCGATATTATGCATATGGCGGCTCAGACTTTGGTGGGCGAGCATGACTTTACGACCTTTCGCGATACGCAATGCCAAGCCAAAAGCCCTGTAAAGACGCTGGACGAAATTACTGTTCTGCGCGCTGGTGCTGAAATCCATGTCCACCTCACGGCGCGTTCGTTTCTGCACAAACAAGTGCGCTCTATTGTCGGCACCCTTGTCGATATTGGGCGCGGCTATCACCCAAGCGATTACACACAAACTGCGCTAGACGCGCGCGACCGCACAGCTTGCGGACAAGTCGCCCCACCCGACGGGCTTTATCTTGTGAGCGTGCATTATCCTGATTAAGGTGAATTTATGACCCAGACCCTGCTTATTCGCCGCCCTGATGATTGGCATATCCATTTGCGTGACGGGGCTATGCTGTCTGATGTCGTGAACTATACGGCACGGCAATTTGCGCGCGCGATTGTCATGCCTAATCTCGCGCCGCCTGTGACGACGACAAAGCTGGCGCGTGAGTACCGAGAGCGCATCATGGCCGCCGTTGACCCGAGCCTGAATTTCACGCCCCTGATGACAGGTTATCTTACGAACGATAGCGACGCAGATGACCTCGCGCGCGGCCATTCCGAGGGCGTGCTTAGCGCGTGTAAGCTTTACCCCGCCAACGCCACCACGAATTCGAGTCACGGCGTGAGCGATATGCGCAATATCACAGGCGTGCTGGAGACGATGCAACGCATTGGTATGCCGTTATTAGTCCACGGCGAAGTGACGGATTCTCACGTCGATATTTTTGACCGTGAAGCCGTCTTTATTGACGATGTCATGGCGGGGATTGTGAAAGAATTCCCAGGGCTTAAAATCGTCTTTGAGCATATCACCACCAAAGAGGCTGCTGATTTCGTGACGGAAAACGGCCCGCAAATCGCGGCAACGATTACACCGCAACATCTCGCAATTAACCGCAACGCCATTTTCAAAGGCGGCATCCGTCCACATATGTACTGCCTGCCGATTGCCAAACGTGAATTGCACCGCGTCGCGCTGGTGAAAGCCGCCACCTCTGGCAATCCGAAGTTTTTCCTCGGCACAGACACCGCGCCGCATACGGTTGGCGCGAAAGAAAGCGCTTGCGGCTGCGCGGGAATTTTTAACGCTCCCTATGCGCTTGAAAGCTATCTCAAGACATTTGAAGCGGCAGGCGCGCTTGATAAATTTGAAGGCTTTGCCTCAGAATTTGGCCCTGCCTTTTACGGCCTCCCGCTTAATGAAGAGCGCATCACGCTCACGCGTAAAACGGTTAACGTGCCTGAAAAGCTGTCTGCCGCTGGGACAGAGATTGTGCCGTTCCATGCAGGCGAAGAGCTCGACTGGACATTTGAGGGTATCGCGGCCTAATGCCAATCGCTAAATTAGACCGCGCTATTTTTAAACTCTCTGGTGAGGGTGTTGTCGACTGGCTCGATGGACTAATTACAAGTTCGATCGCGCCAAGCGGGTTGACATTTGCCGCGCTTCTGACCCCGCAAGGTAAAATAATTGCGGACTTCTTTATCTCGCGCGAAGGCGAGGCACTCTTGCTTGAAACGCCGACTAAGTTTGCGGCGGATTTATTTAAGCGCTTACGCATGTATAAGCTACGCGCGCCGATTGAGATTGAAGACCTCTCCGCCACGCATCACGTCTACGCCATATGGGACGGCGAAGGGGCGGAAGGCGAGGACGATCCGCGCTTGCCTGCGCTCGGCTACCGCCTCATCTCAACAGAGGACCTCCCCACTACAGGGGACTATAACGCGCACCGCCTCTCGCTCGGCATCCCTGCCAGTCAGTGGGACTTTGAAACGGGCACGACCTTTCCCGCAGATGCCAATATGGATTTATTGAGCGGTGTGGATTTCAAAAAGGGCTGCTTTGTCGGACAAGAGGTTGTGAGCCGCATGAAACGTATGACCACGGTGAAGAAGCGTTTTCGCGCGGTGGTACTGACAAGTGCCGCCCATAAAGGCGATAAAATTATGGCCGGCGAGCGCGTTATTGGCGAGCTTTTATCTGTCCATAATATGATGGGGATGGCCATGATACGACTGAACCGTTATCATGAAGCAGAGCAAAACCCGACACTGAACGGGCAAGAGATTGACATCATGAGAGGCCCGAATGGCGAACGCTAAAGCGACATATAAAACATTGGACGTCAGCAAAGTTGAAATCCATCTCGACGACGAAACCGCTCTGCCCCGCTTTGCGAGCCTCAATGCGCAGTGGATAGAAGAACTTCATTTCCTAGAAGAATCCGATAAGAAAATGGTCGCCCATCCTGAGATTTACATACAAGATGGCAACCATGTTCTCTCCGCCCATATTGACGGCGAAGTCGCAGGTGCAGTGGCGCTCAAGAAACATGGCAAGAACGATTACGAACTGACTAAAATGGCTGTCGATAGCACGTTCCGCGGCTATGGCGTTGGGCAGCTTTTAATGAGTGCCTGTGAGGGCTACGCTAAAAATTCACTCGACCTTAAACGTCTTTGGCTACTGTCTAATACAGGCAATGCCGCCGCCATTCGCCTTTATAAACGCAATGGCTGGACGGTAAATCACGAAGGCCCACATCCCGTCTATGCGCGTGCGAATATTGGTATGGAGAAGACCCTATAGTTGAGAATACTCATGCCCCCATTTAACCTTGACCAGAAACGATTTTCGCCGGTACGAAATTCGGAAGGCGGGCGTGTCAAAAGCGACTCAATTTTTGCGTTTGAACAGACGGGAAAGCGGTTTCAAGCCACCTATTGGGGCGAAGGGTTTTCCGATGGTCATCTCATTGGCATTATGACCAGTAAAACAGAAGCCGATTTAATTTATCATTGCCGCGAAAACGCGACAGATCATCTTGAAGCTGGTCAGGCCAAAGCAGTGTTTTCACACACTGATGATGGAAAAGTGCTTATCACAATGAATTGGGCATGGCTGAATGGGAGCCTGGCCTCTGGAACATCTGTTTATGAGGAAATTTTATGAGCCACGCTTTTTTCGATTACCGTGATTATGACGCGAGCGACCACGACCCGCTTTTGGCGCGCTGTGGATGGGTCCCGCCTCAGGACGCGTTTTATTGTGCCTATCATGACCATGAATGGGGGCGACCCATTACGGATGACAAGGCGCTATTCTCCAAGCTTATTCAAGACGGTATGCAGGCCGGGCTGTCATGGATAACCATTCTGCGCAAGCGCGATAATATCCTCGCTGCCTTTGACGGGCTCGACCCTGATATTGTCGCGACATATTCAGACGCGGACCGTCTGCGGCTTCTCGATAACGCAGGCATTATTCGGTCCAAATCAAAAATAAACGCCGCCATTTCAAACGCGCAAATCTTTGTCAAAATGCGCGACGACGAAGGCATTAATTTCTCAGATTACCTGTGGAGTTTCACGGACGGTAAAACCGTTCAAAATGCGTGGACCGAATTTAAAGATGCGCCCGTGCAAAGCCCAGAATCTGAGGCCATGTCGAAAGACTTAAAAAAGCGCGGCTTTAAATTCGTCGGCCCTGTCATTCTTTACGCCTTCATGCAAGCCGTCGGCATGATCAATGATCACAGCACCGATTGTCATGCTTATGAGGACTGCAAAGCCTTGGGCTTGTAACCGCCTTTTGCCCTAGCGCTACCCGCTGCTCGCCGTTATACCCGTAAGATAATTATCGCGAGAATATTTATGACAGCCGTTATCAGTTCCACAGGTCTTTGGACGCCAAAAGACTCTATTTCTAACAACGAATTAGTCGAGGCGTTCAATGCCTATGTTGATAAATGGAACGGCGAAAACGCGGCAGAGATTGAGGCGGGCACAAAATTGCCGCTTGATCATTCTAACGCCGCTTTTATTGAAAAAGCCTCTGGGATTAAATCGCGCTTTGTGATTTCCAAAGGCCCAATTTTAGACCCCAACGTCATGGCCCCGCATATCCCCGCACGCCCCAATGACGCGCCGTCAATCCTTGCTGAAATCGCGGTAAACGCCGCGCGTCAAGCGCTCGAAAATGCGGGGCGCAAGCCCGAGGACGTCGGCGCGGTGATTGTGGCCTGCTCTAATTTACAACGCGGCTACCCCGCCGTGGCGGTTGAAGTGCAAGACTTGCTGGGCACCTCGGGATTTGCCTTTGATATGAATGTGGCCTGCTCTAGTGCGACTTTTGGGATTGAGACGGCGCGTGGTTTAATTGCGGGCGGGCAAGCGAAATCCGTGCTTGTTGTGAACCCTGAAATTTGTACGGCGCATCTGAATTTTAAAGACCGCGACGCGCATTTTATTTTCGGGGATGTCGCCACCGCAATCCTTGTCGAGCATATCGACATCGCCCCCAAAGCCCATTGGGAAATTATCGGCTCTAAACTCGTGACACAATTCTCTAACAATATCCGTAATAATTTTGGCTTCCTCAATCACGCTGCACCAGAGGATGACGGCCTAATCGGTGAGCGCGGCAAGAAGGGCCTGACAGATAAATTATTTGTCCAAAACGGCCGTAGCGTTTTCAAAGAAGTTGTGCCGCTCGTTGCGAAAATGATTGCGGCAGAATGCAAAGCCAATGGCCTTGACCCGCATGAGCTCAAACGCATGTGGCTCCACCAAGCCAACCTCAACATGAACCAATTAATTGCGAAAAAAGTGCTCGGTAAAGACGTCGACATGGTCAAAGCGCCTGTTGTTTTGGATGAATATGCCAACACAAGTTCGGCAGGCTCTATCATCGCGTTCCACAAATATAATGATGATTTTGAAGCCGGCGAGACGGGTTTAATTTGTAGCTTCGGCGCAGGATATTCTGCGGGCGCGGTATTTGTACGTAAAGTTGCCTAGAGCATTGTCTCAAAAGAATATTCCCAAGCCTCGCGCATGGCAGCGTATGCTCTCTGGCCGCCGTCTTGATCTGCTTGACCCCTCACCTTTTGATGTCGAGATCGAAGACATTGCGCGCGGACTTGCGCGCGTGGCGCGCTGGAACGGGCAGACCTATGGCGATCATGCGTTCTCGGTCGCAGAGCATAGCGTTGTCGTGGAGCATCTTTTCACCGCGCTAAATCCGCGCTGCACACCCGCTCAGCAACTTACCGCGCTCCTCCATGACGCAGCAGAATACGTGATTGGCGATATGATCTCGCCGTTCAAACATGCGCTCGGTATTGATTACAAAGCGTTTGAGGCACGGCTCGAAGAGGCGATACATTTGCGCTACGGCCTGCCGCCGAAGATGCCGCCAAGCCTGAAGAAGAAAATTAAACAATGCGATCTTTATTGCGCGTGGTTTGAAGCGACACAGATTGCGGGATTTGATCCCGTAGAGGCAGATCAATTTTTCATCCCACCGCCCCGTGATTTAACGCTTAGGATTAAGCCTCTCCCTGTTAAAGATGCAGAGCGCGCATTTCTTGATCGTTTCGCTGTACTTAACCAGTGTCTAGAACAGACCCAATAAATTAATTGCGAAAGCTATGCTCGGCGTACACGCCAGTTTTTGAGCATTTGGATATTTGAGCTTTGTTAACCCCGCCTCAGCTATCTAATTGACGAGAGGCTCACTTTTTAAGATAGGTTAAATTGACAATTTTTGGGCGTGGGAGGTTATCATACATAAGGTTTTTGCGATTACAGCCATTGTGCCCGCTCTTCTTGGCGCGCTGACAATTGGTTTTATGTTTTACGGCCTGTGGTCAAATGGATTTGCGGGCGAAAGCGGCATGACCATATTGGGATTTCAACTCTACGGATTTCTGCTGGCCATGATTGGATTTGGACTTTCGAGCGTGGCGCTTATGATTGCCAACCGCTTAGGTGAGAAGACTTATCCGTTTAATTACGTGACAATCTTTGTATCAACACTCAGTCTCGCCAGCCTGATTATCGGGTTAGGGTTTCTCTAAATCCCGATAAACGCTGGCGAAAACGCTGCGGCCTCCCTATATAGTGCTTACCTATTAGCTGAAAGGATGCACCATGGGCAAAGAGCTTATCAACTGGGAAAATGGCCGTTGGATCGGACAAACGCTAGAAGTTGAAAACGGTGTCTGCGCTGTGCCAGATGTGCCCGCCAAAGAGCTGCCCTATACAGATGAGGTGAAAGCTGCGACAGACCACCTTTACAAAGAGGTCGCAGATTTTATCCCCGAATTTGAGTGGCCTGCCTACGCCCCGCTCGTGCATGCGATTAACACGCTGAAAGCCGAGAAGAACGCCGTCATTCTTGCCCATAACTATATGACGCCCGATATTTTCGGTTTGATTGGCGATTACACAGGCGACAGTTTGGGCCTCGCGATTGAAGCCACTAAAACGGATGCAGAAATCATCATCCAAGGCGGCGTGCATTTTATGGCTGAGACGTCCAAAATTCTCTGCCCCAATAAGCGCGTCTTTATCCCGTCCATGCGCGCAGGCTGCTCGCTTGCAAGCTCCATAACGGGCGAAGATATCAAACTGATAAAACAACGCTATCCGGGCATCCCAGTCGTGACCTATGTTAATACGTCCGCTGATGTGAAAGCTGAATCTGACATTTGCTGCACAAGCTCTAATGCCGTGGCGATTGTTGAGCACATCACCGCTGAGTGGGGCGTGAACAAAGTCATCATGCTGCCCGATGAATTCCTCGCCAAAAATGTGGCAAAGCAAACCAATGTTGAGGTCATCGCTTGGCATGGCCGTTGCGAAGTCCATGCGCGTTTTTCCGCCCAAGACATCAAAGATATGCGCGCCGCTCACCCTGGCGTGACGGTGCTCGCCCATCCTGAATGCCCGCCCGAAGTGGTCGCCGAGTCAGATTTTACGGGCTCGACCAAAGCAATGTCGGATTATGTCTCTGATAATAAGCCTAAAAACGTCATCTTGCTGACCGAGTGTTCCATGTCAGATAACGTCGCGATGGAAAATCCGACTGTGGATTTTGTGCGCCCGTGTAACCTCTGCCCGCATATGAAACGCATCACGCTTGAAAATATCTATGAGTGCCTGCGCAATGAGACCAATGAGGTGCTTGTACCTGAGGACATGAGAAAGCGCGCCTATAAAGCGGTGATGGATATGATCAACGTCAAATTTGACCCCGTGAAAGGCCATTTTGATCCGCGCCTGCCAGAAGTGGATGTTAAAGTGATTTAGTGTGTTTTGCTTCGCAAAACGCACAAGGAGGGCAGAAAACACACCTTGCGCAATTCAGCCCCGCTGAATCACGCTGGCTTAGTGTGTGTTTGTGCACCGCTTAAAGAGTTGAAACTCCCATGAAAAAGATAAACCTTGCCGAAAAACTTTCCCTCTTCTCATCCCATTGGGACCCGAAAGTTGTGGCGAGCTATAACAATAATGACGTCATGGTCGTAAAATTCCAAGGCGAATTCCCGTTCCACAAACACGATAATTCTGATGATTTCTTTCTCGTCATTGAAGGTGAGGTGACCATGGACTATGAAGACCATGACAGCGTGAGTTTTGGTCCAGGGGAACTCGTCATTGTCCCCGCAGGTGTCGTTCACCGCCCACGTGCAGAACATGAGGCGAAAGTGCTGTTGATTGAACCCAAAGGCGAGCCAAATTCTGGCGACAGTGACCGCCTACCAGCGCCTAAAGATAAGATTTAGCCTGCTTGTCGGGCCGCGTTTAACTTGCCATAAGGCCCTATTGGAGAGCGACTATGGCCTTAGGCGATTTACAAACGAAACGACTGCCAGCCGGCGCAGTCCTTGTAATTGGCGCAGGTCTTGCGGGGCTTTATACAGCGCTAAAACTTGCGCCGCGCCAAGTCTTTGTGCTGACCTCTCGCCGCTCAAAAGAGGGCTCGGCAAGTGCATGGGCGCAGGGCGGTATTGCGGCGGCGCTCTCGACAGAAGACAGTCCAGAAAGTCACGCCAAAGATACGATTGCGGCAGGCGACGGCCTTGTTGATCCAGAGATTGCGAAAATACTCGCAACAGAAGGCCCTGCCCGTGTGCACGATCTTGAAGCGCTCGGCGTACCGTTTGACCGCAATGATAAAGGCGAGCTTTATCTCTCGCTTGAAGCCGCCCATAGCCTGCCCCGCGTCGCCCGCGTCAAAGGCGATACCGCAGGCGCAGAAATTATCAACATCATGGTCGAGCAAACCCGCGCGGCAGACCACGTCACAGGACTGATTGGCTGGCGCGCGGAAAGTTTGCTCACCGATAATAACGGCGCCGTCGCGGGGGCGCTCGCGCGGAATGACGAAGGAACGCTGCTCGGCATTGAAGCCGATATCACCATCATGGCGACGGGGGGCGTTGGCGGGTTATTTGCCGTCACGACAAACCCGCGTACAGCGCGTGGTGACGCACTTGGCATGGCGGCGGTTGTCGGCGCGCGGCTTCGTGATATGGAATTTGTACAATTCCATCCCACCGCCATCGATATTGGCCGCGACCCTGCCCCGCTCGCCACCGAAGCGCTGCGCGGACACGGCGCAACCCTCACCCGCTCTGACGGCGTGCGCTTTATGCCGCGATATCACCCTGAAGGGGAGCTTGCTCCGCGCGATGATGTGGCCCGCGCCATTTTTGCGGAGATTGAAGCAGGCCGCGTGCCTTACCTTGATTGCCGTCAAGCGGTCGGTTCGCATTTCCCCGAAGAGTTTCCGACAGTTTTCGAAAGCTGCATGAGCGCCGGTATCGACCCCCGCACCGCCCTTATACCTGTCGCCCCTGCTGTGCATTACCATATGGGCGGACTCGCGACAGATAGTTACGGACAGACAAATCTCGACGGGCTCTTTGCGCTGGGTGAATGTAGCGCGACGGGCGTGCACGGCGCAAACCGTCTTGCGAGTAATTCGCTGCTTGAAGCCACCGTTTTTGGTGGGCGTGCCGCAGACTTCATCCTTGGAAATGAGTTTACAGAAAAACGCGCGGGCACAATACGTGTGCAGCCCTGGCTCTCTATGGGGCCAGAGGTCAGCCAACGCTTGCGCACCGCCATGACAGCCAATTGCGGTGTGCGCCGTGATGCGGCTAAGCTTAATCAGCTTATAGCGCTAATCGACGAACTCATTGACCAAGTAGGCCGCGCCAACCCACTGATAGCCTCGCGTATGATAGCCGCAGGCGCGCTCGCGCGTGAAGAAAGTCGCGGCGGACATTTCCGAGAAGATTTCCCAACTCCGCGTAAAAACGCCCGCAGTAGCTATATGACATTTGATATGTTGGATTAAAGATATGCCAAACCTCGCCCCCCTACCTCCAACAGTCATTGAACCTATGGTGCGCCGCGCCCTTGATGAAGATTTTGGAAATTCTGGTGACCTGACAGCCAACCTTCTTGTGCCTGCGAGCGCCAAGGGCAAGTTGATGATGCGCGCGCGTGAGGCCGGCGTGATTGCGGGGATGCAGCCTGCGCAGATGACTTACGCCATGGTCGACCGCCGCGTGAAATTTACGGTGAAGAAAAAGGATGGCTCGAAAGTCAAAAAAGGCGACATCATCGCAACAGTTGAGGGGCCTGTCCGCGCGCTCCTCTCCGCCGAACGTGTGGCGCTTAATTTCCTTGGACGCATGTCGGGTATTGCGACGTTGACGTCGCAATATGTAGCGCTCACCAAAGGCACAGCCGTGCGCATCGCCGCGACTCGTAAAACCACGCCAGGCCTTCGCGCGATAGAGAAGCAAGCTGTGCTCGCAGGCGGAGGATTCACGCACCGCGAAAGTTTAGCGGCAGCAATTATGATAAAAGACAATCATATCGCCTTGGCGGGCGGCGTTGACAAAGCGCTCAAAGCCATCGCTAAAAACGCCGATCACATGGCACGCGTCAGCGTTGAAGTAGACACACTCGCTCAGCTGAAAAAAGTACTGAAATACAATCCCGATGTCGTACTGCTTGATAATATGGGCGCGGAGACACTCGCCAAAGCCGTCGCCATTGTTGACGGGTCAAAGCATCGCCGCCCCGTCCTTGAAGCATCTGGCGGGGTTAATTTAGAGACTGCTCGCGGCCTCGCTGAAAGCGGCGTTGACGTCATTTCCATTGGGGCATTGACGCATAGCGCGCCAAACTTTGATGTAGGAATGGACGCGTAACGCCAGAAACCGATTGATAATCGATTTCAGTGGAGCGCCTCATTCGCTAGCGAATAAGGAACCAAGTTCACCTAATAATTCGAGTGTAGAATTTAGAGCCTAGATTAAGGACTCGGCGGGGCGACAGAAAGTCCTGCATTACTCACACCGCGTTCGCGCCAGCGCGTGCGGTAAAACTTATGTGTCTCAATCTGCTTGGTCATGACAAGCGTGTCTGACCATACAGGTTTCACATCTAGATTATGATAATGCGTCGCACGGTCGGTCAGAGGCGTAATCCCACCTGTCATAGCAAGGGTCGCAACCTGGTTAGCCCGCAGCCATGTTTTTCCGCGCGGCTTTTGTTTCAGAGAGCCGTCACAGGTAAAGCTAAACTGGCATCCTGTAGAGCGTTCAGAACCCTGATAGACGACGCCGCAAATTGTGTTCGGGTAGTGCTTACTGCGGACACGGTTTTGGATAACTTCTGCAACCGCCTTTTGACCGTCTTTACCCTCAGAACGCGATTCGTAATAAATAGCCTCTGACAAGCATTTATGCTCGGCCATGGCGTTTGTACTTGTCGCGATTAGAGACGCACCGACAATATTTTTTGGCTTTTTGTCTTTAAGAAACTCACTCGCAAGTGTTTCAGTCAGACCTGTTGCGCTCGTGATAATCTGAGTAGATTGCGCCTGAACATCAACAACTGGCACTACCACTGTAGTGCGCGCATTAGCGGCCTGCGCCGAGATTGCAGGTAAGCTCACCGTCAATAACGCCGCAACACCCAACACGCAGCTTCCTGCGGCGACATGGGTCGGATTATCCTTAATATATGTTTTAGCCCGTTTCATTACCGCCCATATAGTGCGTGAGATTAGGCTTTCAACCTAATTTCGCGGCTTGCGCGCACATACGCACGCGACTGTGTCAAATCCGTCACAGAGTGTTAACGGACGTTAAGATGTCTCCACTTTACACGCCAATTACTCCCCAGGACCGAAACTAGTTCCGTGATTCGCGTAAAAAGGACAGTTTTATGAGATAAAAATCGTATTTAGCTGGTTTTGTCACTAATTGCCGCTTGCGCTGCAGAAAGCTTGGCAATCGGCACGCGGTAAGGGGAGCAAGACACATAGTCTAGCCCTGCGCGGTGACAAAACCCAATAGACGCAGGATCGCCACCATGTTCGCCGCATATGCCGAGCTTAATGCCCGCCTTTGTGGCTCGGCCGCGCTCGACTGCGATGCCAATAAGGTCGCCAACCCCGTCTTGGTCAAGCGTTACAAACGGGTCTTTTTCCATAATACCTTGCGCGACATAGTCAGGCAGGAAACGCCCCGCATCATCGCGCGACAGGCCAAATGTCGTTTGCGTTAGGTCGTTCGTGCCAAAGCTGAAAAATTCTGCGTGCTCAGCGATATCGCCTGCCCGCAGCGCGGCGCGTGGTAGTTCGATCATCGTCCCCACAATATATTCAGGCGCAACGCCCGTCGCCGCAATTTCGTCCGCGACGCGCGCAATTGCGCTTTTTAGGATTTCTAGCTCTTTGGCAGAGGACACAAGCGGTATCATAATCTCGGCGATTGGCATGACGCCCGTCTCGTTCTCAACCTCAATCTGAGCTTCAAAAATTGCGCGCGCTTGCATCTCGTAAATTTCGGGATAGCTAATACCGAGGCGACAGCCGCGGTGCCCGAGCATAGGATTGCTCTCGGCCAGTTCCACAGCGCGCCGCATCATGTCTTTAGCAGGAATACCAATGCTCTCGGCCACGGCGCGAATGTCGTCTTCACTATGTGGAAGGAACTCATGCAAAGGTGGATCAAGCAGCCGTATCGTGCTCGGCAGGCTTTTACCGCTTTGCGCCATGATGCGGAAAATGGCCGCAAAGTCAGCGCGCTGCACAGGTAGGATTTTCGCGAGCGCATGTTCGCGGCCTGATTTATTTTCAGCCAAAATCATCTCGCGGAAATAACCCAGACGGTCAGCTTCAAAAAACATATGTTCTGTGCGGCAAAGACCAATCCCTTCTGCGCCAAAGTCGACGGCAGTCTGCACGTCGAGAGGCGTTTCAGCATTGGTGCGAATACCCAATGTGCGCGCTTCATCCGCCCAGTTCATAATCTTAGCAAAATCACCAGACAGCTCTGGCTGCACCATATCAACCGCGCCCATAAAGACTTGGCCAGAGGCGCCGTCCACCGTGACAATCTCGCCTTCTTTAACAACGCGTCCCAAGACGGAAAATTCGTTTGCGGCGTAATCTATGCGCAACTCGCCTGCGCCCGACACACAAGGCCGTCCCATACCGCGCGCGACCACAGCCGCGTGAGAGGTCATGCCGCCCCGCGCCGTGACAATCGCTTCGGCGGCATGCATGCCGTGAATGTCTTCAGGGCTTGTTTCAATGCGCACAAGAATGACTTTGTGACCCGCTTTTTTGCGTGCTTCTGCACGGTCTGAATCAAACACAACCTCACCAATCGCGGCGCCAGGAGAGGCAGGCAGGCCCATGCAAATAATGTCGCGCGGGGCATTATCATCGAGCGTGGGGTGCAGTAGTTGGTCAAGCGAAAGCGGTTCAATCCGCATCAAAGCTTCGTCTTTTGAAATCTGTCCCGCTTCAGCCATATCCACCGCAATCTTTAGCGCCGCGCGCGCCGTGCGTTTCCCTGTACGTGTTTGCAGCATCCAAAGCTTGCCTTGCTCGACGGTAAATTCAATATCCTGCATATCGCGGTAATGCGACTCCAACGTCTCAAATGTACCTGCCAGTTGCGCGTAGACCTCTGGCAGCGCCTCTTCCATGGACAGCGCCGTTTCGCCCATATTCTCACGCGCGACTTTCGTTAGCGTTTGCGGCGTTCGGATGCCCGCGACCACGTCTTCGCCTTGGGCGTTAATCAGGAACTCGCCGTAATAAGCGTTCTCCCCCGTACTCGGATCGCGGGTAAAGGCCACGCCTGTCGCTGACGTCTCGCCCATATTACCAAAGACCATGGCCTGCACATTGACCGCTGTGCCCCAGCTCGCGGGGATATCTTGGAGGCGGCGATAGACAATCGCGCGCTCATTCATCCAACTGCCAAAAACGGCGTCAATCGCGCCTTGGAGCTGTTCACGCGGGTCTTGCGGGAAGTCGCGTCCGAGTTGGTCGCGCACAGCCACTTTATAGCGCTCAATAATCGCGGCCCAATCATCAGCCGATAAATCCGTGTCGAGCATGACACCTTGATTATCTTTGTGATGATCTAGGATGTCTTCAAAAGTATGGTGATGCACGCCAAGCACAACGTCGCAATACATGGTGATGAAACGGCGGTAGCTATCAAGCGCAAAGCGGCGGTCACCAGAAAGCTTAGCGAGACCTTCAGCAGTTTCGTCGTTCAGGCCGAGGTTCAGCACCGTGTCCATCATGCCCGGCATAGAGGCGCGCGCGCCAGAACGCACAGAGACAAGCAATGGGTTTTTGGCGTCGCCAAAAGTCTTACCTGTCAGCTTTTCAATATGGGCAAGGCCCGCTTCGACTTGTTCCGCGACACCATCAGGATACTGCTCGCCATTATCGTAATAGCCTGTGCAGACATCTGTCGTCATGGTGAAACCAGGCGGGACAGGCAGGCCAAGCGAGGCCATCTCGGCCAAGTTTGCGCCCTTACCGCCGAGCAGGTTTTTCATTGTTGTATTACCTTCGGACGATCCGCCGCCGAAATTGTAAACCCATTTTGTCATCGTCTGGCCCTTTTATGGAGGGAAAAATTAGCCGCCGATTCTTTCAAAATCCGCGATACGGCTGGCCGTATCACCTATCATGCCAAGAAGTAATAGATTGTTTTTGCGCGTTTTCGGGTCTTCATCGACGACCATGACATTTTTGAAGAACGCATCAATTGGCCTGCGCAATTTGGACAGCGCTGTCATCGCCGTAGCATAGGACTCAGAGGCAAGTGCCGCGTCAATGTCTGCTTTGGCTTTGGTCAGACCAACCTGCAAATCCAAAGCTTGGGGGTGCGACAATGTGTCAATCTCTCCCGTTGGGAGTTCGCCCTTTTTCGCCTCAGCTTTCAAGATATTCGCCGCGCGTTTATATCCCGCCAGCAGGTTCTCTCCGTCGGGTGTATCGATAAAGGACTGGAGCGCGGTGATGCGATTGACGATATCCACGAGGTCGTCGCCACCCAGCGCGAGAACTGCATCAATGATATCGTGGCGGAAACCTTTGTCTTTCAAGTTAACTTGAAGACGGTCAGATATGAATTTTAAAACTCTTCGAGGCGGCCCTGCAAGTGCTTCTGTAGTAACGACCTCGTAATCCGCTTCATCCAAAATTTCGAGATATTTTTCTCTAGCTTCAACAGCATTTCCAGCTGCCTCAATATTTGCAAGCAAAACATCTATGTTAGTGCAGTGCCGCGATGTTTTTTCCAAATCAAGTGCTTTTTCTTTAGCAATTAAATACTGCATAAATGCACAGAAAATGAAATCTGTAATACCAAGAGCTTCTCTTAATTTTAAGCGAATTTTATTATCAACCAAAATACTAGTGAAACCCAAGCCAGCCCGTCTCAACGCAAATGGATCCTTTGAGCCTGTTGGGGGCTCACCAATATCAAAGAAAGACAAAAGCGTGTCGAGCTTATCCGCGAGTGCCACGGCAATGGCGACAGGCTCTGTCGGGACAGAGTCAGACGGGCCGACGGGTTTGTAATGCTGTTCGATGGCGGTGGCGATAGCTTCTATATCCTCACCCTGAGGAGCGGCGTCAGCCGCGTCTCGAAGGGTTCCCGCGGCACCTGCCGCATCCACGTCCTTCGAGACGGCGCGGCGCGCCTCCTCAGGATGAGGATGCTGGTGTTCAGCCCTAAACATATCCGCGCCGATTTGGCCTTGGAGGCTGGTGAACTCAATCACCATATTGGTCACAAGATCACATTTGGCGAGCTTGGCCGCGCGTTCAGCCAAGTCCGCATCCGCGCCCACTTTCGGGGCCAGCTCTCTCGCCAGCGCTGCGACACGCTCGGCTTTGTCACGCACAGAGCCGAGCTTCTTATGAAACACCACTGTGTCGAGTTTGTCGTAGTAATCCTCAAGACGCTTTTTTGCATCTTCTGATTGGAAGAATTGCGCGTCCGCGAGGCGCGCGGAAAGGACTTTGCTATTACCTTTGGCAATCGCTTTGCCGCCATCAGGCGCGGCTTGGTTGGCGACCACGATGAAATGCGGCGCGAGATTGTCACTACCCTTTTTCTTCACCGCGAAATATTTTTGGTGCGTGCGCATGGACAGGCGAATGACCTCGCTCGGCAGCTCTAAAAAGCTCGGTTCCATATCGCCGAGTATCACGACAGGCCATTCGGCGAGCCCTGCGACTTCACTCAAAAGCCCCTCATCTTCGACAAGTTCGACGCCCTTGGCCGCGCAAAGTTCGCGCGCATTTTCAAGGATGAGCGTTTTGCGCTGATTGGCAGAGAGAATGACTTTGCCTTTGCCCTCAAGCGTTTTGCAATAATCTTCAAATCCGCTGACCGTGAACGGGCCTTTGCCGTGGCGGCGGTGGCCTTCGGTAGAGTTACCCGCTGTCACGCCGCCCGCTTCGACGGGGACGACTTTGCCGTCCAGCAAGCAAACCATAGACTGCAAGGGCCGCACCCAACGGAAATTGCTGTCACCCGATTTCATCGACTTCGGCCATGGGAAATTATTCATGATCGACGGAATTAATTCAGACAAAATCTCCGCCGTATCGCGCCCTTTTTTTTCAATCACTGCGACGTAATGCTCCCCCTTTTTCGGATCAGTGCGAATTTCAGCTTCGGAAATATCTGACAGCCCCGCCGCGCGCATAAAGCCTGCAAGCGCTTGTTCTGGCGAGCCGACTTTGGGGCCTTTGCGCTCATCCTTCACATCAGGCGAGCGCGTCGGCACGTCGGCGACATAGACAAGACGGCGCGGCCCTGTGAAGGTTTTCACATCCTTTACCGTGAGGCCTGCGTCTTTCAAGCCAGAGCTCAGCGCTTTCTCAAGATCGCTGCCTGCGCGCGTTTGCATAAGCGCCGGAATTTCTTCACAGAAAATTTCAAAGAGAAGCTCAGCCATGTCTAACCCTCCGCCCTTGCGGAGACGTTGGCCTCTGCCTTCTCTGCCAGTTGTTTTTCGACCTTCACATGCGCTTCGGCGCAGCCTTTGGCGAGGTCACGCACACGTTTGATATATTCTTGGCGCTGCGTTGGTGAGACAACACCGCGCGCATCGAGCAGGTTAAATAGGTGCGAGGCTTTGAGCGCGTGCTCATAGGCAGGCAGCGGGAGCGGGTTATCAAGCGCCAGTAATTCGCGGCATTCAGCCTCGGCCATTTTAAATTTCTCTAAAATATTATCGGCGTTAGAATGTTCAAAATTATAAGTCGATTGCTGGACTTCATTTTGGTGGAAGACGTCGCCATAGCTCACGCCCGCATCATTAAAACGAAGGTCATAAACATTGTCCACGCCCTGCACATACATGGCGAGGCGCTCTAACCCATAGGTCAACTCGCCAGAGACGAGGTCAAGGTCGAGCCCGCCAACTTGTTGGAAATAGGTATATTGGGACACTTCCATGCCGTCGCACCAGACTTCCCAACCGAGGCCCCACGCGCCGACTGTTGGGTTTTCCCAGTCATCTTCTACAAAGCGTATATCATGCAAATCGCGGTCAATGCCAATCGCGTCGAGACTGCCGAGATAAAGCTCTTGCAGGTTTTTCGGATTGGGCTTCATGATGACTTGAAATTGGTAATAATGCTGGAGGCGGTTGGGGTTATCGCCATAGCGGCCATCTGCGGGGCGGCGCGAGGGCTGCACATAGGCGACATTCCACGGCTTTGGCCCGAGTGAGCGCAGCACGGTCGCGGGGTGGAGCGTGCCCGCGCCGACTTCGGTATCAAAGGGCTGCAAAATCACGCAGCCCTGCTCTGACCAATAGCTTTGCAGCGTCAGTATGAGGTCTTGGAAAGACAGGCTTTCGGGAGATTTTGCCATGGTATGCGGGCCTTTAAAGTTTGAGCGCAAACTATAAGGTCAACACCGAATTTCAAGGTAAATAATGCTTAAAGCTGGAGTTACAGAATTTAAAACAAAAGTGTGTTTAATTCTCGATATGGACACAATTAAACACATGCTTACATATTTTTGCGCTATGGCTCTCTACGGTCTAGGTGGCGGTGTAGTGGCCTACATCGGCCTTCACTTTTACGTAGAGAGAGACCTTACAGATATTATATCTCTTGGTGTTTTTGGGGTGTTGATTCTCGTCGGCGCTTTATTTGGGTTTAATGAAGCTCGCAAAGGGGAATTCTGGCAGGATCTATTCGGCGGTATTTTAAACAATATTTTCTATTAGACTAATCTTCATAAACCTCATCGCCGAGTCCCGCATCAATCAAGGCTTGGCGCGCATCGTCCGCGTCCTCATCAATCACGTTGAGGCGGCGCGGTATGACGCCAATAGAGCCTTCCATCGCACTCATATATTGGTCGAGCACAAAGCACATTATATCTGCGTCTTTTAGCACAGCTTGGGCAAAGGACAGCGTGGCAGGATTAACGGTTTTGAGTATGGTTTTCATATCCCCCGCTTGCCATATTGCCCTGCGGCGGTCTAGCCCGCCTAAAAGGCTTGCTCGCACGACATAAGAGGCGTAGTTTGTGCTCAATTAAAGGATGAATGTGAACGCACCTGCCAAAATCTCCGAAGGCTTGCCCGTCCCGCCCTCTCCGGCGGAGCGCCTGTTTGCGCTCGCACATGAGGAAATGGCGGCGGTCGACAAGATCATTGTCGCGCGCATGCAAAGCCCTGTCGGCATGATACCAGATTTGGCCGCGCATTTGGTGGGTGCAGGCGGCAAGCGTTTACGCCCTCTGCTGACCGTGTCTTGTGCAAAGCTTTGTGGTTACGCAGGTGACAATCATCACAAGCTTGCTGCCGCCGTTGAATTTATTCATTCCGCCACGCTGCTTCATGATGATGTTGTGGACGAGAGTGAGCTACGCCGCGGCAAAAAACCTGCCAATCTGATTTGGGGCAATAGCGCGTCAATTCTCGTCGGGGATTTCCTATTTGCGCGCGCCTTTAACCTGATGGTTGAGACGGATAATATGCGCGCACTTGGGATTTTATCAAACGCCTCATCCGTGATTGCAGAAGGTGAGGTACAGCAACTCGCAGCACTCCGTAATATTGATATGACCGAAGCGGAATATCTTGAGGTGATTTCAGCCAAGACAGCGGCGCTCTTTGCCGCCGCCACAGAAGTTGCGCCCGTCATTGCAGGCCGCTCGGACGCAGAATGCGGCGCGCTGAAAGATTACGGCTTGAAGCTCGGCCTTGCCTTTCAGCTTGTCGATGACGCGCTTGATTACGGCGGGTTCGAGTCCGCGCTCGGTAAATCTATAGGGGATGATTTCCGTGAAGGCAAAGTGACCCTGCCGCTTATCCGCGCCTATCAAAATGCGGATGATGAGACCGCTAAATTCTGGCGTCGCGTCATTGTCGATCATGACCAAAAGGACGTGGATCTCGAACGTGCGGTTTCATTGCTTCGCGCAGCGGGGGCGCTTGAGAGCACACTTGATATGGCACATACATATGCGGCCGAGGCTCGCGCCGCGCTTGAGATTTTCCCGAAATCAGAGTGGCGCGATACGCTACAAGATTTGGCAGACTACGTCGTCGCGCGTATTAGCTAGCGATTAATCTGGCTCACCAAAGCGGCACGGCGTCACCCACCAATTCGGATGAGACTTGGCTATTGTTTTTGCCGCCAATTCAGCCTGCGCTTGCCGTTCAAACAAGGCAAAGCAACTCGCCCCGCTGCCCGACATGCGCGCGATTTGTGACCCCGACTGCACAGATAATACGCGCAAGACATCATTAATCAGCGGTACGGCGGCGATAGCAGGCGGTTCCAAATCATTGCGACCATCTAGGCTACGCGCGAGCATATCACCTTCGGAAAGTTGCGGACGCGGCGTCTCGCGCGGGGCGTTTAGGCCTGTTTGCTTGTCAAAGGCTTGAAAAACTGCACCCGTCGGCGTTGGCACGCGCGGGTTGACTAAGACGGCAGGCGTTTGCGCGAGCCCTTCTATGTTGATAACGCCCTCACCTATCCCTGTCATATGCGCGCTGCGCGACAACAAGCAGACAGGAACATCGGCACCTAGCGACAAAGCGATTTTGGACCATAAATCATCTGAAAGCGTGACGCATTTTTGCAGAATACGCAGCATCGCCGCCGCATTGGCACTGCCGCCGCCGAGCCCTGCTGAAACAGGTAAGTTTTTGACAAGTGTAATGTCAAAATGCGGGACATCAGCATAGGCGCGGGTCGCGGCAATCGCTCTTAAAATCAGATTATCCGCCTCCGCCTCAAGCCCTTTGGCGAATGGGCCTGTCATTGTCAGCGTTGTTTTACTCGCAGGCTTGGCCGTCAGTTGATCCCCAATATCAGCAAAGACAACAAGGCTATCTAGCGGGTGATAGCCGTAATAGGGGTCCGTCACATCCGCAATAATGCGACCCACATGCAGGGTCAGATTGACCTTGGCGCGGGCGAGCTTAGAAAACTGTTCATCACCATTTTGCGTCGCGCCAACCACGAATTACGGTGCAGCTTTGACCGCATAAAGTCCACCTTTAAGCTTTTTATCAATCTTACGGCGTTCTTCATCTGTCGGGTCATATTGCAGGGCACGCTGCCATTGGTAAGTGGCTTCACGCTTGCGCCCTAGCTTGTAATAGACATCACCCAAATGGTCGATAATTGTCGCAGAATCAGGGTCGAGCGCAACGGCGTCCTCAAGAAATGTCTTCGCCTTCTCATAATCGCCAAGCTTATAATGCGCCCAGCCGAGACTGTCTGTAATGGCGCCTGAATTGGGTTCAAGCTCTAGCGCTTTCTCAATCATCTTAAACGCTTTGGTGAGGTTTTCGCCGCGGTCGACCCAGGTATAGCCAAGATAATTTAGCGCGTCAGAATGATCAGGCTTATAAGACAGTACGCGCTCAAAATCAGCTTTGGCTGCGTCCCACTGCTTGGTTTCTGTATAGGCGACGCCGCGCAAAAATAGGTTCGTCGGGTCTTGCTTTAATTCCTCTTCAGTCATCGCGCTAACTTGTGCTTCGTAATAAGGCAGTGCTTTTTCGTAATCTTCTTGAATGAGATAGGCACGACCAAGCGCGCCGCGTGTCACAAATGACGGCTGTTTGGCATCTAGTGTTTCTAGCACGGCAAGCGCTTTATCGTCTTGTTCACGGGCTGAGAAGAACAAGCTTTCCGAAAGCTTTGAACTCACCCAATAGGGCGAGCTTTCCCGCACAGAGCGAAACATAGCAAGTGCTTCATCGTCGCGTTTTGCATAGGCCAACAGCTCCCCCGTCCACATGCGCGCTTTGTCATATTCAGGGTCAAGTTCTGTGGCGAAACGCAGAAAGACTTCAGCGACTTCAAAAGCGCGAGCGGCGACGAAAAATCCGTATGAGCTTTCCGTCAAAGCGCGCGAGGCATTTTGCTGTGCGGTGCGCGCGCCTTGAAGAGCCCCACCCGACTTTAAAGTTTGTATAAAGGCGGGCACGGGGCCTGTCTCAAACGAGCCGTTTTCGTCTGAGTAATCTTCGAGATATTTAAGCGCTTCTGCGGTCTTATTTTGCGCGGCTAAAACACGAGCGCGCGCCAAAACCATTTCAAGTTCCAGCGTGCCTGCGTCTTGCGCTTTCAACTCATCAAGGGCTTTCAGTGCCGCCGCGAAGTCACCTTGGGCCAGTTCAAGCTCTGCGATTTGAAGCTGACCAAATTTGGAAAAATACGCCCCGCCAGGCAGCGCGGTAAATGTTGTGCGTGCCGCCGCCACGTCACCTGCGCCCGCCTGTGCCCAGCCCCGCATAATTTTTGCCAGAATTAAAACGGTCAGATCAGGGGTATCTATAGAGAGCTTATCCTGCGCAGCGGTATAGTGGCCTAGCTTGAAATCATGCGCACCAATAACGGCGACTGACATCGGCTCGGAATTGACTTTTTTAGCAAGAGTGAGCGCTTTATCAAAATCAGCGACAGTGACCGCAGACGTCACAGCACGGCGCCCCATTCGCGTATCATTTGGCGAAAGCGCGAAGGCGCGTTCAAAATAGAGCGCGCGCGCTTTGGCATCATCGACATGATTGGCGTAAGTGCCTGCGAGATAATCGCCAAAGAGCTTGCCTTCGGGCGAGGCGTCAGAGCTGACATAGCTATTACCTTCAGGCGTTGTCGAACAAGACCCTAGTGACATCACACCCATACCCAACACGCCCGTCATCACAACAGGAAGCGTTTTTGCAAGTCCGATAGAGATTTGCTCAAACGGCATTTGCAAAAGAGGCAGGTTAAAGAATGACATAGTGACCTTTGAAATTACGCGTAAACTGTGACCGCTAACATAGCAGAATTATTCATCAGGAAATGTGACGAAAGCGTTATCTTACATGTTAGGATAATTTGGTCCACCAGCGCCCTCAGGCACAGTCCATACGATATTCTTGCTCGGGTCTTTAATATCACAGGTTTTGCAGTGAATGCAGTTTTGCGCATTAATGTTAAAACGCGGATTGCCGCCGTCATCATCGCGCAGCACTTCGTAAACACCCGCAGGGCAGTAACGCTGCGCTGGTTCGTCATAAACGGGCAGATTAATCTTAATCGGCACAGACGGATCAATAAGCTTTAGATGGCTTGGCTGATCTTCGCCGTGATTTGTCGCGGTGAAACTGACATTTGTTAAGCGGTCAAATGAGATAATCCCGTCAGGTTTAGGATAATCGATCTCTTTATAATCTTCATCTTTGCCTGTGGACTGCGCGTCGTCTTTGCCGTGCGACAGCGTCCCGAAAGGATTAAACTTAAAGATAGTCGCTGCCCACATATCTAGACCGCCCATCATCATACCGCCGAGCAACGGGCCAAAGCGCGCGTTAAGCGGCGCAACATTGCGCACAGGTTTGAGGTCTTGCCCAACCTCGCCGCGACGCAACTCTTTATCGTAATCAGACAGGATATCGCCAGTCCGCCCTGCGGCCAGCGCTTTTGACGCCGCTTCCGCTGCTGCAATGCCTGATAGCATGGCGTTATGATTGCCTTTAATGCGCGGCAAGTTCACAAGCCCTGCCGTACAGCCAAGAAGCGCGCCGCCTGGGAAAGCGGTTTGCGGGATAGACTGATAGCCACCTTTAGTCACAACGCGCGCGCCATAAGCGACGCGTTTACCGCCTTCGAGCAGTTCTTCAATTTCGGGGTGGTGTTTCCAACGCTGAAATTCTGCATAAGGATAAAGATGCGGATTTTTATAATTCAGATCGACAATATATCCGAGGAAGACTTGGTTGTTTTCAGCGTGATAGAGAAATGACCCGCCACCGTTCTTAAACCCAAGCGGCCAGCCTGCTGTATGGA
>CAYRIV010000015.1:528-66117 GCA_964424575.1 uncultured Caulobacterales bacterium | reverse complement strand
GTAGGCGTGCCATACATCGCGCCCAATGAAGTCCTTATTAAAATCGAGCGCACGGCTATCTGCGGTACGGATATGCATATCTACCGCTGGGATGAGTGGGCGCAGAAAAACGTGCCTGTGGGTCTTGTCGTGGGTCATGAATATGGCGGCACGGTTGCGGCGATTGGCTCGACAGTCAAACGCGTGAAGGTCGGCCAACGCGTGACAGGCGAGGGGCATGTCGTCGGCACGCGGTCGAGAAATGCGCGCGCGGGCAAATTCCACCTCGACCCCGATACCAAAGGCGTTGGCGTGAACCTGCCAGGGGCGTTTGCGCAGTATCTTGCCCTGCCAGAATTTAACGTCATCCCGCTGCCGGATGATTTCCCGCTTGAGATTGCCGCCATTATGGACCCGCTCGGTAATGCGGTGCATACGGCGTTGGCGTTTGATTTGGTCGGCGAAGATGTCCTGATCACAGGCGCTGGCCCCATCGGTATTATGGCGGCGGCGGTGGCGGAAAAAGCAGGCGCGCGCCGTGTCGTGCTCACCGATATTAATGATTGGCGGCTTGATTTCGCTCGTAAAATTGCCCCGCGCACGCGCATGGTCAATACGATGAATGAGGACTTGCGCGCTGTCATGGCTGAGATTGGCATGACCGAAGGGTTTGACGTAGGCCTAGAAATGAGCGGCGCAGAGCCTGCGTTTAATCAAATGCTCGACACTATGCTGATGGGCGGTAATATCGCCATGCTCGGTATTCCGTCAAAACCGTTCCCGCTCGATTTCGGCAAACTCGTCGGCAAAGCCCTGACGCTTAAAGGCATTTATGGCCGTCAAATGTATGAAACCTGGTATAAAATGCTTGCTCTTCTGGATAGCGGCCTCGACATGAGCCCGATGATCACGCACCGCTTCGCCGCCCACGATTTTCAAAAGGCGTTTGATTTGATGGAGACGGGGAAGACAGGGAAAGTCGTTTTGGATTGGACGCAAGTTTAGGGCGGTTGGCTATAATGCTTAGAAAAAATGGATATTGAAGCTTATATTCTATCACTCTTACTAACTGAGTTTGCTCCTTATGGAGATATGAATGGTTTTCCTTCGAACAGCAAAAGTAACTTTGTTTCTGATTTGGAAATCTCAGGAGACGACTTCTATGAGTTTATAGAAGCGCTTGAGATAGATTTAAGGGACTAAATTTTCAAACCAGGATTTCTCAGAAATCTGCTATCTTGTGCCCTCTGAAACTGAAGTGATGTCTTTGTTATGGTGGAGGCACGCTGAACGGGATGTATCAGTGGCCGACTTATCTAAATTTATTGTGACAAAATTACAAAAGTTGTCCGTTTCAGAGTTTACCTAAACATCTCAATTTCAACTTTCTCAGTTGTAAACTTTTTTATTACCCGAATAACCATGCGTAGCTTGTGTCTGATGGGCTGTTTTGGCTCTTAGATATAAGAAAGCGGCATTATTTTGGGAAATATACGCAAACTAAGAAAAAACGATATCTGAACTGGGCATGAACCCAAGATGAACTGAATATGAACAAAATGTCGCTGCGTGCGTAAACGCATAATACAAGACATAATGCCCTTTTCATAAGACTGCGCATGCCTAAACCAAAGATATCACGACCTACTATAGCGCTTGGGGGCGCTGGGGCGTGAGAATCGGAGGTGTTGCCCCGCCTTCGATTCATGCCCAGCTCTATCTTGAGCTGGGCAATTTATCATATTTTGGGAGGATGATATGACGGCAGATCCAGCGCAGAGTCCTAACGATAGTCTGTCACAAGATGTTGTTTTAAACCTACTTGCGCGTCGATTGACGTGTTCAATTGATACGTTGGATTTTCTTTTTGAACAACAAGAGCCAAGTCTATCTGACGCAAAATCGCTTTTGATACCTGATTGCCGCCTTGTGAGCTCAAATGTTTAAGCCAAGCTATAAAATTTATAAATCTACATTTCAGGCTTACGCTTTGCCGTCGGAAACGCCGTTGCAACGGTTACATAAATCCCTTGCGAAAATTGACCATAGTGACGTGAACATCAGACGTTTGAGTGTATTTGAAAGTCCGGCGATTGCACGAATCCGGTTGCGTCCATTTTCACCGAGCCGACCTAAGCCCAACAAAAATCCGATAAGCAAACTATACACGCGGCAGTCAGATCTTGATTATTTAATTACCGTAAAAGTGACCTATGCAGACCGATTTCAAAAGTCATTCCTTGTTGTCTATGCTGTGCAAGCTTTGCCAAATTCAAGATTTTTTAAAATTGAAAATACACCTGATTTACCGACTCGGCTGCACGGATTTGTCGAAAATTTATTCAAAGTTATAACGTCGCCCATGGGTCATCATGATCCAATTGTTATTGGAGCCTAATGTGCCCAAAGCAGTAGATTATATTGAAGACGTTAGGCGTTATCATCGAGGCGCGGCCCTCGATCGCGTGCAGAAAATTGTCTTATATTGCGGCATAGCTTTGCGAAGTAGAGATGCATCCATCGTGTCTTGTACAGATGAAGCGGAGCGACAGCGTGTCAGAGATGGGTTTTGTGCCAAAAAGTTAGGCATGGGACCAGAGTCCGCAGAAGAGGCCATTAATACAGTCTGTCAAACTATGAAGGGCGACCGACATAAACGGCGTGTGACCTTTTATTATTTATTGGCAAAGAACGCAGGTCTTATCGAGATGTTATAGCGTTGGACCTTCATGAATACGCTGTCCCATTTCCCATGATACAGCGTTGAGCGCTCGGCCCCACCACATCCCCGAGCGCTCAATTCCTTTATGATGTGGTAAAAAGAGGCGCATGAACAAAGAAGGTTTATACACTCGGTCTTATTTGCAGACCGACGGATTTGATGAATTTATTCTCAAACTTGGGGGTAATCCATTGGCTCTGATGCATGAGGCTGGGCTGAATACAACGCCGCAAAAGGGCAGAATTCAATTTGTATCTTGGAACGCGATGGTGCGGTATTTTGAGCTGGCATCACGGAAGTTGAATGAGCCTTATCTAGGCCTTAAATGGGTGGAGTTCTTCACTCAGGATCACCGACATAACGGTCCAACCTTGTTTCTAGTGAAAAATGCGACGAGTGTGAGACATTTCTTGGATCTCGCAATTAAATATCAGACTGTGCATACAAACGGTGTGCGATATAGCTATGAAGATGATACCGCATTAGGTGAGGCCAGGGGAATTATTTCAATTCATCCTTTGTCAGTGCCGTGTCGGCAATTTATCGAACAAATTATGGGAGATATAGTTGTTACGGGGCGACGACTTATTCCAAATTTAAAAATTACTCGCGTCACATTTCAACACAATGCGCCGGCTGATTTGAGTATGTATCAAAAAATCTTTAACTGTGCCGTAGAGTTTAACGCGGAACGTAATATGATTGTCGCCGATCGCGAAATCTTACATGTCGAAAAGTCGTCCGCTTTCACGAAGTTTGTATCGCCCCTGATTGAAACTTATTTCAAGACTCGACAAAATCGTACGCCTCGCGTGAAACAAACTCTGCGGCTCAACATAGCTGAAATTTTACCCATAATAATGGGCACAAATTCATCTGATGTTACGCAGATTGCCGCAGCACTTGAGATGCATCCAAAAAAGCTTCAACGCCTATTAAAGGATGAAGGTACAAGCTATTCCGAAGTGCTTGATGATGTCCGCCGAAACCTCGCCGAGCGTTTGCTAGAAGAGTCAGATATCTCTATCGCGCGTGTCGCCACAATGCTCGACTATACGACAGATAGGTCGTTTACGGCCGCAGCAAAACGGTGGTTTGGTATGTCGCCGACGGCCTATAGGGCTTATATTCGGCAAGGGAATTAATTATCCCCAAACCTCAAACTCACCTGCTTCAAACATCTCGGCGAGTTTAAACTTCCGCACTTTACCTGACCCTGTCAGCGGCCAGTCTTTTACGACGATCCAATAGGCGGGGGTTTTTTGTGGAGAGAGGCGGTCTCGGACGAAGGCTTTGAGATCAATTGCAGTGAAGCTTGGTGTGTCGCTGGTTTTGATAAAGCAGGCGACTTGTTCACCCCATTTTTCGTCTGCGACACCGACGACGGCGACCTCGTTTATTTCGGGATGCTCAAGCATAGCGTTTTCAATCTCGACAGGGAAAAGGTTCTCGCCGCCGCGAATAATCATTTCTTTTACGCGACCCGTGATGCGCAAATATCCGCGCGAGTCCATGCGGCCTAAGTCTCCGGAATGGAGCCAGCCGTCGGCGTCAATCGCCGCAGAGGTGGCGTCTGGATTATCATTATAACCAAGCATGACATGATAGCCGCGCGCGCAAATCTCGCCTTGCTCGCCAATCGGCAAGACCGCATTTGTCTGCGGGTCGCGGATGGACATTTCGGTATAGGGCAGGGGTTGGCCGATGGTTTGAGTGAGGTCCTCAAACGCGTCGTCATACCATGTTTGTGTCTGCACGGGGGAGGTCTCAGTCTGACCATAGACAATCTGAATAGGCGCGCCGAAAACCTCTAGCGCGTCATGACAGAGTTGCGGCGCGACCATCGCCCCGCCTGACATGAGGCGTTTAACAGAGGACACATCACGCCCCGTTTGACGCGTCACCGCAATAAGCGCGACGAGCATAGTGGGCACACCGAGGACGAAGTTGATCTTCTCGCGTTCGATAATCTCTACGATCTGCATAGGGTCAAAACCTGGCGCGAGGAGCATAGTCGACCCGCTCGCCAGACCGCCAAGTGCGAGCACTGCACAGCCTGTGGTATGGAACAGCGGCATGTGATGGATGAAGCTATCGCCCGCCTTAATCCCGCCGCGCCCGACCGCGTCTATCCCGTTTTGCACAAGGCCGTGGTGGTGCAGTAGTGCACCTTTGGGGAAGCCTGTTGTGCCAGAGGTATATTGAATTTGCGCGGCGTCACGCGGGGCGGGGGTGCGGAGTTGACCCTCGTCTTCGCCTGCAAAAATAGCGTCGTGGTCATTGAGCAAAATGCGTTGTTTAATGGCAGGGATTTCGTCACAAGCCACTTTGACAATTTCGCCCATCGGATTACCGCGGTAACTCTCGATATAATAAATCGCTTCCGAGCGGGATTGCTCTAGCACAAATTTTAGCTCCCGTTTCTGATAGGCGGGATTAACCGTCACGAGGGTCAGATTGGCAAAGGCACACCCCATTTCGAGCAGCAACCATTCGGGGATGTTGTTGGCATAGACCGCCACGCGCGCGCCCTCAGCATGGCGGCTCGCGAGGGCACGACCGAGACGTTCGCTATCGGCGAGAAATTCAGGGTAAGTCCAAATGCGCGCAATCTCTCCGCTCTCTGTCAGTTCTTTCACCGCCGCCTGATCAGGATATTTCGCGGCAGAGGCGCGCAGCATATCACATATCGTCAAAGGCTTCGGCGGCGTCCCACCCTGCGCTGGGAAGTAAGACTCTGTGAGCGTGACGTTGTACATATCTGTTTCCCCGATGTTATTTTTGGGGAGAGTAGCAGGGAGGAAGGGATGAGTCATGGGGGTAAAGTGAGGAAGGCCATACCCCCACAATACGTCACCCTCGGACTTGTTCCGAGGGTCCAACACGCGTTGTATTATAAACCATTTAGAGTGCGCGCTAAACTATAAAAAAGAAACGGCCTAATCAATTGTATGATGTCGTAGGATAGACCCTCGGGTCACGCCCGAGGGTGACGGTGAGAGAAAGGTCTCTTTAAAATAAATAAACCCAGCCTACAAATCACCCGCGCCAGGTTTTTCGCTAAAGAATTTCTCGAACTTGCCTGTGACGTTCTCAAATTCTTTGTGATCTGCGGGTGGTTCTTTGCGCACGGTGATGACGGGCCAGAGCTCGGCGTATTTTGAGTTAATTTCTAGCCACTTGCCGTCGGGGTCGTCTTCTGTGTCGGGGACGATGGCGTCGACAGGACATTCGGGTTCACAGACACCGCAATCAATGCATTCATCAGGGTGAATGACGAGCATGTTTTCGCCCTCATAGAAGCAGTCCACAGGGCAGACTTCGACGCAGTCCATAAACTTACATTTGATGCATTCGTCTTTGACAATATAGGTCATGAGGGAGTCTCGAGTATTTCAGTCTTATGAGGGGCGGATGTGGCGGTTTGCGGCTGATTTGTCAACATCTTGGCGCTGCGATGAATTCGCCGTTTCCATCAATTCATAATGAGCCCTCGCTTCCGACGCAGGGCCTCTGCGCTCAGGCATAGACGACACGCTCACGCTCAGCATTGTCTGCCCTCGCATAAAGGATAGGCCATCGCCCGCGCGGACGTTGTAATGCGGCTTTGAAATGCGCTGCGTTTGGCCCGTACGGGTGAGGCGAAGCTTGCCTTTGGAGATGGTTTTAGCCGCAAGGCTACGTGTTTTAAACAGGCGCGTGCGAAACAACCATACATCAAGCCGCTGGGTTGGCTCCGCGTCAGGGCTCACTGCCTCCAAGGCTAGTCCTTCTTACCTTTAAGCGCGAGCAGGGCCGCAAATGGGCTGTCTTCTGGCTTAATCGCAGGTTTTGGCGCGGACTTTTTGCGCGAGTCGTTTCCGCCAGAGCCTTTACGGTGCTGGGCTTTGTTTCCGCGCTTAGGATTTCCACGACTGTTTTTCGCGGGGCCTTTCGGACGCATGGGATAGAACCAGAATTCATTATTCTCTAGCTCGACTGTGTTGCCGTCTGCGTCTTCTTCGCGAGGATTATAGACTTGCAAAGGTTGGGGTTGTTTACGGGCGGGTTTAGGCGCGGGCGCAGTTTCAGGTGCTGCCTTGGCGAGGTCTTCTGGTGGGGCGCCAACGACAGATGTGCTCGCAACGACGGCGTCAGATATCGCACCGCTCGGCGTACTCATATCCGTGGCCGAAGGCTGGGCGTCGTCTTTGGGCGGGATGCCTTGTACGGCTGTGTCGGATTTGATCTGCTCAACAGGGATAGCCGTTTCGGCCGTCTCGGAATTTGGCTCAGCTTTGGTCTCTGTTTCAGGCTTAGGCTCGACAACTTCGGATTTATACCCAATCGCGGTCAACACGCCGCGCACGTCTTCATAGTTAGAGCCGAGGAGTGCGAGCATTTCCTGCATGACTTGGAAGCGGCGCGAGCCATTTTCGGATTGCGCTTGGCGGATGAGCCCTGCGAGACGGTCAAGGATATCAAAGCGCACAATGCGTGGCCCTGCGGCCTTGAACCCCATAAGAGCCAAAGCTTCTTTTGAGAAGTTCTTAGACGCCAACTCGCCTTCGTTGGGGATAGACGTCACGCCTGCAAATGGGATGAACGGTTTTTTATCACCGCCTGCCCCGTAGGCGACGAGAAGGGACAGAAGCGTAGCTGGCTTGGGCTTAAGCATATCGCGCATAAACACATGATATTGTCCAAAAAATACGCCAACTTCGCGAAGCTGTTTGCGCGCGTCTTGGTCGAGGGCTTTGACGAGTTTGCCCTGCGAAGAACGGTCGATAGAGCCAAACCCTTCTAGCAGCGTGTAAGCAAACCCTTTCGCTTCGGGCAAAGCCGTATCAGAATTTGACAGTGTTTTCAGCGCTTCAAGTGGGGCGAGTTTCGCAGTGACCTCCGCCTTCAGATAATCGCGCATGCGTTGAGTCGCCATGGTCTGAAGGTTGGTATTGCCGAGTTGTCCGCCAATCAGTTCTGCGTCAGGATTAAAGACCGTGCCGCTGCTTGCGATGCGCCCGACAGGCTTTCCGCCCCAGAGGATTTCACCTTTATCTGAGAGTGTGAAGATAGCATGCGTCCCGCCAGAGAGGCTTGTGAGGCGGCGGTCGATTTCAGGACCTACGGATTGGGCGGCGGTGGCAAGCAAGGCTTTGGCTTCGACGTCTGATCCTGTTTCATCAGGCACAAATTTCAACCCGTCGAGACGCCCAATCAAATGTCCATCTACCCAGACTTCGCCGTTATCCTTAACCGAGCTATCCATAGCTGTTCCTGTTCCAATTCCTTTGAGAAGGGCCGACGTCCGCCGGTCAACAAATCTCGCAATGAGGCCTTCATGTAACGCGTCAGAAAGGCGGTCCTCAACCTCGCGCGTGCGGTCAATCCAATAACCGGGTTGGTACATCCAACTCGTCTTATTTGCGCAATACGTCCATGTGCGGATTTGTGCAAGGCGCGTAGAGAGAATATCCACGCTTCCGCTCAACTCGTCTAGTCTTGAGACGTGTTTTTCCATAAAATCATCGGGCAATTTCCCGCCGTGTGTAATCAGCAGACGGTAGATGTCTTGTAATAACTTCACATGGGCATCAATTGTGACGTTGCGAAAGTCAGGGATTTGGCACACATCCCACAGCCGTTTCACCGCTTGCTTGGCATCAATGCGGGTCGGGGCGACAGAGGCGACGACCTCGGGAATGCTGGCGAGGCGTTCTAGGGCGAGTTCATCTGTGCAGCCTTGAACACGGCGCAGGCGGCGTTCTGGTGTAGGCTGATGCAGCGAGTCATCAAGCGCGGCGAGTGAGCTGAAATTAAGATCAGAATTACGCCACTCCACACGCGGGATAGGCTCAAATTCATGGGCTTCTATACGCGCAACGGTTTCCTCGTCCAACGGAGGGCAGTCGCCTGTTGTGCCAAAGGTACCGTTATTTCTAAACCGTCCCGCACGGCCCGCGATTTGGCCAAGCTCCATCGGGGTGAGCATACGTCTGCGCCGCCCATCATATTTGCGGATAGAGGCAAAGGCGACGTGATCTGTGTCGAGGTTTAGCCCCATGCCGACTGCGTCTGTCGCGATAAGAAAGTCGACTTCACCGCTTTGGAAAAGCTCGGCTTGTGCGTTGCGTGTGCGTGGGGAGAGGGCACCCATGACCACCGCCGCGCCGCCACGTTGCCGCCTGATAAGCTCGGCCAGTGCGTAAACTTCGGCCGCAGAAAACGCAATGATAACAGAGCGTTTGGGCAATCGCGTGACTTTGGTGTGGCCTGCATAGCTGAGCGTGGAAAAGCGTTCGCGCGTCTCAAACCGGCAGTCGGGTAGTAAGTCGCGAATGATAGAGCGCGCTGTCTCTGCGCCCAAAAATAAAGTCTCCTCAGTCCCGCGCGCATGCAGGAGGCGGTCAGTGAAAATATGACCGCGTTCAAAATTTGACATGAGCTGGATTTCATCAATCGCGACAAAGGCAAAGCGTTTTTCCAGCGGCATGGCTTCAACGGTGCAGACATAATATTGCGCATTGCGCGGCGTAATTTTTTCCTCGCCCGTAATCAGCGCGACTTGATTGGGGTGCTTTATACGGCAGATTTTGTCATAGACTTCGCGCGCGAGAAGCCGCAGCGGCAGGCCGATACAGCCAGAGCTTCGTCCAAGCATACGTTCCACCGCATAATGCGTCTTACCCGTATTGGTCGGGCCAAGAATGGCGCGCACAATCGCGGGATTTAAGGGGGTGCTCATAAGGTCTTATCCGCGATTCCGCGCGAGGGTTCAACGCGTGAATTTACCACAGACAGCTTAAGAGAGGTTAATCCTCAACCGTCACGACTTTTCGTGTGTTCGGGGCAATCCATGACATTTCATCAAGCTTGATGACGGCTTTAATAGAACTGATTTTATAGCTAAACCGTAGCGGGACATAGAGGCCGAGGTCGGGGCGGGCAACGAACTCGACTTTCATCGGCGTACCGCCTTCCTCTTGGTCGGGAAGGTCTTCAGGATCAAAGCCGTTGATAGGCTCATAGTAAATTTCGCAAACCTGCGTGACGAGTTTCTCGCCGCCAAAGCGTTCTTTGCCTTCGCCCGCGCGCACCATACGCAGGTTATAATGCTGCTTGCTGTCAAACACGCGGACTTTGCCGTCACAAAAAGGCGCGTCGAGCCGTTGCCCGCGCATTAGGAGCGCCATGATGGCAGATATCGTGTCATTAGCGCTGTAGCGTTCCTCGGGAGAGGCGGGCGGCACGCCTTGGCTACCGAGCGTTGGGATGATGTTCACGTCCACAGACTTCGCGGCGGTGTCATAATTCATCTCTACGCGACGTTCTTTACCGTCCATATTTTGCTGCACGTGGAAACCCGGTGTAAGACCTTGGCGGTTATATTGCCCTTTGCTGACGGCCCAAATCTCCATTTTCTTGAGCAGCGCGCCGAGGCCAGAGGTTTTAATATCTGTATAGGCGGCGTAGCGGTCACCTTCGGTATAGCCGTTATAATGCGCTGTAATCATCTTTATGCCAAAGACATAGCCTTTGAGCCGAAAGCTAAATTGCGTGGCGGCATCTGTCGGCGGGGCGACGTGGTAAGTCGTTTCACTGAGGTTACGCGCGTTTAGGTTTGGGAAGTTGCGGCCTTCAATCAACGGCGTTGGTGCGGGCATGGCCGTGGGTGCAGTGGCTGTCTCTGCCGCTGAATTTGCCGCGCCGCCGAGCGTCATAACACTGGCTGAAGCCAAAAGGGCCGGAAATATACGCGTAAGTTTTCTCATGCTCTCTTCTAGCGTATTGCCGCCGTCGGTAAGATGAACAAACCGCCTGAATTGCATTAAAATTACGTCATAAGCCATTTGTGAAATTTGCAGCGGGCGATATATCGTCCTTATAGTGGCACTACCGGCTGTTTTAGCCGTCAAAAAGGGTTGACGATAGTCTATTTAGCCCGTAATTGCCCCTTCAACTGAACAACCCGCGACTCGTGCGGGTCTTTTTAATTTTACCAAAGGTGCTGACTATGTCACGTCGTTGCGATCTTCTCGATACAGGCCCCATGAGCGGCCACAATGTGTCTCACTCAAATATTAAAACCAACCGCCGTTTTAACGTGAACCTCTGCACGGTGACTTTGCCGTCAGATACTCTCGGCCAAAAGTTCAAAATGCGCATTGCTGCCAAAACGCTCCGCACTGTCGATTTCAAAGGCGGCCTTGACGGCTTCCTCCTTGGTACAAAGAACCATAAGCTGACGGACAAAGCCAAGAAGATTAAAAAAGCGATCTTGAAAAAGTCTGAAGAGGCGGCTGCGGCTTAAGCACTTAACGCTCTGATATGATACTAATGAAAGACCCGCCCTTCGAGGCGGGTTTATTCATTTTGGGTTAATTACAACTGTCATAATCTCTTATGAGAGCAATTTAAAATCTTAAGTCGCTTGCATGAGGGCTATTTATAAGACTTTATGGAAATGCAACTCGGGGCGTTCCGAGGAACATATGTCAAAACATTTTAAAAGCGCATTAGAATTATCAGAATTTTTATCGCGCGAACGTGAACAGGCTTTGAAAAGCTTGTGCGAGGACTTATCTTGCAGCCGCGAAAGTCTCGCCTTTATATTTGAGGGTGAAGAAATTAAGGCAAAAGACCTTGTTATTCCTTGCCGCCGCGACGCTCTCATTCACGCTTAGCGGCTTATTTCCCAATTAGTTTTAGAAAACGGTCTTGCAGGGCAGGGTTGGTTTTAAACTCGCCTGTAAACTGCGTCGTGACTGTGCTGACATTGGGGTGATGTACGCCGCGTGTGCTCATGCACTGGTGCACAGCGTCAATCATGACGGCTGATCCGCGCGGCTTAAGCGCATTATCAATCGCGTCGGCAATCTGAGCCGTCATGGTTTCTTGCGTTTGTAGGCGTTTGGCGAAAATTTCGACCACTTTCACGAGCTTTGAAATACCTACGACTTTGTCAGTCGGCAGATAAGCGACATAGGCCGTACCTAGAAAGGGCGCCATATGATGCTCGCAATGGCTCTCGACGTCGATTTCGCGCAAGATGACCATATCATCATAGCCAGAGACATCCTCAAATACGCGCGATAGCTCGTCTTCGGGGTCGAGGTCATAGCCGCGAAACCACTCGGAATAGGCGTTCACGACGCGCTTTGGCGTATCTTTGAGGCCTTCGCGGTTCGGATTGTCGCCAGCCCAGGCAATCAGCGTGCGGACAGCCGCCATCGCCTCTTCTTTAGAAGGGCGCTCGACCCTCTCAACAGCTTTCAGGGCGGGCTTTTTTTTTGGTTCAGTGCTCATGTGGGGGCCTATAGCGCGGGTGAGGGGGAGATGACTAGTGATATTTACGCATGAATGTGATGCGGGGATGGGGCGTGCTGTCTACCATTTTTAAATAAACAACGGTTAGCTAATCCATATGGTGTTTATTGCGAAATCAGCCCTTTTGGGTCTCAGCTTAGGATTTTTGAGCTTCTATCACCAAAAGTGGTTCCTCGCGGCGCTAGGGACTCTCTTCGGAGTAGCTAAGGTTTGGTTCGTTTTAATCGTAATGGTAGGTCGCCCTATCGCGGCTGAATTTAGTCCGACAGGACGTAGCGAAGGCTGGTTCATGGATATGATTTATCTCTATCAAGCATTGTTTCGCAGCTTGCCAGAATCGCTACAACTCGCGCTCTTTCTGCTGCCCATCTTCATCATTGTCGGACGCTTGCTCACATGGGTGCATTTTGTACTGTGCCCAAAGCAGGCTCTACCGCTCACAGATGCAGAACGTCACGCCCATACGATGAAAAACTTCAGTTTCAAGAAACGCTAGTCGCGACAACCCTCTTCGGTCAGCAGGCCGTAGCGTTTAATTTCTTCCGCCGTCATAAAGTGCAAATCATCTGGCTCCGCAGAGTCGCGCGTAAAGACGTAAAAGGCGGGGTCAATGCCCATATCGCGCAAGAAGGCTTCGTGGAATTTCTGGCGGTGGTCGACGCCCATGGTTTTGGGCGAAATCGTTTGCGTACGGTCCCCCGTCAGGCCCCAGCTATGCACGCCAATCATACCGCCGCATTCCATTGTACGTTCAACGCCTGCGAGGAATAAGTCCACGGCGCCAGAGGCGATAAAGCCGTTCCTCGGCAGGTGGGTTTTCAGCCCACGCTTACGAATTTCGCGCGCGATACGGATATTCATATCTGCATCCTTCGTGCCGGGCATTTTGCCCATGACGAGCGTATCAACTTGCGGATTATCGTTTAGGAAATCGCGCACCATAGACACGCTCATCCCGTTGGTGTTGCCATTGCCATAAGCCATATTGTCAACCGCGCGGAACTTAAGCAGCCCCGCATCAGGTTGCAGCGCGCCGTGTATCCCGACGGCGAACATAATCGCGATAAGCCCTGCGGCGATAATTTGTTGAATTCTCATAGTGCCTTACGTGGGCAATCCGCTCTTTAAAACAAGGGCAAAGCGGGGTAAGTCGCCCCTATTATGAAAGATGCTATGACTGATACGCAACATCCGCTTACGCTCTATAACTCGCTGACGCGACAGAAAGAGCAATTTGAACCACAAGATCCAAAGCGGGTGACGATGTATAATTGCGGCCCCACTGTCTATAGCTATGCCCATATCGGCAATGCCCGCGCTGCGGTGGTGGCCGATGTGCTGTTTCGCGTGCTGCGTCATATCTACGGCGAAGATCATGTCGTCTATGCGCGCAATATTACCGATGTAGATGATAAAATCATCGCAAGCGCCAAGGAGCAGGGCGTCGATATTTCCGTGATTACAGAGAAATATGCGCGGATTTATAATGAGGATTTGGCGGCGATTGGCTGCCTTCCGCCGACGCATCAACCGCTCGCGACTGAAAACATTGGCGGCATGATTGAGATGATTGAAACGCTCCTCTCGACGGGGCCAGACGGACCTTCAGAGAAGAACACATTCGCCTATGCCTCTGATGGGCATGTGTTTTTTGATGTCTCTAAATATGAGGACTACGGCAGATTGTCAGGCAATACACTTGATGCGCTGCGCGGCGGCGACCGTGTCGGCGAGGGCGAAGTCGCGCGTAAAAAGAACGCGGCGGACTTTGTCTTGTGGAAGCCAGAGCTTGACGGCGTGGGTTGGGACGCTCCCTTTGGACGTGGCCGTCCAGGCTGGCATATTGAGTGCTCCGCCATGGCGAAAGAAACGCTCACCAAAGACACGGATAGTGAGACCATCGACATTCACTGCGGCGGCGTCGACCTCAAATTTCCGCATCACGAAAACGAAATCGCGCAAAGCAATTGCGCCCACGGCGGCACGCCTATGGCCAATTATTGGGTGCACAATGAGTTCCTTAATATGGGCGACACAAAGATGTCAAAGAGCCTCGGCAATGTGAAACTCGTCCGCGACCTGCTGAAAGATTGGGACGGCGAAGTTATTCGGTTTGCTTTGCTCGCTTCCCAACATGGAAAAGCTCTAGACTGGAGGACTAAAACTTTAAGCGATAGTAAGGCTCTGCTCAATTTGATTTATGGTGCAATAAGAACTGCTAAAGAGGTGAGTCAGTCAAAGGAAGATATTTCCGAGTCTTTCACTTTTCCTCTCTTTAATGATTTGAATACGCCAGAAACCAAGAGCCTTATTATGGGGCAAGTATCCGTTATTAACCGTCAATACTATTGGTTGAAGACCTTGCCGAAACAGTCAAGCAGCTTTTTTGATATGGCGGCTATGGCCATACACGAAGAAGCTGAGAATATTCAATTATATTTAGACGACTTTGATAAATGGGAAGCCAATCAAAAAAGTAATATCGCTGAAGCTCTCGGCGTTTTGTTGCATTTAGGTAACCTCCTAGGCCTCTTCCAGCGCGACCCCGAAGAGTGGTTCTCTGGCGGCATCTCTGACGCTGACCACGCGCTCGCGGCGGAATATGACACCGTGCGTGCACAAGCCATGGTGGCGAAAGAAGCGGGCGACAAAGCGGCCATGGGCGAGGCGTTCAAAGCCTCTGACGCGATACGCGATACGCTCAAGGAGAAGGGCCTTGTCCTAGAGACAGCCGCAGACGGCACCTCGAAGCTGCGTAAGGCTTAACGCTTTCATCGCTCTATCCGTCACCCTCGCACTTGATGCGAGGGTCCATGGTAAATTGGCCCTCCAAACGACCCGTCATTAAGCCCTCTTGATAGATCCTCGTGCGGAAACGTCCGTCCGACATGGCACGAGGGTGACGGTTAAAAGGTGAGACCAAGTATTGAATTGAACAAGCGGTGCTCGCGCCGCGTTTTTTCCATTGGAAAAGAACGCTCCCCGCTCCGCCCTTGTCGGGCTTTCCTGCGGAAAGCCCTTAGCTGCGCCTAAAGGTGTCTGTCAGGACGCCGTAACCATAACGCGAAGCGTTTGGCTTGTCGCGCTTTCATCCTGAAAGCGCTGGATTCAGATTCTATTAACCACAGTGATTAACTGTCCCCATAAATATCCACAGGCTAGAATCGATTCTCTCTTAGCCAAAACCGAAAGAAGCACTCAAAATCTACGCAATCGCCTTTAACCTTTGTTAACCACATTATTCAGCTTTGGGTCATGTTGGAACAGTTATCCACAGGCTATACACAGAGGAATATTATTATGTTCACTATTTGTTCACGTCTAGATTTTACGAAGAATACTATGACACATCATTATACATATATACTCGCAGGGCAGTCACATTCTAAAAAGGGTGGTGGTCCTATCTTCATCGGCACAGCGCGTGATCTTAAACGGCGTCTGTTTCAACACCGCGCAGGTCGCTCATCTGTGAAAGCCTTTCGCATTGACCAACTTGTTTATGTCGAGCGCCATAACAGCATTGAGGCGGCAACGTCTCGTGCCGAAGCTCTTCGCTCGGCCTCTCGTGAATGGATTGATGCTCTTGTAGCGCGTAAAAATCCAGAATGGCGCGATCTCGGCGAACTGGCTAAGGAACGCCTCGCCGCTTAGGTGAAGACATTTCAATGAAGCTCTATGATTATCTGCCGTCGGGGAATAGTTATAAGGTAAGGCTGTTGATGTCCTATCTCGGGCTTAATTATGAGCATGTGGACATTAATATCGTCAAAGGCGAGTCCCAAACCGACGGGTTTAAATCCGTAAATCCTGTCGGCCAAATACCTTTGCTTGAGCTATCAGGTGGTCGCCGCATCGCGGAATCAAATGCGATTATGTATTTCCTCGCCGAGGGCACGCCCTATTGGCCGAAGAACGCGTTTGACCAAGCCAAATGCCTACAATGGATGTTTTTTGAACAATATAAGCATGAGCCGAGCATTGCTGTGGCGCGCTATATTCATCACTACGCTATGGAACAGCGCAAATCTGAACTGCCCGCGCTCACGAAACGCGGCTATCTTGCGCTAGATATTATGGAAGCACATCTCGCGGATAATCTGTGGTTTGTGGTCAACGACTCGGGCGATGGGCGCACGATCGCTGATGTCGCGCTCTACGCCTATACCCATGTCGCAGGCGAGGGCGGGTTTGACCTCACCCAATATCCGAACATCATGGCTTGGCTGGACAGGTTTTCTGATCACCCAAACCATATCCGCATTACGGACGTGCCGACGTCATAAAAAAAGCCCTGCGAGGCAGAGGGCTTTTAAGTCTAAGGGTCCAATTGGGGCCTAATTCGTATCAACATCAATGCCGTCTTCCGACACGCTGATGGATAAATCAGGCTTTGTTTGCTGTTGATAGATGACGTAACCGCCGAGAGCGACCGAAATAACGACAAGTGCGGCGATGAGACCGTTTTTATTTGAATTGTTTTGCGCCATATTGGCCTCCGTTTATTAGACTGACAATTAAACGGGCCTGCGACAAAATGGTTCCAAAAGGCTGATGTTTGTGCAAGCTGGGCATTGGGAGTAAACGTAAGACACTTATGACCCCGTCAGAACTCGAACACCGCTTTCTATCGCTTAAAAGTTGGATGCAGCGCATTGTCCTGCCGAGCGCCGCTGTTCTCTTGCTTGTGCTTTTGACGTTTGGGTGGCTTACAAATAACGAAAAAACGCTCGATCATAATGCGGTGATTGTGGGGTTTTTCATGCTGTATTTTGTGCTCGTGCGCGGTGGGCATTTGCTGATGATCCGCTCTATGCATAAGGACATGCTGAAAAACTACGAAGATCCGTATAAGGCGCGCCTCGAAAACTTGCCCGAAAAGACCCTGCGCCGCCATAACCTCGGTTTCACACTCGCCCGGATCAAACGTGAATTGATTGACGAATTTGGGGTTAAGTAGGCTCGCAGAGACGGTCTCGGCTCCTAACTTCTGACTTGGCGAAATATGCGGGCTGTGTTAGCTGTCACTCATGTTCAAAATCGTGATTATATCTCGAATTACCAGCCCGATACGCGCCCTATAACGGCCCAGCGTATCGGGACTTAGCCTGTAACGGCGCCTTCTTTGAACACCCCAAACCCGAGATTACTATGACATCTGCTACCTCTGACGAGAGCCGCGATTACCGCGAGACTTTATTCCTTCCGAAGACTGATTTTCCCATGCGCGCGGGTCTGCCGAAGAAAGAGCCTGAATGGCTCGCGAAATGGGCGAAGATGGAGTTGTTTGAGAAACTGCGCGCGCAATCCAAAGGTCGCCCGACCTATTGCCTGCATGACGGCCCGCCCTATGCCAATGGCCATATTCACATGGGCACGGCGCTCAATAAAATCCTCAAAGACATCATCAATAAGAGCCACCAAATGGCGGGCTTTGACGCGCATTATGTGCCGGGTTGGGATTGCCACGGCTTGCCGATTGAATGGAAAGTCGAAGAAGAATTTCGCGGTAAAGGCCGCACAAAGGACGAGGTCAGCGGCCCGGAATTTCGTAAACGCTGCCGTGAATATGCGAGTGAGTGGCTCGACATTCAGCGCGAAGAATTCAAACGCCTTGGCGTTATTGGCGAATGGGATAATCCTTATAAGACGATGAACTTCCAAAGCGAGGCCGACATCTGCGCCGAGCTTTTAAAAATCGCGAAAACAGGGCAACTCTACCGCGGCTCAAAACCCGTCATGTGGAGCCCTGTGGAGCAAACAGCGCTGGCCGAAGCCGAAGTCGAATATCACGATAAAAAGGCGACACAGATTTATGTGAAGTTTCCTGTGCGGGATGGGCCAACTTCCGTAGGTTCTGATGGAACCGTGGATACGGTTTCTTTGCTAGAAGCTTGCTCTGATGCCAGTATAGTAATCTGGACTACTACTCCTTGGACTATTCCCGCAAACAGGGCTGTTAGTTTTTCTTCTAACATTGCTTACGGCGTTTACGTTGTGTTGGAAATGGAGGAAAGCGAATTTGAGCCTTGGTCAAAAGCGGGGGATACTTTGATCGTAGCGGATGACTTGTGGGAAACCGTTCGTAAGGCAGGGCTTATTAAGTCTTTTGAGAGACTTGGCGCAGTAACAGATTTAGGAAATATAGTCCTCGACCACCCGCTCAAAAATTGGGACGGCGTTACTGATGAAGACCGCGCAGCAGGGCGTCATTACGATTTCCCCGTCCCACTCCTCGAAGGCTCCCATGTCACGGCGGATGCCGGTACAGGCTTTGTCCACACCGCGCCAAGCCATGGTGAGGACGACTATATCGTTTGGATGAGCAATGCGACGAAGCTCGAGGCGCTCGGCATTAACCCCAAAGTCCCGATGACGCTCGACGATGCGGGCTGCTACACCGACGTCATGCCGACGCGTTTCCAAGGGCTAGACGTTATCCGCACGAGCGGGAAGAAACGTGGCCAAGACGGTAAGGCCAACCCCGAAGTGCTTAAGGCGCTGGTTGAATGCGGCAATCTTCTCGCACGCGGAATGATGACTTTGCGTGACGCCCATAGCTGGCGGTCCAAAGCCCCCGTCATCCGCCGCGCCACGCCGCAATGGTTTGTTTCTATGAGCAGTGGCGGCTTGCGCGATAAAGCGATAGGCGCGATCGAGAAAACGAAATTCTTTCCAGAGCGCGGACGAAACCGTCTCTCGACAATGGTGGCTGACCGCCCCGATTGGCTTATCTCGCGTCAACGGAATTGGGGCGTGCCGATTACGCTGATTGTCGGCCTGAACGGAGAGCTTCATACTGACCGTTCCGATGCGGACGCTATCAATGCGCGTATCCTTGCCAAGGTCGAAGAGCACGGTGTTGACGGTTGGTTTGAAACCCCGCTCGACCATTTCATGCCTGAAGGAAATGACGGCTGGGAGAAGGTCACCGATATTCTCGACGTGTGGTTTGATAGCGGCAGCACGCATGCCTTCTGCCTCAAACGGCGTGACGACCTGCCTGACCGCGCGGACCTTTATCTCGAAGGCTCTGACCAGCATCGCGGCTGGTTCCAATCCAGCCTGCTTGAGAGCTGTGCCGTTTACGGCGAAGCGCCTTATGACGCTGTGCTGACCCATGGTTTTGTCGTCGATAATAAGGGCCTGAAAATGTCCAAATCGCTCGGCAATACGATGAGCCCCGAAGACATTTCCAAGCAATACGGCGCAGAGATTATGCGCCTTTGGACGGCCTCATCCGATTGGTCAAATGATCTGAAAATTGGCAAAGAGATTATCCAAACCAATGTCGATGCCTATCGCAAGCTGCGCAATACGCTGCGCTATATGATTGGCGCTCTCGACGGTTTTGATGAGGCGGACGCGGTGGATTACGGCGATATGCCTGCGCTTGAGAAATGGGTTTGTAGACGTTTAGTTCAGCTAGAAAGCAGTCACAGAAATTGTGTTAATGAACACGACCATAAGCATATAGTTTCTATGCTTATGAACTTCTGTATCAATGACTTGTCGTCATTTTACTTTGATATTCGAAAAGACGCGCTTTATTGCGACCCGTTAAATAGCCAACGCCGCCGTTCATGTCGAACAGCGATGAATTATATCTTCAAATGTCTCACAACTTGGTTTGCGCCAATACTATCCTTCACCATGGAAGAAGTTTGGCAAACAAGATACCCAGATGAGAATGACAGCATTCATTTGCAACAGTTTTATTCGCTTGATGGAATAGTACCTTGGGAGGAGGGGCTGACTGATAAAATGAAAGTCATACAAGATTTCCGTTCAAGTGTTTCCGAAGTCATTGAACCGCTGCGCAAAGATAAAGTCATCCGTTCGAGCCTAGAGGCCCGCGTCATTGCGCCAGAGGATAGCAAGCTAACAGCGGCGCTGTCAGCGCTTGGCGTCACGCGTAAAGATGAATATGCGAATCCAGCCGAGCCAAATGATACTCTTGCGGATTATTTGATTGTCTCGGAATGCGATTTGTCGACGAAGGCGAGCGCTATTTCTGCCGAGCCATTGTCTGAGAATAATGCCTATAAAAAATGCGAACGCAGCTGGAAATATTTCAAGGGCGAAGGTGATATCACCCCGCGTGATGCGGCGGCCGTTGCGGCATTTGATAGCAAATAGATAATCCTCACCCTGAGGCGTCGCGCAGCGACGGGACTCGAAGGGTCGGTTTTTAATCGCACCAATCCTTCGAGACATTCGCTACGCTCATTCCTCAGGATGAGGATATAAAATTGAGGAAGACTATGTCACAAATGATACTCCACATCGGGAACTATAATTATTCCTCTTGGTCGCTGCGGCCTTGGCTGGTGCTGCGCAAATCGGGCTTGCCGTTCGATGTCAAAGTCATCGATTTGGACATCCCAGGATATAAGGAAAAGCTCGCGGCGCTGTCATCTCACGCGACTGTGCCCGTGCTCGAAGTGCACACGGCGCACGGCGTAGAAATGATCCCTGACAGTCTCGCGATATGTGAATTTCTCGCCAAATGCGTGCCCAACCTATGGCCCAAAGATGAGGCGCAGCGCGCGAAAGCTCGCGAGGCAACAAAGCTCATGCACGAAGGTTTTTTCGATATTCGTAACGAAGCCCCGATGAACTTGCGTCGCCGTACGCAGGGTAAAATGCCCTCCAATTGTCTGGCCGATGCGGCGAAAATGGATTCGCTTTGGCAGGACCTCTTGGCCGAGCATGACGGCGCGTTCTTGTTCAAAGACTGGTCAATTGCCGATGCGTTTTACACCCCCGCCGCGACACGGTTTGAGAGCTACGGCCTGCCGCGCTCGACGCGCTCTGATACTTATATCTCTGAGCTGATGTCCGACCCTGATTTCCAAGATTGGGAAGCGATGGCGTTTACTGAGTCGCATATTCTGCCTGAGACTGATAAGGTGAATGCGTAAGGAGCTGATATGAACCTCAAAGACGCAATTCGTACCATCCCCGATTTTCCCAAGCCCGGGATTATGTATCGCGATATCACGACGCTTCTCACCAGCCGCCGCGCCTTTGCGGAATGCGTCATTCAAATGAGCGCGCCATACCAAAATAAATTAGTTGATAATGTCTGCGGGATTGAGGCAAGGGGGTTCACCGTCGGCGGGGCGATTGCCTATGAACTCGGCGCAGGCTTTGTGCCCATCCGCAAAAAGGGCAAACTGCCGTTTGACACATATGAGCAGGATTATGAGCTTGAATACGGCTCTGACACGCTCGAAATTCACGCGGATGCTGTGCGTAAGGGCGAGAAGGTCTTGCTGGTCGACGATCTGATTGCGACGGGCGGTACGGCGGAGGCGGCGATACATTTGCTGAAGAAAACTGGGGCCGAGATTGTGGGTGCCGCGTTTATTGTGGATTTGCCAGATTTAGGGGGCCTCGCGCGCATTACGAAAATGGGCATATCTGTGACGGCGCTTGTGAAATTTGACGGGCACTAAGCGCCCGTAATCGATTGATTATCGATTATAACGAAGTGCCGAATACGTTGGCGTATTCGGATAGGGGGAAACCGCACTCTTCCGCTAAAGCGCGCGATTTCCATGTTAAACATTAAACTTGAACAGCATGATATCGCCGTCTTTTACGATATAGCTTTTGCCTTCTTGGCGGACTTTGCCCGCGTCTTTCGCGCCTTGTTCGCCGCCGTGCTCGACGTAATCGGCGTAAGCGGTGGTTTCGGCGCGGATGAAGCCTTTTTCAAAGTCACCGTGAATGACGCCAGCGCATTTAGGGGCGGTCCAGCCCTCAACAAATGTCCACGCTCGCGCCTCTTTCGGGCCGACGGTGAAATAGGTTTTTAGCCCGAGAAGGGCATAGCCCGCTTGGATAAGGCGGTTTAGGCCAGGCTCTTCAAGTCCAATTGCGCCGAGATATTCGGCTTGCTCTTCACCGTCGAGCAGCGCCATCTCTGATTCAATTTGCGCGGAAATCGCGACCCATTGCGCGCCCTCTGCCTCGGCATGGGCGGCGACTTTGGCAGAATATTCATTGCCCGTTGCCGCGCTGTCCTCATCGACATTGGCGACATAAAGCACAGGTTTGGACGAGAGCAGTTGCAGCATTTTCCATGCTTTCACATCATCTTCATCCACCTCAACTGTGCGCGCAGGCTTGCCATCTTCAAGCGCGGTAATGGCCATCTCGATAAGGCGCATAGTTTGAATGGCGTCTTTGTCGTTCTGCTTAATTTTCTTCTCAAGCCCGCTTTTGCGCTTCTCAAGGCTTTCAAGATCAGCGAGCATGAGTTCTGTCTCGACCGTCTCATAATCCGCCATCGGATCAATTTTGCCTTCGACATGGGTGATGTCGTCATCATCAAAACAGCGCAAAACATAGAGCACAGCGTCCGTTTCGCGAATGTTGGCAAGAAACTGATTGCCGAGACCTTCGCCCTGTGACGCGCCGCGCACGAGGCCCGCGATATCGACAAAGTTCATACGAGCAGGGATGCGTTGCGCACTTCCGCCAATATGGGCAATCACGTCAAGGCGCGGTTCTGGCACGGCGACGTCGCCGACATTAGGTTCAATCGTACAGAAGGGATAGTTCGCCGCTTGCGCATTCGCTGTCTGCGTTAACGCATTGAAAAGCGTAGATTTTCCGACATTGGGCAAGCCCACAATTCCGCATTTAAAACCCATGACAGGCTCCTTAAGTCAAAAACTATTTCAGTGATTCCATCACACGTGTTTGGTAGAGGTCTGGCTGTCCGCTGGCGAGTAATTCGGCGTTGCGCGCCATGGCGTCAATCATATCATCGCGCAAATTCGCTTCGTCTTTGCGAAAGTCAGAGAGCACATGGCTATGCACGCGGTCCTTATGACCGGGATGATCGATACCAATCCGAATGCGGCGAAACTCATTCCCGCAATGCTGTTTGATAGAGCGCAGGCCATTATGCCCGGCAATCCCGCCGCCGATTTTCTGGCGCACTTTGCCAAAGTCGAGATCAAGTTCGTCATGAAACACGACAATCTTCTCGAGTGGGACTTTGTAAAAATCCATCGCCGCGCGCACAGACTGCCCGCTATCATTCATATAGGTCATCGGCTTAAGCAGTGCGATTTTCTGCCCGTCAATCACAACGTCCTGCACATGGCCTTTGAATTTTGATTTAGCTTTAGAGCCGCCGAAACGGTCCGCAATCTCGTCAATGACCATAAATCCGATATTGTGGCGGTGTCCGCTATATTTATCGCCCGGATTTCCGAGGCCGACCCAGATTTGCATGATGTCCGCCTCCTTTTGTTTACTGGCGAGCTTAGGGTGTGTTTTATGAGACCCAAAAGATAAGGCGCCCCGACCAAATTGGAAGAGGCGCCCGAAAATAGACATGACTGTCAGCTTGCGAAAGTGACTTAGTCTTCGCCGCCTTCTGCGTCACCAGCTTGCTCAGTCGCTGGGACATCGCCGGCCTCTGTTGCATCTTCATCCTCTTCTGTATCAGCTTCAACAGCAGCGCGAGAGGCAACGAGCGTAGCAATTGTAAAGTCACGGTCCGAAATAGACGGCTTGACGTTTTTAGGAAGGTCGATGTCTGAGATTTTCAGAGCATCACCAATTTCCATTTTTGAAACGTCTGCTGTCAATTCGTCAGGAATGTCACCCGCAGGACACTTAACTTCGACAGAGTAACGCACGACGTTAAGAGTGCCGCCTTCTTTCATGCCTGGGCTGTCATCTTCGCCAACAAAGTTCACTGTGACTTCAACTTCGATGATAGATTTTGCTGTCACGCGGTAGAAATCAACGTGCATAGGCATGTCTGTAACAGGGTGGAAATCCACGTCTTTTGTCAGGACTTTTTGCTTTTTGCCATCATGTGACAGCTCGATCATGTTGGACAAGAACTGACCAGAGTTAATCGCTTTTAGCATTTCATTATATTTAACAGCGACTGCAACAGGGGCTTCGTCGCCACCATAAATCACGCCAGGGACCATGCCAGCACGGCGAGCGGCGCGGGCATTGCCCGTGCCAGTGTTTTCACGAACATTTACGTCAAGAACGATAGACATCTTCTTAGTCCTTTAGTTTCGGTCATTTGACCCGTATTTTCCAATAAAAGCGCCGCCCGAACGGCGGCTTATGGACCTGCGAGGCAGGCAATTTGGCTTCAACTGGAAAAAAGTTGAATAATTGAAGGGCGAATTAGAGCAAGTCACGGCCAAAGGCAAGCGAAAGATGCGCTTCAAACTGCCGTAATTCCGCCTTGTAGCACGCCTATCAATAGGGGAAACGGCTTTTCTTCTGGCTGGCCGCTATTCATATGCATGTCAGGTTTGGGAAAAACGCTGTTTTGCGTTATGCTGTAACACATAAATGCCCTATCGCCGCATTAACGGGAGACTTCAATGACTAAATCAACACTTCGCGCGTTCTCATGCACGGCCCTGATTCTCGGCGCAGGGATGTATGCTGCACCTGCCTTTGCCGATGAGTTATCTATGACGATTTACGGCGATGGCCGCGCCCTTGTCGAAGATGCGCGAGACATTAGCTTTAAGAGCGGGACACAAGTCATCGAACTGCCGGGCGTATCGAGCCAAATCCAAGCTGAGACAGCGACCTTCGTTTCAAACGGGGTGAGCATTAATGAGCAAAACTTTGATTTTGACCTGCTCTCGCCTGAAAAACTGATGGAGAAGGCTGTCGGCTCTTATGTTGAGATTGTGCGCACGAACCCAGGTACAGGCCGCGAGACGCGTGAACGGGCGAAAGTGCTGTCTGTTAATAATGGCGTCGTCATCCAAATCGGGCAGAAGATTGAAGTGTTGCGTGATGATGATATTCCGACACGCGTGATTTTTGATAGCGTGCCTGTGAACTTACGCGCCGACCCGACGCTCTCTGTTGAAGTCGACAGCGCAAGAGGCGGGACACGCGAAGCGAGCCTGACCTATCTCACGCGCGGGCTAAACTGGCGCGCGGATTATGTCGCTGTATTTAGTGAAGATGACAATGAGATGGATTTGCAGGGCTGGGCCACGCTGACAAATGGCACAAAGACGACGTTTAAGGACGCGAATGTCTCCGTCATTGCGGGCTCTGTTGGCAATCAAAACGGGCGTAATAACTTCAATCAGTATAATCGCGGAGGCTTTAAGCCAAATATGAACCCACGTAGAAATGTTCGCGGCGCAGGCACAGAAGCCAGCCCGCAAGAGCGTGTTGGCGATAACTATCTCTATCCGCTACCCGGAAAAATTACGGTCAAAAGCAATCAAACCAAACAAGTCGGCATTGTCGATGCGCAAGGCGTGACGGCGGCGAAAGTCTATGAATACCGCGCAGGCGGCTATCAAAATACAGGAAATCCAGTCTCTGCCGATGTGCGCATTGCGTTTTCCAATTCACGCGCCGGCGGGCTTGGCACAGCGCTGCCGCAAGGTATTTTCCGCGTCTATACCAAGGACATTGAAGGGCGCAGCCAATTTATCGGCGAGGACCGTATTGGCCATATTCCAGGCGGGTCCGATATGTCGCTGAAAATTGGCGATGCCTTTGATGTAAAGGTACAGGGAACCGTCGCCAGCCGCCGTGATATCAGTAAGAAAGTATCGGAGACCGAAATGGTCTACGAAGTCACAAATGCGACGGACAAGGACACTATTGTGCATATTCGCCAAAGCCTAGCGGGTTATTACACTGAGACGGAAATGATGTCTGAGTCTATCGAAGGCGAGCGCGAGAACGCCTATAGCTACCTCTGGAAAGTGCCTGTGAAAGCGGAAGGCGAAACGACGTTGACCTTTAAGGTCCGCGAAACACGGCGCTGGTAGGGGCACCTTGAGAGGAACGCTCGTTTTGTTAGCTATATTTCTAACTGTGCTGGCGACAGCGTGGGGCGCGGCGCAGCTTGCGCCAAACTCAACGGAGGCAGATACGCCTGCGCCTGTGGTGAAAGTTGCTCAAGTTGAGAGCCGCGATGCGACAACGACTGCGCCTGTGGTGAAGGCGTCACAATCAACGCTCCATAAGGGTGAGCAGGACGCCATCACGCGCGTCGTATCCGAAAGTGCTGACCTCACCACAGTCACAATTTACCCTGACAATCTCGCTCTGATTACCGAAGTGCGCAAAGTGAATGTGCCCGAAGGTCGTTCGACTATCGCGTTTGAGGGGGTGTCCGATCTCATCATTCCGCAATCCATGATTCTGCGCGAATTCACAGGCTTCACGCTTGAGCGTAATTTTGACTATGACTTGCTGTCCAAAACGACCTTGTTTGAGAACGCGGTCGGCGACCTCGTGACGCTCACACGCTTCGATGAAGCGAGCGGTAAAGTCATCGACCAACAGGCTGAAATCATCTCCGCGCGGCGCGACACGGGTGTGGTCATGCGGGTGGACGGCAAGATTGAGACGCTGTCCTGCTCTGGTTTGACCGAACGGGTGAGCTTTAAAAGCACAGGCGAGGGGCTGTCCGCAAAACCGATTATGAGCGTGCAAGTCAATGCAGAGGCTGCAGGCGAGCAAGAGGTGGTGATAAGCTATCTAACGTCTGGCCTCGGCTGGAAAGCAGATTACCGCATCGACCTGAAAGGCACGATGGAAGGCAAACCCACTGGCACGCGCAAAGCATCATTGCTGGCGTGGCTAACGCTGTCTAATCGCACGGCGAAGGATTACGCCGATGTGCCGCTCGCGATTATTGCAGGGGATTTAAATCGGGACCGCGACACGCGCGCCGTCTCTCCGCCCAAGCCGTATCTGCAAGGGCAATGCTATCCAATTGGCAGTACGAAGCGGGGGGTAGCTGAGCGCATTGAAGATTATTCACGCAAAGTAATCAAAACACCTGCTTCAACTCGAGAAAGATTCGAAGCGCCAATGGCTGCCTCCTATTCAATGGGAATGATGGCAGACGAAATCGTCGTTACTGGCGCTCGTAAAATGGCGACCGAAGAAAATGTCGGCGATTATAAACTCTACCGCGTGCCGGGCCTTGTTAGCGTGAAGCCCTATCAGACGAAACAGATTGCGTTCCTGAATGAGGATAGTGTCGAAGTCGGGAAGTATTACGTTGCCCATGTTTATGGCTTCCAAGACGTTCCGAACCCGCAGCATCTGACGCTGACCTACGATCTTAATAATGACCGCGAAGACGGTCTCGCGCGCTCGCTCCCCACGGGCACATTCCGTATTTTTGATGTGCGTGAGAGCGGGCACACGGTCTTTCTGGGCGAAACACAAAAGGACAATTTAGCCGTGGACGAAGACGTAGAGCTTGTCATGTCGCGCGCCATGAACGTGCAGATGAAGAGCGCGACCGGAGGCTCAAAAGCTTCTGTGACTCATAGCTTCTTTAACGCAACAAAAGAAGATGTGCGGGTAAAAGTCATTAATAATGATGTCTCTCTACGTGGTAAAAAACTCCGCGGTGCAGAAGAGTTTCGAGACTCTGACGAGATTATTCCGACGTGGTGGATTGATGTACCGAGTGAGAGTGTGGCTGAGTTGAGCTATCGGAAATAAAGAGTCAGCCGAGTTCAAATCCAATAACATCGGTGAAACCCAAACGCACACTAAGTGTGTGCGCGTTAGCCTAAGATTATAGACGAGGCGTTAGCCTAAGATTATAGACGAGAGAGGAGCAAAAATAACGCGCTTTGTTCGAATTTCATTGATGAAATTTAAACGAGCTGCGCGTTTTTTCGCGACCTTTTCGGCTTTTGCTAGAGAGGACATAAAGAACGGACTAAGGTTGTCCGTTTTTATGTCCTTTTCGCGATTTTACCTACGGCAAAATCGCTTAATCAAACAGCTTACTCACTGACTCATCATTGGCAATACGACGTATCGCTTCGCCGAGGAGTTTCGCAACTGAAATCTCGCGGATTTTGTCGCAGTTTTTGACTTTTTCGGGCTGGCTGATGGTATCGCAAATGACGACTTCTGTGAGCTCAGAATCTGTAATGCGCTGTACGGCTGGGTCAGAGAGAACGCCGTGTGTGATGTAGGCAGAGACACTATTCGCGCCGTGATCTTTTAGGGCTTTGGCCGCATTACAAAGCGTACCGCCACTATCGATAATATCGTCGAGCAAGATACAGCTACGGCCCGCTACGTCACCAATGATGTTCATGACTTCGGCTTCGCCCGCCTTTGGACGGCGTTTATCAACGATCGCAATGTCGGCGTTGAAATGCTTGGCAAGGCTACGAGTCCGCACCACACCGCCCGTATCAGGCGAGACGAACATGAGTTTATCACGGTCTTTTTTCGAAAACTTATCGCGCAGGTCTGTTTCAAATACAGGCTGCCCGAACAAATTGTCTGTTGGAATATCAAAGAAGCCCTGAATTTGGCCCGCATGCAAATCAATCGTCAGGACGCGGTCTGCACCCGCTTGCGAAATCAGATTGGCGACGAGCTTGGCTGTAATAGGTGTACGTCCGCCGACTTTGCGGTCTTGGCGCGCATAGCCGAAATAAGGAATGACCGCTGTGATACGTTTGGCGGACGCCCGCATCAACGCGTCGATGATAATCAGAAGTTCCATCAAATGGTCATTGGCGGGGGCGGCAGTCGGCTGGATGATGAAGACATCTTCACCGCGCACATTTTCATTAATACGCACGAAAATCTCTTGATCGCGGAAGCGCTCAATATCCATCGAGGTCAGCGGAATATCGAGGACATCTGCAATTTCAGAGGCGAGTTTGGGGTTGGACGTGCCGCTGATAATTTTCATGTCAGATGCCTATTAACAATTTGTTAGGATTTTGCTTGCTTTAGGCAAACTCGCGGCGCTTGTAAATCATTCTTGCAGCATAATTGCAGAAATATTGCGGCCATAGTCAACAATGCCTTGATGCGTATTATAGCGGTAGCTGAAATAGTCAGACGGTTGACCGTAAGTGCAATCGGGAAGGGCTGCAACTTGGGTGATGCTTGCGTCTCGCAAGCGGTGGAGGATAAAGGCTTTGAGATCGAAATGCGGTTTTGTTCGCGCGCCAATTTTGGCGGGACCAGATTTGAAAAAGCGGTCATAGCTTTCACGCTCGCTGATGAAAGTGTCGCGAAACTCTTCGCCGACTTCGTAATTGGCTTGGCTGATGCACGGGCCAAGGACAGCGACGATGTTATCGCGGCTCGCGCCTTGCGCTTCCATGATGTCGATTGTCGCGTCCGTAATACCAGATAGCGCGCCGCGCCAGCCTGCATGGCATGCGCCAATAACACGGGCTTTGGCATCGGCGAGCAAGACGGGCCCGCAGTCAGCTGATAGGGCAGAGAGCGCGAGGCGAGGGACGCGCGTCACCATGCCGTCCGCCTTGGGCCGCTCGGATAATGGTCCGTCGAGCACGACAATCTCGCGGCTATGGATTTGGTAGTTAGATTGCAGGTGTTCCGCGCCGAGGGCCTGCGCAATTCGTGCGCGGTTCTCGGCTACATTGGTGTCTTTGTCGCTCGAGCCGAGTCCTGCGTTTAGGCTCTTAAATTGCGCGGAGGACACGCCGCCTTTGCGTCCAAAAAAGCCGTGAGACACACCGTCGAGCGCGAGTAACTCATGAGTTTGAAACGGCGGGGTCACGACACCTCCCGAAAGCCAAGCGGTAGAGGCAAGCCGATAGACTGAAAGCAAATCGCCTTAAAAAGCTCACCCATCTCTTCACCGTCAATAAGGCGGTGGAGTTGGCGCGCAATCTTGGCCCGCGTGTCAGGATTTGAACTTGATTTCGACAGTGCTACAGCCCGCATTTCAATGCCGAGTTTTGAAAGGAATTCGCGCTGCGGTACAGCATTCGTCACAGGCAGAGAGACAGCCGCTGCCATACCTTGTAGCGCGGCAAAATCCACACGCGCCGTAAGGTCCGTATTACCAGGATCAGAGAATACACCAATTTTCTTGTGACGCTTGAGCGCTTGCAGCGTGTCGCCAAATTCTGTCATGTCTGGGCCGTAATCAATGAACAGCGCGCGGCACGGGTGTTGTGTAAACCGTTCGGAAAGCTCATCTATAATTTGGCGCGCGGAGGGACAAATCTCTAACAAATCATCTTGACGCGCGTCCTCAATGTCATCTGGCAAGTCAGCTTGGAGTGTTTCGGAAATGGCGACAGGGGCAACGCCGTAGCTGAGCCGGTCATCCCCATCCAGTGCCACAAGCCGCTCATGCCAGCCGGCCTTACCCGCAAAGGGGTCTTTTTGAATGAATTGCCTAATAGGGAGGCAGTCGAGAAATTCATTCCCGATGATGAGGCACGGCCCGTCGGGCGCTTTGGATAGGCTGCTCGCCCAATTCACCGATACGCCTGCATTGGCCAGCGTGCTGGCTTGCACTGCTTCGAGCGCCGCGCTGGCCTCTATGAGGGTCACGGAGATGGCTTTTTTGAAGTCTTTATCAAGCGCAGCCGTGCGCAAAATATCGCTCATCATAATGCCGCGACCTGGGCCGAGCTCAATCAGGTTGAAGCTCGGCGGGCGACCCAAATCAATCCAGCTTTGCAGGCACCACAGGCCAATGACTTCGCCAAACATCTGACTAATTTCGGGCGCAGTAATGAAATCTCCATCACTACCGAGCGGGTCGCGCGTGGGGTAATAGCCATCGACAGGGTCGAGCAGGCAGACGGCCATATATTCCGCCACACTCATCGGGCCTTCGCTTTTGATGCGGGCCTTGATGCGGTCGGCGAGTTTACTCATCAGTCGTTTCAGTGAGGCGTTTCGGCGCGACAGGCGGACGACGCTGCGCCCAAGCTATAATCAAAAACCCGATGACGACCATGGGGAGGGAATAGCTCATTCCGCGTGTAAGCGGACCGAACAGCGCCGCGTCAGGTTCGCGGAAAAATTCAACGAAAATCCGAAACACACCATAGCCGAGGAAGAAGAGCCCTGCTGCCTTGCCTGGCTTGGTCAGTGCTTTAAAATGATGCGTCGCAATGCGAATGATAAACCAAAGCGCGATACCTTCTAGCGCGGCTTCATAAAGTTGGCTTGGGTGTCGCGGTTGGCTCGTCGGGTCAGAATTAAAGATAAAAGCCCACGGCACATCTGTCGGGCGGCCATAAAGCTCTTGGTTTGCGAAATTGCCAAACAAGCGAACCATGAAAATCCCAAGTGGAGCTCCGACAGCGGCCATATCCGCCACACGCCAAAGCTCGATTTTTGTCTTACGTGCATAGAGCCAGACGGCGACGCAGACCCCCGCAAAGCCGCCGTGAAAGGCCATGCCGCCTTCCCAAATTTTGAAAATCGCGATGGGATCGTTGATAATCATCTCAGGCGTATAGAGCAGTACCGAGCCGAGCCGCCCGCCCACTATGATGCCAAACAGTGTGTAAAGCATCAAATCATCTAGGTTTTGCTTGCTCGGGATAATCGCATTACCGCGCGTAATGCCGCTGGGTATCCAAATCTCGCGATTTCTCACGCAACGTATTGCCCAAAGCAGCGCCAGATAAATCCCGACGATATAAGATACGCCGTACCATTTCAGCGAAAATTTGCCGATAGTGAACACATTTGGGCTAATCCAATCGGGGAAAGGGATGGCGTTTAAAATGATGTCGAACATGGGCGCGTCCAGTTGTAGCGATTCTTTACAGTGTTACCACTTGGATTGGTGCTACACCGCCCCTATCTATATTTAAAGAGCAAAGCGCTCATTTGAAAAACACGGCTTTAAAAGAGGCTATTATGCAAAGCAAAGCGAAACCTTTTGACGATATCTCTAACCTGATGACCAATGCGCTCGGCGCGGTCAAAGGCGTAGGCGATGAAGTGAAAGCCATGGGTCGTGCCCGCGCGGAGAGCCTTATTGCCGATATGGACTTGGTTGGCCGCGATGAATTTGAAGCCTTTAAGAAGGTTATCCAAGCGCAGCATGCCGAAATTGAAGCATTGAAAGAGCAAGTTGCGAAGCTGAGCCCAAAGCCTGCGGCCAAGCGCAAAGCTGCGGCGACGCCTAAATCGCGCGCGAAAAAAGCCTCGACGATTCCAGCGGCTTCAAAAGCGGCAGCGAAGGCGACGAAAAAGCCTGCGTCCAAGAAAAAGGCGGCAAAGAAAACTACAGCGCGGAAAGCTAAGGCCAAAAAATAACCGACCTTATCGCTCGTCCACAGCTATAATTAGTTACCCACAACACCCAAAATACTACATCTTGTAATTTTTGCCTGATTTCGTAGCGTCTTCTTAGAATAAGAATCGCAGTGAATGGCGAGATTACGGGACGAGTAGATGAATATAGCCGATACACGATGTGTCCGCCCCAACCCTGGTTTGCAAACTGCTGGGGCTGTACGCGTTAACCCGCTTGATGTGTTTGAGCGCATCGCCATAGCCGAACACTATGAGTTTGAGCGCACAAGCCTTGAAGAAATTCACGTGATTGTGCCTGGGCAATGGGCGGATCATAACATTTCGCTAACATGGAATGCGGCGAGTGAATCGGTTCAACTCTTCCTTATTTTCGAAGGTCGCCTACCCGGTGGCCGTACTGACGACATCTGCCGGCTGATGAGCCTCATCAATGAGCGCTTATCGGCGGGACATTTTGATTTTTGGAATAAGAATAAAGCCATGGTCTACCGCAATTCGCAGTCTCTGCGCGGCGGGGCGATACTAAAGACTGAACAAGCGATGGATATGATTGCGCTGGCACTTGATGCAGCAGAACGCGGTTATCCAGCCTGCCAATATGTCATTTGGGCAGGGAAGTCGCCTGAAGATGCGCTGACAGCGGCCTTAGTTGACTTGGCGGCGACGGCCTAATGACCCCTGATAACTACCTCGTCGTCGGGGCAGGCAAAATGGGGGGCGCGCTTTTAGCGGGCTGGCTCAAAGATTCTGTCAGCGGCGTTATTCCCGAGCATCTTTACATCATTGACCCTTATATTGGCACAGAAGGGCAGGCTGCGGTCAAGGCAGGCGCGTCTCATATTGAGTCTGAAAATAAAGCTATGACCAAGATTGATGTCGTCCTTATCGCGATTAAGCCACAAGCTTTTACCGAAATCGCGCCGACGATTGCGCCTAATCTCCGAGATGGCGCGCTGGTGATTTCTATTTTGGCAGGCACGACTATGGCGGCGCTGGCGGACGTGTTTCCCAACCAACATATTGTGCGCGCTATGCCAAATACACCCACCGCAGTGGGGGCAGGTATGACGGCGTTTACTTGCGATAGCAAGGTGACAGAACGCCAAGCGCGTACGGCGGAACGGCTTCTCAAAGCAGGCGGGAAAGTCCGCCAAGTCGAAAATGAGCACATGATTGACGTCGTGACGGCTGTGTCTGGCTCGGGCCCTGCTTATGTGTTTCATATGGTCGAAGCGCTGGAGGCGGCAGCCGTAGAGGCGGGCATGCCTGCCGATCTCGCGCCAGAATTTGCGCGTCAGACTATCATCGGGGCGGGGGCCTTGCTGGACGCGACCAAAGGCAGTGCAAGCGAACATCGCGTGGCCGTGACATCACCAAACGGCACGACCCAAGCCGCACTTGATGTTTTAATGCCAGCTTTGCCCGCTTTGATGCGAGAAACGGTTAAAGCTGCGCTGAAACGGGCGAAGGAACTCGCCAAAGGGGCTTAGCTTTAAGCTGGAAGTCTTATACGCGCTTTCAGCCCTCCCATCTCACTACGCGATAGATCAAGCGAGCCGCCATGGCTTTGCACAATATCGCGCGTGATAGACAGTCCAAGACCGACCCCGTCGCGGTTCTGATTGCGGGACGGGTCAAGGCGGTTAAACGGCTTGAGCGCGTCTTCGATTTTCTCTTCTGAAATGCCCGGGCCGTCATCATCAATATCGATATGAATAAAACCGCTTGAATGGGTCGCGCTGACGCTAACCTCATCCGCGAAATCTTGGGCGTTATTGATGAGGTTGGTGACAGCGCGTTCGAGTGCGAGCGGTTTTATGGGTGCTGACAAGTCTTCTTCGACAGTTAACACCGTTGTGTGTAGGTAAAGTTTTTCGACTATTTTACCAAGGAATTCTGCAAGGTTTGTCTCTGTGGCCGTTTCATCTGTCAGACCTTGCGCAAAATCGAGATAACCATTGAGCATGGTCTCCATATCTTTGAGATCGCGCTTTGCGGCGGAGACTTCTGCCGTTTCGTCTTGCAGCGCAAGGAAAAGTTTTAGACGTGTTAGCGGTGTACGCAGGTCATGGCTGACGCCTGCGAGAAAGACAGTACGCTGGTCGATAAAGCGCGTGATGCGGCGGCGCATACGCAGAAAGGATTGTCCCGCAAGGCGCACTTCCGCCGCGCCGCTCGGCTTAAAATCTTGCGTATCCTGCCCGCGTCCAAAACGGTTCGCAGCTTCCGCGAGTTCGGCGATGGGTCTCGCTTGATTGCGAATGAATAGGATGCTGACGAGGGTCAGAAGTATTGTGGCGGTGACGAGCCAAAAAATGAATACGTAACCCGTTGGCGCGAAGACGCGTTCACGGGCGGCAAAAAATCTGAGGACGCCTTCGTCAACTTTCACCCTTATATCGATGTGGTTAGGATAGCGCGTGGTATCGAACCAAAACTCATCGTTAAGGGCATCGTTGAGCGCGCGCCGCAGCGTTGTGTCGAGGATAGAAAAGAACGCACGACGGTTTGTTTCGGGCAAGGTGTCGTCTGGCTCTAGCGCGACAGATAGTTCCATAGAGGGGCGCAACATGTCATCAAGCATGGCCGCGCGTGTCTCGCTTGGCGATTGTTTATAAAGCTCAACCGCCACTGCAATATCGCCCGATACGCTGGCGGATAAATTTGACGTGACCGTTGTCCAATGCGCGTTGAAGAAGAAATAGGCGACAGCCATCTGCATGATGACAATCGGCAAAATGATAATGAGCAAGACGCGCCCAAAGAGGTCTTTCGGGAGGCGCTTCCTGATAAAATTCGGCTCTTTGAGCTGCATCAGCTCGGCGTATCAGCGAGCAGGCGGTACCCGTGCCCTCGTACCGTCAAAAGATAGGCTGGCTCTGACGGGGTCGTTTCGATTTTGCGGCGCAGGCGGGTCATCTGCACATCCACGGCGCGTTCTGATTTGGCATTAATGCGTTCAGATAGGGCATAGCGGCTGACGGGTGCGCCAGCGCGTTTCGCGAGAAGCGTGAGCAGCGCTTCCTCACCCGTCGTAAGTGCCACGCGCTCGCCGTCTTTTGTCAGTTCCAAGCGTTCTAGATTATATTGCCACGGCCCAAAACTGATCTGAGAGGCAGGAGCCGATAGTCCTACGCGCCGAAATATCGCCTCAATGCGCAGGACGAGTTCTTCAGGTTCAAACGGTTTTGCGAGATAGTCATCTGCGCCTGTTTTTAATCCCTCAATACGGTCCTGAGGCGCTGAAAGCGCGGTCAGCAAAATAATAGGGATATCGTTTTGCGTACGAAGCTCTGCTGTAAATTCAGTCCCTGTTTCACCTGGCATCATCACATCAACAATGAGTAAATCGAATTCCAGCGTTTGCATGAGCCGTCTTGCGGCAGCGGCGTCTGCAACTGTCGAGACACGAAATCCACACTTCCCAAGATAGCTCGCGAGCAGCGAGCGTATGCGGTCATCATCATCAATAACAAGCAAGTGAATGTCATTTCGCACGAGCCTATCACTTTCAGTTGTTATAGCGCTCATGGTGCTCCCTTTATGGCCTTTTGAATTGCAATAAATATTGACTTCATTTGTAGCCCTGTGACAATGCCTTCAAACAAGATGAACGGCAAGCGTCTTGCGTGCTTTGCCGAATGAGACGAAATGAGAATACGATGATTGAGAAAGCCTATCATGACCGCGACGGCCAAATCTGGGTAGATGGTGAATTTGTTGATTGGCGAGAAGCCAAGGTACATGTGCTAACCCATTCTCTGCATTATGGGTCTGCCGTGTTTGAAGGCAATCGCGCCTATAACGGTGAAGTCTTTCGCTTGTCTGACCACAGTCAACGCCTGCTGAATTCAGCCAAACTTGTCGGCTACGAAATTCCTTACACACGCGATCAGATTGATGCGGCGTGCCGCGCGACGCTCGCAAAGTCTGGCCTCGACGATGTTTATATGCGCCCTATCGCTTGGCGCGGATCTGAAATGATGGGTGTTGCGTCAAAGAATAATAAAATCCATCTCGCTATCGCTTGCTGGCACTGGGGAAGCTATTTCCCTGACAAGATGAAGGGCATTCGTATGAGCATTGCGGATTGGCGTCGCCCAGACAGTAATTCTATCCCGTGCAAAGCCAAAGCGGCTGGCCTGTACATGATTTGTACCATGTCCAAGGATAAAGCGACGGCTGAAGGCTATGACGACGCGCTTATGTATGACAGCCAAGGCTATGTCGCGGAATGTACAGGCGCGCATATTTTCTTCATTCGCGGCGACGAACTTCACACGCCTCTAGGCGAGCATATACTGGAAGGTATCACGCGCGATACGGTCAAAAAGCTCGCGCAAAAACGCGGCCTAAAAGTGATTGAGCGCCACATTCTACCCGATGAAATGCCCTATTTTGACGAATGCTTCGTTGTTGGCACGGCGGCAGAAGTCACCCCCGTCAGAGAGATTGCGGGCAATCACTATACGCCAGGCAAAGTTTGCCAAATGATGGTCGAAGATTATGACGCTTGTGTTCGCGGACAGCTTGATGTCGAGCTTGGTTGGCGCGTTATATAAAAGTCTGTCGCGCCGTTTAAGACGCGGCTTCAACTTTTGCGAGGGCCGCGCGTAGATAAAGCGATCCTGTATAGACGGAAAGCGCTGCCGCTATCCAAATCAGGATCAGCCCTGCGATACCTGACCATTCTACTACGGGCGGCAACATACTGTCGAGCGGGATAACACTGCGCATAGCGACCCAGACAATTAACACCGCTATGCCGAGCATCTCGCAGGCTGTTTTCCATTTCGCAAGCTTTGTCGGCAGCATGACCCGACCAGAAAGCGCAGCATGTTCACGCGCACCACTGACAAGGATATCGCGCCCGATAATAGCAAGTGCGGGTATCATCAGCAGGGGGTCGCCTTGGGTCACAACGCAAAACGCAATCAGGCAGCCCGCGACGAGTAGCTTATCTGCAATCGGGTCAATCATACGTCCGAAATCGCTGACGACTTTCCAACGCCGTGCAAGGAAACCGTCCAAAAAATCCGTTAGTGCTGCAATTGCAAACAAGGCAATCAAAAGCGTGGGACGTCCAAGAAGTGTTTTATCTGCACTTGAGAGCAAGACAATGCCGCCAACGATAAACGGTATCATCAAAATGCGTCCAATCGTCAGCACATTAGGCAGAAAACCAAGAGGATGCGGTGCGTTTGCGGCGAGCGTATCGGACATTAAGACGCGTCCTCATGTTCAGGGGCGACACCGCGTAAAATCGCAATCCCAGTCGCGAGTGATAGCGCGGCGGCAATCCAAAGAAGCGCTTGTCCCGCAATCCAAACATGTGGTGAAGCGGTGTTGAATATCTCCACTATATTGCCGTCTGTCACACGCTGCATATCGATCCAAGCGGTGAGCCAAGGTGAGGCGAGGAGGACACAAATCGCGAGTATTGTAATCGCATTTTTGAGCCAGCCCCATTTTGTGCTTGGCCACCCAAATTTTGAAAACTCATAGCCTTTTGTGAGGCCAACCACGAGTTCACGCCCGATAATGATGAAGGCCGGCACTGCAAACCCCCAGCCAAGGACACTGTTTTTCCAGACAACAAAAACGAGCGCGGCGAGTGTGCCCGTCATTAAAACCATATCAGCGATATCGTCAAACCACCCAAATTTACGAAACGCCGAACGCTCAGATCCGCCAATAATATCGTCCCAAATGTCAGTCAGGGCAGCGATAATCAGCAAAGCTGTCGCGAGAAGGGCGGCGTTGAGTGAGGGCCAACCTAAGATAACGACTGCCATCACAACAAAAGTCAGAAGGAACCTGATGAGCGTGAGGCCGTCCGCAAACGCCCCGCCGATGCGGGATGTTTCATTCGTATAGCCTTCGCCAAAACCTTGGTCGCCCGCATCACTAATCTGTATGTCATCATTCATGGAAATACCCATATATTGTTTCGGCGAGGGTTTCACTTATCCCCTCGACTTTGGCGAGTTCAGCAACGGACGCTGATTTCACCGCTTTGGCTGACCCAAAATGCGCGAGAAGCGCGCGTTTTCGACCCGGCCCGATTCCACCGATACCATCTAATGGGTTGGACTTCATCTGTTTTTTACGGCGCGCGCGGTGTGTTCCAATGGCAAAGCGGTGGGCTTCGTCGCGCAGGCGCTGGAGATAATAAAGTACCGGCGTGCGCGGTGGCAGGGTGAAATCTGCGCGACCATTCATGTAAAACGTCTCGCGCCCCGCATTACGGTCGGGTCCTTTGGCAATCCCGACAAGCGTCGTGCGCTCCAGCGCGCCAATCTCGCGCATGACATCTGTGACAACTGACAGTTGCCCTTTACCGCCGTCAATCAGCACGAGGTCAGGCCAGACGAGGCTGTCATCTTTTAGAAGACGTGAGAAACGACGGCGAAAAACTTCGCGCATCATGGCATAATCATCGCCAGGTTCTGTGTTCCCGTCTTTGATATTAAAGGTCCGGTAATCGCGTTTTTGAAACCCATCTGGCCCCGCGACGATAAATGCCCCAATCGCATTTGTGCCTTGGATGTGGCTGTTATCATAGACCTCAATGCGTTCAGGTGGCTCTTTAAGGTCAAACACATCTTGTAGTCCCTTGAGGAGCCGGGCTTGGGAGGCTGTCTCGGCCTGTTTGCGCGCGAGGGCTTCTTCAGCGTTTTTAACGGCCCTGTCGATAATGGCTTTTTTCTCACCGCGTTTGGGTCTGACGACAGATATATTCGCGCCAGAGCGTTCTGACAGCGCGCGTTCGATAAGGTCTTTATTGGGCACATCTTCGCTGACGAAAATGCATTTCGGGATAGGCTTGTCGGCATAGAATTGCGCGATAAAGGCGTCCATCACTTCGGCGGGTGTTTCATCTTTACCGTGTCGTGGGAAGAAGCTGTGATTGCCCCAGTTTTGTCCCGCGCGGAAGAAGAACACTTGGATACAGCTCTGCCCGCCCGCGTTATATATTCCGATGACATCACCGTCGCTAAAGGTCGACGGGTTAACGGCATTAGAGTTGCCCGAAACATAGGTCAACGCCCGCACACGGTCGCGCAGTTCAGCGGCTTTTTCAAAATTCTGCGCCTTTGATGCGCTCTGCATTTGATCGGTTAGGCGAGAGCGTAATTTATCGGATTTACCGCGCAGGAAATCCTCTGCATCTTTGATGAGCTCACCATATTCTGGAATGGTAATCTCACCCGTGCAGGGCGCGGAACAGCGTTTAATCTGATGGAGCATACAGGGCCGTGTGCGCGCCTCGTAAATACTATCTGAGCAATTGCGCAGCAGAAAAGCCCGTTGCAGCGTATCGAGCGTACGGTTGACGGCCCCCGCGCTGGCAAAAGGCCCGTAATAATCGCCTTTGATATTTCGCGCGCCACGGTGTTTTGTAATCTGTGCCGCAGGATGGTCTTTGCGAACAAGGATATAGGGAAAGCTTTTGTCGTCGCGCAGCAAAATATTATAGCGTGGCTTGAGTCGTTTAATCAGCGACGCTTCGAGGAGAAGCGCTTCCGTCTCACTCTCTGTAATCACGAATTCCATCGTCCGCGTTGCGCGTATCATCCGCTTAAGCCGTACAGGATGACGCGCATATTGGGTATAGGCCGTCACGCGTTTTTTCAGGTTTTTGGCTTTACCGACATAAAGCACCGTGCCGTGCTCATCAAACATACGGTAAACGCCAGGCTTATGCGGCAGCCGTTTCACATAATCCGCAATCAATTTATTGCCCTGCAAAGGCCCATCCGCGCCATTGTCAGGCGCCTTAAGCTCGGGATTATGTGAATCAGGGGAGACCATGGGACTTAAGATAGGAGCGCGGCAGGTTGGACGCAAACAGGAAACTGTTTTTGCTCAGCCTATCTCGCGAAGGATTAGTCAGTTACACCGCGTAGAGCTTCAACGTCTCCAGCGGCACGCGCTCTAAGGCGACTTCATGTGTGCTTTCGAGCACGACATTGGGGGCGGCACCTGCGGCGTGGGCGTCGCGCCAACGGTCTAGGCAAAGACACCAGCGGTCCCCCGCTTTAAGGCCTGCAAAACGGTATTCGGGTCGTGGCGTTGAGAGATCATTCCCGACGGCTTGGGAGAACTTTAAAAACTCATCCGTCATCACGGCGCAGACAATATGCCGCCCGCGATCTGTCGGGCCAGTCTCGCAACAGCCATCACGGAAATAGCCTGTGAGCGGCTCAAAACTACACGGTACAAGTGGGTCGCCGAGGACGTTGTTTGAGTTTTTAAAACTCATCGCGCGCTATTGCGTTGACGGTAGATTTCAACGCCCGCTGCGTCTGCCTTGAGAAGCGCTTGCGGCTTAGAAATTTTCACAGAGACGGCTTGCACGCGCGGGTCCGCGTCTAGCGCCCAAGTGCAGATACGATCTGCGAGAGTTTCGACAAGTTGGACATGCGCTTCGAGCGTAATTTCTTCAGCCTTTTCCGCAACCAAGCCGTAATCAAGTGTTTCGTGAAGACGGTCTTCAGACGGTGGAGGCATAGGCCCCATATCAAGGCTGATGTCCATAATGATGGGCTGCGTGCCTTCATATTCATGTGGGTGGACGCCGATATTGGCTTGAATAAGTAAGCCTTCGACAAAAATCCGCATGGCAGGTTTGGGCAGGGCTCTGCGGGTCATTATTTTTTTAATCATTGGTATGTCTCACCATGAGGTCTGGCGTCTGCCACGTTAAATGTTGCCCGCTATCAATGGCGAGCATTTGTCCTGTCACCACCTCGGCGCTCAAGAGATAGCGTAGGCCGTCAAGCAAAGCATCGGGAGAGGAGGGACGTTGAAGCAGTGTGTTCTTTGCCTCATGCGCGAACTCATCGCCTTGCTGATGGATGCTTTGCAAAGATGGTCCTGGGCCGATGCCATTGACGCGTATATTTGGTGCGTAGCTCTGCGCCATAGTCTTGGTCGCCCAGAATAGCGCAGCTTTTGCGGCGCTATAACTAAAGAATGTGGGGTTAGGTTTTAGGACGCGCTGATCAATGAGATTAATAATCACGCCTTCTTGGTCGTCGGGTAATTGCGCCGCGAGATGTTGGCATAGCAATAGCGGCGCGCGCAAATTGACCTCCATATGATAGTCATATGTCGCGCGCGTAAAATTCTGTGCTGTGTCGGGGGTGAAGGTCGAGGCGTTATTTATGAGCGCGGTGAGGGGGTGGCCTAGCGCTGTGGCGGCGCGCTCAATCAGCGTGTCTGTCTCTTGCGACACGGAAAGATTGGCTTGTACGGCGGTGGCCTGTCCGCCTTGACCTTTAATTTCATCGACTAACGCCTGTGCTTTGTGACTTGAGCGGTTATAATGAATAGCGACTTGCCAGCCATCTGACGCGAGGCCTCTGGCAAAATGCGCCCCAACGCGGGCGCCGGCGCCTGTAATCAGGACGGCTTTGCTCATGCGGACGACTTGGGCGCGCGGCGCACACGGGCGCGCTCTCCACAAGAGGGGCGGCCGACTTCGACGCAGACGAGTCCTGGTAATTTGGGCTCAAGGCGTGTGAATATCCATTCCGCGATTTGCTCAAGCGCGGGAGCGGAGAGACCTTCGACATTATTGAGCAGCGTATGGTCAAGCGGCTTGATGGTTTCGTTTATAATCTGCTCAATCTTCCACAGATCGCGAATCCAGCCTTTGTCATCTTGCGGATCACCTTGCAGCGTCACTGTGCCTTTGAAGCTATGGCCGTGGACTTTTTTGAAGAGATCATTGGCATCAGCGTGACCAAAGTAGTGCGCGGCTTCGAACTGAAAATCTTTCTCGATTTCGTAAAGAAACGCCATGCGAGATTAGATGACCGCGCGAACCAAAGCCGCGATATAAAGAAGATAGGCGAGGAAAAAAACAGCGCCTGTTTTGCGTCCTATGGGTTTGCGGGTCATAATAAAAACCATTAACGCTGCCATGGCTGCCAGCATGACCCATAAGTCAAAGACAAAGAGTTGCTTGGCAACACCAACAGGTCCCGCCAACGCGGCAGCACCCATGACGGCGAACATGTTAAAGATATTAGATCCGAGTACATTGCCAATCGCGACTTCTGAATGACCTCGATAAGCGGCCACAACGACAGTCGCGACTTCGGGAAGGGATGTGCCAATCGCGACAATTGTCAAACCAATAATCGTCTCGTCCACGCCCATCACTGACGCAATTTTAACAGCGTTATCGACAATTAGATTGCCTCCAATAACAAGGCCGATAAGGCCTGCAATAACGAAAAATCCTGACATGAGCGTGTTTGTTGGAAGACCGTCTTCGCCTTCTTCAATCTCTGTCATCTCCGCGAGGATAGGATCGTCTGCGCCTAGCTTTGCGAGGCGGAACATCCAGAGAAGATAAATGACTATCCCAGTGAATAAGACGGCACCTTGCCATATTTGCAAGGGATTGCCGAGAAAAGCGAGGATGATGAAAATCACGCTGGCCGCTAAAGCGACAAAGGCATTACGTCCCACACCAGGCATATTTGTTGGAATAGCCATAATCATGGCTGGCAATCCGAGGGCTAATAATACATTGGCAATATTAGAGCCGACGACATTACCAGACGCAAGCTCGCCTGCACCCTTCATGACGGCTTGAATACTAACGACAAGTTCTGGTGCAGAGGTGCCAAATGCAACGATTGTTAGGCCGACAATTAATGCGGGGATACCCCAATGGCGCGCAAGTGCCGCTGCGCCGCGAACAAGAAAGTCACCCGCAACGATAAGGACGACGATGCCCACGACCAAGAGAAGGAATGTAGGTAGAAGACCCATGATAAAGTCAGACCTGCGCTAAGGTTCTAATCGAACCGTTTAAACTCAAGTAGGTTCAGACCGCCGAAAAGAATGGCGACGAGCAAAAAGCAAAAAATAGCGGGGTCCATTGAAAATAGACCAAAAATGCTGATGCCTGCAAATATAATAGCGCTCATAAGACCCTCTGTGGTGTTCAATTCTTGCAAGTTGTGGTCAGTTGACCAAAATCTTTGCCCCCTATAGCGTGAAACTTTGAAAAGGCCAATAATTTGTGAAATTCACATGTGAAGTTTTGGCTGAGTCAATATGCTGAGTGATAGTGTCGTAAGGAGCGTGAGTTTTGGCGAAAGTTTTAGGATTCGGCGGCGTATTTTTTAAAGTGTCTGATCCGAAGAGCTATTGTGATTGGTATGCCACAGTTTTGGGCGTCGATATTACGGATTGGGGTACAATGGAGTGGGAAAGCGATGGCAAGGGGCGCACGATGTTCAGCCCGTTTGCCAAAGATACGACTTACCTAGCGCCGTCCGAGGCGTCATTCATGATCAATCTGCGCGTGGATGATGTTGCAACTTTAATAGAGCGCGTGCGTTTGTCAGGGGCAGACGTTATCGGAAATGTGGAAGATACAGAGTTCGGTGTTTTTGGCTGGTTTATAGACCCCGAAGGCATCAAGATAGAGTTATGGCAAGAACCGCTGAACACCGAGTCGGCTTAGATTGGAGAAATATATGTTTGGAATTGTTCCATTTGTGAAAGCCGCAGGGCGTGGCCTTGGTAAAATTTTTGGCGGTAAAGAGGCTGAGGAAAAGTTAAAAAAAGAAGTTGATGATTTGGGCCTTGCTAAAAGAGACGAGATTGACATCAAAGTCGATGAAAATGGCAAAGTTATCGTCAAAGGCAAAGGCGTAACCCAAGAGATGAAAGAGAAAATCATCCTCGCTGTGGGCAATGTTGAAGGCGTTGGCGAAGTTGAGGACGGCATTGAGTCGAGCGATGGCGGTACGGCTTCGCAGTTCCACACAGTTGTCTCTGGCGACACGCTCTGGGCCATTTCAAAGACATATTACGGAAAAGGTTCCCGCTATATGGAAATTTTTCACGCAAATGAGCCAATGCTCAAGCATCCTGACAAAATTTATGTCGGTCAGGTCCTGCGCATCCCAGCGGATGGAAGCGCCTCTGTCGCTTAAGTCATTAAATTTTATGAGAAAAGCGTCTCTTCGGAGGCGTTTTTTTGTACTAAAAATTTCGGAATAAAAGAGAAATAAGACAGGACGGCTGTGTTGAAGAGAGAGAGACAACACTCACCGCCCTGCTACGTGACCTGCGGGCTGGAAGAGAGAGACCAGCCAGTCTAGAATTCTGCCCGGGGGGGAAATGGGCGAGATAGCACATCACAGTTGGGACGCACGCAAGATTTGTATAGGGCAGTTATGTTGAACTCACCCTGAACATTGTCGTTATTTCGCGTTTATCTAGCTTATATTTTGGTAAGGTTTGTCGAGGCAGGTAAATGGTCTCAATAGATTGGTCTAATAGATTGGTCTGGGCGAGAGCGTGATTAGATTTGTCGCTGATGGATTAACGGGCGTCGCTTCGCTCTCAAAGAGTACATTGCCAGATGGATTTATGACCGCGAGGTCGAGCAGTAGTGCGGGTAGCTCTGGATCAAAATAAGTGCTGGGCGCTACGGCTGTAAAATCAACGGCCCCGCGCTTATTGTTCAGGGCAATAGCGGTCGTCGACAAGTCCTGCGGCTGTTGATTAGGGCCCAGAGGGCTACGCAGACGGATTTTGAGATAACTTCCAAGGGGTAGACCGCGATAGGCATTAAACAGGGCTTGACCTTTAATCTCAGTGCGGGCGGCGTTTTCTGGAGTGGTAAAGCGGAAATCGGCCACCTCTGCGCCTTGCTTGAAGCTGTCAAGCTTTAGGCGGTAATCGTAATTTGGCCCGTTGTAATCGAGCGCTTTGGCCATAACGTGGGTTTTGCGGTTCGCCCAATCGGTTATAAATGCCGTAAGGACCAGGGGCGTCTTAAATCCGCCATTAGGGACGCCGTAATCTAGCGTGAAATCGAATGGCGCACTGCGTTGGTCTATATCGACACGGACGTCTCCGATTATTTTATTCCCTTGTCCACCCGCAAGCCCTGTTTCGCTAAGCTGCACAGTGAGGACAGCGCCGCGAAATAAACTGTTTCTATCGCTAAGGTCGACTTTGCCTTTGGCTTGCTCAAATCCTGAAATCGTCGGCGTTGTCATAACCGGTGAGGTTGAAATTGCTGTAGGGCGAAAGGAAAGTGTCGCGCCAACGGTTTGTGCGCGAGTGGGACTCTCGCCTGACGTCATCACTATGCGACCATTGCGGTCTTCAATATATCCGTAGAGATGCGTCTCGCGGCTCTCGCCAGCGGCACTCTGAGGCGTTGTCAGATAGATTTCAAAAGGCGGGTTGAGGTCTTTTAGTCGGAGTTTCGTCTCACTCAGTAGTTCGCCTTTACTGCGGGAATTGGATGAGTTCGGTGGTGCGTAGGCAGAGACCACAAGCCAATCGCCCAAAGGCTGAGCGGGGTCATTTGTTGGCGTGTTTTCACCCAGCTGAATATTTATGGCCATGACGTCTACAACGGAGCCCATAGCTGAGGGTGGGGGTGGGAACGCCCCGTCTACGTCGCCTAAAATATCGCGGATAATATTGGTAATATCATTGTCTTGTGGATCAGCGCTTTGCGGGCTCTGCGCCAGCGCAAAGCTTGAAACGAATAGAGCGAACAGATATGAAATGACTATTTTCATAGGACGAGTTTAGCGGAGCTTTGGGCCACAGGGTAGGCCCAATTTCATCTCAAAACTATACCGAATTTGGCGACACCCAAACAGGATGTTTCACCATAACCGCTTTAAATAAATCCGACTCAATATGAGCCGTGAGCCAGTCGCGTAGTGCGGCGTAAGGTGAGCCGTTCCACCAGTCGGGTTGGACGGCTACAAACTGTCTCAGGAATGGGAAGATGGCGATATCTGTCAGAGATTGATGCGCGCCTGAAAGATAAGAGTTCTTTTCAACCAATTGATTTAAATCAGAAACTATCTCTTCCGCTTTGTCGCGGTGGGACAGGTCTACATCGCCGCGTATGGCGGCTTCATCATGTCGACTCGCATATTTATAGCGGTCCAGATGATGCTTAAACGGTCCGTCAATACGCGCCACGAGCTTGGCATCATACGCCCGAAGCCACTCATTCGGATCGTTTTGCTCGAGTGCCCAAATCGCCAAATCTAAGCTTTCATCGATGACTCCACCGTCGTCTTTAATAAATACAGGGACTGTACCTTTGGGCGAGGCATCCAGCATCTCCGAGGGTTTATCGCGAAGCAAAACTTCGCGGTGCTCATACTCAATTCCGCTGACGTGCAGCGCCATCCGGGCGCGCATTGCATAGGGGCAACGACGGAAAGAATAGAGGACAGCCACGCCTTAGCTCACCTTGCGTCCAATGTGTTCTTCGCCGCGCGCTTTGGCGAGCGCGATTTGCTTTTGACGCTCGGCAAAACGCGCGCGTTGCTCTTCACTCATTTTGTTGTGGCAACGCGGGCAAGACACGCCTTTCACATAAAGCGGTGAGGCCATCTGCTGTTTGGTAAGAGGATAGCGGCACGCATAGCATTGATCGTAATCAGATTCGGCAAGGCCGTGCTCGACCGCGACGCGTTGGTCAAACACGAAGCATGCGCCGTCCCACATCGAGTCGTCTTTGGGCTGTGTTTCAAGGTATTTTAAGATGCCGCCTTTGAGGTGATAAACATCGTCATAGCCGTTCTCCAACATAAAGGCGCTGGCTTTCTCACAGCGTATGCCGCCTGTGCAAAACATCGCGACCTTGGGCTTTTTCAGCTTGTCTTTATTAGCTTCAACCCAAGCGGGAAATTCGCGAAATGTCTCCGTTTGCGGATTAAGCGCGCCTTCAAACGTCCCAATCTCAACCTCGTAATCATTACGCGTATCTATCAGAACCACATCAGGGTCAGAGATGAGCGCGTTCCAGTCCTGAGGGTCGACATAAGTGCCAACTGTTTCGGTTGGATCAATGCCGTCTATGCCCAACGTCACAATCTCTTTTTTAAGACGCACCTTCATGCGGTAAAAAGGACAGTCCTGTGCATGTGAGAGTTTATAATCCAACTCGGCCAATCGCGGGTCCGCTTTGAGGTAAGTCATAAGCTCAGATATTGCATAGGTTGAACCCGCCACTGTTCCGTTTATGCCTTCGCACGCGACTAAAATTGTGCCTTTAATTTCAAGCAGGTCGCACATATCCTGTAACGGCGCCCGCAGCGCTTTATAATCAGACAGGCGCGTAAAATGATAAAGAGCTGCTACTGTGTAAGTCATGCGCTGCCTTTAAAAGAGAGCAGGCGCAGGGTCAATTTACAATGACGGCTGCTTAGCTGCTTTCGCGCATATAAGGCGATTTTGCTGTTGGTGTGACGGGCGCAAGGTCTGTCTCAATAATCTCTCTGAAACGCGGCAAACCCTCTACAAAGCTAATCATCTGCTCTGATAATCCGTTGTCGCGCATAAGGTTCGTCATGGCTTTGCTGACAATTTGTGGGTCATTACATGTGCGACCCAGCATTTTAAGGTCCTTCATGCCGCGGCCGTTTTCTAACTCATTTGTCAGGCTTTTTACCGAGCTATTGAGCGACATAAGTTGAAAGCCGTTTGGTTTTTCACCCCGCGCCCATTTCTGCGCGGCCTTAGAAAGTTTGTTTAAGGCAGGTTTAGCTTTGCGCTCAATCGAGGTCATGGCCTTACCAGAGCGCTTAGAAATCCACTCTGCTGTGCAGACTTTTTCTGGATTGGGAGTTGTCGCGCAGGCTGAAAGTCCAAGGGCGGCGAAGCCAGCGAGTGTGAGTGCAAAAGAACGAAACATGAGACCTCCGAAAATTAATCTAAACATGATTCAATTTAGGGGTGAGGGCAAGCCTTCAACTGACAAAAGTAAGGTGCAGCCATGTAATTTGCCTCTGAAAATCAAACTCACGACCCTAGCATAGGGGCGTTGCTCAGTGTGTGGGGCGAGCAACATCTATGGTCTTTACCCGCTACGAGAATTTATCTCAGCGCGTAAAATAGTTATTTACTTGCTGCCAGGCCGTATCGCGTGACAATTTATATCGCTTCGTCAGCACATTCACGAGAACTGATCGACGACCACTTATTTGACCAAAATCTTCATCGGTGAGGTCGGACCAATATTTGCGCATGGCCCGCAATGTTTCTGGATCAGCAACGAAATGGTCGGTTTTGTGGGCTAGCTTGCGGATAAAACTATCAACTGAGTCAAGTTTGACCGATCCTGAATCTACGAGCAGATTTTTTAAAGCCTCTACGTCACATGAAACCTCAGATAGGCTTGTTGCGGAAAGGTTAGAAAAACGAGATTTAAGGACATGACTCACCCGCGACCAATTTCCGCAAATTGAGTCGCTGACATCATTTACTATGTCTGATATGTTGGAATACATATTTTGCTTTACAGGCCCGAGTTAACGCGTAGCTTGCTATAGTCAAAAAATAAGGCTGGGGGCAGTGAATCACGGTTAAGCGTGCGAAATGATCTCCAAATGTATCATATCACAGGAGACGTCATGACGGCGCGAGCATTATCAACTGCAGGAGTAGGGCTTGACCCTACTGCAATTGATAATGGGGCAAACCGTGAGGCTGTAGAGGCTGAACTCGCACGTGTTCTGGCTCATTCAACATTCAAAGATACAAAACGTCTTAAGCGGTTTCTCGAGTATGTTGTCACTGAAACGCTCGAAGGACGCGGCGCGAGGCTAAAAGGATATTCGCTTGGCATTGAAGTATTTGACCGGCCTGATGATTTTGATCCACAAGGTGATACAATTGTTCGGGTTCAGGCTGGCCAACTTCGCCGCCGACTTGACTTGTATTACGCCAAAGATGGTTTGAATAATCCTGTACGTATTCTACTGCCCAAAGGTCGGTATGAGCCCACATTTGAACTTCGTAGGGAACAGCCCAAGGCTCTGAATGCGCCGCAAGAAACCCTGCGCCTGTTAGAGGGTGATCGTCTAGTAAGGCCAGGAATTTTGGTGCCGTCAATCGCAAATATTTCGGGTGATAGTAATTACCAATATTTTGCTGAGGGATTAACGAGCGAAATTGTGAATGCACTCGTTCAATTCCGCTATCTACGGATAATTACGGGCACACCTATGGTGGACAGTGTTACGCCAATGACAAACAAAGATGTGGCGTCAAAGTTTGATGCGCAATTTGTTCTATCGGGTCATGTACGGCGCGCTAAAGATGTCGTGCGTATTTCTGTCAATTTGATAAGTGCAGAGACAGGTGCGCACCTCCTGTCAAAGGTGTTTGATCGTACCTGCACGCCAGATAATATTTTTGAAATCCAAGAGGATATCGCCTCATATGTGGCGGCGGCTGTAGCGACATCGAACGGTGCAGTGAACCGCTATAATCGTCGCATAAATATGGGTCGCCGTACATCTATGCGAGGTTATGAAGCTCTGCTGAAATTCTTTGACGCACGGGCAGAACGCGATGATAAGACCTTTAACGAATTAATTACTGAGTTTGATCTAATCCTTGAGGCCAATCCTAAATTTTCATCTGGCTGGGCGGCTCAGTCGCTTCTCTATAGCTCTCTTGTTGGACGTAGCTATTTAGACGGAGATCCGCAGGCCGCTATTGATGCGGCTTTGCATACGGCGAGGCGGGCGATAAGCGCGCATGCAGAAAACTCACTGGCTTATCATGCGTCGTCCATGGCTAATTTTTTTGCAAGTAACTTTGAGCAATATGAAAGTGACGCTGCGCAGTCTATTTCCTTAAACCCAAATGATTACAATGTGTTATACCGCTATGCTCAGACACGATTTTGTTTGGGCGATTTGGCCGGGGCTGAAGCCTTTGACAATGCGGCTCATGAGTTAATTGCTCTACCTGCGCATTGGAATATGTCGGTGAAAAACGCCCTTCGGACGGTCGCTGGCGATTATGAGCATAGCTGCTCACAGTTGGGTCAGCTCGCGCCTCATTCGAATGCAGGGACTGTCATGGTCACGCTGGCTGCAGCAGGCCACGCAGCTGAACATGAGCGCCTCGCGCCTCTCAAAGCTAAAATTCTCGAACGCGACCCTGATTACGGGGTCCATATTATTGAAATTTTCAAACGCTGGCATCCAAGTCCCGATATCCTTGAAGTTATGCGTTCGGGGCTGGAAAAAGCCGGTTTTTCAGTTAAGTAAAAATTCCACTCTTTGAAATGGACGTCATCATGACAGATATATTTGACCCTCTCACTCTGCCAAATGGGCAAGTGTTTCATAACCGACTATGTAAGGCGGCTATGGAAGAAAACATGGCTGATCCAGGGCAGGTGCCAAGTGATGCGCTGACCCAGCTTTATCAACAATGGGGCGAGGGTGCACCAGGCTTAATTCTGACAGGCAATGTGATGGTCGATCCTAAGGCGCTCACAGGACCAGGTGGAGTCGTGCTGCAAAAGGGTACTTTGGCCGATAGTGATACGCGTCAACGCTTTGAACGCTGGGCCGCGGCAGCTAAATCTGGCGGCAGCAAAGTCTGGATGCAAATCAGTCATCCAGGGCGGCAAGTTTATAAATCTCAAGGCACAGAGGCCGTTTCCGCCAGCGCTACTAAAGTGCAGATGGCGGGCGCTGAGAAAATGTTCGACACCGCGCGCGCACTTACAGGGGCAGAGATTAAGGCGATGGTGGCACGTTTTGCAGATACAGCAGAAGCGGCTGAGGCTAGCGGTTTTGACGGCGTAGAAATCCACGGCGCGCATGGTTATCTGGTTGCGCAATTCCTGTCGCCTCTTACTAATCTACGCGGGGATGAGTGGGGTGGCCCTCTTGAAAATCGCGCACGCTTCCTGCTTGAGATTGTCCGTGCCGTGCGTGTGCGGGTCAGCGACGGATTTGGCGTTGGCGTAAAGCTAAATTCTGCTGATTTTCAACGTGGAGGCTTTGATGTCGATGACGCGCGCCGCGTGGTTGAGATGCTGAACGCGGAAGATGTGGACTTGGTTGAGTTGTCGGGCGGGTCCTACGAATCTGCAGCCATGATGGGGATGGCAGATGATGAGCGCCTATCCTCTACAGCCGCGCGCGAGATGTACTTCATTGATTTCGCGGCGGACATCGTCAAAACAGCGCATATGCCGATAATGGTGACAGGTGGCGTGACGAAAAAAACTACGGCAGAAGCGGCGCTTGCGACGGGGGCCGTTGATATGATTGGTATCGCGCGCGCTTTTGCCTATGCCCCGCATCTTCCGCGCGAATGGGCAGCGGAGGGGGCAAAGGTCGAATTGCCAGTGGTGAAATTTAAGAGCAAACTACTCACTGCGTTGGGGACAATGTCACTTACCAAAACGCAACTTCACCGCATGGGCGCGGGGAAAGCGCCTAAGCCAACCGCAAGTCCGCTCTTATCAGTTATTGCTGACCGCATTCGGATTGCGAAGAAAACTAAGCTCTATAAGAAATGGCTCAGCGAGAGCGTTTAATCGCCGAGTGTTGAAAGGCGCTCCACCATAGCTTCGATGCGCTCAGCTGTATCAATAAGCGTGTCTGTGGCCTTGCGTTCTGCGCGGGCGGCACTCGCTTTAGCGGCTTCGCTTTCTTTGCGGACGGTCAACGCCATTTGCTCAGCTTGCTCGGTGACATTGCCCTTAAGTTCATCAAGCTCGTCCATCATCGTAATGCCTGCCATGACCATAAGGCGCAGGTCACCAATCTGTCCGAAGTTATTGGCAAGCATAGTTAGTCGCTCATCAAGCTGCTGACCGAGACGTTCAAGACGGGCCTCTTCACCGTCGTCACATCCCAGCGCATATTTGCGCCCATTAATCGCAATGCTTACCTTCGCCATCAGGATGTCCCTCCCGACAAAGCTTGCTGGACTTGAGAGATAATCGCGTCAAGCTCCCGTGTTGAGCTATCCGCAAGTGCTTTAAATTCGGCTTCGCGTTCCACGAAAACAGCTTCCTTAGCCGTAGACTCATCTAGTAATGTGGCGAGTTGTGCGCGGTCTTCTTGGAAGGTTTCAGCCTCTTTCGCGACTTTTTCTAGGGCGGTTATTTTGTTCATGGCAGACCCGAGTGAGTCGTCTAATGCCGCCAGTGCTGCCTTAAGGCGATTAGCCGCCGTTTTTATGTCAGCGCTGTCATTCATCTTTTTCCCCGAATCTGAACTTATTTAACATAGAATGGCTTATATATCGCACTTCGCCAACCCATAAATGTTGACACTAAAAATCGCGCTTGCGATGGCGGCGCTGAAAACACTCACCTCATTTTAATAAAGCTGCGTTATAGGACATGGCATGACAACAAAAATCGGCATTAATGGCTTTGGCCGCATTGGGCGCCTCGTCGCAAGAGCGCTGTCTGAATATGACATTCAGGACGTTGAGCTTGTTGCGATTAATAGTCCTGGCGCAATTAAAGTCTCAGCGCATCTTCTACGCTACGACTCTGTGCATGGCCGCTTTGGCGAAGACGTTATCGAAGGCGAGGGTTTCATCGACTATGGAGGCAATCGCGTGCGTATGACGCATGAGCGTAACCCAGCAGATATTGATTGGGGCGCGCTTGATGTTGATGTCGTGATGGAGTGCACGGGCGTTTTCCGCACAGGCGAAGCGGTGCAGCCGCATATGGCTGCGGGCGCTAAAAAAGTGCTTATCTCGGCACCCGCAGACAGCGTCGACCGCACAATCGTTTACGGCGTGAACAGCGATGATTTGCAGGCAGACGACATGGTCGTGTCTTGCGCGTCTTGCACAACAAATTGCCTTGCACCTGTCGCAAAAGTCTTGCTCGAAGCTGTCGGTATACAACGCGGGTTTATGACCACCGTGCATAGCTATACGCAGGATCAACGTATTCTCGATAACTCCCACAAAGACCTTTACCGCGCACGGGCGGCAGGGCTGAATATGATACCCACATCCACAGGTGCGGCAAAAGCGGTAGGGCTCGTGCTTCCAGAACTCATTGGCAAACTCGCAGGATCTGCTGTGCGCGTGCCAACAGCGAATGTCTCTATGGTTGATCTCGCGTTTCAACCGCAACTTAATACGACGGCTGAAGACCTGAATGCCGCCGTGAAACATGCCGCAGGCGGCGCGCTGAAAGGCGTGTTGCGCTATACAGAGGAAGCACTGGTGAGCTCAGACCTTAACCATGACCCGCATAGCGCGATCTTCGCAGCTCCCCTGACGGACGTCCTCGACGGCAATCTTGTGCGTGTTGTGGCGTGGTATGACAATGAATGGGGTTTTGCGAACCGCATGATAGATGTTGCCCGCGCCATGGGAAACGCTAAGTAGGGGGAAACTCTGCTTTAAGGATATATCATGGATTTTAAACGCCTCGAAAACGCAAAATTAAAAGGGAAAACGGCGCTCGTGCGCGTGGATTTCAACGTGCCTGTCGATGCTAAAGGTAATATCACAGACGATACGCGTTTGCGCGCAGCCGTGCCTACCATCAAGGCTATTCAAGAAGCGGGAGGTAAGGTCGTTCTGCTAAGCCACTTTGGACGCCCGAAAGGTAAAGTTGACCCTAAGCTCTCGCTGCAATTCCTCGTGCCGACGCTTGTCGACCTCCTAGAAGACGAAGTTCATTTCAGCGATCAACTTCATGAAGCCGTGGTCGACTCTATGGCCTTTGATGGTGTGCTCCTACTCGAAAACACACGCTTCCACGCAGGCGAAACGACAGGCGATAAAGAGCTCGCTAAGCAATATGCAGAGCTTGCCGATGTCTATATTCAAGACGCGTTCTCGGCCTCGCACCGCAACCATGTGAGCAGTGCCGCTATTGCGGAATTTTTGCCAGCCTATGCAGGCCTCAATATGGAGCGTGAGCTCGACCATTTATCCCAAGCGCTCGATAATCCGAAACAGCCTGTCATGGGCGTGGTCGGCGGCGCGAAAGTCTCGACCAAGATTGAGCTTCTCTCAAATCTCGTGGAAAAACTCGACATACTCGCGATTGGCGGCGGTATGGCGAACACCTTCCTTTACGCACTAGGCCACAATGTTGGAAAATCACTGCATGAGCCAGATTTTAAAGCGACAGCGCTTGAGATTATGAAAAGCGCGAAGAAAGAGAAATGCCGTATCCTTTTACCCGTCGATGGGGTCGCGGCGACCGAATTCAAAGCCAATGCCGACCACCGCGTTGTGACGCTTGATAACGTCAAGAAAAATGAGATGATTTTGGATGCAGGACCAGAGACTGTCGAAGGTCTGCTTGATGCGATGGACAGTGCGAAGACCCTCATCTGGAACGGCCCGCTTGGCGCGTTTGAGATGACGCCATTTGACACCTCGACTGTTGAGGCGGCGAAATATGCGGCGAAACTTGCCAAAGACGGCAAGTTGATTGCTGTCGCGGGCGGCGGCGACACTGTCGCGGCACTTAATCACGCAGGCGCGGCGGAGGACTTTACCTTCATTTCGACCGCGGGCGGCGCGTTTCTTGAATGGATGGAGGGCAAACCCCTCCCGGGCGTAGAGATTTTAAAAAAGTAGCTGATGGAGCTTATGATGATGCTAGATGAGTTGAATAAAATTGCTGTGAAAATGGTCACGCCAGGCCAAGGTATCTTGGCGGCTGATGAAAGCACAGGCACGATTAAAAAGCGCTTTGATAGCATCAATACCGAAGGCACATTCGAGAAACGGCGTGATTGGCGCGAAATGCTGTTTCGCACAGACAAAGCCATGCAGGATCATATCTCTGGCGTTATCCTTTATGATGAGACCATTCGCCAAGAGGCCAAAGACGGCACCAAACTCGTCGACTTGCTCCATAAAAACGACGCTATACCTGGTATTAAAGTTGATATGGGCACGACGCCGCTCGCAGGTCGTGCTGGCGAGACTGTCACGCAGGGGCTCGACGGCCTGCGTGAGCGTCTCGCTGAGTACTACCAACTCGGTGCACGATTTGCAAAATGGCGCGCGGTAATTGAAATCTCGCATCCTGATCAATATGTTGGCGCGACGCCGACACTCGGAGGGATTAAAGCGAATACTCATGCGCTGGGGCGTTACGCCGCGCTATGCCAAGAAGCAGGCATCGTGCCTATCGTCGAGCCAGAAGTTTTGATGGGTGGTCATCACTCTGTAGAACGCTGCCACGAGGTCACAGAAATGGCGCTTAACTCGCTCTTCACAGAGCTTTATGAGCAAGGTGTGGCGCTCGAAGGTGTTATCCTTAAGCCGAACATGGTTGTGGCAGGCAAAAAATGCCCTGAGCAACCAACGCGCGAAGAAATCGCCGAGCGGACGATTAAAGTCCTGAAAGATACTGTCCCCGCAGCCGTACCAGGTATTGCCTTCCTCTCTGGCGGTCAAGACAATGAAGAGGCGACACGTAACCTTGATATGATGAATAAAATCGGCGGCTTCCCGTGGAAGATGACTTATTCATATGGTCGCGCGCTACAGCAATCGGCGCTTAACGCGTGGAAGGGCGATGCCGCGAATTATGATGCGGCTCAAGTCGCGTTTTACAAGCGCGCGCATATGAACGGTCTTGCCTCTAAAGGGGAGTGGAGTTCGGCTCTCGAGAACGGCTAAAGCAGCCAGACCTCTTGATAAATATGGGGCAGGTCGTTAGGCCTGCCGCATGAGTGAGATTACCCTACGCCTGAACGACCACGATATTGAGGCCTTGCGCGCTGAATACGCCAAGGACGGTGTTGTGCGCGTTCAAAACCTTTTCCCTGATGATGTCGCAGAGGCGATTTATGAGGTCTTGGCGAAAGCCACGCCGTGGCGCGTGGTGCATTCTGATGCGCAGGGCAAACATCGCTATTATAAACCCCAAGAGTGGCAAGCGCTGACGCCGCAAGCGCGCCAGCAAACCTTACAATCCGTTCTAAAGCAAGCGAGGGAGGGATTTGCCTATCTCTATAGCTGCTACCCAATGATTGACGCATTGCTCGCGGGGGATGACCCGAATTGGCAGCTCCACGAACTGACAGAATTTCTCAACTCGCCTGAGTTTATGAATTTCACGAAATCCATCACTAATGAGCCCGACGTAATTAAGATTGACGGGCAGGCGACGCTTTACGCGCCAGGTCACTTTCTCAATGCTCATGACGACACAGGTGATAAGGCTGAACGCCGTGTGGCCTATGTCATGGGGTTTTCAAAGGGCTGGTCGCGCGATTGGGGCGGGCAGCTTTTGTTTCTTGACGGCAATGACGTGACGCGTGGTTTCTCACCAAGCTTTAATACGCTCTCACTGTTTAAAGTGCCGTGCGAACATATCGTGACCCAAGTCACAAATTTTGCGGGTGCGGGTCGTTACAGCGTCACAGGTTGGCTGCGCACAGATAAAAAATAGCGATATTAAAACTGGGTTTCGGTTCTTTACTTGGGCACCGCCCTGTCTTAGCAAGCGCAGGTATAAATTTGGAGATACCCATGAATAAATTCATTCTGACAACTGCTCTTTGTGCGGCCGCTTTGGCGGGCTGCGAGTCGGCGGAAGTTAAAGCCGAGCGTATTGCCGCAGAGCAAGCCGCTCTATCTGTTTGTCCTGCTGAGCAGGTCGTTGGCCTTGATGCCTTTACTCTTGATTTGCCAGCTCTTGAAGGCAGTGCTGAGGCGTTTCACGGCGCTCTTGCGGAGCGCGAGGGCGTGATGACAACGCCGTCAGGTTTGCAATATTCCGTCGTGCAAAGCGGCAATGCGAAAGCGCCCACGCCTGCGCCTGAAAATGTTGTTCGCGTAAATTACCACGGCGTCTTCCCAGACGGCACAAAATTTGACAGCTCTTTTGACCGTGGTGAGCCGACAGAATTTCCGCTTAATCGCGTCATCTCTGGCTGGACAGAAGGCGTTGGTCTGATGCGTCCGTGCGATGCATGGACGTTCTACATCCCGTCTGATCTTGCTTATGGTCCCCAAGGTCGCCCTGGTATTCCAGGTGGCGCGTCACTTATCTTCCACGTTCAGCTTCTTGAAGTAAAATAGATAAGTTACTCAAATCATTAAAGAAAAAGGCGCTCATTTGAGCGCCTTTTTTGATTTTATTACGGTGTTGAGAATTAGTTCGTCAAACGGAGTGTCGACAAGTTCGCCGCGATTTCTGCAAAAGCGCCAGAGAGGTCGCCCGCATTTCTAGCATCAAAATACATATCGCTTCCGCTCGCACACTCTTCAAGAAGGTTACGTGTTCTATTCGAGCTTATATCATACGCGATTGTGTACATTTGAATGCCGTCCGCTTTAATCGCAGTACAAAGATTATCTGTTGCGCGGTCAGCTTTGTTGCGGCTCCGTGAGTTGTGTGACGTTCCGCTGGCTGCGCGTGTGTTGTCACCATCTGTCATCATCACAATAATACGGTCGCGTTGCAGACCGCCTTGGTCAGCGGCTTCGATGAAGGGTGCGTCGCCGTTCAGTGTGCGCCAGCCCCAAGCGAGGCCCGCAGGCATATAAGTCCAACCGCGCGCCAGAAGCTCGCCCATCGCTGCCTTTGGCTTATCCAGATCAGCGGTCAAAGGCGTGATTTCGTTATTACACAGGTCGCCAGCAATCGCTGGGAAATCACTGCCGCTATAGTCGACTTGTCTTGCACGGTTACCGAGGCGTGAACCCACACAGCCAGACCAGTCGTCGCCAACATCACTATCATCCAACCAATTGGCTGTAAGGTTAGCAGAACCTACATTCACATATTGCGCGAACGGCACGACGGAGATGCGGACTTTGCCAGGGGTACCTGTGTCAAGTTCATCAATAAGGTCGATACCTGCAGCTTTTAATGTTTCAATCTTGGTACAAGGGTTACACATTGACCCTGTGGTATCCAAAACAAGCGCAATATCGAGACCTCTATCAGAATAGGTCGAGCTCGAGACCGTGCGTACGTCAACTTCATCAAACCCAAACATACCTGCAAATGTCGTTTTGACCTTTGTAGACGTATCAACATTTACCGTATCGCCGACACGTTCGATGCTGTTCAGGACAACGGGAAGGTCGCTATCGGCATAGTTATAATCGAAATAATCTTGTGCGCGCTGTGCGAGGCGTGCTGAGTCTGTTTCAAGTGACTTGGCAGCATATAGTGCGATTTGGTCTGTTGTATCTTGGAGGCGTTGTTTGGCTGAAACAGTTGCGCCAATATCTACGGCGGCTGCGACACCGCCCAAGAGGACAAGAAGTGAGACCGCAAAAATCGTTGCGAAGTTACCGTTTGTGTCTGCTTTATAACGTGTCATCAGCGCAGTGCTTGAAAGTGCTGAAACAGAGTTTTTAGCGTTAGTTAGGAATGTCATTGTCGTCGTCCTTTGCTAGAGGCGGACTTGCCGCCGATTTGCAAAGGACGTTGCACTCACCCTGCCAAAGGGAGAAAACTGTCCAGAAATCGCCCAAGAAACGAATTTCATGGTTAATGAGACGTAAATAATGACAGATTTACGAATAAGTGACGTGAATTTCGCCCTAAGACATAGGGTTAATTGTGCTTAAAACTCTTTTAGGGCGAAGGGTGAATCTGGGATTCGGGTTAGATATGTCTTGTTTCGAGACGGTGGGACACTGGGCAGATCACAAGCGTGCGTCCGATTTAATCCGCTAGTTAGTTTAGTCCGCGAGGTTCAGCAGGGCAGGGTCGCCACCTTGGGCCGTGATATTATTGCTGACTGTGATTTCTGTCGCGAAACGGTGTAAATAGTGCGGACCGCCCGCTTTAGGCCCTGTGCCAGACAATCCGCTGCCACCAAAGGGCTGGACGCCGACAACCGCGCCAATGATATTACGGTTGATATAAACATTGCCCGCGGGGACATTGCGCATGATGCGGTTGGCGAAGACCTCAAGACGGCTGTGAATTCCTAGCGTCAGGCCGTAACCCTTAGCCGCGAAAGCTTGCGCCATCTTATCTAGATCTTTGTCTTTATATCTCAGCACATGCAGGATAGGGCCGAACATTTCTTTATTCACGTCTTCAAGTGATTTGGCACGGATGAGGGTTGGCGCGAGATAGGTGCCGTCTCGCGTAGAGGTCGGCAACTCACATTGATGCACAATCTTCATGGAAGAGGGCAGGTCAGCAAGATAGTTTTGCAAATCCGTTAGCGCGTCATGATCAATAACAGGCCCGACAGATGTGGCGGGGTCGCTCGGATCGCCTATATCAAGCGCGTCCATCGCGCCGACAATGCCTGCAATGATCTCGTCCGCCGTATGCTCTGGTAGGAACAGAACGCGCAAGGCAGAGCAGCGTTGACCCGCCGCGTTGAAAGCTGAGTCGGTGACATCATCCATAACCTGTTCTTTCAGCGCCGTTGTGTCGACAAACATGCCGTTCAGCCCGCCCGTCTCGGCAATCAGCATGGGGATGGGCCCGTCTTTGGACGCGAGTGCCATGTTGATTTTCTTTGCGACTTCCGTGGACCCTGTGAAGACCACGCCTGCCACATAGGGCGCGTTGACGAGCGCGGCGCCGAGTTCGCCCGCGCCCAGAGTCAATTGGAAAACATCGCGCGGGACGCCTGCCTTGTAGAGGAGTTCAGCCGCACGATGCGCCACGAGCGGTGTTTGTTCCGCTGGCTTGGCAACAACGGCATTCCCTGCGGCGAGGGCGGCGACGACTTGCCCGACATAGATAGCGAGCGGGAAGTTCCACGGGCTGATGCAGACAAATGTGCCGCGCCCAGAGAGGCGGAGCGTGTTCAATTCGCCCGCAGGGCCGGGGAGCGTGTGCTCGCCTGTAAATTCGCGGGCAGCTTGGTCGGCATAATAACGGCAGAAATCGACGGCTTCTCGGATTTCAGCGACATTGTCGCCAAGACATTTGCCCGCTTCTTTAGAGAGAAGCACAATGAAGTCGTCCATTTCTGCCTCTAAGAGGTCGGCAAATCGGTTCAAAATCTCGGCGCGCTTTACACCTCCGAGTTTGTTCCAGCTTGGGAATGCGGCTTGCCCTATAGTGAGGACTTCTGCTGCACGTTTAGGGTTGAGTTCGGTCACTGTGCCAACGACGCTCGCGTCAGAAGGGGAGAAGACTTGACGTTTGACGCCAGGCTGTCCCTTGAGCTTTTTGGCCACAAGTGAAGCGACAGTTGAGGGTTTATACTTCGCCGCGAGATCAGACAGATGTTTCTGCACTGTAATTTGAGTAAGATCGACGCCTTTTGAGTTTTTGCGGGCCCCAAATAGAGCATTGGGTTTCGGGATAGCGCCGTGACGCGTTGGCGACGCATCAGAGAAGGGGGAGCGCGCGACATCTTCGGCCGCAACATCTTCATCAAGGAAGCTATGTACGAATGAGGTATTCGCGCCGTTCTCCAGCAGACGTCGTACAAGATAGGGCAACAGGTCTTCATGCGCGCCAACAGGAGCGTAGACACGCACAGGGCGGGTGAGGGCCATATTGTGATAGAGCGGGTCACCCATGCCGTGAAGGCGCTGAAACTCAAACGCTGAAGCTTTTGAGACAACCGCCATATGTTCAATCGCGGCGACGGTATGGGTGTTATGGGTCGCAAATTGCGGGTAAACAGTCGTTCCCGCCTTAAGAAGCGTGCGCGCGCAGGCGAGATATGACAAATCCGTCGTCGATTTGCGTGTCCAGACGGGAAAATCTGGGTGCCCTTCGACTTGGCTATGTTTAATCTCGCTGTCCCAATACGCGCCTTTCACGAGGCGTATCATCAAGCGGCGACGAGTTGTCTTGGCAAGCTCAATAAGTTGGTCCGTCGCCATAGGGCCACGCTTTTGATAGGCTTGCAGGGCAAGTCCGAGGCCGCTCCAGCCATCAAGTGAAGGTTCGCGGCAGAGTTTTTCGAGGATTTGGAAGGAAATCACGAGGCGGTCGGCTTCCTCGGCGTCAAGGCAGAGGTTAAGATTGCCTTTTTTTGCCATTTCGCAGAGCTCCAAAACTTTCGGATATAAAATATCCATGACATCATTCGTATGTAAACTATCATATTTCGGATATAAAGCAGATAGCTTGACGGAAATGCCGTGTTTGTCCTCTGGCAAGGCGGGATTGTCGCCTTCACAGAGTGTTTTTATGGCTCTAGCGTAGTTGTCAAAGTAGCGCGCGGCGTCCTTCATTGTGCGCGCGCCTTCGCCGAGCATATCGAAGGAGCAAAGTTCAGCGGCGCCCTTTGGTCCCATGCCTTTCGCGCGCTTTATCGCCTCGTCAATTGTGCGCCCCACGACGAATTGCTCGCCCATAATACGCATGGCTTGCATCATTGCGGCACGAATAACGGGTGAGCCTGTCTTCTTGGTCAATTTCTTCATAAACCCGCTGGGATCACGCTCTAGTTTTGGGTCCATTTTGACGACTTTGCCTGTCAACATAAGACCAAGCGTGGACGCATTCACAAGCCAGCTTTCGGATTGCCCTTTGTGCTCGTCCCATTCGCCTGAGGAAATTTTCTCTGCAATGAGCTTATCGGCTGTGCGGGCATCTGGCACACGCAGGAGAGACTCGGCCAAACACATGAGAGCCAGACCTTCATTATTGGAAAGCCCGAACTCCTCAAGAAAGGTTTCCATCAAGCCTTTGCGCGGTGTGGCGGCGCGGGCATGCTTTACAAGCTCGACGGCACGCGCATCGATCGCGGCGCGTGCGGTGGCGTCAAGATTGATACGGCCGTCTAGCTTTGCGGCGAGAGAGTTCTCATCGCCATGTTTAATGGCGTCCAAGGCGTGATAGTCCATAATTGTCCCCACGTTCTTTCTAAATTTTTGACCTAATTTGTGTTGAGCTAACTATAGTGCGGGAAATAATAGCGCGTCATGCGAAATCGAAGGCGAAAGTTTGCGAAATTGGTCTTGTTTGAGGAATATATTATCTAAATTTCATGTAGATGAACTTAATATTAACGCTATTTGCAGGCCGCTGTGTCAGCGACTTGCATGTCATTGTAATATCAGGCATTTCAGCGCCAAAGGGACGTCGAATCATCGGTCTCTAGCTAGTTATAAATGGGCGGTTATGGGGTCTATACCCACTAAAATTGAAGATATGCATGTCACGGACGTTCAAGAGACGTCTGTACCCGTCGTAGTGTTTGATTTTGACGGAACTATAACGACGGATGACACTTTTCGCCTGTTTTTGAGCTATTATCGCGGCCCTGTTAATTACGCGGTGAAGATTGCGTCTCTCTTGCCTGTCTTTGCTGCGTATGGCTTGCGTCTAATTGATCGTAATAAGGTCAAGGAGCATGTCATTCGTAGGTTCTTCAAGGGCGAGAAAATGTCCTTTATTGAGGCGCGCGCCAAGACTTTCGCCGACGAGGTTATTCCAGGTCTGATCCGACCTGCCGCAAATGAGGCGTTAGAGCGCGCTAAAATGCGGGAAAAAGAGGGTCATGAGTCATTATATATATGCAGTGCTTCAATCGGGCCTTATTTAAGGGCCTATTTCATGCGGCACGGCATCACGAATATTCTTGCAACGGAGCTAAAGTCCGAATCGGGAGTGTGTAACGGTGAGATTGATGGGTACAATATTTGGGGTGCGGGGAAAGTTCGCCGCATTTTGGCCGAATTTGAGCCCAAAGATGTCACAATAATTGAAGCTTATGGAGACAGCAGGGGGGATAGGGAGTTATTAAACGCCGCTAAGGCGTCTTTTTACCGACCTTTTCGCCTGTAACCAACATAAGGATTGATATTCCATCTTAAGTTATTAAGAAGGAACTAATGCCTAGCAATCCGTCTTACGGAATGTTAAGGTTTGAGGATATCTGCGTTGTGCAGATGATTGTAACTGGAGAGTTTGGGGGTTTTCGAAATGAAACGTACTCTATTATTAGCAGCAAGTGTCGGCGTATTGGCCGCACCAACTATTGCCCAAGAATTGCCGCCAGGTAATCCGCTGCCGGGCGAATGTTTTGCACGGGTTATTGTCCCGGCAACTTATGAGACATCGCAAGAGCGTTATGTTCTCAAGCCTGCTGAAGAGCAGCTTCGTAAGATCCCTGGTCGTTTTGAGACTGTGACAGAGCGCGTGCTCGTACAGGAAGCAAGCTTCGAGCTTGTCACTGTCGGCGCAGGTGGCGGAACAACTGTTGTTCCTGGTCGCGGTACTCTGACTGTCACTGCAGGTGGCGCCAGCTACAACATCAACCCATCAACACGCGTTGTCACAAACGCCTCTGGCGCGCGCGTCGGCACTGTTGATAATAGCGGCAACATCGTCGGCTCTAACGGGTCAGTGATTGCAGCGGGTGCAGTTAACCCACTGACTATGATTGGCACATCTGGCCGTACAACTGTCCGTATGGGCGGCAGCAGCTACTCTGTTGACGCAAGCGGTACAGCTTACAATTCATCAGGTTCACGCATCGGTTCACTTGATAGCCGCGGCAACATTGTCGGCTCAGGTGGACGTGTTCTAGCGTCTGGCGCAGTTGCGCATTACGGTGGGTCACGCAGCGGGTCTACATCTGGCGCGCCAACATTCCGCAACGTCACAGAGACTGTGGTTGTTCAGGAAGCGTCTACTGAACTCGTCGTTATTCCACCTGTTTATGAAACAGTTACAGAGACAGTTGTTGTTCAGCCGCAGTCGGTTGAGTACACGTCTATCCCTGCTGAGTACGAAACTTACACTGACACTGTTGTCGTTCAAGAAGCGACCACTGAACTCGTAAGCGTTCCCCCCGTTTATGAAACAGTGACTGAAACAGTCGTCGTGCAAGACGCCTCTACAGAACTCGTTACAATCCCTGCAACTTACGAAACAGTCTCTGAAACTGTTGTTGTACAACCGCAGTCTGTCGATTACGTGACAGTGCCGGCAACTTTCGAAACAGTTACCGAAACAGTCGTTGTGAAAGACGCCTCTACAGAGTTGGTCACAATTCCAGCAACGTATGAGACAGTTACAGAAAATGTTGTCGCTCAAGAAGCGTCTACGGAGCTTGTAACTATCCCACCTGTCTTTGAGACAGTGACCGAAACAGTTGTCGTTCAAGAAGCGTCAACAGAGCTTGTCACAATCCCAGCGACGTTTGAGACAGTTTCTGAAACAGTTGTGGTTCAGCCGCAGTCTGTTGACTACGCGACTATCCCAGCGACATTTGAGACAATTCAAGAGCCAGTTGTGGTTCAAGAAGCGTCAACGGAGCTCGTGACAATTCCAGCAACATACGAAACAGTCACAGAGACTGTTGTTGTTCAAGAAGCGTCGACAGAGCTTGTGACAATTCCAGCGACATTTGAAACAGTCACAGAGACTGTTGTTGCGCAGGAAGCGTCAACAGAGCTTGTCACTATCCCGCCTGTGTTTGAAACAGTCACTGAAACAGTTGTGGTTCAGCCGCAATCTGTTGAATACGTCTCTGTTCCAGCGGTATACGAAACATATACAGACACAATTGTGGTCCAAGAAGCAGGCACAGAGCTTGTCACTATCCCACCTGTGTTTGAAACAGTGACTGAAACGGTCGTTGTTACGCCACAAACAGTGGATTATGTTGCTGTTCCAGCGACATTTGAAACAATTCAAGAGCCAGTTGTTGTGCAAGAAGCATCGACTGAACTTGTGACAATTCCAGCGACATTTGAGACAGTGTCTGAAACAGTTGTGGTCACACCGCAGTCTGTTGAATACGTGACTGTCCCGCCTGTGTTTGAAACAATTCAAGAGCCAGTTGTGGTTCAAGAAGCGTCAACAGAGCTTGTGACTATCCCAGCGACTTATGAAACAGTGACAGAGACTGTTGTTGTTCAGCCTGCTGGTGTTGAGTACCAAACGATCCCTGCGACGTTTGAAACAGTTCAAGAGCCAGTTGTCGTTCAAGAAGCATCAACAGAACTCGTCACAATTCCACCTGTGTTTGAAACAGTGACTGAAACTGTCGTTGTTCAGCCGCAGTCAGTTGATTATGTGTCTGTTCCACCTGTTTATGAGACAATCGAAGAGCCAGTTGTGGTTCAAGAAGCATCAACAGAGCTTGTGACAATTCCTGCGACGTTTGAAACTGTTACTGAGACAGTTGTCGTTACGCCGCAATCAGTTGATTATGTCACAATTCCTGCGACATATGAGACAATTCAAGAGCCAGTTGTGGTCCAAGAAGCGTCTACTGAGATGGTCACAATTCCTGCGACATTCGAAACTGTCACTGAGACAGTTGTCGTCACGCCGCAGTCTGTGACTTACGAAGTTATCCCGCCAGTTTACGAGACAATCCAAGAGCCAGTTGTGGTTCAAGAAGCGTCGACTGAAATGGTTACAATTCCTGCAACGTTTGAAACTGTCACTGAGACAGTTGTCGTCACGCCACAATCTGTGGATTACGTCACTGTCCCTGCTGAGTATGAAACATACACAGACACAGTTGTTGTTCAGGAAGCGTCAACAGAGCTCGTGACAATCCCACCTGTGTTTGAAACAGTGACAGAAACTGTCGTTGTTCAGCCTGCTGGCGTCACATATGAGACAATTCCAGCGGTTTATGAGACAATTCAAGAGCCAGTTGTGGTTCAAGAAGCGTCAACAGAGCTCGTCACAATTCCAGCGACATATGAAACTGTCACTGAGACAATTGTCGTTCAGCCACAAACTGTTGATTATGTTCAAGTCCCAGCGGTTTATGAGACAATTCAAGAGCCAGTTGTGGTTCAAGAAGCGTCAACAG
>CAYRIV010000015.1:0-428 GCA_964424575.1 uncultured Caulobacterales bacterium | reverse complement strand
AGCTTGTGACTATTCCGCCAGTGTTTGAAACAGTGACAGAAACTGTCGTTGTCCAGCCCGCGACAACAGACTATGTCTCTGTCCCTGCTGAGTACGAAACAGTAACGGAAACTGTTGTTGTCCAAGAAGCGTCAACAGAGCTTGTCACTATTCCGCCAGTGTTCGAAACAGTCACAGAGACTGTGGTTGTTCAGCCAGCGACGACAGCTTACCGCACAATTCCTGCGACTTATGAAACTATCCAAGAGCCAGTTGTGGTTCAGGAAGCGTCAACAGAGCTTGTGACTGTCCCACCTGTCTATGACACAGTGACAGAAACAGTTGTCGTTCAGCCAGCCTCTACAGAGTATGTCTCTGTGCCAGCTGTTTATGAAACAATCCAAGAGCCGGTTGTTGTTCAAGAAGCGTCAACAGAGCTTGTGACTATC
>CAYRIV010000014.1:0-70364 GCA_964424575.1 uncultured Caulobacterales bacterium | reverse complement strand
GCCTGCGGGCGGGACATATGTGCCGGCCACGGCGGATGAGAGCATTGCGCCTGAAACACCGGCCCCTGACATGAGCTTTGAGAAGCGCGCTGTTGAGACTGACTTTGAGAATGTTGGTGATATCATTTCTTATGAATATGATGTTCAGAACACAGGTAATGTATCCATCTCTGCGATTACGGTGACTGATGATAAGATTGCCGTTATTAATTGCCCTGTGACAACCTTAGCTCCGGGCGCAAGCACGACATGTCTTGCAGATTATGCCGTGACGCAGGCTGATTTGAATGCTGGTTTTGTGACAAATAATGCCACTGTTGACGGGACGCCCGCCGGAGGTAGCTTCACGCCGCCAACGGATACGGTCACCGTAAATGGGACGCAGTCACCTGCCTTTACACTTGTGAAAACGGCGGTTGATACGAACTTCTCAATGGTTGGGGATGTGTTGGCTTATGAATATCTCGTGACCAATACTGGTACAGTTGAGATTACAGGCATTTCTGTCTCAGATGACAAAATTAGCGCCGTCAGCTGTCCTGTGACAGATCTGATGCCAGCGCAAAGCGTAACTTGCACGGCGTCCTATTCTGTGACGCAAGCTGATATTGATGCGGGTTCTGTAACTAATATTGCGCAAGTCGAAGGCACGCCAGCTGGCGGCACTTTGGCACCCGTGAGCAGCACAGAAACAGTTAACGCAACTCAGCTGCCCGAGATTGAAATTGTCAAAACGGCGCTAACGACTGATTTTGCAAGTGTTGGGGACACGTTGGATTATGAGTATCTCGTGACCAATCGCGGGAATACCACCATCACAAATGCGATTACTGTGACGGATGATAAAATCCTGCCGCCGCGTATCGTGTTGTGTCCAGCCATTCCTGCCGGCGGTTTGCTCCCAGGCGGCAGTGTAACCTGTACCGCAAGCTATGATGTCACGCAGGCTGATTTGGACGCAGGATTTGTGACCAATATTGCTACGGCTACTGATGGCACAAACACCTCTACGCCAGATCAGGCGACAGTCGCTGCTACGCAGAACTCTGGGCTTGGCCTTACGAAAACAGCGAATGAAACGACATTTACGGCTGTAGGTGATAGCCTGACATATGAGTATGTTGTCACCAATTTAGGTAACGTCACGATTACAAGTGCTATCACTGTTTCAGATGATAAAATTGCAAATGTGACATGTCCTGCGCTACCAGCGAGCGGTTTGATGCCGATGCAGTCTCTGACATGTAGCGCGGCCTATACTGTGACACAGGCTGATTTGGATGCAGGCAACGTAACGAATGTGGCCCGTGCAACTGACGGCACAACCACATCTCCAGAGGTGAGCGAAACTGTTAATGCAGCTCAGACCGAGGCTATAACGCTCGAGAAAACAGCGGCCACAACTACGTTTGTCAATGTTGGTGATACGCTGGATTACAGCTATGTGGTGACGAATACGGGTAATGTGACGCTCACGAATGAGGTCTCAATTTCAGATGACCGTATTGCCAATGTAAACTGTCCCGCTCTGCCTGCAGCAGGCCTTGCACCAAATGCGAGCCTGACATGTACAGGGACGGATACTGTCTCTCAAGCTGACCTTGATAGTGGTAGCGTGACAAATACAGCGACAGCTATGAGCGGTACAGTAACCTCGCCAGCTGTTAGCGAAACTGTCGGCGGTGAACAAAACGGCGCAATTGCGCTTGAGAAAGTTGCGAGAACCAATGACTTTACTGCGGTTGGTGATATTCTTAGCTATGACTTTATTGTCACCAATACAGGTAATGTAACGCTAACTGCCGCTATCTCTATTGCGGATGATAAAATTGGCGCAATCGCATGTCCTGCACTTCCTGCAAGCGGCCTTGTTCCGGGCGCGGAGCATGTCTGTTCAGCAGATTATAGCGTGACGCAAGCTGATATTGACGCCGGCACAGTAACGAACATCGCTTCAGCATCTGCCGGAACGTCGACATCAGCACCTGACACAGCGACAGTATCAGCCACACAAGCACCAGCTCTGTCGATTGAAAAATCAACAACAGCGGCGGCGTTCTCAGCGGTTGGTGAAATTATTAGTTATCAATATAGAGTGACTAATAGCGGCAATATTACGCTTAATGACGCTATTAGCGTGATAGATAATAAAATCGCGAGCGTGAATTGCCCAGCACTTCCAGCAGGCGGCCTTGCGCCCAATGCGAGCCTGACATGTGCTGCAAACTACGCCGTTACACAGGCTGACTTGGATGCTGGCTTTGTGACTAATATTGCGAGCGCCACTGACGGTACAATTTCATCTACGCCTGATAGCGTCACCGTTGATGCGGATATTATCGAAAGTCTTGCTATTGTGAAGCGGGCAGTCACGCAGTCATTCTCTGCGCCAGGAGATATCGTGTCTTACGAATATGACGTGACTAATACAGGTAACGCCACTTTGATGACGGCAATTACAGTTGATGATGATAAAATCCCATCTGTCATATGTCCGTCCGTAACGGCACAGGGCTTAAGTCCTCAAGCGACAATCACGTGTAGCGCTGATTACACAATTACACAGCCAGATGTCGATTTGGGATCTGTGACCAATATTGCACGTGCTGTTTCTGGCACGACAAGTTCTGATCCTGTGAGCGTAACCGTAGAAGGTCAGCGCACGCCAGACATGGTTGTCACTAAAACCGTAGCTGAGCTCATACAAGTTGGCGGCCCAATCTATGACGTGACTTATGAAATCGTTATGGAAAATACGGGTAACGTCACATTGACAAGCTTACAGCTTCAAGATGATCTTGCCGCAGCACTCGCGCCAGCCGTTATCTATGCCGCGCCGACAGCGTCAATCTCGGGCTTTACGGATGGATCCGTCAATCAAGGTTATGACGGCAGTGCTGACATCAATATCTTGTCAGGTCAGCCTCAACTGCCTGTTGGCGAAGCTGGCAGCGTTACAATTAATGTTCGTATTGATACGACCGCTAGCGGACCAGCTCAGGGCAATACTGCGATTGGTCAGTCAAGCGATCTAGACTTTGATGTGCCTTCAAATGACCCAACGATTACGCCAGATACCCAAGAGGACGTAAATCCAACGCCTCTGACGATTATTGATACTGATGGTGATGGCTCAGCTGATAATCTTGAAAGCTTGACGGCTGATCGAGACGGCGACGGCGTTGTTGATGCAGAAGATTATGACCCAACAGGTTACTTCTATTGTGAAGAAAGCGCAGAGATTTTGACAGGCGGCGGCATTTCCGTCTCGGGCCCGTTCGGCACAAATAGCTCTGTTGGCAGCGCCAATAACATCGTTATCGTGCAAGATGGCTCAAACGGATACTTCCAGTTCTATGTGACGGCTCCGGGCGATTACACCTTGACGCCGACATATCCAACAAGCGGCGTGCCAAGCACAACCCGTCTTGTTGAGCCAACAGCGCTCGACGTAACAACTCGATTACCTGAAAATCCTGCAATTCTCGGGTCATCAGAAGTTGGAAATACAGGCCGCTTGGCGGACGCTTCATTGGCCGCAAATCCGGAATTCTACTTCGACTTTACTTTCGAAGCCGGTGACCCCGCGATCTTTATGAACAATATCCCGATGAAAAATTGCGGTACGCCTGAAGTGGCCTTGGTTAAAACTGTGTCGCCAACGCCGCGTATCCTAGAGGATGGCCGCCAAGAGGTGACCTATACTTTGACTGCAACCAATGTTGGGCAGACGCTTATCGAAAACTTGCAAATCTCAGATGATTTGGGCTCCGTATTTGGCGCCGACCGTGTTGAGGTTAAAGAGTGCCGCATGACGGAATTCCCGGCAGGATTTAAAGATAATGAAAGCCGCACTTATAACGGCGTGACCGATATAGACACGCTTAATGGTGTGGGAGACCTATCACCTGGTGAAACAGTTGTTCTTGAAATGGACGTTATTATTAATCCGAACACTGATGGGCAATTTGTCAATACGGCAATGGTCTCTGCAACAGGGCCGCTTAATGGTGAAGTTGTGGAGAGCACGGCGAATGCAGCAGTGAACTTACTACCGCTTTCAAATGCAAACTTATTGCAAGTGACGAAAACGGCTCAGCCGCGCACAGTGCAAATCGGGGACCCAGTTCTTTATACTGTAGATGTCACGAATGCTTCGGCATCGACAATGACAGATCTGCGTATAGTTGACCGCTTGCCAGAAGGCTTTGCTTATATTCCCAATACAGCTGTGATTTCCAGCGCGCAGCAGTCTCTCTCAATCGAGCCTGATGTCACGGCTCGCGGTGTATTGAGTTGGTCTATTGATCAGGCAAACGCTGAGCCGCTTAACGCGCTTCAGGCGGGCGAGTCTCTCTCTGTTAGCTTGCGTCTTTTGGCGGGTCCGAATGTTCAGTTCGGCGCGCATGAGAACCAAGCGTATGTGGAAAGTCTGCGTACGGGCACGCGTTCCGAAATTGCGACAGCGGTTGTTGACTATATCCCAGAGCCAAGCTTTGATTGCACACCTGTCATTGGGCGCGTCTATGATGATGTGAACCACAATGGATATCCAGATGATGGGGAACCAGGCTTGCCAGCTGTGCGCCTCATGACAGTGAACGGCGACATTATTACAACCGATCAATATGGCCGTTATCATATCCCATGTGCGATTATTGCAAATAGCGAACGCGGGTCTAACTTCTTGTTGAAGACGGATGTGCGCAGCCTACCGCTTGGTTACTCGCCGACGACAGAAAACCCGCGTGTTGTGCGGGCGACGCGTGGTAAATTTGTTAAAATGAACTTTGGTGCAGCGCACCGTCCAAAGCTTCGTATTGATGTGTTTACAGCGGACTTCGATGCTCAGTCTGGCATGTTACTTCCCGAAGCGGCCAAGCGTATTACGACTGTGCTCGCTGAGGACAAAGTGTCTAACCGCGCGATTGTCGTTTATCACGCAGATGAGCTCGAAAATGTGGATACTGCGCAAAACGCGTTAAGTCTCACAATGAACATGGTGCGTGATGTATCCCGTGACCAGTTCAACGACATTGCTATGGAAGCCAGCTGGGGTGATGCGAAAGCATTTACACGTGACGATATTCCAGCGAGCGGCCAAAGTTTTGACCGACCAGTTAATGCGGATGAAAATCGTGACCGCGTGGCTTTCTTTGCCAATGATAACGGCACGATAGAGCGCTCTGACGATGACAATTTCGATGATGAAGACTTCAGCGGATTTGACACGCAGCGCGAGGCAGGTCTGCGCGGTTCAAGAGGGTCTCGCGCGCTACAAAGCGATACACGCCGCTCACCCAATAGCTATGGCGGGCGCCGCGATAGAGGCAGCGAAGAGTCTGCACGTCCAGGCCGTCTGATGCGCTGGATCGGATGGGGTAATAAAACGTCATCTTATGTCGAAGGTATGGAAATCGAAACGACGACAACAGTGCTCGATATGGTCAAGCGTCTTAACGCTTATGCTGATGTCGTCTCGACGCCTCAAGGACGGGTCATTCGCGGCAAAACATATTGGAACTATGACGCGTTTATCGAACGTGCGGAGCTTCGCGTCTTTGATGCAGATAGATCTACGCGCGGAGCGCCTTTCGCAACGGCAGATGTTGTTGACGGTGAGATTAGCCTATTCGTCAATGAAGGTAAATTACGCTCACAGAATACACCTGAAACAATGGTCTATGTTCTGCGGGTATATGACGCCGAAGGTAACTTTGACGAAACTGCGCCTAAGACCCTTAATTTGGGCTCAGCAGAAACGGACTCCACAGAGGAGGGCTGGCGTCAACAAAGCCAAATGACATTTGGGCATAATTCTATCTTGAATGATAACATTCGTGTCCGCGGTGGTTCCGTGCGGGTCTATGGCCGCAATGTCCCTGGTGACCAGGTGAGTGTTATGGGGCAAACAATTACAATCGATAATGACGGTAAATTTGTCGCCGAGCAGATATTGCCGACAGGTGAGCAGTCTGTAGACGTGCGGGTTGCCGGAGTTGACGGGACAGAAAACCGTATTCTTCGCACTGTAGATGTCAAAAACAGAGACACATTCTATGTGGCTCAAATTGAAGCTACTGTTGGTGAGAACATCACCGAGGACGCCTCTGGCGACCGCAGCTTCGAAGAAGGTCGCGTGGCATTCTATGTGCGCTCACGCCTCAATGACCGCTGGGCGGTTACAGCGACGGCTGACACAGGCGAAGCAGAAATTGAGAACCTGTTTAGCGGTCTGGATGATAAAGACCTCGGTCAGCTTCTGCGCCGTCTCGACCCTGAGCGTTTCTACCCAACTTATGGTGACGACAGCACAATTGAACAAGACGCACCGACATCGGGTAAATTCTACGCCCGCATCGAACGTGATGATGACTACGCGCTTTGGGGGAATTACCAAACCAACTTTAATGATACCGAATTTGCCCGCGTTCAGCGCACGCTTTACGGCGCCAAGCTGCATTGGGACGAAAACGGTAATCAAACTAAGTTTGGTGATGAGCGTACGCGTTTCACAGCCTTTGTGGCGCAGGGGGGATCACGTCAAGGCCGTGACGAGCTTCGCGGAACAGGCGGGAGCGTCTATTATCTCCGCAACGGCGATATTGCGATTGGGTCTGAAATCTTACGTATTGAAACGCGTGACCGTGTTTCAGGGCTGGTCTTTGAAAGCCGCCGTCTCACCTATGGTGCTGATTATGATATGGACTTTATCCAAGGCCGCGTAATTCTGAACCAGCCTTTGGGCAGCAGTGTGGATGATGGGCGTCTTTTCCGCGATGGTAGCCTGTCTGGAGACGAAACGGTTCTCGTCATTGATTATGAGTTTACACCGCTAACAGGTGGAGCTGATAACGCCGCTAATTACGGCATGCGTGGGTCCCGTTGGTTTGGTGATCACATCAAGCTTGGCGCCACATATAATCATGATACCGACGGCGGTCTGGATTCAGATCTTTATGAATTAGACCTGACTCTGCAATATGCGGCAGGTACATATTTGAAAGGTGAAATTGCCAAAACTAAGGGCGAAGGCGTTGAGACTTTCCGCTCAATTGATGGCGGCTTTACCTATAACCCGCTTGCAACTGGCGGCCTGGCGAATAGAGCCTCGGCACATGCCTATGCTATCGAAGCTGCTGTAGACTTTACAGAAGTTGATGGGTTTAATCTGGATGGTTCATCCTACGCTTACTGGCGTAAGCGCGATGCTGGCTTTGCAGGATATGCAGAGTCGACCAACCAACAAATCGAACAGTTTGGTGGCGGCTTGAGCCTTGCCTTGAATGATTTGTTTGACCTCTCTGCACGTGCTGATGTGACAAATGACAAAACTATCGGTACGAATAGTTTTGCTGAAGCGAGCCTCGATTATAAAGCGAATGAGCATATTACAGCCTCTGTCGGCGCCTCATTTAATGATGATGCACGCGGCAATTCGGGTACGTCTCTTGGCGGTCGCATTGATTACAAATTTGACGACGATAGCAATGTTTACGCTTTCGGTCAGGTCGGTATTCAGGGTGATAACCAGCGCACGACGGATAGAGTTGGCGTTGGGGCAGAAATGCGCCTCTCCAAGAAAATTCTTGGTGGCGGTGAAGTCTCCGTTGGTGAAGATGGACTCGGTGCGAGAGCCTCGCTGAATTATGAGCATGGTAACGGCAATCAGTCTTACGTTTCTTACGAACTTCCGCTGAACGCCCGCGCACAATCAAACCTCGGCACATTTAATCTTGGCGCCCGCCGCCGCTATTCAGATGCACTGTCTGTTTACGGCGAAGAACGCCTTCAACTCAATGATCTGGGTGTGAACGGCGTCACGCATGCATATGGCGTCGACTATGAGCCTGGAAACTGGAGATTTGGTCTCTCAGGTGAGGTAGGCCGTATTGATAATATTGACCGTGAAGCCTTCTCGGCCAATATCGGCTTTGCCTCTGATCGCGTCAAAGTTGGTGTAACAGGTGAATGGCGTGAGGACGAGAATATTGACACGAATGATGTCCGCAATGCTTGGCTCCTTCGTTCTACGGCAAGTTATCTCGCGTCAGAAGAGCTGCGCTTGCAAGGTAAGCTGAACTTCGCTTTCTCTGATCAGTCAAGTGCTGATGACGCGCTCGGGCCGCAGACGTTTAATGAGGCTGAATTTACAGAAGCCTCTCTAGCAGCTGCCTATCGTCCAATCTGGGATGATCGTTTCAATCTCTTGGCCAAGCTTGTCTGGCTGGAAGACTTGTCTCCGACCTCGCAGCGTTTCAACGGAGAAGCCATAAATTACCGCCAGAAGAGTCGTATTGCCTCTATTGATGCGAGCTATGACATTGCGCCGCGCTTCACCCTAGGCGGTAAATACGCCTACCGTTCTGGATCGGTGACGAGCTCTCGTGAAAGCCTAGATTTCACACGCTCCGAAGCAGAGCTAGCGGTTATTCGCCTCGACTTCCATGCGACCCATAAATGGGACGCGGTACTTGAAGGTCGTAGGCTGGATATTGGCAATGGCGTCATTGTACGCGATGGCGGTCTCCTAGGTGTCTACCGTCACGTGAATGACAATGCTAAAATCGGTGTCGGTTTGACATGGGGCGGAATTGAGGAGGAATACCTTGCCGCGACCAGCAAAGAAGATGATCTTGGCTGGTATCTAAATGTTGTAGGCAAGTTCTAGCCCTTAGCAAAACAACCAAAGACTAATGAAAGCCCTCTGCATCGCAGGGGGCTTTTACTATCTAACAATAGGCTGCACCGTGCAGGCCTTATGTAATGTTAAGCCTTTATTTACCATATATTATGATTTGGGTCTCATTATTAAATCGAACCATAAATGGAGATTTCATGATGAATTATAGTCCTGTTTTTCTAGCAGCAAGTCTTGTTGTTTCGACGGCCTTAATAGCGATGCCAGCGACTGCGCAAACTGCAACAACAGCGCAGCCCGTTGAGCTATCTAATCAAGAAACTCCAAGATCTACACGCCGAATTGTCCGGGAAGTGGAGCCTATTAATTATTGGGTAGACGCTGATAGATTACCGGTGCGGGATAATCCAGTTGCCGGTGATGTCAGTGGAATGCTCAAGCTTGGACAAAAGGTCAAAGCCTATGATCGGTTTGAAAACTGGTTGCGGATTAGCAAATCTGGGTCTGCAGAAAAATGGGTGAATGCAAATTACCTGACGACGGATCAACTCACATGGGCCCGATTTGACAATAAGCGCCGCCGCTCAGCAGGCTTTAGCCGATCAAATTCAGTGGATGATGTATCCTTAAAACGCATAAAAATACCCTCGGATAAAGACGCGCGGGTTTACGCGGCCTCCATAAAGGCGACTGCAAATAATAACCGCGTTATTGTCACGCGACAAAACTTTCGTGCAGGCCCTTACTTCGAAAAACGGCTCGTCTCTTGTGCTGAAAATGGTATCGCCTCTCGCTTCCAGCTTTTAGGGGAAGGCCACAGCTATATGATGATGGAAAAAGACATCCGCGCTCAGGGTGTTGATGTGAACACTGCTTCCCCACGCACAGATATTGCAGACGGCTCTATTACGCCAAAAACAGTAGCTATAGCCAATTACAGCTGTGACTACTAAAACTGGAACAATCTTTTAATTGGCTTTCCAGTGCTCGCGTCGCGATTATTCTTTTTGCTTTGCTTCGGTAAACTAAACATGGTGGAGCCTAGGGGAGTCGAACCCCTGACCTCTTGCATGCCATGCAAGCGCTCTACCAACTGAGCTAAGGCCCCCAAGTGTCTCGCGTCGCGAGGCACAAGCATTTCACCTCTGGTGAAATGTCAGTATGTAAATATCCCAAACCCAGACGGTATGTGGGACAGTGTTGCAACAGATTTATCGAAATAAACTGCGGCAATATTTGTCGCCCCTATTAAATAGAGGCCCTGTGGGATGCAATAAAAATTTAGCTTCCCGCATTATGATTAAGATTTAAATCTCAACTTCTTCGACGTCATCATCATCCGCGTCATCTGCGTCTGGCGGCGGAAGCTCATTGTCATCATCGTCATCAACAAGGGCCGCGTCGGCATCGTCGTCTTCATCTTCTGAGAAGCCGTCCATATTGTCACGCTCTTCATCGTCATCCGTGCCACCAATAATGGCCGCGTCATCGCCGTCAAGCTCAAGCTCTTTGGCCTCTTGCTCTTCTTCGTCGATATCATCTTCGTCAACATCGTCGGCATCTTTTTTCTTGCCTTCTTCAGCCGCGAGCTCTTCGTCGTCGTCCTCATCTGACTCGGCGTCGTAATCTTTGAGAGGGCCTTCTTTTTCTTTCATGGCCGCAAGTGAGGCACCTGCCAGCAACTCTTCAGGGTCAAAGCTATTTTGGCACATCGGACATGTGGCCGGGACCTTTGTGAGGTCATAAAACTTTGCTTCGCACTCGGGACATGTGCGTTTTGTACCCAGATCAACTTTTGCCATGAGACAGACCTATTCAAGCTATGTGTGCGCAGTGTTATCTCTAAAAGGAAGGCTTGCGAAAAGCGCGGCTGAGCGATAGACCAAGCGTCCTTTAAACACCGTATTTAAACTAGAGGGCGTCTTAGCGCGCCTATAGGTCAAGTCAACTGGGAAAACGCATTATGAAAGCTCTCTCGCAGTTAAGTGCCGCACTTCGCGGCACTGTACGCGCCCCAGGCGATAAATCTATTTCACACCGCGCGATGATTTTTGGCGCTATGGCCGAAGGCGTGACCACAGTCGACGGCTTACTTGAGGGCGACGATATCATGGCAACGGCGCAGGCGATGCGCGATTTTGGCGCAGAGATCACCAAGCGTGATGACGGGCAGTGGCATGTCACAGGGCTGGGCGAGGCGGGTTTCAAAACGCCATCAAATGAGATTGATTGCGGCAATGCTGGCACAGGTGTGCGTCTCATCATGGGGGCGGCCGCAGGTTACAGCGTGACTGCAACTTATATTGGGGACGCGTCATTGTCTTCACGTCCTATGGGGCGCGTGCTCAACCCGCTTTCTGAGATGGGGGTGAAGCCCGTGTCACAAGAGGGCGGGCGATTGCCTGCGACTTTATCCGTGCCAGATGGGCTCACCGCGATTGATTACACGCCGCCCCACGCCAGTGCGCAGGTTAAATCCTGTCTTTTGCTTGCGGGGCTAAATGCCAAAGGCACAACCAGCGTGACAGAGCCGACCCTCACACGCGACCACACAGAAAATATGCTCCGCGCTTTTGGGGCCAAGGTAGAGAGCCAGACGCGGTCCGTGGCGGGTCGCGAAGGGCAGACGGTCAAGATTGCAGGCGGGCAAAAACTGCGCGCGACTCATATTGATGTACCAGGCGATCCGAGCTCTGCGGCCTTTATCATTGTCGCAGCCCTCATTACGCCTGGGTCCGATGTGGTGGTTGAGAACGTGATGATGAACCCGACGCGTACGGGCTTGTTTGAAACCCTCATAGAAATGGGCGGTTTTATTCGCATGGATAACTACCGCACGTCGGGCGGTGAAGTGATTGCCGATATTTCGGTCAAACATTCCAAGTTGACGGGCATTGTTGTGCCGCCGCAACGCGCGCCGTCTATGATTGATGAATATCCCATTCTTGCTGTCGCGAGCGCTTTTGCCAAAGGCCGCACCGTGATGGACGGTATTGGTGAATTGCGCGTGAAAGAAAGCGACCGCATCGCGGCGACAGAAGCATTGCTCAAGGCTAACGGGGTAGAGGTCAGCAGCACAGAGACGGGCATGACCGTTATTGGCGGCGCGGGGGCAGAAGTGCGCGGGGGCGGGCTTGTCACGACACATCACGATCACCGCATCGCTATGAGTGCGCTTATCCTTGGTCTGCAAGCCGCCGCACCAGTGAGCATTGATGACGCTTCTATGATTGCGACGAGCTTTCCGAGCTTTTTTGATCTCATGGACGGGCTCGGCGCGAAGATAGAGCTGGGCTCTTAGGTGCCCGTTATTGCCATAGACGGGACATTTGCGAGCGGGAAGGGGACGCTCGCCAAAGCGCTCGCCGCCCATTACGGCTATCACTATCTGGATACGGGAAAGCTCTACCGCGCTGCCGCGCGCGATGTTTTGCTTGCAGGCGAAGACCCCAATGATGCGGGTGTGGCCACCCGCTTTGCCAAAGCGATTGACCCCAGCAGCTTGGATGACCCGGGCCTGAAACAAAGCCAAGTCGCGGCGGCCGCCTCACAGCTTGCGGTGCATAAAACAGTGCGCGCGGCGCTGCTGGATTTTCAGCGTAGCTTTGCCGCCAAGTCGCCTGGCGCGGTGCTCGATGGTCGCGATATCGGCACCGTCATCTGCCCTGACGCTGCGGTGAAGCTTTATATAGATGCCAAGCCCGCTGAACGCGCCCGCCGCCGCCATGCAGAGCTTGTCGGCTACGGCGAAGACATCAGCCTCGAGACCGTGGCCGCCCAACTCGCCGAGCGAGACGCGAGGGACGCAGGCCGCACGGAAGCTCCGCTTAAAGCGGCGGCAGATGCGCATTTAATTGATACGACGGATTTGAGTGTGGACGCGGTTTTTGAAATGGCCGTGCGGATTGTGGATGGAGTTTTGGTAACAGGCTGAGCATCTTAATCCTCACCCTGAGGAGCGCAAAGCGCGTCTCGAAGGGTCGCCTCGTAACGCACCAATCCCTCGAGACGCTCGCTCGCGCTCATGCCTCAGCCGGGCCGCCGGAGCGGATAAGGATCAAAATAATTTTATGGATGAGAGTCGATGATTAAAAAACACTTCTGAGTTTTTAATCAGGCTGAACTGCGCATGTCTTACGAACGCTAAATTTCATCCGCATTTAAGTGATTTGATTATACCATTTTGGTCAAGGCGTATATTTAAACGAAAACCTTTAAAATCCGCTGTGACTTCATCATCTCCAAGCGTTCTTGGATCCGCTATCCTAAACTCATATTTATTAGGGAGGTGGTCAGTTACAATGACATTATCAAAATGTGTCCCGAGAAAAGGTTTAATGTATTTTTTACCGCAGTAATCGGCCCCATTTTGAATGGCTTTCATTCTTTGACTCCGTTGCCAATCAGTTATTGTTTGGCATGCCGTAAGGAAGGCGCTAGCTAGAATAATCAGATAAATGGTTTTTTTCATAAGTCTGCATTAATTCATCGGATGGATTTAAATTCCTAGCGGTGCACAAAACACGCGCTAAGGCTGCGCGTGTTTTGCTGCCCTTACCCGCGCTTTTGCTTTGCAAAAGCGCTAGGCGTACTTTTCCCCCAAATACACTCGCCGTACATCTTTATTCGCGCGTATTTCATCGGGCGTGCCTTCAAACAGGGCTTCGCCTTGGAAGAGGATGGACGCGCGGTCGACGATGTCGAGGGTTTCGCGCACGCGGTGATCTGTAATCAATATGCCGATGCCGCGTTTTTTGAGGTAGCGCACAAGCTCTGAAATATCAGCAATGGCGATGGGGTCGATGCCTGTGAAGGGCTCATCAAGCAGGATAAAGCTCGGGCGAGAGGCCAGCGCGCGGGCGATTTCGACGCGGCGACGTTCCCCACCAGAGAGCGCCATAGCCGGGCTCTTTTTAATGTGACCAATGTTAAGCTCATCGAGCAGCGCGTCGACATTGTCATTCCACTTGCTGCGGTCTTTCTCGGTGAGTTGCACCACGGCTTTGATATTTTCTTCCACCGTCAGCCCGCGAAAAATGCTTTGTTCCTGCGGAAGATAACCCACGCCAAGGCGCGCGCGCTGATACATAGGCAGGTCAGTGATGTCTTGCCCGTCAAGCGTAATCATGCCGCGATCGGCCTCAATCAAGCCCATAATCATGTAAAAACTTGTCGTCTTGCCCGCGCCGTTTGGCCCCATAAGGGCGGCGACTTCACCGCGTTGCACTGTGAGGGTGATGTCTTTCACGACGACACGGCCGCGGTAGCTCTTGCCAATATTATTGGCCGCTAAGCCCGTGGGCGGCGCGACGAAATCAGGCGCGATACCGGCGGGACGCGCTTTCTCGCCGCCGCCAAATGTGAACATACGCGCCATTAGCTTGCTGACCGATTATTTGTGTTTTTAATCAAGATATTGACGCGCCCACGATCGCCACAGCGGCGGCCTTTGCAATTGCCTGTCACCGTCGCTTGGTTGTTGGTGAGGTTATAAATCAGGCGGTCGCCAGTCACGACATTATCTTCGCCTTGCAGCAAAATCACGTTACCCGTGACGGTGAAGCTATCTTTCGCGCGTTCATAAATGCCTTGATCGCCTTTGACCTCTTGCTCTGGCGTGATGTAGAAAAAATTGCCGAGCGCTTCCATGCGCGAGACATCATCAAACACTTCGCCAGCCGCATTCGCGCGGCCTGAGCTGCCAAAGACTTTGACGGTGTCGGCGAGGATACGCACATCCGCTTGGCGAATATCGACCTGACCTGTTAGCAGGAAATAATTATTCTCATAAGTACCGCTATCGGCGCTGCCCGTGATGGGCGCCGTAGAATCTGTCGAAAATTGTGCATGCACCGCAATTGGGGCAGCCATGAGGGACAGTAATAAGGCGATGGACGTGAGTCGTGTTTTCATCATGATGGCTCTACCCTATCCTAATCGCGTTTAATTTCAAAAGTGAAACGATCGCAATTCTCTCCCGTACAAGTCTCGCCGACTTTGGCGCTCTTTTTATCCATATCGTAAACCAGCTTCTCACCCGTCACGACGGTGCCGTCGCTTTGTTTCAGCTCAACATTACCCGTCACAGTGATAATGTTTTTCGCGCGGTCGTAAACCCCGCGATTGCCGGTCAGTCTGCGCTCAGGCGTGGTATAAACAAAACGTCCCTTCGCATCAATCTGCGTAATCGCGCCTAGCTTAAGCGATTTGCTTGGCCCGTCAGTTTCGTTTTTCTTTGCTTTTGCGCGGTAAATAATCATTTCATTTGATGTGACGCGAGAGCCGCCCTGTTTCACATCTACGTCACCTGACAAAGTCGTCGTCGTGTCTTTATAGGTCGCGGTTTGGGCCGACAGATCAATCGGGCTGTTGCCTTCAAAACCGAAGTTGTCGTCAGAGCTGCTTGCGGCGTCACGCGTAATCGTGGCGTTCATCCCGTCTGCAAATGTATAGGCGGTATAGTCATCCGTGATGGTATAGCTATTGCCTTTCACAGCGCCAAAACTGCCTGTGCAGGCAATTGGCGCATTGCCTGAAATGCGTTTGTCTTTGGTGAAAATCTTGGCCTCTGATGTATCACAGGCATAGCCGTCATCCGTGCCGAGATTCACAGTATCAGACAGGTTAAGTATATTATCCACGTCATCATATATCCCCTCAAGCGCTGTGACCTTAGACGGCTCTGCGCCAGGCGCGCGGTAGAAGTTCAGCACAGGCGCAGAGAGATTGACGGCTGTCGAGGTGCTTGCATTACGTACGGCGTCTGCGGCTGTCAGGTAGTAAGGGAGACCGTCGCTCGTGCGGCCGCTATATTTGGGATTGACCATGCGCACGGTTTCTTCGGGGTTGTCGACCAGATCAAAGCCAGCAGGCTGGTTTATAAACTGCCAGACGACGACGCCCGTCAAACCAACAGCTGTGAGCACAAGTAACTTACGAAAGAGGCGGATGCGCGCAGAGTGGCGTCGTGCTGCGTCCAGTGTCAGTGTGCGCTTGGGTTCCCACAGGCCGAGACCTTCGCTCACCGCGTGGTCATTTGAGGATGATGATGTCACGGCAGATGTCATAATGTTTCTATAGGGGAGGCGCGCTTAAATCTAAATAGTAAATGCCATCAGATGAGCAGAAGTTAATTCCGCTTATTCTGCCGCGTCCGCATATGTTTCTGCGTTTTCATCAGGCTCATAGACGAGGATATCTGCGGGCTGACAATCCAGTTCACGGCACAGCGCGTCGAGCGTTGTAAAGCGCATGGCGCGCGCTTTGCCCGTCTTTAGGATAGAGAGATTGGCGAGCGTTATGCCGACGCGCTCCGCAAGTTCGGTGAGCGACATACGGCGGTCCAGCAGGACGCGGTCCAGATTTACGCGGATCGCCATTAGACTGTCAGTTCCTGGTCACGGCGCAGCACAGCGCCGTGGCGAAAGACTTCGGCGAGTGCGGCGATAACAAAGACGAGAAACCACGTGCCAAGGCGAATATCAATTGAACTTGTGACGGTCTCAGACACATTCAGGGCGTTGATTTCAATAGACAGGACGGACCGGAAAATCATTCGAAAAAATTCGCAAATGGCTATGACGATCCAAACGCTACGTAGCCGTGAAATATTGGCTGGCACAAAAGGGTCGCCTGCAATTAAAGTGCCCACGATTTTTCGCAGCATGTGAACCACGAAAATATAGCCAATTGTCATGAAGGCCGCTGCGATGAATACAAGTCCTAATTTTTGAGCAGATGGCGTGGTATTGGTCGCTTCAAGTTCAGCAAAAAACATCTCTTTAAGGCTATTGTCAAAAAACATGCAAACCCCAAAAATCACCATGCCAAGACATGTGATAATCAGGATAATCATAGCCACAATCAATAAAAGGTTTAACCCCTTTGCAAAGGGAGATCCTTGTGGCGCGTATGCAATATCGCTTAGTAAATCGTCCATAAGACTCAACAGGTTCAGAAACTTTGACTTATCGATAATCAATAATGTATAATTTTGCAAGAGGCGAGTTCAGTTGACCCTTTCATCTTGTGCGGTTAGGCGAGGACACAAAGACTTACAAAAGAATCCCAAGGAAACTTTATGACAGCGCAGCCGCCTTTTGATAAACTCGTTCTCGCCACACATAATAAAGGCAAGGTGCGCGAGATTGCAGAGCTTATGGCCCCGCTGGGCGTGAGCACGGTGAGTGCGGGTGAGTTGGGCCTCGCTGAGCCTCCTGAGACAGAAACCACCTTTGCAGGCAATGCGCGGATTAAAGCGCTGGCGTCGGCGCGCGGCTCTGGCTTGCCAGCCTTGTCTGATGATAGCGGCCTTGCGGTAGACGGGCTGGACGGCGCGCCGGGTGTCTATGCGGCGGACTGGGCGGAACTGCCAAAATCTGAACGCGAACGCACGGGCGTGCGGCGTGATTTTGATATGGCGATGTGGCATGTCTGGGATAAGTTATCTGCAAGTGGTAAAGCGCCAACAGCGCGGTTTATTTGTGCACTCTGTCTCGCTTTTCCCGACGGCACGAGCCATGTTTATGAAGGCACAGTCGAGGGCGAGATTGTCTGGCCCCCGCGCGGCGACAAAGGCTTTGGCTATGATCCGATATTTCGCGCGCTCGGCGACGTTCAGACCTTTGCGGAAATAGAGCCGTCAGAAAAACACGCGAAAAGCCACCGCGCGGATGCCTTTGCCAAATTCCTCAAAGCGCAATTCGGCGCGTAAGGTTTGGCTGAACTTTCCAAAAATCACGCACCGCTCGCGGTCTATATTCACTGGCCCTATTGCGCGCGCATCTGCCCCTATTGTGATTTTAATGTCTATAAGCAAAAGCAAGATGACGATTTGCTGGGCGCTATCCTAGCGGATTTAAAACACTGGCGCACCCGCTCTGGCCCGCGCGAGATAGTCTCCATTCATTTTGGCGGCGGCACGCCGAGCCTTCTTTCTGGCGAAGAGGTCGCGCAATTCATTAGGAGCGTCGATGCACTTTGGGGTGTTCGTCATGACACCGAAATCGCGATAGAAGCCAACCCAACAGATTTGGACGTGACGCGCTGGCAGGCTTACCGCGCGGCAGGGATAAACCGCCTCTCGCTCGGTGTGCAGAGCTTTGATGACACAGTGCTTGCCCGTCTTGGGCGTGATCACAACGGCGCCGCGGCAAAGCAGGCCTTAGAAACGGGACTGCGAATTTTCCCAAGTGTTTCAGCCGATATGATTTTCGGTCATACAGGCCAGACTGTCGCGCATCTCGACGCGGAACTCGACACGCTGCTCCCATTCGCCCCGCCGCATATCTCGGCCTATCAACTCACTATCGAAGAGGGCACAGCTTTTGCCAAAGCCGAAAGTCGTGGTGAAGCCCGCGCGGTAGATGCAGACATAAGTGCGGATCTTTATGAACACGTCTGTGCGCGTTTGAGCGACGCGGGCTATGACGCTTATGAGGTCAGCAATCACGCAAAAGACGGCCACCGCTCTCGTCATAATCTCGCCTATTGGCAGGGCTTAGATTACGTCGGCGTCGGGCCTGGCGCGCATGGGCGGCTGACCGAGGACGGTGTACGCTACGCCACACTCGCGGCTCTGACGCCCCGCGATTATAGCGCGCGGGTGAACGACACAGGCAGCGGCCTGACAGACAATACACCGCTTTCTCGCGAAGACCGCGCCAGTGAATATCTCATGATGGGGCTGAGGATTAGCGAGGGTATATCGCTTAAGACTTACGCAAACTATGCAGGAGACGCGTTACCGCAAACGCGCATTGGGGAGCTAGAGGCGATGGGGCTCGTGGCCCTCACTGGCGACCGTCTCTCCACCACGCAAGCAGGTCGTATGGTGCTCAATAGCGTGAGTGGAAAACTATTAGGAGTCTAATGGAGTTTAATTAAAGGTGCTAATTGAGATATTTCTCCGTCATAGTAATGAACGCTCTCCCAAAATGCCCCTATGTCTTGGACGGCACCTGTCTCAGGATTTTTTCCATTTTTCTGCCGCGCGCAAGCTCGTCGACTAGCTTATCGAGGTAGCGTGTTTGTCGCGTCAGTTCGTTATCAATCTCTTCAATGCGGTATCCACAAATGACGCCTGTGATGAGAGGGGCGTTTGGGTGTAGAGTGGCTTTTTCAAAAAATGTCTTAAACGTCACTTTCTTGTCGATGAGCTCTTGTAAAGTAGCTTCATCAAACCCTGTCAGCCATTCAATCACCTGGTGAAGCTCGTCTTTCGCGCGGCCTTTCTTCTCCACCTTCGTGACGTAATGTGGATAGACATCAGCGAAAACCATTTTTGCAATACGCGCATTATGTTCAGCCGTAACTTTCACAGCTATAGCCTAGCTTGGCCCCAAGCTGTCCGTCGCAGACTTCGGCGCGGGGTCGATGATACGGAATTGCCCGTTTCTGATTTGGAAGACGGCGAGGCCGCGGTCAGGTGTGCCGTCGGGATTAAAGCGCACAAAGCCGTCCGCGCCGTAAAATCCGGCTGGGTCTTCGGCGCGCATGCGGCGCGCGCGCGGATCACCATCAGCAATCACCGCGCCGACATTGATCGCGTCATAAGCAAGTGAGGCAAGTTGGCTGGGATCTTCGCCGTAACTACGGTCATAGCGCGCGATAAAGCTTTGGCGCGGGCCTTCGTCGGGCCCTGCAAATATACCGTTATTGAGCGCAGGTTCGCGCACAGTGTCCTCGCTTTGCCAGCGACTCGTGCCGAGGAATTGTACCTCCGCCAGACCGTCATAAAAATAAGGCAGTAGCGGTGCAAGGGAGCGTAGCGCCGTGCCGCCTTCGGGCAAGATAATCGCCTCAAATGCCATCGGGCCTTGACCGCCTGTCAGTTCGTCTTGCTGCTCAAAAGCGCGCGCCAGTCTTTGGGCAGGCTCTTGCATGACCGTGATGTCGTCGCCGTCATAGGTCTCAGACGCGGTGACCGCGCCGCCGACTTGGGCAACACTTTGCTCATATTGTGATTTCACGCGTTTGCCATAAGCGCCTTCTGGGCCGAAATAGGCAAAGCGGGTGATGCCTGTCGTCGCGGCGTAATCCACAATGCGCGCAACTTCGGCTTCGGGCGGGAAAGACAAAAGATATGTGCCGCGTCCTGCTGCTGTTTGGTCCGTGGAAAACGCCACAACGGGTACGCCCGCGCGACGCGCTGTGTCTGATGCCGCCTTGACAGAGCCAGACAGCACAGGTCCTAAAATTACGTCAACGCCCGCTTTCATCGCGGTCTGTGTCGCCGAACGTGCGCCGCGCGCTGTGCCGCCTGTATCGAGCGTCACAAGGACAACGTCAGGCGTGTCGCGGTCAAAGACGGCAAGCTCAGCGGCTTTTAACATAGACGCCGCCTCTTCGCGCAGGCGTGAGGATTTGGCAGAAAATGGCAGGAGTAATGCCATGCGTTTAATATCGCGACCTGCCATATGCGGCGGAGTTAAGCCTTCGCGGTTATTAAAATATGGGCCTTGTTCAATTTGTGGTGGGCGATTGTCTGCCGTGTCAGTTTGGTCCTCGCCAGATTCGTCTTCTTTCTTATCGTCTTTTGCTGTGTCTTTTTTCGTGCCTGTAGGTTGGGGCGTGACAATAGGCTGCTGGCTTGGGACGGGGCCTTGGGCCACAGGACCGCCAGGCTGATAAATTGGGGCAGGGGAGGTCGTGCTGCAAGCGCTCAGCGCAATGATAGCTGCGCCAGATAATAATGCACCGCAAAACCGTTTTGGCATAATAAACTCGAATTTATGAGACATGCACTCTTTTCCCTTTTATATTCCAAGATATGAGCGGTTCCCCTCCCAATCCTGATACGTCATCACAATCCTCGGAAAGCCACGAGGGGAATGACAGCGATTTTTCTCACCCTATAAGCGAGCGCCCCGCTTCGCAATCCTCAAAAACATCTGAACCCTTGAAATTGGACAGCGGGCTCTATGTTGTCGCGACGCCGATCGGCAATCTCAGAGACATCACCTTGCGCGCGCTCGACGTGCTTGGCGGCGCAGACTTAATCTTAGCCGAAGACACGCGGCAAACGCGCAAATTGCTAGACGCCTATGATATTAAAACGCCTTTATCGGCCTATCATGACCATAATGCGGCAAAGCGGATTCCTGCGCTACTTGAGCGGCTCGACGACGGTGCGGTTATTGCGCTTGTCTCTGATGCGGGCACGCCGCTTGTCTCTGATCCTGGCTTTAAGCTCGCGCGCGACGCGGCGGAAGCGGGGGTGAATGTTGTGCCGCTGCCTGGCGCAAGTGCTGTATTGGCCGCGCTAGTGACCGCAGGACTTCCGTCTGATGTTTTCACCTTCGCAGGGTTTCTGCCCGCGAAATATGCGGCGCGACGGGCTGAGCTTGAGGCGCTTTCACGCGTGCCTGGCACACTGATTTTATTTGAAAGCCCCGCACGGCTCGAGAAAAGCCTCATAGATATGCAAGCTATCCTAGGCGACCGCACAGCGGCCATCGCGCGTGAGTTGACCAAACGCTATGAAGAGACGCGGCGTGGCATGTTATCTGAGCTAATAGAGAGCGTGAAAGCCGACCCGCCGCGCGGCGAAATTGTTGTTGTTATCGGCGCGTCTGACGCGAGCGAGATTTGGAGTGAAGCTGAGTTAGATAAAGCCCTCGCTGAGGCCGTTGCCCGCGATGGCGTTAGTCGCGCCAGCGGAGAGCTTGCTAAAGTCTCGGGCTGGAAAAAGCGCGACATTTATAAACGCGCACTGTCTTTGAAAACAGACGACTAATGTCATCGCTGGAACAAAAACGGGAATTTGAGAAGACAGGTCGCCGCGCGGAAAGCTGGGCGGCCATGTATTTGCGGCTCAAAGGCTATAAGATTTTAGAGCGGAACTTTCGTAACAAAAGTGGCGAAGTTGATATCATCGTGCGCAAACGTGATGTGATTGCGGCTGTCGAGGTTAAGCAACGCCGCACCTTAAGCGCCGCCCATGAAAGCATTAGCGCGGAGTCGGAGCGGCGTATTTCCAACGCGCTGGAATCTTACGTCAGCACACGCCCGCAACTGCATAATTGCGGGCAGCGCTGCGACGCGATTTTCTTTATAGGGGAACGGCTTAGCTTGCGCCGCATCACCCATATTGAAGACGCATTTTAGCGCCTAAGATTCTTTGTCTTTTTTCTTAAGCGCTTTTGCGGCCTCTTTGCTCGCCTTGATCGTGGCCATAGACATCGGCGGACATCCGAGGGCTCCAGCTCTTGCATTAACGTCTGCTATTGGGTCAGGTTTAGCATTTTGGTTATTGTCCAGAACTTTTTGGCCGCCTTGATAAACGACTTGGTTTGCGGTGCCAGCTATCGCGGTTTCAAGAAAGGCTGAGCCAATGCCAATGCTGGCAATGCCGCCACTCGCCGCGCCTGCGAGTAGGCCGAGGGCCAATGTTTTCGCAAAGCTCGTTCCGCCACTGGCTGTATTTTGTGTGACGTATTGCGTGCCATTTGCGTAAAATTGCAGACAGATTGGGTCTTCTGCGCTGCGGGCTTTGAGGCTAGAACCGTCATATTTTGAGGACTCAATACCGCTAAAGAGCTGGTTCTGAACATCAAGCACATTATTTTGTGGGGCGGATGTGGCGCAAGCGCTTAAGCCTAAGATGAGGGCGCTGGCCGCAACTACTTTGAAAGATTGTGAAATATTTTGGATTGGCATGATGATCTCCCGAGTCAATGTTGTTGGTTTATTCCGTAAAACTTGCTTGAGAGCCATAGCCTGACTGTAATTTCTACTGTTTAAAGTTGTCAGCTATGGGCACGAAGAGACAGCTTGTCATAATCTTAATTTTGCGACATCCAGCTGTATATGTGTCCCAATTTAAACTATTGAGTAACTCTTAAGGTTTAAAAAACCTTATGAAAAAATTAACTCTATTGCTAATTTCAACGACACTGGCTGTGTCGACTGTCTCCCTGTCTGGCTGTGCTGTAACAACGGCAGGCATTAAGAAAGGTGATGAACGCAATTTCGTGCGCTCTCTTAATGACGTCACAGCTGGCCGTGCCATTAAGGCGCGCATGCTACGTGCGGCGGATGTCGACCTGAAAGGCGTAGACGTTGAAGTCGCGCAAGGCATCGTGCTCTTGTCAGGTAATGTTCGCGATCCTAAATTTCGCATTGAGGCAGAGCGTATTGCGTGGTCCGCGCCAAATGTCACTGAGATTGGCAATGAGATTAAAGTCAAAGACTCGCAAGGCTTTATTAGAAACGCGAAAGATGGTGTTTTGAATAAGGCTGTAAAATCGCGTCTTATAGCAGAGGGGTCCGTGAAGGCGCGTAATTTTAATGTCGAGACGCATGACGGCACTGTATATCTTTTAGGTATCGCGCGTACACCGGAAGAGTTAGAGCGCGCGGCGCAAATCGCGAGTACAACCCGTGGGGCGCGTGAGGTGATTTCTTATGCCCGCGTTGTCGACGGCACTGTACCAAACACGGCAAGCTATCCCCAATATGAAGCGCCGACAGTTGCTGCGCCGTCTGCACAATACGCGCCGCAATACACCCCGCCAGCACAAAATCAGCCGCAATACCGTGCATTACCAAATGCCTTGAGCGCCACACCAACTGCGCCTGCGCCAGGGGAGCCGATTTACCGTAATCCGCAAACAGGTGAGATTATTGAGCTTGCGCCAGGCACAAAAACTATTCCCTATATCCCGCCAACGGGTAGTGGGCCAATGGTATCTACGCCAGGCACAGCTTTGCCAAGTGGTGAAGGGTTGAGCCCTTACCGCGTCGGCAAGCCCGGTGAAACGGTGAGCCAAATTGAGAGCGCGCCTTATTACGTGGACCCTGAAACAGGCAAAGAAATCCCTGTGAGCTACATCCGTAATTATCCAAAGAACTAGGTCTTAGAGCCAAACGTCTTGCTGCGCGGCTTTCCAGCCGACTGTTGTCTGTGTGTCTGATTGAATGACAGGACGTTTCATGAGCGTCGGATGCTGCGCAATTAATTTGACGGCTTTCGCCTCGTTCATATCTGCTTTCTCACTATCGTCTAATCCCCGCCACGTAGTCGAGCGCGTATTGAGAAGCGTTTCCCAGCCCACTTTCACGGCAAGCTCTTTTAATGTGTTTTCAGAGATACCGTCCGCGCGTACGTCGACAGCTGAAATGTCATTCCCCGCCGCCGCCAGCGCTTTCAACGCTTTGCGACAGCTGTCACAGGCTTTGAGGTGGTAGACTGTTATCTCGCTCATGCGGTGACTCCTCTTGTGTCCATAAACTGCATCATCAGACCGTAGACTTCGTGCCTCGCCGTGTCGTTATGTAGCTCATGCTCATTGTTCTCAAATATATGTAGCTCGCAATTTGGCGCGCGGCGTGCAAATTCTTCTGACGCGCTTGACGCTGTGAGTTGGTCATCCTTTGCGTGAACAAGCAAAATAGGCCGTGAGAAATTTTCAGCGCGCGACAATACGATTTCACCGGTCTCTATCATATCGAGCGCCAGCCCAATGCCGAGGCGATCATGGTTGAGTTCATCGCTCTCGTAACGCGCTTGCTCATCTGGCAAAGTCGAAATTTGATCTCCCGCAATGGGATTTGGGATTGTCATATTGGGCGCAAAGCGGCGGAGTAATTTCACCGCCGTAATTTGCGCTTTGGGTAAAGCCTTAGGAAGTTTTATGAGCGGTGCAGACACTATAAGTCCAGAAAGCTCTGCCGCGCGGCCCGCATCAGAGGCGTAGCGCAGCACAATCCCGCCGCCCATGCTGTGGCCGTAGAGATATTGCGGTAGGTTAGGGAGTGTGCGCGCGCCTTTGCGAATTTGGGCCCCGACATCATCTATCATCAGGGCGTAATCTTTGCAGACACCGCGCTTGCCTTCCGATATGCCGTGACCGCGCAAATCCATCGTCACGACCGCAATACCAGCATCATTTAGGTGCTGCACCATAGGACCGTAGCGCCCTTGATGTTCGCCAAAGCCGTGAACAAGGCTCATCACGGCACGCGGATTTTCTGGGATATGAATATGCCCGCTGAGCCGCAATCCGTTAGAGGTCGTATGATTAAAAACGCGTATTGTCATGGCAACTTTCTTAAGCGGTGAACGTCTGTGCTGCGTCTGTCTCGCGGCGTTTCACAGCGGTTCCGTAAGCGAGGAATTCCGCCCCGCCAATGGCTTCGGGCTGTGCACCAATCGCGGAAAACTCAACACGCACATTGTAAACGGCATCCGCGCCAAGCGCGTCCGCTTCACGCAGCATGCGCACAATAGCTTCGCGTCGCGCGCGCGATAGCAAGCTGTCATACATACCCAGCTTGCCCCCAAAAATTTGTTTCAGTGCGGCGATGATCTTTTTGAAATAATCAACCGCGACGACGACATTTCCGCTCACGAGGACCCCGCCGTCTTCGAGCGGCTCTTGCACACGTTTGAGGTTGTTGATTTTGATATGCGACAGTTCGGCCTCTGCCGTGTTCAGCCGCTTGATATGGGCGGCTTCATTGGCCCGGCCAAAGAAAAACCCGACAAGCATCAAGACAATAAAGGTGATTAAGCTTCCCATTTAGGCGACGCTTACCGCTGTGCCGTAGCAATAAAGCTCTGACGCGCCTGCTGAAATAGACGAGGTGGAAAAACGCACATTAATCACAGCATTCGCACCGCGCGCACGAGCGTCATCTATCATGCGGGCGGTCGCCTCTTCGCGGGCGTCATTGAGCAGTTCGGTATACCCTTTAAGTTCTCCGCCAACGATATTTTTTAGACCCGCCATAATATCGCGTCCGACATGTTTGGCACGTACCGTATTGCCCTGCACAAGACCCAAATGAGCGGTAATCTCACGCCCAGGCACAGTCTCTAGATTTGTGAGTATCATATCGTTCATGGCAGTCTCCTTATGTCAGGAGAGCTTAACGAGAATTATGAATGGCGCAAAGAAAAACCGCGCCGCACAAAAGGCAGCACGGTCTAACTTGAGTTATAAAGGCTTACTCTCCCGCGAGGACCCCATTTATCATGTGGAGAACGCCGTTGCTGGCCTCTGCATCAGCCTGCACAACGGTATAGAGCCGTCCGCTTGGGTCTGCGATTTTGACCGTGTCACCCATAACATAGAGTGAAAGTTCAGTCCCTGCGAGGGTTGGCAGCGATGTTTCCCCTTTTGCGGCGCGCGCCATGAGGTCTTCAGCCATTAGCTTTCCTGATACAATATGACCTTTGAGAAGCTCAGCCGTTGCGGCTGTGTCACCTGCGGCTGCAAAAGCATCAGACGTGGGCGCAAAAACAGTTAGTGCGCCGTCGGCTTCAAGCGCAGTCGCAAGCTCTGCTGAATTCACGGCCTCAATAAAGCGCATCATTTCCCATTTTGTCTGGGCTGTATAATAAAGATTTTCGAGCTTCGGTGCGGCGTCAGCCATATCCTTGTCTGCCATCTTATCATTTGTCATATCTGCTGAGGCGACGCTTTCTGTCGCCGGTGCGTTTTCAAGCGTTTTGCCCGAAACATCTTTCATAATCTTCGGGGCTCTGCGCTTAGTGTCTGCCATGACGGGTTCTGGCGCAATAACTTCAACTGTTGTGGCGTTCGGATTGGTCTCAGCGGTGTCTGTAGTTGCGCATGCTGTCAGCACGGCGGCAGATAAAAGTAAAAGTGTAGGACGAAACATATGTGCTCCTCATCGTTTCTTATTATTATAAACTCGCCTCTGAGGCGAATTATGGGTACGGGCTTGCCCCTGCACAATATCTACGGCAATAGCAAGTGAACATGTGCTGAATGAGTTTTTATATGGTGTCCCAATCCCAAAATATACGCGTGGCCTTCCAAATGGACCCGATGGAAACGGTCAATATTGACGGTGATACGACCTTTGCTCTCGCAGAAGTCGCGCAAGCGCGCGGTATGAAGCTTTTTGAATACGGGCCGCAGAATCTCTCATATAATGAAGGCCGCATAGAGGCTTACGCCCGCCCCATGACCGTACGCCGCGAATATGGCAATCACGTGAGCTTTGGGGAACGCAAAGTTATTGATCTGGCGACCGAAATTGATGTTGTCTGGATGCGCCAAGACCCGCCTTTTGATATGGCTTACATTACCGCCGCGCATTTACTGGAGCGGCTAAAAGGCGAGACGCTTGTCGTCAATGACCCTGAATGGGTGCGCTCTTGTCCAGAAAAAATCCTGCCACTCGATTACCCCGAACTCATGCCAGAGACGCTAATCACGCGCGACAAACGCGCCATTGATGCCTTTCGTGCAAAGCATAAAGATATCATCTTAAAGCCGCTCTTTGGTAATGGCGGGGCAGGGGTGTTTCGTGTGAAATCTGATGACAGTAATTACAGCAGCTTGATTGAGATGTTCATGGAAAGCTCGCGCGAGCCGATTATCGCGCAAGCCTTTCTCAAAGACGTCTCCAAAGGCGATAAGCGCGTCATCATCATTGACGGCGAGCCCGTCGGCGCAATAAACCGCGTCCCGCAAAAAGGGGAAACCCGCAGCAATATGCATGTCGGCGGGACGGCCGTGCCAACGGAGCTGACAGAGGATGACTTGCGTATCTGCCGCGCCATTGGCCCAATGCTAAAAGCGCGCGGACAAATCCTCGTCGGCATAGATGTCATCGGTGATAAAATGACAGAAATAAACATCACCAGCCCAACAGGCGTGCAGGAGCTAAAACGCTTTAGTGGTGTGGACGCGGCGGCGCTATCGTGGGACGCGATTGAGCGGAAGTTGGGATAAAGGGGTTGAGAACTGCACATACAGTTACCGCATTAGGCGTTCTAATTTTATTGATAGTTTTTTCTGTAATTTTAAATCTTATATCTCCCAAGGAACACCCATTTGCTGATATTGATAGCTGTCAGCTTTATGTTGCAGTATATGATTTTAGGGTTGAGCAAAGAGATGGATTTTTAGTACGAGATATTTTCAAGCCAATTACCATTCAAGCAAATAAATACAATAATGGTAGGCCGCCAAAAAAGTTTGAACGCTATACTGGTGAGGTTAAAACAATAGAAAGTATTGTAGATGGACAGACCTATGATAAGAAAATCACGGAAGACTTCGAACTTGATACGTCCGCTTTTTTCACAAAGGATTTTTCCAACCTTAAGGTCAATATTAGTGAGTGTTTCGAAGGCTTAGAAACAAAGCCAGAGATTGGTGAAGCTTCATCTGAAGAAATAGTAAATCAGGATTTTTCTGATAAAATAAACAATCGACCGCTTATATCCCAATGGGGTGTTACAACACCCGCGTTTTCCCGTGATCGCAAAACAGCGATTATATATGCCGAGTTTTACTGTGGCGGATTATGCGGGAGTGGGGACTTCTATTTGTTTGAGAAAAGAAATGAACATTGGGAAATTGCAGGATGGCAGACACTTTGGGTGTCTTAAAATAAGCTATAAGCAAATATTGCTCAATTTTGCCGCCCGTGATTAACCCGGTTAAAAGGGAGAGTGCCATGCGAAGGATAGTTTTGGGTGCCGCTGCTATACTCGCTCTCAGCGCGGCCTACCTAACCCTTTGGCCTGTGCCGATTGATCCCGTGTCTTGGGACGCGCCAGCGGATGCGGGCTATGTCGGAGAGTTTGCGCCTAATGAACGGCTCGCGGATTTAGAGCGCTTACCGATTGGCGATACTTACGGCCCTGAGGATGTGTCTTACCGCGAGACAGAAGACGGGCTGCGCATTTATGTCTCTGGTCATCAGGGCGAGATTATTGAAATTAATCCTGTAAGCAAAGCGCATAAGGTTATTGCCAATACAGGCGGTGTGCCTTTGGGCATAGAGTTTCATGGGGACGTGCTATTCATTGCTGACGCTTTTAAAGGTCTGCTGTTAATGACCCCTTCTGGCACGTTGGCCACGCTCACAAACTCTGTTGATGGCACGCCGATTAAATATGCAGACGATTTAGATATCGCGCCAAACGGTGTCATTTATTTCTCTGATGCCTCGACAAAATTCGGCGCTGAGGCCGTCGGCAGCACAATGGCGGCGAGCCTGCTTGAGATTATGGAGCACCGCAAGACGGGGCGCGTCCTCGCCTATGACCCGCGCGATAAATCCACACGCGTCGTGGCGGACGGTTTTAGTTTTTCTAACGGCGTGGCGATGGCGAAGGACGGCATGAGCCTTCTCGTCAATGAGACAGGCACCTATTCCGTGCACCGCCTCTATATTGACGGCCCGCGCAAAGGCGAGCGCGAGATTGTGCTCTCAAACCTCCCAGGCTTTCCCGATAATATAAATGACTTACCTGACGGGACGTTTTTGCTCGGCCTCATTTCAAAGCGCTCAGCTTGGCTCGACGCGAACGCCGACAATCCGTTCATGCGAAAGCTCGCCATGCGCTTGCCCGCCGCCCTGCGTCCGAAAGCTGAGAACCACGGCTTTATTATTCATCTCTCCGCAAGCGGCGAGGTCTTACAAACCTGGCAAGACCCCAGCGGCGATTACCCGCAAACGACAGGCGCGATGATTGCGCCTGACGGCTATCTTTATGTCAGCAGCCTGTCCGCGACAGAGCTGGCGCGCACAAAACTTAAATAGGAAAATATAATGAAAAAGACCCTCCAAATCCTCCTCCTTATCCTTTCGCTCATCCCGCTGTTTTTCGGGATTGTCGGCATCGCCTTGGGCGCAGGACGGTGGCTCCCGCCTGAGGCTGTGACGCCCGCCATTGATAATCAATACCGTTATCTCTCCGCCTTTTATCTGAGCCTCGCGTTTTTGATTTGGTGGATGATACCAAACATTGAAAAGCATGCGACTCCTCTACGTATATTAATCGGGGCCATATTTATCGGCGGTCTCGCGCGGGTCTATTCGGTTTATGCCGTCGGCCCGCCGCCCACCATCAACCTCTTCGGCATGGCGCTCGAGCTCGGCTCGCCGATTATCATTTGGTTACAGTCGCGTATTAAAGAGGCTTAACCATTGCACAGGCTGGGACTATATGCAATTAAGTGCATATAACCTTCCCATGACCTTTCACGGAGCCTGCTATGTCACTTACCCCCAAATCTGATCGCGCGTTTGATGTTATTGTCTTCGGGGCGACAGGCTTTACGGGCCGCCTCGTCGCAGAATATCTTGAGAAAGAATATGGCAGCGACGTCACATGGGCCATGGCGGGTCGCAGCGCGGACAAGCTTGAGTCGGTACGCGACGAGATGGGAATCTCAAAAGACATCCCGCTCATTGTCGCTGATAGCGCTGACGCCGACAGCCTCTCCGCCATGGCATCGCTGACCAAAGTCGTGCTGACCACCGTCGGGCCTTACCAACTTTACGGCACAGACCTCGTCGGGGCGTGCGTGGCCAACGGCACAGATTATGTTGACCTCTGCGGAGAGCCCGCTTGGATGCGCGACATCATTGACGGCTTTGACGCCCAAGCCAAAGAGAGCGGCGCGCGCATCGTGCTCTCTTGCGGCTTTGACTCTATCCCCTTTGATATGGGCGTCTATTTCCTTCAAGAAGAAGCCAAGCGCCGCACAGGCCATGCGGTGGACACCGTGCGCGGACGTGTGCGCAAGATGAAAGGCACATTTAGCGGCGGCACAGCGGCGAGCTTTAAGGAGAGCATGACCCGCGCCATGCGAGAGCCCCATGTGCTCGAATGGCTCAAAGACCCTTTTGCCCTCACACCTGATTTTCAAGGCGTCACCCAACCCGCAGGTCACAAACCGATTGAAGAGCCAGATCTCAAAAGTTGGTCTGCGCCCTTCATCATGGCGGCAATTAATACAAAAAATATCCACCGTTCAAATATGTTGATGGATCATGCTTACGGCAAAGATTTCAAATATTCCGAAATGGTGCTGACGGGTCCGGGCGAGCAAGGCAAGGCGGCCGCCGAATATGTCGCGAAAGATGACAGCATGGCCAAAAACCCGCCCAAGCCGGGCGAAGGCCCGTCCAAGGAAGAACGCGAAACAGGCTTTTACGATGTCATGTTTGTCGGCGACCTCAAAAACGGTGACAAGATTATCGCAGGCGTCACAGGCGACAAAGACCCAGGCTATGGCAGCACGTCCAAGATGATTACGGAAGCCGCGCTCACCCTCGCGCTCGATGTGCCCAACTCCGAAACAGCAGGCGGCGTCTACACCACAGCCCCCGCCATGGGCGACGCACTGATTAAACGCCTCACCGAGCACGCAGGCCTCACGTTTAAGATTGAGGTCTAGGGGCGGGTTGGGCCGAAACTGGCTTATGAGTTTTAGTGAAGAGCCACGCTTAAGCGTGGCTTTTTTATGAGCCGCGCGCCGTGTGTATTTAACTTTTGATTTTTTAGGGGCGAGTGGCGAGTGGCGAGGGGCGAGTAAGGCGTAGCTAGAAATCAATTCTGTGAATCGACTTTAGCTGGCTAAGTCCACGGCAGCGGTAAAGTGGACACTATTAAGGTAAAAAGGTGCACCTATTGATTTACTTCAAACCAATCCATATTTGTTAAGCAAAGGGAATAATGTGGCTAGTTTGATACACGAAATTCAAGAAGGTGCCTCTGGAACAGAAGTTCCTACGGCAACTTTATTGAGGAGGATGAAATTAGCGGCGGCAAAGCTTCAACTTCCGGATTTGGAGAAATGGGTTGAATCTGAATTGAACGGATACAAAAGCGAACCACCTCAATACCGCATAGTTATGGCCAGCCCAACAGCATGGAATCCATATAATGGTTGGATACCGATATACTCTGGCAATAAAGATGTAATGGAATTGTTTAGCACGGCGCGTATTACACAAAATATCAGCAGCCTAGAAGACACACTCCATAACCATACGAGTGGACCGCTAACCCTTCCAATGCCTATAGGGCTAATCGAAATTATAAACAAACTAGGAAATTATGAATCGGCACGAATGTCATATCAAATAAACCGAGGCGTCTTGGTTTCGATACTCACTGCTGTTCGAGATATGGTACTCGACTGGTCGATTGAAATGGAAAAATCTGGTGTTCTGGGTGAAGGAATGACCTTTAATTCCACTGAAAAAATTTATGCAAAGGAAGCTATGACTGGTATAAAAATCGAGAATTTTACGGGTATTTTAGGATCAAACAACGTCGCAGGGGACATAAACTCTGGAACAATAATTATATCTGAAATTGAGGAAGGACTGGTAAAGCTAAATGAGGCAATGCCAGCCCTTATCGAAGCAGGTGCTGATGCTAAAAAACTATCAAAAGCTTTAAAAAATATAGAAATGGAGATAGCAAAAACATCTCCAAGAAAAGTCAAACTCAGTAAATTCTATAACGACGCAAATCAAGCCATTGTAGGCGCCAGCGGAAGCCTGTTGGCAGATGGGGCTAAGTTAGTATTGTCAGGCTTAGCAGCATCTATTGGCATTTCCATCTAAGCCCCAATCAAATAAATAGGGTCAGATATGATTATAATTAAGATTGCCCTAGTCAGCGAATGCAAAACACTTAGGAAGAATATACAAATAGAATTCGAAGACATGGAATGGGCAATGCTGAAAACTTTCCATGCTGAAGCCGAAAGGCTGCGGGCCTCTAAGTTTGTTCAACAGGGGCAAGGCGGTTCCATAAGCGTCAATGTGAATACTGATTCAGAATTAACTACAAAAGCTAGACCCGTAGATGTTGAAGCCCTTTCAGCCATGTTGCATCGCGCTCGTCCCTTTTTGCTCAATGGTGAACAAATCTATTTTTATAAAGTGCTGAATTTAATGAAACGGCGGACTAGAGACTGGTCAGCATTCATAAAAACCCTCGAAGCTATCAAAAATCAATTTGACCTAACCCGAATGTACAAGTTCAGGACATTTGGAAATTTAGGAAACATTCCTACTTCTCCCAAAATAGTAATGGATTGGCTCAACGCATACGAATATCATAGAGATTCCAGTAAACGCGATAAACTAAGACAAAGTTTAGGAGCATTCGGTGAAGACCAAAACGGTGCTCCAGTTGTTTTGTTTGTCTTAGTTGATATGGTCCAGGCCGTACTCAACTTAAGTGACCTTGTGGAGAACCTCATAGAAGCCAAAAACCGTGAATATGAAATCATCTGCCCTTTTGAACTAATCGAATAAGCATTGGGGCCTCTTTGGGATAATTCATCCCCCCCCCATTTCATCCCCACCCTTAATTTCTGTGTTTTGCTGCGCTTATGTCGTCGCTGTGCTCAGTCTCTGTTCTTCGCCTTATGCTGTCGCGTTATGTCGCGGCCGTCTCGGCGCTTGATATAGGCACGGCCAAGGGGTTGGCGCTTGCGGAACGATATGGGCGCGAGATGGTGAAGCTGGCCAAGGGGCTGCGCGAGATTGCGGAGATGGAGTTGCGGGCGCGGATGAAGTCGCGCTTGCTCGCAGATTATGGCTGGCGCTGGAAAGTCATTTGCGAGCTGGGCGGCTATCTGGCGCTTGATCGGTGGAGCCGCTTGCATAAGCAGGCGCAGCTCTTGCGTCCCGTTAAAACGCCGCCCCGCCCCTCTGCGCCCGTCCCCCGCTCTGCGGCTCAAAGCCCACTTGATAGAGAGAGCCTAGACAAGTCGCGCAAAGCCTCTGGCCGCGCGCGCACGGATTCCAGCGGATGGTTTCGCTTGGCGCCCATTCCGCGCGGGCCTTTAGATCTTTCCCGTCGTGCCGCTGCGTCGTGTGAGTTTCGCCTCGCAACGGGTGTCACGCATGTAGGCGCGGCAAATAAGATAAAGCCCATTCCCCTGACCGCACAGGAGCTTGATTTACGCACGCCGCCCCTCGCGAGTGCGCCAAGCCGAGCATCACAAGATTCCCGAAATACGGACGGGTCAAATGTCATGGGGCCACTGCTCAAGCGACGAAATCCGCCGCCGCCTCGCCCACCAGACCCACCGCCAATTAGTGAGTGCTCTGGTCAGCCCGCGCGGGACGGCCCTGAGGATTAAAGACTTTATTTGAGCTAAAAATAGCGTTTGTCATGCGGCAAGCGGCTAAAAGTCGTGGGCGGCACTCACATATGGCAGGGTGGACGAATTTACTGTTCTAAAATGTAGAGTGTTGACTTATTTTTGGAAATATTTATGCATTAATGCATGAATAACTGGTCAGACTATCCAATATTTATCGCTGTGGCGGAAACAGGGAGCCTCACAGCGGCGGGGAAAAAGCTCAAGATGAGCCAGCCCACAGTCGGGCGGCGTATTCGCGCGCTGGAAGATCATTTTAAAACGCGGCTTCTGACCAAAGAGGCGGGCAAGCTTGTACCGACAAATTTTGGCAATTCCATTCTGGATCACATTCGCCGTATGCAAGATGAGGCCGCCGCGATTGACCGCAGTTCGGCCACGCTTGAAAATAGCCTTGCGGGCGTTGTGCGTCTCGCCGCAACAGAAGGGGTCGGGACAACGTGGCTTCCCGATGTGCTGCAAATGTTTCGCGCGAGCCATCCTGACGTTCTCGTGGATTTGGGGATTGGGTTTCGCAATTATAATCTCGCGCAGCGCGAGGCTGATATTGCTCTACGTTGGATGGGGCCAGGCGAGCAGAATAGCTTGATTGGACGCAAAGTCGCCACAGTAACATTCGGGCTTTTCGCGAGCAAAGATTATGTCGCGCGGCGCGGTATGCCCGACACGCTTGATGATCTCAAAGATCACGACGCGGTGGTCGCCTCTATCATGGATGACAAAATGCTCTGGTTGATGGGCGATAATGGTCTGCCCGTGCATTTGCCAGAGCGGATTACGTTTAAGACAAATTCAATTTGGGCGTTTGATACGGCGATTGCGAGCGGTTACGGCATTGGCGCAATCCCGCTTTGCGGTCCGCTGTGCGGAAGCTTTGATAGATCGAATATTGTGCGTGTCTTGCCAAATATTTCGCAGCAAGAAGATTTATTCCTTGTCGCACATGAAGACTTACGCCGCAGCACACGCATTCGCGCCGTGTTCGACTTCCTGGTCGATGCCTTTAGTAAAGATGCAAGCTATTTTTTAAACGGAGGCGCGTCTATATTTAAAGGCGCAACAATGAGATGCGGCGTTAGTGACGACAATTCGGACCATGCACATGTCCTGGCATCCCGTGAGGCACATTCTGGCCGTGATGAATTGTCGGCCGCTGAGTAGCACCGTTTGTCTCGCCGTTGATTTGTGCAATATCTTCAGGCGTGAGTTTCAAACCCTTAGGCCCAGGATTTAAAATCGCATTTTGACCCTTAAGATTTGGGAAAAGATCAAGCCCGCTGACCTTGGCAAAGCGCTGACCTGTGCTCGCGAATTTACGAAGAGCTTTCTCATTGGAAAATAATAGCACATGCGGCGTGTCTTCGACATTTACCGCCATGAGCGAAACACCGCCTGCGTCAGCTTGTTCGGACTCGGACTCCATCACAGGTACATAAATGTCTGACGCCATCAGCCCGACAATGAAGGCGGCCCGCATAATCGGGTCGCCCGCAAGTTGCTCAGGGTTCGCAGAAGCCAGAAGTTTATCGAGGTCGGTCATATGTAAGTCTTTTAACTAGGCTTTGCCGTTTCGTGCCGCATTAGCTTCACAATTTTTTTTAGAGGCATAACCTACTGAACTCGTGCCCGTAATGCGGCCATTTCGCGCCATACGCCGCCAACGAAAATTACCGCGCTTATCTTTGTAAATTTCCCAACGGTCATCTGCGCCGAGAATGTCTGGATTGCCGTTCATACCATGACGTTCGGCATTGGCGAGACAATCCGGTTTCGTTTTGTAGCTTTCGCATGAGCGCCCCGTGATATTTTGATTAAGCGCCGTGCGCCTCCAGCGAAACTCGCCGCGCTTATCTTTATAAATATCCCATGCGTCTGTGCTGTTATCCACCATGATAACTCCTATTCCCCTATAAGAAGCGCGGTTTGTGTGTCTTATATCGCACCTTAGCGTCTTATAGACAGAATGTCGCACTCACGCAAATCGTGTGTCGTCAGTAAGTTTAAAGGTCTGGTAGAAAACTTAAGCTTTGCCTGTCGATACTGACACCATAGCTGCGCGAAGTGTGCGATCACCGAGCTTAAACCCCGTCTGCATCACTTCGGCGACATTGCCCTTTTCCTCATCGGACGGCACTTGGGCGACAGCTTGGTGCACATTGGGATCAAATTTCGCGCCTTTGCCTGGGACAGCGGTGATGCCGTGACGGGCGAGGACGGCCATGAGTTCTTTCTCTGTGAGTTCAATCCCAGAGATCAGGTTCTTTGCGTTTTCGCCCATATCTTCTTTGGATTTACCATCAAGCATCAGCAAGGCGCGCGAGAGGTTATCAGAGATAGACAGCACATCTACGGCAAAGCGTTCAATGCCGTAAGTCTTAGCGGCGGCGACTTCTTTGGCGGCGCGTTTTTTGACGTTTTCTGCATCAGCCATGGCGCGTAGGGCTTGATCTTTCAGATTGGCTAGTTCTGTCTCAAGTTCTTCGATACGCGCGCTTGGATCTGGTGTGTCGTCTTCAGGCTCTTCGCGCAAAGAGACCGCTTCTTTTTCGCCGTCGATAATTGCTTGCAGCGCGTCAAGCTCCGCCTCAGATGGCAGACCGTCAATATCAGGTGTGCTCGCGCCAACACCAGGCATTTTTAATGTCTCGCGTTTCGCAGGTTTCTTATCTGATGTGTCTTTTTCCATGTCTGGCTCCTCTAGTCTTAGCCTTACGCTGTCATTTACCGTGTTTCGCGCCAATCAGTTTTCCTACCAATCGCGCTGTATAATCTACGACAGGTATTACCCGTCCGTAATTTAGCCGTGTCGGGCCAATCACTCCCACAGCCCCAATAATTCTCTGACCGCTATCGCGGTAAGGGGCGACCACTACACTATTACCCGAAAGAGAAAAGAGAGGATTTTCCGTCCCGATAAAAATCTTTACGCCGTCCGCGCCTTCGGCTTGGTCAAGTAAAGCGATAAGGTCTTCTTTTTGTTCCAAATCGCGAAATAAAAGCTGGATACGCTCAAGGTCAACTTGGGCTTCAAGGTTATCGAGCAAACGGTCACGGCCCCGGACAATCAACGCGCGTTCTGTACGACTTTCGGTCTCGTCTGACCAAGCCGCGAGACCTTGTTCAATCAGGTTTGAGGCGGCGGCATCAATGGCGTCGAGCCCGTCTTTAATCTCGGACAAAATATCTTTGCGCGCTTCGCTAAGGCGGCGACCTTTCAGCCGTGCAGAGAGGAAATTTCCCGCATGCTCTAGCGAGCTGGGCAGAACGCCATCTGGATAAGGCATGAGGCGGTTCTCAACCGTGCCGTCGACATAGGCGAGGACAACAAGCGTCTGCTCACCGCCGAGATTGACAAACTCGACATGACGTACGGCTTTGGACATATCGGGCGTCGGTGTCAGCACGAGGCCTGCCCCGCCTGCAAGGCCCGCAAGTAGACTTGAGGCCTGCTCAAGCACCGCATTGGGGTCGCGGTCGAAATCTTGTCGCGAACTGCTGAGTTGCCGCTCAAGCGAAGACTGCTCAGTCGGGGAAAGCTCCCCTAACTCTAGTAGGCCGTCCACAAAGAGGCGCAGACCCATATGCGTTGGCACGCGGCCCGCGCTTACGTGAGGGGACGATAAAAGACCGTAGCGCGTGAGGTCGGCCATGGTGTTGCGAATTGTGGCGGGAGATAAAGACCGCCCACTTGAGAGCGCAAGTGTACGCGAGCCAATGGGTTGCCCGCTCTCAAGATAGCTTTGCACAATGTCTTTGAACACGGCGCGGGCGCGTGTGTCTAAGTCTGACAGGTGTAAATGTGGGCTCATCACTGACATGACGCTTATGTGGCAAGTCGCGAACGCATTTTCAAGATGTCTGAGGCTTCGATTCGGGGCTTTTTGTGGCGCTTAGCTATCGCTTTATTTGGCTTTTTATCTGGCGTAGCGCCGCGCTGTCGGCTAGGCCACACGCCAAAGACAGACCTCAAAAAAGTGAGAGAGATTATGCGCCCAGAAAACCGTGACCGTGACGCCCTTCGCCCTATCAGCCTAGACGTTGGCGCCAGCAAATATGCTGAAGGCTCTTGCCTTGTAAAATTTGGCAATACCCATGTGCTTTGCACAGCCTCAGTTGATGAAAACGTGCCGCGTTGGATGAAGGGCAAAGGCAAGGGCTGGGTCACGGCGGAATACGGCATGCTCCCACGCGCGACACATTCGCGTAATTCGCGTGAAGCGGCGCGCGGCAAACAAGGTGGGCGTACCGTGGAAATTCAGCGCCTGATCGGGCGATCGCTTCGCGCGGCGGTCAATCTTGAAAAACTCGGCGAGCGTCAAATCATTGTGGATTGCGACGTGATGCAGGCAGATGGCGGCACACGCACAGCGTCTATTACAGGCGCATGGGTGGCGCTGTCTCAAGCGTGTGAGCGCCTTGTCGCGGAAGGGAAGTTAAAAGAAAACCCCGTCACAGACCGCATGGCGGCTGTGTCTTGCGGGATTGTGGACGGCGAATGTCGTCTTGATTTGGAATATGTCGAAGATAGCGCAGCGCAAGCGGACGCGAATTTTGTCCTCACAGAATCAGGCGGCGTTATCGAGGTGCAAGCCTCTGCCGAAGACACGCCGTTCACGGCGGATGAAATGGCAGAGCTTATGCGGCTTGCGGGCAAAGGTATTAGTGAGCTTTGCGTTATGCAAATGGCGGCGCTGTCTTCATAAGGGCGCGTAAGCTATAGCGGGCTTGTAATTTAGCCGCCGCTTCCCATTTGGCGATTATGACAGACATAAATATAAAATTAGACAATCAAGTTACCGTTTTCCAACTCGACGGGCAATCCGTACGGGGACGCTCGGTGCAAGTTGGCAGTGAGCTTGAGCGGGCGATTAATGCAGGGCTTTCTGAGTCGCGCTATCCTGACCGTGTCGCGCGGCTGCTTGGTGAGGCGATGATGATTGGCGCGTTGGTCGCGCGAGCACTCAAATTTGACGGGCGACTTGTTGTGCAATGTCACGGCACGAATGACGGCGCGATTTCGCTACTCATGGCGGACTGTACGACTGAAGGTCATATTCGCGGCTATGCGCGTTGGGATGCGGATGCGCTGAAACAGATTGAGCTTGATAACCGCAACCCAGGCGCAGAAACGCTGCTGGGTGGCGGCACATTTTCTATGACCATCGACCAAGGTCCCGACATGGATCAGTATCAAGGCCTTGCCGCGATTAAGGGCGAAAGCCTGTCAGTCTGTGCCGAGCACTATTTCGCGCAATCAGAACAGATCCCGACCAAAGTGCATCTGGCCTGTGGTCAAGTGCAGCTTCCAGGTGGGCAGACAGAATGGCGCGGCGGCGGTATCATGATACAGCGTATTGCCCAAGACGCGGCCCGCGCGGTGACAGAAGATGACTGGATTACGGCGAAGTCACTTTTTGCGACGCTGACAGATGCAGAATTGATTGACCCTGATTTAACCCAAGAAGATTTGCTTTACAGGCTTTTCCATGAGGGCGGTATCCGCGTGATTGAGACGATGGCGGTGGACGCGACGTGCCGCTGTTCGCGTGAGCGTTTGCTTGATGCCTTGTCGGGGTTTACGGCTGAGGCGCTCGCAGATATGGCGGAGAACGGCGAGATTAAAGCAAGCTGTGAGTTCTGTGCGACGAATTATGTGTTTGATCCGCAGGATTTGAAATAGGGTTTCGCCTGCCTTCGGCAGGTTGGGTGAACCAAATGATATGGTCTTTGATATCCACCCTAAGGGTGGGCGAATTGCGGTCATGTCTTGGAAATCACATACAGACTTAAAATGCCTGCCTTCAGCAGGTTGTGAGTTTCGCAGGTCACGGCTCAAAAAAGTGCACTAAGGGTGTGCGCTTTTTTGAGGCTTTATGTTGAAGAGTGTGCAAACGCACTACCCTCTCCAAAACCCCGGCATCATGACGACTAATGCTGTGACAATCTCTAGCCGACCAACAATCATGGCGATCATCAGAACCCATTTCGCTGTGCTGGGTAAGTCTTGGTAAGTGCCTGCGGGGCCGATGATGTCGCCTAAGCCCGGCCCGACATTGGCGACGGCGCTGCCTGCACCTGACCAGGCTGTGATGGGGTCAAGGCCGATAAGTGAGAGCAAAATTGCAGTCACGGCAAAGGTCGCAAAAAACAAAAATAGAAAACTCATAACCGAGAAGACGACTTGGTCGGGCAGGGGATTGCCGCCGTAACGCATGGGCGAGATGGCATGTTGTTTGGGCATTTTAAAGAGATAGGATTTCAGCCCTTCAAACGCGACTTGATAGCGGAAAATTTTCACTGAACAGGCTGTTGAGCCCGCGCAACCGCCGATGAACATAAATACGAAAAATAGACCGACGGCAAACGGCCCCCAAGTTTGGTAATCTGTCGTGGCGTAGCCTGTCCCAGTCACGATGGAGACGGTGTTAAATGCCGCGAGCCTGAGTGCGCGTCCGCCTTCAATCTGAGTGCTCATGACGAGGGCAAGCGTCACAAGGGCAATCAGTCCTACAATGACGGCGATGAAGGCGCGCACTTGCGGGTCCTTAAATGGGGCGCTTAATGCGCCGCTGCCCATGGCGAGATAGACGCCAAAGGGAAGGGCGCCGAGTAACATAAAGGCGACGCAGACAATATCCGCCCCGCCGTCCATAAAACCGCCCATTGATAAGTCTGATGTCGAATAGCCACCTGTCGCGACTGTTGTCATTGCGTGAGCCGTCGCGTCAAAACCGTCCATTCCGACCAGCATATATCCTACGGCGCAGGCTATCGTCAGTGTGAGATAAATAATCCCAATTCCTTTGGCGATGGAGGCGGCGCGCGGCAAAATTTTCTCACCCATATCGGAGCTCTCAAGCCGAAAGAGTTGCATTCCCCCGACTTTAAGCATCGGCAATACTGCCATGGCCGTGACAACAATTCCGACGCCGCCAATCCATTGCAATATGGCGCGCCAGAGCAGCACGCCTTTGGGCATATCGTCTAGCCCTGTCAGAATTGTCGAGCCGGTCGTCGTGATACCGCTTGTCGCTTCAAACATAGCATCTGTGAAAGACAGCTTCATCGGGTCCATGAGGAACGGAATGGCCGCGAAGAATGAGAGCATGACCCAACTTAGTACGGTGAGCAGGAAGGCCCCGCGTGCCCGTAGGTCTGGATTAGGGGTGTAGGCGGCTGTTGCCATAACTGCGCCCATAAGGGTCGTCAGAATGGCAGATAACCCAAAGGTCTGCCAACTCCTGTCGTCGTGAACATAGTCGACAACCATAGGGGCGAACATCGCCATCCCAAGGGCGGCGACCATGAGTCCAACAACAAAAAATACGGGTCGTAAATCAATCACGAAATCCGCTTAGCGCAGCGAGAGCGGATTGTCAGTAGGGGAGTTAACGTAGCAATCACGAACTCCCCTACGATATTTATAAGACGTGCCTTAGATTAAGAAATCACTTGCAGAGAAATCCGCGATGTCATCTACGCTTGAGAATTCAATCGACTGGCTATCGCTGAGTAGAAGGACAACACCGCCATCAACATTGTTGATAAACGTCAGGTCATCAAAACTCTCAAAGCCGAAATTTGTGAGGTCAACTTTATCGCCGCCTGTACCAAAGTCCGTAATGATATCGCGGCCATCGCCTTGGGCGAAGATAAAGGTGTCTCTGCCTGCGCCGCCTGTGAGGATGTCATTGCCAATCCCGCCTGTCAGCATATCGCGCGCTGTTCCGCCGTCTAGCGTATCGTGACCTGCGCCGCCGTAGAGTGTGTCACGACCGCTTCCGCCTTCAAGCACGTCATGGCCTGCATCGCCGTAAAGTGTATCACGTCCCGCTTCACCGAAGAGGAAATCTGAGTCATTCCCGCCGTGCAACGTATCTGCGCCGCGGCCACCATAAAGCTGGTCGTGACCACCTTCGCCGTAAATTGTGTTGCGACCGTTGTTGCCTTGCACAACATCCATACCGTCACCGCTGTGGATAGAGTCGATATTGTAAAGTTTAATCGCCGAGAAGTCCCAGCTATTGCCATTACCGTCGCCGTGAATGGTCACATTATCGTTGCGCCCGCCTGAGATAATTTCAATGCCATTTGCCGCATCAAAGGTTTGGCTGAGGCCAATCTCGACATTGGCTTCTTTGGCGATAAGACGGTCTTTTACGCTTGTGCCTGTGTCTGTGACATTGTCAAAACTACCATTCGCATCTGTAAAGTAGAAATAAGCGTCATCCCCTTCGCCGCCGTCAAGTGTGTCCGTGCCAGCGCCGCCGTCGAGACGGTCTTTGCCGTCGCCGCCTAGAAGTGTATCATGTCCAGCGCCGCCTTTGAGCCAGTCATTGCCCGCCGCGCCGTCAATTGTGTCGTGGCCGTCGCCGCCGTCAATGCGGTTGCCTTTTGCGTTACCTGTGACCACATCGTGCCCATCAAGCGCATTAACCCAGCGAATACCAGACAGATTAGTTGCTGAGAAATCCCAGACTTCTGCGTCATTTGTGCCGCCGATCGTGACGTCTTGGTGACGATTAGATGAGATAACTTCGATACCGCTATTGGGGCCAAAGCCGCTCATGAGGCCAATGACAACGCCGTCAGCTGTGGCGCGTATAACGTCGCGGCCGCTTGTGCCTGTGTCTTTATATTCGTCAACAAACCCCGCATTTTCATGACCGACATAATAAATATCAGAGCCATTGCCGCCGTCGAGTGTGTCATAGCCTGCACCACCCGTGAGGTAGTCGCGTGCATTGCCACCAAAGAGTTGGTCATTGCCTGTGCCGCCGTCGAGCGTGTCACGTCCATTACCGCCAAAGAGTTGGTCATGGCCGTCCGCACCGTAAAGCGTATCTGCGCCTTTGCCGCCGCTGACGATATCATGGCCTGTGCCGCCATCAATTGTATCGGCGCCGTTGCTGCCTGTGATGTCGTCATGTCCGCCGAGGCCTGTAATCATATCCACGCCGAGGATCTCAACGCCTGTGAAATCCCAGACTTGGCGGTCATTATCACCAGAGATGGTTGAGCCGCTGAGACCATTGATAACTTCAATACCGCTCGCCGCGAGGCTAAACCCATCGCCAAGACCAATCGTCACGCCTGCTTCGGAGGCCAGGATAGTGTCTGTGCCGCTTGTACCTGTGTCATTATAAAAATCCACAAAACGGTCGACGAAATCACCTGGCGTTACGACATAGATGTCAGACCCTTCGCCGCCGTCGAGTGTGTCGTAACCCGACAAACCTGTGATGACGTCGTCACCGTCTGTCCCGTTTATGACTTCGTTAAATTCAGTTCCAAAAATATCAGCCATTGCTATCCCTATTCACATTTATGAGTGCTTCTAAAGACCTCATTACGGGGCGGGTTTTTAGATTTACCTAAGTCTTGGGGTTAAGAAATAATAAATTTAATATAAAAAACCCGCCAGATATAATCTGGCGGGTCCCACATAGTGTACGACACAAATTTGCTAGAAGCGGGCTTTAAACCCAACATTCACAGCATGCGCTTCCGTTTCATCATTAGAGACAAGCTGCGGTGCTACAAAGGGAATAAAGCCTTTATTGTAGACATATTCAGCCCCGAAATCGAGATAGTCATTGATTGGATACTCAACAGACAAAGCGTGTTGTTGGTTTTTCTCAAATGTCGCGCCTGTTAAAGGATTACCAAAATCATCAGAGATATCACCCCATGACCCGACCGCGGCAATCGCCATGCGCTTTCCGCCGACCATCGGTTTGATGCGCGCTTGTGCGACAAGCACTTCAAGGTTTTGATCAAAGTTCAGATTGTCAAAATTTGTCGTCGAGCCTGTTGGGTCGTCTAGATATTGTGGTAATGGCGTACCATCAGGCGTTTGCGGAATAGCGGCAGCCCAAGGACGAAGCGTTGTCGTATATTCGACCATGGCATCAAAGAACGGTGAGTTATATTCTGCAAAAGCATTAACCGCGCTATTACGGTAATTAATCAGGTTTGCAGGTGGTGTCCCGTTTTGACGTCCAAGGAATGTATGAGCCGTAAAATTGTCGCGGTAAATTGTATCATGAAGATAGCCGCCACCGATAGTAAACGCGCCGCCGCGTATGCCGAGGCGATCAAGGACAAATTCCTTCTCTGCGCTCACGGCGTAATTGGCGATATTATTATCTTCATCGGCAAAGGCCACGCGAAGCTGACGCCCGCCTGAAAGGGCGGAGGCGACAATTTTAAAGCCGTCTTTGTAGAAACCAAGTTCTGCAACAGGTTGATCAGAAACTGACCAGAAATAATGCGCGCCTTCATTGTGCGTGAACGCATTATAACTGTCGAAATTACCGAAATCGATCGTCTTGCGACCAAAGGCTGCATAGAACGGGCTGCGCTCTAAGTTACCAAAGACAACAAAGGCCTTACGAAGTTGGAACTCGTCTTGGAAACGGCCATATTCAGTCTCGCTATATTCTGGCTGTAAATAAACTGTCGTCCAATCGCCATATGTTGAGGTGAAAGAGAGCGCGGCATTGTTAATGGCGAAGACGCCTGCCTCATCATCTGTGCCGTTTGAGAAGAACGGGAAGCGTGAGAGCAGCGGGAACTGACCATCTGTATCCGTTTTTTGATACATAAAGCCGCCTCTGATTGCGCCGCCAAGATAAAGCGCATTATCCGCCAGCACGCCATTCGCGCGATTGGCGAGCAAGTTTAACGCTTTGCCTGTTGTATTTTCTTGCCAATCTAACATGCGTGCCGAGTTTGCGACCGACGTGCGTACCGACGCGCCGCCCACATTGAAGCTGCGGTCACGATAGAAAGACTGTGCGGCCGCTGGGCTATAAGAGACGCCCTGGCCTTGGCCGTAACCCAGCTGTGCGAGTTGCCCATAGTCATATTGTGCATAGCTTTGCGGGTTTTGCAGCTGAATATTGACAGCAGGTCGGTGCGCGGCGCGCACTTCATGCGTATGCGAATAACCACGAAGCCCAAGGCCATTTGTTTGGCCAGTGACATAAGTCGGCTGCGCGTAAGATTGCACGCGCTTTTGCAATCGCTGCGTCTGCCAATTACACGGCGCGCAAGCACGCTGCGAAATATAAGCCCCTTGGTTCGCAGGTTGCGAAGTGAACATGCCGCGCAGACCTTGGCTGTTATGATTGGCTGAGACAGGTATTGCGACAGCGGCCACGGCCACTGATGACAATGCAAGTGTTTTGAGTGTTACGTTTTTCATTTTACTATCCCCCACAGATATTATGCGCTGCGTACGTTATCGACGTCGACGCCGTGTTCACGTACTTTGCGGTAAAGTGTTGAGCGACCAATGCCGAGACGGCGGGCCACTTCGGACATATGTCCAGAGTAATTTTCAATCGCGAATTCAATTAAGTCGCGTTCAATCTCGACAAGCGTGCGAAGGTGGCCTTCGCGGTCCAGCACATGGACAGGTTCGTCGTCACTTGGTGTGCTGGCGCTATGCTCTGATAGGCGTAGCGTGTCAGTCGTTGACGTTGACATTTGCGGCGCAAGGCCAGAGATTTGCGGAAAATCATGAGGCTGTAACGTGTTGCCGTCTGATAAAATCATCGCGCGGAAAATGGCATTTTCAAGCTGTCGCACATTACCAGGCCATTCAAATCCGCTCAGCATATCCAGCGTTTCTTTTGCCGCACCTTGCACAGACAGGCGTTCTTGCGCGTTAAAGCGTTTGATGAAATGCTCTGTTAGCGCTGGAATATCGGCCGCGCGTTCGCGCAAGGACGGCACTTGTATTGGAAAGACGTTTAAACGGTAATACAGGTCTTCACGGAACGTGCCTGCTTTAACAGCATCTGCTAGATCGCGGTTTGTCGCGCTGACGATGCGGACGTCAACTGGAGTAGGGCGCTTTGAGCCGATTGGGTCGACTTCGCCTTCTTGTAGGACGCGGAGGAGTTTGACCTGCATCTCAAGCGGAAGCTCACCAATTTCATCAAGGAAAAGTGTACCTGTATGTGCCTCTTGAAATTTCCCGAGGTGCTTAGAGTTCGCGCCTGTAAAGCTGCCCTTTTCATGGCCAAAGAGAATGCTCTCAACGAGGTTTTCAGGAATAGCGCCGCAGTTGACCGTGATAAAGGGCTGGCCAGCACGTTCAGACGCCCCTTGAATGGCGCGTGCGATGACTTCTTTACCGACACCCGACTCGCCTGTGATAAGGATCGGAATGTTGGCTTTCGCGCCGCGCTCGCCCATAGCAATGACGCTACGCATCGTTGTGGCGTTGCCGATGAGGTCTTTGAAATTTAAAGATCCATCAGAGGATTTCTTAAGGCGCGTGACTTCACCCGCAAGAGTATTGATCTCAAGTGCGTTGCGCAGTGAAACGATAATGCGCTCAGGGCTGGCGGGCTTGACGACAAAATCGCGTGCACCAGATTGCATCGCGCTAACGACGGCATCAATTGAGCCTTTACCCGTGAGAACAATGACGGGCAGTTCTGGTCGCTTAATTTGCAAGTCGGCTAAAACCTCCATGCCGTCACGACCTGGCATAACCAAATCGAGCAGCATGACGTGAATATTGTCTTTATCCGCACCGAGCGCCATTTCGAGCGCGCGGTCGCCATTGTCTGCTTGCAGCGTAGAGAACCCACTTTTCTCGACAACGGCCTGCAAAAGACGTCTTTGCGTCGGATCATCATCAACGATTAAGACCGTTTTACCCATAATATTCACCTATCCCGATACAGCTTGCGTATCTTTGGCGGGTTTATCCCGCTCTAAGCGTTGCAATATGAGACAAGAGCGTGAAAACGACGCTAAGCATTATGGTGAATATTGGGTAAAAGTTCTTGAAACTGGTGAGGTAAATTATTTTCAAATCATCCACAAAATTGGTCAGATATGTCCCAATAGGTCTTGAGGGTCGGGTAGTCACGTGGTAGTTACCCGACTTATTTTTATGACAGGATTTGATTATGGCATCTGCTAACTCTGATTATAAACCCGGTTCCATGCCCGTTGAGGCGCAAGCGAAAACATTTGGGGGTTTTATGAACCTCACGGTTTATGGCGGCTGTATGATTGCTTTTGTATTGCTGTTTCCAACGCTTGTGTTTTGCACTCCGCTCACATGGTTTTCCTCACTCATAATTTCTGTTGTCTTTGGGATTGTCCTTGGACTCATATTTAAGCTCAAAGGCGGATGGTATGCCGCTGTGATCGGCGTTGCGATTGTTTTTGCTCTTGCGAGCTTGGGCTTGTCCGCGATTGCAAATTAACTTGACCTGACCCTCTATTCAAAGGTGGTTCCCGCGTGAAAATTACTATCCTAAACGACACAGGCGGGCATGAAGCGCGCGTTGCGGCAACGCCAGAGACAGTCAAAGGCTATGTGAAATCTGGCCACAGCGTCAGCGTTGTTAAAAATGCTGGCGCGAAATCTGATTTTTCTGACGCCGATTACAAAGAAGCGGGCGCCTCTATCGTCGCAACTAATGCCGCCGCCGCGAAAACCGCCGATCTTGTCATGTCCATCACGGGCGCAGACGCAAAGCTCGTTGCGGGCATGAAAAAGGGCGCAGGCATTACAGGCGTGCTGTCCCCGACAGACAATCCAAAATACGCGGCCGCTTGCGCCAAAGCCGGCGTCACGGCTTACGCGCTTGATTATATTCCGCGCATCTCACGCGCCCAAGCGATGGATGTGCTGTCGTCACAATCCAACCTCGCAGGCTACCGCGCCGTAGTTGAGGCGGGCTCTATCTATGGCCGCGCTTTCCCGATGATGATGACGGCAGCGGGCACGATTGCCCCTGCCAAGACATTTATCATGGGTGTGGGCGTTGCGGGCCTCCAAGCCATTGCCACGGCGCGCCGCCTCGGCGCTGTCACCACAGCGACAGATGTGCGCCCCGCGACGAAAGAACAAGTCGCCTCACTCGGCGCGAAATTTATCGCCGTCGAAAACGAAGAGTTCAAAGCCGCTGAAACAGCAGGCGGATATGCCAAGCAAATGTCTGCGGAATATCAAGCACTGCAAGCCGCGCTGACCGCTAAGCATATCGCAAAGCAGGATATTGTGATTACAACAGCGCTTATCCCAGGTCGCGACGCGCCAATACTTGTGACCAAAGCTATGCTTGATACGATGAAGCCGGGCTCTGTTTTAGTCGATCTCGCGGTGGAGCGCGGCGGCAATGTCGAAGGCGCGCAAAAAGGTAAAATCGTCACGACGAAAAACGGCGTGCATATTGTGGGTCACCTCAACTGGCCGAGCCGTATGGCGTCGGACAGCTCCAATATGTTTGCGCGCAATCTTAAAAACTTCCTTCCGCTCGTGACAGCAGAGGACGGGGCTTACGTGCCAGATTGGGATGATGAAATTATTCAGGGCTGTGCTCTGACGCGCGACGGCGCCGTCGTTCACGAAAGACTTAAGGGGTAGGATATGTCAGCAATGCTCATCATGGCCGCAGGCGCAGGCGTTTCGCCGTTTGTCTTCCAATTCGCCATTTTCGTTATGGCGATTTTCGTCGGATATTATGTTGTCTGGTCAGTGACGCCAGCGCTCCACACGCCGCTTATGGCTGTGACCAATGCGATTAGCTCGGTGATTATTGTCGGCGCACTTGTGGCAGTTGCGGCTGGGACGCGCGGCGGGTCGGAAATTTCGACATATGCAGGCGCAGTTGCAACAGCGCTTTGTGCGGTCAACATTTTCGGTGGCTTCCTCGTCACCCAACGCATGCTCGCCATGTATAAGAAAAAAGAGCGCCCTGCGCCAAAAGCTGAGGCGAAGTAATGCCCCATCTCTCTGCAAATATGGCGGCCGTCCTTTATACGGTCTCAGCTATTCTCTTTATTCTCGCCCTTCGCGGATTAAGCTCTCCTGAGAGCTCACGTCGCGGCAACATGTTTGGCATGATTGGTATCGCGATCGCGATTGTGACGACGCTTCTTGTCTCTGGCATGAGCGCGACAGGCTTCATGTTTACCGCTGTGGCGCTGGCTGTTGGTGGTATCATCGGTGCGTTTATAGCCAAGAAAATCCCAATGACAGACATGCCGCAACTCGTGGCAGCGTTTCACTCGCTTGTGGGTCTGGCGGCTGTCCTCGTGGCGCTTGCCGCCTTCTTTAGTCCTGAGAGCTTTGGCATTATGACGGCGGAAGGGATTAAACCGTTCAGCCTGCTTGAGCTTGCGCTTGGCGCGGCGATTGGCGCGATTACATTCTCTGGATCAGTCATCGCGTTTTTGAAACTTAACGGCAATATGGGCGGTAAGCCCATCATGTTGCCTGCGCGTCACTTAATTAATATAGCGCTGGGCCTCGCAACTGCCGTGCTTGTCGGCATGTTGATGAAATCAGGCGGCGCGGATCCATGGATGATTTGGGCAATTGTCGGCATTACATTGCTGCTCGGCTTCCTCTTGATTATCCCAATTGGCGGCGCGGATATGCCCGTGGTCGTGTCCATGCTAAACTCCTACTCGGGTTGGGCGGCGGCAGCGCTTGGCTTCACGCTCGGTAATCTCGCGCTGATCATTACAGGCGCACTCGTCGGCTCCTCTGGTGCTATTCTGTCCTACATCATGTGTAAGGCGATGAACCGTAGCTTTATCTCTGTCATCCTCGGCGGCTTTGGCGGCGCAGACGCAGCGGCAGGCGGCGGTGATAAAGAGCAACGTCCGTTTAAACGCGGCTCAGCCGAAGATGCCGCCTTCATCATGAAGAATGCCTCTAAAGTTATCATCGTCCCAGGTTACGGCCTCGCAGTGGCGCAGGCCCAGCACGCCATTCGCGAAATGGCCGACACGCTGGAAGAAGAAGGCGTCGAAGTCGCCTATGCTATTCACCCTGTTGCGGGGCGTATGCCGGGTCACATGAATGTGCTGCTCGCCGAAGCGAACGTCTCCTATGACAAAGTGTTTGAACTTGAAGACATCAACTCTGAATTTGCAAATGCCGATGTCGCCTTTGTGATTGGCGCGAATGACGTGACCAACCCTGCCGCAAAGACAGACCCACAAAGCCCGATTTTCGGTATGCCAATTCTTGATGTCGATAAAGCAGCCACTGTGCTTGTCGTGAAACGCTCCATGAGCACGGGTTATGCGGGCATTGATAATGACCTCTTCTATGAAGATAAAACCATGATGCTCCTCTCGGACGCGAAGAAAATGGTCGAAGAGATAATTAAATCACTTTGAGTGAACTCATTACGGCTTTGTGCGTAAATAAAATAGGCGCGGCGTCAGCTGCGCCTTTTGTTTGAGAAGGTAAGACTATGGCGAAGACTAAAAACGCGGATTTTAAAATTGGATTTATCTGTGGATCTATTCGCGAAGGGTCTATTAATCAAACGCTTACGCGGGCCTTGCGAAAACGCGTGAAAGAGACGGGTGCCAAGACCACGGATATCGACCTCGGAAAGTTTGATCTACCGCTTTATAACGGTGATTTAGATATGCCCGCTAACGTCAAAAAGCTCATCACTAAAATGAAAAGCTGTGACGGTATCATTGTTGTCACGCCTGAATATAACGGCAGCCTGCCGCCCCTTCTTAAAAATGCCATCGACTGGACCAGCACCGCTGGCAAAGCGCAATTTGAAAATCCCGTTTACGGCATCGCGTCCTGCACACCCGGCCCGATGAGCGGGATTATGTGCATGCGCCAGCTCAATTATGTCTTGATGCGCGTGGGCGCAGAAGTTGTGCCAACACAAGTCGGGACAGGTCATGCTTCCGCGGCCTTTGACATAAAAGGTAATCTCACGGCACAGCCATCCTCTATGCTGGCCGATAAAATGATTGATCAGCTTTTGACAAGGTGCGCGCAAAAGTCAAAATAGGGTTATGGCTAAACCACCCTCGAAACCTAAAAAGAAACCAAAGAAAAAGCTGCCGCGCCCCAAACTTACCCGCGCGCAGATTAGCGATATTTATCGTCACCTGCACAGCCTTGATCCTGCGCCGCGCACAGAGCTGAATTATTCTAATCCCTATACGCTCGTCGTGGCGGTGGCTTTGTCCGCGCAATCGACTGATATCGGCGTGAATAAAGCGACTAAGGACCTGTTCGCATTGGCAGACACGCCCGCCAAAATGGTCGCACTGGGCGAAGATAAAGTCCGCGACATGGTTAAGACAATCGGGCTTTATAAAACCAAAGCCAAGAACGTCATTAAGCTCTCACAAATGCTGCTCGATGATTTTGGCGGGGAAGTGCCAGATAATCGCGATGACCTGATTAAGCTTCCCGGCGTCGGGCGAAAGACGGCCAATGTGGTGCTGAATGAAGCCTTTGGCCAACCGACCATGGCGGTGGACACACATATCTTCCGCGTCGCAAACCGCACAGGCATGGCCCCCGGCAAAGATCCGCTCGAAGTGGAATTAAATCTGCTCCGCGTGACGCCCGAAGAATACGCCCTCCACGCCCATCACTGGCTTATCCTTCATGGCCGTTATACCTGCATCGCCAGAAAACCCCGCTGTTTTAACTGTGCGGTGAGCGAGATATGCAAGTTTAAGGATAAGACAAAGGCGGTGGAGTGAGGGCCATCTGAAAATACATGATGAGGCCTCATAGCTACTTATCCCTTTTTAAGTGTTAGTCAAATAAGCCCAACTTTAGTCTAATTTCCGACAGAATTTCTGAATAGAAAGTTTCAGATGGGGAAGTTATGAAAAAATCTGTTGGGTTTGTTTCAGCCGTAATTGTAACGGCCATAATGGCATACGCTGCGTCGGGCTATGTATCAGCTTCTAGTCATTCTGCTGAACTTAAACAAAGAGCGAAAACACTTATAGATACAGGAAAAGGGGCGGCTACACTTGGTGAAGATCGCCTGCAACTTTTATTGCTCGTGCAAGACCCAGCCTTCTACCATCATGACGGGGTTGATACTAAAACTGCGGGTGCAGGTCTAACAACGGTCACGCAATCAGTATCAAAAAGACTAGCTTTCAATGAGTTTAAGCCAGGTATTGGAAAAATTCGACAAACGGCGTACGCGATAGCGCTTGAGAGACGTCTCACAAAAAATGAAATCTTAGCCTTGTTTCTTGAAACAGTTCCTATGGGAAAAGGGCCAGATGGTTGGACAGTTAGTTTTTTTAAAGCCAGTGAGAGTTTCTACGGTTCACCCCCGCACGAATTGAGCGATAGTCAATTCATCCAACTTGTCTCTGTGATGATTGCACCTAGTCTGTTGAACCACATGAATCGAGACAAGAATTTTACTGAACGATTAAACCGTATCAATCGATTATATAATGGTGAATGCCTGCCAAAAAATAACAAAGATGTGTTGTTTGAAGGTTGCGCGACATAAAATCACCTGACCCAAATCGGGCTGCTCCAGACGCGGTCTTGGACTGTGGTTGGCAGGTCGGGGTGAGGGGGTGTGCCGTTGCGCACCGCGTCCCAAGTGGACCAGCGGCAGCTCGGAATTTCGAGCGCGCGGATGTAATAGGCGGCGGATTGGCCGGCCTTATATTCCGGATCCACCCAGCGGGTTTTAATCTCACCCGCCGCTTTGCCTCGCGTAACTTCGCAAGTCGAAATATCAACATTTGCACCGACATTTTGGCAGCGTCCGTCTACAGGGGAGTCGCCGCCCGCACAGGCGATGTCTATGACGCGCTCTTGGGGTGCGCCGTCTTCGTTCCAAACTTTGATAATTTGCAAACGCTCAAGCGGATAGCTCAGCGGGTCTTGCACGGCCCAGGCGATAAAGCTTGGCGCGTCATTTGGGGCCTCTAGCTCGCCGCCCATCGGCACGCCGCTTTCATAAGCACGTGCCATCATATCGGCTTGACCCAATATATCCTCATCATAAGCCCCAGCAAAGAATCGCAGTTTCATGCGCGGTCCCGATGTGGCGAATGTTTCTTTGCGGGCCATGGCGTCAAAAATATCGGCGCGTGTATTGCTCTGCGCCCAAACGCCAGCAAGGCCGCTGGCCGCATATTGGCGAGAGACGAGGAGCTGCCCGCCATCCGCATTTTCGCCAGACCAATCGTTTGCGTCACCCGTCGGAATTGATTGCCGCTGCGCCGCCCCGACGGATTGGGCGGGGAATTTCCCGAAATGCGCGTCTTCTTTATAGGAGCCTGCTGAGAGGTGGGAATCAGAGCTGCCGATAAAGCCAAATTTAAACGGATTGCCTTTGCCGTCCTCCGCGAGCTTTAATCCGCTGGCCAGCGCGTAGCGCACAAAGTCTCCGCGCGTTGGTGTCGTCTTGCCTGTGCCGCCGATAAAGTTCTCATAGATTTCAAAATCAGAAAATTCGTCATTAGGTGACAGGGCAGGGTGAACTTCGGATGTGCCTTTGACCTGCGCCATTTCCACAACGGGTTCATTGCGCATGCGGGTGGCCGCATAGTCCGCGCTGAGCGGCTCGCCGCCAAATGTGACGTCATCAAACATCCACCCATTAGAGGCATTCGAATTATGCGGTATCGCCATGACGTCTCGCCCCGCCGCGCGCTGGCTGTCCATCCACGCCCACAAGTCTTCGGGATTATTGCTCTCTAGTGTGGACATAATGCGCGCGGGGGCTTTGTCTTTGAACACGACATTGCGGTGCAAATTCGCGGCGTTATTATCGTCCACCATGCGCATAGAGGTAAATTCATAAGCGCTAAAAGTCGTAAAAACGCCAGGCTCATTATGGGCATCCGCGCTCGCGGTCGTTTCTGCCCAGACGCTGTCCATCACATCACGGTCATAAAGCTCGGCGATTGGCTGTTGCAGTACAAAGGAACGCCCGACGCGCAGGAAAGCCTGTCGCGCGGATCTCAAATCCGTGGCGGCAAAAACCTCGCGCGCGATTTTCGTCTGTCCGATGCGCGTCGTCGCGTCATCCATCATGGGCACAATGCCGAGATATTCTGCGTGATCTGTCACGCCGAGAAAGTCGAGCGGCGGGCCGTCCAATTTGACTTGTACCCCTTTGGCCGCCCCAATCGCCTCACCTTTGGCAAAGCGGTAGGCATCATCAGGCGTGGTGCGTGTGTTGAAAATATAGGCGTCAAAGCTGTTTTTGGTATGGACGTGAAGGTCGCCGAAATAGGCATTTCGAAGTGGGTTGCGTTCAACGGTGACGGTGGATGTTTCGGGGGCAGGCTTGCTCTCAGGGGTTGGCGGAATGTCTGTTGTATCGTTTTGACAACCGCCCAAAGTCAGTGCCACCGCTCCTACTGTAGCAATTAAATAAGCTCTCATATCCGTCCCCATAGTTTTCACAAATCATGGCGCGAAAGAACGGGCGCGGCAAGCCCCTTCGTTTGAGGCTAAATCAGAGAAAAATTTGTATCTACACCAAGCGTTTGGCGAGCGCGCTTGCGAGTTTTTGCGCGGCTTTATTATCTGCGCCTTCACCCTCAGCATGCGCCATATAAAGATAAGGCTCCACCATTTCGAGCTCAATCAGTTTTAGCTTTCCATCTAGCCCGCGCAGCAAATCCACACGCGCATAAAGCGGCGTGAAATCAAGCGCGTCGAGCACGGCGCGTGCCGCGTCACGCTCAGCTTGGGTCGGCGTGTAGCTTTCCTCCGTGCCACCGTAAATCGACTGGATTCGGTAGTCACCCTTCTTTGCGCGCTTAATCAGGCCGTGCGAGAACTGCCCGCCGAAATAAAGAAAGCTATACTCGCCCTCTTCGACCACGCTTGGCAGGAAAGCCTGCACCATAGCTTCGGCTGGCGGGAGCGTCTCTTTGGCGGGGAAGGGCTCGCCTTTGTTATAAAGCACTTGCTTCCACGCGCCGCCGCCGACCTGCGGCTTGATGACGATTTTGTCTGCGCCCAGTGTGTCGAACGCGCGCGCAATACCCGCCTCTGTCACACGTTCCAGTACGACCGTTTGAATAACAGGCGCGCCTGCGCGTTCAAGCTCATCAAGATAAGATTTACGCACATTCCATTGTACGCATTTAAAATTATTAAAGACCTTAGTTGTCGCGTCCGCTTTTGCGAGTTGGGCGAGAAAGGCCTTTTCATTCCCTTCAAAATAATCCCACACAAGCAAAGGCAGAACGGCGTCAAACTCGCGCGCACGCGCGCCAATCTCGCGCCAGCGCACAAGCTCTGCCGCCATACCAAGCTCAGCAAACGCAGGCACGATTTTGCTCATTTCTTCATCACGCTCAAAGCTGTCATCGCGCTCATTCGGATGACCAGGCATCATATTGTCAGAGGCTAAAATGGCGATTTTTTTCATGACAAAGTCCTATGTATTCCCTCGCGCAGTGCAGGCGCTTGATGCCTTACCGATAATGCGCTAGGCGCTGACAAACAAGATAAAATGAAGGCTAAAATCATGGCAAATAAAATAGATGTTCTCGGAATAGGCAATGCGATTATGGATGTCATCACGCCTGTGCCAGATGTGTTTTTGGGCCCCAATAAAATCACCAAAGGCGGCATGACGTTGATTGATGAAGGCACAGCGCTTGGCTTGCACAAAGCGTTCAAAAAAATCGGGAAAGGCCGCGAGGTGGCGGGCGGATCGGCGGCCAATACTCTCGTCGGCATTGCGCAGCTTGGTGTCAGCGCGGCTTACTTTGGCAAAGTGGGCGATGACGCGCTCGGGAAACGATTTTCTGGTGGCCTGCATGAAGCTGGTGTCGCGTTCACAACAAAGCCCGCCAAAGGCGGCGCGGCGACGGCCCGTTGCCTCATCGCGGTGACGCCAGACGGCGAACGCTCCATGAGTACATTCCTCGGCGCCAGCACAGGGTTTGAGAAACGCGACCTTGTGGATAGCCTCATCAAAGCGGCGAAAGTGATTTATCTCGAAGGCTATCTCTTTGACGCGGAACCCGCCAAGGCGGCTTTTGTGCATGCCGCCGAAGTCGCACAGGCCGCGGGCAATAAGGTGGCGCTGACGTTGTCAGATAGCTTTTGCGTGGATCGTCACCGCGCGAGCTTTAAGCAGCTTGTGGAAAACCATGTGGATATCCTGTTTGCCAATGAAGCTGAAATCCTCTCGCTTTATGAAACAGACCGCATCGACACGGCGCTTGACGCGCTCACAAAATCAGACGTTGTCGCCTGTATCACGCGCAGTGAGAAAGGCTCCGTCATCCAAGACGCCACGCGCCGCTACCACGTCCCCGCTGTTTCGCTTGAGACGTTTGGCGTGAGCAAGCCCGTCGATACAACAGGGGCAGGGGATCAATATGCGGCTGGCGTGCTTGCAGGTCACGCCATGGGCCTTGGGTGGGAAGACGCAGGCCGCCTCGGTTCGCTCTGCGCGGCAGAAGTGATTTCGCATTACGGCGCACGGCCAGAGGCAAGCATTCATGAGTTGGCGCAGAGTATCTAACTTAACCACCCTCTCCAATTTGTAATGGAAATACCGCTTTTATTCAGCTTGGATTAAACTGGCTTTTGTTACGAACAGTCTTAGATTGCTCATGAATTTGGGCGTGAATGGAAAGTTCGCTATGAAAAAAGCTTTGTTGTTAACCGCTATTGCGCTGACCTCTTTGGGGTCTGTCGCGCTCGCGCAGGTCAATATGGAAGCGCCGCGGCCGCAGATGCAGCGCGCACCTTTGGCGGCTTTTACCTCGCCTCAGACGGTGCCGGCTGATCTTGCGCGCGTGGATACGGCGCTTAATAATACGGTGAGTTTTTCAGGTCGCTTTGATCAATATGCGGCGGACGGCTCTGTTGAATCTGGCCAGATATTTCTGCAACGACCCGGCAAGATGCGCTTTGAATATGACGCGCCAAGCCCGCTGCTGATTGTGTCGGACGGCGTAACCATGACACAGCAAGACCGCGCGCTTGAGACCTTTGACCGTGTGCCGCTCGCCTCGACGCCGCTGAACTTTTTCCTAAAAGAGAACGTCAATCTCGCGCGCGATACCGAAGTTGTGGCGTTGCAAAAACTCACGAGCGAATGGCGTGTCTCGGCGCGTGACGGCTCTGGCGAAATGGACGGCGTGATTACAATGATCTTTGACGCGCAAACGCTCGCGCTAAAAGAATGGGTCATCACGGACGGCTTTGGCGGTAATACGCGCGTCATTCTGTCGGATTTGCGTTATAATCAACGTCTTGACCCACGCCTGTTTGTGTTGCGTGAGCCGCGTCGCGGTCGCAATAGATAGCGCTTTTTCGAAACGCCCTTTCAGAATCACATCAGGCGGGCTAAGCCCCGCCTATGGATATTAAAGTCGCTTCGTGGAATATCAATTCCGTTCGCCTTCGCATTGACCAAGTCATTCGGTTTTTGAATGAAGAGCAGCCAGATGTGCTCGGCCTGCAAGAAATCAAATGCCAGAACGAACAATTTCCCTATGAGCCTTTTCGGCAGGCGGGTTACGCGTTCATCGAAGTCGCGGGCATGAAAGGCTATCACGGCGCGGCGACGGTCAGCAAACTGCCGATGGAACGCCTCCCGACGAGCTTTTGCCCGCTTGACCACGCACGTCATGTGTCTACGCGCGTTATAGCAGGCGATCTCTCAAAAGGTGGACAAGATTTTGAATTTCATAATTTCTACATCCCCGCAGGCGGTGATATCGCCGACCCCGTAGAGAATGATAAGTTTAAACATAAGCTCGACTTCATTGAGAATATGCGCGCCTATTTTTCTGAGCGCTTTGCCAAAGGCGATGACCAGCAAATCCTCGTTGGAGATTTTAATATCGCGCCGCATGAAAATGATGTGTGGAATCATAAGCAACTCTTAAAAGTTGTCTCGCACACCCCGCAAGAAGTCGCGCTTTTGAAAGTGCTGCAAGAGACACATGACTTTACCGATACGGCCCGCCTTCACCGTGGGGATGAGGAAAAAATCTATAGCTGGTGGAGCTACCGCGCGCGCGATGTGTTTGCGAGCAATCGCGGACGCAGGCTTGACCATATTTGGGTGAGCCCTGCGCTGCACGACGCGGCCGAGAAGACGGGGCGCGACGGCTATAAGGTGCATCTGGATTGTCGCGTCTGGGAAAAACCAAGCGACCACGCGCCGATTACGCAGGTGCTGTCGTTATAAGGCTTGCGCCACGCTGAGTGCGAACAGGGCCTGCGCCCCGAAATAGAGCGGGGTGATGGCGAAGGCGTGCCAAGGCTTTTGTATTATGAACCTGTCGCGTCCGACAAAATAATCTGAAATCGCAAATAGAAAAGCCGCGATAATAATCATAAGATGACCTGTGCTAATGGCGAACAGAATAACGAGAGCAATAATTCCTGCGTAAATACAAGCAGGACCTTTCATCGGCCCATTAATTAGCGATATGATTGGAATAGATGCCAATAAGCTAAAAGAAGCTGCAAAGAATGAATATTTTACGTCAAATTTACCAGTAAAATTAAATCCATGATGGGTGAAGGCAAAGATGTAAGCTATATGCCCGAGCGCAAAAGCAATCATGCCAAATAGAAATAATTTCATGGAGGTGCGTGACAGCAACGCCACATCCCCTACGGCGCAAAAACAGAGCCCCGCCAAAATAATTTGCCCATAAAGGCTCTCTAGCGCGCCGCTCATAAGCGCAATGAGGATAAATCCGAGCGCGCAGGCGGGCTTCAGAAGATATTGCGCGCGCTTATCCCCGCGGTATTCAGCCACAGTGAGGGCGGCAACAAACGCCGCATATAATGCTAGCGCAAACCCCATATTAGGTTTTTTTTTGCGGCGGCGCGGGCGGGCTCAGCCCCACTTCTCGGGCGAGTACGCCGAGCAGTTCATAGATGCTAGCCGTGCGGTGACTGTCGGGAATGCCGCCTAAAATACCTTGCTGTTCGGGTGGGAGATGCGCCATAGGGTCTCCGCTTTCTTCAAAAATAAAATTCGCAAAAATGTTCTGCCAAATTTTACGCTCATCCGCGGGCATATTATTAAACGCCATAAGGCTGTGCAAAAGGACAGGCAGTGGCTCGACGGTACGCCCTGTTTGCGCAGGCTTCCACCAATAATTGACCAGCATATTGAGCGGCGCGCGGGCATGGACATGGTGCCACCACCCACACGGAATATAAAGCGCGTCGCCAGGCGCAAGGTCGACTTGCACGGCGTAGGTAAGCGCCTCTTTAAATCGCGGATGCGCGTCAAAATCTGGTGCGTGTAAATTCGTTAGGCTGACATAAGCGCCACCTGGGGATGTCTCCAACGGGCCAAGATAAAGATTGGCGAGTTGCTTGGGCGGGAAAAGCGTGACGCGCCGCGCCCCCATCACGCAGCAGGCAATGTTCTCTGACAGGTCAAAATGCGTTTGCACGATTGTCTCATTACCAATCCATGCGCGCGGCACAATATCGGCCTCAAGCAAAGGCATAGAGTTTTGCGCTGCGAAATCTGGGAGGTAATCAGGCAGGGGAATGGACTGAATAAACCGTGCTAGTCCGTCATCTGTTTTACTCTCAAGGTCATCAAGCGCGGTCGACACAGATTGTTCATAGCGGTCGTAATTCTGACGGCGCATATCCGCGCTGTAGAAGAAGCGCTTGTCTGTCTGGCTTTGCCCAATCAGCGTGGCTTGAGGGCGGCCTCTGTCAAGCGTGCGCAGATAATTAAAGGCCGCACTGTCGCTTTCCTTTGCGGCTTTGACGACGGGCCAATGCTCAACCAGCCCGCGCATAATAACGGGAGTCTTTGCAGATCTGACCTCTTCGTGAAACTGTCCACGCGTAGGCGGTGAAATTTCTTCTACTGCTTGGAAGTTGGGGCTCAACTAGCCAAGTTCCAGTCGGTACCCACCTGGCTCTGTCATGAGGAGTGTCGCTGTGCCTTTCACAGGCTCAATCTTTTGACGCAGACGGTAGACATGGGTCTCAAGCGTATGTGTGGTGACACCGCTATTATAGCCCCAGACTTCATGCAAAAGCTCATCGCGCCCCACAGGCTTTCCGCCCGCGCGGTAGAGATATTTCAGAATATTGGTCTCTTTTTCGGTCAGGCGAATATCGCGCGGTTGTTTACCGTCTTCATCTTTGGGCGGTGTTAGCTTTTTAAACGCAGGCGCAAATTCATACGGCCCGACTTGAAAGACTGCGTCTTCTGATTGCTCGAAACTCCGCAAATGCGCGCGTAGCCGTGCGAGTAGAACCGCAAAGCGGAACGGCTTTGTGACGTAATCATTGGCCCCACTATTAAGGCCCAAAATCTCATGCATTTCGCCGTCATTACCTGTCAGCATTACAATCGGCGCGGCCACGCCTTGTGTGCGCATTAATTGGCACGCTTCTGTGCCAAGCATATCAGGCAAATCGACGTCTAGAATAATCAAATCGAAATTGGTTGCGGTCGCGGCTTTAATACCATCAGTCGCATTGGCGACATCAACAGTTTCAAATTCATCATATAGTGCAAATTGTGCGACAAGCTCTTCGCGGAGCGTATCGTCATCATCAACTAGCAACAGGCGTTTTTTAACGGCCATAATCTCTCTCTCATTTGTTTGCGCCCCTTTAGCGAAAGTGGCCGCCTAAGCCTAATCGCAGTTTGCGCACGCTGCATCACAAAAATGTGTCATGTTTTGCCGCTCTGCGCTAGGGTGAGATATGGATATTTCTATTTCATGTTCAAAAAAAACACTTCGTTGCGACGAACTTTCTATGGCTGTGCGGATTGGTAAGGCGGGTTTTATTGAAGGTATGAAGGGCAAAGAGGGCGATGCAAAGACGCCGCTTGGCGATTACCAACTGCGGTGGGGGTTCTACCGCGCAGATAGATTGCCCGTACCGAGGTCGCGTCTTAATTTCCGTGCTCTGCGGAAAAATGACGGCTGGTGCGACGCGCCTGACCACCCCGCCTATAACCGTTTCATCAAACTCCCGAGCGAGGCAAGCCATGAAAAACTCTGGCGCGAAGACGGGGCTTATGATGTCGTGCTCGTGATGAGCCATAATGACAGCCCGCCCGTGAGCGGCGCAGGCAGCGCTGTTTTTATTCACCTAGCGCAGCCTGATGATAGACAGACATTGGGGTGCGTCGCGCTCACGCCTGAGGATATGGTGCGGCTATTGCCAAAGTTATATTGCAGGCAGCGGGTTTTGATAGGGGCTTAAATTATTGTCCCGCTTTCCTAGGGCTTGACCCTAGGACCCACTCGCAAGTGTGATTATCAACTTAATTTTCTGCAAATAGATCCTCGGGATAAACCCGAGGAAAGCGAAATTAAGCACTACAATCAGAGCTCAATACTCCCGCGCGCCAAACAGGGCACTGCCCACTCGTACACTCGTAGCGCCGAGTTTGACGGCCGTTTCAAAATCACCGCTCATGCCCATGGAGAGTTTCTTAACGCCGTTTTCCTGCGCAAGGTTTTTGAGAAACCAAAAATGCGGGGAGGCTGCCTCGTCCACAGGTGGAATACACATCAGCCCCTCTGGCTTCAGCCCGTAATCCGTGCGCATTGTTTTCAGAAATACGGGGAGGTCAGCAGGTAGCACACCCGCCTTTTGCGGCTCTTCACCTGTATTCACTTGCACATAAAGGCGCGGCATGGGACGTCCCGTTTTCTCACACGCTTTCACAAGCGCTTTCAAAAGTTTTTCGCGGTCCACCGTTTCAATGACGTCAAAGAGTTGAATTGCATCCTCAGCTTTATTGGCTTGAAGTGGCCCGATGAGGTGCAGAGTCAGCGCATCGCGGTGGCTTGCAAATGTCTCCCCCCAGCGGGTCTGCGCTTCTTGCACACGGTTTTCGCCAAAGGTTTTTTGGCCCGCATTGAGCATCGCTTTAATGCGCGCGTCAGGTTGAACTTTAGAGACCGCTACAAGGGTGACGTCGCGCCCATTGGCAGCCCCAGCGGCAGCCCCATTGGCAGCGTCTTTGATTGCGGCTAGAGTCTCTGCGCGGCGCTCGGCGATAGTTAGTTCGGGCGTTTTCTGATTTGGATCACTCATGGACGCTCTCTATCAAGACTGGCGAGAAAGCGAAAGCGCCGTTATTCGCACGGCGGGCGAAATTGCGCAAAATCGCAAAGCCTCATGCCGCCTAAGCCCGCTCGTGATGATGAGCGACCCGCATGTGCACGAAAATGTCGTCGCGAGCGCAAAGGCCATGCCGAGAGGCGCGGCGATAATCTATCGTCATTTTGGGGATGCAAAACGAGAGGAAATTGCCGCGCGGCTGCAAGAGGTGACCTTTGCGCGCGATCAACAACTGCTCATAGGCAACGATCCAGAGCTTGCGATTACATGCGGCGCAGACGGCGTGCATTTCAAACGCGACGCAACGCTCGCCGCGCCGAGGCTTTGGCGCGCGCGCTGCCCTGATTGGCTCATCTCTATGGCGGGGATGAAGGGAGATGATGATGAGGGTTATATTGATTATAGCGGCGATCTGTCTGTGCTCGACGGGCTAATGGTTAGCTCTGTCTTTGCAAGCGACAGCTCCAGCGCAGGCAATCCAATTGGCCTGAAACGTCTGCTGACGATTACCGCCATGCTCGGCGCGCCAATATATGCGCTCGGCGGGGTGAATGAGAGGACGGCAGAGGCGCTCGAGGGGTGTGGGTTGAGTGGGATAGCGGGACGGTTCAACTCACCGATGTCATCGCGGACGTGATCCGAGATATTAAGGCAAGCGCTAAACGCAAGATCCCCGCTCGGGGGCGGGGGTGATAGGTGATTTCTAACCAATCCTTCGAGACGGCCTTCGGCCTCCTCAGGATGAGGGTGAGAAGGATAAGTATGGATTGAAAAGGAAATAGCATAATTTTATAGATTGTTTTTACTTCTCAACCAAGCTGCTTGGTGTGCTATCAATCATATATATCCTCATCCTGAGGAGGCGCAACGCGCCGTCTCGAAGGATTGTCTCGGCTAAAAATAAGACGGCTTTGTATGAACCAATTCCAGTTTAAGCCTATTTGGGTCTATATCGTGAAATGCGCGGATGGGAGTTATTATACGGGCTCTTACTGTGGTGAAGACTTAGATGTGCGCATAGCGGAACATGATGACGGGATTTATACCAAATCTTATACTTACAAACGTCGTCCTGTGACACTCGTCTGGTCGGAACTATTTGAACGCGCCGATGATGCTATTGAGTCAGAGCGGGGTATCAAGGGCTGGAGTCGCCGAAAGAAAGAGGCGCTGATAAACGGAGAGTTTGAGCTTCTTCCAAAACTGTCAAAACGTGGTCCTGCTAACAAAGGCTCTTAAATCTACCAACCCTTCGAGACAGGCGCTTTGCGCCTTCCTCAGGGTGAGGATAGTAAAATCACTTACTCTCAAACAATTCCGCGAGTTTCTCCGTCATCGCGCCGCCGAGTTGCTCTACGTCCATGATTGTGACGGCGCGTTTATACCAGCGGGTGACGTCGTGGCCTATGCCGATGGCGACGAGCTCGACGTCGGAGCGGTTCTCGATTTTGTCGATAACCATGCGCAGATGACCTTCCAGCATGCCTGATTTATTTTGGCTTTGTGTCGCGTCATCCACGGGCGCGCCGTCGGAAATCACCATCATAATGCGGCGTTGTTCAGGGCGGCTCATGAGGCGGCGGTAAGCCCATTCAAGCGCTTCGCCGTCAATGTTTTCTTTCAAGAGCCCTTCACGCATCATCAGGCCAAGATTACGTTTGGCGCGACGCCATGGCATATCAGCGGATTTATAGACGATATGGCGAATGTCATTGAGGCGACCTGGATTGGACGGCTTCCCGTCCGCGAGCCAGTCTTGGAAACTGCGCCCGCCTTTCCACGCCTTCGTCGTAAAGCCGAGGATTTCGGCCTTCACGCCGCAGCGCTCAAGCGTGCGCGCCATAATATCAGCACACACAGCGGCGACCATAATCGGACGCCCGCGCATAGAGCCTGAATTATCAATGAGGATGGTCACGACCGTATCGCGGAAATCAGTTTCTTTTTCTTCCTTAAATGTCAGCGCACTCATCGGGTCAATGATGACGCGTGTCAGCCTCGCCGTGTCGAGCATGCCTTCTTCGAGATCGAACGTCCAACTGCGCTGTTGCTGCGCCAGAAGACGGCGTTGCAAGCGGTTGGCGAGGCGCGCAATAACGGATGACAAGCCCTTCATATGGCCATCAAGATAGCCGCGCAGACGGTCAAGCTCTTCTGGCTCGCAAAGCTCCTCGGCCTTAATCACTTCGTCATGAGCGGTGGTGTAGGCCGAGTAGGCGGGCGGTAGATTGGTCAGGTTGTTTTGCTGCGGCGTTTGTTGCGGCGTCTGGTCGTCACTGTCTTGCTCGCCGTCAATATTTTCGGCGTCGACCATATCTTGCGGCTCAGCGCTGTCATCTTCTTGCGCGTCGGCGTCAGAGACTTCGGTTTGACCGGGTTGGTCTTCTTGCGGTTGATCATCAGGTTGATCGTTTTGATCTTCGTTCTCCGAGCTTTCCTGCTCCTCGTCATCTTCGCTTTCATCAGGCTCAGAGGTTTGGTCGAGCAGTTCAAAATCACGTAATATGTCTTGCACGCTTTCGCCAAATTTCGCTTGGTCATGAATTAATTCTGAGAGCTTCTTGAGCTTAGCGTCAGCTGTCGTCGCAATCGTTTCACGCCAGACGTCGAGCAGCCCGTCCGCGCTTTTAGGGGATTTGCGGCCTGTCAAAACTTCGCGCGCATAAAGCCCCATGGCGTCTGGCAGGGTCGTGTCGTCTTTGGCGATATCGCCCGCGTTCCACTTGCGGCGGCGCGCTTTGGCATCAAGCGCGGCGTCGAGATTGTCGCGAATGCCGAGCAGATGCTCCCCGCCGACAGCTTCGACACGGGCTTGCTCAAGCGCCTCATAAATGGCGCGCGCGGGGCCAGCCGTGGGTTGCTGCGCCGCGTGAATATCTTTGTCGTGCAGCGAAATCCGCAGGGCGAGCGCGTCCGCTTCGCCGCGCGCTTTGGCAATGAGTTCAGGCTTAGGCGCAGGCGGTAAGCTCGGCAGCATGACCGTCTCGCGCACAATCCCTGCGACATCCCCGCCATAGCTAATCTCAAGCTCAGGCTCACCCGCAATGGCCTTAGTAGCCGCCGCAAGGGAGCGTTTGAACGTGTCGATGGGGGGTGGGGTGGTCATAAGTTAGCGCATTATTACTTAATAAAACCGGAAGCGATTGCTTCATTTATAATAGGCAATTGTTTTCCATTCGTGTGCTCTTTGGCAAATTCTGCAGCCATTATCATTAGGCGCTTATCAAAGCCCGGGTCACTTTTGGGTGTAATAATATCTCGGGCCAAATAATTAGCCTCCTCTACCGACTTACCTTTTTGCAAGCACATCAAGTAATAATAGCTTCGAACAAAATTTTGTCCCCGTTTGGTATTTGAACGGAAGAATAAGAAAACAACCAATCCGAAAAATAGAAAACCAAAAATTCCCACTACGCCACCATCACCGACGCACTACTCTCTGGCAATTCTGTCCCAAAGGCGCGCTGATAAAACTCGGAAATCACGGGGCGTTCTAGTTCGTCGCATTTATTGAGGAATGTCAGGCGGAAGGCGTGGGCGATGTTGTTGTCGAAAATCCGGGCATTTTCGGCCCAGTTCATGACTGTCCGTGGGCTCATCACGGTTGAGATGTCGCCTGCCATAAACGCGTTACGCGTCATATCCGCGACGCGCACCATAGAGGCGAGGATTTTCTTGCCCTCTTCATTGTCATATGTCGGAGACTTTGCGAGCACAATGGCTTCTTCCTCGTCATGGGTGAGGTAGTTGAGCTGTGTCACAAGCGACCAACGGTCCATCTGGCCTTGGTTAATCTGCTGCGTGCCGTGATACATACCTGTCGTATCGCCAAGGCCGACTGTGTTGGTCGTGGCAAAGAGGCGGAAGGCTTTGTGCGGGGTGATAACTTTGTTTTGGTCGAGCAGGGTGAGGCGACCTTGCGCTTCAAGCACACGCTGAATTACAAACATCACATCGGGACGACCTGCATCATATTCATCAAACGTCAGCGCAACAGGATTTTGCAACGCCCAAGGGAGTAGCCCTTCGCGGAATTCTGTGATTTGCTTGCCGTCTTTGAGAACAATCGCGTCTTTACCAACCAAATCGATACGGCTGACATGGCTGTCGAGGTTAATCCGCACGAGCGGCCAGTTGAGGCGCGCGGCGACTTGTTCAATATGGGTTGATTTCCCTGTGCCGTGATAACCTTGCACCATGACGCGGCGGTCATAGGCAAAGCCTGCGCAAATGGCCTGCGTGGTTTCGTCATCAAAGATATAGGCCTCGTCAATTTCTGGCACATGCTCTGAGCGTTTAGAGAAGGCAGGGACATCCATGTCAAAGTTCACGCCAAAGGTTTCGCGCGCGGACACGGTGGTATCAGGGGCCATAATGGGGAATGCAGTATCGGTCATAAGCGTGTCTTTATTTTGGTTCCATCTATCTACGGACGTAAGGGCTATAGCGCTTGGCGGTTTTAAATAAAAGTCTGTCAGCCAAAGATATATTTGCGCTGCACGGTGAAAGAGAGGAAGGGCCAGACGGCGAAATAAGCTGCGGCTATGACCCATGGGAAGAGGGGCGTAAAACGCAGCCCCGCCTCAAGCCATGCGGCGTTGAACACTACGCCAAAGGTTTGCAGCGCGAGATAGCCAAGAAGTGCGCTTTTCTTGCTCGCGGTGGAAGTAAAAATCCATTTATACGCCAGCACAAACGATATCGCGGTGGCGAGCACGTAAAAGAAAATGTTCACAGGCCGTGCGGGCAGGGACATGACCTCTGTGCCAAACCAGACCCCGCCGACATAGAGTCCGACTGTCGCCCCGCCTGCGATGAGGAAGCGCGAGAGCTGGCTCACTTAGGCAAGATCTGTGGTCTTAAGGACTTTCATCGCACTCACCACGCGCTGAAAGCTTTCTTCCGTATTGCGCTTGCCTTGGTTAGCATCGGGGTGAAGCTGTTTGACGAGTTGGGTGTAACGCTTGCGCGCGTCCGCCTTGGTCGCGGTTTCGTCAAGGCCCAGATCATTGAGCGCTTTCAGCTGCATCTTGGTCAAGCGGCGGCGCGGCTGTGTGACGATGTCTTCTTTGCCGTCGCCAAACATAGAATAGCCTTCGGCTGTCGCCGCTGTGCCGCCTGCGACTTTTTTCTTATTGGCTTTGGCGCGCTCGCCTGTGTTCTTGCGCACGTCCCATGTGGGGCGGTGGCCGTGGCGCGCGCCAACTTGCCATTCTGTGATGTCCGCATCAGACATACCCGAGAAGAAATTCCAGTTTTTGTTATACTCACGCGCATGGGCTTGGCAGAAATTAAAATAATCGCGCAGACGGTCTTGGCTCTTGGGCGCTTTACAGCCGCCCAGATTCGTACAGCCCGCCCAATCGCACTGCTTTTCCTCAGGCGGCAGTTCATCCTCGCGGGGATTGATGCGTAAATCGAGCGGAGAGCGTTTTATTTTTGAACGACGGGCCATAGTGCTTATATATACTCTTCAAAGATGAAAAAGGACTGCGTAAAATGGGCATAATCGGCACAGCAATCAAGGCTAAACTTGAGGAAAAGTTCAATCCGACGCAGTTGGAGGTCATTGATGAGAGTTCTAAGCACGCCCATCACCGCGGCGCGCATGAACACGCGGCAGAAGGCGGCAGTGCAGAAAGCCATTTTCATGTGGTCATTACGGCTGAGGTGTTCGAGCCCATGAGCCGCCTCGCGCGCCACCGCGCCGTGCTCGACGCAATCAAAGATGAGGTCGCGCAAATACACGCCTTTAGCGTAGAAATTAATCCCCGCTAGCGCGTCACGAGAATCTGTCAGTATTATACGTTGTTATTTTGATTGCGCGTTTGCGTTGTGCTATACACAGCTCAAATGAGCGCGCCCGAAAGCCTGCTCATGCGTTACTAGGATAGGCTCATGTTCAAATTCGATTTTTACGATTTTACCGCACCGATTGAGACGGGGACGCAGGACACGCGCGCAGACATGACCTTTGCGCCGCTGAGCTTTGAGGCTACGAGCACGCAAAGCAAAGGGCCGATTGTCGCGATGCAGGCTCTTGGTAATGACGATGATTATGCGGGGGACGCGAGTACGACGGGTGTTTTGGCTGTTAATGGGGAGTCAGTGATTGTCAGTAATGATTTCACTAATGATATCGACTGGCTCTCACTATCAGGCCTCGCAGACGGGCAGTCTTACCAGATTGCGTCAAATACAATAGATGAACTCATTCTATTAGATTTTTATGACTCGGAAGGTGATCTCGTATTTGTGGGAACTAATTACTATCTTGGACAAAACGTTGCTTTGCCAAACAACAATGATATTGCATTTGTGAGTTTTAGTCATGATGAGTTTAATGAGGCAGCTCAAAGCTTTGAGGTAAGTCTAATAACTATTGAAGCTGATGATTATTCTGCAGATATAGCTACCACAGGCCAAATACAGCTTGGCGAGGGGGCAATAACGTCTCGTAACGATTTTAATTTGGATGTGGACTGGATAAAAATTACGGGTTTGACAGAGGGCACAGACTTTCGCTTTGTTCCGCTTGCCGCTGAATCAGATAACATTGTCGCCGTAAGCTTACATGGCGAATCTGGCGAATACCTTGGCAATTTGGGGTCTCTATTTTATGGGTATGTGGAAATTACGGCAACCTCAAACACGATGTTTGTCGGTATTTCTTACGCTTATGGTGCACCCGATGCCACTTTTGAATTGCAGAGGTTACCCGATGATTTTGGAAGCGATGTAAATACTGAAGGCGTTTTAGAGGTTGGAGGACCGGCTGTGACAGTCGTCGGAAACGAACCAAATGATAGCGATTGGCTTCAGTTAACAGGTGTTGATCCAACGCAAGAACTCACACTTACTTTCACCGCAGAATACTCAGAAGATATTATTCAAATTATCATTCGGGATTCAGAGGGGCAACACACAGGCGTAGAGCACCTGTTGCTTAACGGATTAAATACTCCGCTGACTGTAACCGTTCCAGCAGGCATCGACGCAGCATATGTGAGCACGCTTATCGCTAGTGAAGAGACCATTCAAATTCGAAGTTCACAAGACGATTATTCAAATTTCACTCCGACGAATGGTCGTATCACTGTAGACGGACCCTCACTGACAGTAGTGAAAAACTCTGAGGGTGATCGAGACGTAATTTTCGTTTCAGTCGAGAAAAATAAATCCTACCGCATATTGACGGAAGACGGGTTGCCTTTGAACAGTACCGTTTACTCTTACGAGGATTTTTTTAGTACTGTTAGTGAAATCGAAAATTATAATTCAGCGACAGGAATTTTCTTCGTTGAAAATAATTCTTTTTACACAGATTTCGCCATTGCAATTGATCACGGAGCTGCTGAGTCTAGGACTTTTAGAGTTGTGGAACTTGAAGATGATCACATTGGCGGCCCTGCTACTGATAGCACGCTCGAATTAGGGACGCCGTTGCAAGGTCAGTTTAACTTTCCACAAGACGAAGATTGGTTTGCGATTACTATTGATGAGGCTGGGACCTACCGCGCTGAACTTAGGGCGCCGCTATTACCCAACCGTTTCAATTTGGACATTATTGATATGTTTGGAAATAGCGTTACTAATACTCAGAGTCGGACAGCAAGTCGTATAATGCAGGACTACGTCTTTGATACGCCAGGAAACTATTTCGTGATAGCTGCGGCGGCATCGGCATCAAATAGTCCATTCACGCCCTACGACCTGTCTGTATCATTGACTCCGATAGGCACTCCCAATGATGATATAATTAATATCGATAAAGTGGTAGGCTCTCTCGACGCAGGCGCAGGCGATGATGTTGTTACGGCGGGGCTCGGGAATATGCCTTCGGCGAGTTTTTCTGGTGGCGAAGGCTTTGACAGTCTTGATTTGACAGTCGAAATCTATCAGCAATTTGACTACCGCGCGGCGGCGTTTGAAGTGGCGACACTTCGTGCTGAGGACGGGACTGTTCTTGGCCGTTATAAACAGGACGGCACGCGTGACTATTACACCCAATATGACGTAGACGGGTCTGAGCCTTGGAGTCGACAGGTCACGGTTGAAGACAATGGTGCGGACGCGCCTTGGCAGTCAAAGGTTTTCACCTATTCAGACGATGGCGACCTCATGAGTGTGAATACAAACGGTGGGAAGAATATCCTGACCTATGACGTTGATGAGAGTGAGACCTTATGGGACCTGCGCTCTCAGACCTTCGATGCAGAGAATATGGAAGCTTGGGAAAACGTCACAAATTATTACATCAATGTTGACGGAGCGCGTGTGCGCACTCAGATCACAATTGAGTATGATAATGGGACAGTCGTTGATACGCGGTTCATTCTGTTCGGTCAGAATGCAGGCGATACAGTGAAAACGCTCACAGATGGGGGTGATAATGCGAGTTGGCAGAGCCTTGTGATTACGACAAATAATGCCGGGGAAGTCACGCAGAATATACGCACAAATGACAACGGCATTGTCACAAGGCTGACCTACGACCGTGACGGTGAGTTTGATTGGGCGACCCGGGCACAAAATGAAGATACGGCAGATATCTTTAATTGGGCGAGCACAGAGCGTCTTCAAAATGCGAGCGGCGAAACGATGTCGTTCGAGATTGAGTATGATAACGGTGTGAATGTGCTCAATGAATATGATCTTGACGCGGCTTATGCTTGGGCCCGCAAAGTCACACGCACAGAAGCCGACGGCGACATTACCGAGTTTTACTACGATGATGACGGCCTGCTTTATGAGACGGTAATAGCTTAATAATCTCGCAAAAATTACGCCTCAAAGTCGTTTAGACTTGGCCGAATAAACATGTTATGCGTTCTCGCGAAGAGGGCGCTTATGATTGAATTTTTCAAAGAATTACGACGTCGCAATATGTTCCGTTTGGTCGGGGTGATGTGCCCCTAGCTTTGTAGACACCTTGTTTGGTAAAACCGGAAGCAAGGAG
>CAYRIV010000013.1:0-74181 GCA_964424575.1 uncultured Caulobacterales bacterium | reverse complement strand
GAGATGGCAGCAAAATGAAGTAGCAAGGTGTCTATAAAGCTAGGGGCACATCAAACCATCACTTCTTTTCAACTTCGAAGCGGACATCCCAAAGAGATACTGAAATCGTAGGAACATCTCCGAAGCGGACGTTGACTAGCGCTTATTTTGATGAATCTAAGCCAGTTTGTTGACGACCGAACATTCTTTCGAATTTACCATGCTAACCAGTCGCCATCGACGGGTAAGATAATACCTTGAACATAGTCCGAGGCAGCGGATGTAAGGAATATAATGGCCCCACTCAAATCAGATGACTGTCCCCATCGTCCACTTGGAATACGACTTAAAATTTCAGCATTGCGTTTTGTATCGGCTCGCAATGCCGCCGTATTGTTGGTCTCGAAATACCCAGGTGCAATGGCGTTGACATTTATATTTCGCCCGACCCACTCGTTGGCAAGAGCTTTGGTTAATCCCCCAACCCCGCTTTTTGAGGCGGTATAGGAGGGTACGCGAATACTACCTTGAAAGCTAAGCATTGAGGCGATGTTGATAATTTTCCAGCCTTTCTCTTCAGACACTAAATGCCTTGCAAAGGCTTGAGAAGGCTTGAGAAGGCTTGAGACAGAAAAAACACTGTCTTTAAATTGACATTCATCACCGCGTCCCAATCTTCGGACGTAAAGTCGATGGCGTCATTGCGTTTGATATTGCCCGCATTATTGATGAGAATATCTACACGGCCTAATTTAGACACAGCTTCGTCAATTATCTCGTCGACAGTTTCAATATGGCTTAAATCAGCACTGATAGATACACCTTATACGCCAATTTTAGCAATCCGTTTCAGTGTTTCCGTAGGTTCCGTCCGACCGATGAGTGCGACATGAGCGCCTGCCTCGGCAAGTGCCAAAGCCATGCCTTGGCCAAGTCCTGTATTTGCGCCTGTAACGAGCGCCTATTTCCCAGAAAGATCAAACATCAATAATTCCACATTGTGCCGTCTTCAAGGCGAACAATGGGGTGATAGCGGCGATCAAATTTGTAACGCTTGGCCTCAGTCTCATCAAAATCAACACCAAGGCCCGGCGCGTCACTGACATAGAACATGCCGTCTTTCAGATAATGCTCGGATGGGAAAAGTGCATCGCATTCGGGCGTTCCAAGCACAAGATATTCTTGAATACCAAAATTCGGCGCCCAAGCATTAAGGTGGGCCTGTGCTGCCATAGAGATGGGTGAATGACTCGGCGCGCCGTGGAAGCCCGTCCTGACATTATGCAGTCCAGCAAGTTCAACTATTCGCCGAACATGGGTAATACCGCCCGCATAGGTCACGGAGACGCGAATGAAGTCGAGCAGCTCTTCCTCAATCATATCCTTGCAATCCCATATGGAATTAAAGACTTCGCCAATCGCAATGGGCACCGTTGTATGCTGACGAATAAGCCTGAGTACTGATTGATCGTCAGCAGGCGTCGGGTCTTCCATCCAGAAGAGGTTATATTTTTCAATTTCTTTGCCAAAGGCCGCGGCTTCTCTGGGGCGCAGGCGGTGATGAACATCATGCAAAAGCTTTAGGTCAGGGCCAAATTTCTCGCGCACCTTCTCAAAAACCGTCGGCATATATTTGAGGTATTTTTCGCTATCCCAAACCTCTTGATCCGGAAGCGTGCCATATTCCGTGATGAAATGTTTGGAGTTCCCGCCCTTTCCGGTCGCATAGCCCCCTTCGGGCATATCCGGAATGCCGCATTGCAGGCGAATAGCTTTATAGCCCAATTCTTGATAATGGGCGACGGAGTCGAGCAGCATATCCAGATCCGTCCCGACAGCATGCGCATAGACCAAAGCCCCCTCTCGGCTCTTACCGCCTAAGAGTTGATAGAGCGGCAATCCCGCAATTTTCCCCTTTATGTCCCAGAGTGCCATATCAACGGCCCCGATAGCCGCCATGGCAATTGGCCCTCGGCGGAAATAGGCGCCCCTGTAAAAATACTGCCAAATATCTTCACTATTGCGCGGGTCCATCCCAATCAGGCAGGGTATCATATAGGTTTTGAGAAATTTAGCCGGAAGGGTTTCGCGCGTATTGAGCGTCGCGTCGCCAATGCCGTATATTCCAGCATCCGTCATAATTTTCAACGTAACGTAATTTTTGCCCGGGCCACCAACAAAAACTTCAGCGCTTGTAATTTTCATGAACCTTCTCCAATGTTAATTTAGTAAGTCTGAGGGGAAAGATGATCAAGACAATAAAAGTGTTAGTTCACGGCACTGGATTTGCCGGACAAGGCCATGCCGAGGCCTTTCGATCGGTTGGCGCAGAAATTGTGGCTATGGTTGGGCGCACTGAAAGCGTTGTGAAACAAGTCGCCAATGACATGAAAATTCCTTATGCGGGAACGGATTGGGCGCAAGCCCTCGAAGATTGCAAACCCGATATTGTCTCTATTGCCACGCCGGGCGGGGCGCATTTTGTACCCATCAAACAGGCTATTGCGGCGGAATGTCATGTCTTTTGTGACAAACCCCTGACAGCCGATGGAGATACGGCAAAAGAGCTCTATGAGCTTGCATCCAAGGCAGGCGCAAAAACGGCCTTCGCGGCGAGTTTCAGATATATGCCCGAAATCCTCCATGCCAAAAGGCTCGTTGAAAACGGCGCAATTGGCGAGCCGCTCGAGGTTGAATGTATATCCCATTTCAATTTAGAACGGGATATTCCATTTGGGTGGTCACATCGCCGAGAGGATGGCGGCGGACGGCTCAATAATAATTTCACGCACAAGCTCTCTATCGTTACGTCGGTTATTGGCGAAGAGATACTTTCAATTATGGGTGAAGTGCGCGATGACATGGGCCAAGCGCCTATTGTCAAAGGCGTGCATAATTTCAAAACGAGACGGGAACACATTCCCGAGGATTTAAATGATCCTTCATTAGAATGGGGCACGTCTAATGTGGAGTGGTCCTACAATGTGACAGCCAAACTCAAAAGCCAATATGCGAAAAATCCTGTTACGGCCTTATTCAAACATGGCGGTTTGCACCCGCGCTTTCACGAGGATTATATCGCCTTTTATGGCAGCAAAGGCACGCTCTATATTAAAGGCCATTATGGGAGCGGGCCTTTATATTTATATGGCGCCAACAAGATGTGGGAAGAGATTAAACTGCCCGCCGACATCGCAGCCAATGTTCCGGATGTTGAGGGCGATACAGAACGGAACTGGCGATATCTCATCCGCGAATTCGTCAAAGACATAAAGGGCGAACCCGCTATTGCTTATCAAACCTTCAAAGAGGGCGCCCAATATCAGCAGCTCATAGATCTCCTCCGCCGAAATGATAATTGGACGAATGTTGAGCACCTTAAGTAGATGGTCTCAAAAATAGACATATCCAATATCGAATTTTTAGTCATCATTGGCTATCTCGTTTTGATCGCCATCGTTGGCCTTGTGTTTAAGAGATTTTCCTCCGACACAGACGACTATTTCAAAAGCGGCTGCAAAGGCAGTTGGTGGCTCGTAGGCAGTAGCGCCTTTATGAGCGCCTTTAGCGCCTGGACATTTACAGGCGCGGCAGGTGTGGCTTTCGAGTCCGGATTTTCGGTCATGATTATCTTTTTAGGCAATGCCTTTGGCTTCTTTTTGAACTTCCTATTTTTGGGGCCATGGCTTCGCCAGATGCGAGTCACAACATTTCCAGAAGCGATTTCAAAACGCTTCGGCGAAAAAACACGAATGTTCTACGCTCTCTATGAGGTGCCCATTCGCATATTATATTCAGCGATGGCCTTGTATGGTCTAGGTATTTTTTGCTCTGCCGTATTTGGATATAATATTTTCCAAGTCATCTTAGCGTGCGGCATTATTGTCTTATTCTACTCTGCAACAGGTGGACGCTGGGCAGTAATGGCTACGGACTTTTTACAGGGTCTTATTTTGGTGCCGCTTACCATCCTTATTGCTTGGCTTTGCATTAGCAAGCTTGGCGGCATCGACAATATGTTCGCGCAAATCGAAGCCCAAGGCCTATCAGAAAAATTTAAGATGATAAATTCAGCGGCTTTATTTGGCGGCGCCTATACTTGGGGCTGGGCGAGCGCCATGGTGACAAAAGGGTTTTTAGTCTTCAATTCTATGTATGCAGGCCCGCGTTATTTCTCAGTCAAAGATGGCCGCGAAGCGCGCAAAGCCGCTTTGTTTGCCTCTGGCCTGTTTTTACTCGGGGGGTTGATTTGGTTCCTGCCGCCTATCACAGCGCGGCTTTTATTTGCCGAAGATGTTATGGCGCTTGGCATTAGTAAACCTGCTGAAGCCGCCTATGCAATTGCGAGTATAAAAGTCCTCCCTACAGGACTTATCGGATTAGTCGTCGTGGCGATCTTAACCGCCAGCATGAGCACAATGGATACAGGTCTCAATACCAATGTCGCGATTTTAATCAAAGATATTTACCCCAAGGTCGCGCGCCGTTTTAAATGGACATTAAAATCTGAGACGGAACTCTTAAAATATGGCCGCCTCTATACATGGTTTATGGGCGTCTTTATTCTTTTACTGGCGCTCTATATGGCACAAGCTAAAGGCAAAGGCATTTTTGAAATCATGCTCGATGTCGGCGCGCTCCTCATGACTCCCATTCAGATACCTCTGATGTGGGGGCTTTTTATTAAAAGGACGCCGAAATGGGCAGCACTCCTCTCTATTAGTTTTGCTCTGACTGTGTCCTTGATGGCTTTTATGAATATCCCTCTCTCAACTTTCGGATATTCTCCCGAGGCGACATGGACATTTCAGGCGAAATTTTTCGGTGTCTTTATCGCAGGCTCTCTTGGCTTTTTACTATCTATTCCTTTCGCGCCTGCCAAAGACTCTGAACACCGCAAGATGGTCGATAATTTCATCACCACCATGAAAACACCTATCGACTTTGACAGTGAAGTCGGGGCAGCCAATGATTGGGCGCAGTTAAAAGTGATAGGCCTATTTGGCACCGTCATCGCGGTTTTCATTGCCCTAATGCTACTGATTCCAAATCCGCTAGGCGGCAGAATTACAATCGCAACGCTCGCACTAATAATAGGTAGCCTCAGCGGACTTATGATCCTAGCCAGCAAAAGAGAAATCTAACAACAAGTAGGCGGTCTTGGCTTAGTGTCCCTCTTGGGCGACTTAAGACTTTGAGAAAACGGCGCAAGATCCTCTTAGCCGACATTAAAGCCCTTGGGCGCGACATGTCTGTTTGCGAATTTAGACTTAAACGGCTAGGTCATTCATTTAAAGATCTATTGCGAGAAAAAATATGCGTGAGTCTTGGATATGGTTCGGACCGGATGACCCGGTCACGATTGCTGATATTCGGCAAACGGGCGCGACAGATATTGTCAGCGCCCTTCACGCCATTCCGGCTGGAGAGGTTTGGCCGAAGTTCGCGGTGTTATTCGCGCGCGCTCTACTCAAATTTCCGGAACTGCTTCATGACAAATATGTCCGCTCCTAAAAGCAAATTTGCCAAAGCCTTGGCGCTTTTTCTGCCAGGTATATTTTTGCTCGGATTTAATATCGGCACAGGCAGTATTACGACCATGGCAAAAGCAGGTGCCGATTACGGCATGACTTTGCTCTGGACGATTATCGCCTCCTGCCTCTGCACATTTTTCATGATCAATATTTATAGCCGCTATACTTTGGTAACCGGCGAGACGGCGCTGCAGGCCTTCAAAAAACATATTCACCCGGGGGTCGGCATCTATTTCATCATAGCCCTAACATTAGGGGTCGCCGGCAGTGTCATGGGGGTGATGGGCATTGTTGCCGATATTAGTTCCGAATGGTCAAAGACACTCATTGAGGGCGGCATAGCGCCCATCTGGTTTGCGGCCTTTTTCTCGGCGCTTGTCTTTTTCATTTTCTGGAATGGGAAAACACAATTTTTCGAACGCAGTCTCGCCGTCATTGTTGCCATCATGGCGGCTTGCTTTTTAATCAACTTCTTTCTGATGATGCCACCGCCCGGCGATATTCTCAAAGGATTGATTCCCAGCGTTCCTGAGGTGGCCCCCGACGCAAAAAAAGGTCCTTGGTTGGTCATAGCCGGCATGGTCGGAACGACTGTCTTTTCCGGCCTCTTTATTATCCGCACCACGCTCGTCAAAGAAGCGGGATGGACGTTGAAAGACGCGCGTACCCAGCGCAATGATGCCGTTCTCGCAGTGGTCATGATGTTTGTGATTAGCGCCGCCGTCATGGCCGCCGCCGCGGGCACGCTGTATGTTGAAGGCATAGGCCTTTCTAAAACCTCACAGATGATTACGCTTTTAGAACCCTTGGCTGGGTCATTTGCCACGGCCATATTTGCGATTGGTATTGTCGCTGCGGGTGTGTCCTCTCAATTCCCCAATGTGCTTATGCTACCATGGCTCATTTGTGATTATACGGAGACAGAGCGCGAGATGACGTTACCGAAATACCGTATCATGGTGTTTCTGATTTCCCTGCTGGGCTTGGTCGTCCCACTATTTAATGCTCGACCCGTCGCTATAATGGTGATGTCTCAAGCTTTTGGCGCCATCATCTTGCCTTTGACCGTGGGCTGTATTTTTTATCTCACTAATCGTAAGGATTTAATGGGTGGTCATAAAAATAAGGCGACCTCAAATATCATATTGACCGTGATTTTATTATTTGCGCTTTTCATGTCTTTTCTGGCGATTAAAGGCCTTGTCCTGGAACTTTCGGGATAAGCCATCGTGGGAAAAAATTGTCCAGATTTTGAAAGTACTGAATTTTTAGAGCAACATATTCAGTCCACACTCGCCTTTTACGAGCCCCGCGTATTTTCCCCCGAAGGCGGCTTTTTTGGCTGCTTTCTTGATGATGGGACCTGCTTTGACCCTAATGTTCGGCAGCTTGTCGCTTCCTGCCGATATGTCTTTAATTACGCGACCGCTTATCGTCTCTACGGACAAAAGAATCATTCAGACTGGGCTCTATGGGGTTTAGATTATCTTCAAAACGGACACCGGCAGGCCAATGGGGCCTATGCGTGGCAGATTGAAAAAGGCGTTGTAACGGATGACCGTGTCATGGCCTATGGACATGCCTTTGTCCTTTTAGCGGCGGCAAGCTCTCTGCAAGCGGGAATCAAAGAAGCTGCGGTGCTTATCGACGACACATTTGCCTTTCTGGAAACCTATTTCTGGGACGCGAAAGCAGGCGCCTATTTCGATGAACGAGATGCAAGTCTTAAGACACTCAGCCCATATCGTGGACAGAACGCTAATATGCATATGTGCGAAGCCTTGCTGGCGGCATGGCAGGCCAGCGGGAACATAAAATATTTAGATCGCGCCGCACAACTAGCGGATAAATTTGCCTGTCAACTGACCACGCAATCAGGCGGTCAAATTTGGGAACATTACGACGCCGATTGGAACGTTGATTTAAATTATAATATCGACAAACCAAATGATCGTTACAAGCCTTGGGGCTTCCAACCCGGTCACCAAACGGAATGGGCGAAATTGCTGCTTATTCTGCACGGCGAAAGACCTAATGAAAAATGGGTCAGCACAGCCAAGTCACTTTATGATAAGGCCCTAGAGGCAGGATGGGATCAGGATCATGGCGGAATTGTTTACGGCGTTGCGCCTGATGGGTCCTATTGCTCAACGAATAAATATTTTTGGGTTCAATCTGAAAGCTTTGCCACCGCTTGGCGTCTTTATAGCGAAACGGGCGATGATAAATATCGACAGGACTATAACCGCATTTGGGAATGGAGTTGGGACTATATGATTGACCATGAATTTGGCGCGTGGTTTCGCGGCAGACATCGTGATGGCTCGGCCATTGATAATAAAAAATCACCTCTGGGCAAAACCGACTATCACACTATGGGGGCCTGTTGGGATGTCCTGAACGTTTTGAAAAAAACAGATAAATGACATCTCTATCCCCGCATAATTTGCCCAATGACACACAGACATTTTCTTATGATCGGGAAGCGGTCAATATCGGCATTGTTCACTTCGGGGTCGGAAATTTTTACCGCGCCCATCAAGCCGTCTAATTCGAAGGCTTGCTGGAAAAGGCGAGACGCAATGGGGCATAGCGGGCGTGTCATTGCGCTCTTCCTCTATGAAAGACGCGCTCCGGCCGCAGGATTATATTTACTCATTGGCTATATTAGGAGAGCAATCCAGCTATCCCGTCATCGGGAAAAGTTTATTTTGACCATCCGGCGCTGAAGACTGAGAGCCGTTCTCTTAAAACTCCGACTACGATTGGTGGGTTTATAGCACAGAGCCTTTTAGTTAATGGGTTATAGAAGATAATTTTGCAGGGGAGCGACCAGCATTTGATAAAGTTGTTGCTGTTTTTGTGAAGTACATCTCTGCATTTGGGCGCATGAAGCTTCGCTATTTAAATGCGGCCCATAGCCTCGTGTCTACCTTAGGCTATTTCAGCGGGACTGAGTATGTTCACGAGGCTTTGCAGCAAGCAGACATTTTTCAGTTTGTGCAAGGGGCCTTATATGAGAACATCTTGCCACATGCTGCGGTTCCCTTAGGCTATTCGGACCAAGACTATATTAAGGACGTTATAAAACGCTTCGAAAATAAGAACCTTCCCTATGCCAATCTGCAGGTCGGCACAGAGAGTTCGCAAAAAATTCAGCAGCGCTGGTTTCCCACAATTGACGCGGCGTTGAGACAAGTTGAGTATTGGCGAAACAAGCCGTAAACCACCCGAACAAATCGTCAGATGGAAAGCCATCTAGACCCTTTAACGCCATTACAAAAGCTTAGGTTAGAACATACAAGTTTCTGACTTGCCTTAATATTTACCAGTGCCGAATGAGAGCATTTACCATCGTGTCTTACGCCTCAACCAAAGCGATAACGGCGTCAAGACGATCTGCCTCTGCGGCTGGTTTATCCCACCGAATGCGGTGAATGCGCGGAAAACGCAGCGCGTAACCTGATTTATGGCGCGCACTTTCGTGGGCACTATCAAAAGCCACTTCAAAGACAAGCTCTTTTTTGACCTCTTGCACTGGGCCAAACCGTTTAAGTTTATTGGCTCGTATCCATTTATCGATCTCTTTCATCTCCTTATCAGTGAATCCAAAATAGGCTTTGCCAATCGGCAGCAACGCCCCGTCCTCTGACCAAAGACCAAATGTATAATCTGAGTAAAAGCTTGAGCGTTTGCCATGCCCGCGTTGGGCGTACATTAAAACGGCATCAAGCAAAAACGGATCACGCTTCCATTTATACCAAGCATGTTTGGGCCGTCCCGCAACGTAAGTGGAAGACTTATCTTTAATCATCAACCCTTCAATAAGGCCACCTGTTTGGGCTGCGTCCTCGCGAAGTGCGGCGAGATCATCAACGGTTTCAAACGTGAGAATTTCTGATATGGAAAAGCGCTCAGACCTCCGTCCATCAATTAAATCCGTGAGATGGTCCCGACGTTCCGACAAAGCGAAACCCCGCAAACTGACTCCGTCTTTAGAAATAATATCATAAGCCATCAAATGGGCTGGCAGTTGCGCCATCAGTTTGGCGCTTGGTTTTTTCTTATTTAACCGCTGCTGCAAGTCATTAAACCGCCCAATTTCCCCGTCAGTCTTGACCAGAAGTTCACCGTCTATCACGCCTTCAAAATCGACCTCAGACAGCAAGTCTGGAAAGCTATGCGAGATATCATCGCCTTTTCGCGAGAAAAGTTTGGCCTCGCCGTTAAGGGCAGCAAGTTGGACGCGGATACCGTCATATTTCCATTCCACTTGATGGGTCCTAGGCGTGATACGCGCAAAGTCTTTCTCCTCAATCGGATGGGCGAGCATCACAGGGGAATAGGTCAGCAGCTTGGACATATCGGGTATATCTGCCTCACCATCTATCCACGCAAATAGATTTTCATATGGCGGCTCCAGCCCGTGCCAGAGCTCCTCAATGACCTCAAGCTCGACCCCCTTCATGTTGGCCAGCGTACGTTTGACAGAACGCGCGGACATACCAATTCGCAAACCTCGCGTGCCGAGTTTAAGCAAAGCCCAACGCTGCGACGGGCTCATATTATCCAGAAGGTCAATCAGGTAGTCTTTTATGCTCGCCTTATCGCGTGACCGAAATTCAGTTATAACCTCGGTCAGGCTCGGCAAACGATTGAGCTTTTTCGCTTCTGGTGAAGACCGCCAGGCGAGTGCTACTGTTTCTGATAATTCGCCAACGTAATCGCGCGACATATCAAATAAAAACGGATCCATTCGCTCGGCCATCATAGTCTTGGTTAAGTTACGTTTAAATAAATCAAAGCTGAGCGTCCCCGCAATCGCCGCCAGCGCCCAACCGCGGTCTGGGTCAGGCGTACCTCGTAAATAGCTCGCCAGTATCGCCTCTTTTGCCTTGGTCGAATTGGTAAAATATAAATCATCAAGTAGTCGTGAGAAACGCTCCATCAGTCGTTCTCCTCATCCCGCCCAATCAGGTTAAGTGCTTTGGCGCGCACGCCGCGGGCGCGTAGCGCATATTCAAGTGCTTCGACACGTCCGTGGGTAATCCAGACATCAGGCGCACCCGTTGCGAGCGCCGTCTCTATCAGGTCATCCCAGTCCGCGTGATCAGATACAATGAGCGCCATTTCGGCGCGTCTCTGTCGCGCGCGCGCGCGGATTTGCATCCAACCACTCGCCATGGTCGGGAGCGGATCAGGAATTTTACGCGACCACCGATCAGCCAGCGCACCAGGCGGACACAGCACAATACGCCCTCGCAGGACATCGCGCTCTTTCGCGGGAATATCAGAGATGAGCACCCACTCACCAAAATCAAAACCAAAACTTTCATAAAGCTCGGTGAGTCGTTTTAGCGCGCCGTGCAGATAAAAAGGATGGGCGTATCCCGCTTCGCGCAGGGCCAGCATAACGCGCTGACACTTGCCAAGCGCATAGACGCCCACCATATGAGAGCGCTCTGGCATGAGCGCCATAGAGCGGATGAGCTTGCCAATTTCGTCCTCAAGCGGCGGATGTTTAAACACGGGCAGCGCAAAGGTTGCCTCCGTAATAAACACATCACTCGGCACGACCTCAAACGGCACGCAGGTTGGGTCCGGATGGCGTTTAAAGTCCCCAGAGATGACCACACGGCGCCCATCAAATTCCAGTACAGCTTGCGCTGAGCCCAAAATATGCCCGGCAGGCGCGAACCAGAGCGTGACGCCAGAGCCCAATTCATGACGTTGATTATAAGGCAGCGCAGTGCGAGCGGTCTCTTCCGTCAGGTAATAGCGTGTCTCCATAATGGCGAGCGTCTCGGGTGTTCCAAACACCTCACCGTGGCCTGAGCGCGCATGGTCGCCGTGACCATGTGTGATAATTGCGCGCTCTACCGCATCATGCGGATCAATATAGCAGTTGGCGGGCTTGCAATAGAGCCCCTCCGCCCTCACCTCCATCCAGCGTTCAACTTCGGACGTAAAGCTCTCGTGGCTTTGCGCAATTTTATGTGAAGCAGTTTTAGGGGTTGAAGCGTTCATGAATATATATCCTTATTTCAACCCCATATAGGCACGATGGCCGAAAGCTCACTGATAAATAACACCTTAGAGACACTATACGTTCCGCCGCGCGTTCCCGACCGTTTTAAAGACTGGTTCGCGGGGCAAGGTTGGGCGCTGCGTGAGTATCAGAACTATATGATTGGGGCTTACGAGCGGCGCGAAGATACGCTGCTGATTGCGCCGACAGGCGGTGGTAAGACACTTGCTGGGTTTTTACCGAGCCTGATTGAGCTGGGAAAGCACAGCAAGGCAAAGACGCCGAAACTCCATACCCTCTATATCTCGCCTCTGCGGGCGCTTACCAATGACATTGAACGCAATCTCGCGCGCCCAATCGAGGATATGGGGCTCCCTATCACAATGGGCATTCGCACAGGCGATACGAAACAATATCAGCGCACAAAGCAGCGCAAGACCCCACCTGACATTCTGCTCACCACGCCAGAGAGCTTGATGCTTCTTTTGTCATATGAAAACGCGCCTGACTATTTTGCGGAACTGCAAATGATCATTATTGACGAGATGCATAGCTTTGCCACGGGCAAACGCGGCGATTTTACATCGCTTGCGCTGGCGCGTCTCAAAACTCTCGCGCCTGACCATGTGCGGTTTGGCCTGTCTGCTACAGTCGCTAAACCGCAAGATGCCGCCGCATGGCTTGGCGCAAATGGACAGTGCGCCCACATTCACGAAGTCACAAGCGCAGCGAAGCCCGAAATAGACATTATTTCACCAGAGAGCCGCTTTCCGCTCGGAGGGCATAATCCACGCTTTGCGGTCAAAGATATTTACGCGGAAATCAAATCCTCTCGCAGTGTGATAGTGTTCGTAAATACGCGCGCGCAGGCCGAAATGCTGTTTCAGAATTTATGGCAAGTGAATGAGGATAATCTGCCGATTGGGCTTTATCACGGCTCACTCGCACGCGACATACGGCAAAAAACAGAGAGCCTCATTGCGTCTGGCGAATTGCGGGCTGTCGTCTCAACGTCTGCGCTTGAGATGGGGATTGATTGGGGCGACGTTGATAAGATTTTACAAATCGGTGCGCCGAAAGGCGTGAGTCGTCTCTTGCAACGTATTGGCCGCTCTAACCACCGCCTTGATGAGCCGTCACGCGCCGTCATGGTACCAACCAACCCACTCGAAGCGGTCGAATGTGCGGTCAGCATTGACGCAATCGCAAAAGGTCGGAGAGACGGTGAAGACTACCGGCCAGGCGCCATGGATGTGGCGGTACAATATATCATCAACCGCGCCTGCGCAGGCAAAGTAAAACCGCGCGAGCTGCTGCGTGAAATTCGCTCAGCTTGGCCTTATCGCAACCTCAGTAAAGCGGATTTTGATAAGCTGCTAAGTTTTGCGGAAGATGGAGGCTACGCGCTGAAAACCTATGAGCGTTTCCACCGCCTGAAATCTAGCTCTCGGGGTTATTCCATTGCTAGCGCACAGCAAGCCCGAAGGCACCGCATGAATATCGGGACGATTGTCGAATATGCCAAGCTGAAAGTCCGTCGTATGGCCTCGCCGAAATCAAAGCGCGGGCGCATTATTGGCGAGATTGAAGAGCGTTTTGTGATTAATCTAAATCCTGGCGATACCTTTATGTTTGGCGGCGAAGTGCTCAAATATCATGGGATACGCGACATGGCGCTGCAAGCCAGCCCCGCCCCAAAACACCGTCCAAAAGTGCCGTCTTATGCAGGCGGCATGATGCCGCTTTCGTCCTATCTCGCGACCGAAGTACGCCGTATGGTGGCTGATCCCAAAACATGGTCGCGCCTGCCTGATCAAATTCGAGACTGGCTCACCCTGCAATCTGCGTACTCGGAGCTGCCGAAATCAACAGGCGTTTTAGTCGAAGCCTTTTTTGACCGCCATGACCGCGTGATGGTTTTGCATACATTTGAAGGGCGCAAAGTGAACCAAGCGCTTGGATTTCTTATCACGCGGCGTATGGAGCAACAGGGCTATAAGCCACTGACATTTACAATTACAGACTATGCGCTGACGATTACTTCGCTGGAGCCTGTCAACGCAATTGGAACGCTGCTCGCGCCTGATATTCTCGATGATAATCTGAACGACTGGATTATAAATTCACCTATGGTCAAAAGCAGTTTTCGCCGTATCGCGACGATTGCGGGTCTCACAGAGCAACGCTTGCCTGGGGCGGAGCGCAGCATGAAACAGGTCACGTTTTCAACCGACCTCATCTATGATGTACTGATGAAATATGAGCCTGATCATATATTGCTGCGCATAGCGCGCGAAGAAGCTGAACGCGATTTGCTCGATTTGTCACGGCTCACCTTATGGCTGTCAGATGTGCAAGGCGCGATAGACTTTGTGACGCTGCCCCATGCCTCTCCCCTCGCCATTCCGTCCATGATGCAGCTCGGGCGTGAACGCATTAAAGGCGAGGCGGATAAAACGCTTCTAGATCAAGCACATCGCATGGCGATCGGAGATAATCTTTTAGAGCAAGTCAAAGGTACGCTCGCCCATGGCTAAGTCTCATACGATCAAAACGCGCGTTGGTGAGGTCATACTCGACGGGCGCAAATGCGCGTTTTTACCAAAATCACGCACGCTCTTGATGGGGGATTTGCATTTCGAAAAAGCGAGCTTTTTGCAAATGAACGGTCACGCACCACTTCCTGCTTATGATACAGACGACACCCTCGTAAGACTTGAACACCTCATCGCAGACTACAATCCTAGCCATGTCGCGGTGTTAGGAGATAGCTTTCATGATGAGGAGGCGGGCGCGCGCTTATCGCAAACCCATTTTGATCATATAAATACATTGGTAAATCAGTGCGCGCGCTTCACATGGATACTCGGAAATCACGACCCGTCTATCCCACGCGGACTAGACGGCGCGCAAGAAGACCACATTGTCATTGATGGGTTTCTACTGACGCATTTACCTGAGACGCCTGAGGGTGATGAGGTCAATATTTGTGGGCACTTACATCCCAAACTGAAGTTTAAAGTCCGCGGGCGGCGCTTTAGCCATCCCTGTTTTGCGCGCGGCGAAAACAGGCTCATACTGCCCTCATTTGGGACCTTTACAGGTGGGCTTTATGTAGACCACCCGGCAATTGTCTCTGAGCTCTCAGGCGAGATACATTATTACGTCACCGCAGATGAGGCCGTTTTCCAGATAAAAGGGTAAGCCTCGCCGCAATTTAAGCCGTTTGCGGCGCGCCTTTAAAGGTATTCACATCCTTGCGAAGCTCTGGCGGCAAGAGCGGCATAACGCCCTGGCTATTGGGATTAATAATCGCCCAAGCCGTCAGGAAGATGAGTTTGATATCGAGCCATAGGCTGGCATTTTCAGCATACCACATCTCAAGCTGTGCCTTATACGGCACGATTTCAGTTTTAAAACATCGGTCACGATCAATGGCTTCCGTCAGAAGGCGTTCTTCGTCGCGAAAGACAATAGAGCCAACACCTGTCACACCTGGGCGCACTTTTTCTAGCACGACATCAAATTCAGGCGGATACATATCATGCACGCGCAGAATTTGCGGGCGCGGACCGACAAGGCTCATCTTGCCGCGAAACACGTCCCAAAGCTGCATCAGCTCATTGAGTTTGGATTTGCGCAGAAACTTCCCAACAGGCAAAACGCGGGGATCATTTTGCACCGTGTAATCGCCGTCCTTCATCACGGCGGCTGATTTCAACATGGTTGCAAATTTTGTGATATGAAACGGCTTATTTTTATAACCCATGCGTTCTTGCAAAAAGAACACTTCGCCCTCCCCCGAAAAGCGCAAGATAATCATACAGACGATGAGAATAGGAGAAAGAATAAGAAGGCCAAAGGCGCTGCTGATAATATCAAATAGACGTTTAAACATGAGGGTCTCTACACTTCAAAAAGTTAGCGATAACAGTTATATAGCGGGATAACCGCTGGAGTTTAAGCGACATTTAAGACGCGATTTTCACGTCCTTGAGGCGGGCATCTGGCACGCCACTTGAGACATTGACAATTCGCTCCTCAAGCCATTTCGAAACTTTCAGGCCGTCATGCTGACAGTCTTTAAACATCTCAAGCTCGTTCATCAGCCGCCAAATCGGTCGCGTCATGACGCCCGCCGCATTGGTGCGCGTAAGGAAAGCGTCGCGCTGTTCTGGCGTCTCCATACAGAGGGCGACCAGCCAATTATTTGGAGTCGTGCCGTCTATAGGTTGCACGACCTGCCAACCTTGGCTTTCACCGAGCTCTTTGTAAAAGGCCGCAATTTCAGTTTTAATCGCCATCATTGATGGGAGCGTTTGCATCTGCGCCACGCCAAGCACAGCATTTAGATTGGGTAGGCGGTAATTATACCCAATACGGTCATGCACAAATTCTGTTGGATGCGGGACTTTGGCTGTCGTCGTAATATGTTTGAGCGTTTTGGCGAGTTCTTCATCATCAGTGAGTACCATGCCGCCCCCGCCTGTCGTAATGACTTTATTACCGTTAAAAGACAACGTCGCCATCGCGCCAAAGCGGCCTGTATGTGTACCGCCTTCAAAACTGCCGAGGCTTTCTGCCGCGTCTTCAACAAGCGTAATGCCAAATTCTTCGCAAATTTTTGCAATTTCACTAATGCGCAGCACCATGCCAAATGTATGCATGGGGACGCAGGCGCGAATGATAGCGCCCGTCATTTTATTTACGCATTGACCATTTTTCTGGGTGGTATTGTCTAACAGCCACGCGCGCAACGCAGTCGGGCTCATCCCCATCGTATCTTTATCAACATCGATAAAGACTGGTTTCGCACCTGTGTAAGATATGGCGTTACATGTTGCGATAAAGGTCAACGCTTGGGAGAGCACTTCATCGCCGCGCCCCACACCTGCGCAGACAAGAGCGGCATGCAGAGCCGCTGTACCGTTCACAGTTGCCGCCGCATATTTTGCGCCTGTATAATCGCAGACCATATTTTCAAACTGCACAATCTCTTTGCCAACGGACGAGACGAAATTACTGTCGATACAGTCTACCAAGTATTGGCGTTCATTACCTTCGAATACAGGGCGGTGAAGCGGAATGAAATCATCACCATAGACAGATCGAATAGCGGTAATAAGCGCGTCCGTTTTGGCGTTAAATTCTCGCTCTAAATCAGGAGTCATTTTCGAAAACATCCGGAAACCTTTATGCAGATAAAGTATAACTGTCAGTGGCACATAAAATCTAAGTTTTCAAACAGTCAGGACATAGTTAAGCACTTATAGGATGGACTGCAATTAATATGCCTGACCCCTTTCCTATCTGAAATGCGCTCGCTATTGATAAGCCACATTCTTTCATAGCATTAGGCCATATGTTCAAACTTTTTAAAAAGAAGACCGCTGAAGAAGCCATCCCTAAAACTTATGCTATGCCTGTGGGGGAAGTTGTTTACGGCATTGGAGATGTGCATGGATGCTTAAGGCCCATGGTCGATTTATTGCAGAAAATTCAACGCGATCGAAAGTCTTGTCCTGCGCAGAAATCGACTGTAGTTTTTTTAGGTGACCTCATGGACCGCGGTCCAGCCTCACGCGAGGTCATAGAGTTTTTGATGAACTTCAGTCCTAATTGGACAGATGTTGTTTATCTGCGCGGCAATCATGAAGAAGTTATGCTGGATGTTCTGAACGGCAATATTGGCGCCATGCGATCTTGGTTTGAATTTGGTGGTAAGGAATGTGCGCGCAGTTATGGAGTCAATAATTTTGGCCAATTACACATAAACCCTGACCACATCATGATGGCTTTGCAACGCTCTGTTCCTAAGGAACATATTCAGTTTTTAGACAGCTTCCATGATGCCTTCACATTTGGCGAATATCTTTTGGTACACGCAGGCATTAAGCCACGTGTCGCGATTGAAGATCAATCACCATATGATATGCGTTGGGTGCGTTCGAGCTTTCTAGATTATAAAAAACCGCATCCGATGAAAATCGTACATGGCCATAGTGTAGTTGAGGATAAACCAGAGATACACAGTAATCGTATCGCAGTTGATACCGGCGTCTATCAAGGACGCCCTCTCACGGCTGTGAAACTCTATGCAGACGAAGAGTTTTTCATTCAGTCTGACATTATAGAGACATCGCACTTAGATCTCGTGGCCGAGAGCTAGGTCTCAATTTGAGGCGGTAGCTGTTAGCACTAAATTGCTAAAGCCAAAAACATCGCTCCACTTTAATTCTCGCATAAAAAAACCGTCCCTGAGGACGGCTTTCTCAAAATTTATGATTCTGGCTTATGGTGAAGCTGGAAGGTCGTCATCATCATCATCGTTATCATCTAGGATAGCGTATAGACCGCCACCGATAACAGCCGTACCAAGAATGGCAAGAAGCGTCTTCTGTGACATTGCCGTCCCGATTGATGGGCCAGTATAACCACCTGTTGTTGGTACTGAGCTACCTGCTGAAAGGATAGCGTCACCTGCACCCATAGGGCGTAGCGCTGCAAGATCAGAACAATAATTAGTTGAGTCGAGCATAATCATATTGCCGTCAGCAACTAGATTTGAACATGGCTGGAAATTTCCGTTACAACCATTAAGGCTGACCATGGCAGAGCCACCAGCTTCAGCAACAATTTGGTCGAAAGGAAGAACAGCACTGTCTTCGATTGCACGTAGAACTGTGCCGCCACGTTTAATGTAAACGGGGCCTGTTACGTTTTGTAGTCCGCCGATAACGGAGTTTGGTCCAACTTGAGCAGTTGCTGTCATTGGGGTTGCAAAAGCTGCAAGAGCAACTGCTGCAATAAGTGTTTTCGTGAGTTTCATGATCCACATCCTTTTAAAACTTGCGTTGCCATTATCATGCTCACAATTCTGGCGCAACATTTGAATCGCTTTTTGTCTGTATTTTTATGCAAATATCAACCTTATATTGCAATTTTCTATTAGTTTAGCGGCTAAAATGCCGCCTACCCCCTTCGCGCGTAAAAAATGAGTGTTTTTCGCGTGTTAAGCGTAAGAATATCACCTATAATGCGCTTAAATTGTGGCGAAACTCCATTTTACTTATAATTTTAATTCAGCCATAGGGCGCCCGATACTCAAATAGCTAAAGCCGCGCTTCACCAGATCTTCAGGACGATAGATATTGCGCAAATCGACAACTGTGGGCGTTCGCATAAGCCGCATTACACGGTCCAGATCAAGCGCCCTAAATTGATCCCATTCTGTTACAATCACAACAGCTTCCGCGCCGTCCAGGCCATCATACGCATTTTGCATATAGTCCACACCTTTAAAAAGGCGCTTTGCCTCTTGCATTGCTTCAGGATCATAAGCCCTGATCCTTGCGCCCGCAGACTGTAACCTTGGGATGATTTTAAGGCTTGGCGCATCTCGCATGTCATCTGTATTGGGTTTAAAAGCGAGCCCCAAAATCGTAATGATTTTACCGTCTACATCACCGCCGCAGGCCGCAATAACTTTTTCTGCCATCTTCTGTTTTCGTGCTTTGTTAGCTTTTTCAACGGCCTCTATAATGGTCACGGGCGAGCCGTAATCTTGGGCTGTTTTAACAATCGCGAGCGTGTCTTTGGGAAAGCACGACCCGCCGTAACCTGGTCCAGCATTTAAGAATTTAGCGCCAATACGACCATCCAGTCCTATACCGCGTGATACCTGCTGCACATTAGCCCCAACTTTTTCACACAGATCAGCCATTTCATTGATAAAGGTAATCTTTGTCGCGAGAAACGCATTCGCCGCATATTTGATAAGCTCTGATGTGCGCCGATTGGTAAATAGCATTGGCGTCTCATTCAGGTAAAGTGGGCGGTAAAGCTGACGCATCACATCAACGGCGCGCGCCGTTTTATCCGCCTCACCTTCAAGGCCCACAACAACACGATCAGGGCGTTTAAAATCCGTAATGGCTGCGCCTTCGCGCAAAAATTCTGGATTCGACACCACGCTTATATTGGCATCTGGCCTAACGCGTTTGATGATTTTTTCAATCTCATCCCCCGTCCCGACGGGCACAGTGGATTTTGTGACAATGACCGTATAGCCATCAATGATTTGGGCGATTTCTTCGGCGGCGGCATAAACATAACTCAGATCAGCATGACCATCGCCGCGACGCGACGGCGTCCCGACGGCGATAAATACGGCATCCGCTTCACTAACTGCGGCATGGGTATCTGTTGTAAAAAACAGCCGCTCTTCCGTCATGTTTTGCGCAACCAAAGCCTCGAGCCCAGGCTCAAAAATAGGAATATCGCCGTTGCTTAACGCCGCAATTTTAGCCGTGTCTTTATCCACACAGGTCACGATATGCCCAAAATCAGCAAAACAAGCCCCCGATACGAGGCCAACATATCCACTTCCAATCATGGCCACACGCATAAGCTATCCTATGGTTTAGACTTCCCCGACCGCACGCAAACATCATGCTATGCCGCTTATGGATTATTGAGACAGATATGAAATAGGCGAAATACGGCCCGAAGGGAATGTTCAAAATGCAAATTGCAGTGTGTGTATTTACTGCACCAATTTCACATTCAGCACAGTGCCGACCGTGCGGTATAAAATCTTGGCATCAAGAAAAAGGCAAACGCGATCCGCATAAAAGGCATCATAACGCACTTTATTGCGCATAGAGATAAAATTACGGCCATTCACTTGTGCGAGACCTGTAATCCCAGGCTTCACGTTAAAAATCTCAGGACGTGCACGACGTTGAGCTGCGAGGCGATCATTGACAAGTAAGGGTCGCGGTCCAATGAGGCTCATTTCGCCTTTCAGTACGCACCAAAGTTGAGGAAGCTCATCAAGGCTAGATTTCCGTAGGATGGGTCCAATAGGCGTGAACGAAATATCATTTGCCGCAGCGCTCTCACGTGACATCACTTTGGAGCATTGCGACATCGTCCGAAGCTTGGGCATCATAAAGGACTTGCCTTTATAACCAGTACGCTCCGACCAAAACAAAGCTGGGCCTTTTGAGGTCAGGCGTACAATTACACAAAGCAATAACAAAAACGGCGCAAGCAAAATAAGGGCTGTCGCTGATACAAAAATATCAATCATGCGCTTTACAAGCGGATAAAACGCCTGAAAGCGCTGTAATACAGAATTCATAGCGACGAAGCCCCACGCTTGTCAGTTTTATACATCGCCGTCATAGCTTTACCTTTCGCAAACCTTTCTTTAACACAGAAAGCTCGAAGATACATGCTGCAACGGCCCCAAGGAGCCTTTGTCATATTCTTGTCCCAATTTCAACCAATTTTAAGACTCTCTTAAGTCTTGAACGGCTGTATCCCTGTTAAATATCACGTTAAAACAATGGCATAAGGTTAACAAAAGCAAATAATGTCAAAATCTCATGCGTGTTACTACGTAAACATATGTGCAAATTCCACGCCAGTTCAGCCGTGTAATTGACACTACACTATAGCTTATAAAGCAGGCGAACATATAAATGCTAGGTAAAATAACATCTGGAGCGGGCGATGAGATTCGAACTCACGACCCCAACCTTGGCAAGGTTGTGCTCTACCACTGAGCTACGCCCGCTCAAAGACGTTATGTCCCCCTCAGACGCGTCTGAGTAAGAGTGGCGGCTTATGGCGCAGAAATTTTCGCAAATCAAGCGTAAAAATATCCCTTTTTTGGGCTTTTTTCAGCGCGTAAATAGGAGTCTTTTTAGCCGCATCCTCGCATCTTATCTTGCTCCCGCGCTGCATTTTGCTAGCCTGTCTTCATGACAGAGACTTCTTCTAAAACCCCTGCAAGCCGCGAAACGCTTTATGCTCAATTTGACGCGCTGGGCATCGTTTACAAAACGCATGACCATGCCCCCGTTTTTACCGTTGAAGAAAGCGCGCAAATTAAAGCCGACCTCCCTGGAGGTCATACGAAAAATCTGTTCTTAAAAGATAAGTCTGGCGCGCTATTTTTAGTCTGCGCGCTTGCCGAGACCCAAGTCCCCGTCAACAAGCTACACAAAGTTCTTGGCTGTAAGCGCCTCTCATTTGGTAAGCCTGATCTGTTGCTTGAGTATCTCGGTGTGACGCCTGGGAGTGTGACGGTCTTTTCTGTCATCAATGACCCCGAGGCCAAGGTCGGACTAGTCCTAGATAAAGCCTTATTGGATCATGAAATAGTCAATTTTCATCCGCTTAAAAATGACGCGACGACAGCAATCTCATCAAACGACCTTTTGACATTTGTCAAAGCCGTGCATTCAGACCCTTTGGTTTTAGACTTTGCGATGCTGGTTGATAACGCATAGACGATAAACCTTTGCGGCACGCCTCTTGATAGCGCATTACCACACCCTATTTACAGACTAAGGCAATTTGCAAATTGGATATTTTATGACGGACACACCTCTCGCGACTGACATTGTCAAAAACGGCACAGATATGGGCTTTATGGCGGATGTCATAGAGGCCTCGAAAGACGCGCCAGTGATTGTCGATTTTTGGGCCCCGTGGTGCGGGCCGTGTAAGCAACTCATGCCTGCGCTTGAGCGCACGGTTCTGGCGGAAAACGGCAAGGTGAAGCTCGTCAAAATCAATATTGATGAAAACCCAGGCGTCGCTGGGCAAATGGGCGTTCAGTCAATACCTGCCGTCTTTGCGTTTAAGGATGGTCAGCCTGTTGACGGCTTTATGGGCGGGCAACCAGAATCTGAGCTCAAAAAATTTGTCGCGCGCCTGACTGGTGCAACTGACCCGAAAGAAGAGGCTGCCACTTTGGCGGCACGCGCGAAAGATAGTCTCGCGGCGGGCGATCCTGGCGGGGCGGCGCAAGACTATGCCTCTGCGCTGCAACTTGATCCTGATTGCGCCGAAGCGCTCGCGGGACTTGCGCGCATATATATTGACAGCGGCAACGACGACCAAGCTGCCGCCATGATTAGTGCCGCCTCACCTGCAATTGAAAACCATCCCGAGATCGCGGCTATACGCTCTAAACTTTCTCTCAGCGCAGAGCCGGCTGCGCCTGACGAGACGGCAGAATTGGCCGCCGCAGTTGACGCTAAGCCCGACGATCTTGACGCGCGCCTTGCACTAGCCAAGGCGCTTGCCGCGACAGGTCGCAACGCAGAGGCAGTTGAGCATCTTCTGTACTCAATCAGCAAAAACCGCGCACATAAAGACGAAGCTGCGAGGAAATTTCTTCTCACGATTTTTGAAGCCGAAGGCGTTGAGAGCGAGGTCAGCATTGAGGGCCGCCGCCGCTTATCGTCTATTCTCTTTGCATAGGTCGTCTATTTGGTCAGGTCTGAACCTTTACAAACTTAAGCGTGGGACACACGTAAGCATTATATGAGCACGCATTATAAATCACTGGCCCGCCGGACGTCCCCTAAAGTCGTGCCCATTTTTCCACTCAACGGAACGGTGCTGTTTCCTGGATGTGAGCTACCACTTAATATTTTTGAGCCGCGTTACCTCAATATGGTTGATGACGCGCTTAAGTCTGAACGCCTCATTGGTATGATACAAACAGATGATAGCTCAAAAACAGGGCTTGCCAAAGTTGGCGGGCTTGGGCGCATTATTCAATTCTCCGAACAAGATGATGGGCGTTATTTGATTGTCCTAAAAGGCCTGAAACGTTTTCGGTTTAAAAGCGCAGGCGACGGCACAACCCCTTACCGTACAGCGAACATTAGCTACGCTGGGTTTGAAGACGATCCAGATTTACATGACCCACGCATGCTCCCAGACGCGATGACAGATGTTGGCGGCACAGACCGCGCCACGCTAACAGTCGCGATGAAGAGCCTTGCCAAAGCTTTGGGCGTCTCGGTCGATTGGGACGGGCTGGCTGAAATTCCGCTGCCACAACTTGTTAATCAAGCCGCGATGATTAGCCCGTTTAAACCCGCTGATAAACAGTCCCTCCTGGAAGCCGTCACGACAGATGACCGCCGCCGCTTGCTGACAGGGCTGATGCATTTATATGCCAGCACTGGCGGTGACACGCCTGACCAACCCATGAATTAAGAGACCCAGCATGAGTGACAGCCCCAAAGATAAAAACAACAGCAAAGACACATCAGAAGGCATAGACCCGAAACTGCTATCTGTGCTCATCTGTCCCAAATCGCGCGGACCGCTCACCTTTGATAAAGATAAAAACGAGCTTATCTCTAAACGTGCCAAGCTCGCCTATCCTATACGTGAAGGCGTGCCGATTATGTTAATCGAAGAAGCACGGGTTTTGGAGAATTGATATGTCTGACTTGCCCCAAGCTGAACAAGACGCCCTAGATGCCGCCACTTTTCGGCGGCTCCTCAAGCATTTAGACAACAATAAAGACGTTCAAAATATAGACCTGATGATACTTGCAAATTTCTGCCGTAACTGTTTGTCCAAATGGTATTTGGCCGCAGCGGAAGACGCAGGACATAATCTGGATATGGACGCCGCGCGTGAGCATATTTACGGCATGCCATATAGTGAGTGGAAGCAAAACCATCAGCCAAAGGCCACCCCTGAGCAACTTGCCGCTTTTGAAGTGCGCACAGCAAATAAAACCTAGCCCTTGACGGCTGAAGCTCTGCACCCCACCTCACCCCTATGACACATTATGATTATGCAGACGCGTCGCAATGGCGCGGGACGACAATTCTTTCCGTACGCAAAGGCGGTAAAGTCGTCATCGTTGGCGATGGCCAAGTCAGTGCGGGCAATACGGTGATGAAAGCGTCTGCGCGCAAAGTTCGCACACTCGCAGGCGGCAAAGTTATTACAGGTTTTGCGGGCGCGACGGCCGATGCCTTTGCCCTGCTAGAACGTCTTGAGGCTAAGCTTGAACAATATCCCACCCAGCTCGCGCGTGCCTGCGTGGAGCTCGCGAAAGACTGGCGGACGGATAAATACCTCCGCCAACTTCAAGCGATGATGATTGTAGCCGACTCTAAAGCGACATATGTACTGACAGGTAATGGCGATGTGGTAGAGCCTGATACGCTCTCAGGGGGCGGCGAAATAACAGCCATTGGCAGCGGCGGTAACTTCGCACTCTCTGCCGCGCTCGCCATGGATGACTATGAAACAGACGCCGAGACATTGGCCCGCAAAGCCATGGCGATTGCAGATCGTATTTGTGTGTTTACCAATGGTAATCTGACAATTGAGACGTTGAATGATGAAAGCAGTAAAGCTTAGATTGCGAGCCGCTCAACGGGCCAGCTCAGCGTGATAAAGGCGCCGCCAGAGCGCGGGTGATTATCAAAGCTTACAGATCCGCCCGTACGTTCAATCAGTGTTTTGGCAATGAAGAAGCCAAGCCCCAAACCGCCGCCCACTTTATTGGCCTCACCGCGCACCGACACATAAGGCTCGCCGAGGCGCGCCCGCACGGCAGGCGAAAAACCTGGGCCGTCATCTTCGATGAGTATCGTCACGGTTTCGCGCGTCCATGAGCCCGTGAGCGTCACCCGCGAATCTGCGAATTCCACCGCATTCTCAATATAGTTTTTTAACCCGTATAGGATTTCAGCCTGACGACGGAGTTGCGGCTGCGGCCCCTCGCCGTAAACTTTGATATCGACCTGTCTACCAAGCCCTAAATACGGTTCTGCAGATTCCTCGAGCAACGCCTGGATTTGCAGCGTATCATGCATAGGCTCACGCGTGTCGCCGCGCGCGCTGAGCTGTTTTAAAATATCACGACAGCGATGCGTTTGCTCCACAAGCAAAACGGCGTCCTCGCCCATCGGCGTTTTTGGATCGAGCTCACGCGCCATTTCCTTGGCCACAAGCTGAATAGTCGCCAGCGGTGTGCCAAGTTCATGCGCCGCTGCCGCCGCCAGACCGCCAAGAGCCGCAAGCTTTTGCTCTTGCGCAAGCACGGCTTCGGTCGCGGCAAGCGCTTCTGACATGCGGCGTCCTTCGCGAGAGGCTTGCCAGGCATAGACAGAGGTGAACACCATGCCCGTCATAAGCGCGAGCCAGAACGCGACTGTAATTTCGCGCGGCAGGCTAAAACTACCTGTCGGTGACCACGGAAGAGGTAAGTGATTAAACATTAAAAATAGAGAGGCGCAGGTCGCTAGCCCGCCAATTGAAAACAGTACGCGTTTGGACAGTGTCGTCGCCCCAGTTACCACGGGCGCCACAAACAAAAGCGCGAATGGATTATTCATCCCACCTGTCAACCATAGCAGCGAGGCGAGCTGCAGTGTATCAAATCCAAGTTGCAAGACCGCCTCAAGATGTCCGACGCGGCGATCAAGCGGCAAAGAGAACGTCACGCCAATATTGAGTACAGCCGCCAGAATGACAATCAACGCGGCAGGCAAATAAGGAAAGGAAAATCCAAGAGCCTCGGATACGACGAGCAAAGTTAACGCCTGTCCCACAACCGCCGTCCAGCGCAACATCACAAGTGTCGAGCGTCTGAGACGGCCTGAGGTTTTGGGCGAGATATGAGAAAGGCTCCGCCTATCTTGACCCGCCGCATTGGTGGTCGAAGACACGCCGCCCGCGAGATCTGTTGCAGACGCGCTTCCGTTGAAAGACCCTCTGTGCTTTACCTCGACAGTCATATTAAACTGACCCGCGCGGCATTGCCGCATCAATTTGGCGTGTGTCTATTTGAGATATATTGGACATTTCCGCTTAACGCTCCTATCTGCTTATTACGATTAACAGAGAGAGTGAGTTTGACCATGAGAGATTTCACACGCGCGACCTTACGGCTTGTTTTGACATCCGCACTCGCCCTGCCTCTGCTAGCCTGCGGGCCGTCTTCCAATGATGGAAATATCGCGCAGTCTGGCACTGTGATTGCCTCTGGCACAGCGGCGATTGGCGGCGATTTCACGCTCACAGATGAAACGGGCGCGACTTTTACGCAAGATAATCTTATCGGTCAGCCAAACCTTATTTATTTCGGCTTTAGCTATTGTCCCGACGTCTGCCCGACTGCACTGCAAAAAATGGGCGCGCTTCAAGCGAACCTTGGGGATGACGGCGATAAGCTGAAGTATATTTTCATCTCGGTAGATACAGAGCGCGACACGCCAGAAACGCTTGCGCCATACGTCACCTCACGCGGATTTCCAAACCCGTTGATTGGACTGTCAGGCACGCAAGCCCAAATCGACGAGGCTGTCAGCGCTTATCGTGTCTACGCGCAAAAAGTAAACGACCCAGAAAGTGCCGCTGAATTTACTTATGACCACTCTGATTTAATTATTCTGATGAATTCCAAAGGCGAGTTTGAAGATATCTTCACCCGCGATAGTAGCCTGCCGCAAATGGTTGGCCGCGTGAGACTTCTTCTAAACAAAGAAGGCTAAGCTGACATGATCCGCTGGGGGATGATAGGATGCGGGGATGTGACTGAGCGTAAAAGCGCTCCAGCCTTTGAGATTGAAGGTCGTTCAAAAATCATTGCTGTCCAGTCGCGTACTCTGAGCAAAGCGAAAGATTATGCCGCGCGGCACGGGGTACCCCATATATTTGAAACCGCAGATGAGCTGATACATTCAGCCGAGGTTGACGGCGTCTATATCGCGACACCGCCAAGATCTCATCTGGAGCTCGCTCTCCAAGTCGCGAAAGCGAGCAAGCCGTGCTGCGTTGAGAAACCTATCGCGCTGAATCACGCGCAGGCCCTGCAAATGACAGAAGTCTTTAAGCAGGCAGATACACCCTTATTTGTCGCCTATTACAGACGCACCCTCCCCCAGTTTGAGCAGGTGAGAGCCTGGCTTGAAGCAGGCCGCATAGGAAAGGTCCGTCATGTGCAGTGGAGCTTGCACCGCGCGCCCACGCCAAGTGACCTTGCCAAAACAGGCGTATGGCGCACAGACCCATCCGAAGCACCAGGCGGATATTTTGATGACCTTGCCTGTCACGGGCTTGATCTTTTTGACTACTTCTTTGGCCCCATTACCGAAGCGCGCGGGCTGAGCCGTAACCAACAAGCACTTTATGACGTGCCCGACACGGTGACGGGACATTGGCTTCACGAGGGCGGTGTAACAGGCTCTGGCTTTTGGAATTTTGCGAGTATTAACGGACCCGACCGTGTTGAAATTTACGGCGAAAAAGGGCGTATCGCGTTTTCCGTCTTTGGCGAAACGCCGCTGATATGTGAAAGCGAAGGCGGCGTTGAAACACTCGAAATCAAAAACCCGGACCCCGTGCAAAAATATCATGTTGAACAGATGGTTGCTTGCCTTGAAGGCAAGGGCGTACACCCCTCTACAGGCGAAAGCGCGGCCCGCACACAATGGGTCTGTGACCAGATTTTGGGGCTACATGCGACAGCTTAGAGCGCAGCGTGCCCATTGCAAAAATTTGCAACGCACCCCATTATTCTCCCATGAGTTTTCTATCAAAATTATCCGCTTCAAAAGGCGTTGTGAAAACAGATAACGGTCCCTTCGGCACGGCAGGCGAATTTCGCGACCCGGATGATCCGCGTATTCTTTATAAGCTATCGTCGCGTGCGCGGCGTATCTCGCTGAAAGTCAAGACGGCGGAACGTGAGGTCGCCGTCATTGTCCCGTCTTTGAACGCGCTCAATAAGGCCGTAAAATTTGCGCACGAAAACGCGGAATGGATTGATGTGCAGTTGGAAAGCCTCCCGCCGCCTATGCCGTTTGAGCACGGCTCTGAGATTATGATACGCGGCCTGCCCTACACGCTTATCGCCACAGAAGGGCGCGGGCGACCTAAAATTCATCACCAAATCCGTGAAGTCCATGTTCCAACGCCAGACGCTGAGAGTCTGCCAGGGCGGGTCAAGCGCCTCCTCATTCGCGAAGCGCGCGAAGAGCTTGAAGCGGCGACGCATTTTTACGCCGATAAACTCGGCAAGCGCGTATCAAAAGTCAGCGTGCGTGACCAAAGCTCACGCTGGGGCAGTTGCATTACGCGCGGCGGCGAAGGTCAGATTAGCTATAGCTGGCGCTTAATTGCCGCCCCGCCTTATGTGCTGGAATATGTCTGCGCCCATGAATGCGCCCATATGATTGAAGCCAATCACAGCCAAGCCTTTTGGGATGTCTGCGACCGTATTTCTGATGATGTAAAGCCCGCCAAAAAATGGCTGCGCAAACACGGCGCGCTTTTGCATGCCGTAGGTGCTGAATACTAGGTTAAGCCTGCTTCTCGCGCGCGATATACCCGTCAATCACACGACCCAAGACTGTCATCGGCACAGCGCCGCCGAGCACGAGCGCGTCGTTAAAGCGTTTATAATCATAACGCTCGCCAAGCTCTTTTTGAGCCCGCGCGCGCAATGAATTGATTTCGCTATGCCCGATTTTATAGCCCAGCGCTTGGCCAGGCCAGGCGCAGTACCGGTCGACTTCGCCCGCGACTTCTTGCGCGTTTGAGCCGTTCGCTGTGACAAACCACTCATTGGCTTTCTCACGACTCCAGCGTTTAGAATGCAGTCCCGTATCGACCACTAGGCGGCAAGCCCTAAACGCAAGAGACTGAAGATACCCAAGCCGCCCGACGGCAAAATCATCATAAACGCCCATCTCATCCGCGATTTGTTGGGCGTAAAGCGCCCAGCCCTCTGAATAAGCATTAAAGGCGAGCAGCGAGCGGATAAGCGGTTGCTTAAAGGTATATTCGCCTTGCCAAACATGGCCCGGAATGGCTTCGTGATATGTCAAATCTGGCAAGGTAAATTTATTATGCATGGCGGGGTCACGCAGATTAATCCAAAAATGTCCAGGCTTAGTCCCGTCAATTGACCCCGCCCCGCCATAAGCACCTGGCGCGCCCGCTTCGACATCAGGTGAGATACGGGTCACTTCTAAAAACCCTGGCACAAGCGTTTCAAAGGCGTCTGGCATGCGCGTGCGAATGTCTGCGACTGTGGCCTCAATGAAGCTCATAATTTCCGCGCGGCCTTTGTCACCGTCTGCAAAATGATAGCGCTTATCTTTGGCGAGCGCCTGCATGCGCGCGCCGACCGAGCCCGTGTCATAGCCGACACTTTTTAAAATCGGGTCCATGCGCGCGTGAAGATCTGACAGCTCAGAGAGGCCCATGTCGTGCACCTCATCCGCGCTCATCGCCGTCGTGGTGCCCGCTTTGATAGCCCAGTCATAATAGGCCTCGCCATTTGGCTGCGCCCAGACGCCAGCGTCAGATGTCGCGCGCGGGGCGAGCGCTTCGAGGGCGGCAATTTGGCGATCAATCGCAGGGCCGATTTCAGACTTAGCAATCTCAACCGCTTTCGCGCTCTCGCCTTCAAATTTGCTGGCAAGCGTTTTGACAATCCCCCAATCAGAGACGTCTTGCGCGCGCGCCGCTTTAAGCTGGCCGACTGTTTTGGCCAAAAGAAAATCAGGCAGGATGACCCCCGCCTCTCCGTAAAGTCTCACCCGCTCTGTTTCGCCGTCAAGCTGACCCGCGTAAGCACTCATACGGGTGAGATAGCTTTGCGCGTCATCGCCACTCTCCAGGCTATGGCTCGCGTCAAGAAAGCTTGGAATTTCGATAAACGCGCCTGTGTTTTGCGCGACGACATAAGGGCTGGGGCGATAAGACCAGTTATAATTGAGCAGCGCCATATCGCCGTAAGGGATATCAAAGCCTTCAACGGCTGTGTTAAACATCTCCAGAGTTACATCTAATGTCGTATCCCATTCGGGAACTAAGTCGATTGGGCTGTTTCGTACAAAGTCTAGCTCTTTTGCCATTGCCGTGACTTCAGATTTTATATTTTGCTGACCTTCTAGAGAACGGTCTGTGAGCTGGGATTTAAGAGCAGAGTATTTACCTTTGTCCAAACCTGCACTTGATGCAGTTTCGGGATATAGTTTTAGTAAAAGACTAGTAGCTCTCTGAAAGAGACCATCTACATCATAAGGCTTATCCATGAGATGTCGATTTGTCGTTTCCCGCGAACAACCCCCTAAACCCATTCCCCCCATGAGAGCGGCGGCGGCGGAATTTTGTAAAAGCGTGCGGCGAGAGACAGACATAAGAACCCCTTAGATCAATGAAGTTTCAATCTGGCCTAAGCCTCTGTCTTTTGCAAATCCTCTATTGCAGATTGCTCTCATCCGTCGCGGCGAGCGGTCTTATCGCGCTTTCCATATCTTGGAGCAGAACTTCAAGCGCGTTTTCTTTGGCTTGAAATGGCGCAAATTCGACGGGTGGTTTTTCTGATTTGGGAATGTAGCGCACAGGCATATCGGCCACGATAACCTCCATCGTGTCTTTCCAAATCCGCGCAGGGATAGAACCGCCTGTGACTTTTTTCATCGGCGCGTAATCATCCGCGCCGACCCAGACGCCCGTCACGCGGTCAGGGACATAGCCAACAAACCAGGCGTCTCTAAAGTCGTTTGTTGTGCCCGTTTTACCGCCAACATCGCGACCCGCGAGTTGCGCGTTACGCCCCGTTCCAGAGGTCACAGTATCCACCATAACACGGCCCATATGACCCAAAGCATGCGGGTCAATTTTACGTGTCCGCTCCGCGGCGGGGCGGTCATAAAGCGGCGTGCCTGCGGCAGTCGAGATTGAGATAATACCGTGCACAGGCGCACTATCACCAGAGTTAGAAAAAGGTTGATAGGCAGCCGTGAGCGTGAGCGGTGTGGTCACTTGTGCGCCAAGCGAAAGACTACGCAGAGGCTCTGCGCGTTCCATGCCGAGATGGGCGGCGGTCTCGACGATACGGTTACGCCCAATATGCTCACCGAGCCTCACTGCAACCGTATTGACCGATTTGATAAACGCCTCACGCAGGGTCATCATGCCTTTAAAATCATCTTTAAAATTTGTCGGTTCCCAATCGCCAAGCGTAATAGGCGCGTCTTCAAATTCGCTCCACGGCGTCAACCCTGATTGAAAAGCTGCCAAATAAACAAAGGCTTTATAAGCTGAGCCAGGTTGACGTTTTGCTTGCACAGCGCGGTTAAATTCCGTCTCGCCGTAGGAATTGCCGCCAATCATAACCTGCACACCGCCTGTGCCGTCAATCGTCACGACAGCCGCTTCATTTGCGTTTTTGCTCGGGTCAAGATGACGCCAGACGGCTTCTTGGGCGGCGAGTTGCGCGTCACGGTCAAGCGTCGTTTGCACAACCACGTCTTGGGTCGGCATGCCACCGAGCGCGTCCGTCATCTCCGTCCACATCCAATCGACGAAATAATTGGCAGGGTTATCCGTCGCGGGTCTTTTTATGGAAACGGGCGCTTGCAAAGCTTTATATTGTTGCGACCCATCAAGATATCCCGCCGCGTTCATCGCCTCGAGCACCACAGCCGTGCGTCCGCCTGCAAGCTCTGGACTAGAGGCGGGATTATAACGCGACGGCGCTTTGAGGAGTCCGGCAAGCACGGCGGCTTCGCTAACAGACAGGTCTTTACCGTCCTTACCAAAATAAGTCTGGCTCGCGGCTTCCAAGCCCCACGCCCCACCACCAAAATAAATGCGAGAGAGATAGCTCTCAAGCACTTCGTCTTTGGTAAATTTATACTCCAGCCAAATCGCCAGCATCATCTCTTGGATTTTTCGGCGGAAGGTTTGCTCTGATGTGAGGAAGACATTTTTGATAAGTTGCTGCGACAGCGTCGAGCCGCCTTGCACCACGCGCCCCGCTTGGAGATTGCGTTGCGTCGCGCGCAAAAGCCCAATCGGATCGACGCCTGTATGCGCGTAGAAACGGCGGTCCTCAATTGCGATAAAGGCTTGAGAAACATGCGGGGGCAACTCAGCCACTTTCGCGCGTTTCATTTCAGCTGCGCCGCGCGCAATTAAGTCACGACCATAACGGTCAACGACTTGGATGCTAACGGGACGGTTCGGGGTGTAAAACTCATCCCCGCTTGGCAGGCCTTGCGAGCTATAGGCGACAAGACCTAGCACACTCATAGCGCCGAGATAACCCAGCCCGACAGTTGTTTCGCTCAGTTTCTTTGCCCATGTTTTAAGACCTCTTTTTGGCAAGCGGTAAAGCGCACGGTCTTTATAAACTGAGCGTGTGTAGTCGCGTGATTGAAATCGCGAAAACGGCTTTCTTGCACGCGGATCAAGGCGCACAGACGTCGTCGTAAGGCTCGTCTTGGGACTTACGGTTGGTCTGACGATTGGACTGGCGATTGGGCTTGGAATGTCAGCAGGGTCAGACATGGCACACAGGGTAACAGGGTTAATAAAATCCTATTATCGCGCCATAATCTTAAATGTGTGTGAAGAGCCGCCGAGACCGCTCTCTAAAATGATAAGCTTTGACTTATCCTGGAAGCGGCGTTGCCGGCCCTGCAAATGTGCTTGGGGCTGTGTCGCGCACCGTTTCAGGCGCGTCAGACGATTTAGGGCTATAGCTCAGCAATGTGCCTTTATCGATTTTGACTGTCGTCCCAGGTTGTACAAATTCGAGCGTGCCGTCTGTGCGTTTTATCAGCAGAATGTCGACATCTTCCCCGCGAGAGTCGTAAAACTTATCGAGCGGATAAGCTTCTGAAATCGGTGTTGCAGAAAAACGCCAGCCTGACCACCAATCGCGCGTCAGCGCGTCAAAGCTACGACCGCGCGAAGACAAAGTCCGGCCGCGAGAGGTGAAGACAATACTGTCCCCATCATCTTCCATTTTGTCGCCGCCGCTGACTTGAAAGACGCGGTGACGGCCAAGTTCTGGCGCAAATTCAACGCAAACAAGCGCGTTATAGGCGTCATTCGGTGTGGCTGCGATGATATGATTAAAAGCCGAGTGATCCAGTCGGGCGTCCGCATTTTCAGATAAAACTTCGCCGTAGAATGTCGCGTGGCCTTCAAGGCGCGCGCCGCGAAGGCGCCGCCAATTTGTATCCGCCACAATTACGCTAATGCCCATATCTTTGAGCGCCTTGGCAAGACCAAGCGTCCAAGGGTTCGCGCCCACAATCATGACGCCGTCGCCGCCGCCCGCGCTTTGTTTCAGCAGCTTAGACACAGGCCCAATGGTAAAGCCCGCTGCCAGTACGGTGGCAAATACAAGGGCGAAAGCAAGCGGCACAAATATCGCGCCTTCTGGACGACCAATAGCTTGCAGCTCTGCCGCAAACAAACCCGCCACCGCGACCGCAACAACACCGCGCGGCTGAATCCAACCGACAAGTAGAGCTTCGCGCCAAGTCAGACCCGACCATAAGGTCGATATCATCACCGCAATCGGACGCACGAAGAACATCATCACAATGACGAACGCGAATATGCGCCAATCCACAATAGCGATATTACTAAAGTCACCTGAGAGGACACCACCTAGGCCTTGAACCTTTGGCGTAATCGCAGACAGCACTTGTGGAGTAAGGGTAGCCGTCAAGACAACAAAGACCCCAGAGACAAGAATGATGGCGATGTTTTCTTTAAACCGTGTCAGCTCCACCATGGATGCAAATTTTGTATTCGCCATGGTCATGCCCAGCGCCGTTACCGCGAGAAGCCCTGTTTCTTCTGCGAGAAGATTTGCCATCACATAAATAAAGAGCACCCAAGCCACCACGACTGGCGCTTTGAGATATTCAGGGACATGTCCGCGACGAAACGCCCACGCCAGACCAATGCCTGACGCGATACCAATGATTGTGCCAAAAAGAGCCGCAAATATAAGGCTTCCGAACACAAGGCCCATAGACGTGCCTGCGGCTGAGAGCCTAATATATTCATAACCTGCCACTGCAAATAGGGCGCCGAGCGGGTCGTTTACAATCCCTTCCCATTTGAGCACATTTGCAGGGCGTGTTTTAAGATGCGCTTGACGCAAAAGCGGCATGATAACTGTTGGGCCCGTCACAACAAAAAGACCGCCGACCATAACTGAAATATCCCACGGAATACCCACAATATAATGTGCAGCAGCCGCGCCTGCGACCCACACAATGGGGGCCGCGACAAACACCATGCGCCTCACGGCCGCAGAAGCATCGCCCAAATCTTTAAAGCGCAGCGTCAGCCCGCCCTCAAAGAGGATAATTGCCACGGCGAGTCCAATCATAGGCCTGTAAACATCACCAAAATCAGAGATGGGATTAAGACGAACAATTTCGAGGAAATTATACCCCGCTTCTGGCATGAAACTTAGCGTCATAAGATAGCCAACCAGCGGGCCAAATATCAGGCCTGCAATTGCCATAAGGACAATGGCGGGGCGCTGCAAACGCCAAGCAAGCCACTGCGCGCCAATGCCAAGCGCACCAATGAGCGCAATCTTGACAGGAAGCATGTTTACCGCGTGATGGGCGACATCTGCTGAGCTAGCCATAAATCTCTCTTACTTAAATTTTATAGGCTCAAAACTGATAGGTCTGAGGCTGTAAATTCTACTTTTTATAAATCGCGTTTTGCGCGTTGAATATCAAAACCAATGTCAGTTGAGCCGTAATCACCATTATCGTAATTATCAATACGTTGGGTGAACCACTTTAGAAGATGCTCATATAGAATTTCAAAAGCTGTATTTAATCCAGCCTGCTGCGTGGGTAAATCGAGTGCAATCATTTGTCCGTTTTCAAGAGAGACGAACATACGCTCCCCTTCTTTACGTGCCGTCATAACAAGGCGCATGTAGTCATCGTCATCGGAGATTTTTACGGCTAAGCCAAAGGAAATAGGCTCAAGCGGTAAAAACCCTTTACCCGCAACAGAGAATGCGGCGGAGCCATAGTTTTCAGATTTAAACGCGCCTTGTGGCGGGACAAGAAAGACGCATTGCTGTGAACTATCTAGCCATGCACATAATCCGTCTCTGATTTGCTCAGCAATCGAACGCACTTGCGCATAGTTATCAAAACTACGCTGACCGTAAATTTGAGCCGCCTTGGCGAGATCTGTTAATCGTGTGTCGCTCATAAGGCCTCCCTAAACCAACCATCGCTATAGCGTGCCCAGGCGTGCCGACAAAGCCTAAAGTGGCTAAATCTCGATAAAGCCCTGCTAACAATTCCCCTATGGCGAGATTTTGGCACTGAAATTGCACCTTTCCACTCAAACCTCTCGTGGAGCAAATCATGACCCATAATTTGACATTTTTAAAACTCAGCACGCTATCTCTCCTTTGCTTAAGTGTAAGCGCCTGCCACACTGCCCCGCATAATGGCATTGTTAAGACAGATCTGAGTGGGTCCATGTCGCAGATGCGGTCGAATATCTTTACGGGTGAGCTACGTCGCGCGCCTGATGCGCACTATAATTTTGGCCAAAATTATGCCTTTGGTGGCACTGACGCGACGCTCAACACGGGTAAGCTGATGAGCCGTGTCGCCGTACTAAACCAGCCTCAATATCAATACCAACCGCAAATGGCGCATGCCACGCCGCAACCACAATATGGTTTTCAGAGTACCCCTAAGCATAACATTGAAAAACGTGTGTCTTCGCCGCGCGTCAATTCAACTCCGTCAACCGTAGAGCCGACTCAATATACCACCTACCAAAACACTATAGACCGCCAAGAGCGGCGCTTCGCACCTCAGCAAACCATAGAGCCAGCAAGCTCGCGTCGTTCGTTTGGCTCAAAACTCAAATCTATATTCACGCCTAAAAATACGTCTGAGGGAAGACCACTTTCAACTTATGAAAGTTTTGAGCCCAAGCCTAAAGCAACAGCATCTCGTCGCGCTAGGACATCTGCGGCTCTCACTCGTCCTGCGCAAAGCCGGCCTATTATTGATACATCAGCAAAAGCACGTGAGGCTTATCCAACGCAAAGTGCTGTTTCCACAAAAGCGCAATACGACATCCCGCGACGCGCGAGCATTGATGAAAATCTGAAAGCTATGGGTCGCCGCACGGCAGCGCTTGACCCTATCGCAACCGCAAGCTCACAAGGCCCAGCGGCTAATTGGCAAGCGGCTAACCAAGAAATTGGCGATAGCTTGTCTTATGTAAAAATGGGTGGCGGATCACAAATTTCTGATTGGCAAGCCTGCGAAAAACAAGCGGGTCAATATTTTCAGACCACGGCCACAGGCTTTATTGTCGATCCTGCGTTTGACCAATGTATGCGAGCCAGCGGCTATAAGCCAGAAGCCGAAGCCCAAAGTGAGCTAGAGCTTAGCGCGAATTAGAACTTCACGCCGCCCTCGATAAACAGCGCTGTCGCCTTTTCACGGCGCGGCGCGGCAAGACCGTCAATGACGCCTATTACGTCGCGTTCAATATATTGGACGCCTGTGCCAAGCGTGAAGCGTTCAAAGTCATAGACAAATCCGAGCGTCGCTTGATCAGAGAGCAAGTTGACGTTTTTATCTGTGGCGTGACCATAGCTGGCAGATACGCCCCATTGCGCAGGTTTAAATGTCAGGCCGATATCGTAAGCTTCGTAATCGCCGTTTATCAGGCCATTATTACTATTGAGGAATGAGCCGCCGAGTGTCCATGGGCCGTATTTAGCTTCAAGTCCAAGGCCGTAGCTCTTCAGATCATCAAAGCCTGCCCCGCTTGTGGATATGAGACCGCTATCTTCAGAGGCTGTGGCATAAGTTACGGTGCCTTCAAGCGAGAGCCCGTTTGCAAATGTGCGATCAAGCGCGACACCAAGCTCAACAACATTTTTAAGATCTGGTGACAGCGCGCCAGAGCCGTCCCTACCATTACTGCGCACACAGTAATCGACGCCGCACGCCCGCGCATTCGGCGCGTAAGAGGCCCCAAATTGCACACCAAGACCAATTTGATCGCCCAGCAAACGCGGGCTGACATAAGCGATTTTCTCTGCAAAGCCAGACGCTTCATTCACCGTGCGCACACTATCAAGGCCTGTGTAATCAACAGGTGAGTTAGACGCATTGACCGCGAGAAGAGTCGGCGCGCCAAGTGAGAAGAGATAGGCCGCCCCGTCGTCACGGCCAACCGTCACATCACCATAGGCAGAGCGTAAGAAAAGATAGGCTCCTTCGACGGCAAATTCACTTGCTTTAGCATTGTCGACGCCAGCGCTATAAAATTGCGAGCTATGACCACGTAAGGGACTGACAACACCGTCAACAGTGAGGCTATTACAGCCCGCAACACCTGTGATATCGCCCACACCGCAATCACCAACTTTGCCGCCAAAACCGCGACGATATTTATCATATTGGCCCCGGACTTCGCCGCCGACGCCGTATTCAAGACCACCGCGCGTGATGGCGCTGACCTCGCCAGATATTTTACCATCCGCAATGAAACCTGCACCCCAGCCAGTGTCATCCGTTGTATTTTTGCGCTGCACGGCGGCCGCCCCAACTTTTAAAACGGCTGAAAACGTCGTGACGAGATTACCGAGCCCAAAGCGGTCTTTCCATGATGGTTTATACCCTGCCGATGGATAGCTTTGAGGCGGCCCAGATTGAGCTTGCGGTGCCCTGTAACCGATTTGATTATTATAACTTGGCGTTTGTGGTTGCCTGTAATTTTGGGCTAGCTGCCCTCTCGGTGCGCGGGCTGGGACAGTAAAACCAGTGGGGTTTTCACGCCCAGGGTAATAAGCACCCGCCCCTGCCGCTTGGCGTCGAAAGCCTGGGAGTAAATCTGGTGGCACGACCCCGTTGCTTGAATTTTGCGTTTTCTTAGGCTGGTATGTCCCGTAGTTTTGAGGAGCAGGACCACTTTGAGCCGATTGTACTGGCGCAGAGTAGCTGGGTTGTGTTGCAGCACGTGTCGTCGGAGCTGTATAGGAGGGCGGCGACGAATAACTTGGCACGCTATAGTTTTGAGATGTGTAGGATGAGGTCGGTTCCGAGGCGACTGCATCTGGAACAACGCTTTGCGGGGATGTGTAATTTGGCGGCGGCACATATTGCGGGGCTGCATTTGGGCTCATAGCTGATGGAGCCTGATAGCTCGGAGTTTGATAAGTCGGCGCTTGATAAGCTGGCGCAGAGGGGCTTGGGCGCGCGCTATCTGTTTCCCACGCTTGTTTCTTTTTCTTGGACGCAAAAGGCGAGCCTGTTGATTGCGCAACAGCCGCGACAGAAATAACCGTCATAGACACAAGGGCGAGACTGAGGCCACGATTAGCTTTCAAAATTGAAGACATGCTATTTCCAGTACCGTAAGTCCCAAAGGTATGAAGGCTCGTGCTGCAAATCACCGTTAACCTTTAGGTGACAATGTCTAAATAATGGTTAACAAAAGATTAAATCCCCCATAATAGCGCGTATTTTAGACATTTTAGCAACGCGTTCATCGTGCATGAAAAGCTGGCAAATCAAGATGTCTCTGCTATAAGCGTGGAAATTATGATTTGCGCGTGTCCGCGTAAGATTTTGGAGACATCCATGACACACTCGATTTCGCGCCTCGCTACGACTGTTGCGCTCACAGCTCTTTCAGCTAGCTTACTTGTAGGTTGCGGCTCACTTGGCGGCAATAAGGCCGCGCAAAGACAAGCCGCGCAGCAGCAAGCCCCAAATATGGGCGTCAATAGCTATCTCTGGCGCGCCTCACTTGAGACGCTTGAATTTATGCCGCTCGCCAGCGCTGATCCTTTTGGCGGCGTAATCACAACAGATTGGTACGCCAGTCCCGAAGCCCCAACGGAGCGCTTTAAAGCCAATGTCTATATTCTAGACGCAAACCTTCGTGCCGACGCGTTAAAAGCTTCAATCTTTAAACAAGTCAGCAATGGCGGTAGCTGGACAGACGCCTCAGTCGATGCTGATACATCGCGCCAGATTGAAAACGCTATCCTCACCCGCGCCCGTGAGCTCTATATCGCGACGGTTGATAGCCAGTAATTTAGCTTTGATACCTCATTTAAAAGCCCGCTTAGGAGAAACTCTCAAGCGGGCTTTTTCATACATATGTCAGTGCGCTCTAAGTATTCATACTATCAAAGAAGTCTGAATTATTCTTCGTGTCCTTAAGTTTTGAGATGAGGAATTCAATCGCGTCCATTGTCCCCATCGGGTTAAGAATACGGCGGAGCACATAAGTCTTCTGCAGATCGACAGGGTCGAGCAAGAGCTCCTCTTTACGCGTGCCTGATTTTGTCACATCAATCGCAGGGAAGACACGCTTATCCGCGACTTTACGATCGAGGACAATTTCACTGTTACCCGTGCCTTTAAATTCTTCAAAGATAACTTCATCCATGCGCGAGCCTGTATCAATCAAGGCTGTTGCAATAATTGTCAGTGAACCACCTTCTTCGATATTACGGGCGGCACCAAAAAAACGCTTAGGACGTTGGAGCGCATTGGCGTCTACACCCCCTGTGAGGACTTTACCTGAGCTTGGGACAACTGTGTTATAGGCTCGGCCAAGACGCGTGATCGAGTCGAGCAAAATGACAACATCTTTGCCGTGTTCAACAAGACGTTTAGCTTTTTGAATGACCATCTCCGCGACTTGCACGTGACGTGTAGCGGGTTCATCAAAGGTTGAGCTGACCACTTCACCTTTTACGCTGCGCTGCATATCGGTCACTTCTTCAGGGCGTTCATCAATCAATAGCACGATAACGTAACACTCAGGATGGTTCGCCTCAATTGAGTGGGCAATATTTTGCAGAAGAACTGTTTTACCAGTCCGCGGCGGCGCAACGATCAGTGCGCGCTGTCCCTTACCTAGCGGGGAGACAATATCAATAATACGACCAGAGCGATCTTTACGTGTTGGATCTTCGATTTCCATTTTAAAGCGCTGGTCAGGATAAAGCGGTGTAAGATTATCAAAATGCGCTTTGTTACGGGCATCTTCTGGACTTTCGAAATTAAGGCTTTCAACAGTCGTCAGAGCAAAATAACGCTCATTATCGCGCGGGCTTCTAATCTCACCTGAAACTGTATCCCCTGTTTTAAGGCTGTATTTACGAATTTGCTTGGGCGTAACATAAATATCATCTGGACCAGGGAGATAATTCGCCTCTGGCGCGCGCAAGAAACCAAACCCGTCTTGTAGCACTTCAAGCACACCGCTGCCGTTAATTTGAACCTCTCCTTCAGCCATATCTTTAAGGACTGAGAAGAAAATTTCTTGCTTACGCATAGAACTTGCATTTTCAACCCCGACAGCTTCAGCAAATTTAATTAGCTCTGGCGGCTTTTTTAATTTCAAATCTTCGAGGCTAATCGACGTTATATTGTCGATGTTTTCAGGTGTGATATCTTGAGGAGATGTCATGGTAATCTCTGTGAAATTTTAGGAAGATAATATCTGCAAATATGTTGTAGATAGGCGCGGGCGCGCAGCAACGGACGTTACACATCTCAAATACGCCGATTTTATCAAAGGTCAAGCGTTTAAAACGGCTCAACTATAGCAAGGATTACAATGAAAATTGCCGTAATTGACGGCACTTCATTTATCACACGGAAAAATTTTTCTGATTTAGGCCGTTCACCTTGCTCAAATTTCTTGCGCTGAGCGGCCAAAAATCCGTGATAGCCGATAAGCCCAAAAACAAGCAAAAGTTTAAGCGGCAACCAAAATGTCCCGGTCATCGCGTCCACACGATATGTAATCAGCGCGAGGCCCAAAATAAACGCTACAATCATTGCCGGATTCATAATAATGCGCAGCAAATTCCGCTCTTGAATTTTAAGCGCTTCGTCCATTTCCCCGCCCAAAATAGCTTGCGAGTGATACACATAAAGCCGCGGTAAATATAACAGCCCTGCCATCCAAAAAATCACAGCGATGAGGTGGGTCGCTTTCAGCCATAAATACGGATCAGACATAATCACCCTTCCCAGTACGCACATGCGATATCACGGCATGCACATTGTCAATTTTTACATCAGGCGAAACCCCATGACCAAGATTAAAGATATACGGTCCACCTGCTTGTTTGGCGTCTTCTAAAACTGCGCTTACAGCTTTTTCAAGAACTACACCCCCGATACGAAGCGCCAGCGGATCAAGGTTACCTTGCATAGCCCGTGTTTGCCCAAGTAACGCGCGCATCTCAACAAGGGGCGTATCCGTCCCAGCTGCAACACATTGTGCATCGACATTATCGACATAGGATTTGGTATTAAGCCCCGCCGCACGTGGAAACCCTATAATCGGCACATCTATACCTGCAGCTTTCACGCGATCGATCATGAGCTGTGTTGGCTTAATCACAAGCCGCTCAAATAAGGGCGCAGGCATAGCTTGCGCCCAACTCTCAAATATTTTGAGCACTTGAGCGCCAGCTTTCGCCTGACCAATTAGATACTCAGCCGAAGATATAGCGATCGCATTTAGAAGATCATCTATTGCTTCTGGATGTTCATAAGCAAATCGGAAAGCCGTCTCTTTATTAGGTGTGCCGCGGCCCTCAAGCATATAAGTCGCAACTGTCCAAGCCCCTCCGCAGAAACCAATGAGTGTTTTCTCAGATGGTAGTTCGGCGCGTACACGCTCAACAGTCTCGTAAACTGAACTGATACGATCCGCAGCACCGTCTATTGTCAGTTTAGATATGCCTTTGGCATCAATCGGATCAAGTATAGGTCCAACGCCTTTCTCAAACCGCACATCCCGTCCAAGCCCAATAGGAATAAGAAGGATGTCAGCAAATAAAATCGCGGCATCCATATCATAACGTCTGATGGGTTGCAGTGTAACCTCAGCCGCTTTTTTAGGTGTGAAACAAAAATCTATGAATCCTTTCGTCGAGGCTCTCACCTCTCGGTACTCTGGCAAATGCCGACCCGCCTGACGCATCATCCAAATAGGCGGTATGTCAAGCGTGTCTCCTGCGAGGGCTCGCATGATACTTGGCTGGTTTTGAGAAGGGTTATCCATAAGGCGCTTTCAATGTGGTTCGCCCTTCTAAATAATTTTATAAAAGAGTGATAGTAATAAGGCCTGTGGCAATGTGTATAAATTAACCCTTTTTTAAGAGAGATTAACAAAGTCTTAAAATATGACGTTCTACAAGATTGTATAAAATTAGATCTTAGATATGTGAATCATGTGAAGATAACTAATACTGCCTATATAGTTCAGCTAATGTTTCGGGATAATTCTGTGTAAAACATGGAATAAAATTTAATCCCCATGACTCAGATGATAAGTTTTAGCTTTCATTCGATGTGCGTTTATCTTTTAAGTTTTCAAAATCTTCTCACGCAAACTGTTTTAGCATCACTCTTTTTATACTGCTGTGTGGACAAATAGAACATCTGCCGTAAAACGCACATATGGCTCGTAACCCAAATATCGCTATATATTTTCACGTCCATCTTGTCTCTGACAGCACAGGTGAAACGCTGGTCGCCATGATGAAGGCTTCAACGGCGCAATTTGGGAAAGCAACTGCTTTAGAGCATTTGCACTCACTTGTGCGGTCTGAAGAGCAGATGCGGCGCACACTTGAAGATATTGAAAAACGTCCAGGTGTTGTACTTTATACGCTCGTTAATCCAGAGCGTCGCCGTATGCTCGAAGATCATTGCGCGAAACTCAATATCCCAGCAATTTCAATTCTTGATCCAACGCTGGCGATGCTCGGCCGCTATCTTGGCGCGCCAGTGATGCAAGAAATTGGCGCGCAGCGTAATTTGGATGCAGATTACTATGATCGTATCGCTGCACTTGATTTTGCTATGGCGCATGATGATGGGCAAAATGTGATAGGTTTACGTGAAGCTGATATTATATTGTTGGGCGTGAGCCGGACATCAAAAACACCAACATCAATATATTTAGCTAATCGAGGATTTAGAACGGGAAATATCCCGCTCGTCCCAACAGCGCCCTGGCCGAAAATTATAGAGAGTTTTGAAAAACCATTCATTGTAGGTCTTTTCGCCTCGCCGAACCGCATTGTGCAAATCCGACAACAGCGATTAGAAAATCTTAATGCAGGCGAAACAGATTATACAGATGAGCAGCGCGTGCGTGAAGAAATGCAGCAAGCCAAACGCATGTTTATTAAACTTGGCTATCCCGTCGTAGATGTGACACGCCGCTCGATCGAAGAAACATCTGCGCAAATCATTAATTTGTTTCAAGCGCATAAAGATAAGGTGGGACTGCCGTAATGAGTGCGCGTATCATACTTGCTTCAGGAAGTTATATCCGTGCACAAATATTACGGGGCGCGGATATTTCGTTTGAGGTCATCACCAAGCCAGTGGACGAGGCGGCGATCAAATCAGCCATGCTCGCAGACGGAGCAAAGATAAGAGATATTGCGGACGCACTTGCTGAGGCTAAATCTCTGCGAGTCTCACGAAAAGAGTTGGGACTAGTCATTGGCGCGGATCAAATTATGACGATGGACGGTGAGCTTTTTGATAAACCCCCGACCATAGAGGCCGCGCGCCACCGATTACTCGCTATGCGGGGAAAAGCGCATCATCTAATTGGCGCGATTGTCATTAGTGAAAACGGCAGACCCGTTTGGCGGCATATGTCAAAGGTAACTCTACACGTTAGAGACTTTAGTGATGATTGGTTAAACACTTATATTAAATCCGAGGGGGATTTTTTACTAAAATCTGTCGGGGCTTATCGTTTTGAAGGGCGCGGCGCGCAGCTCTTTACGAAAGTTGAGGGCGATAGCTATTCTATCATGGGACTATCGCTATTACCGTTGCTTGATTATTTGCGCACGCGCGGAGCTATTTTGTCATGAATCAACCTACAAATAGACCGCTTCCAAAAATGGCAGGCGTCTGTGGGTGGCCTATTCACCATTCGCTCTCGCCCATATTGCACAGCTTTTGGCTCAGAAAGATGGGGATAGGAGGGGCCTATGTCCCCTTTGCAGTGCGCCCAGATGAAGCGGTTTACGCTTTTCGGTCATTAAAGCGGACCTCTATTTCAGGCGTGAATGTGACATTGCCGCTCAAACAACTCGCCTTTCGCGCGGCAGATGTGGCGACGGCAGATGCGCAAAAGCTGGGCGTGTCAAACTGTCTTTATAAGCGAGACGGAAAACTTATTGCTCATAATACGGATATGGAAGGTTTTGCCGCGCCACTTCTTAAAATTATGAGCCCAAGCCAAATCGCAACCACACCAGCGATTGTTTACGGCACAGGCGGGGCGTCGCGCGCCGTGATTGGCGCGCTGCTGGCACTGGGCTGTCCTGAAATCAGGCTTTGCGGACGCACAGATATTCGTGCTGAGGCCTTGGTAAAAGATGTAGGCGTGCCGAGCCTTTATGCTGTGCCGTGGACAAGCCGTTCTGAGGCGATGTCTGGGGCGGGCTTAATTGTCAATGCCAGCGCGGCAGGGATGAAGGGCAATTCTAAACTTGATATCGATCTTTCCTATGCTGACGATAACGCCGTTGTTTACGATTTGATTTACACGCCACTTGAAACGCCCCTCATTAAAGATGCGCGCGCACGCGCGCTGCAAACATTAGGCGGGTTGTCCATGTTAATAGAACAAGCGCGGCCCTCATTCCGATTATTTTATGGCCAGACACCGCCCGCTGAACTTGATCCCACAGAGCTCCTCATTAAAGAATTAAATACATGATTACCCTCGGGCTGACAGGCTCAATTGGGATGGGCAAGACAACCACCGCCCAAATGTTTGAAGAACACGGCTGCCCTGTTTTTGACGCTGACCTGGCTGTGCACCGTCTTTACGACAAAGGCGGAAAAGCCGTGCCGCTTATTCGGGCCATCTTTCCTGACGCGATAAAAGACGGAGCTATAGACCGTGCGGTTCTCGGTCAGCATATGCGCAAAGATCCGCTGAATTTAAAAGTGCTTGAGAGCTTTATTCATCCCATGGTCGGGGAGTTGCGCGCGGCGTTTTTTGAACAGGCTAAAGCAGATGATGCTGACATTGTTATTATGGATGTCCCGCTATTATTTGAAACAGGCGGCGACGCTTATGTTGATAAAATTGTTGTCGTGACGGCGCCAGCGGAGGTCCAGCGAACCCGTGTTCTGGCGCGCCCCGGCATGAGTGAAGAATTATTTCGTTCGCTTCTGTCTCGCCAAATGCCAGATGCAGAAAAACGCGCGCGCGCAGATTACCTGATTTTCACGGATAAAGGTCTTCCTTTTGCGCGCGAACAAGTGCAAAAAATCATCACGGATTTACGTAAATCTTGAGGTGAAATAGTTTATCAATGCGCGCTGATGGTAATATTAGAGAGATTGTTTTTGATACAGAAACGACTGGCTTTGACGCGCTAGGCGCTGACCGTATCACAGAAATTGGCGCAATTGAAATTATCGACTTTATGCCAACGGGGCGCAGCTTTCATGCCTATCTTGACCCGCAAAGAGAAGTTCCTGACAAAGTTGTTGAAATTACGGGACTAACAACTGAGTTTCTGCGAGGAAAACCTTTGTTCAAAGATGTGGCGCGGGACTTTCTAGAGTTTGTCGGCGATAGCCCGCTCATCGCTCATAACGCTGATTTTGACCGCGGGTTTATTAACGCAGAGCTGACGCGTGCTGATTTTATTGAAATCCCGAAGACCCGTTTTATCGACACGCTGAAAATGGCCCGTGCCCAATTTCCAGGCTCGCCCGCCACGCTTGACGCACTGTGCAAGCGCTTTGATATCTCACTTGCGGCGCGCGACAAACACGGTGCGATTATTGATAGTGAACTGCTCGCGGCTGTCTATCTTGAGCTCAATGGTGGTAAAGAGAGACGCTTCGGATTCAAAAGTGGCAATGATATCAAAGTAGATTATGTTGTGCCTGTGGCAAAGCCCCGCCCGACGCCGCTCGCGCCTTTATCTACTGAGGACGAACGCGCGCGCCATGGTGATTTTATACGCGCGCTTGGTTCTGACATGATGTGGTACCGTTATGACGTGAGCCCACCCACGCCTGAGAGCTAAGCCTAGGACAAAGAAAAAGCCGTACTGAAAGTACGGCTCTTTTAACTTTGTAATATGTGGAAAACTTACGCCTGACCTTCGGCCTCTGCGCGGCGCATCATTTCCTCGCGGAACATGGCGGCAAAATCGGGGGGCTCAAGCATGATGGGTGGGTAGCCGCCATTCTGGGTCATTTGCGCCATAATCTGACGCGCAAATGGGAAGAGCATACGCGGACACTCAATCAAAATCATCGGCTGAATGGTTTCAATGTCGACATTGGCGAAGGCAAAGAGGCCTGCATATTCAAGTTCTGCGATAAAGGCGACTTGATCACCCCGGCGCGCATCAGCCCGCAGGACGAGCACGACCTCGACTGTGTCGTCTTCCATCATCTGACGCCCAATTTCGATATTAATAGAAATCGTCGGCGCCTCTAGGCCAGAGCGCAGGCTCTCAGGCGCGTTCGGGTTTTCAAAGCTTTGGTCTTTCGTGTATTGTGCCAGCACTTGCAGCATCGGGCCCATACCTTCCGTTGCGGCGGCGTCTTGCCCATTGGCTTGCGGTGCGTCTTGGCTAGTTTTCTTTGGGCTGGCTTCTTTAGCCTTCTTTGTCTCTTTTTTAGGCGACTTCGCCATAAACCTCTCCTCTTTTAGTTGCGCGCGCGTGAGATACTCTGCGTCTGCGCTTTGACCTTAATTGGGCGTTTGCTATGATAAAACAAGGTCGTATGCAAATAAGAATTTGTCGCGCAAACTAGACATTGCGAAGCGGCGTAAAAGCATTAGGTATAGGACTTAGATATCCACGCCTAATTATCGACGAATTTATTGGGCGAGACGACTGGAAAGACAACTATGTACGACGTTATACTCTATGCTGCGATTGCCACGATTGTCTGTGTCATGCTTTACTCTGTCTTGGGAAAATCTGTGGGACGTGGCCCAGAAGACGACGCGGATTTGCCAGATTTTATTACGGGAAAAGATCGCGCAAGCGAGCCAAAGATTGTTGCCCCTGTCTATGACGGTCCGCATCTGCCAGGTCTTGAAGATATCCTCAAACTTGATGCAGATTTTTCACCTGTCGAATTTCTTGGCGGGGCGCGCGTGGCCTATCCCATGATTTTAGAAGCTTTCGCAGATGGCGATAAAGAGACATTAAGCCCCCTGCTCTCGCCTGATGTTTATCAAGTTTACGCGGACGCCATTGAGGCGCGGGAGGCGCAAAACCTCCGCCAGATTACTGACCTCGCGCGTTTGATTGGCGCTGAATTTGTCGGGGCTGAAACCTCTGGGAAAGAGATGCGCGTGTCTGTGCGCTATAAAGCTGAGCTAGCGTCCGCTCTTGTTAATGAAGCAGGTGACGTGATTGAAGGCGATCCTGATACGCTCGCGAGTATTAATGAAATCTGGACGTTTACGCGCACGGCAGGGTCCAAAGACCCAAACTGGTTGCTCGCCGATGTCGCCCCGTCAGAGGGAGATGAGCTCGCCGCTGATCCGACGCCTGATACCTCTGCCTAGTTTTAGACTGTGCCGCATAGTCTGAATTTATTTTTTAGTAGCCTGGTCCAAAGCTGGTCACACGCACTGAACCGTTTAGCGATTGTTGCTATTGCGGCGCTTTGTTTGACGGCCTGCTCGACATCGCCTTCGCCCATTGAGCCACAAAATACCCCGCCATCTGTACCTGAAATATATTCGCCAGATCCCGCTCCCGTTTTATCTGACCCTGTGCCAGCGCCAGTGTCGGAGCCTGAGCCAATTGATGAGACCATTAGTGATGCGGCGCTAGAGCCCTATACGCCGCCGCCCATACCACAGCCATTGCCAGCGCCGACTGTGCCAACGCCTGTAAACCCGCAAGCTAGCGTCATTGCCACGCTCACAGGCTGGCGTGATAGCGATGTGACGCCAGCACTAGTTTCGTTTAAACGCAGCTGCAAAGCCTGGGCGACAAAAAATCCCTCAGAAGCGCTAAACACCGCGCTCCCAGAATACGGGACTTATGGTGATTGGGCAGACGCCTGCACTGCGGCTGAATTTGTTAATGTAGACTATGGCTCCGCCCATGATTTTTTTGAGCAGCATTTCGAGCCACTTTATCTGCCGCCCCCAACCGAAAGCGCGGGTCTTTTGACAGGCTATTACCAACCCGAAATTGAGGTTCGCCGCCGCGCTGATGCTTATTTCAATGAGCCTATTTTGGCCGTGCCAAAATCAGAGGCCGCCAAGAATCTCCCGCGTTCAAAAATCAGCGCGGAGACCTCTCGTGTCATTGCTTATGGCCGTCCGATGGATGTGTTTTTTATGCAAATCCAAGGCTCGGGCCATATCCGCTTTCCTGATGGGGCAACGGTACGCGCGGCCTATGCGGGCAATAATGGCTATAATTATAAATCTATTGGCGGTGTTCTGATAAAGCGTGGTGAGCTGACCAAAGATAAATCGTCAAAACGCGACATTGAGAACTGGATGGCCAAGGCAGGGCCCGCTAAGGCCCGCGCGCTGATGAATGAAAACAAGCGCTATATCTTTTTCGTCGAACAAAAGATTGAGCTTGGCGAAGGACCCAACGGTGCGATGCGTGTACCGCTGACTTCTATGGGGTCTATGGCGGTCGATCCGCGCTATCATCCTTATGGGGCCCTGATATGGCTGGGCGTGAAACTCCCAATGCAGCCGGGTGATTACCACGGCACCGCGCAAGGCGTTTTACTGTCCGCTCAAGATACAGGCAAAGCGATACGCGGGCCGTTACGCGGTGATATTTATTTCGGCTCTGGCACTTTGGCGGGTGAGCTTGCGGGCGTGATGAAGCATAAAGGGACATGGTCTGTGTTTCTCCCCCGTGCGCTGGCTAAGCGTTTGGAGGCCGAGAGACAAGCTGTCTCGTGACAAAGCCCCCCAAATCACGTCCCATAAAAAGCGTTGAGAAAAAAGACTGGGACAAAGTCGCGCGCACCGTCTCGCCGCGCCGCCGTTTCAAAGGGCCGAAAGCCGCCAAGCCCCTGCCCCCGCCCTCTGGCCGCGATGAATTTGCGGCCATGTTGCGCTTGCCACCCGCGCCCACTGAGGCTCCGCGAGCGATTCCGCAAAGCCTTGATGTCAATAATGATAAGCGCACGCGGCGTGGTCATGTCGAGATTGACGCGCGTATTGACCTCCATGACCTTTACCAAATGCCGGCCCGCGAAGCGCTTGTGAAAGCCATCATTCGCGCCTCAAACCGTAATCATAAATGCGTGTTGGTGATTACGGGCAAAGGCAAACGCGGCGAAGGTGTGCTCAAGCGAAACTTCCCTGAATGGATTACCCAAGAACCCATCAGACCTTTGGTCGCCACCTATGCGCCCGCCCATGTCAAACACGGCGGCAGCGGCGCGTGGTATGTGTTTTTGAAGGGATGAGGGAGGAATCCCCTAGATAAGCGGATACCTCGAAGTTTATTAATGATACGATTTTTATATATTGATTTTTGATTTTATGTAACTAACGTCAGCAGATGTATCTTAAAACTAAAACAGATATAAGTCTTGTAGAGTTATCAAAATTACTCGACCCTAACGCATCCGCCGAATCTTTATCATACGACTACGAAAACGTGTACGAATGGGTTTATTTGTATTTGAAAAAGTTTGACCTCACCTTAAATATCTCAAGGGATCATGGTGAATGGCGTGAAAATGAAGATGTCATTTTAGGGCCGACTTATTTCTGTGCACATAGCGAAGAGGCGCAGTCACTATTAAATGAATCCAATCATTTCATCGCGCAATGGATTGCAAATAAGCTTGGCATGGATATCGCAATTCATTCAGGAGTCTACAACGTTGACCAACCTGAGTCTGAGTGCTTGAAAACTCTAGTTCCGTCTTTGAGGCGCTAAAACTCTAATATCCCTATAGCCTCTGAGGCTGAAATTGTAGACTCACCACAAAACCTACAAAATAAACTTGCTTAAATCCTGATCTTTGGCGAGCTCGCTGACATTGGCTTCGACATAGGCTTTGTCAATCGTAAGCGTCTCGCCTGATTTATCGGTGGCGGTGAAGCTGATATCATCGAGCAGACGTTCCATCACGGTTTGCAGGCGGCGCGCGCCGATGTTTTCAATCTTGGCGTTGACCTCGGCGGACACGCGCGCGATTTCTGCGATGCCGTCATCGGTAAACTCCAACGTGACATTTTCTGTCGCCATAAGCGCGCTATATTGTTTAATCAGGCTGGCATCTGGCTCGGTGAGGATGCGCACGAAATCTGCTTCTGTGAGAGCGCGGAGCTCAACGCGTATCGGCAGACGACCTTGCAGCTCGGGAAGCATGTCAGACGGCTTGGCAACATGGAACGCGCCGCTTGCGATAAAGAGGATATGGTCTGTTTTCACGGGCCCGTATTTGGTCGAGACCGTCGTGCCCTCAATCAAAGGGAGGAGGTCACGCTGCACGCCTTCGCGCGAGACTTCGCCGCCAGAGGCCCGACCAGACCGCGCGGTGATTTTATCAATTTCATCAAGAAAGACGATGCCGTCATTTTCAACAAGTTTCAGCGCGTCGGAGGTGAGCGTGTCCTCATCAAGAAGCTTATCGGCTTCTTCCGTCAAGAGCGGTTTATGCGCGTCTTTGATTTTCATTTTGACGGTTTTGGTGCGCCCTTTGCCAAAAATAGAGCCGAGACTAATCATGCCCATAGACGCGCCCGCGGGTTGGCCAGGAATATCTAGCCCTTGGAGCGGGGAGCTATTGTCCACCATTTCAAGCTCGACTTCTGTGTCGTCAAGCTCGCCTGCAATGAGTTTGTCGCGGAATTTCTTACGGGTCGCTGCGCCTGCGTCTTTACCGACAAGGGCGTCGAGGATGCGGGCTTCGGCGGCGGCTTCGGCTTGCGCTTCCACATCTTCACGGCGAGTGTCACGCAGCAGCGCCATGGCGCTATCGACGAGGTCACGAATGATTTGTTCAACGTCGCGCCCAACATAGCCGACTTCGGTAAATTTTGTCGCTTCGATTTTGATAAAGGGCGCATTTGCAAGCTTGGCGAGGCGGCGCGAAATTTCTGTTTTACCCACACCTGTTGGCCCAATCATCAGAATATTTTTAGGCGTGATTTCACCTGAGAGCGCGCCGGGCACTTGCTTGCGCCGCCAGCGGTTTCGCAGGGCAATAGCGACGGCGCGCTTGGCATCAGATTGGGCGACAATATGGCGATCCAGTTCAGAGACGATTTCGCGCGGTGTAAAATTAGACGTGTTTTTCATACCCCTTAAGTAAGAGGCTTTGTGCGCTGTTCAAGTCGCGGCGGTTGTTTATTTCGTCGCGTAATTCTCGACATAGGCGGGCGGGAACACCTTCCATTTTGGCAGCACTCTAATGAGCTGATTACGTGCTCCGTGCCAGCCTGCCCCGAGAAAGACGACAGCCGCCCCGACCAGAAGAAGCGCAAAGACAAGGCTTGAGCCAAAGCCGACGCCGCCAGAGCTAAACAAAAACACGATTGCGAAAGCGGCATAGCCGAGCGAGGACACCAGAAGCGCGCGGCGGTTTATCGCCAGTCCGACAAGGCCAAGCAGTCCCACAATAATAAGCAGAAACAGCGCATCACCGCTGCTGACATCTGGCACGGGGACGAGGCCGAACATAAGTTCTGTCTTGGCGACAGCCGCTTTAAACGCAAGGCCATGCACAATGAGCGGCGCGGCGGTGAAGTGTAGCCAGAACGCATTATCGGCAAAGCGTGTGGTGCGGTGAAGATCGCGCATGTCATAGCTGAGCGCAGCGGCAAATGTCGCGAGGCCGCAAATGACAAAGAGCCAGCTACGATTGCCTGCGACTAGCCCCGGCGCAAATTGTTCAGACAAGGCAAAGACGAGAAAGATAATAGATATGGCAATCAAGGCGATACAAAATGGTAGCCTTATAAAAGCGTAATATGCGCCCATGGCGACAATGGTAATAGCCGCCACCATGATACCGCTACCGCCGATAAGTCCGCCTAAGCCTTTATGGGTGAACAGCAAAAAGGCAAGCGCGGTAATGAGTGTCGGCAGATGCTGGCGTTTTTTCTTGCCGAAATATGCGGCCATTAAAGCCATTGCGCCTGCCGCGAGAAGATAGCTTGTCCCGCCGCCAAGCATTCCGCCAAGCCCCCAAAGCCCAAGTGCAAGTAGGCCAATCCCAATAGCAATAAAGACATCTGAGAAACTCCGTACAAAGCGCATATTGTCTTCATTCCCGATAACGGATTGGTTGGAAGTAGCAGGCGTTTCAGCGGCGCCCGTCTTCGCATTTTGCGCGCGCATCTGCTCGGCTTGCTCTGGCGTAATGATACCCGCATCAAGCGCGGCAACGATTTGGGATTCTGATAATGTGCTCATAGCGTTAGACTAGCGCCTTATTGCACTCTTGTCATTTCCTTCTGCACGTTCCAAATTAGAAAAAACAAAAGGAAAAGTTATGCGCAAATTTATTATGATGACAGCAGCAACGGTAGCGCTTCTAACGGGATGTAATTCGGGGAACGTGACTGCGCCAATAACAACGGAGGCGGCGTTTGAGCTGCCGAAAATGGACCTGCCAGAGAGCCTCAAAGACAACACACTTCTCGCAGACTGGACAGGACCTTATGGCGGTGTGCCTGCTTTTGATTCGGTGAAGCTCGAAGACTTAAAGCCCGCCATGGAATACGGCATGGAGCGGTCTCTCGCCGAGATTGACGCCATAGCGAATAATCCCGCTCCGCCGACATTTGAAAATACCATTGTCGCTATGGAACGCACAGGCTCTGATTTGGATAAAATTTGGCCACATTACGGCATTTGGAGTGCGAATATGAGTAGCCCCGAATTTCGTGCCGTGCAAAGAGAGATGGCTCCAAAGATCTCCGAATACAGCTCTAAAATCACGCAAAACGCAAAACTCTTTGAGCGTGTGAAAGCGGTTTATGAGTCCGAGTCGGTTAAATCGCTGCGCCCCGATCAGCAGCGTTTGGTGCAGCTGACTTATGACGGTTTTGCGCGAAACGGCGCGACTCTGAATGCTGAAGATAAAGCGCGCTATGCCGCGATTAACAAGCGCCTGTCAGAACTACATACAAAATTTTCAAACAATGTGCTGAATGACGAAGAGAGCTATGTCACTTATATTTCCAAAGACCAACTTGGCGGCCTATCTGAGAGCTTTGTGAAATCAGCGGCAGCGGCAGCGAAAGAGCGCGGCAAAAACGGTATGTATGCCATTACAAATACGCGCAGTTCTATGTCGCCCTTCCTTACCTATTCAACCGAGAGAGATCTTCGTAAAAAAGTGTGGAAGACCTATTATTCGCGCGGGGATAATGGCGGCGAATTTGATAATAATGCCATCATTGCGGAAATCCTGAAGCTGCGCGACGAACGCGTCGGCCTTCTCGGCTATGATAATTACGCGCAGTGGCGGCTTGAAAACCGCATGGCGGGCACGCCTGAACGCGCGATTGAGTTAATGGAAGCCGTCTGGCCTGCTGCGACTGCGCGCGCCCGCGAAGAGGTCGCTGATATGCAAAAGCTTGCGGATAGCGAAGGTGCGAATATTAAAATCGCGCCGTGGGATTACCGTTTCTACGCCGAGAAAGTCCGCAAAGACCGCTACGACCTCGACAGTGATGAGGTGAAAGCCTATCTGCAACTCGATAAGCTGCGCGAAGGCATGTTCTATGTCGCGGGCGAGCTATTTAATTTCGATTTCAAACCTGTGCCTGAAGGGTCCGTGCCCGTCTTCCATCCTGACGTGAAAGTTTGGGAAGTGAATGATAAGACGACAGGTAATTTGGTCGGGCTTTGGTATCTCGATCCCTTTGCGCGCCAAGGTAAACGCAGTGGCGCTTGGGCGACGAGCTACCGTAGTCACACGACTTTTGATGGTCCGAAAACGGTATTATCCGCGAATAATTCTAATTTTGTGAAAGGCGCAGAAGGCGAAGCCGTGCTTGTCTCTTGGGATGACGCCAATACGTTTTTCCACGAGTTTGGTCATGCGCTACATAGCCTGTCGTCCAAAGTCGTTTATCCAACCCTTAACGGTGGTGTGCGCGATTACACAGAGTTTCAAAGCCAGCTCTTAGAACGATGGGTGAGCACACCAGAAGTGATTAATCAGTTCCTGACGCATTATAAAACGGGCGAGCCCATGCCTGCTGAACTATTTGAAAAAATTCAAAAAGCGGCGACATTTAACCAAGGCTTTGCGACAACGGAATATCTCGCCTCTGCCCTTGTTGATATGCGTTACCACACGACCGACCCGACAGATATTGACCCTGATAAGTTTGAGCGCGAAACCTTAGAAGCGCTGGGTATGCCAGAGGAAATTGTGATGCGTCACCGCAGCCCGCATTTTGGGCATATCTTTAGCGGTGAAGGCTATAGCGCGGGTTATTACGGCTATATGTGGGCGGATGTGCTGACCTCTGATGCGGCGGAAGCGTTTAAGGAAGCGCCTGGCGGATTTTACGATAAAGAGGTGGGCGCAAAGCTTGTGAAGCATCTGTTCGCGCCGCGTAATTCCGTTGACCCAGCCGAGGCCTACCGTGCTTTCCGCGGCAAGGATGCGGATATCGGACCGCTCATGCGTGACCGCGGCTTTCCAGAGCCATAAGTAAAGCCGCCTTCCCATAGCGGGAATAAAACCCTATATGCGCGTCAGTGGTTTAACTGCTGGCGCGCTTTTGTTTTGGCGCAGAGGAATTTGATGATGCGCTTTCTTATTATGCCCAAGCGAGACGGAGTCTAGCGACGATGCGTTTTCTTATCATGAATGGAGCAGGCAATCGGTTTGCCGTATTTGATGCGCGCGGCGCTGACGGATTTAGCTTATCTAAAGAAAAAGTCGTCTCTATTTGTGCGCCGGGTAGTGCGGTCATGGGCGAGCTTGGTGCAGATCAACTGATTATCATGCGCGCGCCCAAAGACGCGAACGCCGATGTCTTCATGGAAATCTGGAACCAAAAAGGATTTGAGGTCGATGCCTGCGGAAATGCGACGCGCTGTATTAGCTGGCTTGTGATGACCGAGGGCGGGCGGGAGAGCTGCACCGTGCAAACGAATGACGGGCTGCTGCACTGCACGCTGGCGGGCGATCATCAAGTCGCTGTGGATATGGGAAAGCCAAAACTTGACTGGCAGCAGATCCCGCTCGAAGAAGTGATGCACACCCATCATATTGATGTTAAAATCGGCCCGATTGATAACCCCGTTTTGTCTAACCCTGGCGCGGTGAATATGGGCAATCCGCATTGCGTGTTTTTTGTAGATGAGTTTGAATCTGCTAAGCCGCATCTTGTCGGACCGATGGTTGAGTTTCACCCGCTCTTCCCTGAGCAAGCCAATATCGGCTTTGCCCGCATCGATGCACCAGATAAGATGCGCTTGAAAGTCTGGGAACGCGGCGTCGGCATGACGCTGGCCTGCGGCACAGGCGCCTGCGCGGCGGTGGTCGCGGCTGTGCGTCAATCGCGTGGTTCGCGTCGTATGGAGGTCGAAGTGGACGGCGGCACCTTGTTCATAGAATGGAGGTTGAAAGACGATCACGTGATTATGACAGGCCCTGTCGAGCTTGAAATGGACGGCACGTTTTAGTGGCTGGAAAATCCACATCAAACACAAAAGTCATCACCCTTGGCTGTCGTCTCAATGCTTATGAGTCTGATGTCATTGCGGGTCACGCGCGCGATATGGAATTACGCGACGCGGTGATCATAAACACCTGTGCGGTTACAGGCGAAGCTGTGCGACAATCGCGCCAAACCATCCGTAAAGCCCGCAAGCAAAACCCCGACGCGCAAATTATCGTGACGGGCTGTGCGGCGCAGATAGATCCCAAGGCTTTCGCGGCTATGCCTGAAGTCGACCGCGTGATTGGCAATGCCGAGAAAATGCTCGCGGGGACTTTTGACCCGCAAGTTCTAGCCGCGTCTGAACCCATTCTTGTCAATGATATTATGGCGGTGACGGAAACCGCACCACAGCTCATCATGGGCGGTAACCGCGAACGCCTAAAATCTCAAGATCGTACGCGGGCGTTTTTGCAAGTCCAAAACGGCTGTGATCACCGCTGCACATTTTGTATCATCCCCTATGGTCGCGGCAATGCGCGCAGCGTCCCCGCAGGCGAAATTGTCGCTAATGTCAAAGACTTGGTCGCGCAAGGTTACGGCGAAGTCGTGCTGACAGGCGTCGATCTTTCAAGTTGGGGCGGAGATTTGCCAGGGCAGCCGCCTCTGGGAGATCTCGTGCGGCGCGTGCTAAAACTTGTGCCTAATTTAAAACGCTTGCGATTGTCCTCAATTGATCCCGCCGAAGTTGATGAGGCGCTGTTTGAGGCGCTGACCACAGAACCGCGTATGACACCATATGTACATTTTTCTCTGCAAGCGGGGAATGACATGATCTTAAAACGCATGAAGCGACGTCATTTACGCGCGGATGTGGTTTCGCTCTGCGAACGACTGAAATCGGCTCGTCCTGAGATAACATTTGGGGCGGATATGATTGCGGGCTTTCCAACGGAGACAGACGAGATGTTTGAGAACGGGAAATCTATTATTTCTGAGTGCCCTATTACGTGGCTACATGTCTTTCCCTACTCGCCGCGCGAAGGTACGCCGGCCGCCCAAATGCCGCCCGTGAACGGCAAGGTGATCAAGGCACGTGCCAAAGCCCTGCGTGAAGAGGGCGCTCGGGTAAGAGCCGAACATTTAGATGGCTGGGTTGGCGAAAGCGATACAGCTCTATTCGAAGCGGATGGCACAGGACGGCTGCCTGATTTTACGCGGGTGAAGGTGGACAGCCCGCCCAAAGCGGGGCAGTTTGGCAAAGTAATATTGACAGGCCATGACGGCGACATTGCAACGGGCTCTTTAATCTGATGGCAGATGATACAAAAAAGAAAAAACGCGGCTTTTTAAGCAAGCTGGGCTTTAAATCCAAAGATGAGAAGCTCGCCGAAGAGGCCGCCGCCCGCGCCGCCGCGCGTGAGGAAATAGACGCCCAAATGGCGGCGCGCATGGCAGCGATTAATGCGGCTGCTCTTGCCTCTGCCCGCAAGCAAGATGAAGCCGCTACAGGCATTGTCACAGATGAAGCCGAAGAAGAACGCCTCGCCGCAGAAGAGCGCGCCAAAGCCGAAGCTCAAGCCAAGGAAGATGTAGAAGCGGCTAAACGCTTAGCGGCTGAAAAACGTGCAAAGGAAGCGGAAGCCAAACGTCTTGCCGAGCAAGAAGCCGAGCTTGCCAAAGCCGAAGAAGAACGCCTTGCGCGTGAAGCCGAAGAAAAGGCGCTAGCCGAGGCGAAAGCTAAAGCCGAAGCTGAGGCGAGAGCAAAGGCCGAAGCCAAACGCGCGGCAGAGGAGCAAGCCGCACTTGAGAAAGCCCGTAAAGAACAAGGCGAGAAAGAAGCTGCAGCCCTCAAGGCGCGCCAAGAAAAAGAAGCGCAAGAGCGCGCCGAAGCTGACCGTTTAGCAGCGGAAAAAGCGGCGCGTGAAAAACAAGCTGCGGAAGAGGCCGCTGCGGCAGCGCGTGAGGAGGAACGTCAGAAAGCGTTGGAGACGGCCAAAGCTCTCGCCGCGAAAGAGGCCGCAGAAGCTGAAGCTGCGCGTCTCGCTAAAATTGAAGAAGATAAAGAAATTGCAGCGCGCCTTGCAGAAGAACGCGCGGCCGCTGCCAAGCGACTTGAAGAAGAAGGCGGCTTTCTGGAGCGGGTCTCAACAGGCCTTAAAAAATCGACCACGCAAATGGCCGAGAATATGGCGGGGGCCTTCACCAAGCGGAAGCTGGATGATGAGGCAATTGAGGAACTACAAGATTTGTTGATTGCGTCTGACCTTGGTGTGGGGCCAGCGGTGAAAGTCACCGACCTGCTGTCTAAGGACCGCTTTGATAAACAGATTAGTCCGATGGAAATTAAGATAGCGCTGGCGGACGTGATTTCTGATATTTTGACACCACTTGAAAAACCTATCGTGCTGACGGAGACAAAGCCACAAATCCTTTTATTTGTTGGCGTCAATGGCTCTGGTAAAACCACGACGCTAGGCAAGATGGCAAAACGTTACCGCGACCAAGGCAAAAAAGTTATGCTCGCGGCAGGTGATACATTTCGCGCAGCCGCCGTAGAGCAGCTGACGATTTGGGGCGAGCGGGCTGACGCGCCTGTCATTTCTGGGAAGCTTGGCGCGGATGCAGCGGGGCTCGTCTTTGACGCGATTGAGCAAGCCAAGAAACAGGACGTTGATATTTTGATGATTGATACGGCGGGGCGTCTGCAAAACCGTACGGAGTTGATGGATGAGCTGTCCAAAGTTGTGCGCGTGATAAAGAAGCAAGACCCCACCGCGCCGCATCATTGTATTCTTGTGCTCGACGCGACAGTGGGTCAAAATGCCCTTTCTCAAACTGAAGTGTTTCGCGATGTGGCGGGCGTGACGGGGCTCGTCATGACCAAACTCGACGGCACCGCCAAAGGCGGCGTGCTGGTCGCGCTGTCAGATAAGTTTAAACTTCCCATCCACGCCATTGGCATAGGGGAGCGGATTGAAGACCTCGAGAACTTTTCAGCCCCCGTCTTCGCTGCCGCGATTTCAGGGGTTGCAGATGAAGTTTTAGGCGAGGCGGCAGACGTTGAGGCAGCAGAATGATGAACTCAGTTGTCGACGCCTATTTCTCATTCCGCAGTCCCTATTCCTATTTGGCAACGCCAGGGATGCTGAAATTGCAAGACGATTTTGACGTCACGGTCAATCTACGTCCCGTTCTGCCCCTTGCCATACGGCAGCCAGATTTTTTTAATCCAGAGAATATAAAGCGCGCCCATTATATTATGATTGATTTCCCGCGTCGCGCGGAATTTCTGGGCATGGCCCATAACTGGCCTTCACCCGACCCTGTTGTGCAAGATTTTGGGACTTTTAAAATCGCTGACGAACAGCCTTATATTTTTTGGCTCTGTGAACTGGGCGTCGAAGCGCAGCGGCGCGGCAGGGGCATAGAATTTGCCTATCAAGTCTCGCATATGCTTTTTGGCGGCACGACAGATTGGGACAAAGGCGAGCACCTTGCTGAGGCAGCCGCTCGCGCGGGACTCGATTTAGCCGAGATGGAAGCGGCGCGCCTAGGCGGTGATCATCGTGCGCAAATTGATAAAAATCAGAAAGCCTTAGAAGCCGCAAATCATTGGGGCGTGCCGACACTTGTCTATAAAGGCGAGCCGTTTTTTGGCGAAGACCGCATCGACACGCTACGTTGGCGACTGGAAAAAGCGGGGCTTAAGTCAAGCTAAGTGACTCTGACGCCTACGATTGTCGCCTCGCTTTTGATGCTGATGTCCGCGCTGACCCATGCGGTGATTGGCGCGATTATGAAACAGCGCGAAGACAAGCTTGTCTTTCGCGGGATATTGGGTTTGACCTGCGGGCTCATTGCGTTGCCGTTGACGTTATTTGCGGCCTTTCCGTCTCCACAAGCCTGGATCTGGCTGGGTCTCGGCGCGGGACTACATTTTCTCTATCAGCTGTCGCAAGTCGCCGCGTTTAATCGGGGTGAAATGGGGCTCGTCTATCCCGTTATGCGCGGCATTGCGCCAGCGCTCGCGGCGTTATTCGCGTTCTTTGTTTTAAGTGAAGCGCTTACTCTTTTGACTATGGTCGGGCTTTTAATTGTTGTGGTCAGCCTCATTGGATTTGGGTGGCAAGGGGCGGGCGCGCCAAAGGGCTGGCAAACCGCTCTAAGCTTTGCGGTATTATGTGGCGCGATGACGGCGGCTTATACCGTGGTCGACGCCAAAGGTATTCGTATTTCTGGTGACCGCGCGAGCTATCTTGTTTGGTTCTTTTTAATTGACGGCTTTGGGATTGCTTTAATTGTGAGCGCCTTACGCGGTGATAAATTATGGGCAGCGCTAAGGCCACAATTCGCGGTGGGCGTATTAGCAGGATTATTGTCTATCCTCTCTTACGGCGGGGCGTTGCTGGCCTTCTCTCTAGCGCCGGTGGCAAAGCTCGCCGCCATTCGTGAAACAAGCGTGATATTTGGGGCTGTACTTGCGACGCTTTGGCTCAAAGAAAGTTTTGGGCTTCGTCGCCTGGTTCTGGCGAGCACACTTGCCTTTGGTCTCGTGCTGATGCAAATGGGCTGATATGACAGCCCCTAATAATAACCTGCCGAATGATAATGATGTGCCCGACCTTGTCGAAGCAGCTGAGGTTGCGGAAGCGGCAACGCCAAACAAGTTCTTAATCGACTTTGGCCCCATCGCCATTTTTGTCGGCTGCTATCATTACCTGCGCCGCAGCGACCCTGACGGTGCGATGTTGACGGCGGCAGGAATTTTTATGGTTGTGGCCGTAATTGCGCTGATTTATTCACGTATGAAAACAGGTAAGTTTTCGGGCATTTTACTCCTTACCACCGCCATCATTTGTGTCACGGCAGGTCTCGCGATCTTTTCAGGCAATAAGACGATATTTTTCATGAAACCGACTATTGTGAATGCCCTCTTTGGCATGGGTGTCATTGGCGGGGTCATTATGAAAAAGAATGTCGCGAAGATGTTTTTTGACGGCGCCTTTGAGTTGCCTGATGCGGCGTGGAATACGCTCGCGATACGGTGGGGGTTGTTTTTCTTTTTCTGTGCCGCCTTAAATGAATTTATTTGGCGCACGCAATCAGAAGAGTTTTGGGTCAATTTCAAAATCTTTGGCTTCTTACCCATCACGCTTTTATTCTCAATTTCGCTCGTGCCCTTCATAATGAAGCATGGCAAAATGCGCGGCCAAGACTAGCCATTACATCCAACGCCTGCGGCATTCCCACTATCGCTTTCTTTATCATTTAAGTTTATAGGCTGGCTATGGGTCAGATACGGACATTTTTTCGCATGATGCGCACAGGCTGGGTCCTGGTGCGTCATGACGCCTTAATACCCAAAGAATATGCGGGTGCTGTGCCTTTGCCTGTGCGGTTTTTTGGCGGCGTGTCGCGATTGTTCGCCATATCTGGCCGCGATGAAAATCCAGGCGCGCGCTTTGCCAATGCGCTTGAGAAGCTCGGCCCTGCCTATATCAAATTTGGCCAAATCCTCTCGACCCGCGGCGATATGCTTGACCCTGTTTTTGTTAAAGGTTTGTCGCGACTGAAAGATAAAGTCCCGTCTTTCCCAATGGAAAAAGCCGAAGACATGCTCGCCGAGGAATGGGGCGTGCCGTGGCAAGACAAACTTATCAGCTTGTCAGAGCCCATCGCGGCAGCGTCTGTCGCCCAAGTTCATAAAGGCGTCTTGGAAAGCAAAGACGGCACGCGCGAAACCGTGGCGGTCAAAATTCTGCGCCCCAATATTGCGGCGCGCATGAAAGATGATATGGACGTGCTGAAAATGGTGGCGGGTCTGGCGGAAAAATTTGTGCCTGACGCGCGACGCCTTGGCCCCGTGGAATTTATCGAGACCGCAGGACGCGCGCTCTCGCTTGAGCTTGATCTGCGCCTCGAGGCGGCCGCCTGTTCAGAACTATCCGAACCTGCAGAAGAAACAGGGTTCTACCGCGTGCCTGATATTCACTGGGAGCTCGGCGGTAAAAATGTGTTGGTCACCGAATGGATTGACGGCATGGCGGTCAGCGATGACGTCATTTTAACTGACCCGCAATATGATCCTAAAGACATCGCGCGCAAAGTGATGCAAAGCTTTCTCGCGTGCTCATTTGATTACGGGGTATTTCATGCCGATATGCATGAAGGCAATATGATTGTGACGCCCAAAACAGAATCTGGTGAGAGCGAGCTTGTGCTGATTGATTTTGGGATTTTGGGACGGCTTGAGCCGCGCGAGCAACGCTTTCACGCCGAAATTCTTTACGGCTTCTTAAGGCGTGATTACCGCCGTATTGCTGAAGTGCATTTTGAGGCGGGCTATGTCCCCAAAGACCACAGTGTTGATGATTTCGCAGGCGCACTCCGCGCCGTCGGTGAGCCGATTTTTGGCAAACGGGCCAATGACGTGTCGATGAGTAAAGTGCTTTTGCAGCTGTTTGAGATTACCGATATTTTTGACATGAAGATGCAGCCGCAACTTATCATGCTGCAAAAGACAATGATGCAGACCGAAGGCGTCTGCCGCCGTCTCGATCCGAATTTTGATATGTGGGAAACTGCGCGCCCGATTGTGGAAGCCAGTATGCGCCGCGAGCTGGGTGTCGAAGGGCGTCTGGGAGACTTGCTTGATAATATGGACCGCGCGCGTCGTACGCTGGAGCAGCTTCCAGACGCGACAGAAAATATTGCTAAACTTGCCAAAGCGTGGGCAGACGGTGAGATTGATCTGTCGACGCCAAAAGATGTGTCTGTGATAAAAACGAGCCCGCTTAAGCCTATACTTTATATCGGCGCAGGTGTGGCATTGGCGCTTGGCGGTGTTTACGCAGCTGCGCAACTTTGATGTGTCAAAATCCTATCAAAGCTTAAAGAGAAGACTTAGAAAAAATTAAGTCTTTTTCGCTAAACCTGTCCCAAACCAAGAGGGACAATCCATGCGTCATTATATTCTAGCGTTGCCAATTTTAGCTTTGAGCGCGTGTTCAGCGATTGAGCAGCCTTACCTTGCCTCGCAAACAGGCGGGTCTTACGGAGTTTATGACAGCGGATGCAGCGCAGGCACATGTGCACCAGGTCAGAGCTATGCTGTTGCAGGCCAAAACCATAACGCCTTTGGCAATGCGAACCCAAATTATTGGCCAGATCAGAATTTAGTCGCAGGTTATGAGCGCGGCGGACCAGGTCCCGTGCACGTCAATCCAACAGGTCACGGGCATTATGGGCTAGGGGCGCCACACGCAGGCGCTTATGGTCAGCCGCCTTATCTGCGCGGCCTTCGCGGAACATCGCGTGGTACTTTTTACGGTACACTTGGCGGCGTCATGTATGATACTGATATTGACAGCTTTGGTCTTGAGGGTCGACTAGGTTATGATAGTGGCCGTGGTTTATTGGGCGCTTCTTACGGGGCTGAGCTTGAAGGCTCTCTTGGAATTTTAGATGAAAAAGATGTCGATGGCGATATCACGACCAAAGGCGGGTTTGATTACAATGTTGCGGCCTTTGCCGTTGCGCGCCGTTCGCTTACGCCGCGTCTTTCATTGCACGGACGTCTTGGTTATGACTTCAGACAGCTTTCAGTGAAAGCGGAAGACCTTGACGGAAATACGGGCAAAGTTGAGCTGGACCTTGACGGCATTGCTTACGGCATTGGCGCTGAATATGCGCTGTCGCCAGTGTCAGGATTACGTCTTGATTTAACTGAGTATGACAATGAATTCGGTGCTTCACAATCCGTCTCAGCGAGTTTTACGCGTAAGTTCTAAGGCGGCCTGATTTAATCATTTTCAATCCTATTCGTCCCGCCCTATAAGGCGTTATGGATAAGCGTGTTTTATTGATTATCGGCGGCGGCATAGCAGCCTATAAATCACTGTTTTTAATTCGGCTTCTCGCCAAGCGCGGGATAGCCACGCGGGTCATTTTAACGCGCGGGGGATCTGAATTCGTGACGCCTTTATCTGCGGGCTCCCTCTCTGGTGAGCGTGTGTTTTCTGATCTTTGGGACCTGACAACGGAATCTGAAATGGGTCATATTGAGCTGTCGCGTAGCGCCGACCTAGTCGTTGTTGCGCCTGCCACAGCTGACCTGATGGCCAAAGCCGCTCACGGTATTGCTAATGATCTTGCGAGCACGACCCTTCTCGCAACAGACAAACGCGTTCTCTTTGTGCCAGCTATGAATGTGCGTATGTGGGAGGCGCCCGCAACCAAGCGCAATGTGCAGACCCTGAAAAATGACGGGCAATATATTTTGGGTCCTGATGCGGGCGAAATGGCTTGCGGTGAATTTGGGTTTGGCCGTATGAGTGAGCCTGAGGCGATTGCCGACGCGATTGAAAATCTGCTTTCGGGCGACCAGAGTTTGGACGCCCCGCAGCCGCTCAAAGGGCGTCATGCGCTTATTACAGCGGGGCCGACACGCGAGCCGATTGACCCCGTGCGCTACCTCTCAAATCACAGCTCAGGCAAGCAAGGCTACGCTATTGCGAGTGCGCTGCGGGCTCTTGGCGCAGAAGTCACATTAGTGTCTGGCCCGACGGCCCTGCCTGCACCTGTTGGGGTGAAAACTGTGAATGTTGAGACAGCACGCGACATGCTCACGGCGTGCGAGACAGCTCTACCCGCTGATATATTTATCGGCGTTGCGGCGGTGGCCGATTGGCATGTCAAAGGCGCAGGCGATGAGAAAATCAAAAAAGATAAGCACGGCCTGCCAGAACTCCACTTGGCAGAAAACCCTGATATTCTTGGGAGCATTGCGAATGGCAAAAATCGCCCAACTCTTGTAGTGGGTTTTGCGGCAGAGACGAATGATGTCATTAAACACGCGAAAGCAAAACTTACGAAGAAAAATTGCGATATGATTGTCGCCAATGATGTCTCAGGTGACGTCATGGGCGGGGATGAAAACGCCATGATTATTGTAAGCAAAAACGGTGAAGACGCTTGGCCGCGTATGGACAAAATGACGGCGGCACAAAAACTCGCAGGCGTGATTGCCACCCGTTTTGAGGAAAAAACATGAAACTAAAATGCATCCGGACGGTCATTTTATTTACGGCTATGTCACCAACTCTTGTCTTCGCACAAGATGCGACCGCCAATTGTGAAATCGTGCTTATGCCAAATGACGGCAAAGTCGAAGACGGACAATTTGCAGATGCAGGCGCGTTTCTCGATAGCGTTTATGACGGCAATAATGATGGTCATATGAGCATGTTTGGCGAGCTGCCTATTCGCGGCGTTATGTGCAAACGCGAAAATCTCGTCCCTACCATGCGAGACCTCCCGCTGCTTAAGACTGGCTTGCCGCTGTCGCTGTCGCAAGACTTTGATAGCAGCACCTCTGGTCTACTAACGCTTTATGATGCAGGCGCGGATTTTAAGGCCGAATATTCAGGCCCGCCGCTCTCGCCAAATGATGAAAAGAAATTACGCGATACGCTTGAGATTTTTAACTTTCAAAAATTTATTAAATAGAGCCTGATATGACCCTGACTGTTGAGTTTAAAACTTTGCCGCATTTTGGTGATTTACAGCTGCCAGCTTATGAAACAGATCTCGCTGCGGGGGCAGATCTTCGCGCAGCCGTCAGTGAGGACCAACCTATGACGTTAGCCCCGCAAGAACGCGCGCTGGTTCCGACCGGGTTTGCTATGGCCTTGCCCGCAGGCTATGAAGCCCAAATTCGCCCGCGCTCGGGACTTGCTTATAAGCACGGCGTGACCTGCCTCAATACACCTGGCACAATTGATGCGGATTATCGCGGCGAGGTCAAAGTACTGTTGATAAACCATGGCGCAGAGCCGTTCACTATCAACCGTGGGGAACGTATTGCGCAAATGGTGATTGCGCCGATTACCCAGCCGACATTTAAAGCGGTGGAGACACTCTCTGAAACGGTACGCGGCGCAGGCGGTTTTGGCAGTACAGGCGTTAAATAAATTAAAACGAAAAGCCCTCCATCAACCCGCCATAGAAACTATTGCGGTGGGCAAGCGCGCGTTCATCCTCGCCAATAAAACAGCGCCGAAAACTCACCCGCGTACCTGGCCCAATTTGTCCAAGCTGCCAAAGATCAGCACGAATAACATGGAGGCAGCGCGCATAGCCGCCCGTGCAGTGACCATCGACCAACGCTAAAATAGGTTTGCCGTCTGGTGGAAGTTGTAGCGTGCCGGGCAGAAGCGGCGCGCTAATCATTGAGACATTATGTGATAGCGCGATTTTATTGCCGCGCAGCCGCGCGCCCATCCGGTCTGTCTGTGGGCTAGCCGCATAGGCATTGATAAAAAGATGGCGGCGCGACTCAGGCGTAAGCTGCTCAAATTCAGGCGCGGGTCTTGCGCGTAAAATGACGTGCGTTGAGAGATAAGGCACGAGGCCAGGCGGTATTTTCTGTCGCTCCCCTACCGGATCAGAGAGCGCGAAACTGTCCCCCGCTTGCAAGGCGCGACCCTCTATCCCGCCAAGCCCTGCCAGCGTGTAAGTTGAAACAGACCCAAAATCTTCTTGCCCTGATAGCCCGCCCGCGACCGCGAGATAGCTGCGCACGCCATGACGCGCAAAGCTAAGGGTAAGAATGTCGCCCGCTTTGACAGGGACAGCCGTAAAATTGGGGAGGTTTTGGCCGTTGATCTGTGCCCACATTTCTGCACCCGCAAGGGCAATGACGGTGTCGCGTTCAAAGCGGGCGTGCAGACCGCCGAGCGTACATTCCAGTGCGGGCCTGTCCCACGGATTGCCAACCAGATAATTGGCGAGTGCAAAATTTAATTTGTCCGCCGCCCCGCCGCTTGGGATTCCCATATGGCGGAGGCCAGGCCGTCCCGCGTCTTGTAGCGTTGTGGAGGTGCCGCCGTTTAATATCCGCATCATGGGGTGAGGCCCTCGTCTTCTAAGTCATTTGGAAAAGCACCATCCTGCGGAATATACCGTAAATAATCGCCAGCCTGCCAAAGGAAGGGCTCATGTCTATGAGTGTCAAAAATCTTAAGTGGTGTGCGGCCAATCACTTGCCAGCCACCAGGTGAGTCAAGCCCGTAGAGCCCCGTTTGCCAACCTGCAATGCCGATTGAACCCGCTGGCACTGACAGGCGTGGACTTGTGAGTCGCGGGTGGTGTAGGGCCTTGGGCGTTTCAGATAAAAATGTGAACCCTGGTAGAAAACCCATCATGCAGATTTTATAGGGCTGCGCGCTGTGCGTCTTGATTACCTTTTCTATCGAAAGCCCGCTACTACGCGCGATGCGGTCAATGTCAGGACCTTCCTTTCCGCCGTAATAAACGGGAACATCAATTGTGCGGGGTGTCGGAGTTTGCGCGGGTGACTTTGATAAGTCTACTACCGCTTGCGTGAGGTTTTTAGTCGCTTGATCTAAGCTTACTTTGGACGGATTAAAACGCGCGACAAGACTGTCATAGGCGCTAACCACATCTTCCCACGTGCCTGTAGTCCGCAGATGCGCGGCAAGCGCAAGCACGGCTGTATTCACAGCCGCATTATATCCTTCGCACTTATAGCTGAGTGAGATTGCACTATCACCATAGGGCAGAATTGTTGGCTCAGGTAAACTATCCTTGCCCAATATTTTTTTTACCATGGCATAGCCTTAAATTGCGGCATTATTATTAGCAGGACGTGGGGCGGCGCACACGAGCACGCCTGCGGCTTCGATTAAGTCTCGCGCAGAAGCGGCTGTCTCAAGCGCGCCTGCACTATCACTATGAAGACACAGGCTATCACAGGCGAGTTTAATTATATTCTGCCCTGCTGTCTCAACTTCGCCTGTCGTGATAAGCCCGTGAAGTTGCGCCATGCGCTCGGCATGTGTTTTGATAACGGCCCCGTCAATGGAGCGCGATTGTAAATGCCCGTCACGCCGATAGCGGCGGTCAATAAACCCTTCTGCGATAAATTTGAGGCCGCGCTGTGTTGCGGCTTTCCCCATTTCACTATTTGGAGCTCCCATAAATGCGAGGGCGGGATCAATACCAGAAATGACGTCAACAATCAGAGTGGATAAGTCTGCTGATTTTACGGCGTCGTTATAAAGCGCACCGTGAGGTTTAACGTAACCGAGTCGCGTGCCTTGCTGCGCGACGATATCTTTAAGCGCGTTAATTTGCGTCTTAAGCTCAGCTCGTAAATCCTCTTCCGAGATATCTTTGCCAAGTACAAATGAGGTGCGGCCAAAGTTTTCGCGGTCAGGATAGGCGGGATGCGCGCCGATGCGCACGCCTCTGTCTAAGGCCTCTCTGCTCACGCGCGCCATAGAGTCTGCATCGCCTCTATGCCCGCCGCAAGCGATACTGGCCGAACTGACATATTTTAATATCGCGAGCTCTGAGGCGATGCCGTCTGCGTCCTCGGCCTCGCCCATATCTGCGTTGAGATCAATCGTCTTCATGGTACTATGATAGCCAAATTTAGGGGTTTGAAAAGCGCCGTGATTGGCCCAAAACGCGCTATGGACTTGACGCTTATAAATGATCCGTTTTTTTGGGCCTGCGCTGTTTTTGCAGTCATCACAACGGGTATTTCCAAAGGCGGCCTCGGCGGGCTCGGCATTTTCGCCGTGCCTGTCATGTCGCTTGCCATTTCGCCTGTGCAGTCGGCAGGCATTATGCTGCCGATTTTGATTGTGATGGACTGGACGAGCGTGTCTGCCTACCGCAAACATTGGGATAAGCGTGTTTTAATACTCACGCTGCCTGGCGCGATTATCGGGATTGTAATTGGCGGATTTTTAGCGCGATATGTTAATGAGGATTTTGTGCGTATCGCTGTCGCGTTGATTGCGCTTGGCTTTGTGGCCTATGCTTTGACCAAAGAATTTGTACTCAACAACGAAGGCCTGAGCCGACTAGCCGGCCATCGCCCCGCAGGCTTAATCGCGGGCACCGTGGCAGGCTTTACCAGTTTCATCGCCCATGCAGGTGGTCCGCCGTTCCAAGCTTACGCCATTCCGCAGGGGCTAGAAAAACGCATTTATGCTGGCACGGCTGTCATGTTTTTTACAGTTGTGAATGCGGTAAAACTCATCCCCTACGCCATGCTCGGGCAATTTGATAAAACCAATCTGTCAACCTCGCTCGTGCTCATCCCCATTGCGCCGATTGGTGTGTTAATTGGGGTGTGGCTAATTAAACGGATTGATGAGAAAGTCTTTTTCCGTGTTCTTTATGCTCTGCTTGTGCTCGTTGGAATTAAACTACTTTTTGATGGCTTAGCTTAACAATGCTCTCCCAGTCGCGTATCCACTGGGCTTTTAACACGCTTCTCCAGCCACCACACCACTCGCCCAGGCCCATTGGAAATTATGCCCGCCGAGATGGCCGGTGACGTCGACGACTTCGCCGATGAAATAAAGCCCTTCGACAGATTTACATTCCATAGTTTTTGACGACAGCGCGTCTGTATCCACGCCGCCCTTGGTCACTTCGGCCGTGCGAAAACCCTCAGAGCCTGCGGGTTTGACCGTCCAATTTTGCACCATGAGACTTAAGTTTAAAATGGCTTTGTCTGACAGATCGGCAAGCCGCGTGGCTTTTACATGACCCGCGATATAGTCCGCGAGACGGGCGGGAATGAACTGCCCAAGCCAGACGGCAGGTGAGACACGCGGGCGCTCGAGACGGTCTTTTTTCATCGCCTCCGCGATATTGCGGCCTGGCGCCATATCGAGCGTGATGGTCTCGCCAGGTTCCCAATAGCTGCTGATTTGTAGCACCGCTGGCCCTGATAGCCCGCGGTGGGTAAAAAGCATGGCCTCGTCAAACACGGCCTTGGCATGGCTGACTTTCGCCTCCACACTGACACCTGATAACGCTTTCAGAGGGGCTTTTAATTGATCAGTAAAGGTGAGCGGCACGAGGGCGGGCACAGGTTCAATCACGTTTAAGCCAAATTGCTGCGCGATGTCGTAGCCAAAGCGCGACGCGCCCATTTTGGGAATAGACGGCCCGCCTGTTGCAATCACGACGCTGTTTGCGGTGATTGTGTGATGGTGGGTTTTGATTTTAAAAACGTCACCAACTTTGACAACAGATTTCACGCCCATATCAAGCCAGATGTCATTTCCCGCCTTGTCACATTCAGACAAAAGCATGTCGATAATCTCTTGGCTGCGCCCATCGCAAAAAAGTTGATCTTTGGTTTTTTCGTGCCACCCAATCCCGTAGCTGTCGACGAGATCAATAAAGTCATAAACGGAATATCGGGACAAAGCAGATTTCGCGAAATGCGGATTTTGGCTGATGAAATTATCTGGCCCGCAATGAAGGTTGGTGAAGTTACAGCGACCGCCGCCAGAGATACGGATTTTCTCACCTGCTTTTTCAGCATGGTCAATAATCACAACACGCCGCCCGCGCGCACCTGCTTTGGCACCGCACATGAGGCCAGCCGCACCTGCACCAATAATGACGACATCATAGTTCATGAAAAGCGCGCCAAATAATCAGCGTAGGCTGTCGCCAATCCTTTATTAAAATCTATACGAGGGTTCCAGCCGAGGCTTTGCATGAGCGATGTATCCAGTTGCTTGCGCGGCGTACCGTCGGGTTTTGATGTGTCATAGGTAAGCTCACCCTCAAAGCTGACGACCTCCATAACGGCCTTGGCAGTGTCTGTGATGGTCATGTCCTTGCCTGTACCGAGATTAACCGCCGTCTCGCCATCATAATGTTTCATCAAATGCACGAGCCCATCAGCGCAATCATCAACATGTAAAAACTCACGCCTCGCCTTGCCTGTACCCCAAATCTCCATTGATTTGTCGTCCGCCTGTTTCGCGGCATGCGCTTTCATAATCAGCGCAGGAATGACGTGTGAGTTTTGCAAGTCATAGCTATCGCCTGGGCCGTAAAGATTGGTTGGCATAGCCGAGATAAAGTTATCACCATATTGTTGTTTATAGGCCTTACATAACTTTAGCCCTGCAATTTTCGCCAGCGCGTAAGCTTCATTTGTCGGCTCTAGCGGCCCCGTTAAAAGCGCGTCTTCAGAAATGGGTTGCGGTGCGAATTTGGGATAGATGCAAGACGAGCCGAGGAAGAGTAATTTCTCAACTTTGTTTTTATGTGCAGCGTGAATGACGTTTTGCGCGATTGCGAGATTTTCAAATAGGAAATCTGCGGGCGCGTCACGGTTTGCGACGATGCCCCCGACTTTGGCAGCGGCGAGAAAGATGAGGTCAGGTTTATGATCTTTTACCCAAGCGTTCACTTCGGCTTGGTTTGTGAGATCAAGCTCCGCGCGTGTTGCTATGAGTAGCGTGCCAATGTTCTCGCGCGCTAGCCTGCGTATAAGCGCTTGCCCGACCATGCCTTTGTGGCCTGCGACCCAGACACGTTTTCCTGCAAGTGCCGTCTCACCCATGTGGCGCGCGCTCTTTGGGAATCTCAATCAGGTCAGAGGCCATCATTTCATCCACTAGCGCCTCGAAAGATGTACTGGCTTCCCACCCTAAAAGACGTTTGGCTTTGGAGGCATCAGCCAGCAAGTTTTCAACTTCGGTTGGACGGAAATAGCGGGGGTCTATTTCGACAAGCGTTTGACCCGTTTGGGCGTTGCGCCCGATTTCTTCTGCCCCCTCGCCTGTCCAATCAATTATGATATCAACTGCGGCAAAACTGCGCTCAACAAATTCGCGCACACTGTGCATTTCGCCAGTGCCGAGGACGAAATCTTGTGGATTGTCATGCTGCACAATCCGCCACATGCCTTCGACATAGTCGCGTGCATGCCCCCAATCGCGCTTAGCCTCGAGATTGCCAAGATATAGCTTATCTTGCAGCCCGTGATGAATAGACGCGACGGCGCGTGTGATTTTGCGCGTCACAAATGTCTCCCCGCGCATTGGGCTTTCGTGATTAAATAATATGCCGTTAGTGGCGTGAATGCCGTAAGCTTCGCGGTAATTTACCGTGATGTAAAATGCATAAGCCTTTGCCGCGGCGTAAGGGCTGCGCGGATAAAAGGGTGTTGTCTCGGATTGCGGTGTTTCCACAACCTTGCCGTAAAGCTCTGATGTGCTGGCTTGATAGAAGCGGCAGCTTTCTGTTTGGCCTGTAATACGGAGCGCTTCGAGCAGACGTAGCGTGCCGAGCGCGTCGGAATTTGCCGTATATTCTGGCGTTTCAAAACTGACCTGCACATGGGACTGAGCGCCGAGATTATAAAGCTCGTCCGGGCGAACGTCTTGAACAATGCGGATAAGGTTCGTTGCATCCGTTAGGTCACCGTAATGTAGAAATAATTTCGGATTAGTCTCATGCGGATCTTGGTAAAGGCCGTCAATGCGCGCCGTATTAAAGCTAGAACTGCGCCGTTTAATCCCGTGCACAATATAACCTTTGGATAGGAGCAATCTCGCAAGATATGCGCCGTCTTGACCCGTTATGCCTGTGATAAGTGCTGTTTTTGCCATAACCAGCCTTTAACGCGGTGCAGCGTCCTTGGGAAGACTATTTGCCAATATGTCTTTGAGATGAATTTGTTGCCATATTCTGCCTAAAACAGTTCTGTTCATCTTCTGTAAACTCAAAAATAACTATAGCGCGCATCTTGGGGCGATGAAATTTTTAAAGGAGTCATTTATGACACATTTCTTAAAAACGACTTTGATAGCTAGCACGCTAGCGATTGGTCTTGCTTCACCCGCTTTTGCAGGCATTGCTGACGGTTGGACAGGGGAGGCCGGCTTAACGGGTTCAAAAACGACAGGGAATACTGAGACCACAGACGTTGGACTTGGATTGAACCTCGTTAAATCAGACGATGTTTGGCGGCATAAATTCAACGCGTCTGTCGATTACGGCAAAACATCAGGCGTAAAGGATAAGCAGCGTTTTGCGCTTGGCTATCAAATTGATCGCGACATTAATGAACGTCTCTATGCTTACGGCAATGCAGATTATTTCCAAGATGATTTCGGTGCTTTTGAATCAGGCTATTTTGTTGGCGCAGGTCTCGGTTATAAACTGGTTCTGCCCGACCCGTTTAAGTGGGATGTTGAAGCTGGCCTAGGTTTCCGGAATCAAAAGACACAAGAAATTGTGCCTGTTACGACAGAAGAACTTGCAGGTCGTCTTGCGTCTAACATGGACTATGTTTTTAACGATAATGTTTCGCTTTATAATAATTCTGAGTTAATTTACTCAAGTTCTGATACTTATATCTGGAACGAAACGGGCATTACGGCACAGCTTATGGGCAACCTAGCCGCGCGCGCCTCTTTCCGTATTGATAATCACTCAACAGTACCAGCAGGGCGTAAAAAAACAGATACGATCAGCCGCGTAGGTGTCGTCTATACACTCAAATAAATCGCAGTTTCGTTTTTAAGTTTATAAAGCTCGCCTATTGGGGCGGGCTTTAATTTTGTCTGCCAGGGGGTTTTAGTTTTCTCTTTTGCGCGCATGCGAATAACGATAAGTAAAAAGCTCTTATATATTTTATCCTAGACTTATTATGTTATATTTTCGCATTGTTTTGAGTGTCGCTCTCTTAGGCCCAAGCGCGCTGACATTTGCTCAAACCTCACAAAGTGCGGCGTCTTCTGTCCCTGCCCCTGCTCCTGCTCCCACTCCCACAAAAAACCGATTTGGCCTTATCGAAGGCTGGAAGGGCGAAGCGTCGGCATCAGGCTCTCGCACGACAGGCAATACAGAAACAGAAGACATCGGGATTGGCCTCAAGCTTGCTAATACGGAAGGTCGCTGGAAACATAAGTTTAAAGGAAATTATGACTATGGCCGCAATAGAGGCGCGAAAAACAAACAACGCTTGCGTGCCGCCTATCAACTTGACCGACAGATAAATGAACGGCTCTATAGCTTTGGCAATGCCGATTATTTCTTTGATGATTTTGGTGCGTTCGAAGAAGGTTATTATTTTGGCGGTGGGTTAGGTTATAAGCTCATCATTCCTGATCCTATTGGCTGGGATATTGAGGCGGGCGCAGGTTACCGTTACCAAGATCCACAAGGTGCAAATAAACCCACTCGGCGCGAAGTGGGTTTGCGCGGGGCGTCTAATTTTGATTGGGACATTAACGATAAAGTGTCCTTTTATAATAATTCAGAAATCACTTATTCTAAATCAGATACTTATGTTTGGAATGAGGTCGGGTTGACGTCAAAACTGCTTGGGAATTTAGCGGCGCGCGCGAGCTACCGCGTGGATTACCACTCAACTGTGCCAGAGGGCCGCGAGAAGACGGATACGATAACGCGGGTGGGAGTAGTTTACACGATTAAGTAAGACGGCCAAGCGGTCGCATGAGCCGCTGGAGGTGAGGATG
>CAYRIV010000012.1:0-76146 GCA_964424575.1 uncultured Caulobacterales bacterium | reverse complement strand
GGCGATGAAGTCGTGCAAATGTATCTGCGTGATAAAGTCAGTTCGGTCACACGCCCTGTCAAAGAATTACGCGGCTTTAAACGTGTTAGCCTTGCTGCGGGCGAAAGCCAGACTGTATCACTCCCGATTACGACAGAGGCGCTGCAATTCTACAATCGTGACATGGTGCGCGTCGTTGAGCCAGGTGAATTTGACATCATGGTCGGCAATAGCTCTGACAATGTCAAAACTGTCACGCTGACGGTCGAGTAGCCCCCAATGTATCTCGGCATTGATATCGGCACATCTGGCGTCAAAGCCGTGCTCATAGACAGCGACCAGCGCATTGTTGACCAATCCACCGCCCCGCTCACGGTACAGCGCCCACATCCGTTGTGGTCAGAGCAGAACCCAGCCAATTGGTGGGACGCCACAACGGCGGCTGTAAAAGGCCTAACCGCAAATCTGCGCAGCGGTGTCAAAGCCATTGGCCTGTCGGGTCAAATGCACGGCGCGACATGCTTAGGCGAAAACGATAAAGTTCTCCGTCCCGCGATTTTGTGGAACGATGGTCGTAGCCACCTTGAGTGTGAAGGCATGATGGCCGAAATGCCAGACTTGATGAACATCACAGGCAATCTCGCTATGCCGGGTTTTACGGCGCCCAAGCTTGAATGGATGCGCACTTATGAGGCCGAGCATTTTGCCAAGACGCGTAAAGTGCTTCTCCCCAAAGATTACGTCCGCCTTCTGATGTGCGGGGAATATGCCTCTGATATGAGCGATAGCGCAGGCACGCTATGGATGGATGTGGCGGCGCGCGATTGGTCTGACGAAGTCCTCGCGCTGACGGGTCTGAAACGTGAAAACATGCCAAAGCTTTACGAAGGCTCAGAAGCCACAGGGCAGCTTTCAGCCAAGGTCGCAGCGGATTGGGGCGTGCCTCAAGTTCCCATCGCGGCGGGCGGCGGTGACAATGCCGCGGGCGCTGTTGGCTCTGGCACTGTCGTGCCTGGCGAAGGCTTTGTCTCGCTTGGGACATCAGGCGTAATTTTTACGGCAGATAATAGCTACCGTCCGAACCCCGCCTCTGCCGTGCACACATTCTGCCACGCGCTGCCCAATCTCTGGCACCAAATGAGCGTGATGTTATCAGCTGCAAGTGCCGTAGATTTTGCAGCCCGCATCACAGGTTTTGCGCAGCCTGCTGATTTATATGCCGCCGCTGAAGACGCCAACACGCCCAGCCACGGCGCGTTTTTCCTCCCCTATTTATCGGGCGAACGCACACCGCATAATAACCCGCGCGCGACAGGCGCTTTCTTTGGCCTCACTCATGAAGACAATCAAGTCAGCCTTGCCCAAGCCGCGCTGGAAGGCGTGGCGTTTGGACTAGCCGACGGCCTAGACGCGCTACGCAGTGCGGGAGCAGCGCCAGAAGCGCTCTCTGTCATTGGCGGCGGAGCGCGCAGTCTTTATTGGGGCAAAATTCTCGCCAGTAGTTTTAATCTGCCGCTTCATTACCGCGGCGGCGCGGCTGTGGGTCCAGCTTTTGGCGCAGCACGCCTTGCGCGTCTTTGCGTCAGCGGCGAGAGCGCTCAAGATGTCTGTAAACCACCCGAAATTGAGCTCACCATTGAACCCGATGCTGATCTCGTTTCGCTTTACGGTGCGCGGCGTAAAACCTTTAAATCCCTTTATTCTCAAACCAAGGAGCTGACCTCATGAGCGGCTATTTCGACCATATTTCCCCCATTAAATTTGAGGGCCCCGACAGCGACAACCCCCTCGCCTTTAAATATTATGACCCCAAAAAAGTCATTATGGGCAAGACTGTCGAAGAGCATCTTCGTGTCGCGGTTTGTTATTGGCATAATTTCTGTTGGAACGGTGCAGACGTTTTTGGCGGCGATACCTTTGGACGCCCTTGGCTTGCCGGCACGAATGATCAAGCGGCCGCAGATGCTAAGCTCGACGCAGCGTTTAGCTTTTTTGAAAAACTCGGCCAGCCGTTCTTCTGCTTCCACGATACAGATGTCATGGCGGCGGCAGAAACACCCCGCGAGCATGTCGAAAACTTCGCGGCCATTGTCGACAAGATCGAAGCTAAAATGGACAGTGCGAAAACGAAACTTCTTTGGGGCACGGCGAATATGTTTTCACATCCGCGCTATATGTCTGGCGCGTCTACTAACCCAAATCCTGATGTCGTCGCGTTTGGCGCTTTGCAGGTGAAGCACTGCCTTGAGGCCACACACCGCCTCGGCGGGGCAGGCTATGTGATGTGGGGCGGGCGCGAAGGCTATGAGACCATTCTCAACACAGATGTCGGCCGCGAAATGGATCAACTCGGGCGCTTTGTGAATATGGTGGTCGAACACAAACATAAGATTGGATTTAAAGGCGACATTTGGATCGAGCCCAAGCCGCACGAACCCACAAAGCACCAATATGACCGCGACGTTGCGACAGTCTACGGCTTTCTAAAAAAGTACGGTCTTGAGAATGAAGTCGGTGTGAATATCGAACCTAACCACGCAACGCTCGCGGGGCATAATTTTGAGCACGAAGTTGAAATGGCCAATGCATTCGGTATCTTTGGCTCAATCGATTTCAACCGCGGCGATCCTCAGAACGGCTGGGATACGGACCAATTCCCGAACGACCTACGTGAAAACACAATGGCCCTTTATTACATTTTGCGTGGCGGCGGTTTTAAAAACGGTGGCGCGAATTTTGATGCCAAAGTCCGCCGTCAATCTAATGATGCGGAAGATTTATTCTATGCCCATATCGGCGGCATGGATCTCCTCGCTCGCGCGCTCGACAACGCCGCAGAGTTAATTAAATCAGAGAAACTCTCGAGCTTTGTTGATGAGCGCTATAGCGGTTGGGACAGCGGCATGGGCAAGAAAATGCTCGACGGAAAAGCTGATCTTGACGCCATGGCGGATTTTGCGCTTGAGACAAATAACTCGCCTGCGCCAAAATCTGGTCGTCAGGAATATCTTGAAAACATTGTGACCTATCACACAAAGTAACCGTGGTCACAGCCGTTACATCAACGCCGTTTGGCCGTCTTAGCGATGGCCGAACGGCGTTTTTATACACACTGACAAATGCGGCGGGCGCGCATGTCACATTCACTGATTTCGGCGCCGCATTGGTGAGCGCGCATATGCCAGATAAAGACGGAAAGCTCGGCCCTGTCGTGCTCGGCTTTGATAGCGTTGCGCAATATGAAGACAACCCTGCCTATATCGGACCTGTCATCGGCCCTGTCGCGAACCGCATTAGCGGCGCAGAATTTTTGCTCGCGGGTCAAATTCATAGCTTAGACGACAATGAGGGTCAGACCTGCCTGCACAGCGGAAAGACAGGCTGGCATAAAAAGCTCTGGGCCGCAGAAGAAACACCGCAAGGTCTGAGCTTCACTTATGAGACGCCAGAAAATGCGGGCGGCTTTCCCGGTGTTGTTAATGCGCAAATTGATGTGAGCTTAGACGAAAGCTGTCGCCTCACCTATCACCTGCAAGCGCGCACCACCGCCCCGACACCGATTGCGATGACACGGCATGAGTATTTTAACCTGACTGACGGCGGCGCGAGCCCTGTCCGTGACCACCGTGTTCAAATCAACAGCATGACCATAGCGGCTCAAGACGTAGATAATTGCTGCAATGGCGACATCACGCCTCTGTCGAACCATCCCAAAGACTTACGGCAGATTACGGCCCTCTCGGATACGCCCCGACCGCTCAGCTTTGATGATCATTACATCGTAGGCGGCGACGCGCTACGTCACATGGCGCGCGTGGAAAGCCCCGCCTCTGGCCGACGGCTCGACGTGTTCGGCACAGCGGACGGCGTGCAGTTCTATTCGGGACAAGCCCTACCCGTATGTGACGGCAGAGAGGGTATTAAATTCGGCCCCTCACACGGCTTTGCGATAGAGGCGCAGGCTCGCCCGAACGCCGTAAATCTGGCTCATTTCCCCTCTATTGTTTTGCAGCCTGATCAAACCTATCTCGACACGATAATTTATCAATTTGGACTGATTGACTAACGCAGCCTCCCTGATAACTTCGCGCTATGACACAGCGCGCTATTCTCTCAATTGACCAAGGCACCACCAGTTCTCGCACACTCGTCTTCTCGCCAGAGGGCGATGTGCTGTTCACGGCGCAGCAAGAGTTTCCGCAAATTTATCCCGCCGATGGGTGGGTCGAACATGACGCAGAGACGATTTGGGAGACGACGCTTTCGACCCTAAAAGGCGCCTATGATTTTGCGGCGAATAACGGGTATGACATGGTCGGTATTGGCATTACGAACCAACGCGAAACAACGATTGTCTGGGACCGCAAAACGGGTAAGCCAATTTACAACGCCATCGTCTGGCAAGACCGCCGCACAGCCGAGATTTGCCGTGAGTTGAAAACCCGCCATGACGAAGCCGAAGTGTCTGCCAAGACAGGACTATTACTTGACCCCTATTTCAGCGCGACCAAGGCGGCCTGGATTTTAGACAATGTTGACGGTGCACGAACCCGTGCAGAAAAAGGGGAGCTTGCGTTTGGCACAGTCGATAGTTTTCTTATCTGGCGTCTAACTGGCGGGGCGGTGCACGCGACAGACGCCACAAATGCGAGCCGTACAAATTTATTTAATATCCATGACAGCGATTGGGACGACGCACTTCTCTCCATTTTTGATGTGCCGCGCAAGATCCTGCCAGAGGTCAAAGACTGCGCTGATCATTACGGCGTAACAGCGAAGGGCCTACTTTCAGAACAGCTCCCTATTTTGGGTGTCGCAGGGGATCAACAGGCCGCCGCCATTGGGCAAGCCTGCTTTGAACGCGGCAGCATAAAATCAACTTACGGCACAGGCTGTTTCGTGATCCTCAATACAGGCCGTGAGGTCGTGCAATCTAAGAACCGCCTACTATCCACCGTGCTTTACCGCATCGATGGAAAGACGAGTTACGCGCTTGAAGGCTCAATCTTTGTCGCAGGCGCAGCTGTTCAATGGCTACGAGACGGCATCGAGATCATTAAAGAAGCGCGTGAGACAGAAGCCATGGTGCGCACCACAAAAGATAATGCAGGGGTATATTTAGTACCCGCTTTCACTGGCCTCGGCGCGCCCTATTGGGATCCTGACGCGAGGGGGGCGATATTTGGCCTCACCCGCGATACGGGCCGCGCCGAAATTGTGCGCGCGACGCTCGAATCTGTTTGCTATCAAACATCAGACCTCTTTGACGCGATGCGTGAAGACGGGGTCAGCCAAAGTCGCCTGCGCGTAGACGGCGGGATGGTTCATAATGATTGGCTCGTGCAATATCTATCCGATATTTTAGACCTGCCGATAGACCGCCCACGTGTCATGGAAACAACCGCGCTCGGTGTGGCTTATCTGGTGGCCTTGAAAGCAGGCATTTATGGATCGCTCGAAGAGGTTGCGCAAAACTGGCAAGCCCAAGCAAGCTTCTCACCAGACATGAGCTGCGAGGCGCGCGAAACCCATCTTGCGGGTTGGAAAAAAGCCGTTACAAAAGTCCTCACATAAAGTCGAACTCGGCTAAGCGCTAATAAGAGCTTTCACCTTAGTAAAACCACTCATCAACATTCCTTGACAGCTGAGCTATGTTCGCTAATTGTTCGGTTATGTCTTCGTCGCAAACTTCATCCATTTCAGAACGCGCTATGCCGCAGCGGCAATGGCCTGCCCGTCGTGCGCCGCGCCGCCTGCCAGATTTACCGCAATTTTATTATCACACCCATTTTGTGGACATGCTTAGCAAAGTCGCTCAGCGATATAAAGCCTGCCTCGACGCGCCCGCAGCGCAGTTTATCGACGAATTCCACGCCCTGCCCCACGCCGCGCAATGTGCCTATGTCCGTATCGCAGGACGCAAAGGTCATGTCTTTCAGACGCGGAAGCTGAGTTATCCTGAAATAGAAAATCTCGACGCGCAATTTGAGCTTTTAAAAGAGCGTCGCTTTGCCGCCAATGTATGCGCTCAAGAAACAGCGCCTTATCTTAACAGCTTGACCAAGCCAGAACTCATAGAATTTCTGCGCGCACATCTCTGCGCGAGTGCGTTTAAATCGTCATGGAAGAAGCCTCTGCTGATTGACGCGGCTATGGCTCATTTCGACAAAGACATCATCACGCAGCATGCGCGAGACATGGGAGCGGCAATTGTACAGAGCCGCCGCGAATCCTTACGCTATATTCTCTATCTGTATTTTGGGCGTATCGAAGACAGCCTCCAGCCCTTTACTTTACGTGACCTCGGCTTAGTTAAGGCTCCCGATTTTAAAGACAGCTATGGCCCCCGTTTTGAAAACAAAGCTGAAGCGCGCACTGCTTATTTTTATGCCTCCGCCCTATATGATTTTCGTAACGGCACTGACGCAGATGTCGCGAGACTTATTGATACGACACCGGACTGGCCAGAACCGCTTTGTAATGTATCGCAAGCAGGGCGAGATAAATTACTCAGTAAGCTCGGCGGGCTTTCTGAACGGCTTGGCGATGTCGCGACTGCACTCACGCTTTACGGTCTAAGCGAGACGCCGCAATGTAATGAACGCACCGTGCGCCTGCGCTATAGTCGCAATAATGACGATGACCGCGACTGGGTTAAAACGCGTCTTGAGGCGATGATCGATAATCCCGCGTCGGATGATGAATATCATTTCGCCAGTGATTTCTATGCGCGTAAATTCGACAAAAAACGCACAAGTCGTGTCACCGATATTTTGCGCGGCAGCGAAGTGCTTAGCCTTGATGAAGCCTTTCGCCATGAGCCAGAGCGGGCGGCGGCCCGTCATTACCGCGCGCAGGGCTACACTGTGGAGCGGACTGAGAATGCGCCGTGGAAAATGCTGTTCGGACTTTTATTTTGGCAGGAACTTTATGCCTCTGAGACATCTGTATTGCATAATAGTTTTGAACGCCTGCCCGCCAATTTAAAATCTGGGCAGTTTTTCACGGATAATGAAGTTACGATTGAGGCGAAACTTGAACGCCTGTCAAATCCTGCGCAGACACTGCTAAACATTCTCAAAGTCGCGACCCGTCATCACGGCACTCCCAACGGGATATTTATGTGGCGCGGGCGGACGTTAGACAGAGCAAAGCTATTGATAGAAACAGCCCCGCCTGCCGCTCTTGCTGCCATGCTACGGCTAATGGCCAAGGATTGGAGTCACACAAAAGACGGCTTTCCTGATCTTATGCTTATTAAGGACGGCGAACTCAGTTTTTTTGAGATTAAAGCCGAAGGCGATGTCATTCGGCGCAACCAACTTACCCGCATAGCGCAGTTAAAAGCAGCAGGGTTTGAAACGTCTATTGCGCGCATAGACTGGGTGATTGACCCCAACCAGATTTATGTCGTCGTGGATGTCGAAACGACAGGTGGACGTGCGGGTAATCATAGGCTGACGGAAATTGGCGCGATCAAAATGCAGGGCGGAGAAATCATCGATGAATGGCAAAGCCTACTCAATCCGCAGCGTCCTATTCCGCCTAACATCACGCGGCTAACAGGCATCACTAATGAGATGGTTTCGGGCGCGCCTTTGTTTCAAGAGGTCGCCGATAGCTTTGCTGCATTTATGGGCGACGCGATTTTTGCAGCCCATAATGTAAATTTTGATTACGGCTTTATTTCGATGGAGTATCGGCGGATTGAGAGGCGCTTTCGTCATCCGAAAATCTGTACCGTCGCAAGCATGCGCAAGCTTTATCCGGGTCATAAAAGTTATAGCCTGAAAAACCTTTGCGCGGATTACGATATTGATCTCACAACCCACCACCGCGCATTATGCGATGCCCGCGCAGCTGCTGAGTTGCTAAAGTTAGTCAATATCAAACGGCTTGAAGACGTGGCGGATTAGGTGATGAAATAATCTGACAGGCGCTGCACCGTCCAAAACATAGCGATAGTGCCGAGCAGATAGGCGCTACCGATTTCAATGGGTTTACGGCTATTTTCAAACGCTTTTGTGGCCAGCCAGAGAAGAATTAGCAGGAGCGCGATAATCGCAATTTGCCCTAATTCTACTCCAAGATTAAACAGCAGGAGTGCCAGAAGCTCTGTCCCCTTTGGCAAGCCAATATCGGACAAGGCACTCGCAAAACCACAACCATGGATAAGGCCAATCACAAAGCTAATCAGATAAGGTTTGCGCGTTGCAATCGAACTGCCCCCGCGCGATTTTCGGATGACTTCTATAGCGAGCAGGACAATGCTCATCGCAATCAAAATTTCGACAGGGCGCGTCGGTAAACTTAAATAGCCCAGCGCCGCGAGCACAAGTGTGAGGCTATGCGCCACCGTAAACGCCGTGGCGACGCCAATTATCTGCCGCCTAGATACTAGCATCACCAGCCCAATGACGAATAGCAGATGGTCCCAACCGTAAATAATATGATCGATGCCGATTTTTATGTAATCGCTTGCAGGCGAATTATTCTCAACGCCTAAATCAAAGCGCGGGGCGCTCGGTTTTATGACGCCAGAATTTTGCGTGCCGTCTAGATAATCAATACGGATAAAAGCATCGGTCAGTGTTCGCTCGAGGCCCTCAAGCGAAATCACACCCGTCTTCAGAGCGCATTCTATCTGAAAACTCTCGCTCGCCGTGGCGCCGTTATTGTGAATATCGCGGCTCCCGATTTCCGCGCAGTCTTGGGGAAAGACAGGCTGAATTTTAAGCCGTTTCCCCTCAAGCACAGGCTGTTTCCAGACGACATCAAATGTGCCCTGCGACGTCTCTGTGACTTGTAAATATGCAGGTCGCACCTCATGAGCTGTTACCTTAGCCGCAAGAAAAAGAGTTGCAAAAAAGAAAAAGGCGAATGTAACAATCCGTCTCATTCGCCAGCGACTTTCACTTTATAATTCGTTACAAGCTCTTTGAGACGACGCGCATTGTCTTCGCGCTGTGCTTGTTCGAGCCAAGCCTTGGCAACATCATTTTTCACCTCATCAAATGACGGTGTGCGCGCTTCGCTGCGACTCGTGAGTTTTACAAGATGCACCCCAAAGGCTGACTCAACAGGGCCTTCCCAATCGCCGACTTCCAGCTTTGAAAGCCGCTGCGAAAATTCAGGACCAAAAAGTCTAGCCATATCAATCTGTGTGACCTCCTTAAATTCCCGCTTCATGATGAAGGGATCACCCAGCGCCGCACCGTCATTAGAGGCTGATAAAGTGCTTAGAATTTTCGACGCACGCGCAGAAGGTTCCCCGCTTTCAGGGCTGAAATAAACATGCCTAAAACTGGTGCGGGCAGGACTGATGAAACTATCAAGGTTATTCTCAAACCAGCTTTTTAAAACTATGTCATCTGGCTTTTTTGGCGGGTCAACATCCTCAATCAAAAAACGCATTTTCTGCGCGAGCCGTCTACGGATAATTGTGTCATCTTCACCAAATCCTCGCGTTTTGGCTTCACGCACCAGCGCTTCTTCTTCGACGTAAGAATAAAGTAGTGCCGTGAGATCATCATCTGTCGGCACGCGGCGATTCTCGCCCGCAAAGATGAGGGCTTGGCGTTCCATCTCTTCTTCAGATACGAAAATCGTGCGGGCATCTTCAGACGCATGACGGGCCCAAAGACTATGACCGATAAAAAGCAAAACGCCCAGCAGGACAAAATGCACAAAAGGCTCGCGGAGTAATTTTCTCATAGAGGCTTACTAACGCCTATTTGGTATTAATCCAGATGGGAGAGCTATAGGCGCGCTCTTTAATTGTTTGCGGCAAATCAGGATGCGGCGGCGTGCCCGCTTTCATAGCGTCCCACGTGCTCCAACGGCATGTTGGGTTCTCAAGCACACGCACGTAATAGCTCGCCGACATAGAGGCGTCGTAATCCGGATCCGTCCACCGCGCGCGCAGCTCTGGATCGCCCTCACCTGTAGACGGCGCGCAGGTCGCCATATCAACGCTCGCCCCATTATCAGGGCAGCGCCGCGAGCTTGCGTCAGGGCTTGCCCCATCAGAGCAGGCCACGTCATAAATTCGCTCGCGCGGCTGTCCATCATGCCAGACTTTGACAATTTGAATGCGGTCAAGCGGCGCGGATAATGGATCACGCATGGCCCAAGCGAGGAAGGTGGGCGAGCTGTCCCTCGCCGTGAGTTCGCCGCCCATGGGAACGCCAGTGGCGTAGGCGCGCGTCGTCAGGTCTGGCGCGCTAAGCAGATCATCTGCGTAATCATGGCTTGCGAAAAAGCGGACTTTCATACGCGGGCCAGATGTCGCGAAAGTTTCCTTGCGCGCCATAGCGTCAAAAATGGCTTCACGCGTATTCTCTTCCGCCCAGACACCCGCCAGGCCAGACGCGCCCCAACGCGAAAACCAATTCTCAGCATTCACATTACGCGTGACGCCTTCCCATGTCTTCGCACCACCCGGTGGGACAGAGCCGCGTGCTTCCGCCGTGCCGTCAACAATGCCGACCTTTGACCAATAGTCAGCTTCGTTAAACGCGCCGCCAACAACGTGGCTATCAGAGGCGCCAATCATCCCAAATTTATAGGGGTTCTCGCCAAGCTCTTTCTCAAGCCCCAATCCGTTCGCCAATGCCTCGCGCACAAAACCGCCTTTCGTTTTGGACACGACTTGCGAGCCGAGCAGTTTGTCGTAAATCTCAAAATCAGCAAATTCGTCATTAGGAGACAGCAGCGGGTGCGTCTCGGATGTGCCTTTCACTTGAGTCATTTCAACGATGGGCTCATTGGCGATACGTTGCTGGGCGTAGCTTTGCGAGAGCGCTGAGCCGTCATAGGTGACGAGGTCAAACATCTTCCCGTCAGACACATTGGAGTTATGCGGAATAGCCATGACCTCATGCCCGCGCGCGCGCTCCGTATCCATCCAGTCCCAAAGGTCTTCGGGGTTGATAGAATTAAGCGTCGAGAAGAGACGGTCAGGCGCGCTGTCTTTGAACACGACATTACGGTGCAAATTACCGCCGGTGAAATTATTACCGTCGCCGCCGCGTACCGTCACCGCCGTATATTCATACGCCGCGAATGTTGTCAGCTTGCCAGGCGTGTAATGGCGGTCGGCGGCCTCTATCGCCTTCTTCCATGTATCGTCCACGATGGTTTGATCAAAGGCACCTTCAATTGGCACACCGTTGCGCACAGAGCCGCCAATTTTTTGAAAGGCCGCGACAATTTTGGCAGGATCAGTTGAAAACATATCTTTCGCCATTGGCAATTCAGACAGTTTTGTACCCTGCGTATTCATCGCAGGTAAAATCCCGAGGTAAGCGCCGTGGTCGGTCGCCGCGACAAAGTCCAGTGGCTCTCCCCAAATGGAGATATCATAGCCTGAGGGGTGCTTCACAGTCTCGCCCTTGGCAAAACGGTAAACATCATCAGGCGTTGTGCGCACGTTGAAAATATAAGCGTCAAAGCTATTTTTCGTGTGGATATGCAAATCCCCGAAATAAGCATTTCGCGTTGCGCTATAATCTGCGGTGCGCGTTTGCGAACCCTCCTGAACGGCGAGCGTCGTCTTGGTCGCAGAGTCCGTTTTCGTATCTGTTGCGATGTCACCGCAGGCAGCAAGGCTGAGCGTTAAGAGGCTGACGCCCCAAAAACGTGTCGATTTAAAATAAGCCATGTGTGTCCCCTGATATATTTAAAAGAAAAAGGCGCAGATAACATCTGCGCCTTTTTACCTCTCCCCCTGAGAGTGCTCCCTAAGCGCTTAGAAGTTATGACGTAGCGTCACACCATACATGCGCGGATCTTGGATAAAGGCTGAGCGCGAGCCGCTGCGAAGTGTCGTGTTAAACGTCACGCCGCGTGTCACTTCGTTTGTGATATTGGTTCCCCAGAATTCAAGACCCCAATTGCCGTCTGCATTCCCGATGCCTGCTCGCAAGTTGATCTTGGTATTTGCTTCTTGGACATCAAACGGCACAGCCGCACCCGTTGTCGGGCTAAACGCTTGTGTTGACGTGCGGCGGTCACTTTCATAACGCGCTGAACCGTTCAGGAAGAACGTCATATTCGCACCGAGGTCGCCCTCATAAGTGGCGCCAATAATACCCACAGTCTTAGGCGCATTTGTCAGCGTATTGCCGCACAGTGATACTACATTTGGTGATGTTTGCGTGCCTGCGCAGTCTTCTGGGTAGTTGGCATCTAGGAGCGTCAGGCCACCGTTTAGCGTTAGACCATCAGTCGCCTGCACAACCGTTTCAATCTCAACACCTTGCGTCTCGGCAAGTGGGACATTGAAGGTTTCAAACCGAGCCCCAGTAAATTCGAGAACCTGGAAGTTCGTAAACTCTTCATAAAAGGCCGAGACATTGAGCGTAACCATATTGTCAAAGAGTTTAGATTTGAAACCGAGCTCATAAGCATCAACTTCCTCGGAGGCAAATCGGGGATCAGCCCCGCCAATCGCGGCTGTTGAGTCGAGGTTAAATCCGCCTGATTTATAACCGTGTGTAAAGCTGGCATAAGCAGAAATATCTGGCGTGACTTTATAACCAATCTTACCCGTGTAAATCAGCTCATCATCTTCAAACGTGTCATCAAATGATCTTGGCAGCGGCAGCGGCGTCGCGAATGCGATTGGCAGGTCTGCTGGCGCCAAAAATGGAAAACACCCGAGTACAGTGAGATTGCCTGTAAGAGCTGCGGGCAAAGGACCATACCCTCCCGTTGCGCCGTTGAACCCTGCGAGTTGCGCCGTACATGAGGGGTAATTTACGCTCGGTTGAGAGAAGCTGCCGTCTTTTGACTCATCTGAATAGCGAAGGCCCACGGTTAGGCTTAAGGCATCTGTCAGGTCAAACGTGTTGTGCGTGAATAGCGAGAAGCTTTCGCTGTCCTGTATGTAGCGATTTGTTGTTCGAGCATCCGCTGGATTTTGCCCGCCAGAGATAAAACGTAAAGTCCCGCCTGCGCCTAAAATACCAGGACTTGGGAACGTGCCACCCGTTCCTGCAAGTAGCAACGCATCAGAAAAGGCCGCATAATCTGTGCCTAATCCAAATGATGCGTTTTGCTCAATTTCCTCTGTAGAATAATAGCCACCGACCAACCAGCTTAACCGCCCGTCCATGGCGTCGCCTTGCACGCGTAATTCGTGTGTCATTGTGTTGATATCAGTTGCAATATTGCGGGCATTAAAAAGATCTAATCCTGAAAATGCAGAGTCATAAGCCTCAGACGCCTCATATTCGCGATAGGACCCGATATAAATGACATCCGCGCCATCCAAATTATATTCAACTTCAGCCGTGAGACCAAATTGCTCAGCTGAAGGATTTGGAACTTGAGACGATGAGGCGATACGGTCATCAACAGCAGCTTGCGCGCCGTCAAAGTCTGTCGCACTTGTCGCCACATTAGGTGCGGCCATTCCGCCACGCGCGCCAAGACCAACAGCGCCAAAAATACCCGCCGCCTCCACAGGGGAACGCAGCACTTCAAGCGCGGAACAGCAAACATTATTAGCATCTGAATAATCGACGATCACGCGACCTTTCCAGTTTTCTTCACCTTCAAAGCCGATTTGGCCACGCAGATAGAATTGATCCACGGCATTTGATTCGCCAATATTGTTTCCATTGGCATCTACAATATCCATGTAGCCGTCTCGATTACGAAGCGCCCCTGTGAGGCGTGCCGCGACTTTACCTTCGGCGATGGGGATGTTCACTGCGCCTTGCAAATTTCTATGGTCGTAATTACCAGCCGTTACATTCACAAAGCCTTCAAACTCATCCAGGTTTGGGCGAACGTTGATGACATTAAGCGCACCGGCAGATGTGTTACGCCCAAACAGCGTGCCTTGCGGACCGCGCAGAACTTCGACGCGTTCGACATCCACAAATTCGCCAAGCGCCACACCGGGGCGTGACTGATAAGCGCCGTCGATGAAGACGCCGACAGCTGATTCAAAACCGATATTGTTTGACGTCGTCCCGACCCCGCGAATACGTAGCACGACAGAGCCAGACGCGATTTGCGCGTTTGAGCTGGCAAAGCTTGGCGCGACTGAGGCTAGGTTTTGGATGTTGACGACACCTTGCTTTTCAAGGTCCTCGGGCAAGACAGCTGTCACCGCGATGGGAATGTCTTGAATGCTTTCCGCACGCCGTGTCGCCGTCACAATGATTTCATCTTCAACAATTTGCGCCTGCGCCTCAGAGCCGAGACCAATGGTAAGCGTCGCACTGATAGAAGCGGCCGTTAAAAGAAGCGCTGACTTAATTGACGTTTGCGCAATTTTTGATGTGAATGATGACGTCATGGATGATGGCATGAAAAATCCCCTAGAATGTGAAGCTCAGATTATTCTGAGCTCTGATGCCAATTTGTTTTGGCTTATCCCTCACACTAAACAGATTGGCATAAAATGAATTGTCATTGGGCCGACATTTGACTTGAAAAATAGGATTTTTGTCGCACTATGGCATTCGTGCAACAGCCCGCCCACCGCGATTATTGACAGGATGAATTCATGAGTAACGCCAATCCATCTGTACGTATTGCGGGCCTACCCACCGAGTCGCGCTCTTGGCTGCAAAATATTACGCCTGAGACGCGAAAGGCACTGTCTGATAACGCGCGTAAAGTCACGCTGGCGCGCGGGCAAACACTTTATGAACGCAAGGCTGAACCCACAGGTATCTACCTTATTAAATCGGGTCACGTCAGGCTAACCTTTCAATCAAGCTCTGGCACCCACCATCTTCTCAAAATCGGTGCGCCAGGTGGCGTAGTGGGTGACCTCGCCTGCGTCGATGGCAATCCCTACCCCGTTTTTGTCGAGGCCATGACACCCTGCATGCTTGAATTTATTCCGCAAAAAACATTTCGCAAACTCCGTGAGGACTTTCCTGATATTAACGCAGCACTTCTTACGCATTTCTCGCGTCTTAGCCGCACGCTAATTAATATGATGGAAGTCACATTTCTCGGCTCCGTCAACGGACGGGTCGCCTCTCGTATCGCGTTTCTATCGCGTGAATATGGCAGTCACGATTTGACCCTGTCCCAGACTGATCTTGGGCTGATGGTCGGGCTTTCACGCCAAGCGACAAACGCCGCGCTAGGCGCGCTTGCAGATATGGGGCTGATTAAAACCCATTATGGTAAAATCATGATCTTGGATTTTGAGCGGCTCGTGCAGTTCATCGAAGCCTCGACCTGATCTAAAACGGCGCGCCCTCTTCGGCAATTATTTCGGCAAGGACGGAGATCGCTAGTCGCCCCGCATCGCGCATAGACGGCACCAGCCCAATAGGTCCGCGGAGTCGCGACAAATCTAAATCAGGCGATTTTTCTTTCAGTGCAGCAAGACGCTTTTCGTGCGTCTGACGACTGCCCATTGCGCCGACGTAAAATGCATCGCTTTTCAACGCGGATATCAATAGTGGCAGTTCGTAATCATGGTCATGAAAAAGTGTAACAATCGCCGTGCGGCTATCGAGCGACCATTCAGGCGCGGTGCCAAATGTTAAACCGTGAACCTCTGCGCCGACATTTTGCAAAACGCTGATATCAGAGTTGTCAGGCGAGTAAGCAATGACATCAATACCAAGGCTTCCTGCCGCGCGCGTAAACATCAAAAGGTGCTCTCCGCGCCCTGCCGCGATAACCCGCAGCGGCGGCGCATATAGTAAATGTCCGCCGAGCTTTAGTTTTGTCTCGCAGGATAAACTCACGGCCTCACGCGCTTCCAGCTTTGCGCAAATATTCGCTATAATCTCTGCATCTGGTTCGGGGAATATCACCAGTGAAACGCCGCCGCCGCAGGGCAGTCTGATGTCCAGATAGGGACTATCAGGACCATAACTGACACGGCGCGCTTCACCCGTTTTTAATGCCTCGAGCGCATGCCCTGCAATATCGGCATCGACGCAACCATTGCTGACATAGCCCGCATAATCACCTGCCTCACTGACTATCATGGGCGTGCCAACCGGGCGAACGGACGCGCCGCTAACAGCTTCAACTATGATTAAAACAATGCGCTCACCTGCAACCTGCCTGTCTCTACCAAAGGCAAAGATATCAAGCGGGTGATAACGCGGCAAAAGAACAGATTGCATTAGGCCGCAAAAGTCGCGTCAAACCAGTCGGTAAATACCGCGCGCTCGTCTTCGCTCATATGTAGGCCAAGCTTACTGCGCCGCCACATCACATCATCGGCGCGCGTCACAAATTCATGCCCCACGAGATAGCGTGTCTCTGATTCTGAGAGCCCTGCGCCGAACATTTTCCCAAGCTTACCTTCGCTGCCCAGTACAAGCGAGATGCGTGTGCCGTAACCGCGCGCCAAACGCCACAGAATGGGCGTTTCAATTTCAGGATAGCGCAATTCGCAACTACGGAAGAAACTTTCAAAATCAGCATTCGCAATATCTCCACCTGGGAAAATAGCCGTTTCCGTCCAGTCTTCGCCCAAAGCTTTCGCACGGCCTTTGATGAAAAACGGCGCAAGCTTTTGCATAGCGTGCTGTGCGAGCTTGCGAGAAGTGGTAATCTTGCCGCCGTAAATCGACAGAAACGGCGAGCCATCCGTGAACTCATCAATATCAAGCACATAGTCACGCGTTACGGCAGAGGCGTTATCCGATTTGTCATCATAAAGCGGCCGCACGCCAGAATAGCTCCATTGCACATCCTCAGGGCTGATATCATTTTGGAAATACTCATTCGCCGCATCGCACAGATACTGGGTTTCCTCTGGCGAAATTTTCACAGGTCCCGGCGCATGATCAAAAGGCACATCCGTTGTCCCAATCAACGTGTGATCGCCTTCATAGGGAATAGCGAAAATAATGCGGTTGTCGGCATTTTGGAAAATATAGCTATGATCACCGTCAAATAATTTGCGCGTCACAATGTGACTGCCCTTCACAAGGCGCAGGCCTTTGTCGTTTTTCTTCTGGCTGATACGGCCAAGAATTTCGTCTACCCAAGGACCTGCGGAATTGACAATGGCATGAGCGTTGATGTGACGCGCGCCGGTTTTATCTTTGACCTTCGCTTGGTAGCCATCTGCAGTAGGTTTCAAATCGAGCACTTCTGTGCGCGTACAAATATCTGCGCCACGTGCGGCAGCATCGACCGCGTTGAGCACAACCAGTCGCGCATCCTCAACCCAACAATCGGAATATTCAAACCCCTTGGTCAGACGTGGTTCAAGCACGCCCTTATGCGGCGCGGTCTCAAGGCTTATAGTCTTAGTGCCCGGCAATAATTCGCGTCCGCCGAGACTGTCATATAAAAACAGTCCCATGCGCAACATCCACGCGGGGCGAAGCCCTTTATCATATGGCAGCACAAATCTCATTGGCCATATGATATGCGGGGCCGCGCGCAAAAGCCGTTCGCGTTCAATCAAAGCCTCGCGCACGAGCTTAAATTCAAAATGCTCAAGATAGCGCAGTCCGCCGTGAATGAGCTTGGTAGAGCTTGATGAGGTGTGGTTGGCGAGATCATCGCGCTCACACAACAGCACCGACAGACCCCTCCCCGCCGCATCGCGCGCAATCGCTGTTCCGTTTATGCCGCCGCCAATGATCAGTAAGTCGTAGTCTTTTTTCATAACGTGATGATAGGCCACAGCGAAGGATGTGCAAGACGAAACAGTCCCTGTTCCGCCTCAAAACCTCATTGCATGGATTGCTAAAGCTGCTCTGCTACGCGGTAAAATCATTCAGAAGACTCACGCTATCGAATAAATAGGATTTGCACAGGAACAAAACAAAAACAAAATATTTGACACAATTAAAATGTTCTGTAATTGTTCTTTTTAATTCGGAGAACGATATGCCTAAACCTACGTCGTGTTTTACGTGTCAGTCTTGCGGCACTGTCCATGGAAAATGGGCGGGGCGGTGCGATAGTTGCGGCGAGTGGAACACGCTTGTCGAGGAGACGCTCTCACAAAACGCCAAGCCCGCGCATAAACGGCGCAAGTCTCGCGCACTTGAATTTGTCGACCTTGGCGGGGAAAGCAAAGATGTCCCGCGCCTTGTTACAGGCATAGACGAGCTTGACCGCGTCACGGGTGGTGGCCTGGTGCCTGGCTCGGCTTTGCTAGTCGGCGGCGATCCAGGAATTGGCAAATCAACCTTACTTTTGCAAGCAACAGGCAAGCTTGCGGCAAACGGTGTGAAGACGGCTTATATTTCGGGCGAAGAATCGGTGGGCCAAGTGCGCCGCCGCGCCAAACGGCTGGAGGTCGCAGATATTCCCGTCTCGCTTGCCGCTGAAACCTCGCTCGGCCCTATTCTTGATGGTCTCATGGCAGAGCGGCCTGATGTGGTGATTATCGACTCTATTCAAACGCTTTGGACGGACCAACTCGGCGCTGCCCCTGGCACTGTGGCGCAAGTACGGGCTTGCGCGCAGGAGCTCACGAGATTTGCCAAAAAGTCTGGCGCTTGCGTTATTTTAGTTGGCCACGTCACAAAAGACGGTCAGATTGCTGGCCCGCGCGTGGTCGAGCATATGGTTGACGCTGTGCTCTATTTCGAAGGTGACCGCGCCCATCAATTCCGTATCTTGCGCGCGCATAAGAACCGCTTTGGCCCGACAGATGAAATCGGCGTGTTTGAAATGCGCGAAAGCGGACTTTGCGAAGTCCCTAACCCGTCTGCGCTCTTCCTTGATGGACGCGGAGATACTTCCTCTGGCGCTGCCGTGTTTGCAGGGCTTGAAGGCACCCGCCCCGTACTGACTGAAATTCAGGCCCTTGTTGCGCCCGCCGCATTCGGCACGCCGCGCCGTGCTGTGGTCGGCTGGGACAGTTCGCGCCTCGCCATGGTATTGGCTGTGTTAGAGGCGCGCTGCGGGGTGAGCTTTGCAGGTAAAGATGTCTACCTTAACGTCGCGGGAGGCCTGCGTATTAACGAACCTGCCGCAGATTTGGCCGTCGCGGCTGCGCTTGTCTCGTCCGCCTTTGATTTTCCATTGCCTGCTGATTCAGTAATATTTGGCGAGATCAGTCTTTCTGGCGATGTGCGTGCTGTGGGTCGTGCGGATGCTCGCCTGAAAGAAGCCGCGAAACTCGGCTTTAAGCGCGCCATAACAGCGCCGCCACGTAAGTCAGAGAACCGCAATGATAACGGCGCACTGCCATCAGTTTCTATAAAGACTTTAATCGATCTTGTGAACCGTGTAGAGCAATCCTCAGAAGGCGGGTCTGAGTCTCAAAATTGGGCGGCCTGATATGAAGAGGTTGTATCGTGAGTATTGGTCAGTGGACATTTACCGGCTTTGATATTGTTGTTCTGCTGGTTATTCTCATATCCTTGATGATGGCAGCAGGGCGCGGCTTATTTCGCGAACTTATCTCAATCGCCGCGCTTACCATCGCCGCATTCATCGCACTTTTTCTTTATGGTCGCTTTCGATTTGAAGCGCGTGAGATGATTTCTCCCAATTGGCTCGCGGACGGCGCACTTGGCCTTGGCGGATTTGCTGTATTTTATATCTTACTCGTTTTCGCCTTTTCAGGCGTGGTCAAGAACTTGCGCGGAAAAGACGTCGGCTTTCTTGACCGCCTGCTTGGTGCCGCCTTTGGTGTGGCGCGCGGGCTGCTTGTCTGTGCCCTTGCTACGATGGTGTTCACAGCGTCTTACCGCGAAGCCAAAGCCGCCCAAGACTTCCGCGATGAAATTAAAAGTGGCGGCACAGAAATTACGGAAGAGATGCTAGAGAAAGCGCCGCAATCCATTCGCGACGCCTTTTCTGACCGCGAACCAGAACTTCCAAAAGTGTTTCAGGGGTCAGTTTTCTTCCCGCTGTTGGAACGAATTGGTGACGGCATCCGCGCACTACCGTTCTCGCGCATGGAGACACTTGCTGACCGTCTCCGCAAAGGCGAAGACCTCGGCAAAATCGCGGACGAGATTAACAATCTCTAGTGACAATTGGGGGCGCATATACTGCACACAATGCCCACAAAGGCACGCTTGCCCCTAGACTCTCCGCCGCGTCTGTCCCATATGGGCCGCACATCCTTAGACTCACGCATGAGTCTTTCACGGCTATTCACGAGGCCTGATATGAGTATAGCGACTACACCTTCGTCTTTTACGCAAGACGCTGGCCAGAACAGTGGCCAAAATGATGACGCACCCCTCACCCTCGACTTTGATCCCCAAGACGATAAAATCCGCGAAGAATGCGGTGTGTTCGGTATTTTCGGCATAGATAATGCGGCCTCGCTCACAGCGCTCGGTCTGCACGCTCTACAACACCGCGGTCAAGAAGCCTGCGGCATAGCGAGCTATGACGGCGAGAAATTTCATACTGAACGTCATCTCGGCCTCGTCGGTGATAATTTTACGGGTGACGACCCGTCTGAGCGCCTCAAAGGCCATATGTCGATTGGGCATGTACGCTACTCGACAGCCGGGCAGACTGTACTGCGTAATGTGCAACCGCTCTTTTCTATGCTGCATACAGGCGGCTTTGCGCTCGCGCATAACGGTCATATCACTAACGCTTTCACGGTTCGCGAACAACTCGTCGAAGCGGGCGCGCTGTTCCAAAGCACGTCAGATACTGAAGTGCTTATCCACCTGATTGCCCGCGCGCGCGGCGGTGAATTTATTGACCGCTTTGTCAATGCGCTACGTCAAATCGACGGCGGATTTGCGTTTGTCGGGCTGACAGATAATACGCTGATTGGCGCACGTGATCGGTTGGGTATTCGCCCGCTACTGCTCGGCCGTTTAGGCGATAGTTATGTACTTGCGTCTGAGACATGCGCCTTTGACATGATTGACGCTGAATTTATTCGCGAAGTTGAACCGGGTGAAGTTGTCGCCATTAACGCCGACGGCATCCGTTCTTTCCGCGCTTACCCCGAAGTTGAACCGCGCCCTTGCGTCTTTGAATTTGTTTATTTCGCCCGTCCCGATAGCATCGTAGGCGGAAAAAGCGTTTATAATGTCCGCAAACGTATGGGTCACCGCTTAGCCCAAGAAACACCCGCAGATGTAGACGTGATTATCCCTGTCCCCGATAGCGGTGTACCCGCCGCCATTGGATTTGCGCAAGAAACAAACGTCCCGTTTGAACTCGGCATTATCCGAAATCATTACGTTGGCCGCACCTTCATTCAACCTACACAGCAAATCCGCGACATGGGCGTTCGTTTGAAGCACTCGGCCAATCGCGCCATGATTGAAGGCAAGCGCGTATTGCTCGTGGACGACTCAATCGTACGCGGCACAACGTCAACGAAAATCGTGCGAATGATCAAAGCGGCAGGTGCGAAAGAAGTGCATTTCCGCTCTGCTTCTCCGCCAATCAAATTCCCAGATCACTACGGCATTGATATGCCCAATAAAGAAAAGCTGATTGCCGCGAATTATAGCCTCGAGGCTATGCGCGAAATGCTCGAAGTTGATAGCCTTGGCTTCCTCTCAATCGAAGGCCTTTACTGGGCCATGGGCATTGATATTCGCAACCAAGAGGTGCCGCAATATACAGACCACTGCTTTACGGGGCATTATCCGACACCTCTTGTGGACCGTGACCGCGAATTGGCCGACGGCACGAAACAGCTCTCTTTCCTCGTTGAAGTCGCCTAGAGAATAAAATGTCAGAGCAGAAACCTCTTAAGGGCCATGTCATTTTGGTGTCAGGCGCATCGCGCGGTATTGGATACGCTTCAGCGGTACGGCTTGCCAAGGCGGGCGCACATATTATTGCGATTGCCCGCACACAAGGCGGCCTCGAAGATCTAGATGACGCTGTTAAAGCGGCTGGTTCAGAGGCCACACTCGTCCCAATGGATTTGAAGACGCCTGACGCGCTCGACCAACTCGCCGCTATCATACATGAGCGCTGGGGGCGTCTTGACGGGCTATTTGCGAATGCGGGACTGCTCGGCGATATCATGCCCGCGCAACAGATTGATCCAAAGACATTTGATAGCGTATTTGCGGTAAACATGACGGCGAATTACCGTCTTATCCGTGCGCTTGACCCGTTGCTGCGGGCTGCCCCAGCGGGACGCGTACTCTTCATGACCTCGGGCGTCGCGCAAACTCACCGCGCCTATTGGAGTGCTTATGCCGCGTCAAAGGCTGCGCTCGAAGCTTATGTCAGCTGCTGGGCCAAAGAGATTGATGTGACGTCTCTTAAGGCCAACCTCTTAAATCCAGGCGCCGTACGCACCGCAATGCGCGCAAAAGCCATGCCTGGCGAAGACCCTAAAGTGTTGCCTGAACCATCAGAGGTGGCGGAGCTTGTCTTTGAAATGCTCTCGCCAAGTTACGCGCTAAACGATCAGCGCGTCAATTTTCGTGACACAGCCTACTTTAAATCAAAATAAAACGCGTTCCGCAGGGCGCTGACACGCGAGACCCTGCAAAACGCGAAAATGACCCCTCCCATTGCTAGGAGAGGTCGCTGTCAGCTAAAAGTTTCTGAGGTTTAAAAACTGACAGGATTTAGAAAAACTTATTTAGTTTTCATGGCCATCTGAATTGTGTTCGTGCCATTTGTGTCCGCTTTATAAAGGCTCATAAGGACGCGGTCATTTGTACCTTTAACGGCCTTCTTGAGAAGCTGACGTTGGCATTTGCGAACGAGATAATTCGTGCTGTCTGTCTTGCGAAAACCCGCCTCAATGGCTTGCTGCTTACAAGCTGCGACTGCGGCTGTTTTGAAAGTGTTTAGATTTACTTCAGCGCTTGCGGATTTGTCATAGTTAAATGACGCTGTGAATGTGTCACCTGCGTGAGCTGTTGTTGATGCGGCTGCGATAGACGCTGTAAGGGCTGCGATTGTAAGAACTGTTTTGTTAAAGCGTGTCATAGTTTTTCTCTCTTTTGTTTGTGCCAATTAATGTCGGCGGTTCAGTGCTGTGACTGTCTCGCCACAACTTCAAACTGACCCAGACCGAAAACTTTATCCTGATGTTCCAAAAATGGTTTTGAGAAATTTTTCTGATGAAAATATGATGTCATTGTTTTTAAACGATTTTTAGGTCACAATTTTCACCTTGCCCTCATATTTTTCCGCTATATAACAGTTCTGTAAGGAAGTTTGAGTTGATTGATTTTAAAAATATCAGAAAAAATACCTTCAAAATTGGCGAGTTTCGGATTGAGCCGACACGCAATTTGATAAAAAAAGATGCCCAAAGTTTTTCGCTTGAACCCAAAATTATGGATGTGCTGTGTGAGCTTGCGAGTTATCCGGGCGAAGTAATTGGGCGCTATGATTTAATACAGCGCGTTTGGAAAGTGGATTACGGTGCCGATGAAAGCCTAACCCGTGCCATTTCTGTTCTACGCAAGACCTTTCGCACAGGCGGCGCGGCTGAAAAATACATTGAAACGATTTCAAAAAATGGGTACCGCCTCATCGCGCCTGTGAGCGCATGGGAAGAAGACGGCACGCGTCAAATTCCTCAACCTGCCAAACGCGCCTTTATCGCCCCGCTTGCTAAAACGCCAACGACCTCGCCACCACAGCCCATAGCGCCCGCCCCTATCAAACACGCGTCAATAGTGACACCCACGCCGTCTTTGCCCGTTAATACTGCGCCCTCACCCATCCCTGCGTCAAAACTCACAAGTAGTTTGAAGGGGCTCATTCCAGTTGTGGCGATTTTGGTCTTACTCGCCGTCGCGACGCCCTTTGCAATTGGCTATTTTAATGCACATTCAGATGCTTACGAGACTGAAATTGCGGAGTTGCGAGACCTCTCAACAGTTGACCCTGGCGCGCTTGATAAAATTGACCCCATAATTGTAGACGAGCCCTTTCGCGGCGATGTCTCAGATACTGTTTCAAGTTACGGCCGCTCCGTTGCTGTAATTCCTTTTGTCGATATGAGCGCAGACGGCACAAAACGCTATTTCGCAGACGGCATGGCCGAAGATGTCTTGCTTGAGCTCGCCTCGATTGAGGGCCTTCGCATCGTCAGTCGTAATGCCTCCGCCAGCGCCATGAATGAAGGGGCCAACCTCAGCACTATCGGTGATATCCTTAGAGTCTCTCACCTGATTGACGGATCTGTGCGCACAATGGGGGAGCGCGTCCGCGTATCTGTTCAACTTGTCGAATCAAACACCCAAACACAGCTCTGGGGGAATAGCTATGACGGCTCTCTCAAAGACGGCCTGAACCTGCAAAGTGAAATTGCGCGCGATATTGCGGCCGAGCTTAATCTTCTCCTCGCGCTCAATGATGATACGCCGATTGAGTTTAACCTCTCGACATTTGGGGCGTCACCCTCTGACGCTTTAGACTCTCTCACAAATGCTAGCGCTCAAAAAAAAACTGACAATTCCAGACTTCGTTCCGAACTAAAGTGGCAAGAGGACGAGATTTCCGATATGGTCGAAGAGCTCAACAGGGCTTTGGCAGGCGAACTTGATAGCCCCGTCCCGACACCGCCAGAACCCGAAAATGAGCGGCCTTAAACTAGGACAACTTCACACACTCAAAAGCTCTTAGGATTAAAAGCTCTTGGGATTAAAAGCTTTTGGGATCAAAGATAAACACATCCGTAATCGGCTCTCCCAAAACATGGGCAATACGAAAGGCCAGCTCGATGAGATTTTTTACATCACCCTAGTTCTTCAGCACAATCCGATACCGCGCGTTCCCTGACTTTAGCCTCTCAACCGCCTCGTTCACATCGGTCATGTCGAAATATTCGACGAGGGGTTTGATGTCGTGACGGCTGCAAAATTCGAGCATGCGCGCGACCATGGCGGGGGCGCCTGTGTCGGAGCCACCAACGGATTTACCGCCTGCTATCATAGAAAAGGCTGGAATGGCCATCGGCTCTGCCACAGCACCAACTGTAATAAGCTGACCGTTAGGCGCGAGCGTGCTCATATATTTCGCCCAAGGGAGCGACGCGTTGACGGTCGAGATAATCATATCAAATTTACCGCGTAGAGGCTTGAGCGCGTCTGTGTCGCGCGAGTTCACAACGTGGTGCGCGCCAAGTTCTCGCAGCTCATCTTCTTTATCCATAGACGTCGTAAACGCTGTGACCTCACACCCCCAAGCACGGGCAAATTGCAAGGCGAGATGACCGAGCCCACCAATACCGATAACGCCGACACGGTCTGTCGGCTTGAGCCCGTAATCCATCATGGGGGCAAAAACGGTAATACCGCCACAAAAGAGCGGCCCTGCGGACGCGGCGTCCATGTCGTCTGGCAGGGGCACAGCCCAAATATCTTGCACGCGGATTTTATCGGCAAAGCCGCCTCGCCCGGCTATTGTCGTTGTGAGCGTTTGGCAGCGCTGCTGCGCCCCCGTGAGGCAGGGCGAGCAATGCATGCAGCTCTCAGAATTCCAGCCTACACCGACCGTCTGCCCGACCTCTATATTTTTGACATGCGCACCAACGCTCGCGACTGTGCCGACGATTTCATGACCTGGTACGAGCGGATATTGTGAGCCGCGCCAGTCGTTGTTGATCATCGACAGATCAGAGTGGCAGAGACCGCAGGCAGTGATATTAATCTCAACCTCATGCGGGCCGAGCTCTCCGACGTCATAGGTAAATGGGGTAAGGTCGGCGCCCGCTTCGGTGGCGGCGTACGCGTTTATGGTCGTCATGGGATGTCCTATCTTAAAGTCTTACGCGATTAACGCTTTGTCTTAGCCGTTGTTCCCGCCGCGGGTTTTTTCGCCTTTTTCGGATTCGTACGGATTATTATCCGCGCGTACAATCATACGGATCGGCACGCCCGGTAGGTCGAAATCCTCGCGCAGACCGTTAATCAGGTAGCGCTTATAGCTCTCTGGCAAGGCATTGACGCGCGAGCATTTGAGAACAAATGTGGGCGGGCGCGTCTTTGTCTGACTGATGTATTTTGGCCGAATGTGGCGGCCGTTGACGGCTGGCGGCGGATGGCGGCGAATTTTCTCGCTAAGCCATTCATTAAGCTGGCTTGTCTTGACCTTGGCTGACCAATCAATTTGGACTTTCTCAATCGCGGGCAGAAGATGCTCGACCTTACGGCCCGTCAGACCAGAGAACATAACAACAGGCGCGCCGCGTAGTTTCGGCAAAAGACGTTCTGCTTGTTCTCTGATAGACTTCGCAGCCTCAGACTTATTCGCGACCAAATCCCATTTTGTAATACCAAATACAAGCGCGCGGCCTTCACGTTCAACAAGGGAGGCGATTTGAAGATCCTGCTTATCAAAGACAGAGGTCGCGTCCATCAGCAGTACGACGACCTGTGCAAAGCGAATAGCATGCAAACTGTCATGCACTGACATTTTCTCAAGCGTGTCTGTGACCTTGGCTTTTTTACGCATGCCTGCCGTGTCGTGGAGTTGTACGCGGCGACCTTCCCACATATGGTCAATCGTAATCGCGTCACGTGTCACGCCTGCTTCTGGCCCGACGAGCAAGCGGTCTTGACCTATGAGTGTGTTAATCAATGTCGATTTGCCTGCATTTGGGCGACCAACAATGGCAATGCGCACAGGTGCGTCGCTGCGATCAATCTCGTCAACGACAGGCGAGAGGTCGACGCTCTCAAGACGGTCAGCAATCTCTTCATCAAGCTCGACCATGCCGACATTATGCTCGGCAGAGACTTCAATCGGGTCGCCTAACCCAAGCGAATAGCCTTCGGCCACGCCTGCATCAGAGGCGCGAGAGCTTTCGCATTTATTCGCGACGAGCACGACAGGGACGTCTGCCTTTCGCACAAATTCTGCAAAAATTTCATCAAGCCCCGTCACCCCAGCGCGCGCGTCATAAACAAAGAGACAAACATCACAGGCCTCAACCGCGCCTTCCGTTTGCTCCCGCATGCGCGCTTCGAGTTTATCGCCCTTTGCGTTTTCAAACCCAGCTGTGTCTATCATGACCATATCACGCCCACGCAGGCGGCCCATGGCTTCGCGGCGGTCGCGCGTCACACCAGGTTGGTCATTCACGATGGCGAGTTTCTTACCGACCAAGCGGTTAAACAAGGTCGATTTCCCAACATTAGGGCGACCGACAATAGCGATCTTAGCGGGGCGCGGCCCCGTGGGAAGTTGCTCTTCGGGATCGAGATAAAACTCATCCTCGTCAATGTCGATATCGTCTATGTCATCTGACATGGCGGTGTCCGTTCTAAAAGCAAGGCCCCAAATGGGGCCGAACTAAGTGATTTTAATTTTATTTGTAAGCGATGACTTTGGCGTCGTCGGTCAAAACATAAACTGTTTCATTAGCAATGATGGGCGGCACATAGACGGGGTCGCCAACATCAAATTCGCGCGTCACAGCCCCCGTGTAAGGGTTGAGCACCACGCCGTCGCCGAGTGAAGAGAAGAGCATTAAGCGCTCACCCGCCAGCACTGGCCCTGCCCAAGACACGCGCGTCTTACGCTTTTTGGCTTTTTTAAATTCGCGAAGCTGCGTCATCCAAATTACAGAACCGTCAATCTTTGACAGGCAAATCGCTTGGCCTTCTGTTGTGACGCTATAGACGAAATCGCCTGCGACCCAAGGGAAGCCGACGGTGCCCGCTGGTTGGTTCCAAATACGCTGACCTGTACGGAAGTCAAAAGCTGACATCGCACCTGATTGCGCGGACGCGATAACGTAGCCATCCGCAATGACAGGGCCCGCCGCGATATCGTTGAGCGTCGCGAGCGGCGTCAAACGTCCGCCAGATGACAGCGCGTCCTGCCATAGCACAGAGCCGTTTTGTACGCGCATGGCGACAAGCTCACCAGAGGCAAATGGTGCAATCACGACTTCGTCCACAACCGCAGGCGCAGGCGCGGTCAGCATGCGCGCGGTTTCTACAATGCCTTGATAAGTCCAAATCACATCACCTGTCGCGGCATTCATGGCGAGAATTTCATTGTCATCTGTGACGGCAAAAAGGCGTCCGCCCGCAACTGTTGGCGCGGAGTGAAGCGGCACACGCATAAACTTCTGCCATTTCACGGCGCCTGTGGCGAGGTCGAGCGCTTCGATAACGCCCAGGCCAGAGGTCACATAAACCACGCCTTGTGACGTGGTGACGCCGCCGCCAACGCTTTCTTTATCCTTACCGCCCGTATCACGAAATGATAGCGGATCTTTCACGCGCTCAAGAAAACTATCCTTACCCGTGCGCGTACGACCCTTAGACGTCACTGAAAGCTTCCGTTCCCAGACGCGGTCGCCAGAGGCAAGGTCAATAACGCTTACCGTATTGTCGCCGTCCATAACAATCATGCGTCCGCCTGCAATGACGGGCGGCGCAACAACGCGACCCTTGCGGCCAGAGCCATCGCCAACATTTTTGGACCAGATTTTCTCAAGCGGGCCTGACGCGCCTGTATGCTGTACAACATGATTGGCAGAGCCGCCCGGCTGGGGCCAATCGGCGTTGACATATTGCTCTGGTAGCGCAATCGCATCAGGCGAGATTGTGCCAGAAACTTGGAGAGTTTCATCAAGCGCGAGGATAGAAATGCGTTCGTTTTCGCCTGCGACTTCGCCCTGCTCGGCCTTTTTCTCAGCTTCGGTTTTGTCAAACGGATTAATCGCATCCACAGCGCTTCCAATTGCGCCTAGCGTCGAACAGGCGGATAGCATAAGAGCGGCCGAGAGCGCGAGAAGCGATTTTGGATTTATGGCGTCAAACATCTGAACCTTATTCATCATCGGTCATGTCCTCTTTCGGTTCGTCAGTCTCATCTGTAGGTGCAATAGCTAGGGCCGCATCTTGCGTGTCCACCGCCATCAAGCTGAGATATTGCGCAGCGCGGGCGGCAATTGTTTCTGTTACGCCAGGGATCGTCGAGAGATAAGAGAACTGCTCACGCGCGGCGCTCATATCACCTGTCTGCATAGCAGCGAAGCCGAGAAGCTCACGCGCCAAATATTCATAAGGCTGATCAGGCTGCGCGAGCGAACCCAGACGCGAGCGGACGTCATCATAACGCCCATCACCCGCAAGAATATATGCCGCTTTGATTTGCGCGAGTTGTTTATGACGTGGCAGCTCAAATGTCTGCGCGGCGCGGTCAAAGAAGCTTACCGCTTGAGCGCGTTCTCCTTCACGCAGAGAAATTGCCGCCGCCCGCATCAGGGACAGCCCAGCATAGCCGCTAGGGGCTTTTTCAGAAATGGCGAGAAAGTCCCGAATGGCCTCATCATTTTTGCCGTCACTGGCGAGTTTGCCCGCTTGGACATAGGCATAGCTCGTCGCGCGCGCCGCTTTATCCTCAGACGACTTCTGCCATTCCATGAACGCCGTCCCGCCGATAATCAGCGCAACAATGCCGATAAGTAACGGCCCAAACTTCTTTAAAAGACGATTATATTCGTCCTTGCGAAGCTCTTCTTCAACTTCATTGATAAAATCGACCACAGCAGGCCTTTCAAATTACGCGCAAAGCCTTCACGGCAGAATCCGCTTTGGCTTAAATATCTGGCGGAACCTATAACTTGAGAGGCCCAATCGCAAGCCATAAGGGCATGACAAGCTGTTTAGAATTCAGCGCTATATTCTCTACTTTTTGAAAGTATAAGTGTTCTCAGCGAAGGGGAAACGCCGCGTTTTGACATCATCGGCATATTCGCGGACAGCTTTTTCCGTCCACGCGCCCATTTGACCGTATTTTTTGACAAATTTCGGCACGCGCTCAAATTGCCCCAGCATATCAGGCGTGACAAGAATTTGACCGTCACAGCCCGCCGACGCGCCAATGCCGATGGTTGGAATACCGACAGATTGGGTCACTTTATCGGCGATTTCAGCCGACGTGCCCTCAACCACGACAGCAAAACTCCCCGCCTCTGCCGCAGCTATAGCATTGGCGATGATTTCGTCCTCGACCTTTTGGCGGCGACCGCGCGCCCGAAATCCGCCGAGCACATTCATGCTTTGCGGACGCAGGCCAACATGGCTCATGACAGGGATACCGCGCTCTACGAGATAGCGAATGGTCTCCGCTGCGTAGGATCCGCTCTCAATCTTGACCGCCTGACAGCCCGTTTCCATCATCACACGTGAAGCATTACGGAAAGCTGTTTCAGGACTGTCTTCATAGCTCCCAAAAGGCAAATCCACGACGACAAGCGCGCGGTGAGAGCCGCGCATTACCGCTTGACCGTGCATTATCATCATATCCAGAGTCACACCGACTGTCGTGGTGAGGCCGTGCACCACCATGCCGACGCTGTCGCCAACCAAAATAAGATCGCAATGCTCATCCAGCAGTGCCGCCGTTGGCGCATCATAAGCTGTGAGGCAAACAATAGGCTCCCCGCCCTTACGCGCCGTGATTTGCGGAGCGGTAATGCGGCGGATGGTGTTTTGTGCAGACATGAGAAAGCCCCGTAAAGTTAGAGACTAGATATAAGCACGTAAGGGAATAGGAGCAAGGCGCGACGGTTATTTGATAGCGGTTAAGACTTAAACATTGGGTCACGAGGCTTCTGATGTAAGCTACGATTATCGACTACAAATCCACTCACCAATGGATCAGGGCCATATTTATTATCGCCATTTGTACCACGGAAACAGAACCAGACAATTTGGCCAATAGCTGTTAATGTGCCTAATAATGGAATGAGTCCTAGCAAGGCAAACACAAGTACCAACCACCCTGTTTGGTTCAAGTCGTGAAATCTCCGAATTTGCAGCGCTAGTCCTGGCAAAATATTAGCAAGCATAAACACAACTAACAGGACGATAGGAATAGTTGGTAACGCAGATAAATCTCCCGACTCTAAGCTATCAACATCACCCATTAAGAAGAAAGTAATAACGACGAGTAGGACAATAACTAATAACAAATATAGTTGCACCCACCAATATTCAGCGCGCGTCGAACGCCCAGCAAATTTGAAATAATTTGAATAAAATAACTTTATAGCGTCAGTAAAATCAATCATCATTGAACCCGTCGAATTTTCTAAAAACTTGATACCTCAATCTTGATTGCAAGGAAAACATTTACACCTCATTAATTCATGCTGTTTTCTAAATCAGGAAATTAAGAGAAAACAAAAATCCCGGCACAAGGCCGGGATTATGTTTTTAATAAAGATGATTTTTCCAATCTACTTCTTATCAAGTTCCACGCTGATCGGGTACGGAATTGTGATACCGTTTTTGTCAAACGCCTCTTTGACCATTTTGTTTAAATCAAACATCACGTCCCAGTAGTCCTCAGACTTACACCACACGCGGCTCTGAATATCTATAGAGCTTTCACCAAGTCCTGTAACTTTAGCCCAAGGCGCTTCAGGGTCAGTGAGGACCTTTGGGTGCCCACTCGCCGTATCCATAATCACCTTAAAGGCCTTATTGATATCATCTTCATAATCTATGCCGAAGTCGTTATCAACGCGGCGCACGCCTTTGGCCGTCAAGTTTTTAATCGTAGCGCCCCAGACCTCGCCATTTCCAATAATAACTTGAATATTATCAAGTGTAGATAACTCTGTTGTAAATAGGCTGATTTCAGAAACTACACCTTCTTCACCTGCCACATCAACATAGTCGCCAATTTTAAACGGGCGAAAAAGCATGAGCATCGCGCCAGCCGCAACATTAGAAAGTGTCCCTTGCAATGCGAGGCCAACCGCGAGACCTGCGGCACCGAAGACAGCCACAAGAGAAGCTGTCTGCACACCGACTTGACCGATCGCTGCAATAAATACCATGGCCATAACCGCATAACGGACAATTGAGCCAATAAATTTTGCCAGCGTTTCATCAATATTTGGCGCTTTAACTGCGTTCTTCTGGACCTTTTTGCCGAGCCATTTAGCAATTTTCGAACCCACCCAAAGGATTAGAAGAGCCAGTAAGACTTTTATGACGTATGGTGCTGCGATACCCGCCCAATGCATTAAGTTTTCTGGCGATAAAAGTTTTACGGCGTCGGTCACAGCCCCAACAGTTTCATTTTCCATGTCTCTCTCCCTAAAATTTCAATGTTTTTGACCCTAGTCCAAAAACATACTCACTTGATATACGAAGGAGAGTAAAAGGATTGCAAGCGATTCGTAAATCTACAAATCCGCCAATTGCCCGACTGGAAACGCGAACACGGGGTCTGCGCCTTTTCTGATAATGTCGAGCCTTGCACCCGCGCGGGGCATCACAGAAAGGGCGTGGTAATTCGCGAGTATTTGCATGTTTTCAGAGAGCGGGTCACCTGCGGCGCGGCCTTTGGCAGCGGCCTTGATGAGAAACGCACCAGAGAGCACATCTCCGACCAGCGCGAGATAATCGGTAGCGGCGGCGAGCGCGTCTTGCTCTTCCGCGTTGAGCAAAATATCAGTTGCGGTTTTGAGCGTCTCTATCCCTTTTCGCAAGGCGGGTTCGCAAACATTTGCCACTTCACCATCTTTTGACAGCGCGTGAATATCTTCGAGGTCTTTGATGAGCGCGCGCATTCCTTCCCCGCCGTCTCGGCGAAGTTTGCGGCCGACGAGGTCAATCGCTTGGATGCCATTTGTGCCTTCGTAAATAGGCGCAATACGTGCATCGCGGTAATGTTGCGCCGCGCCCGTTTCTTCGACAAAACCCATGCCTCCGTGGATTTGCACCCCAATTGAGGCGACTTCGACGCCGAGGTCAGTGCTGTAAGCTTTGGAAATAGGTGTGAGAAGCGCGTCACGGACATGCGCCGCTTTGCGCGCATCGGCATCAGGGAGGCTATGGGCCAAATCGCCCGCCGCCGCATTGACCATGCAAATGACGCGCGCGCCCATGAGGCGGGTTTTCATATCAATCAGCATACGGCGGACATCGGCGTGACCAATAATCGGGTCGCCTTTCTCGCCGTCCATAACTTTGCCTTGCACCCGGTCATTGGCATATTGCAGCGCCGCTTGGTAGGCGCGCTCCCCAATCGCGACACCTTGCACGCCGACGAAAAGCCGCGCTTCATTCATCATGGTGAACATACAGGCCAGGCCTTTATGCGGCTCACCCACAAGCCAACCCGTCGCGCCGTCAAATTCCATTGTGCAAGTCGGGCTGCCGTGAATGCCAAGCTTATGCTCTAGCCCAATCGGTTTAAAACTGTTGCGTTCGCCGAGCGAGCCGTCCTCATTGACGAGGTATTTTGGACAAAGGAAAAGCGAAATCCCGCGCGAACCCGCTGGCGCATCTGGCAAGCGCGCGAGCACAAGGTGGATAATATTTTCCGCGCAATCATGATCGCCCCAAGTGATGTAGATCTTCTGGCCTGACACGGCGTAGCTACCGTCGCCATTGGGCACAGCCTTTGATGTGAGCGTGCCAAGATCAGACCCCGATTGCGGCTCGGTCAAATCCATCGCGCCTGTCCATTGGGCTGACACCATCTTCTCAAGATAAATCGCTTTGAGTTCATCAGAAGCATGAGCGTCAATCGCTTTCACCGCAGAAGAGGTCAGCATGGGGCAAAGACCAAAGGCCATATTGGCCGCGTAAGTCATCTCTGAGGTCGCGGCGGCGAGCGCTTGCGGCAAGCCCATTCCGCCAATGTCTTCGCGCATCGGCAGGCTCATCCAACCGGCTTCGGCGTATTGGGCGTAGGCTTCTTTAAAGCCTGGTGTGGTTTTAACATTGCCGTCGTGAAGTTCGGGGTGGTGCTGATCCCCTGTCCAGTTGAGCGGGGCGAGCACGTCGCCTGTGAAGCTCGCAGCGCCTTCAAGGATGTCGCCGATAAGTTCATGGCTGACATCGCTATGCATTTCCGTGGCCATAATCTGCTCTACATCGACGGCGTGTTTTAGCAGGTAGTGAAAGGTTTTAACGGGGGCTGCATAGCTCATGACGGTCTCCTTATATCGGCTTTATTATGCCACAAATTGCATATGGTTGAAAGCAGGGCAAAGGGCAAGAGGCACGGTGAAATCAGCGCGTTTTGACGCATAAGAATAGGCATAAAAAAAAGCCGCCTTCGCAGAACGAAGACGGCTCTAATTTCAGGAAAATGTGAGCTTACTTACCCATAACTTTGCCAAGGATAGCGGTCAAAATACCGCCACCAATTCCGCCTGATGCAACGCTGCTGACAATGCTCATAATATCGAGACTTGCACCTGCTGTAGGGTCAGCGACGCCGCCAAGGCCCAACATTTGCGCCACAGCCGCGAGACCCGTTCCGCCAACGATACCAGTCAAGCTCCGGCCCATAGTACCCATGCTAGAGTTCATAACCTTGCCTGCTACGTTTCCGCCCGCAGCACCAGAGGCCAGCCCAATTACCAAACTAACAATATCCATAGTATTTCCCCTTTTGGATGTGACGCCACACAAGTGACGATATGTCATGAGATCAGGATTTTTATTGTTTTATCTCTGAACTCTTAGGTATTATTGGCTTTAACCTTTTATTAATCAAGCAAAATCGCCCTTTATAATTTGAGCGAAATCGCCCGATGACAGCCCGCCGTCAATATTCTATGGTAAGGCTAACTTATTTTCAGGACATTCTATGATACCGTTTTTCTCATCCACTCGCATCTTTTACGTCGCCTTAAGCGCCTCTTTGCTCGTCGCATGTGGGGGTAGTGAAACTGATAGCGCGCCGCAATCTATCGCCTCATCCTCTCCTGCACCAGCTCCGACTCAAGTGGTCAAAGCCAAAATCGATCCACTGGCGCGTGGTGCAAAACTCTATAAGCGTTGCTCCACTTGCCACACCCTTGAAAAGGACGGACGCCATAAAGTTGGTCCGAATATGTGGGACATTTACGGTGCGACGGCGGGGATGAAAGAGGGTTTTGCATACTCCAAAGCGATGAAAGAAAGCGGTGTTGTCTGGACAGACGAAACGCTAGACGCCTATATCGCAAACCCACGCAAATATATGCCAGGTAACCGCATGAGCTATGTCGGACTACGCAAAGCCGAAGACCGTGCAGCCGTGCTCGCCTATATCAAAGCTGAAACAACACCTAAAAATTAGCTTTTTAGCGCGTACTCCCACGCTTAAAACTGGTTCCAAAACGTGATGGTTCCGCCTTGTTCGCGTAAAATATTTTTGCCCGCCACGGTCTGAAACACACCTATTTGAATAGAAGTTTTTTTCTTTGGAAATGGCGGCATTTCAATATTGCCTTCATCATCTAAAGGCGTGGCACTATCTTTTTTTCTTTTAAATAATGAGAACTTTGGAACTTTAAACACGAGACTCGCTTGCAGCTTAAGGCTTTCATTGGCCAGAACGGTATCGCCCTCAAACAAGCTATCATTTGTATGACGGTAAAAGCCTTGGCCGATGACTTTCATCTTATCTGTAACATCTATGCCTAATGTGAGGTCGGTGGTGATTTGGCGCGGCGCGCCATCACTGCGAAAATCATAAGCGGCCTCTGCATTGAAAAAACTTGGGCGTCCCGCAAACTCAAGCGAATGTCCCGCCAACACGCGTAACTCCCCGCCGTATCCTCCGAGTCCTAAATCTCCGTCAGGCACGGCTTCACCCCCTGCAGGGATAACAAGGCTCGGCTGGACTGCAAACAACCAAGGCGAGTCTGTGCTCACCCCATATCGCAGGCCAATTTTGCTCGTTGAAAATCCGCTGTAGTTTTGTGGGCCTTGGCTCGAAGTGTAGCTTACATCTTGGAGCGCTGAATTTCCAACGATGGTTAAATTACGTCCTAGCCCATATTCGAGATAAAATGTGCTGTCGATTTTGTTAAAACTAACGGGGGTCGTAAGGTTCCTTTCACTATCATAGGCGAAATTTGCAGAATTATAACTGGTACCCGAAATAATGAGACCTTCGCCCTTCGGCAAAGTCCAAACACCTGCCTGACAGTCTGTAACTGTAAATAGGAGAGCCAAAACACTCGCCCCAACCATCCTCAATCGCGCCAAATTGTCTCCAGTGCATTTTTTATATTTGCACTTAAAACGAATATCTTTTGTAAGTCAAACCGAACACAAGACGTTTGAAACTATAAGCGCTTGAGACATTTCAAAGTTTGTGGTCAAACGAAGCCATGACATCATCCTTTGAAAAACTGGCATTTCAGTGCAGCGATAGACGCATCGCCAAGACTGCAAAATCTGCCTTAGTGAAAATATACGGCAACGTGCCTGTAGAAGAGGCCGATGCGATTATTGCGTTGGGCGGGGACGGGTTCATGCTCGAAACGCTCACGCGAAACATGCCGCTGATCCGCAAGGGTCTACCTGTTTACGGCATGAACCGCGGCACAGTTGGGTTTTTGATGAATGGGTTTAAAAAAGACGATCTACCTGCGCGCTTGGCGGCAGCAGAAGCGGCTGTTATTCATCCACTTAAAATGACAGCAACTTATGGCACTGATACCGTTAGCGAACTTGCCTTTAATGAGGTCTCCCTGTTTCGCCAAACGCGCCAAGCAGCGCATATCAAAATTACCATTGATGGGCGTGAACGTATGCCAAAACTGATTGCCGATGGTGTGCTCGTCGCAACGCCTGCAGGGTCGACCGCCTATAATCTCTCGGCCCACGGCCCTGTTCTACCTCTTGGCTCGGACATCCTAGCCCTCACGCCCATAAGTGCGTTTCGTCCCCGTCGTTGGCGCGGCGCACTCGTCAAAGCTGACGCGAAAGTCGTGTTTGATGTCTTAAATCCTGACAAACGCCCGGTCAGTGCTACGGCTGATAATATCGAATATAGAGACATTACACGGGTCGCCGTGGAGCAGGATATCGACACATCTCTCACGTTACTCTTTGACCCTGACCACGCACTGGATGAGAAAATACTTCGTGAGCAGTTCGCGACTTAAAACCGTCGCCGGGAGAACAATTACGACTTAGCCTTTATTTTTATGAGGTTATAAAGTCTTCACCCGCATCAATACCGTCGAGTCTCTCAAGGAAATATAGCTGATCTGCCTCCTCTAGTGAGAGCGGCAGTGTCAAAATTCGCATGACCATCATCTCGCGAAAGTAGGCGCGGTCATAGGTCAAGCCAGAGAGTTCAAGGTCGCGGTAAATCGCGCAGGCCGCGCGCAAAATATGAGTCTCATTTTCAGAGAGAGTGGCATGTTTACAAAGAGCTTTTAAGCTAAACGGACCGCTATCATGGACCATCAAAGCCGCTTTGGCATGACTAATCCCTGCTTTCACAGCCAGAGCATGTTCAAGGAATCGCATTTCACCACAGCCAGCCGCCCGTATAATTAAGCTGGTTGAAAGTCGTCCCTCATCATACAAGCGCCGCACAAGAAGTGCGACATCACGAGTTTTGGTGCTTTGATCGATAATATCAATAGTTGCGCGTTCTCGAGTGCGGGTCGCCAGCTCAATTGCAAGTTCGACAGGTACAGCGTGGCGGCGCGTCAGCTCAACAGCCGCTTCCTCGCTTATCTGAGTAACCAAGCGCTCAACAATACCCAGGGGTAAGTCGCGACGCTTAATAAAGGCCTGAGCAATTAAGTCGTCATCGCGATAGGCGTCTAACATATGGCGCGCCGTCTCTGGTGAAATTTCAGCGCCGTCATTGGCGGCAACCGTAGCGACAGCGCGGCTATCGCCGTAGCGTACAATATTTTCAACAACAGATCCGCTGACAGTTGGACGCTTAGCGACGGCAATGACTTTTGCCGCCGCGCGGCTTTTAAGAATTTCTACTAGGTCTGAGTCCTCAAAAACCGGCGAAAAGTTCAGCACTGGCACCGCTATTGAATCGATATCAGCCGCGAGCTTTAATGCAATATCACGCGGCAATTCAGGTGAGTTTTTGAGCGTCACTGCCAAGGCGCGACGTACAAGAGAGGCCGCATCTTCTGCAATAAAGTTCAATACTTCATTAGCAATCGCCCGTTCACCCTTAGACAGCGGGTGATCGCGCACACGGCGACAAATCTTTTGTGCGACAACGGCGCGCGCATCAGCATCGGGGTGCCTGACAAGCACGCGGATATCCTCATCCGTAATCGGCTTGGTTGCATCAATGTTAGCAGAGCTGTGTGCAGCAATAGACATGATACTGTTATGTCCCGAATATGGTAAACAGCACGTTTAGATTTTCAGTCATCATGGAGAGAAAATGGTACCGCCTCTTGGTCTTGAACCAAGGACCTCCGGTTCCACAAACCGGCGCTCTAACCAGCTGAGCTAAGGCGGCACAATGACCGTCTCCCGTGGAGGGGACGACCGCGCGGAGAGTTATAGGAAACGCCGCGCGGCTTCAAGTAGAATTTACGCGAAAATGCTCTGAGTCTGCGTTTATCCGCTAAGAGTCAGGAGCTTTTGATTAGCTACTTTTTGGCATTTTTATAGATTCCCAACCTTGGCTGCCAAGACGCTCTTGATACGCAATGTAATCACGTAGCTTCTGCGCGCGCTTATCAGGATCAGGATGAGTCGACATAAATTCGGGCTGACGGCTCGTGCTGCTTTCCGCCATTTTCTCCCAAAGGCGCACGGCTTGATTAGCGTCATATCCTGCCTTGTGCATATACTTTGCGCCTAGCAAGTCAGATTGCAGCTCATGCTTTCGCGAATACGGCAAAATAACACCGAAAGTAAAACCAAGACCAAGCGCTTGGGTGAGCAGTTGCGTATTGCGCTGCGCGCTTTGCATACAGCGGTTATATCCCGCTTTCGCCGCATTATATTGCTCGCGCGTTTTGGCTGATTGAGCCGCAACTTTATACTGATTACACTTTTTGCTCATAGCGGTGCCGCCAGCAATTGTACCTACGGCAATCGCGCCCTGCCCCAATCTTTGTTGCGACACGCGTTCACGCGCATGACGACCAGAGACGTGACCCACTTCATGACCCATAACGGCGGCGATTTGATCGTCATTATCGGCGAAATCCATCATGCCTTTATAGAAGCCAACCCGATTACCTGGTAGGACGAAAGCGTTTTTCTGGTCTTGGTCAAAAACAGCGTAATCCCACTGTTGATCAGCACGGTTGGCGCCACGTTTTACACGAGATCCGATATTCGCCAAGCGGCGCGTATAGCGCGGGTCATTGGATGTTGGCAGCTTCTGCTTCATCTCATTCCAAGAAGACAACGCCATAGAGTTAAGTTGAGCTTCACTCGCAAGACCAACAAGTTGCTTTTCGCCCGTCTCAGGGTTCGTCGCGCAGCCTGTTGTCGCGCTTGCGGCCACGGTCAGCATGCCGCCTGCGGCCAACACCTGAATGGCATTACGTCTTTCGTGAATAGCCTTTTCCTCGGCCTTCATTTTACAATCTAGATGCGCGTGATGATTACACATATGTCCTCCAATTCACCCTTTCTGGGTCGTTTTATATTTTAATTATAACTTAATGGCGCAAAAATGACAGGGGGTAGACTGTAATTGTGTAAAACGCTTCGCGCCCCCTCACAGTTCCCTATATGTGGCCTGTATAATCCAACCTATCGTGTCACCCGTTGTCTTTGATACAAACGCCTCAAGTGGCCGCGGCGTCAGGCCACCAATCTCTAGCGCACTTAAAACAGCCTGAGCACCCGTTTCTGACAGAGCCGCATTGCGCATGCTCTCCATGCGGCCCGCGTAGGAGGCAATCTCAGACCGCATCCCTTCTAGCCAGCCCGTAATATCCGATAAATCATAAGCCCTGCGGTTCTGATATAGCGTTTGCGTCCCCTGATAAAGATGCGCCGCAAGACCGCCTGCGCGTTTGGCAATCGACAGGACTTCAGCCTGCGGCCCGCTAAAGGCTGCCGCAGAAGTGGCAAAGACCGCGTCACTTGCGCCAGTTTTATCGGCTTCAAACATCTCGCACGCGCGCCCTATAAAGCCGCAATCAATTATCGCTTTTGCGTCTGTTCCTAAGCGCGCGACCTCAAGCTCAATCGCACTGTTCTCGCTATGGGCGAGTGCGAGAAACTGCCCGCCTCTTGCAATTAATCTGACGGCTTCGCGCGCGGCATCAATTGGATTGGCATATTCAAATCCGAATTGGCTCGCGACCATATCAAATTGCGCGTCATCTAGCCCCGTCGCCTCGGCAGAGGCTACAACTGTTTGCGCGTTTGGAAACTCCGCCTTTAAGGTCGCAATCGCGTCCTCTGAAATATCAACACCGCTCAGATTTTGGAGCCCGATTGCTGAGGCGCGGCGCATGACGGACCCTGCCCCGCAAGCCAAATCTAGAACACGGGCTGTCTTTGATAATTTACTCAGATGGCTATCCCAAAACGTGCCAATTTCAGCGTCTGTTTCAACACCCACACCAACCAGCGCGGCCCCCGCTTCGCTCGCGGCGCGGCCTTGCCAATAATTACCCCAGTCTTTTGCTGTCTTATCGCTCATAGAAATGTCCTGCCCAAATGCCCTCACTTTGCCAAGACATTTTAGTAAACTGAATAGATTTTGCGTCATGGAGCTATGTGGTCAACCCCTTTGAAAGACGTCACCGCAAAGCCCGCGAAATCAGGTCAAACTTTATACATTATTCCACGCTATAAATTGGGCATGACAGTGCACGACCCCGTAATTGACGCCCAAAGCTATGGCGATGACTATGTCATTTCGCAGCATTGGGAGAAATATACCGCTGAAGAACATGCGGTCTGGCGTACCCTTTACGAGCGCCAGATCAAAGTGCTCGACGGACGCGCTGTGCCAGAGTTTTACAAAGGCATAGAACAACTCAATCTAAATGACGGCGGCATTCCTGATTTGGCGAACCTTAATAAATCGCTCCAAGCGCTAACGGGATGGACGGTCGTCTGTGTCCCTCACCTTATTCCTGATGATGTATTCTTCGACCACCTCGCCAATCGGCGTTTTCCAGCGGGGCGGTTTATTCGAAAACCTGACCAGATGGATTACATCGAAGAACCCGATGTCTTCCATGATGTGTTTGGTCATGTCCCGCTGCTCGCCCAACCCGTCTTTGCAGATTACATGCAAGCTTACGGTAAAGGCGGACAGCGCGCCAAATCCGAAGGCATGCTCAAAGAACTCGCACGACTTTATTGGTATACCGTTGAGTTTGGGCTGCTTAAGGGTGATGACGGCCTAAAAATCTACGGCGCAGGCATTGTGTCATCGCGCACAGAATCCGTCTTCTCGCTCGAATCTGATTCACCAAATCGCATTGGCTTTAACCTCGAACGGGTGATGAAAACTGATTACCGCATTGATGATTTTCAGCAGGTCTATTTCGTCGTTGATGACCTCTATGATTTGCTCAAAGCTACGCAGCTAGATTTTGGACCACTCTATGAACGGCTAAAAAAGCAGACACGCCTGCACGGGCTGACGGATATTTTGGACAGCGATATCGTCTTTCATAAAGGCACGCAGGCCTATGCCAAAGAGCGTGACGCGAACTAATTATACCCGCTGGAACGGATAAAAATCCGACCCCAAATTCATGATCTGCGTCAACTCATCAAGCGCAGCGAAGCTCTGTTCCATCAGTGACGGATCGGGCAGGTCTTCTGGCGCGAGCGTGTCGCGGTAATGACGGTTGACCCAAGCATTTAACTTCTCATGCAGCTCTGGTGTGAACTTTTGCCCCACATTGACCTGCGCCCATTCGCCCTCTGCTAGGGTCACCCGTAGCCGCAAACACGCTGGCCCGCCGCCATTGCGCATGGATTGGCGCACATCGACAAATTCGACATGGCCTATTGGGCCATTGCCAGAGACTAGCTTTTTACAATAATTATTCGTCGCGGCATTCTCTTGTGTCTCAAGTGGCGCGACCAAGGTCAGGCGATCATCACCTGGGAACTGCACCAGCATTGAATTAAAGAGATAGGCCTTAATCGCGTCCGCAATCGGCACGTCAGCAGACGAGACTTCGACAAAATTGGGCGTGAATAATCCATCTGCCGCAGCGCTCAGCTTGCGCTTCATTTGCGCTGTGTCGGCGAAAGCCAACTCATGGAAAAACAGCGTTTCTTTCGCGCCGACACAGACGACATCGTTATGAAACGCACCCGCATCAATCGCCGCTTTGGATTGTTTCGCAAAGACGGTGCGCGAAGGGTTTAGTCTGTGTCGTCGGGCAATGGCCTCGACCGAGACACGCGTTTGACGGGCGGGGAACTTTGTATCGCCCTCACTAAAACCGTCGCGGCCATAGACAAAAAGCTCGACCCCTTGCTCGCCGCGTTCACCGCACAAATGCACATGGTTAGCCGCGCCTTCATCGGCAAAAACCGATTGCATTGGCAGCGCGTCATGCACCCGCGCGAACGGAAACGCGGCCTTTAGCGCACGGCCTGTCTGTTCATGCTCTATCGAACGGTGGAGCATAGTCGAAAGGTTGGCGGGCGTGAGGGTCAGTTGACCCGCCTCTGTGTCGGCCGAGGGGCTAACCGTCGCCGCATTGGCCGCCCACATGGAACTGGCAGACAGCATATTGCGCGCCAGACGCGGAGCCTCTTTCCAGACGCGGGCGTAGACTTCACGGTCAGTGCCACTATATCCCGCCGCATGTAGCGCAGGCAGAAATGGGCGCTGATGCGGCGGTAGCACACCTTGCCACAATCCTTTGTCATGCATGAGCCGCATCTTAGACAGCCCTTGCAGCGCCGCTTCTTTAGGATGAGAAATTAGTCCTGCATTACCCGCAGAGGCTAAGTTACCGTCTGACAAACCGCCGTAATTATGGGTCGGCCCGATAAGGCCGTCAAAATTCGCTTCTTGTGCATTTCGTATTTTATTTGGCATCATTTTAAGCCTTGCATGGGTAGCGCTTCGACACTGTCTGCGACTTGGCTCGCCATCGGCCAAGCGCAGAAATCAGCGGCGTAAAAAGCCCCAGGATTGTGATTTCCTGACGCGCCTGGCCCGCCAAAGGGGAGAAAGCTCGCCGCGCCTGTGGTCGGGCGGTTGAAGTTGACCACACCTGCGCGAATACGCGCGCGAAAATCATCCCATAGCGCCGCATCATCTGAAACAAGTCCCGCTGCGAGACCGAAGCGTGTATTATTCGCCTCTGCGATAGCTGCGTCCCAATCGGCAACGCGGGTCACGGTCAGGACAGGGCCAAAGATTTCTTCATCCGCGACCTCAACGCCTGTCACGTCGTAAAGCCCAGGCGAGACAAAAGCCGCGCCTTGTGACGTAATTTCAGCGGGCTTTAATGCGGTTGCGCCCGCTTTCACCAAACCATCCGCTGCTTTCACGACATAGCCCGCAATGTCCGCGCTGATGAGCGGCCCAATAGTCGCTGCGGGAGCGTCCCACGCGCCGAGGGTCATGCGATCCATGAACGATAATGTCGCCTCTACAACGGCGTCACCTGCCGCGCCATTTGGCACGATAAGCCGCCGCGCACAGGTGCAGCGCTGCCCGCTTGTAATAAAGGCCGACTGCGCAATCAGGCTCGCCGCGGCTTCCGCATCTGCTACGTCCCAGACGATGAGCGGGTTATTGCCACCCATTTCAAGGGCAAGCACAATCTCTGGACGCCCGCCAAATTGCTTATGAATAAAGGCGCCCGTCTTGGCAGAGCCAGTAAACAACAGCCCGTCAATATGCTCGCTTTCTATAATCGCCGCGCCCGTTTCGCGCGCGCCCTGCACCATGTTAAACACGCCTTCAGGAAAGCCCGCCTCTGCAAAAAATTCGGTTAGCAACTGTCCCACGGCAGGCGTCTGCTCGCTTGGTTTAAACACGACGGTATTACCCGCAATGAGCGACGGCAGAATTTGCCCATTCGGCAAGTGGGCGGGAAAATTATACGGCCCGAGCACTGCCATGACGCCGTGCGGGCGATGCTGTAGCGCGGCCCGCCCAAAAGCTGTGTCGCGCGTGCTCACACCAGTCCTGTCTTCATAGGCGGTCAGAGAAATATCAACTTTAGCCGAGAGTGCCCCCGCCTCGCCTGTTGCGTCCCAAAGCTGCTTGCCTGTTTCGCGCGCGATGAGTTCTGCCATTTCAGATTTGCGCGCGATGGCTATGTCTTTAAAGCGTCTAATCGGTTTGAGCCGCTCGCTAAGCGGTAGCGCGGCCCATAGCTCAAAAGCCTCTTTTGCTGCCGCGAAAGCCTGCGCCACATCACCCGCATTTGACCCTGCGCCTGTCCAAATTGTCTCGTCATTTGACGGATCAACAGAGGTAAAATCCTCACCATTTGCCGTGACCCACTGTCCATCTATATAATTGTTATTGCTCATCTTTTTATCCAAATACGGGCGGTGTCACCTGTTTCTAAATTCAAGGCTTTCAACGCATTTTTGTTTATGTTGACGGTCTGACCGTAAAAGCTTAGCTTGGTTCTGAGACAGGCAAATGTTTTGATATCGTCACGGCTGACAAGCGCGTCATGTTCGCCGTCAACTTCAATACCGTTCACCTCGAGCAAGCGACTATGGCGGATGGTACGAATGTCATCGCGCGGCGCGCTCATTGAGGGACCGCCGTCAAAAATATCAATCATGCCGTCATAGCGAAACCCTTCACCTTCAAGATAGCGACGCGCGCCGACACCGTCAGGGTGGGTTTGGCCAATCGTGACGCGCGCTTCTTCAGGCAGTAAATCCGCGTATATGGGATATTTCGGCATCAAATCGAGGATGAATTGATTATCTTGTTCGGCTGAAATGTGGTCCGCTTCGGAAAAGTCCATGTCGAAAAATTTACGGCCTATTGCATCCCAAAATGGCGACACGCCTTTATCATCGACATGACCGCGCAGCTCTGAAATCACGCGTGGTGCAAAGCGGTCAGGATCAGCCGCCATCAACATATAGCGCGCTTGCGAAATCAAGCGTCCTGCGCCTGTCCCGCGCTGATCCGCCATCACAAAAAGCGAACTGACCTCAGTCGCGCCCGTATAGTCATTGACCAGAACAAGCACGTCCATATCAAAGCGCTTATCCGCGATTTTCGATTTCTGCGCGACATTGAGAATACGGAAATTAAAGAAGGGGTCGCGCATCCCGACTTGGGCTTTAATCGCGGATAATCCCACGACTTTGCCTGCGTTTTCGAGAATGAGGAGATAAATGTGGTCGGGCGAAATCTCGCTGGGGCCGTTGAAACTTTTTACGGATTTTTTGAGCCGTTCTGTCAGCGCCTCTTTCCCAACAGCGAGTGAGGTAAAGCCTGGTCCTGCAAGTTTTGCAAGTCGTAATATATCGGCTAAGTCATCTTTACGGGCGGGACGAGCGATTAACATCAATGTGCTCCCTTTGCGGCGAGCGCTTTGCAGGCTTTGGCGTCAAACTCACCTGAAGCGAGTTTCAGCAATATGACGGTCGTGAGTTGTGCGCGCGTTACGAGGCTCTCGAGTTTGATAAATTCACGGTCAGAATGAATATCTCCGCCAATCACGCCGAGCGTATCGACATTTGGGCAGCCCGCCGCCCAAAGGTTATTACCTTCACAAACGCCGCCACTTGGCGCCCATTGTATCTTTTGGCCAAGAAGTGCGCCTGCCTGTTTGACCCAATCGAAGACTTGAGCATTAGCGGGCGACATGGGTTTTGGCGGACGCGTGAAGCCACCTGTCAGCTTTGCCGTTATGCCGTCTTTCGCGTTAATCTTTGCGGTTAGAGCCTCTAGTTTTTTCAGCACCCAATCATCATCACCATCTTCTTTGACGCGCACATTAAAGCGTCCGACGGCAAGCTCTGGCACGATATTAGATGCCCCGCCCCCATCAATTTTGGCAATATTGAAAGTGACGCCTTCGCGCTGTCCATTGAGCGCGTCTAGGGCCACCACAAATTCTGCCATGGCGGCTATGGCGTTACGGCCAAGATGGTGCTCGCGCCCTGCATGGGCGGCGCGACCATTGATGATAAGGGCCCAATTCCCGCTGCCTTTGCGCGCGCCTGCGAGCGAGCCATCAGGCAGAGATGGCTCAAACGTCAGCCCCACATGCGCAGCGCGGCCAAGCTCCATCAGTCGCTTGGATGAGCCAGGCGAGCCAATCTCCTCATCTGGCGAAAGCAAAATCGTATATCCAATGTTGTCGGCTTGGGGGCTTTGTTCAAGCGCCTCGAGCGCCGTCATCATCACCAAAATACCGCCCTTCATATCCGCTGTACCAGGGCCGTTGACGGTATCATCGTCAAGATAGCGCGGCTTTTGGAAGTGAAACTCTTTGGGAAAAACCGTGTCGTAGTGACCTGTCAAAACAAGTTGGATAGGGGCATTGGGGCGTTTTGTAATCTCCAGCGCAGGGGCGTAATTAACCGTCTTAATTTCACCAGCGGGAGTGACGTACTCCCCGTTTGTGAGGCTTTTATCAGTTACTGATGCGTTTAACCGCGCGGCGTAATCTCGCAAAAGCGCCCGCATAGCGCTGAGCCCCTCTGCGTTATGCGACCCTGAGTTTTGCGATGACCACGTAAGTAGCGTTTCGATTAACGCCCCTTTTTGGGGCGCGATAGTGTCGACAATGGCTCGCTCGTCAGAGCTGAGGTGTAAATCTATAAGAGGTGTGGCGACCATAATCTAAGCGTCCAGAAGCGTTTGCTTCTAAGACTCTGCCCTCACAGCACGTCGATTAGAAGCCTAGTTAGGCTATCGCGACAGAGACGTATTGAACATGCCAAATTTACAGAGATTTGAGAAAAATTTTCCTCAAGGAACGCATTTTTTAGCCTATCCATATAGGCCATTAAAAAATGAGATAACCAAGTCATTTTCCAAAATAACTAAGTTATATCTCATAAAAAAACGGGGCCCCGAAGGACCCCGTCTAAATATCAATTTATATGCGCCTATTGGCAAGCATACATGTAGTTACCACATGTTTTCATGAAGTGAACGACTGAGCCGTTTGCACTTTGGACGCGGAACGCTTCGCGATCACGGTCTGACGTGTTCAGGACATAGTAACCGTAGTGGTGCTGTTCGCCCATACCAAGGATACCACTTGTGCCCACAGGCAGTGTTTCTTCTGAGAACATGAACTCGTTCGCGTCACGGAAACCACCTTCATAACCCATAGATTTGAATAGATAGTTCAAATATGCGCGGTCAGCGGGGTTAGATGAATAACGCTGCTGAAGTTTCGCGTAGAATTGTGATGGTGTGAGGCCGTGCGAGTCACCAAACTCAGGCATAGTGCCGAGACGTGTAAGTGACTTAGGTGTGCCTTCTACGTTAAAGATAGCAATGTTTGATGGGCCACAGAGGTTATATGTCGGAGCGACAACTGTCTGCTGTGGAACAGCTGGACATTGTGCGCGATCATAAACGAGGGAACCATCCCAGCATGAATATGTTTCAGGCTGTGCAGGACATTGTGAGGCATCTGAAACAACCGAACCATCCCAGCACTGCGCTGTGCGTACTGGCTCTGGAGCTGGTTGTGGAGCACAATCAGCTGCGCTGAGGGCCATACATCCATCCCAACAACGGTATCCTGTTGGTGCTGATGGAAGGCTCGCAGGTGCAACCATTGGCGCTGCCGCTGCCATAGCTTTCTTCGCGCCGCCAAACTTATAACGGAAACCCGTCATAACAGAGTGCGCACCCACATCCTCAAATGACATTGCACCGGCAGAGACTGCGCCAAGTGACGCCGCGACTGAACCATCAAAGTCGAGATTGTTTGAATTGAGGTAACGGTAGTGCGTATCCCATGTTAGATTATCAGAGATAGCATAGCCAAGACCCGCAAGAAGCTGCCAACCAAGACCTGTATCACCATCTTTGAATGAACAAGCAACGCCCGAACAAACAGGTGTAGACACGTTTACAACGCCAGCTTGACCAAGCTGTCCGCTTGGGAAGTCGTGTGCTGTGACTGTTGCGTTACCGCGTACAATACCGAGACCGGCACCGACATATGGCTCCCAACGGTTAAAACCGCTGAAATCATATAGCGCATTAATAAAGCCTGTTGTTGTTTCAAGCTTTGCAGAGCTGTTTGGAAACTGTGAGACAGCGCCCATGTTTGTAAAAAGCTGAGCGGCATCAAGTTCAAGACGCCAGTTGTTACCGAAATCATAACCAACACCGACAGAACCTGTGGCATTACCTTCTGATTCGACGTCACCTACGACGTCTCCGACAATGTCGATATCAGTGTGTGTGCCGTAACCTGCGTTACCGCGAAGATACCAACCAGCATCGTCTTGTGCCGATGCGATTGATGGTACAGCCATCAGTGCGCCTGCGGCTACAGCTGACAAAAGGAATTTTTGCATGGTATTCTCCCCAAGATAAAGGCGACCCCTCATGGAGTCGTAAAATTCTTTTGTTCATTACAACGATAGCAGGTCGCATATCAAGTGAAATTAAAAAGAAGTTAATAGTTTGCGCAGTAAAAAATCCGCTTGCGTTAACAAGCGGAGCATTTTTAAGGTAAATAAACCTTTGTTTAGTTGCTCGGCATGAACGAACCACCCGTTGAGGACAGACGAATAAGGACTTCTGTGCGACGATTTAAGTCTTCTTTCACGCCGTCAGCTGTCTGAACGAACAATTGCGTTTCACCTGCTCCAGATGATGTGATTTTAGCGGCATCAACGCCGTCACGCACAAGTTCATCGCGCGCATCCTGTGCGCGGCGCTCAGAGAGACGCTGATTATAGGCAGCTGAGCCAACTGTATCGGTATGACCAACAACTGAGATGCTTTCCACATTACAGAACTGACCAATATCAAGGATACGGTTGATTTTTGCCTGAGTTTCAGCCGAACGCGCTTTGTTAAATTCATAGTATATCGTTTCAGAGCGGTATTCCTGACCACAAAGCTCGCCAATCGTGACTTCTGAACGGGTCGCAATACATTGGTTTTGATCATAGACGAGTGTGCCGTCTGGACATGTAAATGTCTGCTGAGCAGGACACTGGGCTGCATCTGTGACGATTGATCCGTCCCAACACTGAATCTGTCGCAGTGGCTCAGGAGCTGGCTGCGGCGCACATTCTGAAGCACTTGGAACTTGCTCGCCATTCCAGCATGTAAACATGACTGGGGCTGGCGGCGGAGGTGGTGGCGCGGCCATAACTGGCTTAGCTTTTGCCCCAAATTTATAACGGAAACCTGTCATAACGGAGTGCGCGCCAACGTCTTCATAAGACATCGCGCCGCTAGAAACTGCGCCTAATGACGCCGCAACAGACCCGTCAAAGTCAAGATTATTTGAATTTAAGTAACGGTAATGCGTATCCCATGTTAGGTTTTCTGAAACTTGATAGCCAAGACCTGCAAGAAGTTGCCAGCCAAGACCTGTGTCACCATCTTTGAATGAACAAGCAACGCCTGAACAGACAGGTGTAGAGACATTGACAACACCTGCTTGACCAAGCGAGCCGCTTGGAAAGTCATGCGCTGTGACTGTTGCGTTACCACGCACGATGCCGACACCTGCGCCGACATAGGGCTCCCAGCGTCCAAAGCCACTAAAGTCATAAAGTGCATTGATAAAGCCTGTGGTTGTTTCCAGCTTCGCAACACTGTTCGGGAATTGCGAAACGGCGCCCATATTTGTAAATAGCTGCGCGGCATCAAGCTCAAGGCGCCAGTTATCACCAAAATCATAACCTACGCCGACAGAGCCTGTGGCATTGCCTTCAGACTCAACATCACCAACGACGTCACCTGTAATATCAATATCCGTATGTGTTCCGTAGCCGAGGTTACCGCGAAGGTACCAGCCTGGCTCATCAGCATGGGCCAAAGTAGGAAGTGAAAGTGCGATTGCAACACCAGCGGTAGAAAGAAGCAAATGCTTCATGGGAAGTCCTCCAAAAATATCGTTACTTGCACGTAAAACGCGCTTGTATCTCGAACGTCATTTATAGAAATGCGTTCCTTAAAAAAAAGAAAAATTCCCCTAAAAAGCGAAGATTTATAAAAGTATTTCTCAAAATGTGACGAATTTGCACCAGTTTATGGTTAACGCATTACTAATTTAGTAATAGACGCCACAATCTTGCCGTAATTGAACCGCGCCCCTGCCCCATTCACACATAAAACATATCTTCTCCTATTTTTTAAGGAAATCAACGGTTACGTCAGCAGAAAGAATTTCGGTAAGAGAGGAAATGGTGAGCCCGCAGGGATTCGAACCCTGGACCTACTGATTAAAAGTCAGTTGCTCTACCAGCTGAGCTACAGGCTCCCATTTCAGAGGGGCTAACTAGTCGGGCGACCTTATGAGGTCAAGCGCAAATATGCCCCCAAAGTGAGAAGAATATAAAGTGACGCAGTTAAATCAAACATCCCAGCCAAAATCAGGCCGCTTCAGGCCGATTATGGCCTTTTGGTTATTGGGCAACATTACCGTTCTGACGGCCTGCAAAACTATGCCAGACGTCCGAAATATGCCCAGTGGAAAATATAAAACATCTGTCAAAAACGTACCCTACGCAGCCGCATCTCCCATAAGGGACCTGAACATTAAAAACCCAGATGTACCCGAAGAATTAGCTAAGGTAGAAAACCCTTATGCTTTGCCGGCGAGGCTAAGCTGTGCAAGCCTTCTCGAAGAGATTTATGAGCTAGAAGACGCAATTTCGGAGAACTCACCTGGCACGGTAGGCAGTTTGCATGCAAATAAAACGCGCGCCGGTAATTTGGGCAATGCGGCTGACGCCACAACTAAGGCTATCGCGAGTTCACTCATCCCGTTCCGCGGTGTCGTGCGCCTTGCCTCAGGTGCGACCTACAAAGCCAAACGCAAACGCAAAGCCGACCAGCTTGGCCGAGAACGCATTGGTTTCTTAGTCGGCGTGGGCAGCGCGCGCCGTTGTCCTGGCTTTACGATTGACGTGCCTAAGCTGCGCTAGCCATTGGACCTCAGTCCAGCATGAAATGCCTTTCGAAAAGCATCAAATTCACCCGCGGCGATGGCGGTGCGCATGCGCGCCATAAGATCTTCGAAATAGGCAATATTATGCCAACTGAGAATCATCGCGCCGAGCAATTCACCACTGCGGATAAGATGATGAACGTAAGCTTTAGAATAATCATTTGAAGCGACGCAATTAATCAATGGGTCAAGCGGGCTATCATCTTCGGCAAACTCCGCGCGTTTAATATTGTATGGCCCCGCATCCGTCCAGACTTGGCCGTGACGCCCGCTGCGCGTTGGAATCACGCAATCAAACATATCGACACCGCGTGCCACAGCTTCCACGAGATCAACAGGCTTACCCACGCCCATCAAGTAACGCGGGCGATCGCTTGGTAGATGCGGCACAGTCACGTCAAGCGTTTCGCACATGGCGTCATGCCCCTCACCCACGGCGAGCCCGCCAATAGCAAAGCCGCCATAGCCGCCTGCTGTGGCCTCTGCCACGCTGGCTTGGGCGCTCATTTTACGTAGCTCTGGAAAGGTTGAGCCTTGCACAATGGCAAATAAAGTTTGGCTGTCACGTTCTTCAAAAGCCGCTAAAGACCGCTGTCCCCAGCGCAGTGACAGTTCCATAGACTTTGCCGCCGCCTCATATGGGCTTGGGAACTCTGTGCATTCGTCAAGCTGCATGGAGATGTCCGCGCCGAGGAGGTCGGCTTGGATTTCAATGCTGCGTTCAGGCGAAAGCATATGTTTACTGCCGTCATGATGGGATTGAAACTCCACCCCCTGCTCGCTCATTTTGCGGAGTTTTGACAGCGACCAGACCTGAAATCCGCCGCTATCAGTGAGGATAGGGCCATCCCAGCCGCCGAACTTATGTAGCCCGCCAAGCCGCTTCACCCGCTCCGCTCCGGGGCGCAACATGAGGTGATAGGTATTACCCAAAATAATATCTGCGCCCGCCGCACGGACTTGGTCCATATAAACGCCCTTCACCGTACCCGCCGTGCCGACAGGCATAAAGGCAGGCGTACGAATATCCCCGCGCGGCGTTTTCAGATTGCCTGTGCGAGCCTGGCCATCAGAGGCGGCAATTTCAAAGGGAAACTTCATGAGCCGTCCTTATGCCATAAAAGCGAGCTATCACCATAGCTGTAAAAGCGATATCCCGACTTAAGCGCATGGGCGTATGCCGCTTGCATTGTGTCTATTCCCGCAAGTGCGCTGACAAGCATAAAGAGCGTGCTTCGCGGCAGGTGGAAATTCGTCATCAAGCCGTCGATAATCCGAAATTCATATCCAGGCGTAATAAATATGTCGGTGTCACGGGATTGCGCTTTGACCCTGTACCCCACAGCAGAGCTCTCCAGTGCGCGCAGAGCCGTGGTGCCGACGCCGATTATACGGCGGCCCTCATCCTTGGCCAAGTTTATTATATTTGCCGCCTCTTCTGAAATCGTGAACCACTCACTATGCATGATGTGGTCATCTGTGTTGTCGGATTTTACGGGGAGAAAAGTCCCTGCTCCCACATGTAACGTCAATGAGACAACTTCTACGCCTTTATCTTGAAGAGCTTCGAGCAGGTCTGGCGTAAAATGAAGCCCAGCTGTCGGGGCCGCAACAGAGCCCTTATCCTTGGCATAAACAGTTTGATAATCGGCTTTATCTTTATCATCTGGCGTGCGTTGACGCGCAATGTAAGGCGGTAGCGGCGGATGACCAAGCGCTTCTATTTCGACTTCTAAGGCCTCCCCCTCGCGCGAAAACTTAAGCCCGACATCTCCGCCGTCTTGCTTATCAAACACCTCAGCCGACAAGCGGTCACTAAGGTGGATAATGTCGCCGTCTTTGAGCCGTTTGGCAGGCCGCACAAAGGCACGCCATTGCGTATCTGACAGACGTTGATGCAGATTGATCCCAATCGTGACGTCTCCTCCTCCGCCATGGGGGCGCGCAGGTCTTACGGCGCTCAGGGCGGCAGGTAGAACTTTTGTGTTGTTAATAACAAGCACGTCGCCCGTCCGCAGCAAATTAGGCAAATCACGCACAATATGATTTGAGAGCTCACCACCGCGCACCTCCAAGAGCTTTGCGCTGTCGCGTGGACGCGCGGGCCGCAGCGCAATCGCGCTATCTGGCAGATCAAAATCAAATTGGTCGACGTTCATTATGGGACTTTCGTATTCTCCGAGCGCCTCATAGAGAGGAATGAAAACCCGTTCAAGCCACAAAGACCGCCTCACATTTTTCTAGCGCCGCCTCCCAATAACGTGAGTGAGCGTGTGTTGCGAATGGGCTTATATTGGAACAGTTTGTGGTTTGAGACATTTGGTTTCAAAGGATTATATTATGAAACACATTTTAAAACTTACAATGACAGCATCAGCAGCGGCCATGCTCTGCTTGGGAAGCGCAAGCGTAGCCGCAGCGCAAGAGGCGCCCTCAACGGACGCTATGCAAATGAAAACTGAGAAAATGACAGAGAACGCAGCATTTAATGCTTTTCTCACAAAATACGTTTCCCAGAAGGGCGACCTTACCGTCGTGGCTTACGGGGACGTGACGGACTCTGATAAAGCCAGCTTAGATGGCTATATTGAAACACTTTCCAAATCAGGTCCCCCGAGCGGGTCTGATGAGGCCATCATGGCCTATTGGTTCAATCTTTATAACGCTAAAACAATCAGTGTAATTCTCGATAATTACCCCGTTAAATCCATCAGAGATATTGGTGGCGGCCTCTTTGCGAGTGGGCCTTGGAAAGACAAGAATTTGACTGTTGCTGGCAAATCAATGAGCTTGGATGATATTGAACACGGCACTGTGCGCGCAAAATATGATGAGCCGCGTGTGCATTACGCCTTTAATTGCGCGTCAATCGGTTGTCCGAACCTTAAAACGACTGCGTGGAAAGCCGATACGCTTGAGTCTGATTTGACACAGGCAGCTCGTGATTACGTCAATAGCCCACGTGGTGTTCGTCGTGATAGCAAGGATCGTCTTGTCGTGTCTGAGATTTATAAATGGTATAAAGAAGACTTTGGCGGCAATCAAAGCGGTATTCTAAACCATCTCAATGTTTATGCAGATGCCGAGACCAAAGCTGCTCTAAATAGTGCGAAAAAAATCGATAAATTTGATTATAATTGGTCGCTAAACGTCAAAAATTAGCAACATTACAAAAGCATTACTTTCTGAAATCTGTGATGGCGGTCACGCTGCCAGTAGGCTAGTCAGACTATGGTTGTTGCGACGTTAACCTTTTGTGGGTGAACTGTCGCTACTAACTGATTTGAACGAAGCACACGCCGCAGTGAAGGGCAGCGTTTTGTGTGGCGTTCGACAAAAAACCCCGCTGTTGTGGCGGGGTTTTTCTATGGATGAATTGTAGCTGATAGGTTTGCCTAATAAACCCGCTTCTTCGGTTTAATATACTCAATACCGTCAGACATTGTATAGTCATGCACAGGGCGGTAGTCGATTTTGACGCTATTTGTGTCGCCGTCATACCACGCAAGTGTATGCTTCATCCATTCCGCATCAAGGCGGTCTGGATAGTCTTCATGCGCATGCGCGCCGCGCGATTCTTTGCGGTTCGCAGCTGAGCTTATCGTCACCATCGCTTGGCCAACGAGATTGTCTAGCTCAAGCGTTTCCATGAGGTCTGTGTTCCACACCATTGTCGTATCAGAGACAGAAACGTCTTTGATGCTTTCTGCAATCGCCGCAACTTTAGCCACGCCTTCGTTGAGGCTCTCTTCGGTGCGGAAGACGGCGCAGTGCTCTTGCATCGCGCGCTGAAGCTTGAGACGAATCTCAGACGTTTTCGTGCCGCCTTTCGCGTTACGAAACTTCTCAAGACGCTCAATTGAGGCTTCACCTGCATTTGCCGCGAGTGGCTTTTGCGGCGCATTAGGTGTGAGCTTTTCAGCAACCCGTAGACCTGCCGCACGTCCGAAGACGACCAAATCAATCAGGCTGTTAGAGCCAAGACGGTTCGCACCGTGAACCGACACACAAGCCGCTTCACCGACGGCCATCAGGCCAGGCACAACGCTATCAGGTTCGCCGTCTTTGAGTGTGACGACTTCGCCGTGATAATTGGTTTGAATACCGCCCATGTTATAATGGCATGTCGGCAGCACAGGGATTGGCTCTTTGGTCACGTCAACGCCTGCGAAAATGCGGGCGGTTTCGGAAATACCAGGCAGACGCTCAGCGAGTACAGCAGGGTCGAGATGATCGAGATGGAGGAAGATATGATCTTTCTCTGGCCCAACACCGCGCCCTTCGCGAATCTCAATCGTCATTGCGCGCGACACCACGTCACGAGAAGCGAGGTCTTTGGCCGACGGGGCGTAGCGCTCCATGAACCGCTCACCCTCAGAGTTTGTGAGATAGCCGCCCTCACCGCGTGAGCCTTCAGTAATCAGGCAACCCGCGCCGTAAATACCGGTCGGGTGGAATTGAATAAATTCCATATCTTGGACAGGTAGACCTGCGCGCAGCACCATGGCGTTACCATCGCCTGTACATGTATGGGCCGAGGTTGCGCTGAAGAACACACGACCGTAGCCGCCTGTGGCGAGGATAACCGTCTGCGCCATAAAGCGGTGCAACGTACCGTCATCAAGCTTCCACGCCGTAATACCGCGGCAGACACCATCTTCCATGATGAGGTCGAGCGCAAAATACTCAATAAAGAACTCCGCATCGCGGCGCAGAGATTGGCCATAAAGTGTATGCAGCATGGCGTGACCCGTACGGTCAGCGGCGGCACATGTGCGCTGCGCTTCTGGACCTGCGCCCATATTTTGCATCATACCGCCAAAGGGGCGCTGATAAATCTTACCTTCCTCTGTGCGAGAGAACGGCATACCCCAGTGTTCTAGCTCATACACGGCATCTGGCGCGTGACGGCAGAGATATTCAATGCTGTCTTGGTCGCCGAGCCAGTCAGAGCCTTTGACTGTGTCATACATGTGCCAGCGCCAGTCATCGTCACCCATATTCCCAAGCGAGGCTGCGATGCCGCCTTGGGCTGCGACTGTGTGGCTACGAGTTGGGAAGACTTTGGTGACGCAGGCTGTCTTAAGGCCTGCTTGCGCCGCGCCGAGTGTCGCGCGAAGGCCAGAGCCCCCTGCACCGACAACAACGACGTCATATGTATGATCAATCCACTCTGTTTTAATTGGGGCAGTCATATTTATCTATCCTAAGAATGCAAATTTGGCGACAACATAAGCCGTCATAGCCCATACGATAAGCGCGACCAGACGGTTCGCCAATAAGCCAAATGCGCGCGCCCCACCGCCGAAATAATCCATGATGACTTCGTCCATCTCAAGCTTGCAATACCAAATCGCGGCCGTGAAAAAGGCGAGAAAGCCAAGGCCGCCAACGGGTGAGGAGAGCCATGCTTTAAAACCTACGGCTTGACCAGAAATCGCATTGACCGCACTTATGATGGTAAATGGCAGCCCGATAATAAGGCCCCAGCCGACGTAACCGTGTAATTTGTGATGAGCTGTACCCTTACCATTTGCCATTAGACTGATCCTATCGCGGCTAGAGTTGAGAAAACGGCGAGCAATAGGGCGAGCACAATCATGCCGTAAGTGAGCGTATTGTTCAGCTCTGGATTGAGCATCGCGCCATTATCCCACACGGCATGACGCAGCTGCGCCAGCGCCATAAAGATGAAGGAGAAGACAAAGATAAAGAAGCCGAAGACGCCAAGCGGGCTAAAGATAAGTCCCTCAAGCGGCAAGCTTCCCGTCAGCGCTAAGACAAACAGCCCGAGTGCGACTTTAAACAAGCCAATATAAGAAATAATTGACGTCGCACGGTGCAAGATTGAGCTGAGCATAGCGGGGTGCCAGCGCCAGATTTGCAAATGCGGCGACATCGGCCGCTTATCATTCCACTGTCCAGCCATAAAAAGTCCTCAAACGCATGAATTTCGTAATGTGGCCGCAAACTAGCGGGGCGCGTTGGCGAGTCAATGCGTTATTCGGCCTTATGGCCTATTCACTGCGCGAGCTCGCTTATATTAAATGGCAGAGGCGCTTTGTCAGACGGTGTCCAGTTTTTACGAGACTCTGGTGAAAACAACAGCTCACGACTCCAATAAGACAGAAGCCAGTCTGATAACCCAAATTCTGAGGCCATTAAGTTTTCAAGATGCGTGTTCAGCGGTTTGGGCCCTATCCCCATCACATGCCGCGCGGCCATGAGCGAGGCTAGCGTGATCGTCTCATGATAACCGTCTGTAGCCGTATTAGGAACACCTGTGGCCTCGTTATATGCGCGTATCGTTGGCGGCATTTGTGTGAAAGCCGCATCGCCAATCTCAGACAGCATGACAATTGCGGCGGCGAAATGTGCTTCATGCGTCCACTCCGCCTTTGGAAGGGTAAGATCCGATATCCCGTGCAAAATGCGGCGCATATTGACGTCTGTTTTTATAGAGGTTTTCATTTTGTCTCCTTTGGCTATGGCTTGCGCAGGCCAAAAGAAAACCCACACAAGCGGTGGGTTGTCGTGATGAAATCTAAACTAGATTTTTTGCATGCACCAACACCCCTTCCGAGAAAGGTTTTGTTGTTGAAGCTGAGTAAGGTGCGCGTGCATATGGCTTAATAAGGCGAGTTTCCTCGCTCTGCAAGGGACAGGGCCTGTCGCATCCCGCCCTTGCCGCTTGGTTAAATTACCCCTAAACGGGGAATAACAAAGAGACTGCTCCCTAGAAGAGAGCTCACTTAAGTGGATGACAAATGACCCCTATTAAAACTCGCTTGCTTGTAACGGCAATGATAGTGATGAGCCCTGTCGCGGCTTTGGCGCAAACGCCTGCGGCCTCTGCGCCCGCACCTATGCCGTTTTGCCCCGAAGGCTCTGTGATTATCGTTGACGGCATGCGCGAATGCCGTATTGCCGATACGCTTGAGAAGTTGATTGCTGATTTTGAACAGCTTGAGACCTTTGGCAATCCGATTTCTGCGGGGAATGAAGGCGACCGCGCCGCGCTGCGTAAACTACCCGATGTCAGCGTTGAGAATTATGACAAAGGCACGGCCAAGCTGCGTACGTTCAAAGCTCGCCATGATGCGCTCGCGACTCTCCCCCGCACGCCCAAAGCGCAGATGAATTACGATCTGCTCGGCTTTGTCCTCGACCAGCGCCTCCTGCTGGCTGAATATGATGAAGCGCGGATCCCGTTCACAAATGACAGCGGCTTTTTTAATGAGCTTGCCTATATCTCGCGCCAAACCAATTTTGAGATTGTAGATGATTACGAAGCTTATGCTGCGCGCTTGACAGAACTGCCACGCTATTTCCGACAGCACCGCGCTAATATGGACCGCGGTATTAAAACAGGCATGACAGCGTCAGCCGAGATTATGCCTGGCATATTAGAGATGGTGGAAACGCTGGGCAAAGGCCCCGTTGATAAGCACCCTTTCTTTAAGCCCTTCACAGTCTATCCAGAGACGATTTCGAGCTCTGAGCAAAAGCGGCTGAAAGACCTCGGTGAAGCCGCGATGAAAATGGCGGTCTACCCCGCCTATCGTGACCTGGGCAAATATCTTAAACGAAAATATATTCCCAAAGCGCGCGCAAGCGTTGGTATTGGGACGACGCCTGAGGGCCGAGCCTATTATGAAGCGGTGACGAAATATTTTACCACGCTAGATGTCACGCCCGACGAAGTGCACCAAATTGGCCTCAACGAGGTCGCGCGCATTCGCGGCGAAATGGATATGATTATCAAGGAAACTGAGTTCAAAGGCACTTTTGCCGAGTTCCTCGATTTCCTTAGAACGGACCCGCAATTTTACACAGACGATCCAGAGCAGCTTCTGAAAGAAGCGGCCTATATTGCTAAAAAGGTAGACGGGCAAATGCCGCAGTTTTTCAAAACACTGCCGCGTCTGTCCTATGGCGTGATTAAAGTGCCAGACGAGATTGCCGCCAATTACACAACAGGGCGTTATTGGGGCGGCAACCCAAAACAGGGCCGCGCAGGCAATTATGTAGTGAATACTTATAATTTGCCCATGCGCCCGCTTTATAATCTCCCCGCACTTACTTTGCATGAAGGCGTGCCAGGGCACCACCATCAAATCAGCCTCGGCCAAGAGCTCGACGATGTGCCGAAGTTTCGCCAGAACCTTTATCCTAATGCCTTTGGCGAAGGTTGGGGGCTTTATTCTGAAAAGCTCGGCGAAGAGATGGGAATTTATTCGACGCCTTACGAAAAATTTGGACGTCTGACATATGAAATGTGGCGCGCCTGCCGCCTCGTCGTTGATACAGGCATGCATTACAAAGGCTGGACGCGCGAACAAGCGGAAGCCTGTTTTTTTGAAAATTCTGCCCTCGCCGCGCATAATATCAAGACCGAGGTTGAGCGTTATATCAGCTGGCCTGGGCAAGCGCTAGCTTATAAAATGGGCGAGCTTAAGATTGTCGAGCTTCGGGAACGGGCGGAAGCCGCGCTCGGCGAGCGTTTCTCTATTCGGGAGTTTCATGACGCGGTCTTACTTGACGGCGGTGTGCCGCTGGGCATTTTGGAAGCCAAAATTGACCGCTGGATAACGGAGCAACTCGCGCAACCCGTACAAACCACGGTGAACGCGCCTTAAGGCAAGAGCCTATTCACAAAATCCCTTCCCACAAACTGAAGCCCCCGCCTTGCATGACCAAGACGGGGGTGCCCTCCAGAATTCTCTCGACTACCTACCCCGAAAGACAGGCAGCGACAGAGCTCCTATTTCATCTAGCGCCTAGAAGCGGTAACGACCGCGTAGGCTCACTGGAACTGACCACTTTGACGCGCCGTCTGCGCCTGCAAAGCCGCCGTCTACCGCATCAAGCTTACCGCTGTAACGTAGGCCTGATTCAAGGCCGATTGTCATGCGGTTAAACAGAGGTGTTTCCACACCGACAAGACCTGCCGCTGTTGGGACCCACCCGCCGTCATAAAGACCGTAACCTGCGCGGTTTGTGACAACGCCACCTGGTGATGTACGTGTGACAGCGGAGACATTGATATCGTCAACTTTGGCTACACCTGCGCGCGCTTCAAGATACGGACGAATTGATTTCACAATAGGGGCACGTACTGGCAACGCGTATTGGCGAATGCCTGCTTCAATACCAATGGCGTCATAATCAGAGATTTGACCAGACAAAGTAGTCGCGCCTTGTGTCCCAATAATCTGGCGTTCGCCGTCAAATTTGCTCTGGTAACCATTGAGGATAACCTTGCGATTTGGGTCAAGCGCGTATGAGACACCAAGGTCAAAACGCTCGCCAACTTCATAGCCGCTTTTCATTGTTGTTTTCGTAGGCGCGGTCAGATTAAGGCCGTTCGGCGCGGTCTGAATGACGTTGCCGCCCGTGATAAACTCTTGACCGTAACCGCCTTCAACGTTCCAACGTGAAAGTGTGTTACCATGATGATGGGCTTTTTTCATTGGCTGCGCTTTATACGCACCGTAGCCTGCATTGTGATGACCGTAAGAATTACCGTGGTGGCCACCCATACCAAGCCAAGAACAACCTGAAAGGGCGATAGCCGCTGTGCTGAGGAGAACAATCCGCATGTCTCTATCCTTTATGTTCTGAATTGGCACAATTGCCGGTTTATTCAGATTTATGGGAGGAGATTTGCAAACCGTGGGCCAAGTAAGTCAAAACGCGGGACAAAACATAAAAAAACTCGCCCTAGAAGCGAGTTTTATAAAAATTGTGTTTAATCAAAAAGTGAGCTCAAGAGAACTAAGCGCCGTCTGGATAATCAACCGTGTCATTGTCTGTGATTGTGCGCCTGTCATCGCCATTATCAAGAATATGATAATTTCAGCGAACTCATAATCATTTTCTTAAATACAGCCGCAACCCAAATCCCACATCACGGCCAATGTGGGCGTCCATTAAGTTTTAATCCACCATATCAGCAATTTAAAACTTAGTGCATCACTTTGACATGCAGTGTCAGTATCCCACGCCATAAAAAAGCCCCGCTTTCGCGAGGCTCATTTTGAATTATGTAGTCTGTTTTAGAAAGAGACGCGGCCACGGAGGCGAACAGGGATAGAAATCACGTCATCAGACTTGAAGTTCGTATCCAGAGCGTCTGTCCAGCGAATGCCTGTTTCGACACCCAAAGCCGTCGTGTTACCGACCTGCCATTCAGCCCCGACAAGACCTGCCGCTGTTGGCGACCAGCCGCCGTTGATGTAGTTCTGAACAATTGGAGCATCCAAAGTTGATGATGTTTGTGTCAAAACAACATCATCTGTGTGCGTGAAGCCACCTGTGGCGCCAACATATGGGCGGAAGCCACTGACAGGATTATGCCATCCGCCGAGATATTTGCGAACGCCGCCTTCAATTGTGTACTGCTCGAGATCGGAGAACTCTGCAAAGAGATCAGCTGTTGTTGTGCCGCCTGTTGTACCGCCGCGAGAATTCGTACCCACTTTAATCGGGCCTGCGCTTTCAGCTTTGGCATAGCCGAGGCGACCAATTAGTGTTGTGTTGCGGTTCACGTCATATGTCGCCGCAACGTCATAGCTCGTGCCGTTATCATAGGCGTCTTTGTAAGCAATTGGCGCAATCGCAGAGACGTTGTCTTTGGCGACTTCACCTGGGAATATATCACCGCTGCTAAAGAAGTCTGTACCAATACCGGCTTCTATACCGAACGGCATCGCGCCGCCGCCTGCAACTGCCACGGGAACACCGCGAAGCTGCGGAACACCGTAATAAGCAGGGTAAGGCTGTGGGACGTAAATCGGTGCGCCCGCAACTGTGGTGACGTTACCTTGCGTACCATAGCCGTATTGTGTGCCACCAACGGCTGAACCGAAAGTTGCGCCAGTACCGAGCGTCGTTGCGCCGCCGTAAACACCTGCTGCGCCGAGTGCGCCTGCTGAGCCAAGACCAAGAGCCGCCGCATTATAACCGCCCGTACCTGTACCATATGTGCCTGGAAGTGTGACACCGCCATAAGCAGAAGACGCGCCTTGGAAACCACTTACGCCATAACCAGAAGCGCCTGTACCGTATCCTGCGGCACCGTATCCAGCACCTGCACCGAGACCATATCCAGCTTGGCCAAATCCTGCCTGGCCATAACCTGCACCTGCACCTGCACCTGCACCGTAGCCAGCTGTTCCGTATCCGCCTGCACCAGCGCCGTAACCTGCACCATATCCAGCTGTACCGTAGCCTGCACCCATGCCATATCCTGCTTGGCCGTAACCACCAGCGCCGTACCCTGCCGCGCCATACCCAGCGCCTGCACCGTAACCTGCCGCGCCGTATCCAGCGCCTGCACCGTAACCTGCGCCGCCACATCCTGCGCCGCCCATGTTATAGGCTCCGCCAGCACCGTAGCCACCGCAATTGGCACCGTAGACACCTGCGCCATTATAATTTGCGGATTGTCCGCCCATGCCGAGCCAAGAACAACCTGACATTAAAACCGCTGAAAGTGCGCAAACTGCAAGACGCATATCGGTCTCCCTTTTCCCTAGTAAATCTCTCACTGTGTCTAAATTAACCACAGTATGTTTAAGAATTCGTTTTCAAACCTTGAACAAAACCTTAAGTTTTTAATTAAATAGCTAGAAATTATAGCTACCGCGGATGGTAAATGGCACAGAGACATTGCTGTCGCCTTTTTCGCCATTTGAGTACTCTCTTGCAGACTCAAATTTGACACCTGTTTCAAAAGCAATTGCCGTCTTCGGAGTGGCTTGCCATTCTAGGCCAGCATTTAACTGACCTGTTGCAACCCATTGTGAGTCGTAAACCTCGATAGGGTCATCTGAATTGCGCTGCGGAATGTATTCAATGCTGGTTTCAGTATCAGCAACAGCTTCGTGAAGATCTAAGTTTTGACGCTCTGCCTTATACGAGAGCCCATTATAGTGGGCTGCGCCAACCGAAGCCCCCACAAATGGAGTAATGGCACGCGCCGTGTTTCCTCTCAAAATCGGATTTAAATAGTGACGTCCCCCGACTTCGAAATCTAGCCGCTCTAAATCTGAAAAATCATAGGCAAGTTGAGCAATCGGTAAATCTTCAACATCACGCCCGAGTGTTGTGATGCCAGACAATGAGTTTTGACGGTAACCTTTAAAAATAATACCTGTCGCATCAATGCCACTCGCCAAGCGCTCTGCATCGGTTAAGTCTGGGTCGCCTATGACACGGCCAATAATATCGACAGATCCGCCCTCATTACCTTCGGCTGTCGTATAGCCAAGGTTTGCAAAAACAGTTGTCTTTGGAGAGACGATGAATTCTGCACCGCCCGCTATACGCATGGGTGCGCTGTGAACATCATCAAAAGATATAGAGGGAGCACGAACACTTGTCGGGAAAGCGCGTAAATCACTTTCGATTGTTAGACCTTCAGTCGGTGAACCAGAGAAACCATTCTCTTGACGAAAGCCATATGGATTCAGATCGACTTGTGAACCATTACTACCAGATAGAAGGTCACCGCTTATGCTTTTGTCAAAGCCGAGTGAAAGCGAGCCGCGAAGGCGTGGCTTGCGCATTTTCGGCGTGCGGCGCTGATTGCCGTAAGCTTGATGGGCGTTAGCGGCGTGCGTGCCGTAAGCGCCTGTGACTTCTTGTGGTGCGCCAAATTGGGGTTGCTGTGGAAAACCGCCGCCAAAATTCTGTCCATATTGTTGAGCTTGTGCGCCACGGGCCGCGTGGCCATATTTGACGGCACCGCCGTAGTGACCTGCTTGCTGCGCGTGTGGGCCATAAGCGCCTTGCGCGCCGTGGCCACCAAACACGTTATTAATGCCGCCGAGCCATGAACAGCCTGACAGTAAAACCGCTGATAAAGTGCAGATTGCAAGACGCATACATCCCTCCGTGCACCCGAATTGGTGCTATGGTTAATGAATGTGTGACTGGTTTTGCTTAACAAGGCGTTTATGCGCCTCATTTTTTTGAGATTTTTGACGTTTATACGGTTCTGCTTACCTTTAGGCTATAAAAGCGCGTCAACATTCTCAGAAGGACGGCCAAGCACAGCAGTCTTACCGTCAGTGACAATTGGACGTTCAATAAGTTGCGGATGAGCCAGCATAGCCGCAACCAGCCTATCGTTATCATCGATCTCTTTTAGGCCCAGCTCTTTATACAGTTTTTCTTTGGTCCGCATCAGGTCGCGCGGATTGTGATAGCCTAGCTGGCCCAGCAAACGCGTAAGCTCCTCATGGCTCATCGGCGTATCGTAATATTTACGTATAAACACGGTAACGCCTGCCTCTTCTATGCGCGCCAGCGTTTGTCGCGATTTAGAGCAACGTGGATTGTGATATATTGTTAAAGTCATAGGTCTCTCTTTTATCGCGGTTGTTTTTCATAACACAGGACTTGATTTTAAGCCTCAGCTATCGTTCACACCATATATGGATAATCTCGCACAAAGTTTCAAAGACTATGACGACAGCTCTTTCTACGCATAGTAAGACGGCGCTCGTGATGTCGTCATTCGTGACCGCGTCTCGTGTTGGCGCGACGGCGAGCGCGTTCTGCCTCAGACGGCTGGGAATTGAAACTTTGGTGCTGCCAACAGTTATGCTCGGGCGTCATCCAGGCTGGGGCGCACCTGGCGGCGGGGCTGTAGACATAGACCAACTGGCCGACATGTGGACGGCCATTTGCGCGCAAGACATCACACTCAACGCAGTCATGAGCGGCTATATGCCAAGTACCGCGCATGTTGAGCTGATGGCTGAGATTATAAGAGAGACAAAGTCAAAGAACCCAGACGCAATAATCTTAGTCGACCCCGTCATGGGCGACCATGGCCGTCTTTACATCCCAGAGACCGTCGCACAGGCGATTAAAGACACACTTGTGCCGCTTGCCGATAGTCTCACGCCGAATATATGGGAACTGGGCTATCTGTCGGGTCAGGACCCCAAGGGGTTAGAGGATTTAATCGAGAGCGCGCAAACGCTCGCGCCACAAACCCTTGTCACCTCTGTTCCCTTTGAACCTGAAATCGGCGCGGTTCTGACGGAGCGCGCGGGAGGCAATTATTGCGTGACCCATGAAAAGTTTAAAGCTGTGCCTCACGGCGGCGGGGACGCGCTCGCCGCGACCTTTCTCGCACATCGACTTAGCGGGGAAACGCCTTCCCATAGCCTCGCGCGCGCGGTGGGCAGCATTTTTGAAATTATCTCACACGCCGTAGAGACCGACGCGGGCGAAATGCCCCTCATTAGAGAGCAAGACGCTCTCGTCCACCCTGCCCCATTAGAGATAAGAGACTTAATATGAGCACACCCTTTGACCTTATCCACGCGCCAGGGCTTGAGAGCGTGGCGGACGCATTTAAAGCCAACTTCAGCTTTGAGGGTGATGACGCCCAAATCTCAGAGCTTGGCGCGCAGTTTTCAGTGTATAAACGCGGCGTGCCGCTGATTGATTTCAAAGGTGGTTGGGCGGACCGAGCCAAGACCACGCCTGTTGATGACGAGACTCTCATGGCGGTTTATTCCTCTGGCAAAACGGCCGCCGCCCTCGTCATCGCCTGGCTCGCGGACCAAGACCGCCTCGGCTATGACCAACCCGTCTCAACCCTCTGGCCCGAGTTCGCGCAAAACGGCAAAGGCGAAATCACCGTCGCTCAAGCCATGTCCCACCAAGCGGGCCTGTCTGGCATCACAGATCGCAGCTGGACGGCTGAGGATTGGTATGATTGGGACAAGACTTGCGCCACTCTCGCCGCGCAAGAGCCTATCTTCCCGCCGGGCAGTGCGAGCGGCTATCACCCCGTGACTTACGGTTTTCTCGCAGGTGAAATTGCACGCCTCTCCGATAAAGATGTGCGCACGCTCGGCACGATCTTGCGTGAAGAAATTACGCAGCCCTGTGACCTCGATATTCATATCGGCCTCCCCGCCTCTGAGCATGAGCGTTGCGCACAAATGATAAAGCCAAAACGGCTCGCCGACTTAGGCGAGAAAAACGCCGCTACTAAAGCCGCCTTCATGCGCCCATGGTCATCGCCAAATAGCGGGACGGCCACCCGTTGGCGTGAGGCCGAATTTGCAGGCTCAAATTGTCACGCGACGGCTGACTCCATGGCGCGCATGATGCAAGTTTTCATCGACGGTAAAATTGGTGACAACGTCATTCTATCTGAAGACATCGTGACCGCCGTCGGCGAACCACGCGTCTCTGGCCCCAACCTCGTGCTTCCATTTGACCTCACATTTGGGGCAGGCATTATGCGCAACGCACCCAACTTCTTTTACGGCCCCAACGCGGACACGCTCGGCCATAGCGGCTGGGGCGGGTCCTGCGTCTTTGCCGATCCTGTCACAGGGCTACACGGCTGCTACGCCATGAACGCCCAAGATAAAAGCCTGCTCGGCGATCCGCGTCCCGTGAAGCTGATTAACGCGCTCTATGCGGTGCTGGATTAGTCGCCTTACTCGCGACACGCTTGCTGATAGGCGAGCCATAGCGACCAAAAAAGAAGACTGAATGCCAAAATTAGAGCACCCGCAACCACATAAGTTATGACGAGCGGCTCTCCGTTTCCTGCAGTTCGTTCTGCTTCCGTCATGGCCAAACGACCAAAGGCACTACGCCACGTAAAACCAACAGCAAAGCCCCAACTTGCAGCGAGTAACCCTGCCGCACTCCCAGGCCTCACTTTTAAGGATATATACCCCCCCGAAGAGGGCGAGAGCTATCCATATGTAATCCACTATCAAAGCCTGGGTGGGCTGTCCCCATTTGACGTGTGCATATGTTTCGGCGAAAAAATGAAAGACGGCCAAGAACAACGTCAAATAAGCGAGCTTAGTCTCAGATTTGTGACGCATCACGGTCTCCTTTATTTGTCCTTATCCCATCAAGCCAGTCAATCATATACCGCGCAATCGCTTCGGGCTGTTCCCACATCGCCCAGTGGCCGCAATCTTTGACAATGTGGCGCGTGACATTGGGCACGAGACGCTCCATGCCTTCGGATAGTGCTGGCGGGAGAAATAAGTCATCTTCGGCGGACAGCATCAGCGTCGGTTGATGCACGGTCTGGTTCAGCCCGCGCGTGAGTTCCCAATTGGCTGTACTGTTGCGGTATAGCCCTATTCCGCCGTGAAAGCCGCTTTTTGCGTATCCCTTCACATAGACCGCGAGATCATCAGCGCTCAAGATACCGCCTTTTATCTCTGGCGCACCCGCGTCGAGATATGCTTCGAATTTTTGCGGAATAGACGCTTGGCCAGGCCTCGCGACGGCGCCCTTTGGTGTGCTACGAAACATCAGCCTAAAAAACGCCTCAGGGTCGCGCGCAAATAAGTCATCGGCCTCGCCTGGACGTTCTGTGAAGTGCACAAAGTAATGCTCTTCGCCGTGGCGTTTTTTGAAAATCTTGATGGGGTCAGCAGGTGCTTCGCCGACATGGGGCGTGCAAATAGAGATGACGCCGCTCACGCGCGGCGCAATCATACGCGCGGCATGCCAGACGATAATCCCGCCCCAATCGTGACCGCAAATCACGGCCTGCGACAGCCCGTAATAATCCATCACCGCTTCAAGGTCGCCGACCTGCTGCGCAATGCCGTAATGATGCGCGCCCCTTGACGGCCCGTCATCAGGGGCGGAGCTATGACCGAACCCGCGTAGGTCATAGGCAATCACGCGGTAGCCCGCCTCGGCCAATTTCGGCATAACAGGCGACCAGCTATAGGCGAGCTCTGGCCAACCATGTACAAGCAGAATCGCTTCACCATCCTCTGGCCCCGCCGCATAAGTCGCGATTTTAAGGCCGTCATGGCCAATATAGTGTGGGGCGGGAAAGGTCATATCTGCGCCATTTGTGTCACAGAGCGCCTCAATTGGGAACAAAAAGCGGGTTTTTAGCGTATTTTTCTGTGCATGACGGCTTTACGCCGCGCAAAGAGCACGCTAAAGACCGCTCAAGTTTTTAAGGGCTCCGCCGCGCGGGGCCCAAGTTGTTAGCATAACAACAAGGGTGTTATTGCAACACTACACGCAAATAGAAATTGAAGGACTATCATGGTCGAGATTTACGTACGTCAGAATAATGTGGACCAAGCTCTCCGCGCGCTGAAAAAGAAACTTCAGAACGAAGGTATTTTGCGCGAAATGAAAGCCCGCGATCATTTTGAAAAGCCCTCTGAAAAACGCGTCCGCGAAAAGGCCGAAGGCATCCGCCGCGCCCGCAAACTCGCGCGCAAGCGCGCCCAGATGGAAGGCCTTATCCCCAGCAAGCCGCGCAAACCCCGCCGCTAGGGAAGATACCGAGATTTAAAGATATAAAGCCGCTCTCTTGTAGGGCGGTTTTTTTGTGGGGTGGGGATAAGACATCGGTTTAAGCATAAATCATAATTCTGACTGATCAGCTGATGAAGGCATTTCACTTTCGCAATTTTTATTAAAGCAGTTTAACTGACTGATATTTAACTTGTTGCAAGAATTTAAAGCGAGTTATTTATTTCACTGGGAGGTTATTCATGAAGCCATATCTGCCATTAATTTTTGTTCTTTTCGCCGCGTGCCAGAACGTCGAAAAAAGCACAGTCAATACAGCCTACGAAATAAGAATTGACAATAACGCGCCGCAAATAGCGTATGCGACGCTTAAATTGAAAAAGACCGAAACTTCCGAACGTAAGCTTTATCTACGTGGTTATGAAATGGGCGTTCTATCCCAGGTGTCCGAGGTCGAATGTCACGGCAATGAACTCATACAAGATGCTGATTTGACGTGGTCAATCCCTGCAGAATGTCGCTCCGTGAATTGGACGATATCTTTCGCAACACATGAGACATCCGCTTATCAGCCTTCGCAACAACAGAGCCTTTTCACGCAACCGGATTGGTGGCTAATTTCGGGGCCGAGCTCAATCCTGCGGATTTCAGACTCCGGTAAAAACATACAAAATATGCATTTTGAACTACCGAACAATGTGAGTGAGAACCACGAATTAAGGGGAGTGACTGAACCGCCAAATTATTACAATTTAGGTGACTTTCCTCATATGGCGATCGGCAATGGAGTGATTTCATTAAATTACATCGGGGATGATCTTGACTCCGTTTTATCCATCATAAATCCAGAAGACCATTTGGAGGCTATTGAATATTTACGTTCAATATTAGGCGTTACTGCCCGGACCGAAGAAAGGTTGAATGTCAATTGGTTTGGCGCACCGCACGAACGTCATGAAGCCAGTGGAGCCGCTGGATATGATACCATTCTCGCAAATTACATTTTGCCGCATGACAATCCAAACCGTACAGATCAATTACTGACTCTTATGCTCGTGTTTCATGAACAATTTCATCAACTCAACAGTGCATCTCAACCCATATGGATTAGTGAAAGCCTCGCCAATTATTATGCCTTGAAAGCACTAAAAGAAATATACCCCGAAGACAGTGCCGCGAAATCAGTTTGGGATAGGTTTATTAACGCAGAACGACCTATCGATATCAGCTTACTGCAAATTGAATCTGAAATCACGAATGACAATAATAGAGAGAATTACGGATTACTCTACACCCAGGGCGCAAGTTTTTGGTATGAATTAGATGAGGAATTACAGAGTAATTCCTTTGGAAAACTCAATTTGGATAACTATTTGCCTGAAATAATGACGCTAGATTTACAATCTGATACCCAGCCATGGCAAACAATAAAGACCTTGTTCACCTCACTTCCTCCGTCAAAACTAAACGATATAGAGGAGAAGTACCTTAACGACTAAAATCCGACTTGAGGCTTAAATCACGGAACTTACAATTTCTTTAAATTGACATTGCCAAAGCGCAGCTTTGTTATCTATACCCGCAGGATTGCGAACATCGTTGAAAGCTTGAACATAAGCCACCTTACTCAAACCACCCCATGCACATCAAAACCGACCCCCTCATTGACCCCGCCGTCATTTCCCTTCTCGAATTTCATACGCGGGACATGGCGGCGCATTCGCCTGAGGGGACGAGTTACGCGCTTGATTTGGACGCGCTGAAACACCCTCGCGTCACTGTCTTTACGATATGGGACGGAGATAAACTTACAGGATGCGGGGCGTTGAGTGATTTGGGCGATGGGAGCGGGGAGATAAAGTCTATGCGCACCGCGCCAGAGTTTGCGGGCCGCGGCGTGGGGCGCGCCATGTTGGCCCATCTTATTTCCGTGGCGAAAGAGAGAGGCTATCACCGCCTCTCTCTTGAGACGGGGACGACGCCGCTATTTTATACGGCGATTGCCTTTTACGCGCGCGCAGGATTTGTGCTCGGCGAGCGGTTCTCAGACTACGTCCCCTCGCGCTATAATATCTTCATGCATTTGGATTTGGTGCGCCCGTAAATTTCGTATCCCAAGCGGGGCGTCGGAAAACTTCCTCAAGCGCGGGTTTGAAATGTGCGAGCGGAAAGCTGTCATAGTCAGGGTCAAATGAGTTTTGGTCCCAATCGCGACAGAACTTTTCTGCCGCTTCAAAATACGGGCTGTCTTTATATTTTTGGCGCTCTTCAGGGTTTAGCCCGACTTTATCGGCGTAATATTTATATTGAAAAATGCCGTGATGTTGCACGGTCCACGAACATTCCTCGCGCACATAAGGCTTCACAATCGCCGCCGCGAGGCTGTCATGATTATAGGGCGCAAGGTCATCGCCGAGGTCATGGACAAGCGCGCAGACAATCCAGTCCACGTCCGCCCCGTCGCGTTCAGCCCGCGTCGCGCATTGTAAGCTATGCTCTAAGCGGTCGACCTTATAACCCGAAAGCGAGTTCCGCAGACCCTCAAGTCGCGTCATGATACGATCGGGCAAATCATGCGCAAACGCCGCCTCATGCTTTGCGAGAAAGGCGTATTCCTCTGACGTGCCGTCCTCCATACGGGTGAAATTGACTGTGTCCACAGCTTAGTCCTCTCTCTTGACCGACGTCGTGACCCCGTCGCGCAAAAGCATACGGTAAAGGCTCGCAGGGCCGTCATGGTCGATATAACCGCCCTGTAAAAAGCGGTGTCCCTGCGCGCCGTTAAAGGCTGTACGGCCATGCAGCAAACGGTAATTATCCATCATCAAAAGTGTGCCTGAGCGAAACGGGAAGCTAATCTGAAACTCAGGGCTACCCGCCATATCGTGCAGACGTTTGCGGCCTTTGTAAAACAATGACAGCGTCTTAAGGTCCAGCGCGGGCACATAATCAAGCCGCGACGACAAACGAATCTGTCGGATAATGCCGTCATGATCGCGCTCAATTAACGGGCCGTGATGCTCAAGTATCGCCGACGGGCCTTCATAGCGAAAGCGCACAGAGACACGCTCAAGCACGTCCGCCTGCTCTGGATTTTCTGCGCGTAGGGCTTGCGCAATCGCCATGCCGTCCACGAGGGTGGACAGCCCGCCTGAGACGTCGTTTCGCAAGCAGTGCAAAAACTGAATACCGGGCACAGGCGCGCGGTAAGGGTTATCTGTGTGCGACGCTAGCGCGACATCGGTATAGGCCAAATCAGACGGATTAGGTTTTGTCCTCACGTTAAACAACTCGCCGAAATTTGTCTCGCGCAGATAGCCAAAACGGCGCGCGAGGGTCTTGAGGCTGTCCTCTTCTGTTGGCGTATTTTGAAACACGCAAAAGCCGTCTTTGAAATAACGCTCTAAGGTGCGGCGCACATAGTCTGGATTATCGAGTTCTCGCCAATCTATATAGCTGAGCTTATGGCTCACCGTCACCCACGGCTTAGGTAAAGGCAGCGCATCAGATTTGGCGTGCCAACCAAGCTCTGACAGCGTCTCATCTGTGTTAAGCGTGAGGCGTTCGCCGTCACTAAAATCGAGTTGGACCTCTGGCGCGTTATCATTGACTATACGGGTGATGCGAATGTCTGTAGAAATATCGGCATGTTCATAAAGTCGTTGATGTGTGGCGGGGTCGAACACACCCTCCCCCGTGACGCGCTCTCGCACCCAAAGCGGATGCAACACATGGCGCCTGTCATTTTGCACCAAAGACAGGCCACCTGTGGCGCCGTCTATATCAATCATCAACTTCGCCATCGCAGGCTCCACCACTAATCGTTTCGTTTTTGCTCTATTTCACTAAACCTCATCTGACTAATAGAATAGCCTTTTTTCGCTAATCCTAGGTGCGCGATTTTGGCAGGCGGTAGACCCGCCACCAGCTATTTTCTGGCATGAATATCTCTTGGTCGAGGTCGCCAAATTCCTGGCGTGCATAGATCCAGACTTTCTCCATTGCAGGCGCGACAATCTCGTCGCTCACGTCCCAGAGATAGGAACATTCGCGGTTTACGATTTTCTCAATGAATTTGCGCGGCGTAATTGACAGACCCGGCCCAGTCTCGACAGCGCCCACAGACTTAAATCCGCGCGCAAAGACCTCCGCCTCGACTTGCGCTTCTGTCCGTGCGCCTGGGTGAAAGATTTGCTTCACTCCCGCCCGCAACAGCAGGTCACGCAAATGTCCGCGAATACGCCCATAAACATCCGTCTCGCTTCCGCTACCCCATTCATGGATGAACACACCGCCTGACTTTACGACACGGGCGGCCTCGCCAATGACCTGCCGCCAATCGGCAATGAGATAGAGCGCGCGTGACACGCTCACAGCGTCAAAACTATCGTCTTCAAACGGCAGGTCACCTGCCTTTATGACGTGTGTGGACAGCTCTAATCCGCCCGCTTTTTGCATAAGAGTAGCAAGCATCTCGGCTGATACATCGCTTGCGGTGACAGTCATGCCTCGTCGCGCAAAGGCGAGACAGCCGCGCCCCGTGCCGGACGCCAAATCTAATTGACTGTCCCCTGCCTTCAAGCCCGCAAGTTCCATGACGTTTTGAGCAATATGCGGCGCAATCTCCTCACCATGGCGGGCGTCATAGATTTTGGCGTTGCGGTCATAATTTATCGTCATGCAATTAGCATCCCGAATTTAATACCTCACGCAAGGCACAAGTGACTTAAACATTGGGCTTTAAGGCATGTCCTAAACTCAATTATGGTCTTAAGCCGCTTTCGACTTTAGCAACCCTCGGTTCACGAGACATTCTGCGATTTGCACTGTGTTAAGCGCCGCACCTTTGCGCAAGTTATCCGACACGCACCACATGTTGAGTGTGTTGTCTTGCGTGCTGTCTTCGCGGATGCGACTGATGAAGGTTGCGAACTCGCCGACACACTCAACGGGTGTGACATAGCCACCGTCCTCTTGCTTATCGACCACCATAATGCCGGGGCTTTCGCGCAGAAGATCACGCGCGTCATCGGCGGACAGCTCATTTTCAAACTCGATGTTTAGGCTCTCGGCATGACCCACAAATGTCGGCACGCGCACACATGTCGCACTGACTTTGACTTTTGGGTCGAGAATTTTCATCGTCTCGGCCTTCATCTTCCACTCTTCTTTCGTGTCGCCGCCGTCCATAAACACATCAATATGCGGGATAACATTAAAGGCGATTTGCTTAGTAAAGTTATGCGGCTTGAGCTCATCATTTGAGTATATGCCTTTGGTCTGTAGCCAAAGCTCATCCATATTTTTCTTACCGCCCCCTGACACAGATTGGTACGTACTGACCACGACGCGCTTGATTTTTGCGCGGTCATGTAGCGGCTTAAGCGCGACAACCATTTGAATGGTTGAGCAGTTCGGGTTCGCGATGATGCCCTTCTTTGTATAGCCCGCGACCGCGTCTGCGTTCACTTCGGGCACGACAAGCGGTACGTCAGGGTCCATGCGCCAAGCGGAGGAGTTATCGATAACGACTGCACCAGCAGCTGCAATTTTAGGCGACCACACTTTGGAGATATCACCGCCCGCACTCATTAGGCACATATCAACGAGGGAGAAGTCAAATGTCTCAAGATCTTTACACTTGAGCGTTTCATCCCCAAAGCTCACTTCACGCCCGACAGAGCGGCGGCTCGCGACCGCATAAACTTTGGACACATCAATATCAGACTCAGCCAAAATCGTGAGCATCTCTGTCCCGACATTGCCTGTTGCGCCAACGATTGCGATTGAATAGCCCATGATGCTCTCCGATTAATAATGCCGCCTAATTGCGGCTCTAAGCAGCGAAGGGCTTTAGCTCAAAGACTTGACCGCGGCAAGCGGCAAGGATGCAAGAAAAGAGACGTTATTTGATTTACTAGTCGCGATGGAAGACTATGTCTTTTTCGTATCGTCGACAATGTTCATTGTGGCGACACCGCTATTGCCTAGTTCGACAGACGCAAAAGGTCCGCCGTGATAATAATCTCCTGGATTTTGCGGATTAAGCGGCGGATGGCTCGCGTAGATTTCCTTGGCAAATTGTTCGCCGTTGTCCTTGGGTCGGTATCCGAGGTGGCTCGCTTTGGCATTATCGACTGGGGCGCGGTCATTATTTGACACGCCGTAAACTATACTAAAGCCTGTCACAGGCGTGGTAATTGACGTCTCAACAAGTTGAATAAGATCGTCATAAGATAGCCACGACCCCACCGCACGCGGATTAGACACTTGAGCGCAAGAGAGAATACGCATGCATACGCTCTCCACCCCGCGTTTATGCCAATAAAGACTCCCAAGATCTTCTGCAAAACATTTGGCAAGTCCGTAAAACGTGTCAGGACGGTGCGGAACATCTGTGCCGATAAACTCGTTTTTAGGATACATACCTACGGCGTGAATTGAGCTGGCATAAACAACGCGACGCACTTTATTTTGATAAGCCGCCTCCCAGACATTATAGGCCCCAATAAAGTTTGGGCCCAGTAATTTTTCAAAAGGTGCCTCGTCGCCATAAGCCCCGAAATGCACCACCATATCCGCACCCTCAAGTAGGTTTGTGATCTGCTCCAAATTTGTGAGGTCAGCTTGAATATAGCTTTCATTGGCATAAAGCTGGCCGACACCTTCGGCGATATCAGAGGATATAAATTCATCCGCTAACTTGCTTAATGGCTCTCGTAAATAAGACCCAAGGCGGCCAGCGGCGCCCGTTAAAACTAATTTTCTCATGTCAACCTCGCGGAATATTTGGACGCCATTAGATGACGGCTTTTTCGATAATTGGTGTATTATTTGGAATACGCTCGTAATTAAATGGGCTCATATCCAGCGTACGGTACTCCCCGTAAATTAACATCTCTGCTGTGCCGCGTCCCATCGCAGGAGATTGCTGCAAGCCATGCCCCGAGAAACCGTTGAGAAAATAAAAATTCGTAACGTCGGTATGCGGACCCATAATCGCGTTATGATCAAATGTGTTATAGGCATAATGCCCCGCCCACTCGCTTGTGACCTTAATGGATTCAAATTGCGGAATACGTGTTGCGAGTACGGGCCAAACATGGTTTTCCCAAATGTCGAAATCCATGACAAAATCATCATAATCCACCGCAGGGTCTATATCCGAATGTCCCCCGCATTGATATGTACCGCCGCCGTTTTCACGCACATGCACACCTGACGGGTCAATAGTGAGCGGCAAGTCTTGATCAAGGGGTTGCTCAGCAGAGAATATCCAAGAATAGCGTTTACGTGGTTCAACGGGCACATCAATACCTGCCATTTTGGCTGTGTGTGACGCCCGCGGACCCGTCGCATTGAGGACTTTACCACATCCAATAACCTCACCAGATTTCAATGTGACACTTTCAATTTTTTGTCCGTTCGCACTTCGTGTCATCGCAACAACTTCATTGGAAATATATTCAACACCGCGTTCGCGCGATTGGCGACGCCAGCCATCAAAGACAGCCGTAGCATCCCAAAACCCCTCTCCCACAAGGTTGATAGACCCTAGTGTAATATCCTCAACATTGTAGAAGGGATATTTAACCTTAATTTGTTCCGCCGTCATAAGTTCAGTCGCGGCACCAGCAGCGCGCTGCACTTTCTGGCTATCACGCAGAACATCTGCGAAGTCCTCATTATCAGCCAAATACATATAACCAAAATTGCGAATTGAGAGCTCTGGCATTCGGTCATCACCGCCCATATGCTCTCTAAAATTTGTCACGAAATCTGCCGCAAATTGTGAAATTTGCACATTGAGTTTTGTTGAAAACTGCTGACGCATACAGGAATTAGTATGCATAGTTGACGAGTTCTCATAGGTCGGGTCACGTTCAACCACCAGCACCGTACCGTGAAAGTCTTTATTGTCTGACAAAAACCAAGCCGTAGAAGCGCCCATAATCGCGCCGCCTATGATGACAATATCGTAGGTGCTCTGTTTCGGCTCTGTGCCCTGCGTAACCATAACCAACTCCCCTATTAAGAAACATTACGCTAGCCCTGATAACAGCCTTAGACAAACCCTATGTCTTACAAACTGACACGCAATAAGGCATTATAATGATAGATAGAATTGGCGCACCCGACAGGATTTGAACCTGTGACCTCTGCCTTCGGAGGGCAGCGCTCTATCCAGCTGAGCTACGGGT
>CAYRIV010000011.1:0-83788 GCA_964424575.1 uncultured Caulobacterales bacterium | reverse complement strand
CTCCTTGCTTCCGGTTTTACCAAACAAGGTGTCTACAAAGCTAGGGGCACATCAATTCCTATAATCAAGCCTATGTAAAGAATCGAGCATCTCTAGGTATATATTTTAGGGTATTGTATAACATGCTCAGATTTCTCCATGAAAAAGAAAATGACCTACCAACCTCAATGTATGAAACCTACTGCAAAATTGTTCGCGCAAGGTTATCAGATTTTGAACTTATATTAATATTTTTCAATTGCCTCACGCGAAAAGGCGCTCCAATGAAAAAATATGTCTCTGAGTTTCAATTATTTGATAATTTACCATTAGATGAATTGCGCTTCACAATACACTATGACGTTGATGATTTTGAATATGAAAAAAGAAAAACTGACATCCTTAATTTGTTAGACCTAGCATTTAAGTTTGACCTCAAATCATTTGGGCGAAATGCAGATACAGTTCATAATCATCTCTCTAAACAACCTGATACCGCCCACGGCCCATAAACTTTATCACGCCTGCATCGCGCAATATCTGCAATTGCTGACGTATCTTCGGCTTCACATTATTATTCTCTGGATGAAGCTCGCCGAGATAATTCTCAAACGCATAAACATCGGCAAGCTCAAACTCATTGCGGCCAATTTCTTCGACGCAATTTAGCACATCCAAAACCCACCCTTTTCGCGTGAGGCTTTGCCCGCGCAGGAAAGCCGTCTTCGCCCATTTATCAAGAACCGACTCTTTGGGCATAGGCACGCGGCTTTTAATAAGGTCAATACGTCCTGCTTTTGGCACTTTGTCGATTAAGATATTACACCCCACCCATCCCGCGCGGCGCGCATTTTCTGACAGCGGTTTGCGGCGTTCTATTAAATCGGTGACAAAGAACTGCTTGGGAATAACGGAGAGGTCTTGCACCATTTTGTTTTGCACCGTGTAACGCAGTAACATTAAACTTGGCACGCTGTCGCTTTGAAGGCGAGACATCATTGTGGCGTAAGCCCCATCCGTGATTTTTTTGCCAAATTTTCCTTTGGTGGATTTCAGCTCAAAATCTTCTGAACATAAGCCGCAGTAAAAGTCTGCGACAGGTTTGTTATTCGTGTAATCCGTGAGTGGCCGCTCGCCGCAAGACGGGCAATACATTTGATTTAAAACCCAACCTTCCGTCCAGACGCGCGCCTTTTGTGACCCGCTGATAAAGGCGGTCGCATCTTCGCGAAGTTCATAATCAAACTCATCATTCATAAGCGCACGGTAAAGACGATTGAACGCAGCGCAATAATTAATTGTCTTGACACAACACAACTAAAGATCGCATTTTGACCCGATGAGGTTGCGACTGTAATGGCGGCGCGGGCCGACACCCCGCGCTACACATTACTCCAAGGCGATATGCTAGACGTTTTGGAGAAGATCACCGATCTAAGCATCGACATGATATTCGCCGATCCGCCGTATAACCTCTCTAATGACGGGTTTACGTGCCAGGGCGGGCGGATGGTCTCGGTCAATAAGGGTGAGTGGGACCGCAGTGCGGGGCCTGCGGCGGATTTTGAATTTCACAAGACTTGGATTGCGGCGTGCCATCGCAAACTGAGGCCGGGCGGAACGATTTGGATTTCGGGAACCTATCACTCGATCTATCAATGCGGTTTTGCGCTACAAATGGGGGGCTGGCATGTGCTCAATGACATTGCGTGGTTCAAGCCCAACGCTTCGCCCAATCTGTCCTGCCGTATGTTTACCGCCAGCCATGAGAGCTTGATTTGGGCGCGCACCTCGAAAAAAGATAAGCACGATTTCAATTATAAAGAGATGAAATTTAGCACCTATCACGAGGGCGATGTCCTTAAGAAAGAAGACAAGCAGATGCGCAGCGTGTGGAGCATCCCGCTGACGAAAAAAAGTGAGAAGCGCTTTGGCAAACACCCAACGCAAAAGCCTGAAGCCCTGCTTGAGCGGGTCGTGCTGTCCTCCACGAAGGTGGGCGATATCGTGCTCGACCCGTTTTGCGGGAGCGGCACAACGGGCGCCGTCGCTCTGCGTCATGGCCGCCGCTTTATCGGCATAGATATGGACGCGGATTATCTTCACGGCATTGCGCAAAAACGCATTGAGGCTGAGATAGCGGAGCGCAAGACGCAGACGCAGGCTGATGAGGCAGAGGATTTCCTGAGCGCGCTACGGGATGAAGTCGCGGCGGCGCGGGGGTAGTTCTGGTTTATAACCGCGATTTCCCCCACCCTCAAAATCCATGCCAAACTCAGCCTGTTTCTGGTCGATGAAACGGGTAAGACGTTACTTACTTCGGTCGGGACGGTGTGGCGTGTGAATTTGGGTGACGTCCGAGTTTTACAGGCCCGTGAGTGGAGCTATTCCGCAGGCGATTGCGTGCTGGTGTTTTTGTAAATGCCCGTGACTCTTTCGTCCGGTTATTAAATATGGCCGCTTTAGTAAGCACCGCCGCAGGGTCGGCATTTCGTAAAACACTCTCTCTTTGGTATTCCATCGGAATACTGACCTTGCGGGCTGTTTCACTTCTCCTCAGGCGGCCACACGATGGGCCGCAAGCGACGGCGCTTGCCCCCCCAAAAACACCCTTCAGTTTCCGTTCATGCGTCGCCCCTTAAGACGTCGTTAATATTTATGACCATTGGGAGGCAATTATGGTATCGATTTTTAGACAGGTGTCGGAAGTCACCGAAACTGTGAGTGAAGTCACAAAATTTTTAAACCCTGAGAGACTAGACTCTTATATGAGTACGGGTATCGCGATGGGGACGAAAGTTCTTATTGCGCTTGTTATCTTTATCATTGGCTCTTGGATTGCCAAGAAAGTCAAAAACGGCATCACGAGGATGGCTAAGAAAAGCCCGCAGCTTGACGAGACGCTGTTCAACTTCCTCGGCTCTATTGCCCGTTGGGTCATTATGGCGTTCGTGTTTATCGCCATCCTCGGTCAGTTTGGCGTTGAAACAACCTCTATCGTTGCGCTCCTCGGTGCGGCGGGTCTTGCGGTCGGTCTTGCGCTTCAAGGGGCGATGTCAAACCTTGCGGCTGGCGTCATGCTTATGATTTTCCGTCCGTATAAGATTGGCGACTTCGTCGATGCAGGCGGTCACTTTGGTAATGTTGAGGACATCACATTGTTCACAACGGACATGCAGACATTTGACAACCAGAAAATCATTATTCCAAATGGTAAAATCTGGGGCGAGAAAATCATCAATCACAGCCACCACCCTGTGCGCGGTGTCGAGATGAAGTTCAATGTCGCTTATGACGATGATATCGAAAAAGCCCGTCAGGTTATCCTGAAAACGCTTGCGGCTAACCCGCACATCAAATCTGACCCAGCCCCATTTGTTGAGGTTGAAACGCTCACGGAACGCTCTGCGGAATTGGTTGTACGTCCGTTCACAGATGGCGAGCACTACTTTGATGTACGCTACTCTGTACCACAGCAAATCCTCACCGCGCTTGGTAAAGCCGGCATGACAACGCCGTATCCTGCGACACGCGTCTTGATGGATAAGTAATACCGTAGATCACTGCGAGACTGTGGGGCCTCGCAGATGATAAACGGGAGCGGCTCTCTTCGGGGGCCGCTTTTGGCGTGAGAAAACAAGGTATCTGGATTTTCCAGAAACCGCTTTAGGTCTTGCCCTACGGCCTACTCTGCTATTAAGAGACGGGGTCTTGTACCGCTCATGTTTTATGATTGACCTGTCTTATGCCTAATCCTTTGAATTCCATACTGAACCTCATCGCGGCAACGATTTTAGCTGACAAGCGGGTGTATGCCTCCGAAGTTGAGGCGTTTATCACAGAGACCAGCAAGCTTGCTCTTGTGAAACAATTAGAACCAAATATTTCCGAAGCGAAATTACTGGCCTGGTACGAGATGAATAAAGATGCTGTCGAAGCTAATCTCAAGGGCCCGTACTTTAAAAATTGGCTCTACAGCCTACTCGATCAGATATCCAAGCTAAATGGCAAGGACCAGATTTTAGAGGTGATGAACAAAATCGCCCGCGCGGATGATAATGTTCATGTCAGTGAGCGAGCACTCATTAGATTGGCTGAGCGCTATTGGGATAAAGCCGCTTAGATTCAGCTCCACCTGTGCTACATAAGGGTGTCTGTGTTTGCTGCCATTATGTGCGAATTTCGCTTCGCGAAATAGAGCGGTGCTCGCGCCGTCTGTTGCCTTCGAAAAACAAACTTTTCGCTGCGCCTAGAGGTGTTCGTCAGAACGCCAGAACCATAACGCGGAGCGTTTGGCATAGCGGCGTATTTCGCGTCTCGAAACACGCCTGACTAAAAAAACATACGCTCTGGCTCTTCAAGCAAGCGCTTCAAATCTTGCATCATGGCGGCCGCATCATAGCCGTCTATAACGCGGTGATCGCAAGAGACAGAGACATTCATGACGCGGCGCGTGGTGAGTTCGCCCTCTCGCAGCTCAAGCTTATCTCTGATTTTATTGGGGCCAAAGATGGCCACTTCGGGACGGTTGATAACGGGGGTGGTGACGATACCGCCTAGTGGGCCGAGGGAGGTCAGCGTAGTGCTCGCCCCTGTGAGGTCTTCTGGGCTGAGTGTATTATTGCGCGCAGCCTCTGATAATCGCGCGATATCGCGGGCGAGTTGCCATATGGATTTACGACCCGCATCTTTGATAACGGGCACGATGAGGCCCTTCTCTGTCATGGTCGCAAGGCCGAGATTAAGAGCAGAAAATTGGCTGACAAACCCCTGCTCGTCCATATAGCGCGCGTTAAATTGCGGCCAGTCCAGTAGCGTCAGCCCCAGCGCGCGAATGATAAACGGTAGCACGGTGAGCTTGGGTTTATCCTCAGAGGCGTTTTCATTAGCGCGCGCCCGCAGCGATTCCAGATCGGTCACATCAACTTCGTCGACATAGGTGAAATGCGGAATATGACGCTTAGAGGCTTGCATACGCTCGGCAATCACGCGGCGCAGGCCGATAACTTTGATGCGCGTTTCATCTTCCGTAGGTTGTAGCGTGTCCTCAAGGCGGTCGAGATCAATATGCGTGACTTGGCCCGACGCGCCTGTCGGTGTGGCGTCCGCCAGGTTAAGCCCCGCCTCTCGCGCGCGTTTTCGCACAGCCGGAGAAGCCAGCAGTTTGCGCGTGTCCCCGCTGCGCCGATTTCGCTTAGACTTAGAGGGCTTGGCAGGCTTAGGTTCAGATTTGGTATGTGGTTTGGAAGGCACTTTAGGGTTTTCTTCTGCGAGTTTTTCCTCGGCAGGCGGCGGAGTGTCGTCTTCATCTTCCCCCTCGCCCTCAACCGTAAAAGTCGCCAGCGCCGCGCCCACGGCGAGCATATCGCCTGCCTCGCAGCCAAGCGCCGTGATGACCCCGTCCACAGGCGAGGTCAGTTCTATCGTCGCCTTATCCGTCATCGCGTCGGCAATCGGGTCTTCTTCAGAAACTGTATCGCCCACGCTGACGTGCCAAGCGGTGATTTCGGCTTCGACCACGCCCTCGCCAATGTCAGGCATTTTGAATGTAAAATTACCCATTAATCCGCGTCCATCATGTCATTTATTTCGCGCATGACACGCTCTTTCGTTGGGAAATAGGCCCATTCTTGAGCGTGAGGATAAGGCGTGTCCCATCCCGTCACGCGCACCAAAGGCGCTTCAAGATAGTAAAAACAATGCTCTTGAATTTCGGCAATTAATTCCGCCCCAAAGCCAGACGTGCGGGTCGCTTCGTGCAAGATCATAGCGCGACCCGTCTTTTTGACAGAGGCCACAATGGTCTCCAGATCAAGCGGGAGGAGCGAGCGCAAATCGATAATCTCCGCGTCAACGCCTGTGGCCTCGACAGCCGCCTGCGCAACCCAGACCATGGTGCCGTAAGCCAGTATCGTCAGCGTTTCACCTTCACGTAGCACGCGCGCTTTGCCGAGCGGAATGCGGTACTCACCCGAGGGGACATCGCCGAGCGCATGGCCTGCCCAACTCACTGACGCCTTATGCGGCTCTCCGTCAAATGGGCCGTTATAAAGCCGCTTGGGCTCTAGGAACAGAACGGGGTCATCGTCTTCAATGGCGGAAATTAGAAGCCCCTTCGCGTCATACGGGTTTGACGGAATGACAGTCTTAAGACCTGCGATATGTGTAAACAGCGCTTCGGGACTTTGGCTATGGGTTGTGCCGCCGTAAATGCCACCGCCGACGGGTGTGCGGATAGTCAGCGGGGCAGTAAACTCGCCATTGCTGCGGTACCGCAGCCGCGCGGCTTCGGACGCGATTTGGTCATATCCAGGATAGATATAATCGGCGAATTGAATTTCCGCGACGGGGCGCAAGCCATTGGCCGCCATGCCGATTGCCATACCCACAATGCCGCCTTCGGAAATGGGCGTATCAAAACAGCGGTGCAGGCCATGCTTTTCTTGCAGTCCCGCTGTGCACCGAAACACGCCTCCAAAATAGCCTACGTCTTCGCCAAAGACGAGCACATTAGGATCAGAGCTCATTTTCACGTCCATAGCGTCGCGAATGGCTTCAATCATATTCATGTCAGATGATTGAGATTGGGACATAACCTAATCCTCATCCAGAAAGTTTGCGCGCTGACGTTTGAGGTGATCAGGCATATCGCCGTAAACTTGTTCGAACATAGTCAGAGGATCGACATGGGTATCGCCAGATAAATTCCCCATCTTCTCGGCCTCTTTATAGAGGTCGCGAATATGCAGCTTAAGCTCTTTTTCTTGAGCGAGATGTTTCTCCTCGCTCCATTCTCCAATGTGTATGAGGTGGTCTTTGAGACGCGTGATTGGATCACCAAAGGGCCAGACTTCAGGCTCATCTTCGGGGCGGTATTTTGTCGGGTCATCAGAGGTCGAGTGCCCTTCTTTGCGGTAGGTGAAATGCTCAATCACAGTCGCGCCGCCGCCTTTACGTGCGCGCTCAGCCGCCCATTCGGTTGCGGCGTAAACGGCGAGGAGGTCATTGCCGTCTACGCGTAGGGTCGCGAGCCCGTAGCCTGTCCCGCGCGCGGCAAAGCTCTCGCCTTCCCCCATGGCGATGCCTTGAAATGAACTAATCGCCCATTGATTATTGACCACATTTATGATGCAGGGCGCGCGGTAGGTGGAGGCAAAATTCAGTGCATAGTGAAAATCGCCTTCGGCTGTTGCGCCTTCGCCTGTGAACACGCTCGCAATACTGTCTTCATTTTTATAAGCGTTGGCCATCGCCCAACCCACGCCTTGGATAAGTTGTGTGCCCAGATTACCAGAGACAGAAAAGAACCCAAATTCACGAAATGAATACAGCACGGGAATAGACTTACCCTGCAAGCGGTCACCGCCATTGGACAGGCATTGGCACATCATTTCAGCGATTGGCGCGCCGCGATTGATAAGGATGCCCTGCTGCCGATAGGTTGGAAACGTCATATCATCTGCGCGCAGAGCCATAGCATGCCCGACAGAGACCGCCTCTTCGCCCGTGGATTTCATGTAAAAGCTCATCTTGCCTTGGCGCTGCATATTAAACATGCGCACATCCATCGCGCGGGTCAGCATCATATCGCGCAGGCCTTTGCGGAGCTGTTCGGAGGTCAGTTTTGGTTTCCAATCGCCCACCGCTTCGCCGTTAAAGCGCAATACACGAATGAGACCCAGCGCGTGACCCGCTGTTTCGTGATCATCACACATTGGGTCAGGACGCGGCGGCGTATGTTTTGCGGGCACAGAAATATGAGAATAATCAGGCGTGTCCCCGGGGCGAAACGGGGGCTCTGGTACATAAAGCCGCGATGTATTTTGCCGTTTACTCATAGTTATTCGCTTTTTTGAGACCTTTTTGATAGTGATATGCGATGAAAACTAAATTTACCTTACTTATTTTGTTGATATTTGGCCTCACGCAACATACTCATAGCGCGAAGTAGCTATTACGAGGTATATTATGCCAGAACAGATTGACGGAATTGACGCCAAGATTTTGCATTTTCTACAAGGCAATGCCGCACTCTCTGTCGCGGACATTGCCGATAAAGTCGGGCTGTCCTCCTCACCGTGTTGGCGGCGCATCAAGCGCATGGAAGAGCTTGGCATAATTCAGCAGCGCGTGACGATACTTAATCGCGAAAAACTTGGGCTCGATTTTGAGGTGTTTGTGGCCGTCAAACTGGCCCTCCCCAACCGCGAGAATATGGAAAAATTTGAGAAAGCCGTGCGCAACATGCCCGAGGTCGTACAATGCGCCGTGGTGACGGGTGCCGTTGATTTCATGCTCCGCGTCGTGACGAAAGACATGCACTCTTACGAGGATTTTCTGCGCGAAGTGCTGCTCGGCATTGACCTGATTTCGGATGTGCAGAGCCGTATCGTGCTGCGCCAAAGTAAAGATAGCAATGCGATCCCGCTCAATTTGATTAGTAATGCCGTGCCCAGAATCTGAAAAGGATTTAGAGTTGGTGTAAATCTCAAATTTTAGGAGCGATTTTCAACACCGTGCCAGATGCGAAGTATAACGAGTTTGTCATCTGAAATTTTATAGCTGATGACATAAGCCCTTGCGCCGAAGGGTACGATAAGCTCTCGAGACTGCACAGAATTTTGCGACGGCTTTCCCATCTCAGGCATGAGCCTAAGTTGATTGATAGCTGACAGAACATCCATCACCATTCGCTCTGCTGGTTCAGGGCTGATATCGGCTATAAAATCATGAAGCCTAAAAAGATCTGTCTCCGCTTCCTTTTGCCAGACTAAACTAAGCACGGCGAGCGGCTGCTTCTCTCTTCTTCTTATTTTCAGCAATCATAGCTTCAAAATGCGCCACGACCTCTTCATGTGGGATCGCTTCGCCCGTGAGTTGATAATGGCGCCAGCGCTCCTCAACAATAGCCGTTTCTTTAGCGCGCCATTCTTCTCGCGAAACATACGCTTCAATCGCTTCTTTCATAAGATAATGCGGCGAGCGGTCTCTCGCTTTGCCGAGTTTCTCAAGACGGGCTTTCATATCAGCATCAAGACGGACAGCAACAGATGGCATGGCAGGCTCCTAACTACAAAGTATTACTTTGTATAACAGGGCGTGCGGGCATTGTCTATTCTAAGCTCTTTTAAGGCACACCGCCGTAGCCTCACCACCACCGATACAAAGGCTCGCCACGCCTGTCTTGGCTTTCCTTGCTTCCATTGCTGCGATCAGCGTCGCCATGATGCGGGCGCCTGAGGCGCCGATGGGATGGCCGAGGACGCAGCCGCCGCCGTTGACGTTAACCTTATCATGATCAAGGCCAAGCTCTTGCATCGCAATCATAGGCACGACGGCGAAGGCTTCGTTGATTTCCCACAGATCGACATCTGCCGCTTTCCACCCCGCCTTATCGAGCGCTTTATTCATCGCGTGAACGGGGGCTGTGGTAAAATAAGCAGGTTTATGAGCGTGAGCGGCGTGGGAGATTATTTCGGCGAGGATTTTATGCCCGCCCGCCTCAGCATCGCTTTTGCGCATCATCACAAGCGCCGCTGCGCCGTCATTAATAGAGCTCGCATTGGCCGCTGTGACCGTACCATCTTTGCTAAACACGGCACGAAGGCTTGGAATTTTTTCAGGCCGCGCGTTTTTTGGACCCTCATCTTCAGTCACGACAGTATCGCCTTTACGGTCTTTGACCGTGACCGGTGTCACTTCGCGCTCAAATGCGCCGCTCTCTTGCGCCGCTTTCGCACGGGCGACAGATTCGATGGCATAGGCATCTTGGGCTTCGCGCGTGAATTGATATTCCGCCGCTATCATATCCGCAAATACCCCCATGGCGCCGCCTTCATAAGCATCGGTCAGCCCATCATACATCATACTGTCTATCAGCTTAGTATCGCCCATGCGCGCACCGCTCCTTGCACTCGGCATAAGATATGGCGCGCGGGTCATATTTTCCATACCGCCAGCAACGCCTAAATTCACAGACCCCGCCTTAAGCGCGTCATGCAACATAATGGCGGCCTGCATACCGCTGCCGCACATTTTATTGACCGTTGTGGCTTCGCAATTTTTTGACAGCCCCGCATAGATCGCGGCTTGGCGCGCAGGGGCTTGGCCTTGGCCCGCAGGCAGGACACAGCCCATTATAGTTTGCTCGACTTTATCCGCATCGACTCCTGCTTCCGAAACGGCAGCTTTAATGGCGGCCGCGCCAAGTTCTGCGGCGGGGACAGCGCTAAACGCGCCTTGGAACGCGCCCATGGGAGTGCGGGCAAGGCCAACGATAACAACGGGGTCAGAAGCAGTCACGATTTTCCTAATCCTTCTTGAGCTTGTCTTGCTCTTGTTCTTTCTCTTCGAGCCTGCGCCTAATGTCGCCAAGTAATTTTTCTCTCTCGCGTTTGGCGTCTAAGCTAATTTTGACCAATACATACACTGACGCTATGCCTATAAAAATTATCATCAATACTACCATTACGCGAACCTTTTATGTGTTTGTCAGTTGCAATCCCAGCCAATTTCTTATTGGAAAAACTACTTCAAACGTCAATAATTATTAGCCCGCTACAATTTTCACAGAGGAAGAGCGAAAGCTTCATGATGGCCCTTCGTCTTTAGCGGCCAATCTAGCTTCGCGGATAATGCGTGATTTTTCTTTGCGCGCCGCGTCGAGGCGTTTTGAGGCCTCACGATTTTTCTTAATGGCGAAGATAAGCATAATGACGCCGAGTATCACGGCGATCAAAACAAAGATATTATCAAGCGGCGGCGGGAGTGCAGTCATAATTTTATCCAATAAAAAGCTCACCCTAATCTATAGGATGAGCTTAATTATTCAACAGGACATAATGTCTGATATAGTTAAGTGGTTAGTCGCCGACTTTAAACGTGATTTTGACGTTGACGCGAAACTTGTCGATTTTACCGTCTTTCACTGTTGTTTTCATGTTTTTCACATTTGCCGACTTAATGTCATTGATCGTTTTAGATGAACGCGTGATCGCTTTTTGAATAGCGTCTTCAAATGACTCTGAACTTTCGCTCATCACTTCAATTGATTTCATTATCGCCATAGTTTTTCCTCCGGTTGATAGAAGCTTATCTTAGGACAAGGCGAGCATCAAAAACAGTAACAATTTGGAAAGGCGTGAGTGACGCGAAATCATTCAGCCTTTGTAATCCAACCGCCGCCGAGGGTGCGTGAGAATTTATTCTCTGGCGCGTAGAAGACACAGGCTTGGCCAGGCGATATGCCTTCCTCGGCTTCATCAAGTTTTACGACAAGGTGATTACCAACCAACTCAAACGTCGCAGCTTTGGGCGGGGTCGTGCTGCGGAGCTTCACATAGACCGCCTGCCCTGCGAGCTGCGCGCCAAATGTACCCTCGCCGAGCCAGTTAATCTCGTCGAGATAAATACGTGAGCGCAGCAAGGCTTCACGTGGGCCAACGATGACTTGGTTCGTCTGCGCATCAATACGGACCACATAAAGCGGGTCGAGCCCTGAGCCGTCTTTTAGTCCGAGCCCGCGACGCTGTCCGATGGTGTAATACATGATACCGCGATGCTGCCCCAATACGCGGCCGTCCATATGCACCATATCGCCTGGCAGAGCCGCGTTCGGACGAATCTTCTCAATCACGTCTGTATATTTACCTGTCGGGACAAAACAGATGTCTTGGCTGTCGGGTTTGCTCGCCACATTCAGCCCCAACTCAACAGCGAGTTTACGCGTCTCGGTCTTATTCATCGCGCCAAGCGGGAAGCGCAGAAAGTCGAGCTGCTCTGGCGTGGTCGCAAATAGGAAATAGCTTTGATCCTTACCGCCATCAAAACCGCGATGAAGCTCTGGCCCGTTCGGCCCGTCAATGCGCTGAATATAATGGCCCGTCGCCATGCAGTCTGCGCCGAGGTCTTTGGCCACGCTCAGAAGGTCACGAAACTTCACCGTCTGATTACACCGCACACAAGGGATAGGCGTCGCACCTTGAAGATAAGTGTCGGCGAAGTCGTCAATCACGCTCTCTTTGAAATTGCTTTCATAGTCGAGGACGTAGTGCGGGAAGTCCATCATCTCGGCGACGCGCTTGGCATCATAGATGTCTTGACCCGCACAGCAGGCTTTAGCCTTCTTAATCGCCTCGCCGTGATCGTAAAGCTGTAGAGTCACGCCGACCACGTCATAGCCTTCGCGCGCGAGCATGGCGGCACAGACAGAACTATCGACCCCGCCGCTCATGGCGACAACCACGCGCGTCTCACTCTCGAGCTTATGAAAGCCAAGCGAATTAGGTTTCAGTGCTGTCGCAGCATCAGTCATTAACGTAAATTAGTCCTTCTAAACGGGCGATAATCGAAAAATTTAAATTTAAATGGGGTTATTTGAAATTATTTCAACGCTCATTTGCCGCCGCTATAGGCTCGCAATTGTGCCGAGTCGAGACAGGCCTGCAACTTTTGCCTAAAAACCGCACGTCGCTACCCCCCATAAAACCGCAGATTCGCAAAAGCGCGTAAACCTTTATTAACGCTAAAGCCGATTCTGTTAACCTTCGTAAACTATTGAAAGTTAACACTTTTTCTCTACCCACTTAAACTCTTTTTAAGGACTTAAACCTATACATATTTTCATAATAAGAGAGGCAACAGAGGCAAATTATGTCCGAGAGAAAAATAAAAAGAGAGAATGTGGTGATTGGTCCAGAGGGTACACCTCTGACGTTGGCTGATTTGCCCAAACCGTCAACTGTAAGGTGGGTTATTCGCCGCAAGGCAGAAGTCGTCGCCGCTGTGCGCGGTGGGCTACTAACTTTAGAGGGAGCGTGCGAGCGTTACGGTCTATCTGCTGAAGAATTTATGTCTTGGCAGAACTCTATTGAGAGCTACGGCATTGCGGGTCTACGCACAACGCGTGTGCAACAATACCGCTAAACAGGTTCAATATTTAAAAAAAGGCCCTCGGTGAACGAGGGCTTTTTTATGCGCGAATCCTAATTTTTTATTGATGTAACGCGACCGCCTTAACCCCTCCTCCACACAAATTAAGCGCAATTAAGCACGTCTCTTAGACGAGGTTTAAGACCTTTACTCTATATGACTTTTATGGACGGAGCCGACCAAAGAGTTAGCCCGTGAGAGGTGAAAAAGGTGGTGCATATGAGAGACGACGTCTTAACAACACAAAGCTATCGGCCTGCGGGTCGGTTGGTTCCAATTTTTGCTGCAAGCGATAACTTGCCGCAAGACACGCTCGCGTTGAGCCTGTCAAAACTCGCAGCCTCACGCGGTGAAACTGTGCTCATGCTTGACACGCAAGACGGCGCGCTGATGAAACGCGCGGGCATTATTTATAATAAGACGCTTGGTGATGTGCTCTACCGTGGCGCAGATTTACGTGACGTGAAATATGTCACAAGCAATGAGCACTTCACGGCTTGCGCTTGCGGCGACGCCCCTATTGATGCCGTGCTGGGCTCTATGGCAGCATTATCTCTATCTTATGACTGGGTCTTTATTGCGATGCCAGCGGGTTGTACGCCCGCGCATATTCGTCTCGCGGCGGCGGCTGATGTCGGCATTCTGACTTATGATACCCGCGGTGATAAGTTCATGCGCGCTTATTGGATGATGGAAGCCGTCCGAGCACGTGCACCAAAGTTTGATCCGCTTATCCTCTCAACTGGACCTGCGGAGGATGCCGTTGAGACGGCATTGATGCTGTCTGATACGCTTCGTAGTTTCCTTGGCGCACCGCCACCTTATGCAGGTCATATTGAAGACGCGGATGTCAATGCGCGCCTTCTGTCACAAATCACACAAGTGATTGAACGCAAACAGGTCGCGTAGCCCCTTTCATTAAATCGCAGTCATGTGCGAAGGAATTCGCCTTGTTCCTCGTTTTGTCCTATGAACGACAACGAAAGGATATGTCATGACTAAAATTAAAACAGCGCTCCTCACAACGGCAGCCCTCGCTGTGGCCGGTCTGGCTTACGCAGCGCCAAAAGCAGATATGAATAATGACGGCCAAGTCACGCAGGCTGAATTTATGGCGGCCGCGACAACACGCTTTGTCAATGCTGATACAAATGCAGACGGCGTCCTTACAAAAGACGAAATGAAAGCCGCGCGTAAAGCTAAGCACGATGCGCGGGCCGAGAAGAAGTTTGAAGGCTTGGATGCCAATGGCGACGGTTTTGTCTCGAAAGACGAATATGACGCCAAGCGGGCGGAGAAAGCCGAAAAACGCGCAGAGCGCCGTGACCTTAACTCTGATGGCGTTGTCGATGAACCCGACCGCGCTATAATGAAAGAAAAGCGTGAAGCCCGCAAAGCAGAACGGGAGGCGCGGCGCGCAGAACGTGAAGCGAATGGCGAGACTAAGACCAAAGGCGAAGGCCGTCGCGGTCCAAGAGGTGGTAAAAAAATGCGTGGGCCGAACCCTGATGCCAATGGTGACGGCGTTATCACACGTGCAGAATATGAAGCCAGCACACTCGCTATGTTTGAGCGTTTAGATAAAAACGCGGACGGCGTGTTGACAAAGGGCGAAGGTCGCAAAGGCGGTAAGCGCGGCGGTAAACGTGGACCCAAAGGTGGCGGACGCTAGGCTCCCTTGCGAGCTAAACCTACAACTATTGATCCCGATGCGGATCTTATCCCTCGCTTGGCGGCGGGGGACCAGACGGCTTTGTCTGAGTTGATGGACCGCCGCCTTAAAACTCTGCATGGCCTTTCGGCTCGCCTGCTTAGCGATGCGGTCATGGCCGAAGATGTTGCTCAAACTGTCTTTTTAAAAACATGGACCCACGCCCCGAAATGGGAACCTGGCAAAGCGCGACTTCTGACATGGATGTGCCGCATTGCGACAAACCAATGCCTTGATATCCTCAAGCGCAAAGGTCCAATTTATTCAGACAGCGTCCCCGATATTGAGGACGGCCGCATGAGCGCAGTTGAAATGTTAAGCGCGAATGATGACGCGAGCAAAGTCAGGCGCGCCATGGCGACTTTGCCTGACATGCAGCGCGCCGCAATTACATTGTGCTATTTCGATGAGCTATCGCAAAAAGAGGCGGCGACGATTTTGGGCGTGAGTGTCAAAGCTTATGAATCCCTCCTCTCAAGAGGGCGAAAGAAATTGAGAACAGCGTTAGAAAACGCGGCGCAAGAAGAAAAAAGGAGTGTCTCATGATGGACCTCAAAACAACACAATATTATCTCGACTGCTACGGCACAGATACAACGCGCTGGCCCGAGCCAGAAGCGGGTAAAATTGCCTTGGCCGTTTACGCAAAAGAACTCGGCGATGACTTAAGCGCGGCCAAGCGCCTCGACGCAGCCCTCAGCACGCCCAGCGCCTCGCCGAGCGATCTTCTCAGCCGCCGCATTATAGCAAATCTGCCAGCCCAAGACGGTGCGCCCGCTAATGACGTCACACCTTCGCGCAAGATAAGCTGGCGCGCGGTTGCCGCCGCTTTCGTCATGATCGGCGCGATTGGTTTTGCGACGCTCTCTGTGCAATCGCCCGAAACGACGGCTCCGACCGAGCAAACACTCACAGCTGAAAATACGGCAGAAGAGACAGAAGTTTGGCGCGAAGCCGCCCTCGATATGGGCGTCGATGATGTCTTTGATTGGGTCTATAGCGAGGATATTTAATCACTCTCAAAACGCGTCGTCAGAAATAGCGTTAGATAAAATTGAGAACTCTATTATAGTGGCGTCATGACAATTGCGCCGCAAACCCAAAACCTTATGCGTCTTTTATCGCAAGTCATTCTTGCCGATGGGCATATCCATAAAACAGAACTTCAGGCCCTTGTCACAAGCGTGAACAAACTCGGGTTGAGCGATGAAAACGGTCATGCACTGTCACCTGCGACCATTCAAAAATGGTTCGAAGGCTATCTGGATGAACTTAACGCAACATGGTCGACGGCGCCCAAAGACGTCACACTTACGACACTCATTCTGTCACTTGCAGAATGGCCTGAGAAGCAAGCCGTTGTGGACGCCCTCGAAATGATTAGCCTGTCGGATGCTGACTATCATAGCGAAGAAAAACGGCTCATCTCGCTTGTCAAAACCTTCTGGCAATATGACGGGTTAGATGCTCCAGGCTCGCGGATTGACCCATAAGACAATTATGTATGGGTGTTTTACGGCTATATGATTTTCTCTGTAAGGAGCTAAGTACGCCCCCTTTTCCCCTATAACCCGTCGACATTTAGACCCCTACTGTCACAAAACCCTCAAAACGACATTCAAATACGGTATTTTTGACATCACGGGCTTGTGATAACTACATTGTTGACCGATTGGTTTATTATCCTTATATCTATCTCATCGCAGCCACCGAGCTGTATTTTTTAAAACCCAATCTTGACCATTTGGTCTACAACTAAAGGACTATAACATGACAACCACAGCAACATTCTCTGACACAACAACTGCCGGATTTTCAGCGACACAAATCAACGCGCTGGGTGAAAAAATCAGCAACATCGGTGTAAACGCACTTCGCTTTACAGGCGCCACAGTTCTAGGCTGGATCGGAGCCATGAAATTTACGGCCTATGAAGCAGGCGCTATTGAAGGCCTCGTCGCCTCTAGCCCGCTGACATCTTGGTTATACAGCGTTTTCAGCCTGCAAGGCGCCTCTAACCTTATCGGCGCAACCGAAATCACTTTGGCTGTTATCATTGCCCTTGGTGCAAAATTTCCGAAGCTCGCACTGATTGGGGCCCTCGGCGCGCTCGCGACATTCTTTGTCACATCAAGCTATCTTCTGACAGCGCCAGTTTGGGAAGCTAGCCTCGGAGGTTTCCCAGCCCTCTCGGTCGTTCCTGGCCAGTTCTTGCTTAAAGACATCGTTCTCCTAGCAAGTGCCGTTTTCCTCACGGGTGATGCACTTAAGCGCATCGGCCGCACAGCTTAACCCCCCAACGCTTACGGTTTGGCCTTAGTGCTAAGCCGTAAGCTTTTTGCTATCATGTGATATAAACGCCCCCCCAAAACAAAAGCAGACCGCCAATGCTACCCACACTCGCTCCCCTCGCGCGCGGATATATTGGAGGCCTGCTCACTGTCTCTCCCCCGAGAAACTTTTTTGAGAAGTAAACTCAGCCCTGAGCTTACATCCTGGGATCACATTGACGGCTCACTCCCACGATTACCGCCTTTGTGGTTTTTCTTAAGCGCTACGGCGCTTGAGCGCTTTTTCAGCTTTCGCCGCCATTTGACGGGCGCGGACGCGTTCAAAACTATCAAGCGCGTCAAGCTCTATGCGAAGCTCACCTGAGAGATGCGACGTCTGCGTCACAATATCATCTAGCGAGTTGCGCAGGTTCTCTTTGCGAGCAATCACAGACTGCGCGTATGAGCCATAAGCTACATAGCCGTCTTTCTGCGCATTGCTGTCGACTTCGTCCTCTGGGACGCTATCATTGAGCTTTCTAATTTGACGCTCAAGGTCTTCTCTTGTTGCCTCTAATACGGCAATCCGCTTTTGAAGTTCCGCAATTTGGAACTTTGTTTGGCGGACATTTTTATCCATCGCACTGTTCATAATCTCACCTAAACCCATTATTTCACGGTGGTTTTCCCACTCATTGAAAGGTCTTATAGCGCTACATAGCTACAATTCCGTGAAGGAACGTGAAAAATAAAGTGTAAACACGGGGGCTTAACCCTCATTATCCGTTAACCTTTGATTTACGGGATTCACTTAAAGGTAGAAGGACGTTAACTATATTTATGACGGCAAGTGAAATGATTCGCCTTGGGAGGGTTACAAAATGCGCGTACTTCTAATCGAAGACGATAGCGCGACAGCGCAGGGTATCGAATTGATGCTCAAAACAGAGGGCTTCAATGTCTATACGACCGACCTTGGGGAAGAGGGTGTCGATCTTGGCAAGCTATATGATTACGATATCATCCTGCTAGACCTCAACTTACCAGATATGCCAGGCTTTGACGTTTTAAAGACGCTCCGCATGGCAAAAATCAACACACCTATCTTTATTCTGTCAGGCACGAATGACATTGACAGCAAAGTGCGCGGCCTCGGCACAGGTGCTGATGATTATATGACCAAGCCGTTCCACAAAGATGAGCTTATTGCACGTATTCACGCCGTTGTGCGCCGCTCTAAAGGTCACAGCCAATCGATCATTACAACAGGCGACATCAAAGTGAACCTAGATGCCAAGACTGTTGAAGTCGGTGACCACCGGGTTCACCTCACAGGCAAAGAATACCAAATGCTTGAGCTGCTTTCGCTGCGCAAAGGCACGACGCTTACGAAAGAAATGTTCCTTAACCACCTCTACGGCGGCATGGACGAGCCAGAACTTAAAATCATCGACGTCTTTATCTGTAAGCTACGCAAGAAAATTGCAGCCGCCACAGCAGGTGAGCATTATATCGAAACTGTTTGGGGACGCGGATACGTTCTTCGTGACCCAGCCAAAGATAAGATGAGCGCTTAGTCGCTTTCAACCTTATCCCTCCCACGGATAAAATCACCCCGCCGCGAGGCGGGGTTTTTTGTGGCAATTATGTAAAGATAGGGACGTTTAATTTGAGGCTTTAAAAACAAACAGAGATTAAGCGACGTTTGTTTCACCCTCAGAGCGCGCGTCTTTATTATCTGTACTTTCTGTCGTTTCCACTTCTGGACGCGTATCGGAGAGTTCCGTGCGCGCACGGTTAAAGCGGCGTTTTGCCCCTTCAAATGTCGTGCGTCCGTTTGGCACCTTTATATTCGGGTCGACCTCTTCTTCGATAATGACTTCGCGCTTGCGCAGCATATGCGGCAGACCCTTAACAGGGTCGAGACCGAAGTTGAGATGAGACACACCCTCCCCGCGGCCCAGCGCCAGAAATCCCAGCTCGCGTACTGTAGACGCAAGTTCCCTTAGGACGCGGATTTGAGCCGGCGCACTATAGTGGGCAAGGCGATTGCGAAAGACAACCAAATGAAACTCACCGAGTGCGTCAAGATTTGAGAGCAGATGAAAATCTTTAAATTCAACCTTATCTTTGAGGCTGTCTTTAATAATCCAGTCTTCACCCGCGCGGTCAAAAAAGCGGATGAGGTCCGCAATCGGCAAACCGCGCTGCACATCAAAATGAGTATAGCGCCCCGCCCGCGCGCGGTCGATGGCGACAGAGGGATAATCCACCGCCGTAATTTCGTATTTAAGGCCTGGAAATAGATCTTTATTTTTTTCAATCGCCATGGCGAGTGAATAAGGCTCCTGCCCGCTTGAGCAGCCATAAGAGAGTATGCGCAGCGTCGACCCTTTATAAAGGCGGTGCAATACAGGCAAGACCGTGCCCAATATATCATCAAGGCTCTCCGCATCATCATTAAACTGTGTATCGCGCTCAAGTAGGGCGGACACCACATGCACCGCAAGCCGCGTTTGCCCGCTACCAAATAGCTCTTCAATCATCATCTGGAGATTGTCATAGCCCTCTTGCCGCGCGAGCGCCGACAAGCGTGTCTCAATAAGGAACTCATGATTGCCGCCAAGGTTCACACCCGCAAGCTCAAGCGTGAGCCGTTTGAGCGCTTCGTAATAAGAGGGTTTGAGCGACAGCGCAGCAGACATAATTAAATAAGCCCCGCCATCATAAACTTGCTTTCAATGATATCGCTATCGAATGGCTTCATGACATATTCATTCGCGCCAGCTTCTAAGGCTTCGGTAATCTTCGAAATATCGCGTTCAGCTGTACAGAACACAACAACAGGGTTTGTCCCTTTAGGTTCTTTGCGCAGCGTCTTCAAAAAGTTGAGGCCATCCATGACGGGCATATTCCAGTCGAGCAAAATGGCATCTGGCATTTGACTCCGGCATTGGTCCAGCGCGTCTTGGCCATTGGCGGCTTCCTGTGTCTCAAAGGACAGGTCCTTGAGGATACGGCCAGCAACGCGGCGTATCATTTTTGAATCGTCAACAACAAGACAAGTTTTCATGAGGCAATCTCCGCAGCCGATACAGTCATAGACTCAGCTAATTTTTCTTTGCGCGCGCGCGGGAGCGACACAACAATATGCGCGAGGTCATCCGCCGCATTCGGCCCTGGTGTAATCATCAGCCCCTCAAGACGAGACGCGGATTTATCTTGTGGCGGCATAAATGCGCTCACCCCGAGAGGCGCGCCAGGACATTCAATTGAGATAGTTGTCGCGCTCTGATTTTGCGTGACAGTGACGGCGATATGCCCTGCCCCGCTTTGGCCGCGTGCACGCCGCGCTTCTGGTCGCTCAAGGATTGAGCGCACGCAGGTCCGCGCGATGTGATCGAGCACATTCTGCGCCGCCGCCACGCGCGCTGCACCAATCGTGACGCCGTCAGCCGCATACGACACACTCACGGTTTTCTCAGTCAAACGCGCTTCATGCAGCGCTTGAGTGATAAAGCCGTCCATCAGATTTTCAAAAGACACGGGCGCTGCTGTTTGCGATTTTTCCATCACGGGCGAGGTCAGCGCCGTGACATTTATCTCTGCCACGTCGGGCGCGGCAACATCTGTTAAATCTTCCAAAGGTGTCGTGATATCTAGCGAAGTGTCGTCCCCAACCCCGTCAGCCTCATCCAGTTCTACGACTTGCAGCCCTTCAAGTTCGTCATCAGAAAAATCGGCGAGCTTGGTGAGCGACTCGCGTTCAACGCCAACTTTCGCCAAACCCATGAGCGGGACAAGCCCTGCTCGGGCGGCACGGTAACGCGCCTCGATATCTGGCATAGGCGGAGCGTCGCATGAAAAAATAGCGTCCATCTTTGGCGCGACGTCTTCAATCTCAGTGTCTCCTTCAATATTGGCAGGACGCGGCGCAATATCATTTAACCCGCTTTCATATTGCAAAAATAATTTATTCAGAGACAGCACACGGCCTTGCACGGTAGGCAAAGGCGCACGGTCATTGACGGCATTGACCACTGTCTGCGCGGCGCGAAAGATGGCACGCGCATGTAAGCTCTTCGCGCCCGCTTGTATTTTATCAAGAGAGCCAATCAGCACATCAGGCGCGGCGCAAGGCTGCGCGCAGACAGCCTCAATCAACCCTTCAAGTTCGCCTTGAACAGAGTCGCAAAATCGCCGTGCTACTGTCAGGTCATCACCCATCAACCAGCTTTCCTTAGAAAAAGCGCACATGCGCAATTCAGCGCGCGATTCGCACCACACACCACTCCCCTCAAGAGTGAAGAAAATTCGTTAATAGGCGATAAAGGCGGGGTGGAATTATTGGGTGTTGTGATGACGTTTATAAGCGCCTTAAAGCCCTAATATAAGGGCTATAGTGCGCGCGTCTATTCACAGCCGCCGCGTAAATCTGTGCGTTAATTTACGCGTGAGGTAATTTCGCGCTGAAGACGACGCGGTCTTCGTCTGCACCTGCGGCGATTTTTCCGCCGAGTTCACGCAGGATGAGGCCTGCGTAGAAAGGCTGTATGGTGCGGCCGTCAAAGCCGTCTTCTGGCATTTTGCCTGCCAGCGTGAGTTTGACCGCATCTGCAAGGCGGGCTTTGGGGCCGACGCAGGTCAGGCGCATTTCAAATTGGTCTTCAACGTCGCGGGTCAGCACAGTGACGCTGCCGCCGCGCGGGACGGCTTGCACGCCAAGCATAATGAGGTTGAGCAGTAGGCGGGCGGCGTCTTTTTCTATCCCGTCGCGATCTGTATTCCAGATAATCTCAGCTTTCGCGTCACCGTAAATGCCATCTGTTAGCGTCTTAAGCTGATCAACGCCAATCACGCCTGGCGCAGACCCACCCGCGCCGAAAGCAAGGCGCAGAAATTGCAATTTACCTGAGGCTTGCCGCGCTGACGTTTTGACAAGCTCTATCGCGTCTTCATGCATATCGGCATTATCTGGATCGTCGAGAACTTCAATAGCTGTGCCGAGCGCGGCAATCGGGCTAATGAGATCATGGGCGATGCGCGCGCACATTTGGGCTGCAAATCCAGCAGAGGTAAGTTTAGGGTCTGACATGGCTCGCTCCGAAATTATTGAGCGGCTATATCGTCACGATTTGGAAAGTTTTGCAACCGTGCAAAAGAGGCGCAGGCACAAAAAACCGCGCGAGCTTTAACGGCTAGCGCGGTTTCAAATCTAATTTATGCGTGAAGCTACTTCTTAGACCACTGCCCACTATCGGTCATAATCATTGAACCAGCGGCAGCCTTGCCGATTTGCTTCTCACCAGAGAGACGGCCAATGACTTCAACGGACACGCCTTTTTTCTCAGCCAAATCCGTATAGACGGTTTTGCGGCCAATATTAATCTCGTTCATAGCGCGGCGTTCCGCGTCGTTAAGATCTGTGACAGCAGCAAGGTATCCGTCAATACGTTCGCCAATGCGTCCTGCGGCAATCGCTTGGTCGACAACGGCTTTCGCGTTTGCGGCATAGGCAGGTGTGGCATGAAACACGCTATAGCCCGCTGTGCCTGCGGCGGTAACTGTCAGGGCCGCGAGGGCGGCAATCAGTAATTTTTTCATCATAGACCTCCTTAGAATAGGTCGGGGTTACTCGTAATCAGGTCGTCCACGTCTTTATCAAGTTTAACGCGCACTTGCTGATCAATTTTGATATTCAAGTTGATTTCTATGGGCTTATCTGGCGCCACAATCTGTAATTTCGGCTGACAACCGACCATAAAACAGGCCGCCGTGCCATAGAGAAACACCTTATTTATCATGACCTTTTATCCTTTTCAGTCTGAACTTGGGATGAATAGTTTATTTTTTCAAGACATTTAATCATGGGACAATCGTCTCTTCCGAAGGCTTGTCCTCCAAATCGAGATAATCTAATACCCGGTCCAACGAGCTTTCTGGAGAAAGTTGCGAGAGACCCCGTACAAGATTGACCAATTCGCCAATAATTGTGACGTTAAAATCAAATTCTGTCCCGGCGAGTATTTTGGGGTTGCGCCCAATAAAGCGCAGATTAACTTCTATTTCGCCGTCAAGTGGGCCGTCGAGTTTGACCGCGAGAGATTTATATTCAAAATTACGCAAGGCTGTAAACGCCAGGTCTTTGCCCGCATTTTCGCTGGGATCCTCGCTGTCTCGAAACTCTTTGAATTGCTGATAGTCTTGGAGCGTAACGTATTTCTCAGGGATAAGATCGACCACAGACGTGAGCTCCTTGGAGCGGTACTGAATAACGCCGCCGTCTTTCACACCCAGACGTCCCTCATCAATGCGCACGTCAACGCCTGCAATGACAACAGGAATAGTGCCCACGACGTCACCCGTGACCGTTAAACTACCGCCGCCCGCTTCGCCAATAAAGGCCCCAGCAGAGACGCCGTCAATACGCAGCACAACACGGTTTTCTGGCGCGTCAAATGTCCAAACAGTCGGGTCAAGTGAGATAAACCCATTGGCGAGCGGCCACTTTGCCGAGAGTATTTCAACACCGCCTGAGATAAGCTCATATTCAATCACGCCGTCAATCAGATCGACGCCAGGGTTAAAGCTATCCACTGTGAGACGTTGCACACCCGATGAGACGAGCGGGAAAATAGAGCTAAATTCAATCTGCGTGCTGACGCCTTTGAACGGGCCAGGCAGAGTACCAAAGTCTAAATCATTCAAAGTAGCGCGACCAAAAGACTGCACGGGCTGATTGGGTTCAAACCCAAGCTCAATCTGCGCAGAGACTGTCCCTTCCACGTTCGCGATCTTACCTTGTAAGGCAGAAACAAGATTTTGGGGCTGCAACCCACCTGGCATAAATGTCAGATCAGGAATATCGACTGTGGCTGTGCCTGAGCCGTCTTTGAGACGAAAATCAATTTCGATATCAGCGTCTTTAGTGTCAGGCAGTATGGTATAAGCTGTCCCTTCGATTAGCCCATCTATGTAATCAAGCGCGCCGCGCAGCGGAAGCTCTGGCAATGCTTGACCAATAAAATTCACACGCCCCGCTGACGCGTAACTGTCCCCCCCGAAGTCCAAATGAAAATCTGTTGGCGTCCCCGTGAGCGCGATAGGCATTTTTTGCGTTGAGATTTGATCTGTGCGGACGCGCGCGGCCTCTGCGGTAACGTCAATTTGTGTGTCCGCATTAGGCGTGAGTACAGCTTTTATGACAGCCTCAGGTGCACCGACCACTGTCCCCGCCCCTCCAAAATCGTCTGTTTTGACGTCTGCTTCACGGGCGGTAAATGTCCAGTCTTGGCGCTCAAGCGTTATGTCGCCAACTGCATTAACGTCCGCAACTGTCATATCGAGGCGACGGCCAGTCTCAGACTCCACCAGCGCTGTGGTCAGATTAGAAAGCTTTACGCTTAATTTGGCATCCGCCGTATTCGGCGCGCGCGTGAAAAACGGGGCGTCGCTTGCAATATCAAATGCGGTCTCTTGCGCCGTCCACCCTGTTGTTGTTTCAAACTTAGAGAGGGAAATCTTGCGCCCATCTGACGGTACAAAGCGCGTCGCTAAAGCGCCGTCGCGTAAATCAAGTGCAAGGTTTCCCCCCGTGTTGAAACCCTGAACATAACCACCAGGTAAAGGTCCGTCATAATCAAAGGCGTCAAAGCCCACATTTAGGTCGCGTCTCTCGCCCACATTTATATAGCGAAGTTTAGCGGTCATGGGCGCAAGGCGCACGGGGCCTGTCTCTGAATTTGCTGTCCAAACCCCTCTTGTGACGGCCTCAGTTGAAAAGCTCTCTACATCTGAGATTGAGACCCCATTTGGCGAGCGTGCTTTAAGGCGCAAATCCTTTAACGTAACCGCCCGCGCGCCGCTCAGCTTTGCCGTCGCCATGACATTGAGTGCTTCACTGTCGCGGTTATAATCGTAAAACAAACCGTCAACAGAAGGCGTTAGTATCACATTTGATGTCCGTGAGTTTAGCACTAGCGGCTCTGACAAGCTGACTTCGACTTTCTCATCAAGTCGGTAAAACTCACCTGCGCCCTTTACGTCCGCTTGCGACAGCAAAGCTTTAACAGACGCGGTCAGGCCGTCTGCAAAATGGGTGGTTACTGGCGCGGCCGCCATGGGGCCGTTGAGCGTGAGCGCTTGAGCGAGCGTGTCGCGACCATCCGCATCCGAATAAGTCATCCGCTTTATCCCACCCGACCAACGTCCATCGGCCTGCCGAATAACAGCAGAGTTAGGACGCACCGAAAAACCGCCGTCCCAATTAAGCGTGCCGTTTTCAGCAGAGAGGCGCTCGCTCATCAGTTCTGCAAAATTGAGCTTAATCGGGCCAATGACTTGGCTTTGTCCGTCCACCACATCAAACGTCACATCGGCAGACACGCTCGCATAAGACAGCCCGCCAAGCGGATGCACCATATCCGTAAAATCCAGAGCGGCTTTAATATCATTTCTCTGCGGGCTAATCTCCGCCAAGATTTTGCCGCCACCTTTGACCTCAAGTGCCCCAAAAGAAAATTGTGACGGTGTCACTTCAATATCTGCACGAAATTCTTCAAAGTCCGAGAAAATGACATCACCGCGCGCCTTCACCAAGCCGTAAGGGCTATCAAGTGTGAGCACCGCATCTGTCAGCTTTATACCATTTGGCGGCAGAACGAGCTCTGAATTTGGGTCGGGCTCTGGCATCCAGCCATCGATTATGCGCCCCTTTTCATCCACCTTGAGCGCGATGTCTGCACCTGTAATTTCGATACGTTTCATCCGACCTTTGATGGCCTCACGCCACTCATACTCAAGCTGCAATTTGTCTGCTGAAAACACGCGAGCGCCCCCCGCATTTATATCAATTTCGGTGAGATTAGCTTTGCCTTTATCAATCGACCTAATCGAGATGTCTGCTTCAAGCCCGCGCTGCGCCAACACGTCTTCAACAGCCTGCTCCAGATAGCTATAACGATTTTGCCAGACATAGGCGCTTGCGATAAGAATGATGACCAATAGGCTCGCGATCAACCACCCTAAGACACGCCAAAACGTCCACCGCTTTTTCGGGCGCGATGCTGATACATCTGCCGTTTTATCAACAGCAGTCGAGTTAACGGTATTGGCGTCATCAGAGGACATAGATGATATAGTGTCTCCCTGAACCGTCGCACCTAAATTTGTGACCACTTTCCCTACGCTAAACCCAACCGCTTGTTCTGGCTAGGGTCAACCGCATAGCTTGGGCTGTATCTATAAGAATAATATACGGCCGTTAAAAAAATGCTGAAATGGCTGTAGTTTTAATGTTAGAACGCTTGAAATTAACCACTTATAAGGCATAACTTTGCATCATCGCCCCTTAAATTTCACTTTTTGATAAAGAGTTCTATGTCGTCCGCCCCTCAAGACAGCACTGCGCCCCAATCTGAGCCGTCATCAAACACGCTTAAAGATGGTTTGAAAGAGCGAGCGCACGGATTTGTGACCGTTAAAAGCACACGCATTTATAATGATCGCCGTTTTCACGGCCTTGGCGTTTTAGCCGCCATCGCACTGACCGCGGGATTCATATTCCCAAATTCACATGACGCGCAAGCCGACGCGCCTGTCGCTGAGCTTGCGAGCCTTACGACCTTTGACCTTTCGCGTGATGATCTTTACCTCATCGACCCAGATATGAGCGCGCATAAAGAGCTGAGCCTGACACTTAAATCAGGACAGAATCTCGGCCCACTATTGCAAAAAAATGGATTGCCATCGGGCACAGCCTATCAGCTTACCAAAGCTTTTGCCGAAGTGTTTCCGCCGCGTAATATCCGTGCGGGCCAGACGTTTCATCTGTCTTTCACAGGTGATGAGCTGACCGATATGACGTTTAAGCCTAATTCGGATAAAACGATTTTTGTCTCAAAAGCGAGCGATGGATTTAAAGCGCGCGAAGTCGCAGCCGAGCTTCGCTTTGACCAAATGGTTGTCAGCGGCAAAATTGAAAACAGCCTCTATTTAGACGCAAACGCCCAAGGCGCGCCCGATAAAGTCATCGTACAATTTGCCAATATCTATGAATATTCTGTCGACTTTCAGCGCGATATTCAGCCAGGTGACGCCTTTGAAATGGTGTTCAATGTTTCGCGCAATCACAAAGGTGAAATCGTCAAAGCGGGCGATCTGCTCTACACATCATTTAGCCCGCGCGGCAAGACATCGACCTATTTTCTGTTTGAGGACAGCAAAGGCCGCGAAAATTTCTATGATGCCAAAGGCAAAACGGCCAAGCGTAAGCTTCGCGCTACGCCAATTAATGGCGCGCGTCTAACCTCCTCTTTTGGTAGACGTAAACATCCGATTTCTGGCTACCGCAAAATGCATAAGGGCGTTGATTTTGGCGCACGTTCTGGCACGCCCATTATGGCGGCGGGTACTGGCACAGTGGTACGCGCTAATCGTTATGGCGGTTATGGTAACTATATCCGCATCAAACATTCTGACGGCTACGCCACCGCCTATGCCCATATGAAAAACTTTGCGCGCGGTATTAAAAAAGGCACGCGTGTCACCCAAGATCAAATCATTGGTTATGTCGGATCAACAGGCGCGTCCACAGGTCCGCATTTGCATTATGAAGTGCTCAAAAACGGCAAGCATATTAATCCGCGTCAGCTTAATCAGCTTTCAGGTAAGCCGCTTAACAAAGCGGATATGCCAAAATTTGAGCAACGCCGCCGCGAAATTGAAGCGCTGCGGTCTCAACTCCTGCATGAGAAAGAGCGCGTCGCAGAAGTTTATACGCTTCAACCTGGCGATGCAGTGCTTGCTTACAACGCTGCTCTGCCTTAGTGGATTATTTAATTTAGAGACAGTAAAAAGCCCGCAGCAAAGCGGGCTTTTATTTAATTAGTTTCGGCTATTTCTACGTTTAGGCGGGGCTTCACCACCGCGGTTTTGAGGCTTAGCGTTAGCAGAGTTTCGTTTAGGGCTTGACCCTTTTTGTCCGCCGCTTTGTCCGCCGCTGGGGTCTGTACGTGACTTGCCACCTGATTTTTTGGGCTTACGGTTAAAGGGCTTGGCTTTGCCGCCCTCTTTTTTTGCGTCCGGTCTCGTGCCCTCACCTTTTGGACGGCGCTCTTCATTACGCTTTTTACGCTGCGCGCGCGACCCGTCAGGGTTGGTCGATTTACGCTTCCATTCGGGGACGTCTCTTGCAGGCTTGTCGTCACGCGACGGCGCGGCGCGGCGCCCGGCGTTTTTGGGGCGCGCGTTTTTAGACGGCGTTTTAGTGTCTGGATTAATCGCGCTTTCAATATCGGCTTGGGCGGCATTGGCTTTTTTCTTAAAGCCTTTACGCCGCTTTTTATTGCGACCCTCACTGCCCTCTCCGCCTCTACTGTCACTCTTCTTGCGGCGCGGATCATTGCGCGGGCTGTGACCCTGAGACGGCGCAGGCTTCATGCGCGCGACAGCTGCGACCTTTTTATTAAAATCCTCTGGCAAAGGCATAACGGGTAAAGTCTGCTTTATCAGCTTTTGAATATCTTTCAGATAAGCCGCTTCGTCAGGAGAGCAAAAAGAGACAGCGAGGCCAGAGCGTCCAGCCCGTGCCGTGCGGCCAATACGGTGCACATATTGGTCGGCCACATTGGGTAGGTCGTAATTAATCACATGCGTAATACCGTCAATATCAATGCCGCGCGCTGCAATATCAGTGGCAACAAGCACGCGACTATCACCGCCTTTAAACGCGGCGAGAATACGCTGACGCTGCCCTTGGCTTTTATTCCCGTGGAGCGCGCCCGCGGGAATGCCAGCGGCGGCAAGTTTTTTCACGATACGGTCTGCGCCGTGCTTGGTGCGCGAAAACACAAGCGCGCGGTTAAAATCATAGGCTTGCAAGAGCGTCACAAGCAGCGCTTGCTTTTCCACCTTCTGACACCGGTAAATTTGCTGCTCGACGCGCTCAGCCGTAGTGGCAGCAGGCGTAACAGACACTGTCTTAGGCGCAGTCAAAAATTGGTCCGCGAGTTGCTTAATTTTTTTCGGCATAGTGGCTGAGAAGAACAGGGTTTGGCGTTCCTTTGGCAGCAGCGGCACGATCTGTTTTAGCGCGTGGATAAATCCCATATCCATCATCTGGTCGGCTTCATCTAAGATGAGCACTTCAATATCAGACAAGCGCAGGGCTTTTTGCTGTATAAGGTCAATCAAGCGGCCAGGTGTGGCGACAAGCACGTCATTCCCGCCGACCACCGCTTTTATCTGACCCCGCACAGAGGCGCCGCCAAAAATACAGGCCACAGACAAATCCATGAACTTACCGTAGGCGCGAAAGCTCGCCGCGATTTGTTGGGCAAGCTCACGTGTAGGCGCGAGCACCAACACCCGACCGCCGCGCTTCGGCGCATCGCGCTCTTCTCGGATGAGATAGTCAATAGTTGGCAGTGCAAAAGCCGCCGTTTTACCCGTGCCCGTTTGCGCGATACCAAGTAAATCATGGCCTTGCTTCACAAGTGGGATGGATTGCGCCTGAATAGGGGTCGGTGTCTCGTAACCTTGATCCGCAAGAGCGCGCATAAGAGCAGGAGCGAGCGAGAGCTCTGAAAATTTAGTCAATGTGAATCTTTCTTTTCAAGCGGGCTTTAAATCTGGCGCTCAAAATACAGGGGCGGCAAAGCGCGTCTCCTTATTAAGACAACTGCCTTGCAAACCGATTGGTTCATGACGTAACTCTACGCGACTTTAATATGCATACGCGAAGTTTTGCCCCCGTCACCCCGCGACATAGGGCTAATTATGAATGGGGTCAAGCGGGCTATACGGTGTATTAAGGCTGCAATCCTAGCCCGCTTGCAACGCACGCCCATCAAAGATAAGTTAGCGGAAATAACTCTCGGAGACGACCATGTCTAAATTGATGAATTTCTTTTTTTCATTTGATAAGCTGATGAAAGAAGGGCTTGTGCGCGCGCTCTTTTGGCTCGGCCTTATTAATATTGGTTTGTATTTTTTCGCTGAATCGTTGGACGCGATTAAGCTTGATTGGTTCGCGGCTGTGTTTGAGCTTGTGCTATTCTTTGCCGAGATCTTACTCGCAATTGTGACTCTTCGTGTCGCCTGTGAACTCGCCATTGCGATTTTCCGCATGAACGACAATCTTTCGCCCGATGGCGGTAAATCCGAGACGGCTGATATCGACCCTGTCGCCGAAGCTCGCCACGCCGCAGAGCTTGCCGCCAAGCGCGCGCAAGAAGCGACAAAATCTGCCGTTGACCGCACAAGTGCCGCAACGAAATCCGCGTCAGATAGAAGTAAATCTGTCGCACATGAGTTAAAAGAAGATTTGTCGGCCAAAGTCAGACCGCAAGTCGCCCCTGTCGCGAAAGCCAAATCCACCTCGACATCAGCCTCAGTGAAAAAAGCACCTGCACCTAAAGCGACCTCCGCAAAGACGAAAGCCACAAAGAAGCCTGTTGTCAAAAAAGCGCCTGCGAAGAGACCAGCTGCGAAAAAACCAGCTGCTAAGAAAGCGACATCGACGTCTAAAACAAAGGCTGTTAGAAAGACAACAACAAATACAAAACTAAAACGCGCGCCAGGCATGAAGCTTGACGGTACACCCCGCAAAAAACCTGGGCCAAAGAAGAAGAGCTAATCCTTCCAAAACAAAATACCAAAAGGCCCCGCAAGAGTTATCACTCGGCGGGGCTTTTTTGGTTTTGTGTATTTGTGAATGTGCTTTTAGCTAATGTGTTTAAAAGCGTCCTCAAGGCGAGAAATTTGGTCAGCAACAGTATTGCCTTTTTGCGTGGCGATGCTGACATAAAGTGAACGATCAAGGCGGGCAATGCGTTCATAAATAGATTCTGAGCGCGCGATAAGGTCGACTAAAATTGCAGGCAGTGCTTTGGCGTTCTTTGCGAGTTCTTTAAAAGACAACTCACCTGCCTCTGGCTTGCTCTCGGCGACAAGGCGGTATTTTTTTGCTCTCGCATCACTTAGGCTCATCTCGCCTTCTTTGACGGCGCGCTGTACCAGAAGCCAACTCGCGACCTGCATGAGGCGCGTTGTAAGGCGCATAGATTGCGAGGCATAAACAATAGCGTCTTCACGCGCGAGCTTCTTGGCATCTTGCCGCCCTGGACCGTCGAGATAGGCGGCAGCCTCTTCGACCATATCCATGCCTTCGCGGAAGGTTTTCGCAAAAAGCTCAGAGCGCGTAAATTCGAGCAATCTTTCTTCTGATTGCGGGGTTAAAGTATCCATGACGGGCATAGTCATCCTGTTATTATTATTGTTATGCGGCATACCATCTCCAAGGCGTTATCGAGTTGTGTATGAACCCGTGCCCCTGCGCGGTCATAGCGATTGCGTTACTGTGTGCAAACGCCAAGCCAATTTTGTTAACACTCTATATTTTATGACTTTTGCGCGAATAATTTATCAGCCGCTGAAAGTTCAACCTGTTTTTTAGTCAATTCTGCCTTGATACGCGAAATTTCATCCTCAAGCACACCCACGCGGAGTTCTAGTTCTGCGACAGAGACACCGTAAAGATCCTCGCCAATTACAAAATCTGTTTGATTTTGGGTCATCATTCATCTCCGCTCACCACACTGTTTCATCATTTAGGGCAGGCAAAGTATGATGAAAAGCGATTTTCCTTGCATATTAGCCGCATTAACCCTAATTAGGTGATGTCTTTGGTTTAACTTCCAAGATTGAGACACCAACCCCGCCGAGCGGGGTTTTTTTAATGCCTGAATTTGGCGGCGCTATATCAATGCCAAATACGCAAAATGAAATGACCGAAGGAGGTCTTGATGACACAGATTCTTATGCCCAAAGCGACAGCCGTCTGGCTTATCGACAATACAGGGCTGACATTTCAGCAAATCTCAGAGTTTTGCAGCCTGCACATCCTTGAAATTGAAGGTATTGCCGATGGCGATGTCGCCAGCGGTATTCGCGGCGCAGACCCGATTGCCAATGGCCAACTCGCGCGTGAGGAAATCGAAAAAGGCGAGAAAGACCCCAAATATGCTCTCAAAGCCGAAGTCTTTGATGAAAACCCAATTAAGACATCTAAGCCCAAACGTCGTGGGCCGCGCTATACGCCGCTTTCGCGTCGCCAAGACCGTCCAGATGCCATCGCTTGGCTTGTGCGCAATCACCCAGAGATGACAGACGCGCAGGTTTCAAAACTTATCGGTACGACCAAGCCGACTATTAAAGCCATTCGCGAGCGCACACATTGGAAAATCAGCACTATCACGCCAACTGATCCTGTCTCACTTGGTCTTTGCAGCCAGATTGATCTTGACGAAGCCGTCTCTATTGCAGCTGAGAAAAAAGCGAAAGCGGACGCCAAAATTGCCAAAGAAGAAGGCCGTTCGCTTGAGCCAGTCGAAGCGCCAAAAGCAGACGAGCCTGTGGCAGACGCGACAAAAACAGAGCACACACTCGAAAGCCTGTTTAAGCCGAGCACGTCTGAATAGACACGCGCACAGTTTTCCAAAATATAGCCCCCGTCACATCGCTGTGACGGGGGCTTTTTTTTCATCTCCCTATAGGGGGGAAGAGAGTGAAAAATTGGAAGCGCTAGTGCAGGCGCTTCAGGTCGAAGCGGTCATTATCCATAACCTTGACCCAGGCTTTGACAAAGTCAGCAACAAATTTCTTCTTACTGTCTTCTTGCGCGTACACTTCCGAAAGCGCGCGGAGCTGAGAGTTTGAGCCGAAAATCAAATCAACGCGTGTGCCAGTCCATTTAACTTTACCTGTCTTGCGGTCACGGCCTTCAAAGACGGTTTCGCTATCGTCGACCGCTTTCCAAGCCACCCGCATATCAAGCAGATTAACGAAGAAGTCATTCGTCAGCTTGCCTTTTTGCTTCGTAAAGACGCCGTGCTTGGAGCGACCATGGTTAGCGCCGAGTACGCGAAGGCCGCCGACCAGCACAGTCATTTCTGGCGCTGACAAGCCCAGCAAATGCGAGCGGTCTACGAGCAGCGATTCCGCTGGCACGGTGTAAACGGCTTTCACATAGTTACGGAAACCATCCGCTTCTGGCTCAAGCACGTCATAGCTCTCGACATCGGTCTGCTCTTGACTTGCGTCCATACGGCCAGGCGTGAACGGCACATTGACTTTATAGCCGCCGTCCAGCGCGGCTTGTTCCACCGCAGCTGTACCGCCGAGCACAATCATGTCGGCCAGAGAAATGCGTTTGCTGCCTTTTTGAGCGCTATTGAAATCTTCTTGAATGCCTTCGAGCACTTTCAAGACCTTTTTAAGCTGACGTGGGCTATTAACTTCCCAGTTTTTGGCAGGGTTCAGACGCACACGCGCGCCGTTCGCACCACCGCGTTTATCAGAGTCGCGGTATGACGCCGCCGACGCCCACGCCGCAGAGACAAGTTCGCTGATTTTCAGACCTGAGTCTAAAATCTCAGCCTTAAGCGCTTTCACATCCGCTTTGGTCACAAGGCGGTGATCACACTCAGGAATAGGGTCTTGCCAGAGCAGCTCTTCTTTAGGCACCTCAGGACCATAGTAGCGCGTGATGGGTCCCATATCGCGGTGACACAGTTTGTACCATGCGCGCGCAAATGTGTCAGCAAAGTCATCTGGGTTATTAAGGAAATGCTTCGAAATCTCGAGATATTTCGGATCCGTGCGCATCGCCATATCCGCCGTCGTCATCATAGGCGGGTTTTTCTTACCCTTAATATGGGCGTCAGGGACAAGATCATCTGCGACACCGTCTTTCGGATGCCACTGCCACGCGCCTGCAGGAGATTTCTTAAGCTCCCACTCATAACCAAGCAGTGTTTCAAAATAGCTATTATCCCATTGCGTCGGGGTCGGCGTCCACGCGCCTTCAATACCAGAGGTAATCGCGTGTGCGCCTGAGCCGCTTTCAAAAGAAGAGAGCCAGCCAAGACCCTGCGCGGCAATATCTGCGCCTTCGGGTTCAGCGCCGACATGGGCGGCATCACCTGCCCCATGCGCTTTACCAAAGCTGTGACCGCCAGCCGTCAGCGCGACTGTCTCTTTGTCGTTCATCGCCATGCGCGCAAATGTTTCGCGAATATCGCGACCAGACGCCATCGGGTCAGGCTTACCGTTCGGCCCTTCGGGATTAACATAAATCAGGCCCATTTGCACAGCCGCGAGCGGGTTTTCTAGAACGCGGTCACCTGTATAGCGGTTATCAGCAAGCCACTCTGACTCAGAGCCCCAATAGATATCTGTCTCTGGCTCCCAAATGTCCTCGCGACCTGCGCCAAAACCAAATGTCTTAAAGCCCATAGACTCAAGCGCGACATTGCCTGTCAAAATCAGCAAATCACCCCATGAGATTTTATTACCGTATTTATGCTTAATCGGCCACAGCAGGCGGCGCGCCTTATCGAGATTACCATTATCTGGCCAGCTATTAAGCGGCGCAAAACGCTGCGCGCCAGAGCTTGAGCCGCCGCGACCGTCAGAGGTGCGGTATGTCCCCGCCGCATGCCACGCCATGCGAATAAAGAACGGACCATAGTGACCCCAGTCTGCGGGCCACCACTCTTGGCTATCGGTCATCAAGTCATTCAAGTCTTTCTTGAGCGCTTTGTAATTCAGCTTCTTAAACGCTTTGGGATAGTTGAAATCATCTTCCATTGGCGAAGAGAGCGATGTGCCTTGGTGTAGAATTGAGAGATTAAGCTGCTCTGGCCACCATTCTTTATTGCTGCGCACACTGTGTGTCGCGCCGTGCATGACGGGACATTTACCCATAGCGGCGGCGGCTTTTGACATATCGTTCATTGATCTCTCCTTGGTGTTGGTGTCGAGGTTTTAGAATTATTCTAAATTAATCACATTCGCACCTGCGCGACAAGCCATTTTAGAATAATTCTAAGTGAGGTTAACGCTTTATCACGCAATAGTGTTCCCAGCGGTGAAAAACAGGGTTTATCCGTGCAATCCCGCGTTATTTCCCCTATATTTTAAGAGAGTAAAAGTCCGATTCGTTTCTTTTGGAGCCTCTATGGCCGACCCTGCACAAAACACACCTGCTTACGGCGCTGACAGCATCAAAGTCCTCAAAGGACTAGACGCGGTGCGCAAGCGGCCAGGCATGTATATTGGCGATACAGATGACGGCTCTGGCTTGCACCATATGGTCTATGAGGTCGTGGATAATTCTATCGACGAAGCCTTGGCAGGACATGCTGATCATGTCCGCGTCACGCTTCATTCTGACGGCTCATGCTCTGTATCAGATAATGGGCGCGGTATTCCTGTGGCCATGCACACAGAGGAAGGCATTTCTGCTGCCGAAGTGATTATGACACAGCTTCATGCGGGCGGAAAATTTGACCAAAACAGCTATAAGGTTTCAGGCGGGCTGCACGGCGTAGGCGTCTCTGTGGTGAACGCACTCTCTGTTAAACTCGACCTCACCGTCTGGCGTGACGGCAAAGAACATTTTGTACAGTTTAGTCACGGCGAGACGGTCGCCCCGCTAAAAGTAGTCGGCGACGCGCCAATGCAAGAGCGCGACGGCAAGACCATCCCGATGAACGGCACAAAGGTGACGTTCCTGCCGTCTGAAGAGACGTTCACCATGGTCGAATTTGACCGCGATACGCTAGAGCGCCGCTTGCGTGAACTGGCGTTTCTTAATTCAGGTGTCCGCATCATCCTGACCGATGAACGCCCCGAAGAACCGATTGTCACAGAGCTCTTTTACGAAGGCGGCATTAAGGCCTTTGTCAGCCATCTTGACGCCAATAAAACACCGCTGATTGAGGAGCCTATTTCTGTCAGCCGCGAGCTTGACGGTATAACAGTCGATTGCGCCATGTGGTGGAATGATAGCTATCATGAAAATGTCCGTTGCTTCACCAATAATATCCCGCAGCGCGACGGCGGAACACATTTGGCGGGCTTTCGCGGCGCACTCACTCGCACCATCAATAAATACGCCGCCAGCTCTGGTGCGGCGAAGAAAGAGAAGGTCTCAATCTCTGGCGATGATGCGCGCGAAGGGCTGACCTGCGTCCTCTCTGTTAAAGTGCCTGATCCAAAATTCTCGAGCCAGACGAAAGACAAGCTCGTCTCATCCGAAGTGCGGCCCGTGGTTGAGAGCGCGCTGAACGAAGCGCTCGGTGAGTGGTTTGAAGAGAACCCGGCTGACGCCAAAACGATTGTGCAAAAAATTATCGAAGCCGCCGCCGCGCGCGAAGCGGCGCGTAAAGCGCGCGACCTCACCCGCCGTAAATCTGCGCTCGATATCGCCTCGCTCCCCGGCAAGCTTGCGGACTGCCAAGAACGTGACCCGGCCTTGTCTGAACTGTTCATCGTGGAGGGGGATTCTGCGGGCGGCTCTGCCAAGCAGGCGCGTGACCGTCAGAACCAAGCCATCTTGCCGCTCAAAGGTAAAATCCTCAACGTCGAGCGCGCGCGTTTTGACCGTATGCTCTCTTCTCAAGAAATTGGTACAATGATTACCGCCCTTGGTACAGGCATTGGCCGCGAAGATTTTGATATTGAAAAACTGCGCTACCACAAGATTGTCATCATGACCGATGCCGATGTTGACGGCGCGCATATTCGCACGCTTCTGCTGACATTTTTCTACCGCCAAATGCCGAGCCTGATTGAGCGCGGCTATCTCTATATCGCGCAGCCCCCGCTTTATAAAGTCGAGCGCGGCAAGAGCACGCGCTATATTAAAGATCAAGAAAAGCTTGATGATTACCTGATTGAGGCGGGCAGCGGTGATAGCTCGGTCACGCTTGAGGACGGCTCAACAATTCTCGGCGAAGACCTCAAACGTATCGCGAAAGAAGCGCTGCAAGCGCAAGCGATTATGCGCCGCATGAAATCTAAAGCAGGCGATCAGATTATCGCGCAGGTCGCCATTGCGGGCGCACTCGGCCCCGAAGCAGGCCAAGCGGAACTCGATGCCGCCGCCAAACGTCTCGATATCATTGCCGATGAAGGCGAAGACGGCTGGGCAGGCCGCATTGATGATGACGGCGCCTTTGTGCTTGAGCGTGACGTGCGCGGCGTGACGGAACGCGTTGTACTGCGCCCCGCATTCCGCGACAGTGCAGATGCGCGCCGCCTCCACCGCATGGCCCCTGCGCTTATGGAAACTTACGGCGGCGTGGCCACATTCCGACGCGGCGAAGCGGATCCCGTTGAGCTTTACGGCCCTGCGCAACTTCTTGAGATTATTTTTGAGGGCGGCCGTAAGGGCTTTAAAATTCAGCGCTATAAGGGTCTTGGCGAGATGAACCCTGATCAGCTTTGGGAGACGACGCTTGATTCAAACGCGCGCACACTGTTGCAAGTCAGAGTCGAAGCCGAAGATGCCTCTGATGAGCTGTTCACGAAACTCATGGGCGATGTCGTAGAACCGCGCCGCGAGTTTATCGTCAATAACGCGCTCGACGCGGATGTGGACAGCTAAGCAAACGCAGAGCTGATTTGCAGCGTAGTTAGGCTATGAAATCACAAACCACACAAGTCTCTAGCGCCAAACGCAATGCGGTCATCTTTCTGATCATCTCATTTGTGATTGCTATTCCGGCCGCGATTTATTTTATTTTCTTTGGTTTTGAAGACGGCAATAACGTCTCGCGTCACGGCCATATCGCGCTAACGATTGGCGTCATTTTCGCCTTCCTCAGCTCGTTCCTGTTTATGGGGATTATCTTTTTCAGCTCACGCAGTGGCGCCGATGACCAACCGAATTATGTCGAGTTAGTTGAGAAAGACCGCGAGGCGAAAAGGCGAGGGCACTAATATTGTCAGGAAAATTAAAAAAAATAAGGTTAGGCTACGGATTGGGGCTATCCCTCATTCTATTCCCATTTATTTTCTTTTTTTTGATGAGAGCGATTCCATACTTATTCCCTAATTGTAAGCCAGCTATGCCCTCTCAAGGACAATGTGAATGGTTAACAGCATTAAGCTATTTTGGCTTCGCACTTGCGCATATGGTTGCAGGTCTAATCGCAATTGGCGCTTTGATTGTTGCAACGACAGCACTCTTTCATACGATAAAGCTATTTAGATTAAATAGAAAAATTATGGCGACTGCTATTCTGGGTTTGATGCTGCTCGCGATAGTCGCGGCATCGTATTTTTACACAGCCCAAATGAACTTTTCGCTCTAATCGTACTTGGAGCAAATGTGGCCGATCAACCGCATAATCATGTCTCATGGCAGAATTATTGAAAGTGCTGTCGCGAGTACTATCTTACTGATGCGTGGAAGCGTTTTGCAAGGTAACAATTTGTCGGTTTCCGATACGTGCACAATTTAACCCCCACCTCTAACGCCACCCTTATACTAGCATAAAATCACGTTACCCCTTTTGCCCTTTATGCCCGTATCACCCTTAAAAAAGCGCCTTTTTTATTGGACAGCGTCTCGCGCTATAGACGCGGTTCTGGCGCTTAATGTGGTTGACGACATCTCACTATCCCCGCTTAAGACGCCGCTCGGCTTTTTGGCGCGTATTCGGATGTGGCTGCGTTTGATTTGGGGCGGCGGCGTTGTTGCGACTAAGAGCGTTCTCGCTGTTCCGGTGGTTGCGGCCAACCGTGCTGAGGCGCGTATTTACGGGCGCAAAATGCCGCTGGCGCGCCGCGAAGATCCTTTGGCGCTCGTGTTTTATAGGCGTGTGGGGCGTGCGCGCTTTCTACGCTATATTTATGACGGCTCGCTCACAGGCCGCGTGCGTTGGTGTTTCACACGCTGGAATTGGAAATGGAAAAAGCGCATTTGCTTTAAGCTCATTGCGCCGACAAGCCCCAAAAAACGCGACGCCTTATCGCGGTCTTTTGCACCGCTCATTGCGCTTTTCCCAGATTAAAGATTTTCGTAAAGCCAATATCCAAACTCGTAAACAAACGCGGCCCCATCGCAGGCCGTGACCAACGACGCTTGCCTTAAATGCGCTCTCGCGCCGCTTACGCTTTTGCGCTAAGCTTTGCTGATGAAACATTTACTTACGCTTCCCGCTACCGCGCTCATTCTTTCCGCTTGCTCTGGCCCTGCCGCGCAGGACGAGTTTATTACCAACCTCACGGAGATGTGCGGCAATTCCTATGTCGGCAAGGTCGTCAGCACAGACGCCGTTGACGCAGATTGGCGCAGTGAGACTATAATAGCAGGCCCCGTCGATTGCGATGTCGCGGCGATAAAAATGCCATTGGCTGTGGGTGAGAATACCTCACGCACATGGGTGCTCATCCCTGAAAAACGCACACTCACCCTTAAACATGACCACCGCCATGACGGCAAACCTGACGCCGTGAGTTGGTATGGTGGTACGGCGAAAACAGTAGGCACAGCCACGCGCCAAGAATTCCCCGTCGATGAGTTTTCCATTGAGCTGTTTAAGAAAGAAGGCCTCCCCGCCTCTGTCACAAATACATGGGCGATGGAGATTAAGCCTAATGAGATGTTTGCCTATGAGCTGTCCCGGCCGCCCACGCCCGAGCAAATTGCTGCTAATGAAAACGGCCGTTTCTTCCGCCTTGAATTTGATTTGACCCAGCCACAGTAATCTATGACGCCCGATTCCATCCAGCGTTATGCGCGCCATCTTGTCCTCAAAGAAATTGGTGGCCCTGGACAGCAAGCTTTACTGTCTGCGAAAGTCGCGATTGTCGGCGCGGGGGGTCTTGGCGGCCCTGTTGGGCTTTATCTCGCGGCGGCGGGTGTCGGACATATCACGATTATTGATGATGATGTCGTTGAGAGCTCAAATCTGCAACGCCAAGTCCAATTTGTGCACACAGACATTGGGATGGGTAAGGCTGTTGTCATGGCTGACACATTGGAGGATCTAAATCCTGATGTGAAAGCTTTTGCCGTGCCGCAAAGATTGACGCGCGCCAATGCGAACGCTCTTCTTGCCGAGCATGACATTATCATTGACGGGGTGGATAGTTTTGAGACGCGCTTTGACATTAACGAGGCGGCACTTGCGCTGAAAACGCCGCTCGTCTCAGGCGCGCTTGGGCGGTTTAACGCGCAAGTGAGCGCCTTTAAAAGCGACGGGGCAGGACCGTGTTACCGCTGCCTTGTACCCGATATTCCGCCTGACGCACAGACCTGCGAAGCCGTAGGCGTGGTGGGTGCGCTTGCAGGGATTGTCGGCTCCGTCATGGCGCTGGACGTGATTAAAATTATCACGGGCGCCGGCGAGCCGCTTTTTGGGCAGCTTTGGCTTTATGAAGGTCTTAAATGCGAAAGCCGCACGATTAGCCTGCCGCGCGACCCTGCCTGTCCTGCTTGTGGAGACTAGCCGCGAATACGCGTGCTGAAGATTGGACGAGAAATGCCGCGACCACCTTGACCGCCAAATCCTTTGCCGCCGCCTCTTATACCGCGACGCCCAAAGCCTCTACCGCGCGCAAAGCGCGGCGCAGAGATAGACGCGCCGTAGCCGTAGCTGCCTGAATTATATTGCGGGATGTAAGCCCGATTAGAATATCTATAATCGGAATGGCTATGATTATGAGACGCCGCCGCACGGGCTTGTGCGAGGTCCCGCTCTGCACGGCGCGCCCGACGTTCTGCATTTTCGGCGCGCGCTTCTGCGGATTTTCTCGCGGCAATCACCGCGCGCTTAGAATTGAGGGGGCTTTTGATTTTACCGCGTAAAACTTTCACCCCGTTTTGAGTGCTCATGTCATAACCACCAGAGCTTTGACAATGACAATTCGCTTCTGCCGTAGAGGCCAGACCTATGCACATAACAGTAGATAATATTACGACTTTAAACATGACACACTCCTATCATTTAGGAGAGCGTATCTTGCGGCGGCACGCTAGGCGAGTCCCTGCCCCTCTCGCGCGAAGTCGGCGTCGGGCTATCGCTTAAGCTAGCAGGCGATTTTTGGCGAGTGCCTGATAATCAGCCAAGCAACTCTGATAAATCTCGGCGTATTTCTCAGGCACGTCTGGTAAGTCTGATGGCGGCGCGCCAAAGCCTGTGCTGCGCTCGACAGAGGCATACCAATAAGGCGCCCACGCCCCGTCCGTGTCGCGCGGACCAGCCTTCCACGCTAACATCGCCGCGTCCCACGGAACGCCAATTGCGTCGCATAACTTTGGCAAAACTGCGTCAGGCGCACGCAAAATATCGTCGCAATCCACAATAGGCGGCGCTTTACCCGTCATCTCTGTGAGCGTATCGAACAAGCGCCGTTGCGGGCCGTAGCCCAAATCCTCTTCGGTAAACGCCGCGCGGCCTTTGGCATAAGAACAGAGCACACGCGCGGGATGGCGGATAAGGAAAAAATGCAACCCGCCCTTGGCCCAATCCAGCGGAAAGCCGTCCAGCATATGATGGGGCATATGTTTTTGAAAATAAAAGGGCGCTTTATTTGGCGAGCTTTGCGCGCATTTTTCGCCCACGACCTGTGCATCCGTTTCATGTGCGGCCAGTGTCTCATTGCGACCCGGATGGTCCTTGCCAGACACATAAAGAAACGGTGCAAAAAACGGCTCGTCCCAGACATCACAGTCTGCGCGCGATCCAAAACTTCTCATCATAGCGGTCGAAAGATTACGCGGCCCCGACCACATGCAAATAGGCGTACTCACGTGAAATCCTATGCAGAGGTATCAGCGTGAATATGCGCTTGATAGAGCTTTTGTAGCCGCTCCACCATCGGCCCGCGTTTGCCGTCACCAATGATACGCCCGTCAATTTCACCCACAGGCGCAAGGCCTGCAAATGTCCCCGTTGTGAACGCTTCATCCGCGCCGTAGCACTGCATGAGGCGGAAGTTTTTCTCAAACACGGGAATATCATTAGCCTTGCAGAGCTCCACAATTTTGCCACGCGTAATCCCGTCCAAGCAATAATCACCAGAGCTAGTCCAGACTTCTCCGTTTCTCACAATAAAGAAATGCGTTGAGTTGCATGTCGCGACAAAGCCTTGCGGGTCGAGCATGAGGCCTTCATCCGCGCCTGCTTTAATCGACTGGATGCAGGCCGTGATGCAATTGATTTTAGAGTGTGAGTTCAGACCTGGGTCTTGCACATCGGCGCGGCCGCGACGCACAGCCACAGTATAAAGCTTGAGCGTATTTACGGCCGTTTTTGGATCAGGCTCTTTAAATTCTGGCGCGATGACAATTGTCGCAGGGCTGATAATCACGCGCGGGTCTTGATAAGGCGTACTGCGAAGACCGCGCGTCACCATCAAACGAATATGAACATGTTCTTTCATGTCATTGGCTTTGAGCGTCTCATCAATACGCTCAATCAGCGCTTCTTTAGTGATACCAATATCGATATCGAGCGCTTTTGCACCCTCCCACAGGCGGGTCATGTGGTCATCGAGAAAGGCCACGCGGCCATTATGCACGCGCAAGCCTTCCCAGACGCCGTCACCCAGCATGAAGCCAGAGTCAAAAACATTCACCACCGCCTCCGCGCGACGTTTAAGCTCGCCATTGACGTTAAAAAATACTGTTTCATTGCGTGCGTCTGGCACATAGGCGTGAGAGCCAAATGACATAATTGTTCCCTTTAAAACGTGCTCAAGACGATGATGTCTTGGGATTACCCCCCTAAAGCTAATCGAAGAAAAAGCGAGTTTGAAGCGCTTTTTGGGTCATCAGATTGTTATTTAAACCTCGATTTTAGCAAATTATGTCTCGCGCATTGTCAGTAGAGACACATTTGAGGTCCAAATATGACAGACCCCTCTTCCGGGTTACTGGAAGAGGGGTCGTCGTGCGTTACGACTCTGAAATCCCAATTGGGGGAGGAATTTCTGGGTCACAACGCGCGCCCCGAGGTATGTGGAAGGTGGTCGTCCCCAACCGCAATTGCCTCAGGCAAACTAAATTATTCGCCTATAATAGACCGGTGCGCAATGCGCACCATATTAGCTTCACTAATAAAGCTAGCATATTTTTCGTAATCTTGCAAAATATTTGAGTCTAAAATCGTCTCTAGGCTGTCGCCAGCATCGATGCGCGATTTAACGCGGTCGTGAATGTTTTGCAGCATATCGCGCGCGGCAGTAAGGTCAGCTTTGCTTGCAATCGGACCATGACCCGGAATGATCACTGTATTTTCATCGGCCATAGCTAGCACTTTATTATGCGCCGCAATCATGCCGAGCACACTGCCGCCTGCATCCACGTCGATATAGGGAAAGAGGCCATTGAAATAATTATCGCCCATATGCACTGTGTTGGCCTCTTTGAAATGAACAAGGCTGTCCCCATCAGTATGGGCAGAGGGCGTGTGAATGAGGCTGACCGTATGGCCGTTAAACATCATATCCGTCACGCCGTCATATGTCGTTGTCGGCCATAGGCTCTCGTCCACAGCTTCCGTCGTGCGGCCAAAAAGCTTATTCTCAAACGTCATACCGAGGCGCTTTCGCACGTTTACATGCGCGACAAGTTCCGCGCCTGCCGCCGCCATTTGCGCGTTCGATCCTGTATGGTCACCGTGATAATGGGTGTTGAGGACATATTTCAGCGGCGCATCCGTTAGCCCGCGCACTTGGGTTAAAATCCCTTCGGCGTTTCGCGCAAATTTATCATCAATCAGCAGCACGCCGTCATCACCAACGCTGACGCCGACATTGCCGCCAGGGCCAAAAATCACATAGAGATTATTGCCAAGGCTTTCTGTGCGCAAGTCATCTGCGGGTGCGGGCAGTTCGCGGTCAATCGCGACAATCGTATTTGCCACTGACTCTTTAGCGGCGCTCTTTATATCAGAGGCCGCTTTTGAGATGTCAGATGACGTGTCTGCGCCACATGCGAAGAGTAAAAATGCGCTACTTGCGAGTAATAAGTGTTTCATGATGATCTCCCTTTTATATTTCTAGCGTTCCGTCCGCGGCGGTAAAACACGGTCTGGGCAGATATGACCGTCAATCATGGCGCGAATGTTAATCAGGACCTTTTCACCCATTTCACGGCGTGATTCAAATGTCGCTGAGCCAATATGCGGGGCGAGAATGACGTTTTCACGTGCCATGAGTTTGGGATGAATACGCGGCTCTTGCTCATAGACATCAAGTCCTGCGCCGCTAATCAGTCCCTGCTCTAGCGCGTAAGCCAGAGCCGCTTCATCAATCACGTCCCCGCGCGAGGTGTTCACAATATAACTCTCTTCACCCATCAGCGCGAGGCGCCGCTCGTTAATTAAGTGCCGCGTTTGCGGCGTGCTGGGGCAATTAATGGACACAATATCCACGTCTTTTAACATGGCGTCGAGGTCAGCCCAATACTGCGCGGACAGCGCCGTCTCTATCGGCTTGGGGAGTTGGCGGCGATTATGATAATGCACGCTGAGTCCAAAGGCAGAGGCGCGGCGCGCCACCGCTTGGCCAATGCGGCCCATACCGATAATGCCGAGAGATTTCCCGCGCACGCGGTGACCCAAATGCGCCGTTGGGGCCCAGCCATCAAAGCGCCCCGCCCGCGCGAGGCGATCGCCTTCGACGAGGCGTCTCGGGACAGCCAAAATGAGTGCCATAGTAAGGTCGGCCGTGTCCTCGGTAAGCACGCCGGGCGTGTTCGTCACAACAATGTCTCTGGCGTGGGCCGCCGCGACATCAATATGTTCTGTCCCTGCCCCAAAATTTGCGATGAGACGCAGTTGTGGCCCTGCGGACGCAATCACCTCGGCATTAATACGGTCTGTGACAGTCGGCACAAGCACGTCGCAATGCTGCACAGCCTTGATTAACTGTCCCGTGCTCATCGGGTAATCTGTTTCGTTTTTTGTCGTTGAGAACAGGTCTTCAAACCGCGCCTCAATTTCGGGCGGCAAGCGGCGCGTCAGCGTCACGGACGGATTGGGTTTAAGCTTGGGATCGGACTGTGTGTTCATCATGCTAAAAGACGCCCAAATGCGCGCAGTTTCAAGCGCTGAATCGCCCCTGCTCCAAAAAACTTAACTGCCGACTGCACGTTTACACGTCCTTAACGCTATTATTTACCCCGCGTTTATGCTTTGGCGCGATAAGGCGATGTGAGATTTTACACCATGATATCAACGTCAATTGCAGCGAGCGCCCTTATGCTCGTAACGCCGCAGGCTCAGGCGCAAGATAAAGCGCCTCAGGAAACATCACGTCGCGTGATTACTCAGCCTGTGCCGAACGCGCAAGCGAGCCTTCGCAATCTTCACCGCGTCGTCGCAGCTAAAACTCCGTCTGGGTTTGAAGTGCCGCGCTATGTCTCGCTGAAATTTGGCAAAACCAATGGCCGCAGCGGGCCAAGCACGAAACATCCCATTGTTTGGCAATATCGCCGTGCGGGCCTGCCAGTTATCGTTGTGGCCGAGACCGAAAACTGGCGCAAAATTCGCGATATTCGCGGCGATGAAGCCTGGATTTATAAAGCAGGCCTGTCTGGGGAACGTAGCGTTATCACGCTGACAGATGCGCCTGTCTATAAGCGCGCCAGTGAAGATACCGTTGTTTTAGCCGTCGCCGAAAAAGGCGCGCTGCTACGACTTGAGACGTGCGAAGACGCGCTCTGCAAAGTCTTTTCCAAAGACGGCCAACGGGGTTGGGTGGAGAAAGACACACTTTGGGGCGCTGCGCCTTTGTTTTAATTCGACGCGTCGCGTACCACAGTCTCAGCGGGGCAAACGAGAGAGCCGCTTGAGACCTGCCCCTTCTTGCCAAGCTCTACCCATTTTTTTCTATCGGCGCGAGCCGCATAGCTCAGATCATAGCCGATGAGCTCAATGTCTGGCAGACATGACGATAGCATTGGCTTCGTCACCATAAGAAATTTTATGCCGTGTTTAGGGTTAGCCAATTTTGGGTGTGTTCCAACTAGCCACGGTTCTAACCAAGATCCACCTTTAAAGTGACGGTCGCGATACATCACCCAGCCCCGCGGAATTTTATGACGCGTGAGATAACCATCTTGCATATCCACTAATCCTTGAAGGACTGAGGCGTCGCGTCCTTCCTTCAAGGCTGTACGCTGAAGAATAGCGGGATCAATGCCGCCGTGAATGAGGATACGCGCTTTCTTCTCAAACGTAATTTTACGGGCGAGAGGCAGCCAGTAATTCGAACAAGATGAATGGCAGCGCTTTTTAATAATCATATGTGGCTGGTGGGGCGCAATCAAATCGCCAACCTTAATCGCCGTTTCCACGTCCCCACCGCCCGTGTTGAGAACAACAGTTTCTAATGTCGATAAATCTAAAGCTTTTACGCAGGGCAACAATTCCTTTTCAATATAGCTTTGTAGCGAGAGCGTTTTAGCATCAAGCATCTTGCAAGGCGCCTTCGCCATTGCAGTTGGCGCAAAAGACAAGACGCTCGTTAGTAAAATTATGAACGCAAAAATAAACCTCATACCCTAATCCTTCATCACGCGGCGGGCGTCTGCGGGGCCAAGTTGGCGGCTGCGGCGTTTGCCTGTCAGCACCCAGCTGACGAAATGTTCGCAATTGTTTATCAGCACATTATAGCGCTGCCCTTTTTTGGAGCGTGCGCGCGCCACAATTTCAGAGCCTGACATGGCGTGAGTATAAGGCACGACTTCCGCGCGGCCGCCCGCCAAAAACGCCGCGAGATCCGTTTCTTCAACACGGCCAAAGCGGCGGCTGGCATGTATCACCGTGCCGTAGCCTGTCGCGAGGCCTACATGTTTGATTATACCGTAAACGCGGACTTGAAGCAGGGTCCCTGCGGGATAGGTCGAGGCCGCACGCTCAAAAGGAAAGTCTATCATAGCGCTACGCTATCGCGCAAAAAGAGATAAATCAATTAGTCGTCCGCAGGCGGGGCAGTCTGTATACCTGTTTCACGGGGTTCACTATTCTTTGGCACAAAGCTGTCCTTGGACGATTCTGCGACCTCGCCCTCTTCCAATCGGGCTGTCTTAGTGGCGACTTCAGCTTGGGTGAGAATATCCTCAAGCGACGTATCTTTGGATAAATTTTCGGACTTCGGCGCGAGCTTATCTTTAGTCGCCTCGGGACGCACGACGCCGAAATTGGCGCGCTTATAGGCGGGATGCAAGCTCAAGACACAATCGCCAAAACCTTCACGCGCGGTGACTTTAAGACGCGCATTAATTGTGCGGGCGCGGGCCCCGACAAATTCACTCGGTGGGTCGAGACGCCATTTATTAGGACTCGGTAGAACGCTCGCAAGAAGGGCCGCTTCGTAAGAAGTAAGCGCGCTGGCCGATTTCCCAAAGCGCGCCTGAGCCGCCGCTTCCGCGCCAAAAATACCATCGCCCCATTCCGCGATATTGAGGTAATGCTGCATGATTGTGGACTTCGGCCAAGCGGCATCTATCAATAGGGCGACGTAAGCCTCACCCGCTTTGCGGACCATGCCGCCGCCGTTCCAGAAGAAAAGATTTTTGGCCGTCTGCTGCGTAATGGTCGACCCGCCGCGCCGTCGACCGCCCTTTTTATTATGCTCAATCGCCTTTTCAATCGCCTCTCGGTCAATCCCGTGATGACTACAAAACCGTGCGTCTTCTGCCGCAATCACAGCCGCAATGAGATATGGCGAGATGTCCTCCAAATCAACACGCTGTTGTGAGAGCGTCTCCCCTTCCATGACGCGACCTGTCATCGTCCACGTCTGGGGCGCGGGCAAAAATGCAAATGATAGAATATAAAGATGCGCCAAACCGATGAGCGCGAGACTCGCGACGGCCACCTTTTTTATCGTCTGTTTTGATAGCAGTTTTTTCAACGACATAACCAATTGGAGGGCGAAGACGTGGCCAAATTAAGGTGGGACACGCTATTGCGCGCATAAAAAAGCCCCGCGTTAGCGAGGCTTTTATTGTAAGTTATAAAACCTATCTTACGATTTTATTTGTGTAAGTCCGGCCCTGATATTCATAAGTAAAGGTATCGACAACCTCGGCATCAAGCTCAACCTCTTGCAGGTCTTCAATCTCAACAATTTGATTGTAGAAAACATTACCGTTTTCATCACGTACCACTGTGATGTTGTCCGACATAACTTCAGGCTGTACGGCGTTTTCATTGGCTTGCACTGTCACGTCCGCTTTAGCCTCATCAGCAAGAGCTGTCTCTGCGGCTAGTAAGGCGGCTGACGCTGAAAGAATTGCGATAATTTTAAAATTTGACATGAATTTAAGCTCCGTGCTTGCGTTGGTGTTACCAAAATTACGTTGCAGAGCTCAATTCGTTCCCAAATAATTAATATCGCCTCCTCTCAGTCCGTGGCTGTTCAAACCTTACGAAATTTCAGGGTCATACGGTTTGATTCGCCCACCGCTTTCATCTTGGCTTTCTTATCCGCATCATTATCATGGCCACGCAGAGAGGGTAGCAAACGCCAGACACCATCATTCTCGCTCGGCACGTCTTTCGGATTTGCGTTGATATCGCTTTCGCCAACAAGCTCGAAACCTGCGCCTTCAAAGGCGGCAATCACCGCAGATTTTTTAAGGTAGCCATTGCTGCCTGTCGCCCAGTCATCAGAGTTCGTCTCGGGGCCCGCGTGCTGCACAACCCCGACAATGCCGCCAGCTTTTAGCATCGCACTGGCGTCGGCAATCGCGCCGCTCATATGTGCGCCATTACCTTCAAAACGCGAGAGATTATGCATAGCACGAATAAAGAGCACCGCATCATAGGTTCCGTCTTGTGATGTGTCGCGCGTGCCAAAAGTCGCCGCATCAATTGTCGCCTCAGAACCCGCGCGCCAATCCTGTGCACCCTCGACCCAATCGGCAGGCCATGTTTTCTTTGCCTCTATGCGCTCGGCCGTCATGAAGCTGAAATTGGACCACATAGACATCGAATAATCGAGCCCCGTAAGGTGCCCATCATCGCCCAAATACGGAATCAGGATTTTGGAATACCATCCACCACCTGGCAGGGCTTCGGCGACTTTCATGCCAGGCTTGATCCCAAAAAACGACAGCGTCTCGGCGGGGTTGCGGTACTGATAACGCGCTTTGGCCTTGTCATCTTGCATCGCTAGGACAGCGGTGAGCTTAGCTTTAGCGGTGGCATCCAGCGTTGCAGACTTTGCCGCGCCCGCCATGTCTTGTGCACCCGCTTTAACGTCGGCTGTCATCTCTTTCGCCATGTCTTTGGCGCTATCGGCTGAGCCTGAACAGGCCGCGAGCACGACCGCGGCTGAGGCTGCTAAAATAATCTGTTTAAATGACATAATATTCTCCCTAAATTTTTCAGGAAGCTACGTCCGACCGCTCCGAAAAGCAAATCACAAGCAAGTGTTTTTACGGGTGTAATTTAGTCTAATTAGGAGACACGTTTCTCATGAAACTGACCATATTTGCGGAAACGCGCGAGATAATCGGGCACGATGGCTTCGATGGTTTCCGTCTCAATGCCGAGGTCTTCAAACCCTTTGGCATTTTCCGCCACCACATTATCTGTCTTGAGATTAGTGACCTGATCTTTGGTGAGGAACGGCTTAATCAGCGGCAGCGCGCCTGTGATATCGCCGATACCACCCAAGATATTTGCGCCAAACCACGGCACAGGCAGAAGCAGGCGTTTACGGTCAATCGTCTCTAGCATGAAGGCGAGTAACTCTTTGAAAGAATAGACGCGCGGCCCGCCAAGTTCATAGGTCTCGCCATTTGTGCCTTGGTTGATAACTTTGGCAATCGCATCGGCTACGTCCCCGACATAGGCAGGCTGGAATTTTGTGTGGCCGCCTCCGATAAGCGGCAGAGCGGGCGCAAATTGCGCCATTTGTGCAAAGCGGTTAAAGAAATCATCTTCTTCACCAAAAATAATTGACGGGCGCATGATATCAGCAGAGGCAAGCGCCTCACGCACGGCCTGCTCTCCGAGGCCTTTGGTGCGGGCATAATCGCTGTCGCTATCAGCATCCGCGCCGATAGATGACATTTGCACGTAGTTCGTGATGCCCGCTTTTGCTGCCGCTTCCGCGACAGTTGCTGCGCCTTTGACATGCAAGCTCTCAAAGGATTGTTTGCCCTCTTCAAATAGGACCGCAACAAGGTTGACGACGGCATCAGCGCCTTCGACCGCGCGAGCCACAGATTTAGGAAAACGGATATTGGCTTGCATCAACTGTACTTGGCCGACATTGCCGATAACTTTCAGGTCTTGGCACGTATGCGGGCGACGTGCTGCGACACGCACGCGCCAGCCATCACGGCAAAGCGCACGGACAACATATTTTCCGACAAACCCTGATCCGCCGAAGACTGTGACCAAACCTTTATTCATATCCGACTCTTTTGGTGACGCTTAAATTACGGCCTGCGATAGCGGGAATTAGCCTGCTTGTCCATCACAAGAGCGCCGAAATACAAAGGTGCAATGCCGCAGGCAAAAATGATGATGTGGCGGTAATAGCTTTCATTTTCGTACCTCAATTCACCTTCTGTTAACGCGCCACGCCTTCCCTTGGCTCAGTTTGAGTGACGACATGTCTTTCATTCCATAGCGCTTGTTAAGCTTAGCTTTACAGATGGAGAAGATCGCTTTCAAAGCCGAGCCTGAATTGACGGATTATTAACTATAACCCGCTAAACCCAATATATGAGCATCGCCATTGAAATGTTGATCGAGCCTGGTGCGGATGCCCTTATCAAGCAGATGGGGCGGCGCGTGAAGTCTAAGGCGCGCAGCAAAGTCATAGACCGCACGCTCGACCTTATTCGCCAAGATTACCATGTGTCTGATGTGGCGGCGTGGTTTTCAGAACCCCGATTTGCCGCGAGCCACCGCACCACTGTGCGTATCAGCCAAGAGAACGCCGACTACCTCTCCGCCATAGCGCAACTCACGGGCAGAGGCCGCCCGATGGTACTGCTTGAGCTAGTCTATTTCGCCGCCGTCAAACTCACGCGCGAGGATTTGGAGAGCGTGGCGGCATGAGTGGCAGTCTCGCCGCTCTCGCTGTATTTTTCTTCGCCATTTTTCTTGTCGTTATTGGATTATATATGGGTTTCAAGCCCAATGGGGCGCTAGTTCTCTTACGAAAAATGGGCAGTACGCCCCAAATTCATTTTGGAGAACTTAGTCTGCGCTTTTTAGTAGGGCTTGGAATTTACAGATTTTCCGAACAGACGCCACACATTCGCGCCTTTCAGATTGCGGGCGTGTTCTTGATGGTCACATCTATCATTATTATATGTGTGCCCCACAAATTTCATCACGCCTACGCGCGTTGGTGGGCAGAAAAAATTCCGCCTTTAGCCGTCCGCTTTCTGGGCCTTGTCCCCGTTATCTTCGGAGTTTGGCTGTTTCATATTATTCGGGCCGCTTAGCGCGTCTCGATACCGAGGCTTTCATTAAGCGCCTCTTCTTGCGGCATACCAATGGCATGGAAACCGCCGTCTACATGGTGGGTTTCACCTGTGCATGATAGTCCTAAATCAGAAAGTAGATAGAGCGCGGCGCCTGCGACCCCCTTGCTGTCGGTATTATCCTGCATCGCGCTGGCGGCTTTGTTAAAGCGGAACATGTGACGGCCAGAACCAATGCCAGCGGCGGCAAGCGTCTTAATCGGGCCCGCAGAAATGGCGTTCACCCGAATGCCGCGTGGGCCTAGATCCGCTGCCATATAGCGTGTGCTGGCTTCAAGAGCCGCTTTGGCCACACCCATGACGTTATAATTAGGAATCACACGCTCTGAGCCAAGATATGTCAGCGTAACCATCGCGCCGCCGTCCTGCATCATCTGGCTCGCGCGCCGACCTGCATCCACAAAGCTGTAAGCGGAAATATCGAGCGCAGATTTAAAACCATCGCGCGTCGTATTGTCGATAAAGCTGCCTGCGAGCTGATCTTTGCCCGCAAAGGCAATAGCGTGGACGAGAAAATCAAGCTCGCCCCATTTATCTTTGAGGCTTGCAAAAGCCGCGTCCATTTGCGCGTCATTTGTGACGTCACAGTCAAGCAATGTATCAGACCCGACACTTTCTGCGAGCGGCTTAACACGGCGCAAAAGATTGTCGCCCTGATAGGTAAATGCAAGCTCTGCGCCTTGTGCGGCGAGCTGCTGAGCAATGGCCCACGCGATTGAGTTTTTATTGGCGACACCCATAATCAGTCCGCGCTTGCCTGCCATTAATGTGCCTGTTGGAAAGTCAGAATTTGCCATGATATTACCTTTGATTTCTAGCTGTGACGCTACTTTACCCTGCTTGAATAGGTGAATTCGCTGGTATTTTCCAGACGCAATATAGACGATGAAGACAATGATTTTCGAATTTTCAAAACACACCTTAAAAACACTGTAGAGCATATTTGCAATTTCTGACAGGTTTGCTACCACGCGGTGTAATTTACGGGAGCGCGTGAATGATGAATTGGGGACGTCGTGGGTGTGAATGTTGAGGGCGCGGCTGAAATTGTCAGTCAAATTTGGGAATGCAACACCCTTAAGTCTGTTTTCGACCTGACAGATAACTTTGGAAAATCCTTAGGTTTTCACGCCACCCTCATTGCGGCGTGCGGGAAAATGCTCATTTCGCCTGGAAAAATGCCGCCTTATTTTACCAATGCCAACCCGAAGTGGGTAGAACTATACCTTAAACAAGATCTCTACAGCAAAGATCCTGTCGTTAAAATGGCTGTAAGAAGCCATAGCCCCTTTACCTTTGCAGAGGCATTTAGTGAAAAATCACCCGATATCGCCGCTTTCGAGAAAGCGGCAGCCGCCCACGGGCTCGGGCATGGTTGGAGCGTACCTGTACATATTGTCAATATGCCGCCAGGGGTCGTGGGTTTTGGAGGTCCTGAGGCGGTTGAACTCGACAAATTAGAGTCACTTTGTTTGTCAATTGTGTGCTTTGCCGCTTATCAAAAAGCAGCTGAATTTTTCGAAAGAGATATACCCCACATAGGCCTCAAACTAACAGACAGGGAGCGTTCTATTCTGACTCTCGTGGCGAGAGGAAAGACGAATTGGGAAGTCGGGGCAGTTCTGTCAATTTCAGAATATTCCGTCCGCGACTATCTAAAACGTCTGTCCGAAAAACTCGAGACCAGCAACCGCACGCATACCGTAGCACGGGCTATGCAACTCGGACTGATTGTACCTTAAATTCATCCCCATTCTAAAAATGTGGTCGGATGCACAAATTTGCTCGAAAATGAAAAACAATTGCCAGATTGTAGGGTTTTCCTTAGGGGCAAATATAGTCAAGTTTGAATTGGCGTATTACGCCCCTTTGCCTACTGGAGGCAAATGTCATACGGTCCGGATGTTGCCGCGTGATCTACAGTGCCCCGTAGGACATGCATTTGCTCAGCTGGACCGTATGACTCTTGATTTTAGAGCATAGCCCATTTTCAGAATGTCTTAGACTTTCGTAAAAATCACACTGCCGTTCGTGCCGCCAAAGCCGAAGCTATTGGACATAATAGACTTCAGATCTGTCTCAATCATTTCGCGCGCAATATTTATCTTCGGTAACTCTGGATCGAGGTCAAAGATATTTATCGACGGCGCAACAAATCCACGGTCCATCATTATCAATGAGTATATCGCCTCTTGAACGCCCGCAGCGCCGAGGCTGTGACCCGTCATACATTTTGTCGCCGACACATAGGGACCATCTTCGCCAAAGAGACGGTGGATAGACCCCGTTTCTGCAACATCGCCGACAGGGGTCGATGTGGCATGCGGGTTAATATAGTCGATTTTCGTCACGCCGTGCTTGGCGGCTTCGTCAAGCGCCATTTGCATAGCCCTTTCGCCGCCTTCACCTGACGGGGCGACCATATCATAGCCGTCAGACGTTGCACCGTAGCCTGTGATTTCCGCATAGATTTTCGCACCGCGCGCGACAGCATGCTCATAGTCTTCGAGCACCACCATCCCTGCACCGCCTGCGATAACAAAGCCGTCGCGGTTTGCGTCAAAGGCGCGGCTCGCCGTTTCGGGGGCGTCATTATATTTGCTACTCATCGCGCCCATGGCGTCAAAGAGGGAACTCATCGCCCATTCGACTTCTTCGCCGCCGCCCGCAAACATGATGTCCTGCTTACCCCACTGAATTTGCTCAGCCGCCGCGCCAATACAGTGCAGCGATGTCGTGCAGGCCGAAGTAATGGAATAGTTCACACCCTTGATTTTGAAATGCGTTGCCAGTGTGGCCGACACAGTCGATGACATGGCTTTAGGCACCGCAAATGGCCCAATACGCTTAGGCGAATTGTTTTTGCGGGTTATATCCGCCGCGCGGACAATTTCTACAGCGCTCGGGCCGCCACTGCCTGCGATGATACCTGTGCGTTCATGGCTAACTTGCTCGTCAGACAGGCCAGAATCGGCGATGGCATCATGCATTGCGAGCGCTGACCATTCTGCCGCGTCCGCCATAAAGCGAAGACTACGCTTTCCAATCACCTCTTTGGCGCGGTCTGCCGTGTCATCTGGACGACCAGAGATTTGGCTTCGAAAACCAAGCTCAGCCATACTCGAGTCTTTAGTGATGCCGCATTTGCCCGCTTTAAGGCTCGCGGCGACGTCGTCTTGGCTGTTGCCGATACATGAAATAATACCCAGTCCTGTAACTACAACGCGGCGCATTAGGCGTCTCCTCCAGCTTCATTATCTTTGGGAATAAACAGACCCACACGTAAGTCTTTAGCGCGGTAAATGACCTCGCCGTCCGCCTCCATCGTGCCGTCGGCAATACCGAGCACGAGTTTGCGACGAATGACGCGTTTGAGGTTGATGTGATAGCGCACATGCTTCACATCTGGCGTCACTTGGCCTGTAAATTTCACTTCACCGACTCCGAGCGCGCGTCCGCGACCTGGCGAGCCTGTCCAACCGAGCCAAAAGCCGACGAGCTGCCACATGGCATCAAGCCCGAGGCATCCTGGCATGACGGGATCGCCGCGAAAATGGCATTCAAAGAACCAAAGGTCTTTGTGAATATCAAGTTCAGCAATAATTTCGCCTTTATCATAATCACCGCCTTCGTCTGTGATTTTGGAAATACGGTCGAGCATAAGCATCGGCGGGAGCGGAAGTTTCGCATTACCAGGGCCAAAAAGGCTTTGCTCACCGCTGACAATTAAATCGTCATAATCATAGGCGTTTTTAATCAATTTCATGAGTTTGCTCTTACTATGGCGCCAATAGGCATATTTGCGAACACAGTAGCGTTCCCACCTCTAAACTCAAGCCAAGAGTAGTATTAGGGCGTGTGTTTGGCTTTAAATTCATACAATCCTATCCCTCGCTCTGCCGCAGTTGAACCATCGACAAATCAGATACAGTAGTTTAGAACGACTCTAAATTAGACTTCGAAAGTCGTTATTATTTTGAACTTGGGAATAGAGATGGATTTGGAAATTTCAAAACCTGCATTAAATCACACGCGCCGTTTGCAGGAGGCAGGGCTACGCCCTACGCGTCAACGCGTCCGCATATGTGAGCAGTTGTTTAATGGTAAGGATAGACATTTTACAGCTGAAGAGCTGTTTAATGAGCTTAACCACAGCGCGCAGGGTGAGAGCCTTTCACTCGCGACCATTTATAACACGCTGAAAGGTTTTACCGAGGTAGGCCTTCTCAGCACGCTAACGGTGGATTCGGGCAAACTTTATTACGACACCAATACATCCCATCACTATCATGTTTATGATGCGAGCGGGCGGTGCCTCGCCGATCTCGATACCACATCTATGAAAGTTCAGGGCATACCAGACCTCCCAGAAGGCCACGAGATAGACCGTATCGATATTATTGTGCGGACGAAGCCCAAAGCCTAGCCAATCGCCAGCCACATTCATCTAAAACAAAAAAGGCTCCCAAATTGGGAGCCTTTTGTTTTAGATTTGTTAGCCAGCTTACGCCGCTTCGCGGGCGAGATTACGTAACACATAGTGCAAAATACCACCGTTTTTGAAGTATTCATGCTCATTATCTGTATCGATACGCACATTCGCTGTGACGGTCTTGGTTGAGCCGTCTGCGAAGTCGATTTTAACGTCAAGCGTCCCGCGCGGTGTGAGGTTCTCAATGCCCTCAATCGTGACCGTTTCGCTACCTGTCATGCCGAGTTTTTCCCAGCTATCGCCCTCTTGGAACTCAAGCGGGAGAACACCCATACCGATAAGGTTAGAGCGGTGAATACGCTCAAAGCTACCGGCTATGACGGCTTTTACGCCGAGAAGGATTGTGCCTTTGGCCGCCCAGTCACGTGATGACCCGTTACCGTAAAGCGTACCCGCGAAGACGACGAGGTCTTTCTTATCGGCTTTGTATTTTTCAGCCGCGTCAAAGATAGACATAACCTCACCGGTCGGGATGTATTTCGTCACGCCGCCTTCTGTACCTGGGGCCATTTGGTTTTTGATGCGGATATTGGCAAATGTGCCGCGCATCATAACTTCGTGGTTACCGCGGCGCGAGCCAAAGCTATTAAACTCCGCCTTCGGCACGCCGTTCGCTTTGAGGTAATCGCCAGCAGGGCCATCATGTTTGATTGCGCCAGCGGGGCTGATGTGATCGGTCGTGATTGAGTCGCCAAGAAGCGCCAAGATATTTGCGCCTTTAACGTCTTCAATCGGGTCAGGCGTCATTGTCATGCCGTCAAAATAAGGCGGGTTGCGCACGTAAGTTGACTTTGGCTTCCAGTCATAAGTCTTGCCGCCGCTGACTTTGATCTTCTGCCATTCTTTGTCACCCTTATAGAGATCGCCATAGCGCTCCGTGAACATTTTGCGCGTAATGACTTTGCGCACGACTTCTGAGATTTCAGCGGATGTCGGCCAAATGTCTTTGAGGAAAACGGGATTGCCGTCTTTGTCCACACCAAGTGGGTCGACATCAAAATCGTGATGCAGTGAGCCTGCCAACGCGTAGGCCACAACAAGTGGCGGAGACGCAAGGAAGTTCGCTTTCAGATCAGGACCAATGCGGCCTTCAAAGTTACGGTTCCCTGAAAGGACTGAACAAGAGACGAGGTCACCTTCTGCAATGGCTTCGGACAGCTCAGGCGCAAGCGGGCCAGAGTTACCGATACAGGTCGTACAGCCGTAACCGACAACGTCAAAGCCGAGCTGGTTGAGCTCTTTTTGCAGTTTTGATTTCTCAAGATATTCACCCACGACTTGTGAGCCAGGTGCGAGTGATGTTTTCACCCAAGGTTTGACTGTCAAGCCAAGCTTATTGGCTTTTTCTGCCACAAGGCCCGCCGCCATCATGACGTCAGGGTTTGAGGTATTGGTACAAGACGTAATCGCCGCAATAAAGACATCACCGTGATCGACGCTAAAGTCGCGCCCTTTGACAGGGACAGCGCTGTCGCCTGTTGGCGTTTTGCCAAATTCATCACGCAGAATGGTCGCGAAGTGACGGTTAGCCCCCTTAAGGTCAAAGCGGTCTTGCGGACGTTTCGGACCAGAAATCGCGGGACGTACAGTTGAAACATCAAGTGAGATTGTGTCTGTGAATGTTGGCGTCGAGCCGTCTCGCCACAGGCCTTGGGCCTTGGCATAGGATTCAACCAACTCAATGCGGCCTTCGTCACGCCCTGTCGCGTTGAGATATTTCAGCGTATCGTCGTCAACTGGGAAGAAGCCGCATGTCGCGCCGTATTCAGGCGCCATGTTGGCAATCGTCGCCTGATCTTCGAGAGAGAGATGGTCTAGACCTGGACCGTAAAACTCGACAAATTTCCCAACCACACCTTTTTCGCGCAACATTTGCACAACGCGTAGCACCATATCAGTTGCTGTTGCGCCTTCGGGAAGTTTGCCCGTGAGCTCAAAGCCGATGACTTCGGGGATAAGCATAGAGACGGGCTGGCCAAGCATAGCCGCTTCGGCTTCGATACCGCCGACGCCCCAACCGAGCACCGACAGGCCGTTAATCATCGTTGTGTGGCTGTCTGTGCCGACAAGCGTGTCAGGGAAAGCATATGTCTTGCCGCCTTCAGTCTTTGTCCAAACTGTCTGCGCAATATTCTCTAAGTTCACTTGGTGACAAATACCTGTGCCGGGAGGAACAACTGAGAAATTGTCAAAGGATTTGGAGCCCCATTTTAGGAAGTCATAGCGCTCGCCATTACGCTCATATTCGCGCTCGACATTTTTCTTAAACGCGGTCTTTGTGCCGTAATAATCCACCATCACAGAGTGGTCGATCACAAGGTGCACAGGATTAAGCGGGTTAATCGCTTCGGCGCTTTTACCGAGGTTTTGCATGGCGTCACGCATAGCGGCCAGATCGACAACGGCGGGCACGCCAGTGAAGTCTTGCATCAAAACGCGTGCAGGACGGTAGGCAATTTCATGTGTTGATTTACGTGTCTTCAGCCAATCGGCAATCGCGACAATGTCTTCTTTTTTGACAGAGCTTCCATCTTCGTGACGGAGCAGGTTTTCGAGCAAAACTTTGAGTGAGCGCGGGAGAGCTGAGATACCAGAGAGACCGTTCTTCTCTGCGACTTTGAGGTCGTAATAAGTATATGTGCCGCCGCGCACGCTCATTTCGCGTTCGCATTTAAAACTGTCGAGAGAGGCCATGAAAAATCCTTCAAGTGAATATCTTGTATGTTGGGGGCCTTATAGCAGGCCCGCGCGGCGTTGCAATCAAATGGGCGATTTTTTGCGCAGACTCGGCACGTGAGCTTCTGTCTCTTTCGCGTGTTCATCTCATGGACAGTTTCGAAGTGTTAACCGCGCTTAAGGATTTCTTTAACGCCTCTTAAACGCTTTGCGTTATGGGGGGCTTACTACCGGGCAATGTAGGGAGATTGGGATGAGCGTTGAACGCTGGACTGAAATATTTGAGCTTTTGTCTATGGTCGTACTGGCCGACAAGCGCGTCTATAAAGAAGAAGTCGACACATTCGTCGATAGCGTCATGTCAATAAAAGCAGCTGTGAATGATGACACGCTAATTACGCGCGATTTGGCCTTTGAATGGTTTCGAGGCCACAGAGATGAAATCCTCGCCCTTTCACAACGCAACGATTTCGACATTGTTGCGCTCAAACGGATTATAGGCCTCAAAGGCTTTGAATATCGCAAAGCCCTCCTACGGGCCATGCTAGACGTATCCATCGCCGATGATGAGTTACATTCAGCAGAAGAAAGCCTCATCTCGCTGGCCTCTGCCCATTGGGGCATAAAGATTACAAGCCTAGGTCCGAAATACCAATAAAGGCTTTTTAGAATTACGCTAAGGGAAGTCTCTCATTTTCTCAGCTCCTTAGCCATACCTTGTCCCTTTGGACATTAGGGCGTAGGTTCATGTTTTTCATGTGGGGAAAACATGGCCTACGCCCATTTTTTTGATTTCATAAATGCGAGCGTGCTGCCTGCTTGGGCGCTGCTGATTTTTGCGCCGCATTGGTCTTGGACGCGAAAGCTAGTCCACTCCATGCTGTGGCCGCTTCTGCTTGGCGGGATTTATATCGCAGGTTTCGCGGCCATAATTTTCCTCGGTCACGGCGCACAGGGCGGTAGCTTTACCTCTATCGAAGGGGTGCGCACCCTTTTTAGCTCGGATGCCAGCATGACCATTGGCTGGGCGCATTACCTCGTCTTTGATTTATTCGTCGGCGCGTGGTGTGCAAGAGACGCCCTGCGGCGCGGTTTCAGCCACTGGCTCTTAATCCCATGTTTGCTGTTGACCTGGATGGCGGGACCAGTGGGGTTAGTGCTCTATGCGATATTACGAAAAGTCACAGGAAAAGGCGGCTGGAGTTTGGCGGAAACCTAACCAGTTCTCAAATCTCATTCCCGCGGGCCCGGCCAATGCGCCTGCGCTCCGTCGGGATTTACACTCATATTTTCGCCCTCTGTGGCACGTAGGGGCGCGGCGTCAATCGCGACATCCGTGAGGCAGCGCACATTCACGCCGTAATGATCTGGCGCGGCGCGCTTATTGTGAAAGACATAAATCCCGCACTGGCTGCAAAAGTAATGGCTCGCGATACGCATATTCCATTGATAGAGCGTCAGCGCCGCTTCGCCCGCCGTGACGGTGAGGTCCGCCTCTGGCACCTTCACCATAACCGCCCCGCGCATCTCACAAAGCGAGCAGTCACATGTCGTGAACTCGGAGAGGTCAGAGGTGATTTGAAAGCGAACAGTGCCGCAATGGCATGTGGCGTTGTGGGTGGGCATTATAATTATATAACTTCTTCAGTGACTATTTCACCTTCAGAATTATCAATAATTTTGCAACTGACGATTCTAAGCATGCCCTCAGAGTTAAATTGCTCAGACATAATCTCTTCAATCAAAGGTGTCCTATGTTCTAGATAAAGTTCATCCCCACTATTTACGATAGAAACCACAAACTGATCACTAAGTCTTAGTACAAAACATACTACTTTTTTATCATACGATATAACCTGAACCTCTTCCACGGCGCAGTACTGCTTCGCAGGGCTTAAGTAAACTTCTCCATATTCACCCATCGAATAAGAGCTAGATGGCTTTAGTGAAAGTCGTAAGCTCTCACCGTCAGCACCACAATTAATTGATATCAGCTCTTCGTTTTCTCCTTCGAAGATGAAATCTACTGCCATCAAGTTGTTGAATGAGTTGTCATCTTCTTGAGAGGCAAATTTTGAAACATATAGGGAATTTACCGTCTTGAAAGACGTAGCTCTCAAGGCCGTCGAAATAAAAGAAAAAACAATATTATCTTCAATAAGTTTCATCTGCAAATCGCCTTAGTGAAAATAGAAATTCATCCTAGCCTCACCAACATCCGCGTGAACCTTGCTTCGCAAGGTAGACCGCTGGCGGTCACGCGGATGGCTAATGCCTAAAATGCCGCATCCCGGTGAACACCATGGCAATCCCTTGCTCATCGGCGGCTTTTATCACTTCGTCATCACGGATAGACCCGCCCGGCTGAATAATAGCTGTGGCGCCGGCGCTGGCGGCGGCGAGCATGCCGTCGGCGAAGGGAAAGAAGGCGTCTGAGGCGCAAGCGCAGCCTTTGGTTCTTGGCTCACTCCAACCCGCGGCTTCGGCGGCATCTTCGGCTTTGCGCGCGGCAATCCGTGCGCTATCGATGCGGCTCATTTGGCCTGCGCCAATGCCCGCTGTGCTGCCATCTTTGACATAGATAATCGCGTTGGATTTAACGTGTTTGGCGACTTTCCACGCCATAAGGAGATCGGCCATTTCAGCTTCTGTCGGCTTACGCTTGGTCACGACTTTGAGGTCCTCATCCGCGACATAACCATTATCGCGGTCTTGGACGAGGATACCGCCCGCGACATTGCGCTGCGTCATAGACGGCGCTTTCACATCAGGCAGTCCGCCCGCGATGAGAAGGCGCAGGTTTTTCTTTTTCGCAAACACTGCAACCGCATCGTCATCCGCGCTCGGCGCAATCACGACTTCAGTGAAAACTTTGACAATTTCAGTCGCCGTCGCCGCGTCAAGATTGCCGTTAAGCGCGACAATGCCGCCAAAGGCCGAAACGGGGTCACAGGCCAGCGCGGCTTTATAAGCGTTGATAAAATCATCCGCCACTGCGACGCCGCAGGGGTTAGCATGTTTGATAATCGCGACGGCAGGCTTGGCCGCATTTTTGTTTTGCGCGTTGCCGCCCGCCAACCCAACGCGCGCATCACCAAATTCCGCGACCAACTCATAAGCCGCGTCTGTGTCATTGATATTATTATAAGACAGCGCCTTGCCTTGTAGCTGTTCGGCCGTGGCGACGCCTGGGCGGTGGCTGCCGTCAGAATAAAACGCCGCTGTCTGGTGCGGGTTTTCACCGTAGCGCAAAGCCTGCTTGAGTGCGCCGCCTTGGGCGCGAAATGCGGGCGCGGGGTCGCTTAACACATCCGCGAAATAATTCGCAATCGCCGCATCATAGGCCGCAGAGCGCGCGTAGGTTTTCGCCGCGAGCTTACGGCGCAGCGTACCCGATGTTTGCCCGTCATTGGCGTCCATATCGGCGAGCACAGCGTCGACATCATCCGCGTCCGTGCACACCGCCACATGGGCGTGGTTTTTCGCGGCCGCACGTATCATGGCGGGGCCGCCAATGTCGATATTCTCAACACACATGGCGTAGCTACCGCCGCTCGCGACTGCCTGCTCAAACGGGTAGAGGTTCACGATAAGCAAATCGATAGAGAGAATGCCGTGCTCATGCATAGCGTCTTTGTGGGAGGCCAGATCGCGGTCACCGAGAAGTCCGCCGTGAACCATCGGGTGCAATGTCTTGACGCGACCATCCATCATCTCTGGAAATTTTGTGAGTTCCGAGACATCTTTAACGGGGATGCCCGCCCCTTCAATCGCGCGTCGCGTCCCGCCTGTGGAGACGAGTTTAACGCCTCGCTCATGCAGCGCTGTCGCCTGCGCAATTAACCGTGATTTGTCTGAGACCGAAAGTAGCGCGCGCTTGACGGGCGCAAGACGGGACGGATCAAAATCAGGAAGGTCGGGATTTGGCGCAGGCATAATAAGACTCACTTTGGCTATCTTTGCCGCGCCTTAACACGGCAGACGCGCGCCCAAAAGCGGACTTTGTGGATTTACTGTGAATCTTGCCCGTCTCACGCCATCGGAACGATTGCGGCAGGCGGGCGTAGTTTAAGCACTAAAATTGGAGGCCATTATGACACCATCATCAACCCCGAAATCAGATAAAGACGCATTTAAAAAGACGCGCGATTCGGCCAATGCGGCGGATATGAGCAGCTCGAAAGCGTTGCAAGACGACGCGCTCACTCATATCGAAGGCAAAGGCCATGACGATATAAAAAAGCTAAAAGTCCAGAAGGATAAGCCGTAAACGCATGTGCCTAACGCAGAAGTCCGCCTATTTTCGCGGCTCAAGCAATCGCAGGCTCCACCGCACGCGGTTGCTTTGCGTTTCGCCGTCACTATCGGCAAACGCTTTGCCGCGAATAACAATCTGACTTGTTTTTTGCGGGGCTGCGCCCAAGCCGAGATAATAGCTAGGTTCAATTGAGAGCGGTCCACCGTCCGTGCGCATCCGCCACCCTGTCCGTCCGCCTTGAATAATCAGGGCGGATTTCTGATCTTGGGCAAGTGTCGCGCGGCAATTAGGATGGAGGTGAAACCGTATCGTAAACGGGAGTTCATCACGCCTTTTTGGCATATCACCAACGGGCAGATACAGGCTATCTTCGCCGCGAATATCATTGCCGTCTTGCGTCATATAAAAACGGCGGCGATGCATGAGACCTGTATCGGGCTGGTAGCCTGCGTGAGTACTCTCAAGCCACACGCCCGTGACTTGTTCTTTACGCTGCGCTTTAACCTCACCGACATCTTGCTCGACGACATCACCCAACAGACGCGAGCGGTAACCGTCTTCCAGAATTTTGCCCGCAGATTGATTGCCAAGCGTAAGGGTCGAATGCGCGGCGGTCGAGCGCACAGGCGCGCGCCAACTCATTGGTTGCTCCTCTGACCATCCACAATTGACAATCATGCGGCCTGCGGCGGTTGAAAGCTCAAACGACAGCGGCGCGAGGTGAGCGTCTTTGTCAAACGGCACAGGCGCCGTTGTACCCGTATCGACGAGCATAACTGAACTTCCATGCTCAAGCCGTTGGTAGCCTGTATGCGGTGAATAACCAAACGGACGAGAGGATAAGGCCGCCGATTTTGTAATCTTGGCGATGCGTTTTTTGTCGCCCTCACCGCCGCCATTAAAACAGGCGAGGCCTCCATCTGTGTGAAGGAAAAACGGCAATATAGGTTGCAAACGATCAATCGCGCGGCCCATGGCTTTGGTGCGCGCAATCCCGCGCGCGTCCAAGATTTCATCTAGCCGCATGAGCGCCTCTAGCGCTTTAAGCACTGCTTCTGGCGAGCGGGTGATATGCCCGCCGTCTGGCAGGATTTGCACCTCTATTTCATCGTCGAGCCAATCAAGGCCGCGGTCGAGATATCCTTCGGATTTATCCGCAAGCCGCGCTCCACCCATGGCGAGAGTGAGTGCCGCCATCAGCCGCGGCAAACCTGGTTCTGTCCGAGGATAGTTTTTACGCAAATATTTCATCTGCCTCAGGGTGACGCCGCGCCGCGCCGCGCCTGCCTCCCCGCCGCTATCAATCGACAAAAGCGGCGACCATAGCACGAGCCAATGATAGAGCCGAGACGTCAGGATGCCGAGGTCCCACGCAAAAGCATTGTAATTCCCGTATACCGCGCTCCAGCCGTCCACAAGAAAACGCGCGCGCACTTCGGCAGTGGGTTGTTTCACACTCGCGATATCTTCGAGCCACCCAAAGCCATGAAGCCACGCGGCAAAGCGTTCAGACGGGCAAGGAACGGTCCAAGGGTCGCCCTGCATACCAACACTGAGTTGCTGCTTGGCGTAGTGAAACTCGCCGCGAATAAGGGTTTCGCCCACGGCCTTGTCACCGAAAAAGAGCTTAGGTTTTACATCCGAAAATGGTGCGGGCCGCATGACCCGCATGGAGACGGAGCGTGTAGGAGAGGACAGCGTCTCGCCTACGGCACGTTTGACCCGACCCGCAGCAGCGTTGACCACGCGTGTAAACGGGACACGGCTCATGGAGGGTTAAGCCGCCTTGATTTGGCTGACAGGTCCGCGAAGGGCAGCAATGTTGTCTGCAAGGCTCCCTGCGCCTTTAAACACCGCACTGCCCGCGACGAGCGCCGTTGCGCCTGCACGGATGCAGTCTTTAGACGTCTGCGGATTTACGCCGCCATCGACTTCAAGGATGATGTCATGGGACTGCTGCTCACACATGCGGCGCAGCTCTGAGATTTTATCAAGCTGGCTTGGGATAAATTTCTGACCGCCGTAACCTGGGTTCACGCTCATGACGAGTATCATATCCACGCTGTCCATAACGTGGTCGAGCACGCGCGGAGACGTCGCAGGGTTAAGCGCAACACCTGCCTTCAGCCCGCGCTTACGAATAGCTTGCAGCGTACGGTGAAGGTGTGGCCCCGCGTCAGGGTGAACCGTGATGATATCACTGCCCGCATCTGCGAACGCATCAATCAACGGATCAGCGGGCGTAATCATAAGGTGCACATCAAAAGGCAGTTTGGAATGTGGGCGAAGCGCCTTCACCACATCAGGGCCAATCGTGATTGTCGGCACGTAATGCCCATCCATCACATCGACATGAATCATATCCGCCCCCGCCGCGTCCACAGCACGAATATCCGCGCCAAGATTAGCAAAATCAGCAGAGAGAATAGACGGCGAAATCAGAACATTTTGAGTCATGCAAGCTGTCTATCAGCGAAGCGGATTTGAGGCAAGTTTGTTGGTACGCAGAGCGTATCTTCATTTGCTCTCAGCTGTAGCCAGGCGCTAAGGGACTATCTTATTTTTGACCTAGGGTCAGACTAATCGCTTGCGCGACTGCAGATTTATCGTAAGGTTTTTGAATTACGGCGACGCCGTCAAACCGTTTTGTGATTTCAGTCGCATCACCATAACCTGTCGCAAACGCAAATGGCGTCCTTTTTTCTTTCAGCTTGTCTGCCACAGGCTCACTTGTCTCTGCCCCGAGGTTCACATCAAGAAGAGCAAAAGAAAAATCTGTCGCCTCTATCGCGCGCAACGCTTCATTCACATTAGATACAACACTGACGGATGAAGCGCCGAGTTCAAATGCAATTTCTTCGGCGTCAATTGCGATGATAATGTTATCTTCAACAATAAGAACATGTCCCGACAGTTTTGCCGTGGCAGCCGTCGCAGGTTCAACGTCTGTTTTTGACATCTTATTCTCCGGGTTACGATATTCAGCTACAAATGACGGCGGAATGACAAAAACTGCCTCTAAGCCAGACATTTTATACGAAATATCTGCCTCCCCTTTTAATTCATAAGGAATAGAGCGTTCAATGATGGTTGAGCCAAAGCCTTTGCGTGTAGGGGGCGTCTGTATGGGCGGGCCGCCCTTCTCCCGCCACGTAATTTTGAGCGCGTCATCAGAGTGCCGCTTAAAGGCAATATCTATATGACCAGTTGAGTCACATAAAGCGCCGTATTTCATCGAATTTGTCATTAACTCATGAATAACAAGCGAGAGCGTCGTGTAAGCAGGCGGCGTTATCATCGCATCGAGGCCCGTAAGTTTAACGCGCGAAAATTTGCGATTTAAGTAAGCCTTTGCTTCAGTGTTGATAAGATCCTGCACTGACGCTGGACCCCAGTTTTCCTTTGTAATCTGGTCATGCGCTTGCGCCAATGCGTGAACGCGTCCGCCAACAATTTCCGTGAATTCTGATATGGTTTTCGCGTCATCTTTGCTTTGATTGATAAGGCCTTTAATAAGATTAAGAACATTACGAACGCGGTGATTAAGCTCGGCTATAAGTATTTCTTGGCTCTCTTGAGCTTTCGCGCGCTCTTTCAATGTCGCATCAGACATACGTAAAACGACCTCAAGCAGGGTTATGCGAAGTGACTCTGCGGCGCGTCTCTCACCTGCTGTCCAAGGCACGCAGCTATGGCGTACAACTTCTTTCCAAGCGTCAAAGCTTTTGCGGGGTGTGAGGCGGGTTCCGTATTTTCCAACAGTCACAGGTTTGTCTGGATTACCCGCCCAGTTGACTATGCTGTTCACCTCGCGACGACAAAGGACAATATAATCGCGCGGCGTGCGGGAGACAGGTAATACCAAGATGCCTGCTGTTCGGTCCGCAAAATCCTCGGCAGGGGGGTAAGCAGCCGACAATTTCTTATTATCATAAATACGACTTGCTGCCGTTGTATTTAGAAAACGAACCATGCCCATAAATTCTTCTTCGAGCGGTGTCTGACCAATGGCAGTGAATTTGCCATTTATCCAACCCACTGCGCCGTCAAATGGAATAACCTTTCCAATCGCTTCTAATACGTGGTCAAGGCTATCGGAAATTGTCGAACCTTCTGCGAGCTGAGACATAAGCTGATCATGTAGCTCTTGCGCTTTCTTTTGATCTCGCCGCTCTTCATCCGTCTCGTGCTGATCAAGAACAAAAGCGAAGAGTTGCCCAAACAGCTCAGCTGCCGAACGTATATTAAACGGTAGATTTTTAGGCGTGTCATTATGACAAGCAAATAACCCCCATAATTCTCCCCGTTTTAAAATAGAGACTGACATAGACGCGCCCACGCCCATATTTGAAAGATACTCAAGATGCACGGGCGAGACTGCCCGTGTTGTGCTCATTGTTAAGTCAAGTGGCAGGCCCTCAGGGTTAGTCGCGGGAATAATGTCTACGCCTTGATCTGTGACATCTGCGATAATCCTCAAAAGGCTCCGCTTATACATAGCACGGGCCTGTTTGGGGATATCAGAGGCTGGGTAACGCAAGCCCTTAAAACTATCGCGCGCGCCACTCAATGACTCTGCAATCACTGTGCCTGAGCCATTCTCACCGAATTGATAAACCATGACGCGATCAAAACCTGTGAGCGCCCGAAGTTGACGGGCTGCAATATCGCATAGGTTTTCAACTGTCTGCGCCTTGCTAATGCGCTCCATCATCGGGCGAACATAAGAGGTATGATTACTACGCGAGCCAGGCACATGACGTTCAATCTCAATGACAAACATGCGCCCTGATAAATGGACAGCAACGTCAAACAGATCATCAGGTTTTATCAGACGCATACCAAAAATACGTTCCACAGAATCTGGTGTAACCAAAAGCTGCAAGCGAGACCTGATCTCGTGAACGGCCTCGGCACAGACAACCTCACTCATTGGCAATCCAATAGTATCAGCAGCGTCAATATTTAGAAATTCCGATACATTTACCGAGGCGTGATTAATCATCCAGTCGGGCGAAACAGCAAGTAATGCACCATAGGTCTGAATTTTTCCCAAAATATGTATGGGTTCGCGGTCACAATTGGTAAGATCTACTGGCTCAATAAGTTGATCTTTCTCTGAAGTATTAATCGTCATAAGTCTTGGCTTTTACTTGGTCATTTGCTGCTTCAAAAACTTTAAAACAAAAATTTGCAGAGGTGATTATGTCCTTTGTCTCGCTTTGAGAAAATTCTTTATTTTTTATATACGCAAGAAAACGCGTCCAGATATCATTATTTTTTGAATGCGTTACAAATAGGTTCGCACGATTAACAAGAGGATGAGTCGATAAGGCCCAATTTTTATACAAGACCTTACTCCCTAACGAACTTCCAGCAATAACATAGATTAACCCAAGGGGGTTTTTCGACGTTTGGTCAGGAGGACTTATCCAAGACGGAAGCGGTACACCTAAGGTGGACAAGTCCAGAGTTAAGTCATTGAGGCGAGACGTATCATCGCGCAATGCCTCCAGCCCATTTAACATGGTGGTCAAGTGCTGCCGCGCGAGATAATGTATAGATAAATATTTTGCGAGACCAACTGGGTCTGCCAAATCATAACTTACAAGCGCTTCATCAAGCCTTGTGTGAGCCACACGTGTTTCGTCTCGTAAAATAAATCTGAGTTCATTCATTATTTCTGCTTAGAGAATTACCTTATTTAGGCAACTATATTAAGCTGTGTCAGGGCAGCGATTAGCCCCTTACGCCCTAATTTAAGTCAAGCAAAAACCCGCCCAAGTTAGCCTTGAGCGGGTTCATTTATTCAAATCTCAACGAAGAAACTACTTCCGAATTGGGAGGTAGCTATTGGCTGTATAGCTGCCGTCTGAAGTGTAGCCGCCATATGTCGATGTCGACGTTGTCGCGTCACCAGAGTAGATAGTTGCTGTGCCACCTGCATATGATGAGACGCTGCCGCCTTGCATACATGTGCCGTCAGATTGCGCTGTCGTCCCTGCTGGGCAGTTTGCTGGGGCTGATGAGCTGCCATAAGAGCTAGCTGATGAGTAGCTAGACCCGCCTGAATAGCTTGTTGATGAGCCAAAGCTAGAGCCTGTCTGCATGCAAGAGCCATCAGACTGCTTTGACGTGCCTGCGGGGCAAGGGACTGTTTCACCGCCATATGAAGACGTGCTGCTGTAAGTCGTGGCGGATGAATAGCTTGGCGTGCTGCTATAGCTTGACTGCATGCACGTACCGTCCGACTGCATTGTCGTGCCTGCTGGACAATCTGCGGCTTGAGCCATTGGCGCAGAATATGACTGCGTTGAGTAGCTTTGAGCGTAAGAGGTTGTCGGCGCTTGATAAGTCTGCACAGACTGTTGCGGCGCACATGTGCCCATTGTGGCACAATCGACATAAACAACACCTGGCGAGACAGGCATAGACTGCTGATAGCTGTAAGGCTGTGGCTGAACACAGTTATTACCCATAGACGCACCGCATGTTCCGCCGTAGCGTGACACTGTTGGCGCCGTTTGCGTATGCTGGCCACCGTGAGAGGCGCCGTAACGTCCACCCGCATAAGCGCCTTGCGCACAAGCCGCTGAGCTACACTGGCCGCCGCTTTCATAGTCATAAACAGACGGTCCGCCGTAGCGTGAGCTGTTATTGCCCGCATAAGCGGTCAGAGTAAGACCTGCTGTTGCCACCACGGCGAAAGCAGATTTAATAATAATATTGTTCGCGCTCATTTTGAGCCTCCCATTTTAAAACACATCCAGCGTTATCTTGCATGTTTTAGACCAGTTTATGATTAACACAGTCTTTACATCAGAAATTTTTCGCACAGACTGCGTCTTATCAGGACGCTTCCCGCACGAGCCGGGCGATAAAGAACCCGTCCATACCGCCCTCTGAACCCAGATAATGCGGCAAAGACCTCACAAACCCCTCGGATGTTACCACCCCAAGAGCCTGCAATTCAGACGTGTCTAATATCGGATTAAGGCGAAAATCTGACCGATTTTTTATGAACTGCTTTATTCTAGCCGCACCCTCATCGGGCTGCAGGCTACAGGTACAGAAAATCAACTGACCGCCAGGCGCAAGGTGATGCGCCGCCGCGAGGAGGAGCTTGTCCTGTAATGAGGCGAGTTTACCTATGTCTGTGTGCGCTTTGTTAAACAACACATCGGGGTGGCGGCGATACGTGCCTGTTGCGGAACACGGCGCGTCGAGCAGGACGGCGTCATATTGCGCCGCGGGTTCGCCGTCATCTGACTTAGGGCGCTGCCATTTGCGGGCGTCGCCTGTCACCACCTCGGCGCTGAGATTTGTGCGGGCGAGATTTTCATGGACGCGTCCCATGCGCGCCTCTGAAATATCAAGTGCTGTGACTTGCGCCCCTGCGCTTGCCAGTTGCAGCGTCTTACCACCAGGGGCAGCACACATATCCAGCACACGCTTTCCACTCAGATTAAAATCTTGCATCAGCACTTTGACGGGCAGGCTCGCAGCGATGTCTTGCGCCCACCACTCCCCGTCTTGGAAACCTTCTAGCGCGGTGACGTCACCAATTTTGTCAAGACGAACAGTCCCTGTCGGCAGAACTTTGCCGCCAAGCTTCTCGGCCCACCCTTGCGGATCAGATTTAACTGATAAATCAAGCGGCGGGTCTTTAATAAGCTGTAGTGACATTTTGCGCACATCGACGCGGCCATATGCTTTCTCCCAACTATTGGTGAGCCAGCGCGGAAAATTCGCGGACGGGGCCGTCGCGCCCGCTTTCGCTTTGCCTTCTTCCGCGACACGGCGCAGCACAGCATTACAAAGCCCCGCAAAGCCGCGTGTGGCGGCATTAGATTTGAGCACATTTACCGCCTCACTCACGGCGGCGTGCGGGCCTGTGTCTAGGAATAGCATCTGCGCCACGGCCGTCTCTAGCACTGCCATAACAAAGACGGGGGGCTTGGATTTCAACATCGGTTTCAGCACAGCCCCAATCTGTCCCCAACGCCGAAAAGTTGTCGCCGCAATCAAGCGCGCAAAGGCCCGGTCGCGCGGATCAAGGTCATTATATCCGGGTTGAAGCTCGAACGCATTTTCCAGCATGATCTTGTCACGCAGTACGAGCTGCACCGCGCGCGCCGCAAAAAGACGCGTTTTCGTCGGGTCAGGCAGACGGCGCATAGCGAGCTCAGCATCACGCTCGTTAAAGTCGCGCGGGCCTCTCTCATCAGAGCTTTTATGTGGACCCTTATAATTCGGACGCGGACGCGATTTAAAGCCCGTGGCGTTAGAGGCTCCCCTGCCTTGCCCGCGCGACTTCGTTTTATCAAAGGGTCGCTTATTAGAGGGGCGTTTGGGCGTATCAGTCATGTCGGACCTGTTGGTAATGTGCTTCGGAAATGCCGCGCATAACAGAGCTATAATACAAACGAAAGGGTCTCATCTATCTATTGATAAGCGTGATTTGCCACATGCCTGCCGACACCAAGAGTCTTAACTACCACTTTTGGCGAAGACGCATCCAATCACGTTTGGGGTTACCGTAGATCTGATCAAATATCTCAAGCTGTAATCCGTTGGGGCGACCTGTGGAGCTATTCCAGAGCATTACAACACCAGACTGAATTTCGGGATCAAACAGGGCTGACGCACGGTAGCCTTGCACCGCGCCGCGATGTCCGACGACTGTATGACCATCAAAATCGTACTTTCGCCAGCCCAACGCATATTTACTGTCGGTCAGCGCGCGAAAATGACGGCGCATATTGCGGGTTTCTCGGGGTGTATCGATACGGCCTGTTTGCAACTCTGTTTGCAAGCTTTCGCTGAGCACAGGATTATCATCGCTCATATTGGCGAGCACCCATGTCGCAAGGTCATTAATGGAGCTATTTACACCCGCCGCCGCTGGCACGCGGTAATAGGTTGGTTTTACTCTACGGTATTGCGCGCCGCGCGAATTATGCGGCTTGGCCCAACTGCGAGAGCGCGTCAGCCCCTCAAGTGTCATCGTGGCGCTATTCATGCCAAGCGGTTTGAAAATTCGCTCAGACACAACAGACTTATACGGCAGCTCTGTCACCGTCTCAATCATCTCAGACACTGTGTCATAAAGCACGTTTTGATAGCTATAGCAGGTGCCTGGTTCGCAAACACTGCGCACGCTCGCAAGCCTTGCGCGGATATAACGGGCCGTCTGGCCGTCCTCAATACGGCGGTCATAGGCGTTGCGTATCATGCCGCTGCGTTGCGACAGCACATCTTCAAGCGTCAACCCATCTTGTGCAGGCGGCAAGTCAAGTGACGGGGCAAAGGCTTTAATGGGTGAGTTCAGCCCAAAATGACCATCTTCGGCAAGCAGTAGCGCAGCCGCGGACCCCACCCCTTTTGATACGGACGCCCACCGAAACACAGTGTCATCCGTGACAGCATCGCCGCCTTTTTCTGTCACGCCGTAGCCTTTGGCGAAGGTCACTTGGCCGTTCTCTATAATCGCAACAGAGAGCCCCACCATTTCAGGGCGGCGCATAAGGTCATTAATCCGCGCGTCTATTTCGACTTTATTGACAAGACTGGAAGCTGACGCTGTCTCTTTGATAGCCGTTGGCGGCATATCGTTCTCAGCCGCAAACAGGCCGCTTGGCATAGCTGCGAGCATGAGCCCGAAGATGCCTATCTTTGCAATCTGTGTCGATAACGCAAATTTCACGACAATGACGACCCTAGTTATTTTACATGCGCCTCTACGGCACGGCTAACTCAATTTAAAGCAATACCCATAGAAGGAGACCGCAGCCTGCAACAACGCGGTACACCATAAAGGGGAACATTCCGATACGCGATACAAAGCGCATGAACAAGGCTATCGCTGCATAAGCCGCGACAAATGACAGTCCCGCCACAAGCAATCCGTCACTTAGACTCGCCGCTTCATTCCCGTCGCGGGCTAGTTTAATCAGGGCAAAACTACCGCCCGCGCCAATAATCGGAATGCTCATCAGCATAGAAAAGCGCGCCGACTCTTCACGTGTCAGCCCCATGGCCAGCGCCGCCGTCATTGTGATGCCGCTGCGTGAAGTGCCAGGTATCAACGCGAGCGTTTGGGCAAGACCGAGGCTTATCGCCTCTTTCCACGTCAGCGTGTCAATACCGCGGCTATCGCTTCCTTTGAGGTCAGCTAGCCAAAGAATTATACCGAAGACAATAAAGGTACACGCAATCAGGAGTGGGCTGCGGATTAACTCATCCACGCCGCTAAAGTGCATCGCCGCGCCCACAATCAAGGCCGGCGGGGTTGCCAGGATAAGGTGCAGCGCGAGCGCCGAGCCTTTATTGAGGCGTTTTTGCACAAGATGCGTCAAGCCAACTAAAACCTCACCCACATCTTTGCGAAAATAAATCAGCACCGCAAAGAGCGAGCCGAAATGCGCCATGACGTCAATCAGCGGCCCTTGATCCTGCCAGCCAAAGAGCTGCGCCGGTAAAATCAGATGCGCCGAGCTACTGACCGGCAAAAACTCCGTCAGCCCTTGAATAATAGCCAGCAATATCAGGTGAAGAATATCCATCCCCCTGATGTAGGGCGAGAGGGTTACCAGAGGCTTATCATTTGCAATTTAGCGCTGATTGCGCCTTTTTTTCGTTAAAAAATGTGGATGGATAAAATTTGTCCTAATGTTTATCAAAATCTTTATGCCAATTTTTATATTATTTTTCAGTGATTTAGAGGCATATATATTGTCAGTCAGTAACTTTACTTGACAAATTGTCGCATCTTGCAGACCCCACTTTTTCGTGTATAGACCGCTCACGCGCTTAAAAGCGCATATTTGAGGTGCGCGCCTGCAAAAATCAAAAGATTGACCCCAGTCGCCCGCCTCTTAACCGTTAAATGAGTGATGTCATGGCCAAGACTAAAATGCTAAAATTCGTTGAAACAGAGCGCGACATGCCGACAAAGCGTCAGGCAGAGGACCGCCGCGATGACTTCCTAGAGATTTACGGCGATTATATTGACGTCAAAGCTACAGAGCAGGCCTCCCGTTGTAGTCAATGCGGCGTACCCTTTTGCCAAAACCACTGCCCGCTCGATAATAATATCCCAGATTGGCTGAAACTGACAGCCGAAGGTCGCACCGAGGAAGCTTACCGCATTTCTGCGGCCACCAATAATATGCCGGAGATTTGTGGCCGCATCTGTCCGCAAGACCGCCTCTGCGAAGGTTCTTGCGTGATTGAGCAATCAGGCCACGGCACCGTCACCATAGGCTCGGTTGAGCGTTACCTCACAGATACCGCTTGGGACAATGGCTGGGTTGAACCGATCAAGCCGCGCCGCGAACTTCCGCTCTCTGTCGGTGTCATCGGCGCAGGCCCCGCAGGCCTCGCCACCGCCGAGCAGTTGCGCCTGCAAGGCTGGCAAGTGACTGTTTATGACCGCCATGACCGTGCAGGCGGACTTCTAATTTACGGCATCCCGAACTTCAAACTCGACAAGGCCATCGTTGAGCGGCGTACAAAACGGCTTGAGGACGGCGGCATTGTTTTCAAACTCAACACAGATATCGGCACGGACATCAGCTTTGATAAGCTGCGCGAGAAGCATGACGCGGTGATGATCGCCACAGGCGTTTACAAAGCCCGCGACCTAACTGTGCCTGGTAGCGGTACAGAGGGCGTCACCCCTGCCCTGCCTTTCTTGATTGATAGCAATCGCCGCAATCTAGGAGATGATGTTAAATCCGAAACCGCTGAGGGTAAAAATGTTGTCGTAATTGGCGGCGGTGATACGGCTATGGATTGCGTGCGTACAGCTGTCCGCCAAGGCGCAAAATCTGTGACTTGTCTCTACCGTCGTGACCACGCCAATATGCCAGGCTCTCGCCGCGAGACGGCCAACGCCCAAGAAGAAGGCGTGACGTTTGAATGGCTCGCTGCACCAAAATCTATCCATGATAATGACGGCAAAGTCAGCGCTGTGCGCGCCGACCGCATGCGGCTTGGCGTCAAAGATGCTTCTGGCCGCCAATCACCAGAGCCGATAAAAGACGCAGATTTTGACGTGCAAGCCGATCTTGTGATTAAGGCGCTGGGCTTCTCGCCTGAGGATATGAATACGCTAAGCCCAGAGCTGTCTGTTTCGCGCTGGGGCACGGTAAAAGCCAATCCGCTGACGTTTGAAACCAATCTCGACGGCGTTTTCGCGGCTGGTGATATTGTCCGCGGCGCCTCACTCGTCGTCTGGGCCATCCGCGAAGGCCGCGACGCGGCGGCGCATATCCATAAATATCTCAAAGCCAAAATGGTTGAGACAGCCTCTATGGCAGCGGAATAATGGGCAAGCTCAGCGGAAAATGCTTATGCGGCGATGTGGCTTTCAAAGTTGAAGCGCCAACGCATCTCGATAGTTGCCATTGTGGGCAATGCCGCCGATGGAGCGGAAGCCCAAATATGAGCCTTGATTTCACGCAGGTAGAATTTGACAGCGAAAAATCACTGAAATGGTATCGTAGCTCTGACTGGGCCGAACGCGGATTTTGCGGCACATGCGGAAGCAGCCTCTTTTACCGCCTTGTCGAGGACCCCGCGAAGATGACCGTTTGTGCGGGCGCTGTGGACGGCATCGGAAGTGATGTCAAAATTACAAAAGAATTTTTCATTGATGAAAAGCCAGGGTTTTACGACCTCGCAGGTGAGCGAGAGCGTTTAACGGGGGCAGAAGTATTTGCGCTATTTGGCGTAGAGGAAGACCAAGATGACAGATAATATCCAAAATAATGAGCTCAATTGGGCCGCAGATTACGAAGCCAAACGCGACGCGCTTGAAGCGGCGGGCGCTTATGATCCTGCGCATGAGAAATCCTCTTGTGGTGTTGGCCTTGTCGCAAGCATTGACGGCACGCCGCGTCGTGACGTGGTGGAGAAATCTATCGCCGCGCTGAAAAACGTCTGGCACCGCGGCGCGGTTGACGCCGACGGCAAGACGGGCGACGGCGCAGGTATTCGCATCGATATCCCGCAGGAATTTTTCAAAGCCCAAGTCGAACGCACAGGTCACAAGCCGCGTAATTCTAAAATCGCGGTCGGTATGATCTTCCTGCCGCGCACCGATTTCCGCGCCCAAGAAGAGGCCCGTACAATTGTCGAGTCTGAACTACTGCGTGAAGGGTTTTATATTTTTGGCTGGCGGCAAGTGCCCATCAACGTGGACATCATCGGCGAGAAAGCCAAAGCGACCCGCCCCGCGATTGAGCAAGTGCTCTTTCGTGATCCGAAAGGCCGCAAGGGCGACAAGCTTGAGCGTGAGCTTTACATTGTGCGCCGCCGCATCGAAAAACGTGTGATTGAGGCGGCCATTCCAAGTTTTTATGTCTGCTCGCTCTCAATTCAGACCTTGATTTATAAAGGTATGTTCCTCGCCGAAGACATCGATAATTTCTTTCCTGATTTGAAAGACGAGCGCTTTATTTCACGCGCAGCGATTTATCATCAGCGCTATTCGACCAATACATTCCCGCAATGGTGGCTCGCGCAGCCTTTCCGTATGCTCGCCCATAACGGCGAAATTAATACGGTCAAAGCCAACACCAATTTCATGAAAAGCCATGAAATTAAAATGGCAAGCTCCGCCTTTGGCAAACGCGCGGGCGACGTGAAACCGATTATTCAAAAAGGCAGCTCCGACTCTGCCGCGCTAGATAGTGTGTTCGAACTGCTGGTGCGCGCGGGCCGCTCTGCTCCTATGGCGAAAACACTGCTTGTACCCGAAGCTTATTCTAAGCGCGGCGACTTGATGCCAGATAGCTGGCGCTCGCTTTATGAATATTGCAACGCCGTGATGGAACCGTGGGACGGCCCTGCGGCTCTGGCGGCCTATGACGGACGTTGGTGTATGGCGGGCCTCGATAGAAACGGTCTGCGCCCGCTGCGCTACGCTATCTCAAGTGACGGCATTTTGGCAGTCGGGTCTGAAACAGGCATGTGCCCGATGGACGAAACGACTATCATTAAGAAAGGCGCGCTTAAGCCTGGTCGCCTCATCGCCGTCGACTTGGATGAAGGCAAGTTTTATCACAGCTCTGAAATCCTCGATAAACTCGCAGGCGAAAAGCCCTATCAGAAATATCTCGAGAAAGTTCGTAATTTGGACGAAACGCTCGCAGGTCCTGAGCCTGCACCCGTGCTTGCGGGCGAAGCGCTTAAGCGCCGTCAACGCTCTTGTGGTCAGACGATGGAAGACATCGAACTCATTATCGCCCCCATGGGTGAGGACGGCAAAGAATCTGTCGGCTCTATGGGCGATGACACGCCACTGGCTGTTCTGTCTGAGATTTACCGCCCGCTCTCCCATCACTTCCGCCAAAACTTTAGCCAAGTCACGAACCCGCCTATTGATCCGTTACGCGAAACACGCGTCATGGGTCTTAAGACGCGTTTCCGTAATCTGCGTAACATTCTGGCAGACGGCGAAGCGCAGACGCGCGAAATGCTGGTGCTCGATAGTCCCGTTTTGACCAATGGGATGTTTGAACGCTTTGAAGCTTTTGTCGGCAGCAAAGCCCGCGTCATTGATTGTACGTTCGAGGTGCCAGATTATAATTCAGTCTCAGGTGACGCGCTGCACGAAACGCTAGCGCGCATCCGCGTCGAAGCCGAAGCGGCTGTCAAAGACGGTGTTGAGAACATCATCCTCTCAGATAAGGCCGTCAGCGAAGAGCGCGCCGCTGCACCTATGATCCTAGCCGTCGGCGCTGCGCAAACGCATCTTGTGAAAAAAGGTCTGCGCTCGTCTTGCTCTATCCTCGTGCGCTCAGCCGAATGTGTCGATACCCATTATTTTGCGGTGCTCATTGGTGCAGGCGCTACAGCCGTCAACGCCTATATGGCGCAAGACGTGCTCACAGATCGCGTGTCGCGCGGCCTGCTTGACGGCACGATTGATGACGCTGTTGCAAATTATAAAAAAGCGATTGAAGGCGGACTTCTTAAGATTATTTCCAAAATGGGAATCTCAGTGATTTCCTCCTATCGCGGCGGAAATAACTTCGAAGCTCTTGGCCTCTCTCGCGCGCTTGTTGGGGAATATTTCCCGGGCATGACATCTCGTATTTCAGGCATTGGCCTGTCGGGTCTCGAAGCCAAAATCGTCGAAGCTCATGACGAAGCTTATGGCAGTAATGTCGTGACGCTTCCCGTGGGCGGGCTTTACCGCGTGCGCGCCTCTGGTGAACGCCACGCCTATAAGGCCGAGATGATCCACATGCTGCAAGAAGCGACCACACGTGAGGATTACGAGCTTTATAAAAAATACGCCGATGTCGTGAACAACGCCAAGCCGATTCAAATACGCGACTTGCTCGACATTTCGCCCATTGGAAAGCCTGTGCCGCTTGAGCAGGTGCAATCGGTGAATGAAATCCGCCGTCGTTTCTGCACACCTGGCATGTCGCTTGGCGCGTTGTCCCCCGAGGCGCACGGCACACTCAACATTGCGATGAACCGCATTGGCGCGAAATCTGTCTCTGGCGAAGGCGGCGAAGACCGCTCGCGCTATGTGCCACTTCCCAATGGTGACAATCCAAATTCTGCGGTGAAGCAAATCGCCTCTGGCCGTTTTGGTGTCACGGCTGAATATCTCAACCAATGCCGCGAAATTGAAATTAAAGTCGCGCAAGGTGCCAAGCCGGGCGAAGGCGGGCAACTGCCTGGCTTTAAAGTGACAGAGATGATTGCGAAGTTTCGAAACGCCACACCTGGCGTGACACTTATCTCGCCGCCGCCGCATCACGATATCTATTCCATCGAGGATTTGGCGCAGTTAATTTATGACTTGAAGCAAATCAACCCCACCGCGCGCGTCGCTGTCAAACTCGTTGCGAGTTCTGGCGTCGGCACGATTGCCGCAGGTGTGGCGAAAGCGAAAGCTGATACCATATTGATTGCAGGTCACAATGGCGGCACAGGTGCCTCGCCCAATACCTCTTTAAAATATGCAGGTATTCCGTGGGAGCTTGGCCTGTCAGAAGCGCACCAAGTTTTGACGCTCAATAATCTACGTGACCAAGTCACGCTGCGCACAGATGGCGGCCTGAAAACGGGTCGTGATATTGTAATTGCGGCCATGCTCGGCGCGGAAGAATACGGCATTGGCACGCTCAGCCTTGTTGCCATGGGCTGTATCATGGTGCGTCAGTGCCACAGCAATACATGTCCTGTCGGTGTCTGTGTCCAAGACCCTCGCCTGCGCGAAAAATTCACAGGTACGCCAGAGAAGGTCATAAATCTCATGAGCTTTATCGCCGAAGAAGTGCGCGAAATTCTCGCCGAGATTGGCGTGACCTCGCTTGACGACATTATCGGCCGCACAGATTTGCTAGCGCAAGTTAGTCGCGGGGCAGAGCATCTGGATGATCTCGACCTCAATCCCATCCTTGCGCGCGTGGATAACCGCCCTGTGGTGGACAGCCGAAGCGAACGCATTGAAGTACCCGATACGCTTGATATTCAAATTCTGGCCGATTCTGAGCAACTCTTTAAGCGCCGCGAAAAAATGCAGCTTACATATGCGGTGCAAAACACGCACCGCGCAGTCGGGACGCGTATCAGCTCGCATATTTACAAAGCTTACGGCGCGGAAGGCTTGCCTGATGGGCACCTCACCGTGCGCCTTCGCGGCTCAGCGGGACAATCGCTCGGCGCATTTGGGATTAAGGGTCTTCGCCTTGTCGTGGACGGTGACAGTAATGACTATGTCGGCAAAGGCTTATCGGGCGCTGAGATTATACTTTCTGCCCAAGGTCGCACACCGATTGACTCGCACCGCTCTGCTATTATCGGTAACACCTGCCTTTACGGCGCAACCTCTGGCACGCTGCTCGCGGCGGGTCGCGCGGGCGAACGCTTTGCCGTGCGCAACTCTGGCGCAGTTTCTGTCGTTGAAGGTTGCGGCACAAATGGTTGCGAATATATGACAGGCGGCACTGTGGTCGTGCTGGGCAAAGTCGGAGACAACTTCGGCGCAGGCATGACAGGCGGCATGGCCTATATTTATGACGAAGCGGGCAATTTCGAAAAAGCCGTCAACCCCGACAATGTTGTCTGGCAACGTTTTGGCTCTGAGCACTATGAGCAGCAATGCAAAGACCTCATCGCGCGCCACGCCGAGGAAACAGGGTCAGAGTTCTCCGCCAAACTCCTCGCAGAATGGCATCTAGAGCGCGGCAAGTTCTGGCAAGTTGTGCCCAAGGAAATGCTCACGCGCTTAGACATTCCTTTGCAGGATGCAGCGGAGTAGGAGGTAGGCAAAATAAAAGATTTACTCTACTAAAGTTTTAACGTTGTTCTCTAGTGTTCTCATAAGCTCTTCTTTTTGCTTCTTTTCTGGTAGGAAGAATGTCTCAACATCTTCCAAAGAAGCAGAATTAAAGCAATCAAGAATTTCAACTGGGCGCAAATAATTTGTGCGGTTCATTAGTATATCACGGCTATATTCTTGTTTGTAATTTCTAAACTCAGTCTTTGAAGCGTGTATTCGTGCAAGCTCTTTAGCCACTAAAACTCCATGGGCGCGCCATTCTGGATTAGTTTTGCAGTAAGTGAGTTTATTACTATTAGACTCTTCTTGCGATCCAATAGCTCTAATTTTTGCAACAATTAAATCAATCTCATTTTGCGCAGAGTTATCGGCAATAGACATTTTGTTGAGCTTTTGAAAATATTCAGCTCGATACTTTGTTCTACGTTCTTCAAGATTATTTTCTAGTGTCTTTACGTTATTAATCTCTTCATTTTTTTCATGGCACCCAGATAAACAACAAATAAAAGTCGCACAAATCAGGATTTCTAAAATACTCTTCAAAACGGGACTATCCTTTCACCGAAATAGTGATATTATTACCAAAAGAATGTTTAGTAGCTAGAATTTAGCAGAATATTTCACAAAAGATAAGCTTGGCACAGAAAATCTGACATCGCTTCTTCCGTCTACAATCATTTCAGCCAATAATTCACCTGAACCTGCGCAGAGTGTCCAGCCCATATGACCGTGACCCGTATTGACCCAAAGCCCCGGCAAAGCGCTGCGGCCGATATAGGGTTTACCTGAGACGCTGACGGGGCGAATAGCAGACCACGGCTCAGCTATGGGGTCTTCAATCGCGGCTATAAGCTGCGGCGCGAGCGCGGTCCATGTTCTTATTAATGGCTCAGCACTGTTTTCCCCGATGGAGCCAGACAATCGCAGCGTGTCCCCAAATATAGAGAGAGCTGAACAATGGCCCGCCTCCATGACGGGGTAATCAGGAAGGTCGAGCCCCTTAGGTTTTTTATAATTCACGGCCCATCCCGCGGCGCGTTTCATGGGCAAGCTTACCCCCGCCCGTGCGGCCAAGCGCTCGCTTTGCGGGCCTGCGGCAAGCACTGTGTGACGCGCGCGAATATCGCGATTACCAAGACGCACGCCAATCACGCGCCCCTCTTCTATCCACGGCGCTGCGCCTTGTTCTGTCACGGTGTCAGCTCCGCGCGACGCAATGTCCGCTGCCAAGGCCACGCCGTAATCATAGGCATTTCCAGACCGGTCACTTGGGTAAAATAATGCGGGTTTATCACCAAATAGCGCACCTGCTGGGCGGCGCTGATAATCTATGCTCAAAGCATCACAACGCTGCGCGGCCGCTGTCCAGCTATCGTTGTCAGGAAAGATTTGCAAGCACCCTTGCGCGCGATCAGTTTGCGCAAGACCCAACTCTTTTGCGCGCGTCGTAATAAGTTCGACCGAACGCGCAGCCAATGACAGTACATCTGCACCTACAACCACGCGCTGCGCTTCGCCAAACCCAAGCTGGGCCCAGGGGGCCGCTTGGCTGGGATGAAGCATGCCTGAATTACAAAAGCTCACGCCTTCCATGGGGGCAGATTTTATATCGGTCACGCAGACAGACAGACCGCGCGTGAGCAAGCTATCCGCGCAAGAAAGGCCTATGAGTCCTGCGCCAATGATGACCACGTCATAGTCGGTTTTATCTGTAAACTTTTCAGGCGTTTTTCCCATGGCGCGCCCTTAACAAAGCCCGCCTGCAAATGCAAAGGCGAAGGCCACAGAGGACTGAATTGAGAAGTTTTAACGCACCGTTTTGACGGCGTCGTAATTGGCTTGGAATTGTTTGAACCGCGGATGTTCGCGCAAGGTTTTCAAAAACGGATCATCTTCAAAAATCAGCACCGCATGCGGCCCTGTCAGATCGATAAAGTCTTCAATGTAATCAAGCGCGCGTTCTGTCTCGCCCAAACGGTTGAACCCTTCTATCGCGTCGCCAAGGTATACGATTTCTGACTGCTTATCACGCGGCCGAACAGCGGGTATAAGTTTGGCATAACGCTCCACCGTTTCTTTGTCGCCAAGGAGCGCAGGAATAGCTAGCGGACGATAAGGCAGCGCACTATCCCACGTGGTCACCGCTGGGACGACGTCAAGGCGAGCTCTTATCGCGTCGGTTTTTTCTTTCGCAAGTTCTGTTTCCCCGAGTATTTCAAGGGCGTAAATTTCGCTTAAGGCAAAGCTCTCTGGGCCGTTATCTGGGCTGCGTTTGTCCTCAGGCCAGGCATCAAGCGCGTAGCGAATTTTGGCTGCGTCACCCGTGGCGAGCGAATAGTTTAATCGCTCCTTGGGAAAGATATCGCGCGTACGAGAAACCGCCTCCCACGCCGCGTCAGGATTGCCTTTAAATTGCTCGACAGCCGCTTCAAAAATAGCGCCGTATATTGACTCTGGATCCTGTTGACGCGCGCGCGCAATTAAACTGTCGGCACTGTCGAAATCACCAATGATGGCATAGGTCAGAGCAAGCTCTGGTTTAAATGAATAATTCAGCGGATCTAAACGATGGGCCTTAGCCAGCAAGACGGCTGCGTCTTCGAACTTGCCCAAACGACGCAAGAGAAAGGCCTTACCCGCAACGGAACGGGCGTGATTTGGCGCCACAAGCAGCGCCGCGTTAAACGCCGCTTCTGCGCCTGAATAATCTTGTTCAACCCAATAGCGAAAATAGGCATCTGCCAAATGGGTTTCCAGCGCGTTAGGCGCGAGTAATTTGGCTTTTTCAAGTGAGGCGCGCCCCCTATCCCGATAGTCGCCTTTCATACGGCCTTCTCTTTGCTCAAACCAATAAATGGCCATTTCGGTATAGGCCCTGTCAGCCCAGGCCTGCCCAAACCCCGCGTCAGCGGCTATGGCGTCTTCAAAATGGGCGAGCGCGGGCAGAAGATTTTCACCAAGATTACGCTGACCCCCTGAAATGAGAAGTGAGCCCTTTATATAGGCATCATAGGCCGCGACGCTTTCAGTGGGTTCGTCCGCAAGAAGGGTTTTCTCGGCCCCCGTCAAAACCGTCTTTAGCGAGGTCGCGATGACTTGGGTGATTTCGGATTGAATATCAAACAGGTTTTCGGTCGTCAGCGCGCGGTCGTAATCCTCCGCCCACAAATGAATATCTTCCGCACCGTCAATTAATTGCACTGTAATGCGCACACGCTCGCCCGCACGCTGCACAGCGCCTTCGAGCACAGCCGCTGCGCCAAGCTCAGCCGCAATTTCAGGAATACGCATCGTCGTGTCGCGATATCCCATGACGGATGTGCGCGAAATAACTTCAAGACCAGAAATTTTAGAGAGCTGCGTCAAAAGCTCGTCATGAATACCATCGGCGAAAAAGGCGTCGCCTTCTTCGGCGCTGCGGTTCGTAAACGGCAAAACGGCCACAGAATTTCCGACGCTGGAAATTGTTCTTACAGACGGTTGCGCAATGCTTGGCTGTCGCAGGCTTGTAAATAAAATAAGCACGCCGACAGCAATCAGCCCCGCAAGAATACCGAGGTCGAGGATGCGCCCTTTTTTCTCTACAAATTCGGGATCGTTACTTTTTGAGTCTGTCTTTACAAAGCCGTCGGGCGTCAAATCAAATATCCAGCCAAGGACCAACGCGATTGGAAAACCAATAATCGCAAGCGCGACCATCATCGTGTCAAACCAACCCGGTAGGTCCATGGCGACTTTCAGCGTGACGGCGGCTTGAACTAGAAACCAAGCGCCCACAACATAAGCCCTGATGTGCCCCTAGCTTTATAGACACCTTGCTACTTCATTTTGCTGCCATCTCAA
>CAYRIV010000010.1:0-102264 GCA_964424575.1 uncultured Caulobacterales bacterium | reverse complement strand
GCAAAGCATCATCAACACTCAACTCAGATTGAATAGCCCAAGCCAACAAGTTAATTAGATTTGCCTACGATCAAATACTTAATCATTACAAACCATTTTGTTAACAATGAAATCAGCACGAGTTTGTGAAGAAGTACAGCCTGCCAAAATCTGTATTGCCTATCTAATTCAAGTGTAATTTATATTTAAGCGATTTATCTTTTATGCTGCACCAGTTTTTGAAACGCTGATTGATTGAACATGACTTGGCAGATCAAGCGTGCAGATTCCGAATCTATGTAAGTCACAAATTGACCCCTTTTATCGGCATATCTTAGCGAGGACTGCTCCACCAAACAGACCCGCGTCATCTCCCAAAGCGGGGGAAACAATGAGGCTATCAATGTCCGCCTGTGATTGCCCAAGATAATTATTTATCAAATCGGCATATTGCTCTCTGACTTTATCAAGTAAATGCGGGGCGAGCATGAGTCCACCGCCAAGAATAATTTTGTTTGGACGGAGCGTCAGTGAAAGAATATTGCACGCTTGAGCAAGATAAAAGGCTTCTATGTCCCATCCTATATGCGCTGGTGAAAGCGATTTGGGGTCGCCGTGTCTTCGGGTTAAGGCTTTTGCCGATGCCAGACCCTCAAGGCAATCTCCGTGAATTGAGCAAACGCCTTTAAGATCCATGTCAGCGTTGTGACGCTTGAGGCGTATATGACCAAATTCCGGATGTGCAGGTTTTCCAATGAGAGCTCCATTAGCAAAAAGCCCGGCACCGATCCCTGTGCCAATCGTGATATAGGCCGCCGATTTCGCTCCCTTGGCAGCCCCCCTTTCTATTTCAGCGAGAAGCGCGCCGTTTACGTCCGTATCGATAGAAACCGGCACTGATAGCGCCGCTTCAAAATAGGTTTTCAGATTTGTCGCGGCCCAGCCCAATTTAGGCCCGTCCAGAATCATACCGTAATTGGGGGATTGCACATCGACATCAATAGGTCCGAAAGATGCGATACCCATAGAGCGGGCCTGAAGGCCTTGAGCGGCATTTTCTCGGAAGAAGGCTGCGCATCTGGATAAGGTTTCATCCGGGTTGGTCGTAGGAATACGCACGCCTGCTAGGAGTTTATAGTCATTTTGCTCATCCCCTCCCTGAATCAGGGCACATTTAAATGTTGTTCCGCCAGCATCTATCGCTGCAAAAATGGGCGCAGTCTCTAAACCTTGGTTCTTAGCCATAAAAATACCTTTCGAGGGAAAGTTTAAGCCTAATATGATTATAATTTCTGGCTATATATGCTTGAAAATAAAATAAATTGCAATCGATTGTATTTATGGTTATACGTAACGAGGCGATTTCAGACACGCTTGAACACATTTAAAGACAATCAAGCTACATCCGCATGGCGGTGCTTTAGGGGGGGAAACAATGCGCGTAAGAAAGCCGGACATCACACCCTTATCTCTTCGAGAAAAAATCGGCTATGGTCTCGGTGATATGGCGTCAAACTTCTATATGGGGTTCTTCGGTATTTTCTTGCTATATTACTACACGGATGTTTGGGGTATCGCCCCTGGTGCAGTCGGTGTGATGTTTCTTGTCACTAAAATTATTGATGCCTTCAGTGATCCAGCTATGGGACTGCTAGCAGACAGAACGGAAAGCCGGTGGGGCAAATATAGACCTTATCTCTTATGGGTGGCCGTGCCTTATGCCGCGCTTGGTTACTTGTTGTTTCTGGGCCCCGATCTCTCACAAAGCGGGAAGCTTATTTTTGCATATGTCTCTTATTCGCTGGTTATGCTAGGATATACGGCGATTAACGTACCGTATTCAGCGCTTCTGGCTGTTATATCCCCGGTTGCCATTGAACGCACCAAGGCTACGCAGTTTCGCTTTGTTTTTGCGTCTCTTGGAACATTGGTCGTCAGTGCAACAACAAAGCCCCTTGTTGAATGGCTCGGGGGCGGCAATGAAGTTCTGGGCTTTCGCCTGACAATCATTCTTTTCGCCATTCTCACAGTTATTCTTTTCTGGATTACTTTTGCGTCGACCAAGGAACGCATCAAGCCCGAAAAACACAGCTCAAGCGCAACTGACGATATGGCTGTGTTACTTAAGAACATTTCTTGGATTGTGTTGGCAGTTTCTGGCATTTTAGTGGTTATCGGATTGATTAGCCGCGTCTCATCTGCCGCATTTTATATGAAATATAATGTTGCGTCCGGGAGTGAGAAGATCTTGTGGTGGATGGATAGAACTTCTCTACTCATAACTTTGGGTTTCATAGGGCAGCTCTTTGGCGCTCTACTCACGCCTACATTTCTACGCGTTTTCGATAAACGCCAATTGATGATTTTTGCCAATATTTTAAATGCGGCCCTGCTTATCGGCTGTTATTTTGTTCCGCCGGAAAACTATTGGATGACTGTATTTTTTCATAGTGCCAGCATTTTTTGCTTCGGCATAATTATCACCCTACTTTTTGCAATGTACACAGACTGCGCAGAATATGGGGAGTGGAAATCTGGGAAAAACAGCGCGGGCCTAACGGTGTCTGCCTCTATGTTTTCTCTTAAAGCTGGATCTGCAATTGGTAGCGCTGTGCCCGCCTTCATCCTCGCGGCGTTTGGGTTTATGGCTAATCAAACCCAAACACCTGAATCACTTCAAGGCATACGAATCATGTTCAACTTTGTGCCCGCGGTTTTCTTTTTCATCGCTGGCGTGCTTATGGTATTTTACAAACTCAATGGAGTAACGGTTAACAAAATGGAGCGAGAACTTCTTGCTCGCCGTTCTGATACGCCCGCTGTAAAATAGAATTACCTAAATAATGACTAAATCCATGAATATTATCGTAACAGATAGAGATCTCTTGCCTATCCCGGCTCCTCACCCAATAGCGTTTAACGCAACGATTGCGCATCCAGACCTCATGCTCTGGGACAGTTGGTGTTATGCAGAGAGCGGAGATTGGCACTTATATTGCCTGGCGCTGTCTAAAATAGACGGCAAGGGTGAGCACATATATCCCGAAGAGCGTAATCAACACAAATTTCATGTTCGCCATTTCGAAAGTAAGGATAGAGGGCATAGCTGGTTTGATCGCGGTACTTTTCAGCAACCGGCCATCACACCAAATGGGTATTTTGACCGTAACATCTGGAGCGGATCCATCCTCCCTCTACCGGATGGCCGCTTTCTTTCAGCATTTACAGGAATTCGCGACATTTGTGCTGATCGCCCATTCCTTCAATCGATTGGCATGGTTATTTCCGATGATGGCACGCACGCCAACTATGTTCAGGCTGAACCGCTCTCATGTCCACTACGCGATTATGCTGATATTACGGCGCTTGGTTATTATTTGGGTCCGAAAGAGTCTCTTGGACATAAAGACGGCGAAGAAGGCGGACCCATTCTTTCATGGCGAGACCCCTTTTTGTTTCAAGAACCCGATGGATCGCTGCAAGCCGTTTGGTCTGCGAAAGTCTCCCCAAAGGAAGGCGCTATGGCGCACGCAACTTTAATTGAAACTAAAGTTGGTTTTGAAATTGAAACCCTGCACCCACCCGTGACCTATCCTGACAGCGAATTGTTCACGCAGGCTGAAGTGCCTAAGATATACCTCAACGCCCAAACAGGTAATTATTTTTGCCTTCTCGCGGCCTGTGACCGCCTCTATGAAGGACAGGATGATAGTGAAGTGACGAAAGTTACACGGCTTTATCGTGCAAAAGCTTTGAGAGGACCATGGGTGCCCTTTGAAGACTCCGGGTCACGATTGGAAGGGCTAGAGCACCTCTTTGGCGGCAGCATCATTGAAACAAACTTTGAAGCACGCGAGATGACGATGCTGGCACCTTACACTGAAATGGCGGATAACGACATCGAACTTACTTTCGCCCCGCCAAAAAAGATCAATTATTAAGCCGCGCCGCATGAACCTCGGATAATAAGTTCCGTGTCTGTGAATTGCGAAACGGCCTTGTTACCATTTATCTTTTTAAGCAAGAGATCGACCATAATCTGTCCGCCTTGAGCGATATTCTGATTAATCGTTGTCAAAGACGGCGTCGACATTGCAGCTTGACCGATATTATCATACCCCACAACAGAGACATCCTTTGGTATTGATTTACCTTTGGCTCGTAAGGCATGAATAGCTGACATAGCTAACACATCCGAAGCGGCAAAGACGGCATCACAGTCGAACCCAGACTCAATATAGGACGCGATAGCATCATAGGCCGTTTGCCCGCCGAAGTTCAGCTTTAACATCGCATTGGGATCATAAGCTATTCCCAAATCGATATGAGCCTGAATAAAGCCTTTGTAGCGCAACGCAACTTCAGGCAAATCAATATCGCCTAGAAACAGTATTCGCCTCCGTCCGAGCTTGAGTAAATGCGATGTCGCAAGCTTTCCACCTTTGACATTATCACTCCCCACAAGCGTATAGGACGGTTCGCCATCGGCACCTCCCCAAACAACAATATTGCTGTTAGACGCGCTCATGACATTTAGACGTTCGGTTCTGCCGGCTTGCCCAATAACAATCAAACCGTCCGCGCGTCCAGAGTGAAGAAGCCGACGTTCGGCAATCACCATTTCATCTTTTGGCACAGATATAATCAAGTCATAGCCATGCTCGGAGGCTGCATGAGACACAGAGCCAACCATTTCCAAAAAGAACGGATCTGAAATCGTCTGCTCAGAACCGGGAGCCAAAGGAATAACAATGCCGATAGCTTCACTAGATTGCTTGCGCAGATTCCGCGCCGCTACGTTAACGGTATAGCCAACTTCATCGGCAATCTTCAAAATTGCGGCCTTAGTATGGGATTTCACTAAAGGGCTATCATTGAGTGCACGCGAGACTGTTGAGATGTCGACTTTTGCAAGCCGCGCGAGTTCAGACATTGTTACTTTTTTTGCCATAGTTAACTCTTACCCATTCATCTTCGGTACGCAATTTTATTTAGTAAGACCAAGCGTGCTGGATAGCCAATCTTCATGCTGAGGAAACTTCGCGTAAACTTTATTCAACATATCGGTTTGGTCAAAGAAGACTGGCGCAGAATTTATTTGTCCCTCACTCATATAGCCCATACCAAAAAGAAGATATTCGTAACTTTCCAATGAAAATAGGCGGTGATTGGTCAACAGGTCGACGTCGTGAGGTGGCCGTTTTTTCCACTCTTTGAGTAAATTTTGAAGCGCAGCTGGCGCGCGGTGAGGTGCGGTCACATCTTCCCAGAAAGGCGTATCGCGTCTTTTGGAGGTCAAATAATGCAAAGCGACATAGCCCAAGATTTCATCAAATAAAGTCTGCACCAACTTATTGAATTGGTTTGTGGTCGCCGCGTCGAAATAACGATTAAACCGCAAAATGTCGGCCACGCTTTGGGCTGCAAACTGCATCATATATAGCCCTGTGGATTCCAATGGTTCAACAAAACCATCCGCTAATCCAATTGCCAGGCAGTTGCGGTGCCACGACTTGTTTCTTTTATAGGTCTTAAACCGAATATGTTTGACCTCAATATTGTCAGCATGCTGGCCCTCGATTGCGCGCAGTTCTGCTTCCGCTTCATCCGAGGACAAGTATGTGCTTGAGTGAACGTAACCAAGGCTTCGGCGCGACCGCAGATTTATATCCCAGAGCCAGCCTGCACCTAAGGCTTTCGCAGAGGTATAGGGTAATATGCGGTCCGGCCGATAAACCTCATAAGGCACAGACATCGTGACGGCACGATCGCATAATAAATGCTCAGAATAATCCTGGGTCTCAGGCATGATATGTTTAGCTAAATGAGCTGAGAAGCCTGTGCAGTCGACATAGAGATCAGCTCTATATGAGGTGCCGTCCTCGCTCACCAGAGCGTCAATATCACCCGCCTCAGAAATCTCGACCTTTACAATTTTTGCAAGCTTATGCGCGATTCCATTTTCGGTTCCAAACTCCGTGAGAACCTTTCCCAACTTCACAGCGTCCAAATGATAAGCATAGGGAAAGGTTGATTGATATTCAGGCCAACCCACCGCTTTGGGCGCGAGGCCCTTCGTGCTTGTATTTGACAATACTGAGAATTGATTTGAAAAACCCTCACCCCCCATTTTATGTCTGGCTAGCCATGATAAAACCGCGGGATCCGAATTTGGCCTTTCCCGCCTGTCAAAGGGATGGTCAAAATGCTCGCCCTTATTCCAGTCTTCAAATCTGATTAGCGACTTAAAGGTGGCGTCCGCGCCCGTCATGAATGCCTTTTCACTGATGCCAATTGCTTTCAATGTTCGGCGTATGCTGGGGACTGTTGCTTCGCCAACACCAATAACAGGAATATTAGGGGCTTCGATCAGGGTAATTTTTACGGGCCGCTGCGGGTCTTCATTCAGGCGCGCATTTAATAGGCAGGCGGTCATCCAGCCGGAACTGCCGCCGCCAACTACGGTAATCGTTTTTACCTGATTCTTGTCAGCATTTGCCGCCATTACGTCCCACCTGTTAGGCGTTGAGACTACCAAGAAAATAGGCTAAAATACAATCGATTTCAGAGAGCCATATGACAGACAAGCCGTTTAAAATTATCATTGTAGGCGGCGGCACGGCCGGATGGCTTTCGGCAGCGTTTTTGAGTCAGCAGCTGCCCATGATGTCGGGACGAGACATTCAAATTACGCTTGTTGAAGCCTCTGACATTCCGACCGTGGGCGTCGGTGAAGCGACAGTTCCGTCTTTAAGAGAAACACTTGCAGCCTGCGGAATTTCAGAAATAGATTTTCTCACATCCTGCGGCGCGACATTCAAACATGGGATTAAGTTTGTAAATTGGCGACAGCCACCGAAAGAAAACTCGGGCGAGTCTTATTTTCATCCTTTTGGCGCGCCGCTCAAAGTTGGGGCCGTTGATCCTCTCAGGGCTTGGTCGAAACTCCCTCAGGATAAGCGCGGCAATATCGCCGACATATTTTCCGTACAGTCTGAGATGGCGGAAATGGGAAGAGCGCCTAAACACATAAAAGATAGACCTTATGACGGAGCACTCTCATACGCTTATCATTTGGATGCCGGCAAATTTGCTGAATACCTGAAACAGCGCTTTCGCGCACAAGGCGTTAAGCACATCATCGGTAAAGTCGCTGAGGTTGACTATAATCCAAGCACAGAAAATATATCCGCTTTAACCTTAGATGACGGCACAAAGCTGACATCCGACCTCTATATTGACTGCACGGGCTTTGCCGCTCGGTTGATAAACTCTGACAAGCAGAACCCATATATCGATAAAACGGATGTCCTTTTTGTCGACAAAGCCGTTACAACCCGGCTCCCGACGAAGGGAACTGCAAGTATCAATGGCTATACGACCTGTACAGCTCAGAGCGCGGGCTGGATTTGGGACATCGTCCTGCAAAATCGCCGCGGCGTCGGCCATGTCTATAGCTCTAAATACATTAGCGACGCTCAAGCAAAAACTGAACTTGCAAGCTATATTGGGCAGAGCGAAGATGCCCTTGAAACGCGTACGCTCAATATGCGTATCGGCTATCAGCAGCATCAATGGCGCGGCAATTGCGTGGCAATTGGCCTTGCGAGTGGATTTTTAGAGCCGCTCGAATCGACGGGGATATATCTCACTGAAATGGCAAATTGGGCATTGGCGGATATGCTGCCGCGTTTCATGTCAGGCCATAATCCGCAGGCGCAATATACGGATGCGATGGTCCATCACTATGAGAACATCGTAGATTTTCTGAAGCTTCACTATGCCATTAGCGAACGGCGCGATACGCCGTTTTGGCGCGATAATGCCAATCCCGACACATGGCCTGAAACGCTGAAAGCTAATCTCAAGGCTTGGGAGAATGATGTACCGTCCGTCTATGATTTCGGACGGTCAATCCAGTGCTTCTCAGCAACGAACTATCAGTTTGTACTCTATGGGATGGGCTGGCGGGGACATGAAAAGCCCAACGCATTAACCGATCAAACTAAAAATTTGCTGGAACAGCTCGCCATTCGGCGTTCGCGGTTAAAAGAATTTGTATTGCGCGATACGCTACCTAATAGCGACATTTTCGTCGCCATCACGCCATCAAATATAGAATAAAAAAACCCGCCAAAAGGCGGGCAAAGTTCGTCAGGGAAAGCTACGTCCAGTGACAGACGTAACAGTAAAAACTGAAAGAGACAGAGGTCTCTTTCAGAGAATTTCAATTTAGAATGTGTACCGCAACCGACCTGAAATTGTCCGTCCGGTAATAGAGCGACCAATCGTTGTATCTAGGTTCCCGTCGCCATTCGTATCCCAGCCATTACGGCCATCATTGGCAGACTCTGTAATCCCGACAGCATCAAAGACGTTGTTTGCGTTAATCGACAGCTCAAGTGCCTCGGTAACATTCACCGCACCATAAAGATGCACGACTGAATAGCCGTCTTGGACGAGCAGGTTGTCATCCAATGAGAAGCTGTCACTCGTTCCAACCCAGCTGCCGCCAACGCGGAACCGGTCAAAGGTATAGCTGGGTGATATAGTCCAAATCATGTCAGCTTGGCGTTGCGGCGTATTGCCTTGCAGAGCCGTGTTGGCAACGCCGTTATCTTCGGCGCGCGTGATTTCAGCATCTGTAAATGTGGCTGTCGCGAAGAGATCAAAGCCGCCATTATTATAGTTCGCCTCAAGCTCAACACCTTTGGAATCATATTCACGGACACGACCGTTTGGCGTTCCAGACAGAATTTCGACGTTAGACTCTTCGGTATTTGTGAAGAAGGCAGTTGCGTAGAAATCCAAATCACCACCAGCAATGTCTCTATTTTGCATTTTGAAACCAACCTCATACTGATCTGCTACATCGACATAAGCATCATCACCGCCAGCTCTCAAAGACCCATCCGGATTACGAACGCCAAAATCAAGCGCACGGTCGAAGTTGAAGCTTGCACCGCTGGAAGCACGACCAAATACTGAGAAGTCATCATAGAGGCGGTAGTTTGCGCCCACGGACCATGCTGTATTATCAACTTCCAAGTCAGCGCGCGCGCCAACCGTCCCTGTGTTTAAGGAAACGCTCGACTCTGAGCCTGTAATGACACCGTCATTATTGACATCAAAGTCACCACCAGCGGCTTCAAGACGGACACCTGTTTGTGTCATATTGTCGAAACGCACACTGGCATCAAGCGTAAGGGCATCATTCGTCCAAGACGCAGCTGCAAAGGGTGAGCTAACTTGACCTTCAAGGTCGTAATTGCGGTTTGAACCGTCCCAGCCAAACGCTTGGTTTACGCCGTGAATGCCATTGATAGATTGCGGCGTTGCAATAAGAGCCGCATCGTTTTCAGTCGTGGTGCGAAGCTCTGACCAGTGCCAATCTTGATTGAGATTCTGGTTCATGAAGAAATGACCAAGCGTCACGTCAACGACGGAGCCGCCATCAAGATCAAAGCTTTTCGAGAGCTTCAGCTCGTTTGCGAAGTTGCTCATGTCATCAAGCTCAACATCGAACACCGCTACATTTGAGGCGATACCATTTGGCAGATTACCCGCTGTGACGGCTTGGCCTGCGTTCGGACCATTAAAGTAAGTTGATCCGGCGCCAAGGTCATCAGCCGATGAAACGCCATTGGTAAAGCCACCAAGGAACCGTCCTTTGATATCCTGATAGCGCATTTTGTTATTGAAATTGATGCCGCTACCGAGATCAAAATCAACTTCGGCGCCAATGGCTTTTACTTTGTGATCAAGGCCATCTGCTAAGTCATAGGGAATGGCATTGCCCGCACCGTCAACAGAAATACCATTACGTGTGAGGTTGCTATAGATGCTGTGATTTTGAGCTTCGAAGCCGCCGAGACTTTCGCCAACAGTGCCAACTCCGCTGCCATTATCCGTGCGAGACACCAATTGCGGGAAGTAGGCCGCATCCTTCTTATCAAGCCACTTACCTGTGACGCGAACGAAGCCGTTCTCAAACTCTTTTGTCAGTGTGCCGCGGATTTGACCGCCTGAAATAGGGTCGTAACCAGAGTCGCGATAATCACCGCCCTGCTGGAAGTGACCGCCAATGTGGAAATACATCTCTTCTGACAGACTTCCGCCATATTCGGCGTCAAAGCGCATATCGTCATGGTCCAGTCCATAAGTGATAGCTGCGCTACCGCCTTCTTGCTGGCCTGTTTTGCCAATGATGTTGATAATGCCGCCGACGCCATTTGTTGTCAGCGTAGAAGATGTACCGCCGCGAACCGATTCGATACGGGCCAATGTAGAGTCGGCTTTCACGAAACCATCAGCTGGCGCAAAGTTCGAATCGCCAAACAATAAAACAGGAAGGCCATCTTCTTGCGTTGACAGATATTTTGCACCACCCGTTGAGATAGGGAGACCACGAACTGCTACGTTAGAGTTACCACCGCCGGACGATGATTCTGAACGAATACCAGGGAGGTTACGATAAATCTCGGCAAGGTTTGTTGGCGCAAGATCTTGAATGGTTTCCAAATTAACCGAAGAGACAGAGATTGAAGTATCAATCTTATTCTTACCCTTTGAGCTCACAACACCTGTTGTAATCACTTCATCAACATCAGCGTTTTGAGCAAATGCAGGTGACGTTAGCAGCGCAGCGGTTGCTGCAGTTGCGAGTAGTTTTTGGCTGGTACGAATAAACATCGATATCTCCCCTTATGGCCAGTATTTATTTTTTGTTAGCCTGAAAGCCTAGTCAAAAAGACTCACCAACAGACAATTCCGACCTTGACATGACTCAAATTACAAACGATTGCAACAATAAATACAAACGATTGTATAATTATTTTTCGTCGTGGCAAAAATATCACATTCTGGAACGATGTGTGGAAAGACCTATAATAAGAGCCGAAAATATTCGCTGGCATATATAAAATAATGTTGAGTAAAATGATCTCGCACGAGTAAGATTATGTTTCTTCTATCATAAATCGCTTCAGACGGTTTGAGGTCAATCTACACCCGGTAGCTCCAAGTATTCCATCTTTAATGTGATTGAAGATAGAGAATGAAAGGGAGTTTTCATGGAGGAATCAGGTAGTCACTTGCAGACGATTTTTACGTCTGAAACTCGCTAAGAACATGATGTGCCCTTTCATGTTTACTTTTATCAAGTGAACAGCATCTAAGTGATTGCTTAAACTGTATTGTCTCTATTGCCTCTTGCTTTCGCACTCGAAGCCATACCTATACGCCGCCTTTATCAAAAATAGCCAATTGTCATAGTTATGCTTATTATTGACATTTTGGCATGTATAGCATATATAGGTCTCCAAGGAGCCTATTATGCAGTTTCAACAAGTCCATAGCGGAAAGCGGGCGACCGCCCTACCCCAAGGCACGTTTAAGATTACGGATTCTGAAGCCGAGGCTGGCGCACGTTTTGCCGTAAAAGTCTTTGAGCTCTGGAATCTGACCGATACTGAAAGCTGTGTTCTTTTGGGTGGTATCGGTAACCGCACTTATGCCCGTTGGAAGAAAGGCCATATTGGCCCTATGGATATGGACAGAAAGATGCGCCTGTCTATTCTAGCCGGTATTAACAAAGGGCTAAAATACCTCTTCACTGAAAAGCAGCGCGGCTATGACTGGATCAAAAAGCCCAATGCCCATTTCGATGGCGCCCGTCCACTAGACATATTACTCAATGGCCGCATGACAGACCTCATGGCGATAAGAGACTATCTCGACGCCATCCATGGCTAGGTCGCCCCTCAAAACAAAACGCGTGAGATGGTCGAAGGCTTATCGCATCATCTCGTCCATCTTTCCGCCTATTGATCTATTTGAAGACACCTCCGCCCCCGAAGACTGGGAGCTTCTGGCCTCGCTCGAAGCCAAAAGTAATCCACGGATTGTCGAAGTCATTGGGCAGTTATCACTTGTCCCGCCTGAACGGCGTGTTTCAGGCCCTGGAGCGTCATATGTGATGGCACCGTTCACACACATCAGCCCAAATTGGGCGGGTCGGTTTCACGACGGCACCTTTGGCGCTTACTATGCAGCGAAGAAAGCCGAGACAGCTCTCGCAGAGACTATGCACCATCGCTCGGAGATTTACCGTGCGAGTAGAGAAACACCGGGATGGTTCTCCCAATACCGCGAACTCATCGGCAGGGTCGACCACAGCTTCCACAACCTAACTGAGCGAAAAGATCATGCAGAGTGCCTGGCACCGGATGACTATGTCGCTTCTCAATCACTCGCACGTGACCTTCGCCAAAACGGCTCATCCGGCATTCTTTACCCAAGCGTCAGGCATGAAGGCGGTTTATGCCTCGCGGCGTTCTGGCCTGATGTCATTGGGATACCCGTGCAAGGCCGGCATTTTGCCTATCACTTCAATGGCGAGTTCATTGATATGTATAGAGACGAAACAAGCGGCGAAGTGTTCAAAATCATCCGATAATCTGACCTCATTTGAGGTCACTTCATATCACTCAAACTACCCTCAAATGATGCCTATTTTAAGGCCCAAAACTTTTTCGCACTGCACACAAATTGCACACGCGGACGCCTAAGTCATTGTTTTTATTAAATATTCAACCCAATCCATCATGGGCGCAACACTTACTGTAAAATTGTCAAACCTAGCCATAGGGGTTAATACGCTGGACTGGCTTTATAGGTCAAAGTTTTTTGAGGGAATATTAGTAGCCTAGCAAGTAGCGGTCTGTTTCAACTCAATGCTAATGTCAGCAAGTTTAGCTTTATCCAAGTTCACGCCTTTGGTGAGTGACATTTTCCCAAACATGAAATCGCGCGGCGCATTGACGGCATCCACGGCGATGAACTTATCACCCTTGAAATAATAAGCTGCAAAGCTTCTGCCCGCCTCACTATCGCCTCGGATAATGACATCATCATAGTCCGTCGATAACCCTGCGATTTGTAGCTTAAGGTCAAATTGATCAGACCAGAACCACGGCAGGCTATTATAGGGTTTTGGCGTTCCATTAATATGCGCGGCGACGACTTTCCCCTGCTCCGTCGCATTAGGCACACTCTCAAGCCGGATATGCTGATCATATATTGGGTTATAATGCCATGTCACGTCACCAGCAGCATAGATATCCGGATCAGAGGTCTGGCAAAATTCATTGACTTCAATCCCGTTACTAATCTCAAGGCCCGCGACTTCAGCCAATTCAACATTGGGGATGACGCCAATACCAATGATAACCAGATCGGCATTTAGCGTTTTATCGCAAGACGTTAGAACGCAAAGCCCGTCATCGCTCTCCTTTATCTCGGAAGCGATGACGTTCTCCATTATTTTCACGCCCTCTTCCGTGTGGACGCGCTTGTAAAACTCCGACATTACCGGTGCGGTGACGCGCTGCAAAATACGCGGCATCGCTTCAAGCACTGTGACCTCTAATCCCTGCTTGCGTAATGAGGCCGCCGTTTCCAAACCAATATAGCCGCCGCCAATAATGACCGCAGTCTTTGCTGTCACTGCCCGCGCTTTTATGGACAGCACGTCTACCGTATCCCGAAGGTAAAAGACATTTTCTAAATCTTCACCTGGCACAGGAAGACGGCGGATGCGCGCGCCCGTTGTTAGGACGAGTTTGTCATAGGCAAGCGTTTCACCGTTATCGGTGAGGACTGTTTTGTCATTTCGGTTTATGGCACCAACGCGCACGCCAAGTTTCACGTCGATATCAGCAGCGTTGTAGCTCTCTGCTGGACGAATAAGAATATCATCAATCGTCTTTTGTCCAGACAAGAAGTCTTTCGACAAAGGCGGACGGTGATATGGCAACACCTTTTCATCTCCTATGACCGTGATGTGCCCCTCCCAGCCCGTTTGACGCAAGCTGACGCAGGTTTGGGCAGCCGCATGGGACGCCCCAATGATGATTACAGATTTTGACATAATGCTTGTCTTATAGCCTCCGCTAAAACCTTCAAACAATCCCGCTGCATATATTCGCGAGATAAAATTTATTCTTTAATTTAATGCTGACCGATGCAGCCTATGTGAGAGTGTTTGCTTGACGTGTTCTTAAAATGGCAAATGCTAATTTTATTCTGGATTGTTGCGGAGATAATCTTGCGTAATCTCTTATTAAAAAACCAAGGTCTTCCTGCCTTGTAAGATATCCAGGATATATATCATCTGGTACTGGCTCATTGTGGATACAGCGGCTCGCCAATACGATAGGAATATGGACGACTAATTCTTGGAGCTTAGGAATTATTAGATTTGGCAAAGAGAATGCTCCTGGGCAAGATATGACGCAACCGTCGACATCGTTTAGAACCAAAGAGTCAAATGTTGTCCCTATTGAAACGGCGATAATAGGAATCTTTATGTCATCAAAAGCAGACGTGTCAGATAACTGCAATTCAAGAGCCCGCTCATTTTGACTGCATTGCAAGGCAGCGGAGTTATGAACGTCATCCCCATAAACCGGCGCGAATGAGTCTAATCGAACAGAGCTTTTCTTGGCCACATTTATAGCGGATACAACATGTCCCGAGATGGCAACAAAAACCCCGCGGTTTTGGTTTATGTGTGACAGGCATGTCGACGTCGCGAAATTAAAGTTTAAATTTCCATCGAAATCTTTGGAATAAGGCGGACGCATTGCCCCTGTAACGATTATGTTTAAACGGCGACCAAAGGCTTCATGAAGGAAATAAGACACTTCTTCTAAGGTATCCGTGCCTGTGGAGATGATGAAACCGCTATATTCAGCGCTCTTTGAATTTATAAAAACGCATAAGCGCGCCAAATCGCCTAGTGTGATATCAACGCTGTCTTTATTCAGAAATTGATGAGTTGACCATTTGATATCAGCTTGATGTGAAGCAGCTGTATTTACGAGTTGATCAGCCCCGTCCGTTGGCACAGCTTTCCCGTCTTTTATAGCGAGGGCAATTGTTCCGCCTAACGAAATTGCTAAAATACATGAGGTCATTGACATTTATCACTCACGGCCCGTCAACTTCGCTACCAGAAACAAGACTGTTATTTGAACAGCAATAGCGACAATCATCATCAGAGGGTTTGGATAAAAACCCGCCAATAAAAATACACAAAACGCCACACAACCATTTAACAAAGCGTAAGGTAGTTGCGTTCTAAAATGTTCAAATTGATCACATCCCGCGCCTGTTGACGACAAAATAGTCGAGTCTGAAATAGGTGAGCAGTGATCTCCAAATAAGCCGCCTGAGAGCACTGAGGCGACGACAACCGCCAAGGGCGCGTCTAGCGCGGCTGCTGCAGGGATGACTAAGGGGAACATCAAAGCAAAAGTTCCCCAAGAGGATCCCGTGGCGAATGAAATTATCCCACCAAGCAGGAAAACAATAGCGGGGAGTAGCCAAGGCGGAAATCCATTTTCAACTACGCCAGCAATATAAGCGGGCGCGCCTAAATCTTTACCAATGACACTTAAGCTCCAGGCAAGAACTAAAATGATGGCGATTTGCATCATGCCGTTCATGCCTTTGAGGTAAATCCCTATGCTTTCCATTAACGGCCTAACTCCCGTCTTCGCCATTAATAAAATGATAGCAACAGCGGCGAAGAAATATCCCGTCGCCAGCGCCGTTCTAAACACTGCACCTGGGACTGGCTTACTTGGAAATCCCAGTGGAATAATGACAATAAGCAATGTTGCGGCCAAAAGGGTTAGAGGAATGAATACAAAGCTCGCACTTGCTTTTTCATGAGTGAAAATTTCAGGTGCTTTCCCGCCTTCGCCGCGCAGCATACCGCGGCTTGCTAACCCCTTTGCGGCCGTCCGTTCCGCGACCGCCATAGGTCCTATGTCTGTTAGGCTTAGCGTCAGCCACGGTATGAGGAGCACCGCTAAAATGGCGTAAAATTGAAACGGTACAGCGTCCACGAAAATCTCAAGAGAGTTTAAGTCTGAGTAAACCGTGCCGATTTCATTATCAATCAGGCTCATGATGTAAACACCCCACCCAATAAAGGGCACAAGGATTGCCACGGGTGACGCTGTTGAGTCCACAATCATCGCCAGCTTTTCTCGTGACAATTTCATCTTATCGAAGAGCGGTTGAAAAATCGGCCCGACAATAAGAGGGGTTCCAATATCAGAGAAGAACAACACTATGCCTCCCATCCAGGCGAACATCTGACCTTTACGCTTGGAATTAATGTAACGCGTCACAGAATTGGCAAAGGCTGGACCGCCCCCTGATTTTTCTATCAGATGAATAAACCCTCCAATAAAGACCAAGAGGGTAATAACAGAGGCATTATAACTATCTGAGACCTGTCCGACTAAATAGTGGCCTATAAGTTTATCCATAGCGACAAATGGATTGAGGCCATGAAGTAAAAAAACGCCAGAGAGTATTCCAAAAAATAAGCCAATAACAACATTACGGGTAAAGAGTGAAAGAATTAGCGTTATGATGATTGGAATAATTGAGGTAAAACTAGGATCGGCTATCACTATACTAGACCTCATCAATGAATGAAAAAATACAATTCTGTATATCAGCATTGTTTAGATTACAAAGTTCACTTCAAGCAGCAAGACTTCAAACAAGCAATCCCAAAAACAAAGAAAGCCAAGTATTGAGACGTCATCATACCAATTACTGAGGTCATTCTAAAAATTTTTGAGTTTGATTGAGGCGTTTGTAAGTGTTTACAGAACGACAAGTCGCAAGAGTAATTTAGATTGCGCAATCTTAAGATATAACGTTCATGTTCATTTGGGTTGGTCGTGAGAATTGTTGATAATATGATCCCCTAACCGCTCCGCGAGAGCCATAATCGTAACCGTCGGGTTCGCCCAGCCTGACGTTGGGAAGACGCTACTACTTGCGACATAAAGGTTCGGACTTTCGTGCAAGCGGCAATTTTTATCTACGACACTTGTGCTTGGATTATTACCCATACGCGTACCGCCCATATGATGATAACCGCCAATGGGATGGGAAGAGATTAACGGATCAAACACCCATGTCGTGTCCTCATCGCCAAGCCAAGGCGCAGGCTCAACATGGCCCCAGCCTAAACGTTGATACTCATCATTGAGCGTGTCCATCAAAACCCTGACACTGCGTTTATCGATATCAAGGAACTGCCAATCAAGTTGCGCTTGTGGTAGGCCAAGGCGGTCTCTGGTCTCAGACAATGTAACGCGACTCAGCGGATTAGGTGCTTGCTCGGCGCGCACGATGGCATAGAGGCCAAGCGTCCCAGTGGACGCCTTTATGTTAGCGACTGACACCCACGGGTCGGTAAGCTCAAGCCCACGAATGGCGGCACCTTTAAGGCCCTTATATAGCGAGCGCCAGAATTTTGTGCTCGGTAGTTCATGTTTAAGCTTCCCCGTTAACTTACGGAAATTCTCAGATTTTTGCCCCTCATGACGACGCGGTGCAAAACTGATGGAGGTGTTGAGGATACCCTTTTCAATTTGCAACGTATCAGACGGGCGCAAATAGGCGGCGTAACGCCTACCGTCTTTACGAATGGCGCGCGGTAGTACCATTAAGGACTGCGCGAGGCTATGCGGAACAATTTGCCCTCCGCGTGCATGAGGATGCTCCATGAAATAGCGCCCCAGTTGATCCTGCGCATTGCCAAATCCTTTAGGGCGAGACGGCACAGCACCGAGTAAGAGGCGCGCCGTTTCAATCGCGCCCGCCGCAATCACGAAAGTGCGGGCTTTCACCGTTCTCGACTTACCGCCGAGATCTGAAATCGCTACGCTTTCGACAACACCTTGATCGTTGCAATCGATGCGGGTCAGCGTAGCGTTGAGCAAGATATCAACATCCCCAAGGCGACCGCGTTTGGGATTTGTAAAACGCTCGCCATTTTCATCAAAGCACCACAAGTCTGCGTCGAGTTTATCTGTTGCAAATGCGGGTGGTTTACGCTCTATTGCGTCCCAAAGACGCCCTTCCCCTGGACGTTTCAAGCCAAGGCTTTTAAAGGCCTCCTCGTAATAAGGATCGAGATCGGACTTCTCAATCGGCCAACCACTATGGGCGATGAAGTCACGCTTTTTAAAATCAATAGAATCAAGTTCTGCGCAACGGCCACCCCAAATTGCCGCTGTGCCGCCAAATAGTCGTAAGCGTGCTGAGTCGAGGTCGTAATACTCTTCACCAATATTTTCTCCCGCAGACAAGGCTTGTGTATCGCGGTCAAAATCAGGACCACCACTTTCAACGAGAAGGACCTTTAGCGTCGAATTAGCCAAACGCATGGCAAGCGTTTGACCTGCCACGCCTGCGCCGATAATGCAGACATCGGCATTAAACTCGGCGGTTTCGGTATGTTCTGACAGAGATGAAATCATAGGCGGGGTTTAACTGAACAAGAGAGGTAAAAACATACAATTTATAGGAAATTTTGGATTAAGTACTCACGTTATCGTTAAACAAGCTGGCGCAATAAAATAACAGGCTATAAGTAACTGTCGATATAAACATCATTGTTTTCGATACGTGCATGAACGCCGTAGACGTCTGCTAGACGCTGCGCGGTCACTGTCTCTTTCGTCGAGCCGTCAGCAACAATTTCACCGTCTTTCATCCAAATTAAGCGGTCTGCATATTTCGCAGCGAGCGCAATATCGTGCAATACGACGAGTGCACCTCGTGGAGTGCGGCCGTCAGTATTTTCTACATACGCCTTTACAAGGCTCATAATGCGGTGCTGATGTCGAGGGTCTAGCGCGGCGATGGGTTCATCCGCTATGAGTAGCGGAACTTGCGCTGCAAAGGCGCGCGCGCAATGCACACGCGCAAGTTCGCCGCCTGACAAACTATCAGCTTTGCGCTCTGCGAGGTGCGCGATGTCGCAAGCATCAATGGCCTGCGAAACGGCAGAGGCATCATCAGCGCCTAATCTGCCGAAAGCTGCGCCGTGAGAGTAACGCCCTAGCGCCACAATATCTCTCACGCGGTTTGGCCAAGCAAGCGGTCTCATTTGGGGCAAATAAGTCATCCTCCGCGCGCGGGACATGGGTGTCAGTGACCCTATCTTGACGCCGTCGATCATAACCTGCCCACTTGTTATTTGCGCTAGCCCTAACGCCGCTCGCAGTAACGTCGTCTTACCCGCGCCATTTGGCCCAAGTAGCGCGACAAGCTCTCCGCTACGCAGAGTAAAGCTCGCGCCACCTACCAAAGTCTTGTCGGCGATTTTAACAGTGACATCATTGAGCGTGAGTTCCATCAGCTTTCACGGCTCCCTGTCTGCTGACGTATGGCAATCCAAATAAAGGCTGGCGCGCCAATAATTGCAGCAACGACACCAAGTTTCAGCTCGGTTTGTGTCGGGATAAGCCGCACACCAATATCGGCAAGCACGAGAAAGACCCCGCCGAGCAAGGCCGATGGCAATAGCGACGCCGCAGGGTCATGGCGCACAAGCGGACGCACAAGATGCGGTGCGACTATGCCGACAAAGCCAATCGCGCCCGCAATAGATACGGCCGCGCCCGTTGCCAAACCTGCGCCGAGAACCACCCAAATACGTTGACGTTTAAGATCTAGCCCTAACCCACTCGCAGCTTCTTCGCCGAGGGTGAGCGCGCTTAGCCCGCGTCGGCTAGACCAGAGGATTGCGCCGCCCAACAACAGAAACGGCGCAGCAAGGCCTATGTCTTCAAAACTTCGGTTAGCGACTGTGCCGAGTGACCAATTTATCATATCGGCAAGTGAAAATGGGTTGGGCGAGAGGTTAAGCAAGAGACTCATCATTGCCCCTGCGAAGCTCGATAATCCAACCCCTACCAATATGAGCGTAACAACAGAGCGCGTCTTTATAGCCGCAAGCGCAATCACGGCTGTCGCCGCAAGCGCGCCGACTATCGCCGCCAGAGGCATGACCCAAGGGGAGAGCGCTGTCAGGCCGTAATAAATACAAACTGTCGCTGCGAGTGAGGCCGAAGCGGAGACGCCGAGCACGCCTGGTTCCGCAAGAGGATTTCTAAGCAAGCCTTGCAACGCTGCCCCACTTATACCAAGTGCGCCGCCAACCAGAAGCGCGGCCATAGCGCGTGGCAGGCGAATTTGAGTGACGACGATTTGGTCACCAACGTCCCCTCGCCCAACAAGCGCAAATAGCACCTCATCTAATCCAAGAGGGGTCGAGCCAAGTAAGCAAGCCGCAAAGATGGCGAGTACGGTTATAACGCCTAAGCCAAAATTCAAATTCCGCGCCTGCATCACAACGCGCCGTTACTATAGCGATGGTTTGCCAAGGCTTCGACCGCATCTAGCGTAAACCACCCGCTGCACGACATCCAACTGCCGTTAAGTGGTACAGTTGGAAGCTTTTCAATTTGCGCGCGCGCAATAGGATGACGCATCGCACTCCAACTGTCTCGCTCAACGCTATTGGTATCAAAGAACGCCGCCACAATCATCTCAGGCTGATCATAGGCAAGCCGTTCGAGCGGCAGCGAATGCCAGCCAGGTTTTCTTTGAAAATTCTCGAGCCCCGCGATGTCGAACATTTCTTGCACCATGGAGCCTGAACCAGACGTCGTCCCAGATGGGGTCATATAAAGCGCCTGTTTAGGCTCAATATCTTTGGGCAAGGCCGCAAGACGGGCGTTCATTTCTGCAACTATCACCTGCCCTTTTTCCGGCACGCCGAGACCGTCTGCCATCTCTTGGGTCACGCGTTTGATGCCCTCTATGTCGCCCGCCCATCCGACATTCAGCACAGGAATGCCTGCGCGTTCAAAAAACGACGCCGCATTGGGCCCACCGCCATAGGCGCGCACGACGAGGTCAGGCTTTAAAACCAAAACATCTTCGGCAACAGAGCGCACTGTGGGGACGCCAATCGCCTGCTTTCGCATATAAGAGAAGGATTTATCCGCATCCTTTGAGACTGCTAATATGCGGTCTTTATCGACCATTCTTAGGACATATTGATCCGCGCAAAAATCGAGGCTGACAACGCGCATGGGCTTTGCGGACACAGGAGATTTTGCACTCACATCAGCTTCACCACAGCCTGCCAATAAGCAAGCAGCGATAACGCCAAATGTGAAATATCGAAATGTCATAAACCCCTAATAGCGTAAACGCACGCCGATGGAACCAGAGCGCCCAGGCGTGCCGTACCCTAGGACTTGCTGATATTCTGTATCGAGCACGTTCTCTATCCGACCATAGATTTCCACATTATCGCTGAATTCATAGGCCGCATTCAAATCCACGCGGGTCCAATCATCAATTGTGCCGCCGCCATCAAGTTCCTCGCCATTGTAACGCACGAGCACAGCGCCAGAGAAAGGACCATTTGGCGTGAAACGCAAGCTCACATCACCAGAGTTTTCAGGCACACGGATAAGTGTGTCACCCGCATTATCAACAGCACCAATATAGGCGTAGTTTGCCGCAACTGTCAGCCAATCAACAAGACGGTAGCTCCCATAAAGTTCAACACCTGACCGCTCTGCACCTGGGATATTATTATAGCCACCAATCGCGAAGGCAAAGTTGATAAGATTATCAACGGTTTGGTCAAAATATGACCCACCAAATTCCACGCGGCCATCCGCGCTTCGGTAGTCAAAGCCTATGTCAAAACCATCAGATTCTTCGGGCAGTAAATCGAGATTGGGCCCTGTCGCGCCGCAGCAAAAGAATGTTGTTTGGAAAATGGACGGTGCTTTAAAGCCCTGCCCCCAACTCCCGCGAAGGGTCAACTGCTCGTTCACGTCATAAGCGATAGCCGCGCGACCTGTCGTCTCAGAACCAAATGTTTCGTGATCATCCAAACGAATGCCCGCCGTCAAAGTGAGATTCTGAATGGGTTTAAGTTCATAAAGACCAAAGAGACTATCGATGGACGTCTCGTCCTCGCCGACTTCGGTCTCCTCACGCTCTGCGCCAAAAGCAAATGTGTTTTGGTCGTTAAGGTTAAACGTACCCTGATAGCGGTAAATATTTCGCTCGCCTTCCGCTCCAAAACTCGGTGCACCGCCAGCAAAGCTTTGGCGGTCAATTTCCGAGTAGCCGAGCAAGAATAGATTCTCAAACCGACCGTCCAGCAGAGGGAGGTTAAGCGAAACATTGCCAGAAAATTCTTCTGTCTCAGCACGGTCATCGCCGTCACCAACATTGCCTTGGTTGCCGAATACAAAACTATCAAAATCTGTATCCGCGACTGTATAGAGCGCGGACCCACTCACCCTAGCCGTGCCGAAATTAAAGCCACCGCGTCCAGATATTGTGGTTGAGTCGTAGCCGTCTCTTTCATCATTTCCATTTGCGCTATCGGCTTTTGAAATGCCTTCAGATTGTATGTTGGAGAGCGCTAGCCTAAAGTCGCCTTTCTCACCTGCACCGCCCACAGATGCCCCGCCGCGGAATATGTCATAGCTACCGAGTTCTCCAAAAGCGGCAAGCGAAATCCCGTCCTCAGGCCTCTTTGTCGTAATGCTGACCACACCGCCTATGGCGTCACTGCCCCAAAGTGTAGACTGCGCGCCTTTGAGAATTTCGATACGCTCAATGTTGGCTGTATCCACGCGAGAGAAGTCAAAGCCTCCACCGGGCGAAGCCGTATCATTGACCGCGACGCCGTCAATAAGAACGAGCGTTTGCTCACTTGCGGCACCGCGAATACGCACTGCCGCTTGCCCGCCAAATGGGCCGTTTTGATTAATCGTCACACCGGGCGCAGAGGCTACGGCATCAACGGCAAAATCAAAGCCGAGTAGCTCGATTTCGTCTTGCGTAATCACAGACACAGATGTGCCTGTTTCGCGCGCTGTCTGATTAAGGCGTGTAGACGTCACAATGATTTCGTCATCAGAAACTGTTTGATTTGAGAGAATTTGAGCCTGCGCAGACGTTAGCCCAACAGATGCGAGCGCAGTGCCCAGAAGGAGTGTTTTGTAAAACATGATAATATTATTTCCGAAATGTCCCTCACCCATGAGAACATCAATAACAACAAAAGACCCGCCAAACGGCGTGGGGTCAGGCCAATCCTGTCGCTATCGGAAACGCATTTCCTGCTCGCAAGGCTCTTCCCGACCTTCGGGCACACGACGCGACGGCAGGTTTCCTGACTTACCGATTAATGTCTCCGCCGCCTTCCCAGATATCTCCAGTGGCATGAGGCGTTTACGCTCGGTTTACAGTTACGGGTATAGCGCTGGATTTGCACCAGCTTCCCTCTTAGCCTTGTTCCCAAGGCACCGTCGGTTTGGGATATGTTGCAATTACCAGAGTCTGTCAATCGTCCACTGCGTTGTAAAGCCAGTTTCATAGTTTCAGATTGTTTATATCACAATTATCGATTGCGCAGTTGTCCGCTGACGACGCCAAGTACAGCATTGGCAGCCTCAAAGAGATTTGAGCCAGGCGGGAAAATGGCGTCTACTCCTGCGGCGCGCAAGTAAGCGAAGTCTTTTTCAGGTATAACGCCACCGACAACGACTTTGATATGAGAGGCATTTTTAGATGCGAGCAAGCCAATCAATTCTGGCACGAGCGTCTTATGCCCCGCCGCGAGAGACGACACCCCAATGACGTCCACGCCTTTTTCAATTGCGATATCCGCCACCTCATCAGGCGTAACGAACAAATTTGTCATATCGACCTTAAAGCCCATATCCGCAAAGCTCGTCGCCACAACTTTCGCGCCGCGATCATGGCCATCTTGTCCCATTTTCGCGATAAGAACATAGGGTAAATTATTGTTTTCGCTTTGGTATTCAGAGATGCGCGCCGTAATGCTTTTGAATAACGGATCATTTTTATTCATCTCGCTATAAACACCAGACAGTATACGTGTGACCGCATCGTGGCGACCAAAGACAATTTCCATTGCTTGCGTGATTTCGCCGAGTGTGGCCCGTGCGCGCGCCGCATCAACCGCCGCCGCGAGGAGATTACCCTCACCCGATTTAGCGATAATCGTCAGATTTTTAAGTGCCTTTTCAACAGTTTGCGTGTCGCGGCTCGCTTTAATCATCTCGATTGATTTGACCTGCCCTGCGCGCACTTTTTCATTATCAATATCAAGCGTGTCAATCGGATCTTCTTCATCCCGTGTGTATTTGTTCACCCCCACAATGACGTCATCGCCGCTATCGATACGCGATTGACGGCGCAAAGCTGCCTCTTCGATATTGAGCTTTGGCAGGCCACTTTCAATCGCTTTCGTCATCCCCCCAAGCGCTTCAACCTCGTCAATCATTTTCCACGCTTCATCGGCGAGTTGCTTGGTCAAGCTCTCGACATAATAGGAGCCCGCGAGTGGGTCGACCACGCGCGTAAGGCCCGTTTCATGCTGCAAAATAAGCTGGGTGTTGCGCGCAATCCGCGCAGATGTTTCTGTCGGCAAAGCAATCGCCTCGTCAAAGGCATTTGTATGCAAAGACTGCGTGCCGCCCATGGTCGCGGCTAAAGCCTCCACCGTCGTGCGCACAACATTATTATAAGGGTCTTGCATGGTCAGCGAAACGCCAGAGGTCTGACAATGGGTGCGCAGCATTTTAGAGCGCTCAGATGTTGCACCAAAGTCAGTCATAATCTTTGACCACATTTGGCGCGCCGCGCGCAGCTTTGCGACCTCCATAAACATATCCATACCGATACAGAAAAAGAATGACAAACGCGGCGCGAAGTCATCAACATCCAGGCCCTTCGCCATAGCTGCGCGTACATACTCCATACCATCCGCCAGCGTATAGGCGAGCTCTTGTGAGAGAGTCGCACCCGCTTCCTGCATGTGATAGCCAGAGATAGAAATCGAATTAAATCGCGGCATCTCTTGCGAGGTATATTCAATAATATCGCCAATGATTTTCATACTCGGCGCAGGCGGATAGATATAGGTGTTGCGCACCATAAACTCTTTGAGGATGTCGTTTTGAATAGTGCCAGAAAGTTTATCAGTGCTGACGCCCTGCTCTTCGCCCGCCACGATATACATGGCGAGTATCGGTATTACTGCGCCGTTCATGGTCATAGAGACTGACATTTTATCCAGCGGAATACCGTCAAACAGGATTTTCATATCCTCAACACTGTCAATCGCAACGCCCGCCTTACCGACATCTCCCGTCACGCGCGGATGATCAGAATCGTAGCCGCGATGGGTCGCCAAATCGAACGCGACAGACAAGCCTTTCTGCCCCGCCGCGAGGTTTTTGCGGTAAAACGCATTACTCTCCGTCGCAGTTGAGAAGCCCGCATATTGGCGAATGGTCCAGGGGCGGCCCGTATACATCGTTGCCCGAACGCCGCGCGTATAGGGCGCCTCACCTGGAATTTCTTGCGCCGCCGACTCTGGCACATCCGCGTCTGTGTAGAGCGGCTTAATCGTGATACCTTCAGGCGTCTGCGTTTCAAGCGTCTTAGGGTCGCCGCCTTTCAGGTCACCAGAGGCGAGCGTTTCCCATTTCCTTATGCTGTCGTCATGGGAGCGGCTCACCTCTCAAAATCCATAATGACGTCATCAACGGCGAGATTGTCGCCTGCCTTGCAATGCACTTTGGCGACGACAGATTTCTTCTCGGCCCGCAGCGTATTCTCCATCTTCATGGCTTCGACAACAGCGAGCGCTTGGCCGTCCTCGACCGTATCACCTTCCGCGACGAGCAATTTCACGACGACCCCTGGCATGGGGCACAGCAGCATATTAGACGTATCTGGCGCGACCTTCTCTGGCATGAGCTGCGCCAGCTCAGCCCCGCGCGGGGTCCGCACAGCGACTTTATAATCGACGCCGCGATGCCGCACCTCATAGCCTTCCGCGTTTCGGCGGGCTTTGAAATTAAACGGCTTATTATCGACGAGCGCGCGAACGAGCGGCTGCCCAGGCTTCCAGGCCGTCAGGACTTCCATCTCTATTGCGGCTTTATCCGAGCCATCATCCACGACAATGGTGCGCAGGCCTTCTTCGCCGTTTATGTCCGCGCCGTAGTGATGGGTCACGTCGGGTGCTTTCACCTCGACCGCCCATTCATCGGGGATATGGCGTTCGTGGTTCGGGAGGCTCCCGCTAATCTCGGCCGCGCGGTGCTCAGAGATATCGTGCATCAGCGCGCAGACCGCCCCGACCTTGCGCGCGTGGCCAGCATTGACGGGCGCGCCTTCAAAGCCGTCAGGATATTCATCCGCGATGAAGGCCGTATTGATATCGCCGCGCTCAAATCGGTCATGGTCATAGACCGCTTGTAGGAACGGGATATTGTGCCCAATCCCTTCAAGCTCAAACGTGTCGAGCGCGTCTTTCATCGCGTTGAGCGCCACGCCCCTGTCCTCTCCCCATGTGCAAAGCTTGGCGATCATCGGGTCGTAATACATCGAGATTTCGCCGCCCTCAAATACGCCTGTGTCGTTGCGCACAATCGCGCCGTTATGGAGCGTTTGCTCTGCGGGTGGGCGGTAGCGCACAAGGCGTCCAATAGACGGCAGGAAATTGCGGTACGGGTCTTCGGCATAAATACGGCTCTCAAGCGCCCAACCATTGAGCTTTACGTCTTTTTGTTTCATCGAGAGTTTTTCGCCATTGGCCGAGCGGATCATCTGCTCAACCAAATCCACACCTGTAATGAATTCTGTCACGGGATGTTCGACTTGCAGACGTGTGTTCATCTCAAGGAAATAGAAGTTCTTATCCTTATCGACGATGAATTCCACCGTGCCCGCACTGTCATAATCCACAGCTTTTGCGAGTGCCACAGACTCCGCGCCCATAGCTTTGCGGGTTTTCTCATCGAGGAATGGTGACGGCGCTTCTTCGATAACTTTTTGATTACGCCGTTGAATAGAGCATTCGCGTTCGCCGAGGTAAATCACATTGCCATGCTTATCGCCCAGCACTTGGATTTCGATATGGCGGGGTTCTTCGACAAATTTCTCGATAAAGATACGGTCATCGCCAAAGCTGTTCGCGGCTTCATTCTTGGAGCTCTCAAACCCTTCGCGCGCTTCCTCGTCATTATAGGCGATGCGCATGCCCTTCCCGCCGCCGCCCGCTGACGCCTTAATCATGACGGGATAGCCGACTTTTTTGGCGATTTTGACGGCTTCGTCCGCGTCCTCAATCAAGCCCATATGGCCTGGCACGCAGGACACGCCCGCCTCTTGCGCGAGTTTTTTAGACGTAATCTTATCGCCCATGGACACAATGGCGTGGGGGTTCGGGCCGATGAAAGTGATATTCTTCTTGGCGAGTAATTTCGCAAATTCAGGATTTTCCGACAGAAAGCCATAACCCGGATGCACAGCGTCCGCGCCCGTGCGCTCAATCGCGTCAATGATTTTATCCATCACCAAATAAGACTCGGACGCCGCAGGCGCGCCAATATGCACCGCCTCATCCGCCATCTCAACATGCAGCGCATTGCGGTCAGCATCGGAATACACCGCCACAGTCGCAATGCCCATCTTGCGGGCCGTCTTAATCACGCGGCAAGCAATTTCACCACGGTTAGCTATGAGGATTTTTTTTATCATATTAATTGCGTCACTAATTCAGGGAAAACTTTCAAAAATGCAGCTAATGCTAAGAAAAGGGAGGAAAAAAGTATTGCTAAGATGCCGGTTGAATCCATTACCTTTAAATCTCTACCCCCTCCGCTGTATTCAACAAATTTTTTCGAGGTTGAACTTTTTTTATCAATTAACGTTTCAATGAGATCAAAGTCTGCTGTGGGCGAAATTTTATGAAGTGCCTCATAGAGGTGAGCGTCATGCACAAGCTTGGAGTATCTTAAATATTTATAGAAATACGTAACAGCACAAACTAATAAACCTAATGACGCCAATGTTAAGATTTTAGCATCCAAGTCTAAAAATTTTGATGTTTCATTCTTAGGAAACAACAATAGAAACCCTGCAAAACCAAAAGCTGATCTAAACTTTGATTCCTTTACTCCATGTTCCAAAATGGAGATAAATGACATTGGCAAATAGACATCTTTGATTGTTTGCGAACTTGTTATCGGTGTGGACACGTCACTCATAACGGCAAATTCCCATGTTTCTTCCACGGGTTTTTTAGTTCTTTGTCCTTAAGCAACGCGAAGGCGCGGTTGACCCTGCGTCTGGTGCTTTGCGGCTGTATCACCTCGTCAATATAGCCGAGTTCTGCAGCGCGAAAGGGGCTGAGGAATTTCTCTTCATAGTCTGCGATATGGGCAGAGGTTTTATCCGCGTCGCCCAAGTCTTTGCGGTGCAGGATTTCCACCGCGCCTTTAGCCCCCATAACCGCAATCTGCGCCGTAGGCCAAGCATAGTTGATGTCGCCGCGCAAATGTTTGGGTGCCATCACGCAATAAGCGCCACCGTAAGCTTTGCGCGTAATCACGGTGACTTTTGGCACAGTCGCTTCACCATAAGCATAGAGCAGTTTCGCGCCGTGTTTAATCACGCCGCCATATTCTTGGTCTGTGCCTGGCAGGAAGCCCGGCACATCGACGAGCGTAAGAATTGGAATATCAAAGCAGTCACAAAAGCGCACATGGCGCGCCGCCTTGCGGGACGCGTCACTATCAAGACATCCCGCCAGCACCATTGGTTGGTTGGCAATCACGCCGACGGTTTGCCCTTCGAGGCGGATAAAGCCGCAAAGAATGTTCTTGGCAAAGTCGCGCTGGATTTCAAAAAAGTCGCCCTCATCCGCGATTTTCTCGACCAGCTCTTTCATATCATAAGGGATATTCGGGTTCTCTGGCACGAGCGTATCAAGGCTTTCGTCGATGCGGTCATGGCGGTCAAAGAAAGGCCGCGTCGGCGAGCCTGCGCGGTTATTGAGCGGCAAGAAGTCAAACAGGCGGCGGATTTCCGCGAGCGCTTCCATGTCATTATCAAACGCACCGTCCGCGACTGAGGATTTCGTCGTGTGGGTTTTCGCGCCGCCAAGCTCTTCCGCGGTGACGATTTCATTGGTCACGGTCTTAAGGACATCTGGCCCCGTTAAGAACATATAGCTGCTGTCGCGCACCATGAAGATGAAATCGGTCAGCGCAGGCGAGTAAACCGCCCCACCCGCAGACGGGCCCATAATAACGCTGATTTGCGGGACAACACCTGACGCTAAGATATTGTTTTGAAACACATCTGTGTAGCCCGCGAGCGCCGCCACGCCTTCTTGTATGCGCGCCCCGCCTGAGTCGTTGAGGCCAATAATCGGCGCGCCGTGCTTCATCGCCATTTCTTGGATTTTGCAGATTTTCTGCGCGTGGGTCTCAGAGAGGCTGCCGCCAAAGACCGTGAAATCCTGCGCAAATACAAAGGCCTTGCGTCCGTTAATCGTGCCCCAGCCCGTAACGACGCCGTCGCCCGCATAATGGGTTTTGTCCATGCCGAAGTCCGTGCTGCGGTGTTTCACGAACATATCAAATTCTTCAAAGCTGTTCGGATCAAGCAGGAGTTCCAGCCGTTCGCGTGCCGTCAGCTTGCCTTTGGCGTGCTGCTTGTCGATACGCCCTTGGCCACCGCCCGCGCGAGCCTCTGTACGTTTTTCTTGTAACTGCTGTAGGATATCGCTCATTGCTGCCCTGTCCCTATTTCACCCATTTGCTTCCTCGCAAAGTCATCAATAGTAGTAAGACCCGTCCCCCGATTTGCAAGTCGCTTCCTATCTTATATGTGATTTTAGAGATCGGGCAGTGTGCCGTTTATCAAACGCATAATAGCTGAGAAATCTAATCCGTCCTGCCCAAGCGCCTCCATTTCTGCATAGAGCGCTTCCGACCTGTTGGCGAGCGGGGCCTGCGCCTCCGCCGCGCTCGCAGCATCTTTGGCGAGGCGTAGGTCTTTAAGCATCATCGCCGCAGCAAAGCCTGCTTTGTAATCATTATTGGCGGGCGAACTCGGCACGGGACCGGGCGCAGGGCAATAGCTTGTCATAGACCAATTTTGCCCAGATGCGGTGGAGCTAATATCAAAAAACGTCTGCGCATCAAGGCCGAGTTTTTCTGCCAGATTGAAGGCCTCACACGTCCCAATCATATGAATGGCGAGCAGCATATTATTGGCGATCTTTGCGACTTGGCCATTGCCAGAGTCGCCTGCGTGGAAAATATTCTTTCCCATGATATCGAGGACAGATTTCGCGCGCTCGTAAGCCGCCTCTGTACCGCCACACATAAAGGTCAGCGTGCCCGCCGCTGCGCCTGCCGTGCCGCCCGACACAGGCGCGTCAATCATGGCAAACCCTTTCTCCTCGGCGGCAGCTATAACCTCACGCGCGGTCGCGACATCAATGGTGGAGCAGTCGATGAACAATGTGCCCGGCTTGGCGTAGGAAAACACGCCGTCTTCTCCCGCGTAGACGAGTTTCACATGCCGCCCCGCGGGTAACATGGTGATGACAACGTCAGCAGACGCGACCGCGTCTTTCGCATTTTTCGCTGCCACGCATCCTGCGGCAACGGCTTTGTCGATGGCCTCTTTGGAGATGTCGAGCGCGCAAACTTCATGCCCTGCCTTGGCTAGATTAGAGGCCATGCCGAGGCCCATATTGCCAAGGCCGATGAAAGCTATTGTGGTCATAAAAAACTCCGTGTTGTGCGTCGGGCTTTGTGCGTAGATGCTATGTCGTTTATACGTACAATGCCCGACGTCCTACGCACTCAATCAAGAAATTGCTGACGCGGACTGGCTGTCTTTTTAAACAATCGTTCAATCTGCGCGTCGCTCACATTGTCCAGACTATCATGCGACCATTTCGGATTGCGATCTTTGTCAATTAATTGCGCGCGAATGCCCTCATAGAAGTCCTGCGTTTTTAGAAAATTGAGAGAGACGTCGAGTTCTTGCGTCATGGCCGCTTTGAAATCGAGTTCTAGTCCGCGCTTTATCGCCTCAAAAGTGACCGACAGCGCAAGCGGGCTTTTGCGGCGTAAAGAGGTCGCTTGTTTAGCCGCCCACTCTCCGTCCATACCGTCGAGCGCGCGCAATATAGACGGCACATCTTTCTCGTTAAACGCCGTCACAGCGGCGGGCATATCAGCATCCATCGGGCCGGGCTCTAAGAAACCGCTCATCACCGCCTGCACCGCCGAGTCTGAGCCGTCGAGTTTTGCTTGGGCGAGCGCTTCTGTGAAAGCGGCGTGTTTAACGGATGGGATGAAGCCGTTCGCCACCCCAATCTCGAGCGACTGCGCCGCATTAAGACGCGCGCCCGTTAGGCCAAGCCACTGCCCGATATCCAGACCGAGGCGCGGCAGGAAATACGTCCCGCCCACATCTGGGAAATAACCGATACCTGTTTCTGGCATGGCGAATACTGTGTCATCGCCTGCAATACGGTAGCGGCCATGCACGGATAACCCGACGCCGCCGCCCATGACAAAACCATCGATTAGCGTGATATAAGGCTTAGAATAACGGTGAATGAGTTCGTTGAGCGCATATTCGTCGCGCCAGAAACGCTCCGCGCGGTCATCGCCCGCCTTGCCACTATCGTGAAGTAGTATGACGTCGCCGCCCGCACAAAAGGCCCGCTCACCTGCCCCGTCAATCAACACGGCACCGATATTATCATCCTGCTCCCACGCGAGCAAAAGCCGCGTCATCTCGTCGACCATATCTTGGGTTAGCGCATTCAGCGCCTTAGGACGGTTGAGCGTAATGTGTCCGAGATTGCCGCTTACGCGAGAGGTAATTTGGTCAGTCATAATACTATCCACTATAGTCATATTTTAAAAAATAACGGCAAGCGCTTTCCCCTTTTCTGCGGCTTAATGCACGCGGAAGTTTGTCTTTCACAAAGTCATAACATTGTGCTGGTGTAGGGGTCGCACCCAAAGCCTCGGCTATCGCCCTCTCACGGGTCTTTGCAATTGCCTGACAACGATCCGTCGCAACAGGTTCGCGTTTATCAAATGTCACAATCCGACGAAATTTGCGGGTTAGTTGATAATCACAATTCCCAAAGTCAAGTTGGACATAGGTCTTAGCTGAATCCTCGCCAAGAAAAACTGACGCTACATTTTCGCGTGCGGCCTCTTTGGAGGCCTCAGAAAACGCATTAATACCAATTGAGGCCATCGCCAAGGCGGCAACTCCTGCTAGTATACGTTTTTGTCGCGAGCTTATCATTGCCTCAACAAATCACGGCTAACAATCACGCGCATAATCTGGTTTGTGCCTTCTAGGATTTGGTGGACGCGGAGGTCGCGCACGATTTGCTCAATGCCGTATTCCGAGAGGTAACCGTAGCCGCCGTGAAGCTGTAGCGCGTCATTAGCAATCTTGCTGCACATATCCGTCGCAAAGCGCTTTGCCATCGCGCAGGCCGCGCCCGCATTGGGGAGTTTATGGTCAACCATATCGGCAGCGCGGTAGAGCATGAGGCGCGAGGCCTCTAGTTCTGTGACCATATCGGCGAGCATAAATTGCGTGTTCTGAAAGTCTGAAATGGATTTGCCAAATTGTTTCCGCTCTTTGGTATATTGCAGTGAGGCGTCCAGCGCTTTCTGCGCCCCGCCAAGGCTACATGCCCCGATATTAACACGCCCGCCGTCAAGCCCGCTCATGGCAAATTTAAAGCCGTCGCCTTCTGCGCCGACGCGGTTCTCAACTGGGACTCGGCAATCTTCCATAATCACTTGCGCTGTCGGTTGCGCGTTCCAGCCCATCTTTTTCTCATTCGCGCCAAAGCTAAGTCCAGCCGTGCCGTTCTCAACAACAAAAGTCGAAATCCCGCGCGCGCCATCATCAGAGGTGCGCGCCATTACGACATAGATATCAGACCAGCCCGCGCCAGAGATAAAGCTTTTGCTGCCGTTGAGGATATAATCATCGCCGTCCCGCACCGCTTTGGTCGAGAGCGAGGCCGCATCAGACCCCGCGCCTGGCTCGGTTAGGCAATAACTCGCAATCAACTCGCCCGCCGTCAGCCTCGGCACATATTTCGCGCGCAAAGCCTCAGAGCCATAGCGGTCCACCATCCACGTCGCCATATTATGAATGGTCATCATGGCGGTGTGCGACACATCTCCCGCCGCAAGGGCTTCGAATACCAGCGCACTATCCAGCCGCGAAAGCGCCGTGCCGCCATGCTCTTCGCCCGTATAAATGCCCATGAATCCGAGCTCTGCGGCCTTGGCAAACACGTCACGGTCTAGAAATTTTTCTTCATCCCACCGCGAGGAATGCGGCGCAAGTTCCGTCGCCGCGAAGTTTCGCGCCATATCTTGGATAAGTGTTTGTTCTTCTGTGAGTTGGAAATGCATTTAGTTGTCCTGCTTTTTCGCCCGACGTTGCTCACGCATTTCAAATTGTCGCATCGGCATGGCGTCTATCGTGATAAATAGGTCGTCAATAGAAACAGTCTTTGCCCAACTTTTCTTCGCGCGACCATCCTTACCTATCAAAATAAAGTCTGCGGAATTACAAGATTTGTAATTGATGAGAGGCGCATTGAGAGAGAGGTCAAATTCGCCATCTCGCGATAATCCCACGACACCATCAGTTTTTTGCATAACAAAAACGAGGTCCCGCTCTGCAAATCCCGCCCAGTCCATCTTTGGTGTGATGCGCGAAATAGGGTTCACATCTCCCAAGTCACATGCCACAAGTACGCGAGAATTTTGCAACGTGTTTTTCATACCGTTTATCTGTCCATAAGCGAGCGCAGGCCATGCAAGACATAGTCCGACGAACACTATTGATTTAAGTCTCTCAGATATAATTCTACTCCATTTAAATTTGCTTAGACGCCGATATGCATCTGGGTGAGCGAAAAATTAAAACCTCGGAATGATAAAGGCGCTATCTTCTGTCTCGCCTTCTGGCCAGCGTTGCGTCACCGTCTTCACCTTCGTATAAAACCGCAAGCCTTCCATACCGTATTGATTGGCGTCTCCAAACGCCGAACGCTTCCAGCCGCCAAAGCTATGATAGGCGACGGGCACAGGGATGGGGACGTTGATGCCGACCATGCCAACTTCAACACGGTCTGCGAATTCGCGGGCGGCGCGACCGTTTTGGGTAAATATTGCGACGCCGTTTCCGTATTGATGCTCAGACGGCAGGCGCACGGCCTCTTCAAAACTATCCGCGCGCACAATTTGCAAGACAGGGCCGAAAATCTCGTCCTGATAAGTTTCCATATCTGGCGTCACGTGATCCAGCAGGCTCGGCCCGATGAAAAATCCGTCCTCATAGCCTTGCAGTGAAAAGTCGCGCCCATCAACCAAAAGCGTCGCGCCCTCCTCCACGGCTTTGCCGATTTGCGCTTTAATGCTGTCGCGGTGCACGTCAGTTACGACGGGCCCGTAATCTGCGTCTGGATCCTCAGATACGCCCACTTTCATCGCTTCAATCGCGGGTAGCATTTTCTCAATAAACCGCTCCGCCGTTCCCTCGCCGACAGGTACGACAACTGGCAAGGCCATACAGCGCTCGCCCGCCGAGCCGTAAGCCGCGCCGAGTATATCTTTCACCGCTTGGTCCATATTGGCGTCGGGCATGATAATACCGTGGTTTTTCGCTCCGCCCATACACTGCGCGCGTTTGCCGTTCGCCGTCGCGCGCGCATAGACATATTGCGCAATATCAGACGACCCGACGAAACTCACGGCCTTGATGGTGGGATGGTCACAAATGGCGTCGACGATTTCTTTGTCGCCATTGATGCATTGCAAAAGCCCTGCTGGCCCACCGGCCTCAACGAAAAGCTCCGCGAGACGCATAGGTACGCTCGGGTCTTTTTCTGATGGCTTTAGGATACAAGCGTTCCCTGTCGCAATCGCCATCCCGAACATCCACATCGGAATCATCGCAGGAAAATTAAATGGCGTAATCCCCGCGACGACGCCGAGAGGTTTACGCAGAGAATAGACGTCAATCTCTGGCCCAGCGCCATAAGTGTGTTCGCCCTTTTGCCCATGCGGAATGCCGCAAGCAAATTCAATAACGTCAATGCCCCGCATGACGTCGCCGCGACTATCGGCGAGGACTTTGCCGTGTTCAGAGGATAGCATCGCCGCAAGGTCATCCATATTGGCTTCGACAAGTTGTTTATAGGCAAACATGATACGCGAGCGACGTTGTGGATTTTCCTTAGCCCACTCACGCTGCGCGACTTCGGCAGACGCAATTGCAGCGTCGAGTTCAGACGGTGTCGCCATGGCGACTTTGGCTTGCACAGCTCCCGTATTGGGATTGTAAATATCTTTCGTGCGTGCGCCTTTGACCGCCACGCGCTGCCCGTCGATGAAGTGTCCGATAGTTTTCATAGTGTCGTCCTCTTATTGACACAGTTATACATCTTACTGGCGCAATTTCTTACCTAAAACTGACTCTCGTCGCATTAAACCCATATGGGATGACGCATTTGTGAGGTCAATTATAGCGACTTTGCGCGCGCGCGAAGTTCTGTCTTCTGTATTTTACCTGTTGCCGTTTTAGGCAGTTCGCCAAACACGATGCGTTTCGGGCGTTTAAAACGCGCCATGTTTTCGAGGCAGAACGCAATCAGCTCCGCTTCTGTTGCTTCGGCTTGAAGTTCAACAAAGGCACATGGCACTTCGCCCCATTTCTCATCGGGCATCGCGACGACGGCCGCGAGGTCTACAGAAGGGTGTTTATACAGCGTTGTTTCGACTTCGACAGAGGATATATTCTCGCCGCCCGAAATGATGATATCTTTGGCACGGTCTCTCAGTTGGATATAGCCGTCGGGGTAAATCACGCCCAAATCCCCGCTCACGAACCACCCGCTTTTGAAAGCTTCATAGGTGGCGGACGGGTCTTTCAAATAGCCCTTCATGACTGTGTTGCCACGAATGACAATCTCGCCCATCGTCTCCCCGTCATGAGGAACAGAGCGGCCCTTTGCATCGATCACATCAACGTGGTCCGTCATGGCAAATCGTACGCCTTGGCGCGCTTTAAGCGCGGCTTGTTCAGCAATCGATTTGTCTGCCCAATCGTCTTGTGGGGCAGATTGTAGAATGTGTCCGTATGTTTCCGTCAGCCCGTAAACATGCATGACGTCAAAGTTGAACTCCGCCATGGCTTCAAGAACACTGGCAGGCGGAGGCGCGCCTGCTGTCATGACGCTTACGGGATTTGCGAAAGTTCTCTTATCTTTATCGGGCGCGGAGGCGAGCATATTAAGCACGACAGGCGCGCCGCCAAAATGCGTAATTTTATGCGCTTCGATCATATCAAAAACGGTTTTAGGCGAGAAGGCGCGTAGGCAGTAAATCGTGCCCGCCATAAGCGTCATAGTCCACGCATGCCCCCAGCCATTACAGTGAAACATCGGCACAGTGTAGAGATAGCGCGGATGCGGGCTCAGCCCCCAACTCGGCACTGTTCCCATAGACATGAGGTAAGAGCCCCTATGATGATAGACAACACCCTTTGGTCGACCCGTTGTGCCAGAAGTATAGTTGAGCGAGAGCGCTTGCCATTCGTCAGTCAGCGGTTCGCCTCTATATTCTGCCATGCCTTCGGCCAATAGGTCTTCGTAAAACTGGACGCCGTCGTGTGGCAGGTCAGGCTTCGTTAAGGCTGCCGGATCATCAATGACAATAACCTCTGGCGAACCATCACATGTCTTGAGCGCTGCCTCAAGAACAGGCCATAACTCCCTATCAACAATGATTAATTTTGTTTCAGCATGATCAATGATATAGGCCACAGTCGCTGCATCAAGACGCGTATTAATGGTGTTGAGCACAGCCCCCGCCATCGGCACAGCAAAATGACACTCAAACATCTCTGGCGTATTATACGTCAGAAGCGAAACTGTATCGTTTTTGCCAATCCCGCGTTTATTGAGCGCACTCGCAAATTTGCGACACCTCTCCCTGACCTCTGCCCAACTATAGCGGCGTCCGTTATAAACGACCGCCTCGCGGTCCGGATAAATATCCGCCGTACGGTCGAGAAAAGATAGTGGCGTCAGCGGAACATAATTCGCAGCGTTGCGCGGCAAGTCATCATAGGCCGCAGGCATTAGTTTCTTACCGTTTTGCCATTATCAAGAAGCCCGACAATACGCGCTTGTGTCTCTGACGTTTCTACAAGACGCAGGAAAGCGCGCCGCTCGGCATCGTACAAGTCTTTCTCTGACAACAATGTACCCGCATCAATATCGCCACCCGTCACGATTTCTGCGATTTGGGTCGAGACAAATACATCATGCGGATAAAGCGTCCCCTTCTCCCGCGCGGCCTCAGCCCAAGCTATCATCTTATGATAGACCTCACGGCCCGCCATTGCTATCGGTTCACGTGTGAACGCGCGTTGCTCTTGCGGGGATTTAATTGCCGCGAGCGCTTCTGAGAACAGCCTATCGCGATTATTGACGTAACGATCATTGTCTCTCAACATCGCCATGTCGCGCGCGAGTTCTGGCGAGCTAGCCGTTTTGCCAAAGCCAAGCGCGTAAAACGCTTCCCAAGCCGCGGCGACAACGTCACCGTCTTTCTTATCAATCCAACGATAAAGTGTTTCTTTACAGCCCCCGCCCGCAGGGATAACGCCGACACCGCTTTCGACTAGCCCCATGTTTGAATTGGCATGGCAGATGACGTGCTTGCCATGCAGCACCACCTCAAATCCGCCGCCGAGCGAGAGGCCGACTGGCGCAACGACAACGGGGAAATCTGCGACAGCCATTTTATGAACCGTTTGCTGAAAATCATTAAGGAAATTATCAAGCCCGTCCCAGTCCTGCGCCTCGAAAAACGCACGCACCGCATTGAGATTTACGCCGCATGAGAAGTGCTGTGCGTCATTGTGCACGATAAGGCCGTCAAGTTTTTGCGCAGACACAGCATCAAGACCACGGTCAAGTATCTGCATCGACTCTGCGCCGAGGGCGTTAGCCTTGGAGTGGAACTCAACGACAGCGACATTGTCAGTGACATAAAAGCTCGCATCCTCATTATGCTGAACAGGCGTGAGTGTCTTACGACGATCGTTAAAACGCAACGTGCCTTCTGGCCGTTCAATCGCACGCCACCCACCGCCGTAAATGCGGGTATTCAGGCCGTCGTAAAAGGATGAGCCTTCCGCTTGTTGCAGGAACTCTGGCACGGCGCGGTGTTCGGATTTGAGGCGCTTAATAAAATAGTCAACACCTATTTCGTCCATCAACTCAAACGGACCCTTAATCCAGTTATAGCCGAGCTTCATTGCGTCATCGATAGCGACGCCATTATCGCCGACCTCTGGCACGAGCGAGGCGGCGTATACAAGTACGTCGGACATCACCGCCCAGGCATAATCGCCGTATTTTGAGCTATCGTTTAAAACGTGGATAATCCCATTTTTTTCGGCCTTGGCGGCGACAGGAATGTCTAACAATTTAATGTCTTCATACTGACTCGTTTCAAGATTGATGACCTGCTTCTGCCCGTCATTAGTTCGGTAAAAGCCAGCACCAGATTTGCGGCCCTTCTGGTCGTTCGCAATCATGTTTTCCATCAAAGCGAGCTTGTTCCCGACGTCATGAAACGCGTCGCCTTTTGGCAGAATATTCACAAGGCTACTCGCCACATCACTCATCAAATCAATACCGATTAAGTCATAAAGCCCAAAAACCCCCGTCTTAGGGATACCCATAGGACGGCCAAAAATGGCGTCCGCCTCTTGCGGTGAAAGGCCCATTGTCTTGGCTTTGTGTAGAGCCGCTTGGATGGCGTAGCACCCCACGCGATTGCCCAGAAAACCTGGCGTATCCAGGCACGGCACGACGGACTTACCCAATCGTTCATCGCAAAAGCTATGAAGCTCTTGCATAATCTGCGGGTCAGTATCTTCGCCCGCGACAAGCTCAAGCAGCGGCATAAAACGCACAGGATTGAAGAAATGTGTTATAGCAAAGCGCTTGCGAAAGGCGAGCGGCATATCTTCGACGAGTAATTTAATGGGAATGGTCGAGGTGTTCGACGAGATAATCGCGTCATCTTTGCAAACCTCATCAAGATTTTTATAAAGCGCCTTTTTCAAATCAAGCCGTTCTAAAATAGCTTCGGCTATCCAGTCGCAGTCCGCGAGTTTGTGGAAATCATCTTCGATATTTCCTACTGTAATCTTACTGGCAAGATCGGGGCTGAGAATGCCGAGATTGTTTGGATTTGAAATGCGGTCTAGTCCCGCTTGGGCGCGCGCATTGACGTCCTTCCCGTCGCTTTTCAGATCAAGGAGAAGCACGTCACAGCCTGCATTCGCCGCCTGCCCCGCAATACCTGCGCCCATTGTGCCCGCGCCGATAACGGCTACTTTTTGAATACTCATGCGGCGTCTCTCTGTGAGGTAATTGATCCAATAAAATCTCGTAGCGCCATAAGGGTCTGTTTCGGCGCTTCAAGCGGCAGCATATGCCCGCGTTCCGATATGATAGTTGGCTCAACGCCCATAATCTTAGAAAGGCCAAGCCCAGCCTTTAGTGGCGTCATTTTATCATGCGTTGCGAGGATGCAATGACGTGGGATTGTTAAAGCTCCTGCGACTGCGTCACCGTCTGTGTAATCTGCACAGGCCTGTAAATCCGCCGCAAGGGGGTTGCGGCTCATAATAGCGCGCGAAATGGCGATTGGCTGCATACCAGGGACGGAGCTACGCCCCAAATGCGCGTCAGGGCCAAAACCCCAATTACACATCATATGTGCGGCTTTGGCGGAGCTGTCCTTGGCCGTATCAATCAAGGCTTGATTGACAGGAATAGCAGCGGCGGTGCCTATGGCTGTAAGAGATAATAGCTTATCTTCATGATGTTTTGCAAAGGCGAGCGCGCTTAAGAAGCCTTGGCTATGCCCGACCAGATGCGCGGCTTTTACACTTGCTTTCTCAAGAAATTCCGCGAGCCAATCAGCGCTCTGCTCAATCTTGGTGAACGCCTCTCCGCCTGACAAGCTGTGCCCCGGCAGGTCAGGCGCGAGGACGCTATAGCCGTGATAGGCAAACCAACGCGTTTGCAAAGCCCATGTGCGGTGGTCACCGCCGCTACCGTGGATGAACACCACGGTAGGCAGTGCGGGGTCGAAGTCTTTGCCACCTGTCGCGACATAAACGGGCGCGTTTTGAACAGTGAGTTCCATTAGCTCGCCACCCGTGACGCGGCCTTCAGCCCTTTGGCAAAATCGGCTTTGATGTCGTCGATATCCTCTAACCCCACCGACACGCGGATGAGGTCTTCGGAAATCCCTGCGGCTTCCATCGCCTCTTTCGTAAGGCGCGAGTGTGTCGTGCTGCCAGGATGAAGGACCAGAGTGCGGCTATCGCCAACATTCGCGAGATGAGATGCCAGTTTCACAGTGTTGATAAAGGCCGCCCCGCCCGCGCGGCCGCCCGCGACACCAAAGCAGAGCATGGAGCCTGCGCCAGATGGAAACATCTCTGCCACATGCGGCTCATTACTCAAATCGGGATGACGTACCCACGACACGCCTTTTTGTTCCGATAGCCAGTCGCGCAACGCAATTGTATTCCCAACATGCTTTTTCATACGCAGTTCAAGCGTCTCGACACCCTGCAAGATAAGAAACGCATTATGAGGGGACAAGGCCGCACCCAAATCTCGCATGGCTTCGCTGCGGATTTTCATGACAAAAGCCGTGGGGCCAAACTCTTCCCAAAATTTCATGCCGTGGAACGGCGCATAGGGCTCGGTGAGTTCTGGAAAACGGTCTTTGCCGTCTTTGCCTTTGACACCCCAATTGAAATTACCGCCGTCAATGATACAGCCGCCCACTGACGTGCCGTGCCCGCCGATCCATTTTGTGATGGAGTGAACGACAATATTCGCGCCGTGCTCTAGCGGACGGTTGAGCGCAGGCGTGGCGAAAGTGGCGTCAATGACAATGGGCACGCCAACAGCCTGCGTGACTTTGGCAAGCTGCGGAAGGTTCGTGACCTGCATGCCGGGGTTAGAAATAGACTCGCAAAATACGAGCTTCGTATTAGGCTGAATGGCGGTCGCGACAGCATCAGGGTCATTAATATTCACAAAGTCACAGCTAATACCCATGCGTTTAAGCGTGTAGCGCAGTGTGGTCGCAGTAGAGCCGTAAATCTGCTCACTAGAGACGATGTGATCGCCCGTAGAGCACAGCGTGATGAATGTCGCAAAGAGCGCCGACATACCCGATGCCGTGCAAATCGCGCCCGTCCCGCCTTCGAGGGCTGCGAGGCGCTGCTCAAGCACAGCCACTGTCGGGTTTGATATACGTGAGTATATGTGCCCGCCCTGCTCGACATTGAACAGGCTAGACGCCCCGTTCACATCCTCAAACGCATAAGAGGTAGTTTGATATATCGGCACAGCCCGCGAGCCATGGTCACTTTCAGGCGTATAGCCCGTATGCAGTGCGATTGTGGAGGGCTTGAAGTAAGAAGAATTGCTCATGCCCACCGTGTAGGGGCAAAATCGCCGCCTGCCAATATCGCTGTGCCTAATTTATGGAACTTAATAAGTCTTATATGCGCTAAGGCATATTGTGAGGTGCCAAAGAATGGCTACTGTCGGTGCATGGGTTATTCTGCGCTGCGCATATTTAAAGAGGCCGTGACGGGTCACAAGGGCTGGAAACCCGTTTGGCGCAAGGCTGAGCCTAAACCGGATTATGACATCATCATTATCGGTGGCGGCGGGCACGGCCTCGCGACGGCGCATTACCTGGCCTCAAAATTCGGGCAAAAACGGATTGCCGTTTTAGAAAAAGGCTGGATTGGCGGCGGCAATGTCGGACGCAATACGACCATTATCCGCTCCAACTATTTACTGCATGAAAACGAGGCCTTTTATGAGTTCTCGCTCAAGCTTTGGGAAGGGCTAGAGCAGGACGTCAATTATAACGCCATGGTCAGCCAACGCGGCGTCTTAAACGTCTATCATTCCGATGCGCAGCGCGATTTCTATGCGCGTCGCGGTAACGCGATGACAATCAATGGCGCGGACGCTAAATTGCTCGATGAGGCAGGCGTCAGAAAGCTGTATCCATTTCTCAATTTTGACAATGCGCGCTTCCCTATCCGAGGCGGACTGTTGCAACCGCGCGGCGGGACAGTGCGCCATGATGCGGTCGCGTGGGGATATGCCCATGCCGCCGATAAGGCGGGCGTCGACATCATTGAACAATGCGAAGTCACGGGCTTTCAGATGGCGAATGGCGTCTGCATAGGCGTCGAGACAACGCGCGGTCGCATCGGGGCCAAAAAAGTGGGCGTTTGCGTGGCAGGAAATTCGAGCCGTGTCATGGCAATGGCGGGCCTGCGTCTCCCGCTCGAAAGTCACGTGCTGCAAGCCTTTGTGACCGAAGGCCTTAAACCTGTGCTTGACGGCGTCATCACCTATGGCGCGGGGCATTTCTATGTCAGCCAATCGGACAAAGGCGGCCTTGTCTTTGGCGGCGATATTGACGGCTATAATAGTTATGCGCAGCGCGGCAACTTGCCAGTAGTCGAGGATGTATGTGAAGGTGGGGTGAGCTTGATGCCGATGATTGGCAAAGCGCGCCTCCTGCGCATATGGGGTGGGATTATGGACATGTCGATGGACGGCTCACCCATTATAGATAAGACACACATCGACGGTCTCTATTTTAACGGCGGGTGGTGTTATGGCGGTTTCAAAGCGACCCCTGCGAGTGGCTATTGCTACGCCCATCTCCTCGCGACAGATACGCCGCATGAGACGGCGAGCGCTTACCGCCTTGACCGTTTCGCGCGCGGTTACGCCATTGATGAAAAGGGACAGGGCGGGCAGCCCAATTTGCATTAGCCATGATTATCAACCACCCTCTCCTCGGCCCCAGAGACGCCGCAGAATTCACCTATTTAGGTGACGCGGCCTTACTGATGCGGCCCAATTCCAAGTCAGATACGGCGGCGGAAGATTTTCATAATTACCAATATCTTCGCGATAACATTGCGGGCGACACACGCGAGCTTTGGTATCACGAACAAGGCGACAGATCCTGGCTCGTCGTGACGCGCAATACGCTGACACACGAAATATCAAAAGTCGAACTCGCAAAAGATGTGAAACGCGCATTGACGGCCAAAGCAAAAAGCGGTGCGGCATGAGTTTGGTTGATAAAAACACGCCGCTTAATTTTACTTTTGACAGCAAAGCCTATCAAGGATTTGAAGGCGATACGCTTGCTTCTGCGCTGCTGCGAAATAGTATCAAAGTCGTCGGGCGGAGTTTCAAATATCATCGCCCGCGCGGGATTTTGGGAGCAGGATCAGAAGAGCCCAACGCCTTAGTTGAAATCCACGGCGGCGGCGTTTGCGAGCCTAATCGTCGCGCGACAACCATCAAGCTCTTCGACGGCCTTGTCGCGAAAAGCCAGAACTATATGGGCTCGCGCGAGTTTGATTTGTTCGCAGTGAATGATTTTATCCATCCATTTTTAGCGGCTGGATTTTATTATAAAACATTCATGTGGCCTAAGGCATTTTGGGAAAAGCTCTATGAACCCGTCATCAGGCGCGCGGCGGGTCTCGGCGAACTGGCGAAACGCGCGGATCCTGATAATTATGGCAAAGGCTTTTTGCATTGCGATGTCTTAGTTATCGGTGGTGGGCCCGCAGGCTTACTGACGGCGCTTAATCTCGGACGTGCGGGGCAAAGCGTTATACTTGCCGATGATGATTTTCGCATGGGGGGACGGCTCCTGACTGAGCTTGACCTTATCAACGACGACATGCCAACGAATTGGGTCGCGCAAACGCTAGCAGAACTTGAAAGTTTGCCCAATGTCAGGCTTATGCCGCGCACGACAATTTATGGAGTTTTTGACCACGGTATTTATGGCGGGATGGAAATTAAAACGGACGCTATCGGCACGTCGAGTCCAAGGCAAATCTCTTGGCGTATTTATGCTAGCCACGCTGTGCTCGCCGCAGGCGCCACGGAACGCCCTATCGCATTTGCCAATAATGACCGTCCAGGCATTATGCTCGCGAGCGCTATGCGGAGCTATCAAAACCGCTACGGCATTAGTTTTGATAACGCCGCGCTTTTTACCAATAATGATGATGGCCTCCGCACCGCGACAGACCGCATATTTGACGTTCGGTCAGATATATATGTGACTGATACGGCAGGCCGAAAAGGACTGACAAATGTCACGTCGAACTTGGGTGAAAAAATAGACGCTGACTATCTCGCCATGTCAGGAGGCTGGAACCCAAATGTCCACCTCACCTGCCATAAGCGCAGTCGTCCAAAATGGGATGACGCCCTAGCCTGCTTTGTACCAGATAGCGCTACACTCTCAAAAGACATGAGTGTTATTGGCGCGGCGGCAGGGCATTTTTCCACGCATCATGCCTTTGAAGACGCCAATAAACTTAGTGCTGAGTTGGGCGCGAAAATTGATACGCTTCCCCGCGCGGAAGATTCCCCCATTACCATCAAACCCTTCTGGCATGTGGCGGGCAAAAAACGCGCATGGGTGGATTTTCAAAATGACGTCACAGCTAAAGATATTGCCCTCGCCCACCAAGAAGGCTTTACGAGTGTTGAGCACGTCAAGCGTTACACTACACTCGGCATGGCAACGGATCAGGGCAAAACATCTAATGTTGTCGGGCTCGCCGTGCTTGCGGAGGCGACAGGTCAAACGATTGAACAAACAGGCACGACAATTTTTCGCCCGCCATACACGCCCATCTCTATCGGCGCGATTGCGGCGGGACATAGAGGGCAAAGATTCAAACCCACACGCCTCACCCCGTCGCATCAATACGCGCTGGAAAACGGCGCGACGATGGTTGAGTCTGGTCTCTGGAAACGGTCTCAATGGTTTGTGCGCGACGGAGAAAAAGGCTGGCGGGATAGCGTGGATCGTGAAGTCGAAATGACGCGTAACTCAGTCGGCATTTGCGATGTTACAACCCTCGGCAAAATCGATGTCCAAGGCCGCGACGCAGGCAAGTTCCTCAATAAGGTTTACATTAATACGCTTTCCACGCTGAAGGTTGGCAAATGTCGCTACGGCTTGATGCTGCGCGAAGACGGCATTGCGATGGATGACGGCACTTGCGCACGGTTCTCGGAGACGCATTATGTCATGACGACGACAACGGCCAAGGCTGGCCCTGTGTTCCGTCACCTCGAATTTGTGCGTCAATGCCTTTATCCTGATATGGATGTGCATCTGATCTCGACAACGGATCAATGGGCGCAATATTCCGTCGCGGGCCCCAATGCGCGCAAGCTCCTGCGCAAGATTGTGGACACAGAGTTTGACATATCAAACGCAGCTTTCCCCTATATGGCATGTGGGCAAGTGACTGTTTGCGGCGGCACGCGCGCACGACTTTTTCGTCTCTCTTTCTCTGGTGAACTCGCCTATGAAGTTGCTGTACCTGCACGCTACGGCGATAGTTTCATTCGCGCCTTAATGGCGGCGGGCGAGGAATTTGACGTTACCATGTACGGTCTCGAAGCGCTCGGCGTGATGCGGATAGAAAAAGGTCACGCGGCAGGGAATGAGCTCAACGGCACGACGACAGTCGCTAACCTTGGCCTCTCGGGTTTGATGTCAAAGAAGAAAGACTGCATCGGTAAAGTTCTGTCTCAACGCGAAGGTCTAACGCGCGACGACGCCCTTAAATTAGTTGGCTTTACCTGCAAAGACTTAAGCGAAAGAATAACTAATGGCGCTCATTTCTTTGAACCCAACGCCGCGCTCACGCCAGAAAATGATTTGGGATATATGACATCTGTCGCGTGGTCACCCTCGCTCGGTCAATATATTGGACTTGGCTTTTTGAAAGCAGGCAGCAAGCGCATCGGTGAGACGATTAAAGCCGTTGATAGTATGCGAAATAATACGGTCGAGCTCACCGTCGTCAGCCCGCATTTCGTCGACCCAGAGGGGGAGCGTTTACGTGTCTGATCTCACCGCTCAATCCCCACTCGCTGGGATAACAAAATCATGGGAGGGGCTAACGCTTTCTGAGCCGCCCGCTTTTGAAATCGTGTCTCTGGCCATTGCACAATGGCGTGAGAATGAGGTCGCTAAAACATTTGCTACGTATTACGGCAGCCAACTTCCCAAGCCCAATGAACTTGCAACTCTCAACGAAGGACACGCACTTTGGACGGGACCAGAGCAATATTTTCTCCTGTTCAAGGGCGAAGACGAGACTGCGGATTTGTCTGTTTCAGACATTTTTCACGGCGCTGTTTATACCACTCTTCAGAGTGATAGCTGGGTCGCGATTGACTTAAATGGCACCCGCATATACGACGCGCTAGAACAATTCATATCGCTTGATTTACGCCGTGCCAAATACCCTTTTGCGGCTCGTACAAGCGCGCATCACATGGCCGTCATTGTGACCGTCATAAACGTAAACGAGGTGCGACTACTCACACCTCGTTCATCTGTTCAGTCATTTCTCGACGCGCTCACCCATGCGATTGATAACGCCTTAGGCCACTAGCTAATATTACTATCAGGGAAACTCGCTTTGCGGTCCGCCATATATTTCAGTAGGCGCGCATCAATATCTGGATCAAGCTCAGGCGGCTGATATTCATTGAGCATAGTTTTATAAACTTTCTCCGCGCGGTCTTCGGCTGAAAGCGAGCCGTCCTCAACCCATTGCTCATAGCTGTTATTGTCAGCAACATTAGACTGATAGAACGCCGTCTTAAAGTTCTTCTGCGTATGCTCACAGCCAAGGAAATGTTGACCTGGGCCGACTTCCTTGATGGCGCTAATCGCTTGACCGTTTTCACTCATATCGACGCCTTTTGCGAACTTCGCCATCATACCCGCTTGGTCAGCGTCCATAACGAATTTCTCATAGCCCATGGCAAGACCACCTTCGAGCCAGCCCGCCGTGTGGAGCATAAAGTTCACACCCGCCATGAGACCCGTTTGCAATGAGTTCGCGGCTTCATAACCCGCTTGAGCATCTGGAATTTTAGAGGCGTTAAATCCGCCCGCAGAGCGAAACGGGACGCCCAAACGTCGCGCAAGCGCTGCACTCATATTGATGATGAGAGAGGCCTCTGGCGTCCCAAAAGTCGGGGCCCCTGTTTGCATAGACATTGATGTTACGAAGTTTCCGTAGATCACAGGCGCGCCAGGGCGCACAAGCTGCGTCAGTGCCATACCCGCGAGACCTTCGGCCAAGCTTTGCGCAGCCACGCCTGCCGCTGTCACAGGCGACATTGCACCCGAGACCACAAATGGACTCGGCATAGCGCACTGCCCTGCCCGCGCGTAATGTTTCAGCGCGCCAAGCATAACGCGGTCCCATGTCATGGGCGAGTTGGCATTAATCAGGTTCACAAGAACGCAATTCTCATTCACGAAATCATCGCCGAAGACGATTTTTGTCATATCAATCGTATCCAGCGCGCGTTCGGGCTGCGTGACGGACCCCATAAACGCTTTATCAGAATATTTGATATGGCTGTAATTCATATCAAAATGGCGCTTATTCACAGGCAAATCAACAGGCTCACAGACCGTGCCGCCGCTGTGATGGAGGTTTGGCGACATGTAAGCGAGTTTCACGAAATTGCGGAAATCTTCGATATTAGCATAGCGCCGTCCGCCCTCTTTTGAATAGACAAAAGGCGGTCCATATGCGGGTACGAGTACGGTATTGTTGCCGCCAATCTGCACATTATTTTCGGGGTTACGCGCATGTTGCGTGAATTCTTTTGGCGCCGTTTTTTGGATAATTTCGCGTAGCATACCCCGCGGAAAGCGTACGCGGTCGCCATTGGCTGTCGCGCCTGCTTTGACAAAGTACTCGACCGATTCAGGGTCGTCTTGAATTTCGAGCCCGACCTCTTCGTTGAGCGTATCGGCATTATATTCAAGCTGCGCCAGATCCGTGTCGTTCAAGACTGAGTAAGTCGGAATATTACGTTTGATATAAGGCTCGCGTTTTGGCGCTTCACCAGCCGTTGCTGCGGCGCGGCCAGCACGGCCCCCCGTACGTCCTCGTCTTGCCATATGTCTCTCCCTGATGCGCTTTCTCGCGCATTAATTAATTATGTTTATGTTCTTCGGTTTGGCGTGTGCCTTGCGGCGGATAGCTCTCATATTGAGGCAGGCCGTCTGTAATTTTGTAATAGTCACCTTTCTCAGCGACAAATATGTGACCCTTTACGTCTAGCCCAGTCGTATTGTCCAAGCTCCCTGCAAGGACGCTGATCGTGTCGAAATCATGGGCGTTCCAGAACATATAGCTCCCGCAATTCTTGCAATGTCCAGAATTAGACTTTTCTGAAATGGGGAGCCAGTTAACATCACCCTTTATGTTCAAATCTTCGCGCTTTACGCCTGCTGCTGCGATATAAAGGCCTGTCAAATGCTGGCATTGTTTGCAATGGCAATACCAAATATCGGAGAGGTTACTGGCTGTGAAACTCACGCTGCCGCAATGGCATTGGCCTGTGTGAACCGCTGACATGGGCTAATTTACCGTCCCGATTGTCGTCTCTGCACTATTAGGCGACCAAGGAGTGCGGCCGTCTAAAACGCCTGACTTTTTGACGACGTCGCCTACCCATTTTTCTTGGCGGTAGGCCATGACGTGTACGCCGCTGACGCCTGGAATTTCTTTGATTTGTTGCATAAGCTCGATGCAGATTTTGCGGCCTTCTCGGAGGGGTTTATCTGCTTGCTTCATGCGTTTAATCACGCTGTCGGGTATATGGACGCCAGGGACATTATCGCGCATCCACTTGGCCGTGCGCGCAGATGGCAGGACGCCAACGCCTGGTAGGATATAGCAGTTTTCTGTCAGGCCCATGTCCACAGCGCGCGCCATGAAGTCCTTTAGAACGGGCAAATCAAAACAATATTGCGATTGTATATACTCAGCCCCCGCTTCAATCTTCTTCGCGAGTTGATTAACGCGATTTTCGACAGGCGGAACGAATGGATTAATTGACGAGCCAATGAAAAGCTTCGGTGCAAGGTCAATTTTTCGTCCGCTAAGGAAACGCGACTCATCCCGTAAAATCCGCAAAGTGCGCGTCAGTGAAATACTGTCAAAATCAAACACGGGTTTAGCTTCTGGATGGTCCCCCGCCCCAACACCGTCACCTGACAAACAAAGCGCGTTACAGACGCCGAGCGCCGCCGCGCCAAGCGCATCGCCTTGAATGGCGATACGGTTTCTGTCGCGACATGAGATTTGTAAAATGGGGGAATAGCCTACGCGCGTGAGAATTGCGCAAACCGCTAGGCTACTCATATGACAATGCGCGCCTGATCCATCAGTCGCGTTAATCGCATCAACATAGCCGTCAAATAAAGACGCTCGTGCCAGAACCTCATCTGGGTCGGCTGAGTCAGGCGGCGCTATTTCTGTCGTGACAGCGAAATGCCCGTCTTTCAGAACGCGCTCAAACCGACCATGAGATACATGGCCGTCAAGCATGGGCAGTGGGTCACCTGGGTTGGTACCAAGCCGTTCGACATCTTGGACAACATTTTCGTCAATAATATCAGGCATTTGTCGCCTCTTTATCATTTACAGTTTCACCCTTTCGCGCGAGCTTCAGCCATGTCGAGCGGCCTTTATCGCGGTGATCCACGGCGAACTCGATTGATTTAATAGCATCACTATTTTTCATACGCGACGCGCCATCCCAAGCATCAACCCAAACACATTTCATGTCTGGTTTGACTTCGCACATTCCGTTTGGGCGCACGCCACCGCAAGGGCCATTACGGATTGTTTTGGGGCAGTTCATCGGGCAACTCATCCCCGTCTTGGAGAGCGCGCAACTCCCGCACATTTGGCAGTCGAATAATAAGACTTTCAGCCCCGCTTCTGCCGCGGTAATCGGTTTGTCGAGCTTCGTTCCGAAGACTTTTGTTATCCCTCTGAGCGTCGCCAATATGACGGGGTTCACCGTGTTATAGAGCGCTTCCATAAACCGCGCATGACGCACAGACCAACGGCGAAGACTATACATGGGCGGCTCCAAGCGGCTGTGTTTTTTCAATATAAGCTTTCAGATGACCGAAACCGACGGCGCGGTGCTCAAAGGCAAGCCCGAGATAATCCGCCGCGTCTTGCGCCATTTGAATGAGCTCATCCGTAGGCGTTTGAGAGAGATAGACAAGCTTTTTATAATGCTTGAAATATTGTGCTTTTAAATCGGGATAGCGGTCTATCCCGAACCCTTTGATCACAAGCGTATGAAAATGACGCGCGAGATAATCCGTAAGGAAGAACGTCCCAAGTTCATCTTCCATCATTGCATCAAATTCCGGCAATCCCGCATAAAACGCATAGCAATGCGCGCCAGGCAGACGTTCCGCATTTGGGTATTTTTCGAGCAAGCGGTCCAACCCACCGCCCGTCCCGCAATCGCCATATCCAATCAAGATACGGTCATAAGCCCCGCCCTTCTCTGCTATGACGGCTTCAAGGGCGGGCACAATTTTATCAGGAAAATTATGATAGCTCGCAGGCAAACATTGCAATTCAAGCACGCCATCAGACAAACCGCAGGCGTGCTTAATCGCGAGGACTTCTTTCGCCAAAGCTCCGCAGGCGATCATAAGTGTGCTGTGCGGAGATGGCGTCATATAGCTCCTAGCGGTTTTTACCCATAATGGCTTTTGCAAGCTCGGCACTCATCGCCGCGTCGCGACCATATGTATGTGCGTTGATCGCATCAGCAAATTCTTGGTTCAGCGGCGCACCGCCAACCATGACAGGCAGTTCTTTGAGGATACCGCGCTTATCAAGCTCTTCTATCACGACGCCCATATATGGCATAGTCGTCGTAAGCAGCGCAGACATGCCGAGTATATTAGGCTCATGCTCGTCAATCGCGGCGAGAAATTCTTCAATCGGTGTGTTAATGCCAAGATCAATGACTTCAAATCCTGCGCCCTCTAGCATCATACCGACAAGATTTTTACCAATATCGTGAATGTCACCTTTTACGGTGCCGATAACATATTTACCGACACTGCTGTTATTCTCACTACTCGCGAGGATGGGACGCAAAAGCTCCATCCCGCCTTTCATAGCGTTGGCGCTTTGCAACACCTCCGGCACGAACAGGATACCATCACGGAAATCAATACCAACAATGCGCATGCCTTCGACCAAAGCGTCGTTGAGCACCATATTGGCGTCCCACCCACGATTAAGCAGTATTTGTGTGGCTTCAGTGACCTCTGGAATCATACCGTCATAGAGATCGTCCTGCATTTGCTGCACAAGCTCTGTGTCGTCTAGGTCATTGAGTATGATGTCTTCTTCTTGATCGCTCATGTGCGACTCCATTTGTTGCATATAAAGTTTTCTTTATATACTTTCACTAAGCAAGTCCAACAATTTGACCATCTTCATCCAGTCCTATATCGAGCGCGGCAGGGTGACGTGGTAGGCCTGGCATGCGCATGATAGTCCCGCAAATCGCGACAACAAACCCCGCCCCCGCATTAAGCGTCGCTTCGCGCACTTCGACAGTATGGTCGCTAGTCGCGCCTAGCTTTTTCGGGTCAGTTGAAAAACTAGACTGCGTCTTAGCGATACAAATCGGCAGGTGGCCAAAGCCCATCTTCTCAATCTGCTTAAACGCCTTCATCGCGTCACCGCTGATAGCGACGTCTTTGGCGCGGTAGATTTCCTTGGCAACCTTCTCAACTTTCACGGCAAGTTTGTCACCATCATCATACATCAGTTTGACTGTTGGCTTTGGCCCATCAAGTTGTGATTTGACGGCTTTGGCGAGGTCTTCTGCACCTGCGCCGCCTTCGGCCCAGTGCCGAGAAACAACCATCTCCACGCCCTCTTGGTCACAAATTTCTTTGACAACCGCAATCTCTTCGTCCGTATCATGCACAAAGTGATTAAGCGCAACGACAGGCGTCACGCCAAATTTTTTGAGGTTTTGGATATGGCGCTCCACATTCACGCAACCTGCACGAACCGCCTCCACATTTTGCGGACCGAGTTCGTTTTTGGCGACCCCACCCTGCATCTTCATCGCGCGGACTGTACAGACAAGGACGACCGCATCGGGACGTAAGCCAGACTGACGACATTTAATATCAAGAAATTTCTCCGCGCCCAGATCTGCGCCAAAGCCTGCTTCGGTCACGACCACATCTGTCATCTTGAGGGCAGTCTGAGTCGCAACGACGGAGTTACAGCCATGAGCGATATTGGCGAATGGGCCACCGTGGATAAACGCCATGTTATGTTCTATTGACTGGACAAGGTTCGGCTGGAACGCATCTTTGAGAAGCACTGTCACCGCACCATCTGCGCCAATATCGCGCACTGTCACGGGTTTACGCTTACGCGTCTTCGCCACAATGATATCGCCAATGCGTTTTTGAAGGTCTTTCAAATCTGTCGCGAGGCAGAAGATAGCCATAATTTCTGAGGCCACAGTGATATCAAACCCGCCTTCGCGGACGATACCTTGTGTAGGCCCGCCGAGCCCCATGACGATGTGGCGAAGCGCGCGGTCATTCATATCAACAACGCGGCGCCAGGTAATACGGCGCGGGTCAATATCAAGGTCATTGCCCCACTGCATGTGATTATCAAGCATGGCGGATATCAGAGAGTGCGCAGATGTAATCGCGTGGAAGTCACCATTAAAATGCAAATTGATATCTTCCATTGGCAGCACTTGCGCGCGACCCCCGCCAGCAGCTCCGCCCTTCATACCAAAACATGGGCCGAGTGACGGTTCCCGCAGGCACACCATAGAATTTACGCCAATCCGATTAAGCCCGTCGTTCAGACCAACAGATGTCGTCGTCTTCCCCTCACCTGCAGGTGTTGGCGTCACGGCAGTCACGAGTACAAGTTTGCCATTTGGCTTGTCTTTCAGACTGTCAATATAGTCTAGCGATAGCTTCGCTTTATAATGACCATAAGGCACGAGCGCTTCGGCCGGAATGCCGAGTTTATCCTTAGCGAGCGGCAAAAGCGTTTTCATCTTCGCGGCGCGCGCAATCTCGATATCAGGGGCACCTGGGGCGGGTAAATTTTGCTGTGACATAGTGGAAGTCTCCGCCGTTTTAAATGTCGCCAATCCTGAAATATTTGGCCTTAAATTCTACGCATTATATGCGCGATTCTCGGTCTTTTCAGAACGCTTTCTTTTGCCTTAAGCGAGGATTGCAGGCACGCAAATCTCTCTTTTTACTAAATTAGCGTTTATTATACTACAGATGAACAGCGCCGTTTTAGCGCTTCTTGCGTTTCAAGATATTGCGTGGGTCAGTGCGCAAAATCAACATCATAGAACGAGGCCTTGCGAGACCCACAAAATCCTCATCTGTGGGCTTGGCTTTGCGTTGGAAAGCTCGCCAGATGCCGTAAAACGCCAGTAACAAATGGACAGCCGCAGTAAATGCAAAGAGCGAGGACGCCCCAAATAGTGACATAAATATTGGTGCGACGGACGGCCCAATAACGGACCCTACACCGTACGTAAGCAGCAGCCCGCCGTTAATGGCGACGAACTCGTCGGCTTCCGCATAATCATTGGCATAAGCGGCGGCGAGACCGAATAGCTGCATCGCAAATGCGCCGTAGAGCGCACCCCCAATGAGAAGGAATGTTTGAGAGTCTGGCGAATACTGCCAAAGAAACAACCCCGCTCCAACACTTAAGAATGACACACAAATCATGACCGCGCGGCGACCAAATTTATCAGACAGCCACCCAATCGGCCATTGCAGCAACGCGCCCGTCGCGATGGCGATGCTCATAAATGTCGATACGACCACTACGGGGTGCCCAAGCTCTTGCACAAAGACAGGCCCAACGCCCCAAAACGAACCGTTCGCTATCCCCACAGCCAAACAACCCGACACAGCATAGGGTGAGGTTTTGATGAGCTTGCGTAAATTAAGAGATGTCTTTGACACTGCGACAGGCGCTTTTGAGGTCGAAAGCGTAATCGGAATCACGGCGGCGCAAATGCAAATTGCGACGAGCGAGAATAGAACAAAATCTTTGGGATCGGCGAGTGTGAGCATGAACTGCCCTGCGGTCACAGCACTCAAGTCAACCATGCGGTAGATTGAGAGCACCTGTCCGCGCTTTTCATTGGGCGCTTGCTCATTAATCCAGCTTTCAATGAGCATATAGAGCCCTGCGAAACTAAACCCTGCAATGAGGCGCAACACAAACCACACTGGTACATTTATTAAAAGAACATGGATGAGAGCTGTCGCGGCGACAAGTGACGACAATGCCGCGAAAACGCGTACATGCCCCACGCGTTTAACGAGGAACGGCGTCCCAAGACAGCCTGCTATGAAACCTGCGTAATAAGCTGATGTTAAAAAGCCAATCGCGACAAGTGGAAAGCCTTCATCCGCACCGCGAATGGCAATAAGTGTGGACATGAGCCCGCCGCCCGCCAGCAAAATAGCAGCGGATAATAGTAACGCCCCAATTGACTTAAATACTGCTCCCATGACGGAAACCTTCAAAGCAGACGCACTGCACCTTCGCCCAATCGGCTATAAACCGCCATATTCGCCTCTTTCGCTTTGCGCAAGGCAAAAGCCGTGGGACCAGAGATTGAAACGATAGCCTGAACGCCACGACGCGCCGCCTTCTCAACAATTTCATAGGAACAACGCGATGACATGAGAACGAAACCGCTCTGAACGACCATATCGTTCGCCTCCATAGCGCCGAGAAGTTTATCAAGCGCATTATGCCGCCCGACATCTTCGCGGATAAGCTCGATCAAACCGTTATGGCTAACCCACGCTGCGGCGTGAACCGAGCGCGTGAGTTGGTTGAGCGGTTGGCGGGATGTGAGCGCCGCCATAGAAGCGCGAATGGCCTCATCGTCGAGCGAAATTGTCCTATCAGCCACGTTCAATAGGACCTTGAACAAGCTCTCAACAGTCTCTAGCCCGCAAAGCCCGCAGGATGAGGCACCGACCATATTGCGGCGACGCAGTGTCATGTCGAGCCGCTCTATGGCGTCCGCGCTGACTTTAAAGCGTAGATCCGCGCCCTGCTCTGTCAGGTGAATATCAAGCGATTTTATCTCTGAGGCAGACTTTACGACCTCTTCGGTCAAGGAGAACCCCAGCGCGAAATCGTCGAGATTATCAGGCGTGCCCATCATCACGGCGTAGTTCCGACGATTATAGACAAAGGCTATCGGCACTTCTTCCGGGATGTTCCACTGCCCCGCACCCGCATTGACTGAAATCGATGTCGATTGCACGTCCCCGTGGACGGTCACTTTAAAGGGAAAGTCTGCACCCATTACTCCGCAGGCTCAGGCGCAATCTGGCGATAAGCATCAAGCTCAGCTTCGTAATTCTGCTGCCAATCTGATTTGTGATTAGCAGGTGCGACCGCCACAGCCGTTACCTTATATTCAGGACAACTTGTTGCCCAATCGACATTATCAGTCGTAACAACATTTGCCCCTGTATCAGGATGGTGGAAGGTCGTGTAAACGACGCCGGGCTGCATACGGTCAGAGTGTTTCGCGCGCAGCGTAATCTCGCCTTTGCGTGATTTCAGCGAGACCCATTGACCGTCATTAATGCCTTGTGCTTGAGCGTCACTCGGGTGAATTTCGAGAACGTCTTCCTCCCACCATTGATTATTTTCTGTGCGCCGTGTCTGCGCGCCCACATTATATTGCGAGAGGATACGCCCTGTTGTGAGGAGTAGCGGAAATTTGCGGTTCGCGCGCTCTGTTGTCGGTTGATATTCTGTCGGCACGAACTGGCCTTTGCCGCGCGTAAATTCGCCGACATGCATGACTTCTGCGCCCTCAGGACTGTCGTCATTCACGGGCCATTGCAAACTACCCGCGTCATCAAGAACTTTGAAGGACACATTCGCAAATTGTGGCGTGAGCTCGGCAATTTCGTCAAGAATTTCAGACGCGTCTTTGAAACCCATATCAATGCCAAGCGCTTTTCCAAGGTCTTGCGTGACTTCCCATTCATGCTTGCCCGTCGCAGGTTTCATAACAGGGCGCACGCGGTTAATGCGGCGCTCAGCATTAATAAAGGTGCCGTCTTTTTCTAAGAAGCTTGTGCCTGGTAAGAAGACATGCGCAAAACGGGCCGTTTCGTTCAAGAACAGGTCTTGCACGATAAGAATATCAAGCGCCCGCAGAGCCGCTTCGACGTGTTGAATGTTCGGGTCAGACTGCGCCACATCTTCGCCCTGAATATACATGCCTTTGTAATTTCCGCCGATGGCTTCATCAAACATGTTTGGAATACGGTAGCCCGGCACAGGATCGAGTTCGCGGCCCCATTTGGCTTCAAAAAGCCCGCGCGCCGCGTCATCACCCACAGGACGGTAGCCAGAGAGCTCATGCGGGAAGCTGCCCATATCGCAAGATCCTTGCACATTATTTTGGCCACGCATAGGATTCACGCCAACACCAGGACGGCCAATATTGCCCGTCGCCATAGCGAGGTTTGCCATACCCATAACCATGGTCGAGCCTTGGCTATGCTCAGTCACGCCGAGGCCGTAATAAATGGCAGAGTTTGTCTGCGTCGCGAACATACGAGCAGCACCAATAACATCTTCGGCTGGCACGCCTGTAATTTCCGAGACATTTTGTGGATTATTGACCTCATCAAGAATAGTTGCTTTCCACTCCTTATAGCTTTCAAGGTCGCAGCGCTCTTTGACAAACTCTTCGTCAATCAAGCCCTCTTTCGCCGCGACATAAGCCAAGCCATTAATCAGCGCCACATTCGTCCCTGGACGTAACGGCAAGTGATAATCGGCTTTGATGTGTGGGCTTTTGACCAAATCAATCGCGCGCGGGTCAGCTACAATAAGCTTGGCGCCTTGACGCAAGCGGCGTTTCATTTGGCTGCCAAATACAGGATGCGCGTCCGTCGGGTTAGAGCCGATGACCATAATGCAATCGGCTTCCATAACGCTATCAAAGTTCTGCGTGCCCGCACTCTCACCGAAAGTCTGCTTGAGGCCATATCCTGTAGGCGAATGACACACGCGCGCGCAGGTATCGACATTGTTATTCCCAAATCCCTGACGGATGAGACGCTGAACAAGCCAGACTTCTTCATTGGTACATCGGCTTGATGTAATGCCGCCGATAGACTTAACCCCGTATTTTGCCTGCGCAGCTTTCAAGCGGTCAGCGGCGAATTTATAGGCCTCATCAAAGCTGACTTCTTGCCACGGATCTGTGATTTTCTCACGGATCATGGGCACAGTAATGCGGTCTTTATGCGTCGCGTAACCAAAGGCAAAACGCCCCTTTACGCAGCTATGACCATGATTAGCCTTGCCGTCTTTATACGGCACCATGCGGATGACTTGGTCACCTTTAAGCTCGGCTTTGAACGAACAGCCCACGCCGCAATAGGCGCAGGTCGTCAGGACTGTGCGGTCAGGCACGCCGTGCTCAATCACAGATTTCTCTTGCAATGTTGCGGTCGGGCAAGCCTGCACGCAGGCGCCACAAGACACGCATTCACTATTCATGAACTTCTCGCCCATAGACGCCGAAATTTTAGAGTTAAACCCGCGTCCCTCAACAGTCAGCGCGAGCGTGCCTTGCACTTCGTCACAGGCGCGAACACAGCGCGAGCAGACAATACATTTGCTCTCATCAAAACTGAAATAGGGATTGCTGTCATCGGTTGGCGCGTCATTATGATTGGCCCCGTCATAGCCGTAGCGCACTTCGCGCAGGCCCACGGCCCCTGCCATATCTTGTAATTCACAATCGCCATTATCCGAGCACGTCAAACAATCAAGCGGATGGTCAGAAATGTAGAGCTCCATCACGCCTTTGCGGATTTTTGCGAGTTGCGCGTCTTGTGTTGTGACAGACATGCCCTCTTCGGCAGGTGTCGTACAAGACGCAGGCGTGCCGCGTTTCCCGTCAACTTTGCACACACATAAACGACAGGAACCAAAGGCGTCGAGACTGTCTGTGGCACAAAGCTTTGGAATAGGGATGCCCGCTTCCGCCGCAGCGCGCATAATAGATGTGCCCTTCGGCACGCTGACCGCGTGGCCGTCAATTTCAAGCGTCACTGTCTCGTCTGATTTGACAGCAGGTGTCCCGAAGTCTTTTTCAATAAGCAAGGCCATTTGGCTACTCCGCAGCTTCTTTAAGAGGTCCAGAGAATTCCTCTGGCGCTAATTTCATGGCGGAGCGTACTGGCATAGGCGTTAATCCACCCATCGCGCAGAGCGACGCGTCCTCCATCAAGTCACACAAATCGTCAAGCACTTGTATATTTGCGCTCACGTCTTCGCCCGCTTTGATCTTATCGAGCGTTTCTTTGCCGCGGACGGAGCCCACACGGCAGGGCGTGCATTTTCCGCAACTTTCAAGCTCGCAAAACTCCATGGCGTAGCGTGCCATATCCATCAGACTTATGCTGTCATTATACACAACTATGCCCCCGTGACCAATCATGCTGCCAGCCTCGGATAGGCTCTCATATCCCATAGCGACGTCAAAATCATTTGGACCTATATAACCGCCGAGGGGGCCGCCTGCTTGTACGGCTTTTATCGGGCGTCCAGAACGCGTCCCACCGCCGAAGTCATTCACCAGTTCATTCAGCGTGACGCCAAAAGCCTTCTCGACCAATCCGCCTCGCGCAATGTCGCCTGCGAGCTGAAATGGCTGCGTGCCCATAGAACGTCCCTGCCCGTAATCGGCGTAAGTCTTCGCGCCTTCGGCCAGTATAAACGGCACAGAGCCGAGGGTCAGAACGTTATTTACGATTGTTGGCTTGCCAAATAGACCGCTAATGGCAGGAATGGGCGGCTTTACTTTGACTTGCCCGCGCTTGCCTTCAATAGACTCGAGCATAGAGCTTTCCTCGCCGCAGATATAAGCGCCCGCCCCCACACGGATAATGAGGTTAAAGTCTGTGTCGCTACCTTTAATATTCGTTCCGAGCCAGCCCGCGTCTTCCATTATATTTACAGCGCGCCGCATTGTCTTAATCGCATGTGGATATTCAGAGCGGATGTAAATATAACCCGTGTCCGCGCCGATTGCGCGACCTCCGATAATCATGCCTTCAATCAAGCAGAACGGGTCGCCTTCCATCAGCATACGATCCGCAAATGTGCCGCTATCTCCTTCATCTGCATTGGCGCAGATATATTTCTGTGTCTTCGTCTGAGCGAGTGCTGTCTTCCATTTTATGCCTGTCGGGAACCCCGCACCGCCGCGCCCACGCAAGCCCGATTGCAACACCTCCTCAACGATATCCTCTGGCGACATATCGAGCGCTTTCTTGAGCCCGACAAGCCCGCCATGCGCGGCGTAGTCATCTAGATTTAAGCAATCAATTACGCCGACGCGCGCAAATGTCAGCCGCTCTTGTTTGGCTAAGTATGGGATAGACTCTGTCAGGCCGTGTCCAAGAGCATGCGAAGCACCTTTGAGGAAGCCGCTCGCGAATAAATCGTCCACATCAGACGCGCTGACAGGCCCATAAGCCACGCGCCCCTCAGGCGTTTCAAGTTCCACCAATGGCTCGAGCCACAACATGCCGCGTGATCCGTTTCTGATGATAGTGACGTCATCGCCGCCTTTTGCGGCAATCGCATCCGCCACGGCGTCTGCGCCGACTGATAAAGACGCCGCATCACACGGAATGTAGACCTTCACGCTCATGATGCTTTCGCTTTATAATTTGCCGCAACCTCTTTGAGCTTCGCCACAGTCACAAGGCCATAGAGGTTGTCATTGACCAAAACTGCGGGGCCTAGCGCGCAATTTCCGAGGCAGTAGGCCGCTTCCAAAACGACATCTTTCGCGCTTGCGTCAAGCTTCGTTCCGAACGCACTTTCGGCTTCAGCAATCAACTCATTCGCGCCAACCGCTTGGCAGGCTTCCGCGCGGCAAATTTTGAATGTAAGCTTAGCACCTGCCTCGCGTTTATAGTCATGATAAAAACTGACCACACCGTGGATTTCAGCACGTGAGATATTAAGCGCTTGAGCAATCGTCCGCAACGCACCATCAGTCAAATGCCCATGCTTATGTTGCACCTCATGCAGTATTTCCAATAATGAGTCAGGAGCGTCGACATAATCGCGACAAATGTCTCGCGCGGCCTTGTCCTCAACCGTATTTAAAAGCGTAACCATAACTAACCCTAAAGCGCAAAAAACAGGGCGCAACCGATAATTTGGTATTGCGAGATTTACTCACAAAACAAGGGTGCGCGCGCATCATTAGTGTTTGAAATACATGCTATTCAGCAGCCTGCATATGACGGGCGACCCATTTGTGAAAAACATGGGTTGGATTGTCCATCACTGGTGAGAATTTACCACCGTCAAAGAACGGGCCGTGACGCCCTTTTTGCATACCTTCGACAACACCCAAATCTTCGTTGAAAATATTGGTCCAAATGCGCGCATTCTCACGCAGCATACCCTGCCAATCTGGCGTATCGAGGTCTTCGGCGTAAAACATCGCCATCCGCTCAAGCGTTTCTTCTGGACCTTGCGGCAAGAGTATCATCGCCAGCGCGTGATCGCGGTGCACGCCAAGCAAAAGATTTGGGAAATAGGAGATATATTCACCCGTTCTATCCCATTTGTCTGAGATATTTTTGAAATCTGGAAAGACGCGACCGTTTTCATCCCTCAACTGACGATAATTACGACTCCCTTGCCCTGAAAAATTAGCGCTATCGTAAATATCGTAATGCACATCGATTGGGGAGATTTCGTTTAGTTCAGGATGTATCCAAGGCAGGTGATAGGACTCGCAGTAATTCTCAATCGCGAGCTTCCAATTCGTTTTGACTGTAATCTCATTGCGACTTGCGTCCCCGCCTATATGAAAAGGCTGATCAAATTCCGCCCATCGCGAGAGCATATCGGCGTGAGCCACATCAAAGTTTTCCGCATCGCCCGAAATGTTCACAAACACGACACCGTGCCAGATATGGCTACGGATTTTAAACAGGCTGAGTTCAGACGGATCAAGCGCATCATGGCTATCGTTGTTCACACCGCCGACATAGGGGGTGCGCACCAACGCGCCGCCATGATCATAACACCAGCTATGATAGGGGCATCTGATAGGGCCTTTCAGATGGGTTGGCTTATCCACCAAAATCATACCGCGGTGACGACAGGTGTTTTGAAAGACGTTCACTTCGCCGCCTTTGGCTCGCAAAAGAAGTAACGGCATCCCCATGAAATCTATAGGAAAACTATCACCCGCTTTGGGCACGTCACCTTCAAAGGCAATAGCTGACCAGTTTTTGAAAAAGAGAATGTCTTTTTCGCGCGCATATATCTTAGGCGAAATATAATGCGCGTTGGGCAAGCCTTTTGCCGTTTCAATCGGATTTAAAACATCGTCCAAACTCATATTAGAAATCTGAATATGCATGCGCGTAAAAACAAGCGATTAATTTGCCGATAAGCTATTTTTACATCGCAGTATAAGCACAAATTTATGAGACCTGAGCGACAGCCTCATCCTCGTTGACTTTCATCGCCTTCTCTAACCACGGGACTTGAGGATAAAGCGAGGGCATGCAGTGCTTAAGCAGAATTCGGCGTGATTCTTTCGCTATACGCTCTGGCACGTCGCCTAGATTATCTTCGCGCGATAGCAAATCAAAGTGACGACTGAAACTACCGCGCGAAATAGGATAGACATCCAAATGCTCAACAAGGTGTGGGCTTTCCAACAAACACATCGGCGTTGTAACCCCCCACCCCAAGCCTTTTGCGACAGCCAAGCTGTGGGCTGGAGCGCGGTCAAATTCGGCGAGTTCAGGAAATTTCAGCCGCAGACGATTGAGTTGTCGTTCAATCCGTAATCCCATAGCTGATCGCATCGAAATGCGCAGAAACGGCAGCGTATGGTTATCCGCAGTCAATTCTCGTGGCCCTTTATAATCCTTAGGAAAAATAAGGAGATAGGGCTCTTGGATAACTTTGTAACGTGACAGCCCCGCCACATCTTCCATCACGTCGCCAGAGGTTATAATGATATCTATATTGTGCGATAAAAACTCGTCGCGGTGGTAGGGTGACAGCCCACTCCAAAACCGCCAATAGCTTGAGACGTCATTCATCGTCTCATAGAGGTGGGACCCGAGCACGGCCGACATACTATCTGTCATAGCAATCGTCAGCGACGCCAAGCGACGACGCTCTAGCGTGCGGGTTTCACGAAATGCTTCTTTCGTTTCACGTAGGATATGACGCCCGCGTTCGAGCAAAATACGTCCCGCAGACGTCAGGACAATCGGCCGTACAGAGCGGTCAAAAAGTTTCACGCCCACAGCGTCTTCTAATCCTGCGATGATTTGCGACACAGCCGATTGCGTCATACGCAGCACTTTAGCGCTTTGCGTCATACCCCCTTGGTCGGCTGTAATAACAAATACCTGCAATGAGCGCAGGTCAAAATTATTCGGAATTTTCACGTCAGTTACCCCAGAATCGTATTTTCTGCCGCCCTACTTTTTCCTCTACCATTAGAAAGAGTTAAGTGAAAAGCGGAAAAGACATAAATTCTTTGCTTTTTACGACCTCATCATCACTTTCTATAATGAAAGGCGATAAATTTGAGTGATTTGAAACGACTATGATTGTGACAGCCCAGACCCCGCGTTACGCAAGTGGAATAGGAGACTCTCATGGCATTTCCGACCTCATCAAAATACGTTATCATTGGCGCTGGCGTGCACGGCCTTTCAACGGCTTATCATCTCGCGGCTGCGTTGAAAGCCGAAGGAAAAGGCTCGGGTAATGATATTATCATTTTGGATAAAGGTGGCATCGCTTCGGGAGCATCAGGGATTGCGTGCGGGGTCGTGCGTAATAATTATTATCAACCCGCCATGCGCGAGCTTATGGCCCATTCTGTTAATGTGTGGGAGTCAGATGTGGAGGCCTATTCCTACCACCCCGTCGGCTATATGCAGATTTCCTGCGAAAGCATGCATGAAGACATCGCCGATATTTACGGCCAACAAAAAGCCATCGGCTATGAAAGCACGCTGGTAGAGGGCAAAGCCGACTGCCACGACTACATGAAAGAAATATATTACGACTGGCAGGCTAAAAACATCACGTCGGTCCTTCACGAAAAACGCGGCGGCTATGCCAATAACACCAAAGCTATGTACGGCTTGGCTGGAAAAGCGGAGGCCGAGGGTGTCCGCATCATCACGGGTGTCCAAGTCACAGGCTTTTCGCGCGCAAATGGCGCAAGCTCCGCAATACGCGCGGTGCATACGAATAAAGGCGATATTGAGTGCGACTATGTCGTTATCGGCGCAGGGCCATGGGTACGCGATTTCTGGAATATGCTCGATCTTCCCAAGACCGTTTCTATAAAAGGCCAAGACGGCACATTGCATGACGGCATCGACATGTGGACCTATTGGCAGCTTGAAGAAGGCGTGCTGAATGTCGATCCTGGCATGTTTAAAACCAATGACGGCTCGCAACCGCCTGTCATGCACGTTGATACAGATGCCGCGCTGAAATCAGTCGTGGACGGCTCCGTTATCGAGGATGAAGGCAATATTTGGGGCCTGTATTATAAGCCAGACTTCCACTTTGGCGGCATCCAAGGCGGTGCAATGCCCTACCCCGTCACAACGCCAGCCGAAGAGCTCGACATAGACCCCTATGGTCCCGCCTCGCCCGAGTGGATTAGCTCGCCAGAATTTGCGCATATGTGGGTTAGCGCTCTCGCCCATTGTCATAAGCGTTTTGAAGGGCAGATGGGCGCCTATCACAAAGAACCGTCAGGCGGCGTGGGTTGTTTTACACCCGACAGCTTTCCCGTCTTTGATGAGTTTTGCGAGAACGCTTATATCCTCGCTGATTCTAACCACGGATATAAGATGATTGGCGTGGGTAAGTTGGTCGCCGAGCATATCCTCGGTCAGACATCGGAGTTACTAAAACCGTTCAGATATTCCCGCTACGCAGAAGGCGAGTTACACCCCACATCCAACAGCCCGTTCCCGTGGAGTTAGAGGATAAAGCTAATTAATAAGTCTAATGAGACACACAATTCCACTAGACAAACCACAAAGCCAAAATATAGCTTTTAAAAACATTTTCGTTGTGACGGAGACCTATGTGACAACTGCTTCAATGCCCCCTGCTCTGTCGATTTCCCGGCGCATACGAAACACACCTTTCACCCGAAAAAATACCGAGCACGGCGTCAAAGCCTATACGGTTTACAATCACATGCTCCTCCCGACCGTATTTGAAAGTATAGAAGCGGATTACCACCACCTCAAAAAGCATGTTCAAATCTGGGACGTTTCCTGCCAACGCCAGGTTGAGATAAACGGCCCAGACGCTGCGAAGCTCGTGCAAATGCTTACCCCGCGTAACCTGAAAAAAATGAGTGATAATCAGTGTTACTACCTCCCTGTCGTAGATCGTCAGGGCGGGATGCTCAACGATCCAGTAGCGGTCAAGCATAGTACAAATCGCTGGTGGATATCGCTCGCCGACTCAGACCTAATGCTCTGGATAAAAGGCCTGGCAACGGGGCGCGATTTAGACGTGGTGATGCATGAGCCTGACGTCTCGCCACTTGCCATCCAAGGCCCTAAATCGAATGAATTAATGGCGCGCGTGTTCGGTGATGACATTGTTGATCTTAAGTTCTTTAGACACCGCAAAATCGAATTCATGGATACAAGCTTTACCGTCGCCCGCTCTGGCTTTTCCGTCCAAGGCGGGTTTGAGATTTATGTTGAGGGCACAGAGTACGGTGAACCGCTATGGGACGCACTTTTTGAGGCTGGCAAAAACTTAAATGTTCGCGCAGGATGCCCTAACCTCATTGAGCGTATTGAGGGTGGGCTGCTATCCTATGGTAATGATATGACCAACGACAATACGCCGTACGAAGCGGGTCTTGGCAAATTCTGCAAAGGCCCAGCGGCGCAAGACTGTGTCGGCGCAGATGTGTTGCAACAAGAGCTAGAAAATGGACCGAAGCAACAAATTCGAGGCTTAAGAATTGCGGGCGAACCTCTCCCGCCCTGCGCGACCACTTGGCCTATTCACGCGGATGGCGCGCCAATTGGGCAAGTGAGCTCTGCGGCATGGTCGCCTGATTTGGGCACCAACATCGCCATCTGCATGGTCGCTAACACTCACTGGGATGACGGCACGCAAGTGAGCGTGCATACCGAAACGGGTGGAGTACGCAAAGCCGAAGTGTGCGCCCTGCCCTTCAAGAAAGCTTAGAGTTCGGGGACGACATAGTTCTCGACGTCTGACGGCTCTGGCCCGTCAAGCTGATGACGGTGTGTCCAGAAAAGTGATTTCAAGAGCGATAACGTCATCAACGCCATAACGAGCGAAAATGGTAATGCGCCAAAAATCATCGCCGATCGCAGAGCCCCCATGCCGCCCGCCGCCAAGAGTGTCGCGACTACAGCGATGAATATCAGCCCCCAGATGATAATATGACGCGTCCGCGATATCGCGCGGTTACCCGCAGAGGCTATCGTATTAATCACGAGTATGGCCGAGTCCGCTGATGTCACCAGATAGGTCAACAGCAAGATAACAATAATGAATGACATGAGCTTCCCCATGATAGGTGACAAAATTAGGTTGATAGTCGCAAAAAGCTGCATGGAGATATCGGCATTGACGATGGCACCATTAGCAATACCCGAAAGCTCTAGACTAATCGCGGTGCCACCCACCAGCACGCACCAGGTGAGGCCCATAGCGGCGGGGATAAACATTGCGCCAAAGACATATTCTCGAATTGTGCGGCCTTTAGAGACGCGCGCAAGAAACAGTCCAACGAATGGCGCAAACGCTATCCACCACGCCCAATAGAATATTGACCAGCCGGCTTGCCAATCTGCCAGAGGTCCCTCTGTCCACACTGTGATAGACATAGCGGGGAGCGCTAAAAAGTAATCCCATAGCGTGACGAAAAACTGCTTAAAGGCAAAGAGTGTCGCGCCAAACACGGCGAAGAAAGCGAGCAAGAAAAACGATAATCCCATGTTGATATTGGACAGCCATTTAATGCCTTTATCCACGCCTGTTATGGCTGACATGACGGATGCGCCAATAATAATGACAAGCGCGATAATTTGGGCGAGCAATGTGGGTTTACCATCCGCTTCGCTAATCCAGTCAAAACCTGTAATGTTAAAAACGCCCGAAGCAAATTGAGAGACGCCATACCCAATAGTCACACCAACCCCAATCACGGTTGCGAGGATAGCAACGATATCGACTACGTTCCCGAGTGCGCCCTCAAGCGACTTGCCGAACAAAGGCTTCAAAACTGAACGAAAGGATAATGGCATTTTGCGATTATAAGAAAAATATCCCAGAGCCATACCGACAATGCCGTAGCAAGCCCAAGGCGTCAGTCCGTAATGTAGCGCTGTCCATTTATAGGCGGCTCGCACGTTGTCCGCACTTTCAGCTGTCGTAAGACCTTTGATAACATCAGGGTTATTAGCGAAATGGAATATCGGTTCGGCTGTAGAATAGGTCAGCATGCCGACTCCAATACCTGCGCCGAACATCATAGAGAACCAAGAAAAGTTAGAAAACTCTGGACGGTCATCAGGACCGCCAAGACGCACTTTGCCTGACCTTGGCCAGAGCGCAATAACGAGACAACTTAGCATGAAGAAGGTTGTCACCCAAATATACCACCCCCCAAAGACCGAGGTCGACCAATTTTGTAATTTGAGAAGTGCCTCACCCGCTTCAGTCGGGGATGAGCCAGCCCATATAGCAAGCGCAATAATGAGGACTTTCGACGCGATTGCGACGACGGGGTTAAATCCCGCGTAAAAGCCTGTTTGTGCTGTTTTTATTGAAATGTGCTCTTTCGAGCCCTCGTTCGAGCTTTTTGACATGTGTCCCCCAATTGAAGAAACACTATGACGCAAGCGGCGTGCTAGGACAAATTAATTACTGTAATACCGCGCAAGTTAGACGGCGTCTGGGGCCGCCGCTTTTTCAAGCTTCAACTCGTCACGCAGCCCTTTGACAAGGCAAACGCCAAACATAAGCACCACAATTGAAAACGGTAGCGCGACGGTAATTGTGCCCGCTTGCAGAGCTTGCAGCGCCTTCGTTCCGCCGCCATAAAGCAATGAAATAGCCGTCAAGCCAAGTAACGCTGCCCACAAGACCCGTTGACGTTTCGCCGTTTGCATCCGTCCACCTGACGTTAGATTATCGACGACAAGCGCGCCAGAATCAGCAGACGTCACGATGAATATAATCATCAGCCCGAGCGCGATGACTGATGTCACTTGCGAAAACGGCATGGCGTCTAGCATTTGAAATAGAGTTAGCGAGGCATCAGAAATACCCGTAGCCAGGTCACCCGACTGCGTTTCATATTGCGTAATCGCAGTTTCACCAAAAGCACAAAACCAGACAACGCCAATCACGAAAGGCGCAAATAAAACCCCTGTCATAAACTCGCGAACAGTGCGGCCTTTTGAGATGCGCGCGATAAATAGACCCACAAATGGCGACCATGCTATCCACCACGCCCAATAAAACCAGGTCCAATCTTGGAGGAATTGTTGGTCCTCTCGTCCCAGCCAATTGGCGAGCTTAAGGCTATCGGGAATATGGGTAAGCGCTACAGAGCCAATGGATTTCGCAATCGCAAGCGATGGCCCTGCAATCAAAACGAATAGCAGCAGCCCACCTGCCAAAGTCATATTGATATTCGAAAGCAGTTTCACCCCGCCCTTTACGCCGCGGACGACGGAGAATATCGCCAGCAATGTCATCACGGCAATCAAACCGATTTGCAGGCCGAGGCTTGGCGTGACACCAAATAAATAAGCGAGCCCGCCAGTTGCCTGTGTTGCGCCAATACCGATTGTGCAGGCCAAGCCAAACACGGTTGAAACTACGGCCAACAAATCAATGAAGTCACCTGCTCGCCCCCAAATGCGGTCGCCAATAAGCGGGTAAAAGGCCGAGCGAACAGATAAGGGCAAGCCTTTGTTAAACGCGAAAAAACCGAGCGCTAAGCCGACAATGGCATAAATCGACCACGCCAAAATACCCCAGTGGAACACGGATGTCGAAAGCGCCATGTGACGGGCGGCTTTACTCCCCGCCTCAAGATCAAAGGGTGTACCGTACCAATTTGTATAATAGCCCAGTGGTTCCGCCGTGCCGTAAAACATAAAGCCGATGCCCACGCCTGCGGAAAACAACATGGCAATCCAAGACGGAACGGAATAAGCTGGCTCTGCATCTTTACCGCCGAGCCGAATTTTGCCGAGCGGAGATATTGCAATACCTATGCAAAAGATAAAACTGGCAATGGGCGTAATAGCATAAAGCCAATCAAAATGCGTCAGCGACCACGTCTTAGCCCCGTTCAGCGCCGCATTTGCTTGTTGTGGAAAAGCGAGCGTCAGCCCTGAAAATAAAAGTACGAGAAACGCGCTTAAAAAGAAAATCGGATTATGCATTTGCATGCCAAACGCCCGAACAGTTTTGTTCTCGTCGCGTTGTTTTATAATGTCTGACATGGTTTATCTTGTGCGGTTAAGCCTGTGCAAAGTAAAGCAAATTTACGAAAATCTCTCTATAGCCGCGTTGTAACAAACCGCGTGAAGAAATCCCGCAAATAAGGCCCAAAAGAACGCCAGCACTCAATATAAAATTCCGTCTCACCTGAGCGCAAAAGAACAATCTGCGCGCTTTCAAAGACCGTGCGCGTGACCTTGCCAACAGGAAAAGCGTCTAGAGATAAATCAAGCGGACAACCAACATTGATAAGTTGTGCCGCACGCTCACCTGATATGGTGAAGGCTACATTGCGATGCGACACCTCTGTCACGCTACAGACGAATTCTTTTGAGGCTTTTGCAAACGCCTTCCCAAGTGTTTTCGCGCGGGCTGGGTCTGTAATAACGAGCCATTCATCTGGCCCAAATTTAATGCAGATCTCTTTTGATGAACGCGTCGAACTATTTATTTTACTTGGCAATTTAAGCGACGTTATTTTCTTAAAGGCCACTAGATTTTCGGATTTAATACGCAGGCTGTATCGCAAACGCTCATCAGCAAGTGAAACAGTCAGGTCGTCGCGCAACAGCACGTCGGGGATATCAATGGCTTGATCAAACTGCATTTAACCGCTCCCCTTTTGGGTCATAAAATACAGGCTTTACCACTTTGACCTTATGCACAGTGTCTGCAATGGGCACATGTAAAGTCGAGTCCATATGGCTGAGCCCATCGCGCACGACGGCCATAGCGATTGAGCGGCCAAGTGTTTCGCTCCAATAGCTAGAGGTCACGTGCCCGAGCATATCCATCGGTATAGGCTGATTGGGATCATCCACGATTTGTGCGCCTTCTTCGAGTACGACATTGGCATCTTCGGTCAGAAGGCCGACAAGTTGCTTACGGCCATCTGCCACTAAATCAGGCCGTGCAAGTGAGCGCTTTCCGACAAAGTCCTTTTTCTTTTTCGAAACGGCCCACGACATACCCGCGTCATGCGCTGTGACGGTACCGTCTGTGTCTTGGCCGACAATGATAAAGCCTTTTTCGGCGCGCAAGACGTGCATTGTCTCAGTCCCATAAGGGCAGATATCATATTGCTGCCCCGCCTCTATCAGCGCTTCCCATACGGCGCGGCCGTAATGGCTCGGCACATTAATTTCAAACCCAAGCTCACCTGTGAAACTCACACGGAACAAACGTGTCGGCACACCGCAAATCATACCTTCACGCAAAGTCATATGCGGGAAAGCTTCTGGCGAAAGGTCTATGCCTTCCACTAGCGGCGCAATGAGTTTACGCGCATTGGGGCCGTTAATCGCAATCACCGCCCACTGCTCTGTCGTGGACGTCAGCCAAACATCAAGATGCTGAAATTCGGTTTGCAGGTAATCTTCCATGTGACGGTAAACGCGCGGCGCCCCGCCTGTTGTAGTCGTAACATGGAAGCGATCTTCGGCCATGCGTCCCACAACACCGTCATCATAAATATAGCCATCATCGCGACACATCAGCCCGTAGCGGCACCCGCCCACAGGCAGTGCGCTCCACGGGTTTGTGTACATCAGGTTCATAAATTTAGCCGCATCTGGTCCGACAACTTCAATCTTACCAAGGGTAGAGGCGTCAAAAATACCGAGACTATCGCGTGTGGCTTTGCATTCGCGCGCCACGGCGGCATGCATATCTTCCCCCGCTTTTGGAAAATACCAAGCGCGCCGCCAAATTCCGACGGGTTCAAACACAGCGCCGTTTTCGTCCGCCCAAGGGTCGATAGAAGTTTTACGCGTGGGGTCAAAAAGCTCACCGTCGCGATAGCCGACAAACGTCCCGAAAGTCGTGGGCGTATAAGGCGGGCGGAAAGTCGTCAGCCCAACTTTCTCAATTGGTTTGCCAACGGCTTTGGACGCGATTTCAAGGGCGTTGAGATTAGATGTTTTACCCTGATCGGTCGCCATTCCGTTTGTGGTGTAGCGCTTGACATGCTCAATTGACTTGAACCCTTCGCGCACGGCGAGTTTGATGTCTTTTTCCGTCACATCATTTTGGAAATCGACGAAAGACTTTTGCTTAGTTTCTGTAATGTAATTTGGCAGGCTATTGAAGACTTCGCCCGTGCCGAACTCGGGTTCTGTGACAGCAAAACTCTTGCGTCCACCACCCGCTTTATTGCCCGCGCTTAAGGCCTCCGCAATGCCGAAATCGCCATTACACGCCCCGACGCAAATAGCGTTTTCATTCGCCTCATCAGGCACATAAGCGGAGAGTGCGGGGCTCCACTTAATGCCGCCCTTAGAGTGTGACCAGAGATGTAAGCTCGGCGTCCAACCACCTGACATCAGGACAGCGTCACAGCCAACCTTCGTCTTGGCACCCAATTTAGGCTCATAGACTTCAACTGCGCTGACGCGTAATTTTCCAAAAGTCTTGGAAATTACAGCCCCCGTTTTCACGTCAATGCCACGCCGATTGGCTTCCGCAATGACCGATGCATTTGGCGCGTCGCGCGCGTCCACAATCGCGGCAATACGGATATTGGCGTCGGCTAAATCAAAAGCCGCGTGATAAGCACTGTCATGGCTGGTAAATACCACCGCCTCTTTCCCAACTGCCACGCCGTAACGGTTGAGGTAAGTATGCGCGGCGGAGGCGAGCATCACGCCTGGTTTGTCATTGCCGTTAAAGACAAGTGGACGTTCGATACCGCCTTGCGCGAGGATGACTTGGCCTGCGCGGATACGATGAAGCTCTTCGCGCGCTTTGCCTGGTTGCGTTTTCTTGTGATGGGTTAAACGCTCCGAAAGTGCGACAAAATTATCATGAAAATAGCCAATGGCAGTCATGCGTGGCATGAGCGTGACATTGTCAGATTTCTCCAGCGCTCTAAGAGATTTCGCGAGCCATTTTTCTGCCGGCTGACCTTCAATCTCCACGCCCGCTGTTGATAGCAAGCTGCCGCCGAGGTCTGGGTTTTCATCAGCTAGAATAACGCGTCCGCCCTTTTTAGCTGCAGAGAGCGCAGCAGCGATGCCCGCGGGACCTGCACCCACAATCAGGATGTCACAATGGCCATAGCTACTCGCGTAGACATCAGGATCGTCTGCTTCTGGCGCGGGGCCTAACCCTGCGAGATTGCGAATGAACGGCTCGTAGACTTTATCCCAAAAGCCTTTGGGCCACATGAAAGTCTTGTTGTAAAATCCAGCGGGAAAAAACATCGAGAAGACATTGTTAAACGCGCCCAAATCAAATTTCAGATCGGGATAGCTGTTCTGGCTGCGCACGGTCAGGCCGTCATAAATCTCCTGCGTCGTCGCGCGCACATTTGGCGTTACCCGCCCCGTGCCGCAATCCACAGTGATAAGCGCGTTGGGCTCTTCGGAGCCTGCCCCGACGACCCCACGCGGACGATGATATTTGAAGCTGCGCCCCATGAGATGCACGCCATTGGCAAGGAGAGCAGACGCAACCGTATCGCCTTCAACGCCTTGATAGCTCTGCCCATCAAAGCTGAAGGAGACAGCTTTCGTACCGACGCCATGACCGCGACCTGATTTGCGAAACGCGCTCATGACTTTGCCTTTCGCGCTTTTTCAATCTGCGCAGGCGTCCGGCGCGGCAAACCCATCTTATAAGTCATCACAAACTTATCGCTCACCGTATCACGTATAGCGTTAAAGAACATATTGCAGCCCGCATTATGCCACCACCGTTCCGCATGTTCGCCCCGCACGTTATCACGGATAAAGAGATATTTCGCCCAGTCCTCGTCAGACATGGCGGCCTGTTCTTTGGCATCCGGGCGCAAAATATGCGCTTCACCAGCATAGGCAAACTCTAGCTCGGGGCGTTTTTCGTCGCAATATGGGCAATGAATTTCTAGCATCTTCGTCGCGTATCCTAGTGCGCCACAGCCGCAGCCGCCGCCTCGTCAATCAGTCGTCCACCCGTGAAGCGGTCAAGGTTGAACGGAGCATTAATTTTATGTGGCTCATCATGGGCGATTGTGTAGGCAAATGTATTCGCAGCACCTGGCGTGGCTTTAAACCCGCCTGTCCCCCAACCGCAATTGACGTAAAGCCCCGCGACAGGTGTTTTGCCGACAATGGGCGAGCGGTCAGGCGTCACGTCCACAACACCACCCCAAGACCGCAGCATACGCATGCGTTTAAAAATCGGGAAAATCTCACAAATTGACATAATATTATGTTCTTGGAGGTGGAGCGCCCCCCGTTGTGAATAGCTTGTATATTGATCTGTACCCGCGCCAATCACAAGCTCACCTTTGTCAGATTGGCTAATATAAGCATGCACAGCGTTTGACATGACCACGCAAGGGAAAACGGGTTTTATTGGCTCACTGACCAAGGCTTGGAGCGGGTAGCTCTCAAGCGGGAATCGCAGTCCTGCCATTTCCATAACGACAGATGTATTACCCGCCGCCGAGACGCCAAGTTTCTTTGTCGCTATATAGCCCTTTTCCGTTTCGACACCTTCGACAGCACCGTCTGCGCCGCGACGTATGCCTGTAACTTTGCAGTTTTGAATGATATCAACGCCAAGCTTTGACGCCGCTCTTGCAAAGCCCCACGCGACGCTGTCATGGCGCGCCGTGCCTGCCCGCATTTGTAGCGCGCCGCCCATGACCGGGTAACGCTTATGCGCGTCAATATCGAGCGGCGGGCAAAATTCTTTACACTCCTCAGGGGTCAGCCATTTATTATCAACGCCATTTAAGCGGTTGGCATGGACATGGCGTTGGAAGCTCTGCACGTCATGGACATTATGGGCGAGCATCAACACACCGCGCTTGGAGAACATCAAATTATAATTCAACTCTTGGCCGAGCCCATCCCATAAATCCACCGCGTGGTCATACATAGCCGCGCTTTCATCGAAGAGATAATTTGAACGGATAATGGTCGTGTTACGGCCTGTATTTCCTCCCCCTATCCAGCCTTTCTCAAGTACAGCCACATTGGTGATGCCGTAACGCTTAGCAAGATAATAAGCCGCGCCGAGACCGTGGCCGCCACCGCCCACTATAATCGCGTCATAGGATTTTTTTGGTGCTTTATCAGGAAATTGCACAGGCCAGTTTTTATGACCTGACAACGCATTCGCGAATAGGCTGATAGCAGAATACTTCACAGACCAGTCCTCACCCTGAGGATGGCCGAAAGCCAGTCTCGAAGGGTTTTTTCTGAGCCTCGTCCGTCGGGTCCCGCGGCTTCTCCACGCCTCAGGATGAGAATATGAGTGTTATTTTCCATTATGACCGAAGTTTCTCATTTGCGGGATCGTGCGGGCTATCTTCGAGCACACGACATTTATACCGCTTGCCGAGGATTTCAATTTCAAGATTCGTACCCAAAGCTGACTGATCAGGATGCACCATGGCAAGCGCCAAGGACTTATTCAGACGCCAGCCAAAGCCTCCGCCAGTGGCGCGCCCGACCACTTGGCCGTCTTTGTAGATGGGGTTATTCCCAACAACATCTGCATCATCGACATCCATGACTTCAAGAGTCACAAAAGCATTGTCAAAACCGCGTTGCTCCCATTCGAGAAGTCCCTCCTTTCCGATAAATCCGCCCTTCTTTTTAAGGCTCACAAAACGGTGCAGGCCGCTTTCATAGGCTGAATATTCAATCGACATTTCGGTTCCGACCAAGCGGTAGGATTTTTCAAGGCGCATCGAATTCATCGCCCGAATTCCAAAAGGCTTTAGACCATGCTTTTCGCCGTTCTTGAACAACACATCAAAGATATGGTTTTGATATTCAATCGGGTGGTGGATCTCCCAACCCAACTCGCCGACAAAGTTCACGCGAAGGAGCTTTACAGGTGCGTGGCCTACATAAGTCTCCTGCCCCGTCAGCCACGGAAATGTTTCATTAGACAAATTTGACCCTGTCATCGGCTGCAACAGTTCACGCGCTTTAGGCCCCGCGACGACAAACACGCCCATCGAATTGGTGAGGTCTGTGAATTGCACAGAGCCGTCCGTAGGCATATGCTTTTTCAACCAATCATGATCGAGACGGTGATACGCCCCCGCAGAGACCATATAAAAACTGTCTTTGCTTTCGCGTTGCACGGTAAACTCACTATGCACGCCTCCCTTCTCTGTCAGCCCGTGGCAGAGCGCGAGTTTGCCTGGTGTGACTGGCATTTTCTGTGCGAACATATGGTTGAGCCATTTGCGCGCGCCTGGTCCTTGTACGCGGCATTTCGCGAAGGCTGTCATATCTAGCAGGCCGACATTCTCCGCGACGTTCTTACATTCATTGCCGACATGCTCGAAATAGCTTGAGCGGCGGAATGACCAATCGTCTTTTTGTTCAACACCTTCGGGCGCAAACCAGTTCGGGCGTTCCCAGCCAAAGAGTTGTCCAAAGACCGCGCCCTTGTCTTTCATGCGGTCATAGCAAGGTGACGTCCGCAGAGGCCGCGCCGCCGCGCGTTCTTCATCAGGATAGTGAATGGTGAAAACGTCGGCGTAAGCCTCTTCGTTTTTCTCAATTAGGAACGACTTTGTCGCGTAAGGTCCAAAACGGCGCGGGTCGACGCCCATCATATCCACGCTCGGCTCTCCCTCGACTATCCATTCCGCAAGCTGCCAACCTGCGCCCCCTGCCGCAGTGATACCAAAACTGTGGCCTTCGTTAAGCCAGAAATTTTTCTTATCCCACGCAGGCCCAACGATTGGGTTTCCGTCTGGAGTGTAAGCAATCGCGCCGTTATAAACCTTCTTGATCCCAAGCTCTTCAAATATAGGGACTCGGTTAATCGCACTCTCAATATGCGGCATAAGACGGTCGAGATCTTCGGTGAAAAGCTCATATTCAGACTGGTCATCAGGACCGTCCACATAACAAGCTGGCGCGCCATGCTCATATGGACCGAGGATAAGGCCGCCCGCCTCTTCGCGCATATACCAGCTGCCGTCCGACTCGCGGAGCACACCCAGCTCAGGCAAGCCGTCTGCTTTACGCTTTTGAATATCAGGATGCGGCTCTGTGACGATATACTGGTGCTCAACGGGAACGACAGGAATATCGAGGCCAATCATCTCGCCCGTTTTGCGCGCGAAATTACCCGTGCAAGATACGACGTGCTCGGCAATTATTTCGCCTTTATCTGTCGTCACTTTCCACATGCCGTCATCAAGCTGCTCGATCGCGCGCACAGATGTGTTGCGGTGAATTTTACCCCCGCCTGCGCGTGCACCAATCGCAAAAGCTTGCGTCAAATCCGCGGGCTGCACATAGCCATCTTCAGGGTGACGGATTGCGCCGACAATGCCATCTTTCTTGGCAAACGGCCATAACTCGACCACCTCTTCGGGGGTCAAAAAATCGACCTGAACACCAATCGTCTGCGCCACACCTGCATATTGGTGGTACTCATCCATGCGGTCTTGATTAGTTGCAAGGCGGATATTTGACACAGGACGAATGCCTACATCCTGACCTGTCTCGGCTTCAAGCGACTTATAAAGCTCGACAGAATATTTGTGCAACTGCCCCACGGAATAGCTCATATTGAACAAGGGCAACAATCCTGCCGCATGCCACGTCGAGCCAGACGTCAGCTCTTTACGCTCAAACAAGACGCAATCTGACCAACCTTTTTTGACAAGGTGGTAAAGCGTTGAAACGCCGACAACGCCACCGCCAATAATAACGACTTTCGCAGTAGATTGAATATCACTCATGGCGTGATTCCTGTGGTTATAGTGCTCTTTAAGGCCCTATCCTTGAGGCGGAAATGCGTCAAACCGCCGTCACAGATATAAGCTCTATTGTTTCAAAGATTAGCGGTTGTAATGATAGAGTTTTTGAGGCGTTACAAGCCTCATTCGCCCGCCCCGCGACGAGACTCATCCGTAGATGGTACGAGGAGCCTATCCGCGATTTTATTGAGCGTTTTATAGGCATCACTCGAAACAATAATGCCCTCATCAAGTGCCATTTCATAAGCCTCGGCAAGTTGAGACGCTGTCTTAAACGGCGCAATGTCCTCACTCAAAACCGCCATCACATTTTTTTCCACGCGCTCGGGGTTTGTCGCGCAAACATAGCGCAGCCCCGAGCGGCCCCACGGCCCGTCCACGGCTTTGTCCATAATAAAATAGTCTGGCAAAGTCCGCGAAGATTTCAGCCACATCACATGGGTGCGGCCCTCGGTGCCGTCATACCAAATCGCCGCCGCATAAAGGTTGAGATAGGCTGCTTTTTTAAGTGTCGCAAAGATATTCAGCCGACCAAATATATTGACGATATCGACTTGGCCAAAGCCGTCCTTTTGTGCTGCTGCAATAGCAAGGTCTGCGCTCGCATTTACAAATGGGATGAGGCAACGCCCACGCCCGTCGATATGAAAATGCCCTGTTTCTGGCTCGGTGAGAACGATGTCGCGACACGGTGTTTCAAGGTCTGGCAGGCTTCTCAGAATAAGCCCGATTCCATCGAGGCCATGCGCTTCGAGCCATAAGCAAGAGCGCGCCATCACCGCAAAATCGTACCCGTGATGATAAAGCGCTTCATAGCCTCGTCGCAGCAGCGCCCGAAGCTCATTCAGAGACAGACGAAGCTCAGCCTGCTCGCCCATCAACAAAGCGAGGGACGAATGGGAAAGCACCATGTATCTTCAAAGTCGCCACCAATATCAGAGACCAGCGGCGCGCCTTGGAACATGGTATTACGCACCCACATACGAGACCGTGGATCAAATTTCCCAACGCCGAAAAATGAGAGTTTACACCGCAGAAGCTGTATGGGCAGCACTTCAGCATCAATGGCGTTAATCCGTATTTCGCCGTAGCGCGTTTTCGCCATCGTCTGCATACGCCGCGTGATATAACGGTGCTCTGGATGCTCAAAAGAAAATCGCGCGGTCATGATATCTGGCCCGTGCGCCTCGATATATTTGCAAAGGTCATCGTAGCATTCGCGAACATACCATCCGATACCGAGCAGCATTTCACTGCCTGCGCCTGGCTCTTCAAAGCGGCGACCCAAGCGTGGCTCCATCTTTTCTTCCGAACGATACCAAAACATATCTTGGCGTTTCGGGTCAGAGAAATCGATTTGCAGCGCCCAATCATAATGAGTTTCTATGAGCGCCTTTAGGTCGCCCACACGCATTTCACCTTCAAGCGAATAAACCTCATTGACTGAAAAACTATCCTCCAAGTCCATAATGAGTTCGGGATGCAATTCGAGTAAAAGTGCATTAATGAGTTCTTGTGCCTCAATAGTGAGGGTGTCTTGCGCAAAGCGCGTGACGGCCTGCCAAGCCGTAATTTTGGTTTTTTTAAACCAACTCATCAGCAGTTCTAAGTCCGCGCGCGCATTTGCATTAAGCCTGTTCTGCTCTTCATTATCAGTTGAGATTTCGTCCAAATGCAGCATCGCTTTGAGCGCGAAACATTCAAAGTTTCCGCGCGAAACATCATTGACGACACCGTCAGTCACAACACGCGCCAACGCCGTCTCCCGCACCCAAATCCAATTATTGATAAGACGGGGGTGATTAATGAGATAAGGCGCCATACCGAGGCCCGTTGCATTGCCAATCCCGACATATCGCTTAATACGTGCATCCATTTTCACAGATGTTTTGGGATTACGTTTCGCCGCGACATGGTCTGCTTGCACGAGGCTAAAATGGCGTATCATCCAACACGAAAACATCTCTGCAAAAAATGGTGAGGCGAAATCTGCCCATCGCGTTTTAACTTTCTTCCAATTCGCCATACCAAATTTTCCAGAGCCGTAAACTGCTGTTGTACGGTAGAGATAGCCGACTCTCGCCATGGCATCGAGATCAGGTTGACGACCCTGAGATAACGCGCTGACTACAGCTTCAAAATTGCGTACACTTTTGTTCGCACGTGACAACACGAAACAACTCGTATCCACCCGCCCATTTTCTTGCAGCGGGACATTGGCTTTCAACTCCGCGAGACGTGCGTCGTCCACTCGCCCCTCACAGAGCGTGACCGTCATATCCCAATCTTGCGCTATAACGCGGTCACTGCGCGCAGCAGCGTCGAGTTCTTTGGCAAATATCACATAGCTAAATAGCGCATTGGGCGTCACAACTTCATAAACCGCTGTGCCGTAGCCTTCATCGCATAAATCAAAAATTGCAGGCGTGATTTGCCATTTTTCGCGCATAACGCGGCGCAGAAGCGAGCGCATGAAACTGAGTGGATAAGGATAAAGTGAGCCGAGCCGTTCGACATCCATTACGATATGAGCGGGCCGCATAGCGGCCTCTACAGCATCAGAGATTTGTACCTTTGCCCCCATCAAGCGGTAGGTCCAAAGCTTTTCTCAAAGAAATTGAGCCAATTGCGACCCATCACTTTTTCAACATCTGCCTTGGCCATGCCCTTCGCGCGAAGGCCATCGGCGATGTTGCCAAAGTCTTTGGAACTGCCAAACCAATCTGGCTGGCGCGGCCAATCAGCATTTTTTGCGGACCCTTCCCCGTAATCCGGCTTAAACGTCCACTTACCAGAGCGCATCCATTCGAGCGTCTCATACCCCCAATTCTGACAGAGATCGGAGCCGATACCGATATGGTCAATGCCCATTAATTCAGCAGTGTCCATAATCATGCCGCAGAAATCATCCAGCGTGCAATCTGGTCCATTATTTAAGTGAAACGGATACATAGAGAACCCAAGCATCCCGCCACTTTCGCCTAGCGCGCGCAGGACATCATCTGATTTATTGCGTAGCGCCTCGTGCCAACGCAGCGGATTAGCGTGGGTAATCGCAATAGGGCGTTCGGAAAACTCTATCGCCTGCAAGGTCGAGTGTTCCGCACTATGGGACATATCAATGACCATGCCGACACGGTTCATTTCTTTGATAACCTCGCGGCCAAATCGCGTGACGCCGCTATCGCCCGCCTCATAACATCCCGTCGCGAGCAGCGTTTGGTTGTTATAGGTGAGCTGCATAATGCGCGCGCCCTCATTATACATGGTCTCGACAAGGCGTAGATCATCCTCAATCGGGGAGCAATTTTGAAAGCCAAAGATAATGCCAAGCTTGCCTTGCGCTTGCGCCGTCAGGATATCCGTTGCCGAATGAACAGGCATGATGAGGTCGCTATGTTCGCGAAAGCGCTGTCGCCAATCTCCGATATTTTCCAGCGTATCGCGCGTATTTTCCCAATAGGCGATGGTGACATGAATTGCCGAAACGCCGCCCGATACGGCCTCTTCAAAAAGAGCCCGCGTCCAGTTTACATATTGCAAGCCATCAATAATCAGCATGGGTCAGCTATCCTGGGTTTGTATAGGCCGTTTTCATCACAGTGTAAAAATCTTTGGCGTGTTCGCCCTGCTCTCTTGGGCCATAAGATGAACTTCCGCGCCCTCCAAACGGCACGTGATAATCCAGCCCAGCAGTCGCGAGATTAACGAGTACGCTGCCAAATTTTGCATTGCGCTTATAGTGCTCTGCTTGTTTGAGGTTTGTCGTCATGATGGACGCCGCCAAGCCGAATTCTGTGTCATTAGCGATGGCGAGGCCTTCTTCATATGACCCCACCTTTTGTACGCATGTCATCGGGCCGAAAATTTCTTCGCGGTTCACACGCATGTCATTCGTTGTATTCGTAAAGATGGTTGGCGCAAGATAATAGCCCTCAGTCGCCCGTTCTAACCGCTTACCACCTGTCACGAGTTCACCGCCTTCGGATTTCGCAACATCCATATAGTCGAGGATTTTCTTCATCTGCGGCTCGGACACGATAGGGCCGAGTTCTGTGCCGTCTTCTAGCGCGTGCCCGACCTGCTTCGCTTCAGCGGCTTTGATCATTTTCTCGACAAACTCATCATGAATTTTGTCATGCACAATGAGACGTGAGGAAGCCGTACATTTCTGCCCCGACGCGCCGAACGCGCCGTGAATGGATTGCGCTACTGCTATTTCCATATCGGCGTTGTCCATTATGACGATTGGGTTTTTGCTACCCATTTCACACTGCACGCGCGCCATATTCTGTATCGCGGCTTGAGCAATTTTGCGGCCTGTCGGCACCGAGCCCGTAAACGACACGCCGTCAATTTTTCCGCCAGACAGCGCCGCCCCTACTTCGCCGCCACCCTGAACAAGATTGAACACGCCATTCGGCAAATGCTTGCCCAGAACTTCGGCGAGCACATGCGCAGTCGCTGGCGTTACTTCGGACGGCTTTAGGACAACAGTATTTCCGTAAGCGAGCGCTGGCCCCATTTTCCAAGCTGCAATCGCAATAGGGAAATTCCACGGCGTGATGAGGCCCACAACACCAATTGGCTCACGCGAGATTTCAATGTTAATCCCAGGGCGTACAGAAGCCGCGCTTTCGCCAATTTGGCGTAAACATTCCGCCGCGTAGTATTGATAAAACTCGCCTGCACGGAAGGTCTCCCCGCGCCCCTCGGCAAAGGGCTTGCCTTCTTCGCGCGACAAAAGCGTACCGATTTCGTCACAACGGTCAATTAGCTCTTGCCCAATGGCGTGGAGGATATTTTTCTTTTCTTCTAACTTTACGGCATTCCAGCTAGGCTGAGCCTCGCGCGCAGCCGCGACAGCATCAGAAACTTGAGCGGGCGTCGCGCTGACGTAATGGCCGACAGTTTCAGAAATATCCGACGGATTGATATTAGCCGTTTTTGGCCCGTCTGTGTGCCATTCACCATCAATGAATTGTCCGTAAAGTTCTGTCATGCCGACTCCGTTTCTCTTAGTCTCTATCGCCACTACCGCTTATGCAACAGCCTAAAGAGCGCTAATCTTATCCAGTATAATTTGCGACACAGCGACGCCAGATTTTGCACTGTCCGCACGGTTATTATGGCGGCGTTCGCCCGGCAGGCGCGCGCCGTCTTGCTCTTTGATCTTATCAAATAGCTTCTCTGCATGGTCGGCCCAACCGCTTGCGTCCCCAAAAAGGTTAGGATCCATAGCGAGCATAAATTCACCGCCTTGGGGCGGGCCACCGTCGCCATTATCGCGTACGGCCGCTTCAAATGAAAAACTTTCGCCTATAAGTCCTCCCGCAAGGAGTTCAACCATCATCGCGATAGAACTGCCTTTGTAGCCGCCAAATGCAAGCAACGCGCCTTTTAATACCTCGTCAGGATCAGTCGAGGGATTGCCCGCCGGGTCAACGCCGACCCCTTTGGGCAGGCTATGTCCTTCCCGCGCCGCCAACATCACTTCGCCTCGCGCCATAACGGAACTGGCTTGGTCAAACACCATGGGTGGGCCATTTTTGCGCGGCCAGCCAAAGCAGATTGGATTTGTGCCGTAAAGCGCTTTCGTCCCGCCCGCAGGAATAACGGCGGGCTTATAAGAGGTACAGGCGAATGCAACGAGACCAGCCTCAGAGACAGGTTCAACCTCTGTCCAAAGCGCGGCAAAATGATGGATGCCAATTAAAGGCATCGCTGCAATGCCGCAGGTTTTAGCCGCTTCAATGAGGTGCGCGCGACCTTCCGCCAGAGCGAGCGGAGCGAGACCGTTATGACCGTTAACTTGCACAACGGCGGGCGCGAGCTTTTTAATTGTTGGGCGCGCTTTGCCATTCACCTTTCCCGATTTCAGCGTGGCGACATAGCCTGGCAAGCGCATCAAACCATGAGAGTGACAGCCGTCACCCTCCGCGCGTGTTATAACATCCGCCACAGCGCCCGCATTTTCAGCGTCACAGCCATGCGTTATAAGCGTTGATTTTGCGAGATCGTGTACGGCCTTAAGGCTCATATTTACGTCTGCCATTTCAGTCCCCTTAGTTATTTTAATCTATCGGATAGCGTGCCAAAATGTCTGGACCAAGCGCCGCTTTGAGCGGGTCAAGCCACGCGTCATAATTGCGCCATTGCTCTAACCCCGAGGTGTAAATGGGTTGGCGCACTTGCTCTGAACTGGCCGTGCGCACGGAGCGTTTCGTCTTATGAAATTCAAGGCAAGCCTCTTCAAATGGTAGGTCTAGATAATCTAACAAGCGGCGGACTTGTGTCTCTGTATCAGCGACGACATTCTCATATTGTACCCGCAAAATTTTACCAGGTAGAACCGCGTCCCAATGATCCATCAAATCGACATAGTCGCGGTAATAGGTTCCGATTTCTTCAAGGCCATAGCTAAACTCCTGCCCGCTTGCAAATAGTTGCTTGAAGCCAGAGAAACAGCCCGCCATTGGATGACGGCGTGCATCTATGATTTTAGCGTTCGGCAGAATGAGATGGATAAGGCCAATATGGCGAAAATTATTAGGCATTTTATCGATAAAAAATGGCGCACTTTCGCGGTGAACGCGCGTATCGTCGATGAATTTTTTCCCGAAATCATTAAGCTGCTCCGCTGTTAAATCAGCCAAACACTTTGGATAAAGGGGTTCTTCATCTTTGCGACGACGACCGCCAAGCTCATAAGCCAGAGCCGAGATATTTGGCAGTTCAAGCGTCCCTTCGATTTGCGAATGGGAGGCGAGAATTTGCTCAAGTAATGTTGATCCTGCGCGCGGTAAACCAACGATAAATATGGGGTCTGGCGCCGCAAATCCTTGCCCTGATTTTTGCGCGAACAACTCTTTTGTAAAAACAGTCTTCTGCGCTTCAAAGCGCTGCGTCATCAAAGCGGGCGTGTATTGCAATTGCGATTGGCGAAGGGCGTTGCCACGTTCGAAATACGAAAACGCTTTTTCAAAATCTTTAGCGTCTTCGAAATGCTTGCCAAGAGCAAAACAGAAATGGGCGCGGTCTTCGACATCTGTGCTATCGTCAGACTCCCTCTTTTGCATTGCTACAACTTCGTCCTCAGTGAAGCGATAGGTTTTAAGATTTGCAAGGCTCCAATAGGCGTCCCCAAAACTTGGGCGGGTCTGATATGTCTTGCGGTAAGCCTCAATCGCATCGTCCTGACGCCCCACTGTCTTAAGCGCATGACCATAGACGAGGTAAAGGTCCGCGCGGTGTTTCACTTTGTCCAGCGCGTCTTCGTATATCTCAAGCGCGGTATCAAAATCCCCGACAGCCACAGATTGATTGGCAAATCCAATACGGTAATCAAGATTATCAGGCTCGCGCTCAAGCAGATATTTCGCCTCTGCCAAAGCCTGCGCATATTTCTGGCGGCGATAGAGTACATTCATATAATCAAAGCGCGCGAAGTTATTTTCGGGCTCAAACTCAACAGCGCTCTCAAGCAAAAATTCGGCGTCATCCAGCACATTCGTTTTTACACCCAAATCTGCAAGTAAGCGCATGCCCTCAACATGGGTTGGATTTCGCTGCATAAAATGACGGCAGAGGTTTTCGGCCTTTAAATAGCGACCTTCTGCAATCATATTTCGTACACTGAGAAGTTCGGGTGGCAGAGCGCTGAGTTTTTTAAACGCATCTAACGCCGCATGCGCCTCTTCCGTGTCGCCACGTTTTCCGAGCAACCCCGCGAGTGTTCGCAGACTTGAGACGAGAGAATTATTGTGTGCGAGTGCCGTGCGGTAGGCCTTAATCGCGTCGTCGTTGCGGCCTAGCGCGAAATAGATATTTCCCTCTTCTTGATAGGCGCGACCAAAGGCAGGGCGAAGGGATTTTACGGTTTCAAGTGTTTTCAGCGCCGCGTCAAAACCTTGGCTTGCGCGCTGACAGACAGCGAGCGCATAGGCGGCATCTGCATCTTTGGGATGATTTTTAAACAGCGCCTTTGCAGCCTGTAATGCGGCAGGCACTTTGCCCGTTTGAAGCAGGCGCATGACATCGTCGACGCTCCCATTAGTCGCGGTCTCAGCATCCGTTTTATCAATTTTCAAAGTGTCACCAGACATGCTTTTGACCCTATATTAGAGCGCCCAAAAAACAAGGCGGACCGAGGCCCGCCTTGTTCATAATTATAAATGTTATGACTAGTTTAGGTCGTAACGTAGACGCAGACCAACTGTCCGTGGACGGTTAGTCGTTGTCCGTTGAATAAAGTCTTGGCGGTTAATATTCAACTGCGCGCGCTCATCAGTGATGTTTGTCGCGAACAGTTCGGCTTTCCAACCATTGTCGAAATCGCCAATACCGATGGCACCGTCGAGAATGAAATAGCTGTCCTGATCAAGCTGCGGTTCTGTTGGCGTGTCCACCAATGAGTTTACAGACTCACCAGCATATTTCGCACCGACTTGCCAGAACGCATTATATTTGCTCGACAAATCCCACTCATAACGCGCACGGGCTGAGAGTTGAACAGTCGGCGTGAGCGGCAGGTTTGACCCAGCATCAGCGAGCAAGAAGTCTAGCGCAGGATCAATCCGCACAAGCTCCGTATCGTTGTATGAACCCGCGAGATAAAGGTTAAGATTATCGGTGGCTGCGAACTGCAAGTCACCTTCAAAACCTGTGATCTCGGCGTCACCGCCATTCACGATAAACGTCAAGACAGAGACGTTTTGTGAATCAAACTGTGAGACTTGGATGTCTTTCCAGTCTGTACGGTATAGGGCGCCATTAAAGCGCATACGACCATCCATAAGCGTCGACTTAAAGCCAAGCTCCATGCTCTCAAATGTGTCTGAATCAAAGGCAAATGGCAGACAGAACCCCGGGAAGCCATTGGCCCGCGAGTTAATCGCAACATCTTCTCCGCACTGTAGCCCGTCATTATTGACGTTGTTAGCGCCTGCAACATAGAGACCCTCACCCGCCTGACTACCGATAGCTGTCGCAGCCGCACGGTTTACACCTGGCGGACGATACCCATCAGACCAGCTAGCGTAAACAAGCAAGTCATCTGTTGGCGTCCATGTACCCGTAAATTTCAACAGAATATCGTCACGGTTAAGCGGCGTCAGGTCATTGTAGACATTGTCATATGACCGACCGCCCGTAACAGATGGACGGATATCATTTGTTGGATCAGCATCGTCAATAAACAGCGGACGGTTACCATAACGCCATGTCCCAATACCTGTGAAATCATATTCAAGATCGTAATAACGCGCGCCGGCGGCGAGGTTAAACTGATCTGTAATGTCAAAGTTGACCTCACCAAAGATCGCGATCTGCTTTTCCGTACGATCATTATCATTACGGAATTGCGTCGCGTTATTGACTTCGTCCGTGTTGAGTGTGTCCAGCGGAAAATCGCTACGCGTGCTCACATCAAATGGCGCAAATCCAGCTTCAGTCGGCGCAGCGTAATTAAAGCGACCAATATGCTCAATTTTGAAGTCTTCATAATAGCCGCCAAGCGTAAAGTTAAGCGGACCTTCAAAATCTGATACAACACGAATTTCTTGCGTGAAGCGCTTGTTTTTATTGGTAATATGCGCGTTGTTTGCAGGGTTACCACACTCAACAACGCCTGGATTGCCGCCAATTGTAGGATCAAAACCATATGTCGTTGTCGCGTCGCTACCGATACCATTGTAGAATGAGCCCACAAGGTATTCACACTGGTAGCCAGAGATGAAGCCACCGATGTTTGTATAGCCCGTGTAATCAATCTTGGCTTCAACATCGCGGTCAAGATAGCCACCTGTATAGACAAGATCGAGTTGGCCGAGACGACCGTTCACAGTCCACGCAGTATTGTTGAACGTGTCGTTATTAGAATCCTCAGTAAAGCGTGACACATTCAGGTCACCCTTTGTTGGGTCGAAATCCCACACACCCGTCGTGTCAAGTGTTTGACGTGAGTGCTGTAAAAGTACGTCCCAGTCGTCATTAACGACATATTTTGCACCAATACGCATACCTGTATAAGTCGCATCATTGAAATCATCTTCAACAAGATCGGAGTTATCTGCTGTCGTAAAGGCGACAGGGACATTTAGACCATTCGGATCAGTTACAGTGTCACCATTCACAAAAACTGTACCTTGTGGATAGAGAATGCTGTTGCCTGGGAAGGTAGGGTTGACCGCACTGCTCGCGGCAAATGTGCCCGCGACGTTATCGATATAACCGCCTTTTTTATCAGTATAGACGACACCACGAACGGCAAGCTTGTCTTCGATAATTGGCACGTTCAAAACAGCTTCAAGCGCTGTGCTGTCTTCGCCGCCTTTAGTGAAGGCATAGCTGGCTGAAGCACTGGCTGAAAATTCGTTCAGCTCTGGCTTAGCGGTGATGAGGCGAACTGTACCCGCCATTGAGCTTGCACCATACAGTGTGCCCTGCGGTCCAGGTAGGACTTCGATACGCTCCATATCAGCGATGTAAACGTCAAGGTTACGACCACCTTGTGTGACAGGTTGCTCGTCAAGATAGAGCGCCACGTTCGGGGCGGAACCTTGGGACTCGGCCACTGTAATGTTAATCGCGTCAATCGCCGCACCACGGATATAAATCTCGTTTTGGCCTGGACCACGTCCGCCCGCATTCACGCTCGGCAGATATTTTACATAGTCTTCAAAGCTGTCGATATTTTGCTCTTCTAATTGCTCGGCATTAAATGCCTGAACCGCAATTGAGACGTCTTGCAAACTAGATGACCGCTTTGTCGCTGTGACGATAACTTCATCATCAAGTTGGGCATGTGCCGTCGTAGCAAATGCTCCTGCCATAACAACGCTGAGCGCGCTACAGGCTAATAGGTTGGTTTTACGCATATATTTTCCCCCATCAGATTAGACCTCATAAGTGGGCCTATTCATGTAAATTGATACGACATCTATTAAGGAGTTTGAATTGTCTGGCTAGGCGCAATCTGAACTTTTACCTGAAACTCCGTAAATTAGAGAAAAAGTGAGTTATATATGTCACATTTTCGAAAAATATTTCCCAGGTATAAGATTTAATTATATGAGTTATTGTGAAATGATTTGCATAGCGCATTGATTTAGAGAGCTTTTAAACAAGATTCGGGTAATAATAGACACCTTTCCATTTAAACATTAATGCTCACAATAAAGGCCAACGCATTTTCGATCATGGACATAACAGCAATAATATTCATGGGCGGACGCGCCACGCGTTTGGGCGAAATCAATAAAGCTGAGATTGTCGTCGACGGGAAAAGCTGTGAAGAATGGGTCATTAAGGCTTTAGCGCCCTACTCTAAGATCATTGTCAAAAGCGTCGCTGCAACATCGGACGAAAACCACCACCAAGACATAATAGAAGATCTTGCTTCGACGCCTGAACTTGACGGTATATCTAATGCGCTACGGTCCGTTATGAGATGGGCTGTAAAACATGATTGCGAAATGCTTGTGACGTCAACAGTCGATACACCCTTTTTGCCCGGTAACTATGTAACTAACCTATTGAAAAAGTACCACGCCTCAGAACGTCCAAATATGCCTATCCTGAGTTTTTCAGAAGGTCGACGTCATGGCTTACATGCTTTGTGGCCGCAAACTTGTTTTGAGACAGTCATTAATTTGATTGAGCATGACGGAATTAGGTCAATCAATCGGCTTCATGAATTCTTAGGCTCTTTACCTGTCACATTCGAGACCACATCCTTTGATGAATTTATGAATATCAACACGCCAGAAGATTTGCATCACGCAAACGAAATTGCGCGCAAACTTAGTCCCAAATAACGTCGGCTTCTGTTTTAGATTTCACCTCATCAAGCGCAACGCCACTCGCAAGTTCTCTAAGGCGAAAACGCCTTTGACCCGCTTCCCTGTCAAAAACGCCGAGGTCTGTGATGACCATGTGAATGCAGGATGTGCCTGTTAGCGGGAGCGTGCAAGTCTTTAGAAACTTACTCTCGCCGCGCTTATTCGTATGATCAAACAAAGCGATGCAGCGCTTTACGCCAGCAACCAAATCCATCGCTCCGCCCATACCCTTGACCATTTTGCCAGGTATCATCCAATTGGCTATATCGCCGCCCTCTGAGACTTCCATCGCGCCTAGGATAGACAAATCAATATGCCCACCACGTATCATAGCAAAACTTGTGGCGCTGTCAAAAAAGCTAGATTTTGGCAAAGTTGTAATCGTCTGCTTGCCAGCATTAATTAGATCTGCATCCTCCTCGCCCTCATACGGAAACGGCCCCATGCCGAGCATACCGTTTTCAGATTGCAGAGTAACGTCCATGCCATCTGGAATGTGATTAGCGACAAGTGTCGGGATGCCAATTCCGAGATTAACATAAAATCCGTCTTCTAATTCCTGCGCCGCCCGCGCCGCCATTTGGTCGCGTGTCCAACCTGTCTTTACCTCACTCATGAGTTCGCCCTCTTTCGCGTCGTAAGATTTTCAATGCGTTTTTCGCATTTGGCTTCAATGATGCGTTGCACGAAAATGCCGGGGGTATGGATGAAATTTGGATCGAGCGTCCCGACGGGTACGATTTCATCGACTTCCGCGACAGTCACTTTCCCAGCCGTCGCCATAAGCGGGCAAAAATTACGCGCTGTGCCTTTAAAAATCAGATTGCCTTCCGCATCACCCTTCCACGCTTTTATAATTGAGAGGTCAGCTTTTAGGCCCGTCTCCATGATGTAGGTCTCGCCATCAAACTCTTTATGTGCCTTGCCTTCGGCGATTAGCGTGCCAACGCCTGTCTTTGTGTAAAACCCAGGTATTCCCGCCCCGCCTGCGCGAATGCGTTCGGCGAGTGTGCCTTGCGGATTAAACTCTAGCTCTAGTTCCCCGCTCAAATATTGGCGTTCAAATTCTTTATTCTCACCGACATAAGAACTGATCATTTTTTTGATTTGGCGTGTCTCCAACAATTGCCCAAGGCCAAAGCCGTCCACGCCTGCATTGTTAGACACAACTGTCAGGTCCTTTGCGCCGCTATCGCGCAGCGCTGCAATGAGGTTCTCCGCAATACCACACAGCCCAAAGCCGCCGCTCATTACTGTCATGCCGTCAAAGGTCAAACCTTCAAGCGCCTCGGAAGCTGTTTTAAATTCTTTACCCATAATCGTCCTCTCTACTCCCACACTATGTCAGGACAAGAGGTATAAAAATAGCGGACATTTTGATTTAGAAGAATGAGCGTGCGAAGAAGGGGCTAATTATTTGTCTCTGGCGGGATACGATGCGCGTCAGGGCCAAGGTCATTAGCCGCATCGAGCGCGCCGCCGTCTTCGCCTTCGATAACATATGCGCCGTTGAGCCATCGGCCCAAATCAATGTCGCTACACCGCTTGGAGCAAAACGGTTTGAACTCTGGTACGGCTTCTTTTTTGTTACAAATTAAACAGAGCTTCGCCATTATCTGTCAGCCTCCACAGAGATCCCCTCACCTTCTCTAATCTCAAACCGAGCGCCGAGGCGTTCGGTCATTGCTTCCTGCAAACCCAGCTCGCTATGTTTGAGCCATGCGTAAGCCGCAGTCGGAAGTGTCAGCGTAAGCTTCGCGCCGGCATGGACACGCCCTTCCCGTTCGAGTTGGCGAAGCCCGCGTAGCGCCAATGTCTCTGGCGTTGGCTCGCCGAATTTATCCAACAGCGTTTCATCAAGTGAGAGCGCTGTCTTCGCGCGCGTCATTTCTATCGTGCCAAAGCGCGACATGGGCGCAATTTTTATCGGTTGCGGGTCGTCCTCAAAAGCCGTCACCATAGCGTCATAAACTTCTTGCCGCTGACGGTTCTGCCGCAGGTTCGGGAAATCAATCACGAATAACCCACCAAGACCCCGCAGGCGCAACTGCGACCCAATCAGTTCACACGCCGCAAGCGAGACATCGAAGCCAGAGTTGGCATAGCCCTTATCAATATCAATCGCGGTCAGCGCGCGGGTGCGTTCGATCGAAATCGACCCACCGCCTGGCAAAGCGAGTTCGCTCTCAAGCGCGCCTTCAATCGCGCTCACAGCGGCTTTATCAATTTTGATATTTTTAAATCGATCAGACAGAAATTCTTCCAGAGTCTGGCGTTCGATAGGACCTTTGTCGGTCTCCTCCACTTTGTCCATGAATTTCAGGATTGGCCCTTTACCCGGCTCCGCCTCACGTGTGACACGGACTTTAATATATGTCCCTTCTGTCAAGCGCGGCGCATTAGGTGCATTTGAGAATTTCAGAAATCCATCTTCGCCCGCGCCAAGTTCAACAAAGGCCGCGGCCAGCGATTTTTCAATACGAGAAATGCGTCCAGAAAACACATCGCCCGCGAGCGGTTTATTGCGGTCAGACCAGCGACGCACGTGCAACTCGACTAGCGTTTTACCTGCAAATACAGCGGCGCGTGTTTCACCCACGGCGTCTTCCATGACGGCTCTATACTTCATAACTTCAGTCCCGCAGCTTTAAGCAAGGCTCGCGTCTCAAAAAGAGGCAAACCCACCACGCCCGTATAGGATCCGTTTAGAGACACCACAAAAGCGCCTGCATAGCCCTGAATACCGTATCCGCCCGCTTTGCCTTGCCATTCGCCGCTTGCGATATAGACACCCTGCTCTTCGCGACTTAGCCGTTTGAGCTTAATCCGGGTTTCAGACACACGCGTACGGGACTGACCGGCGGGGTCTATGACGCATATCCCCGTAAAAACGCGGTGCGCGCGACCTGACATAAGCTCTAAGCAAGCTCGTGCCTCCGCCTCAGTCTCAGTTTTGGGGAGAATACGCCGCCCCACCCCGACGACTGTATCGGCGGCGAGTATGACGCTGCCAGAATGGCCTTGCGCAATCTTAGCCGCCTTTTCGCTAGCTAAACGCAACGCATGACGACGCGGAATTTCTCCCGCAAGCGGTGTTTCGTCTATATCTGCTGGGATAACAGCGTCAGCCGTCAGGCCAATTTGCGCGAGCAAGTCACGCCTGCGCGGAGAGGCAGACGCCAGTATAAACTTGGGCCCAGCCGTCTTTGTCGAGGCGGCAGACGCCACAGTCATGGATTATTTGAAACGGTAAGTAATACGACCTTTAGTCAGATCGTAAGGTGTCATTTCGACAGTCACCTTGTCACCCGCAAGTACGCGGATACGGTTCTTGCGCATACGGCCAGCCGTATGGGCGATGATCTCATGATCATTGATGAGTTTCACGCGAAATGTCGCGTTGGGGAGAAGTTCGACGACTTCGCCCTCAAACTCTAGTAATTCTTCTTTAGCCAAATGTAATCCTCAAATTGGTCGGTTATTGACGCTATGCGCCACAGAAAAACGAGTCATTCATTCTTCTGCTGGCCCTATATAGGGCTTTTTTTCAAAAAAACACCCCTATTACGCAGATTCTGACGCCGCCATCCCCTCGCCAAACCGCCGCGCCAAGCGGTTGTCAATGAAATCACGGATAGAGCGGTAATTATTCATCATGGCGCGAACATCAAGCGACCCTGCCGTCGGGTCTGGGACAAGCCATGTTTCAACCTGCGTATCACTGCCATCAAACATCGCATGCGCCGCATCTGCCGCGTCTTTGGTAAAGGCAATAACAAGGTCGTAATTTGTATCGCCCAAATCAGAGAGCGTGCGCGATTGATGCGCTGTCATATCGACGCCCTTCTCGGCCATAACTGCCACCATCAAATCGTCAATCTCGCCCGTCGCAAGTCCTGCGGATTGTACATAAAGCGTGCGGCCATAGCGCGCCTTCATCAATCCTTCCGCCATAGGCGAGCGGATTGAGTTTAGATAACATACAAAGAGAACAGAACTCGGCAAATCGGATGTCATACGCTGCGCCTATGAAGGGAGCAAATCAGCGTAAATAGCCGCCGCGAGGTGTTGAATTCAATCTCTGCCTGTTGGCGCAGACTATCTGTGAGTTGGCGTGAGCCTTCGTTGTGAAGCCCGCGCCGCCCCATATCGATCGCTTCAATCTGCGCCGACGTCGCTGTCCGAATAGCGTTGTGATAGCTCTCACAAATCATAAAATAATCTTTGATGATACGTCTGAAAGGGGTCAAGGAGAGCGTAATATCACTGCGCTCGCCGCCGTTCGACCGCTTCACTTTCATCACGAGTTTAGATGAGTCGCGCAACTGAATATCCACGACATAGGGTCCCAAATCGCTGTCGAGTGGGCGGAAGAAATTCTCTTCTAGCAAATCAAAAATTGCGACGCGGCGCTCATGCTGCATCTCTGGGCTCGTTGCTGGCAAGCTTTCAGGGTCAATGTTAAGCTCAACGATATAGTGATCGTTGGCGCGCATCGCCTCTAATTGTTCGTCATCGCTCATATCAGCTAGCTATCAGAGCCGCCCTCTTGATGCAAAGGCGGATGTAAGGGCACGGATTTTGTCGGCTTGGGTACGTCAACATCTGCGAGCGTCGCGTCGATACACTCCACACTCAGGCGAATTTCACCGCCGCCTGCAAAAATGAGATGCACCTCGCCTTCGGGCGCTTCATCTGCTGGGTGGAAAGCAATTGCAATCAAAACGGCCAGAGCCTCTGGGTCTTCACGGCTTAAGCCTTTCGACGCCACAGAGAGCACACTATCAAAACGCAAACCGCAGAGCACGCGCTCGGCCTTTCCATCGGCTTCGTGACGGAAACGAGAAAGCCGCAGGGTGAAGTTGCGGCCGCGACTATCATAACGGATTTCGCCAACGCGCAGAATGGCATCCTGCAAAGCACTTGAGAAGACTGTGAGGTCTTCTGGCGTTTCCGCTCTTAATTTTAGCTCTACGCCCATATTTTAATCTAGCCCGTCCATGTTTAGCTACTCAGGTAGGCGTTCAATCTTCGCGCCGCAACGGCCAAGTTTAATTTCAATATGCTCAAAGCCGCGGTCGAGGTGATAAACGCGCCCAATCGTTGTCTGCCCTTTGGCGGCGAGGCCTGCTGCTATCAAAGACGCCGACGCCCGCAAATCCGTCGCCATAACTTGCGCGCCGTTAAGCTCTTTCACGCCGCGCACAATGGCCTCACGACCCGTCACGGTAATATTTGCGCCCATGCGTTGCAGTTCTGGGCAGTGCATGAAGCGGTTCTCGAAGATGTTCTCGCGAATAATCGATACCCCATCCGCAAGACACATCAGCGCCATAAATTGCGCCTGTAAATCTGTCGGAAACCCGGGGTAGGCCTGCGTCTCCATATCAATCGGTTTAATTGTGCCGCCGTCCCGCTCAATCGTGACGCTGTCTTCGTCCATAGAAATTTTTGCGCCCGCCTGCGCAATGAGTGGCCAAAGTGCGCCAAGGTGGTCGTGGCGAATGTGAGTGAGCTTCACCTTGCCGCCTGCCGTCGCCGCCGCTAGCGCATAAGTTCCCGCTTCGATACGGTCAGGGACCACGGAATGCTCTACGCCTGACAGTTTAGACACGCCGATAATCGTCACTTCCGAGCGTCCAGCCCCGACGATTTTCGCACCCATCGCATTTAGGCAATTTGCTAGGTCAATAATCTCTGGCTCGCGCGCGGCGTTGTTAATGACCGTCGTACCTTTGGCCAACACAGCCGCGAGCATAGTATGCTCTGTCGCGCCGACACTGATGAAAGGAAACGTGATTTCTGCCCCTTTCAACCCGCCTTTGGCCGTGGCAACGACATAACCGTCTTCAAGCTCAATTGTTGCGCCAAGCGCTTCCATGGCTTTAAGGTGCAAATCCACTGGCCGCGCGCCAATAGCACAACCGCCTGGCAGAGAGACACGCGCTTTGTGTTCACGCGCAAGCGTCGGGCCGAGCACGTTAAATGTCGCGCGCATTTTTCGCACAAGGTCATAGGGCGCTTCTGTCGAGGTCAGTGACTTAGCGTGAAAGCTCATTTTTGGGCCAGGCCCTTCTTCGACCTCGACACCCATATGCGCGAGTAACTGCCCCATGAAACGCGTATCACGCAAGCGCGGCATATTGGTGAGCGTTACAGGTTCGCTCGTCAAAAGACAGACCGCCATGAGCTTAATAGCGGAGTTTTTTGCGCCACTGATCGGGATTTCACCATGAAGTGGATGGCCGCCCTGAATAACAATTTTATCCATGATATCTCCTTTGTCGCTTGGCAGAATTTCGCCAATCAACAGAATCGTTACGGCATTTCTAAGGCTGTCTTAAGGTATAATTGCGGGCATGACTATGCGCGGCTTTTTGAGGGCTAATCTGAGGTCTTCGCCGCACTCGCTTTACGCGCCGCGGCTTTGCGTTTTTTCAGGTTCTCGCGCATTTGCGCCGCAAGACGTTCTTCGCGGGTCAGTTTTTTGGGTTTTGACGATTTAGGTTTTGATGTGTCGTTCATAGGAGGCATATAGGCCAAACTATGACGATTTTCCAGTCACGTCATAGGCATAAAATCTATCAAGACGGCGCTTGATAATCGACGGCGCGTAGCTTCCTGCAAGCCACATTGGGCCGTAAGTCGCGATTTGCCCAAGCGTCGTGCGCTGATGGAATGTTTTCATATTCTTGCGTGACGCAGCAACCACCATATCCGCGCGTGGTTTGCGGCGGGTTTGATAAGCCGTGAGCGCAGCCGCAACTTTATTCATGCGCGACAACTCCTCCGCCAAAACCCACGCGTCTTCAACGGCCATTGCCGCGCCTTGTGCCATAAAGGGCAGCATCGGATGGGCAGCATCGCCTAGTAAAGCCACGCGTCCCTGTGTCCAATTTGGCAAAGTCTCACGGTCGTAAAGTCCCCAACGAAAGAGGTTTTCTGGCGCGATACTTGCCAAAATTTCAGTGATATAAGGATTCCAGCCTTGGAAATCAGCTTGCGCTTGCCTTAACTCGCCGCATTCCCGCCAGCCTTCCGAGAGCGGCTCGTCCTGCTCAACAACACCTACGAAATTGACAAGTTCTCCCCCGCGTAGAGGGTAAGTTACGGCATGTTTACCCCGCCCAAACCACGCGCAAGACGTCGTTCGAATGCCTGCCGTCAAACTCGCGGTAGGCACGACCGCTCGCCACGCGACATTGCCTGTAAATCGTGGGGCCTCTTCAACGTATAGCGCCGCCCTCACCTTTGACTTAATGCCATCTGCGCCAATCAAGATGTCACCTGTTAGTATTTCGCCATTGCTCAAAGTCGCGCTCACCTGCGTCTCTGATTGCGTGAAACGCTCGACCTCTGAATTGAGAACCAAAGCGTTCGGTGCGCGCCGTCTCAATTCATGCTGCAAGACGTCAATATAATCTACGCGATGGATTGTGCGATAAGGCGCTCCCCATCGCTTCGCATCAATCGGTACGGAGAATACCTTTCGCCCATCTACACCTAGGCGTGCTTCTACGGCTCTTGGGGTAAAGGCCCGCGCGCTGAGGGCATCCGCTATGCCGAGCGCGTTAAAAACTTTCATGGCATTCGGTGGCAATTGAATGCCTGCGCCGACCTCGCCTAATTCTGATGACTTTTCTAAAACTTGAATATCAATGCCGCGATGCAACAGGCACAGCGCGGCGGTTAATCCGCCAATCCCTGCCCCTACAACCAATGCTTTCATGAGCTATACTTTTACGCGTCAGCTTGACGACGACGCGCGGCACGGCCCGCAGAGCGTGCAGAGCGGCGACCAGATTTGGCGTCGCCTGATGTTGCAATCGCCGTCGGAAATTTCATCGCGTCAACAAAGTAGTCTTGGAATTTCGGTTCAAGCGCGGTTTCCATTTTCTCAATATGCTTTACGCCTTCAATAATTCGTGCACGCTCATTGACGTTCAAAAGCGCCATTGCGGCTCCCATACCTGCAGCATTACCAATGGGGCGGATTTTCGCTGCCGGCGCCATGGGCACAATGCCGATTTCTGAGACGTATTTAGGGTCAAGATGTGTCCCAAAAGCGCCCGCGAGCAATACCTCGTCAAACGCATTGCAATCGAGACTTTCCGCGAGAAGTTGCGCCCCCGCAAAGAGCGCCGCTTTCGCAAGTTGCACAGCGCGAATATCAGTCTGTTTGATAATGATAGACTGCTCGCCTTTTTCAATCATCGTATAGACCCAAACATTACCGTCTTGAGTGAAGCGGTGCGGGGCGGCTTCGGGTTTGAACAATCCGCCTTGGTCAATTAGCCCTGCATTGGCAAGCTCGACCATAACTTCAAAAATACCAGAGCCGCAAATCCCCGCAATCGCATGGTCATTTGTGCTGCCATCTGTGTCAGAGAGCCAGTCATCATGACCAATGATTTTGACGCGCGCGTCTTTGGTGACGGGGTCAATGCGTACGCGTTCAATTGCACCGAGGGTTGCTCTGACGCCAGAGCTAATTTCTGCGCCTTCAAGCGCGGGCCCAGTCGGGGATGAGGCCGCTGCAATCTTGCCGCTATGCGACAGGACGATTTCAGCATTGGTGCCAATATCAACGAGCAAGACAGAGCGGTCGCCCATATCCTGCATTTGCGTCAAATAAGCGGCAGATGTGTCTGCCCCGACATGCCCACCAATGAGCGGAAAGAGCGAGACGCGCGCCGCATCTGACAAGCCAAGGTCAAGACGAGACGCTGGAATTTCAAGCCAGTCTTTGACCGCTAGCGTGAACGGCGCGAGGCCAAGTTCTACAGGGTTCGCCCCTATAAAGAGATGGTGCATGATGGGGTTACCAACGCAGATAACTTCCAGCATTTGAAAGATATCTACCTCAAGCGTGGACACCGCATCTGCGAGCATCTCACGGATTTGAGTTTGTATCGCGCCTGTGAGTTTTGCTTCGCTGCCCTTATTCATCATGATGTAAGACACGCGGCTCATGAGATCCTCACCGTAACGGATCTGAGGGTTCATTGCGGCCTTCTCATAAACGGGCGCGCCCGTCACGAGATTAAATACATAAAGCGCGACAGAGGTAGACCCGATGTCAATCGCCGTGCCGTAGATGTCGCGGGCTTTATCCGCAGGCGCAGGCGCCCAAACATCAATGAGGTCCGTGCCGTCACGCACAACAGAAATAACCTCACGCTCAGATTTTGCTAAAATACCCTGTAGTTTTATAAGGATACGATGATCAGCTGAAACGATGACGCCGTGCTCATCACGTAACGCTGAGATGAGAGCGTCACTGTCGCACGGGTTATCCTCAAGCGTCGGGACGGGCAGCTTAACCATGTAAAGCAGCACAGCGGGATTAAGCTCTGTGTCAATTTTCGTACTGGTTTTGCTAATTGACATTTCGCGTTCGCGAGAGTCGCTCGGCACCTCGATAACGAGGTCACCACAAATTTTGGCGCGACAGGCCAGACGCCGCGTATCGGACAACTCGCCGTCGTGACGTGCTTTCTTCTCCGTCGGGGACAGCTTTGGGATATTTGCTTCCGACACACTCACATTAAACTTCGCAAATTCGCCTGGCTCAACCTCTATTTGGCAGCGCTTACATAACCCCTTACCGCCACATATTGACTGTATATCCACACCAGAGCGTAGCGCCGCGTCAAAGACGGTTTCACCCGCCTCGCCCGTGGTCTGTATGCCGCTTGGCATGAATATGAGTTTATGTGTGGCCATGGTTTTTTTTGATGCTTATCCGCGACCGCGACGTCCGCCTCTGCGACCGCCGCGACGGCCCCCGCCTTCACCTTCGGCTGGTGCAGGGCGGTAGTTTTTAATCCAATTCGCACAACTTGTGTCGACGCCGTTCAGCACATCAGCCGCGCGCACAGCGGGTACCAAACCTTCGTCTAGCACGTTCACAATCGCAGATGTCATACCTGCGCAAGCGAGCATTGGCAGGAACGCGTTGTTGACCGTGTGACGGTTCGGTAGTCCGAACGCCACATTCGACGCGCCGCAAGTTGTGTTCACGCCAAGCTCATTGCGCAAACGTCCAACGAGTTTAAACACATCCGTGCCCGCGCTGTTGACCGCACCAATGGGCATGACGAGCGGGTCAACGACCACATCTTCTGGCTTAATACCGTAATCAGAGGCGCGGTTCACGATACGCTTGGCGACTTCAAAACGCACGTCGGGGTCTTCAGAAATACCTGTGTCATCATTTGAAATCGCGACTACCGCACAGTCATATTTTGCAACGAGCGGGAGAATGCGTTCCATGACCTCCTCCTCGGCAGTTGTCGAGTTCAGTAGCGGACGCCCTTTATAGACTTTAAGGCCCGCTTCAAGCGCGTCCATAATTGAGCTATCAATACATAGGGGCGCATCCGTCAGCCCCTGGATCAGCGGAATGACTTCGGACATAATAAGTGGTTCATCGGCCAGTGGTACGCCGACGTTCACATCAAGCACTTGCGCGCCTGCCGCGACCTGCGCCAAGGCCTCTTTTTTCACGCGCCAGTAATTGAACTCCTTGAGCTCTTTGGAAAACAACTTGCGCCCCGTTGGATTAATACGCTCCCCGATCATAGTAAAAGGCTGATCAAAGCCGATGACGACTTCTTTGGTAGCAGAGGCGAGAATTGTACGGGCCATGATGTTCCTTTTTGGTGGCGTCGCTGGCGCGACTTCTGACAGTCTGAAATATGTCTGTCAAAGTTGCGGCTGCTTCGCTATTGCAAATCTACGCTATTAAAATTCGTACTACCCCACAGAAGGTCAGGCTTTTGATACGTATATGTGGTTAGTATTACGTCCGAAGCAATCCTTCAATAGAGAACTTATAAAAATATAAAGTTTTCTTTATATAGCCTATACATTTTCAGTTACGAGACTATTATGGCAACTGAAATTACGGAGTGTCCTATGTCAGACTCAACAGAAGAATTGGAATTAGAACCTGCAGACAGCCCGTGTCAGCTTGTCTGCTCTATGGAGCGCGAAAGCGGCCTATGCTTTGGCTGTGGTCGCACGCAAGACGAAATTTCCTATTGGACGATGAAAACAGATGCAGAGCGTCAGGCCATCCTCGCTGAACTCCCTGCGCGTATGCCGCCGCTCATCGCCCTGCGTGAGGAACGCCGCAAACGCCGCCGCGTCAATAAACGCAAACGTCCAAGCGCAAATGAGACATAATCAAGTTATAAAAAGCGGCCAACTGAAGACCGCTTTTTATTTGTTTATTACTTAATTACTCAGTGAAGCTGGCAAATATCGAGCCCCTTAAGGTCTGTATAGTCGAGGTTTTCACCTGCCATGCCCCAGATGAAGCTGTAGTTTGAGGTGCCAGAGCCCATGTGGATTGACCATGGCGGCGAAATAACAGCATCTTCATTCTCTAGCACAAGATGACGCGTTTTGTCGGGCTCGCCCATAAAGTGGAAAACCCGAGAGTTTGCGTCAAAACCATAGTAGAAGTAAATTTCGCTACGGCGGTCATGTAGGTGTGGCGGCATGGTGTTCCATACGCTGCCTGGCTTAAGCTCTGTCATACCGACGAGAAGTGAGCAGGATTCGCAAATACCAGGGATGATATATTGGTAAATCACGCGCTCATTTGATTCCTCAAGCGAGCCTTTGTGAAGCGGCTTCGCCATTTCGGCTGTAATCTTCTTCATCGGCAGAGCTTTGTGGGCTGCCGCGCTGATGATGTAGAAATGCACAGGCTTGTCATCAGAGGCAAAAGTCACCTCTTTGCTGCCCATCGGCACATATAGCGCCTCTTTTGGCGCAAGTGAGACCGCCTCGCCGTCAACCGTGACAGTGCCAACATTGTCTGAGACATTAAATACACCCATTTCGCGGCGGATAAGATAGGGTTGACCCGCAGCGGACGGCGGCTCCTGATGTGTCGGTAGGCTAACAGGGCCTTTTACTGGCGCGACGCCACCGATAACAAGGCGCTCATTATGCGAGTAGAACATGCGGATTTCATCATCGCCAAACATACCCTGGACTTGGTAACGCTCTTTGAGTTGCTCATTGCTGACATCTTCCATCATATCAGGATGAGTGGCTTGTAATGTTTTCAAATACATGCGCTTTCCTTCAAAAAAAATCATAATTTGTCACGTTATTGTCCCGCTTGCCTCAATAAGGCAAGGAAAAATTGGTAAAACCAATCTAAGCGGCACAACTACCCATTTGGATTATGCGGCAACTAAAAATGCGGTTGAGCCTATCTGTAAACACTGATAGTCAGCGTCAACGAAAACAGGCCTTTCTGCATATAAGAGACAACAATGGACGATCAAAAGAATTTCATTCTGGCTATAGTGCTGTCAGGTCTAGTCATGCTCGGCTATTGGTTTTTCTTTGGCAAACCACTGGCAGAGCAAGCCCGCGAAAATGCAGAACTCGAGCGTCAGCGCGCGGAGCAGATGGTGGATGCACCAGAGCCCACGGTACCGATCGTTATCTCGCGGGACGAAGCCGTCACGCAAGGTAATCGTATCAAAATTGACACGGCCCAATTCTCTGGCTCTTTCAACACAAAGGGTACGCAATTTGATGATATTCGCCTTAAAAATTACAAGGCCACACTCGAGGAAGATAGCGAATCTATCATTATGCTTACCCCAGAGGGGGCTGAGCATTCCGCCCTTATTTTTGATAATTGGACAGTCTTTGACGGCGGATCAGGCATAGATACGCCTTGGGAACTTGTAGCTGGCACCACTCTCACAGAAACCACGCCGATCACGCTTGAATACCAAGGTGAAGGTTTTGCTGTAGAGCGCACAATTACCGTTGATGAGCACTATCTCATCACGCTTTCAGATATTGTGACCAATACCTCTGGCCGGGAGATTTCGCTGGTACGCAAAGGTGTCTCACGCCAAAACGAATTGCCTTATGATTTAACAAACTTTTTTATCGTCCAAGAAGGGCCCATTTCTGTGGTCGATAACAAGCTTGTCGATATGAAATACAAAAAGCTCAAAAAAGAGCGTCAAGCGACAACTGTCGGTGAAGGCGGCTGGGTCGGACTCACAGATGTATATTGGCTATCTGCTGCAATTGCCCCGCAAGGCAAACAGATAACCTCAAAATTTAACTACCGCGAAATCAATGATGACGAGGTTTATGAGGCGAGCTATGAGACAGCCCCCCTCACCTTAACGGCAGGCACGAGCGTTGAGTCTGTTGGTCATATTTTCGTTGGCGCAAAAGACCGTGACGTCCTTATAAATTACGAAAAAGAGCTTGGCATTATGCAGATGGAGCGCGCGATTGATTGGGGTGCCATGCGTATCCTCACACGCCCAATGAGTTGGGCCTTGTCTAAGCTCGGTGAACTTCTCGGCAACTATGGCCTTGGCATTCTGGCGCTAACGCTCATCATTAAAATCTTCATGTTCCCGCTATTCAATAAGCAATATGAAAGCCAAGCGAAGATGAAAAAGGTCGCGCCGAAGCAGAAAAAGCTGCAAGAGCTTTACGGCGATGACCGCATGAAACTTCAACAAGAAGTCATGGCGCTGTATAAAAAAGAAGGCGTTAATCCGATGGCGGGGTGTCTCCCGATCATTCCGACAATCTTTGTCTTTTTTGCACTCTATAAATCCGTGTTCATCAACGTGGACCTGCGCCATGCGCCGTTCTTTGGCTATATTCGAGACCTTTCCGCGCCCGACCCGCTGTCCATCCTAAACGGCTTTGGCGCGCTGCCATGGGGACCTGAGCCTCTTGGTCTTGCCTTCCTCGCGATTGGCCCGCTTGCTTTGCTCTATGGCATTACAATGGCCATGATGCAGACGCTACAGACTATGGGCGGCGATCCGATGCAGCAAAAAATCTTTGCCTTCATGCCGTGGGTCTTCATGTTCATTCTCGCGCCCTTCGCCTCAGGCCTTCTGCTTTATTGGGTATGGAACAACGTGCTGTCTTTCATTCAGCAATATATCATCACCCGTAAATTCAAAGTCGACACACCTATTGATCGCTTCTTTAGAAAGATCACAGGTAAGGCTGAGCCAACAACAGAATAGCAAAACTCGTTATAAAAAGGCTTGAAAAATGCTAGTTACATAATGTAGCTAGCGAGACTTAGTGAAACTGGCACAGGCCATCAGTTCACATTTAAACCACCCTCAATGCAATCGCATTGACCCGCCGCGGTAGCTCAGTGGTAGAGCGCATCATTGGTAATGATGAGGTCGG
>CAYRIV010000009.1:0-123894 GCA_964424575.1 uncultured Caulobacterales bacterium | reverse complement strand
CTATTCTGCGATGATAAGAATAATATACACAGACTGCACAACGGCTTCGAGGATGGGCAGCATCGCTTGTAGCGATGACAGCTTACCTTCGTTCAGAAGGATATACGGGTCGTCGAGCTCGCAACGCATTTTTTCCGCATCTGTGATGAAGTAAGGCGAGAGGTAACCGCGGTCAAACTGCATGCCTTCGACAACGTCAAGCTCGGTTTCGGCTGTCTTGCCTTCTTCGACTGTGATGACGCCTTCATTGCCGACTTTGCTCATGGCTTCGGCAATCATTTTACCGATAGAGGCTTCGCCGTTGGCTGAGATAGTGCCGACCTGCGCGATTTCTGATGACTTAGAAATCTTTGTCGCTTTCTTAAGTAGGTCGCCTGCGATTTCAGAAGACGCTTTGTCGATACCGCGCTTAAGATCCATCGGGTTCATGCCAGCGGCAACGCGCTTCATGCCTTCACGCACGATAGCTTGTGCGAGCACTGTGGCTGTTGTTGTGCCGTCGCCCGCTTTGTCGTTGGTTTTAGAGGCGACTTCGCGGAGCATCATGGCGCCGAGGTTTTGGAACTTATCTTCAAGCTCGATTTCTTTGGCGACTGATACGCCGTCCTTTGTTGTGCGGGGCGCGCCGAAGCTGCGCTCGATGACAACATTGCGACCCTTGGGACCGAGTGTTGTTTTGACTGCATTGGCGAGGATGTCGACACCCTCTAGCATTTTTGCACGGGCGTCTGACCCGAATTTGACGTCTTTAGCCGCCATAATAGTTCTCCTTAGAGATTAAGTTGAATTTGGTTTGTTTGGTAATTGTTAGATGGGGCCGGTGCTCACTGCGTGCGTTTACTTTGTAAACACACTTTCGTTCCGCCCGGATGTTGGAAAATTTGCTACGCAAATTATTCCAACTAACCCACGACACCCATAATATCCGACTCTTTCATGATAAGGAGATCCTTACCGTCGATCTTCACCTCAGTGCCGCCCCATTTACCGAAGAGGACGCGGTCGCCTTTTTTGACGTCAAGCTTGTTATAGCTGCCGTCATCATTACGTGTGCCGGGGCCGACTGCGACGACTTTGCCTTCGCTTGGCTTTTCTGTGGCTGTGTCAGGAATGATGATCCCGCCAGCGGTTTTTGTATCTTCTTTGACGCGCTGGACAACAACGCGGTCATGTAGAGGACGAAATTTCATAGCTCTTCTCTCTGCTAGAGTGGTTTAAATACACTTTAGCACTCACATAGGGCGAGTGCTAACAGAGCGCATGTAGGCGCGTCCAAGGGGGGGCGCAAGGGAGTCAGGTGAGATTCTTTATAAAATTTTTACTTCTGCGGAAGTGACTCTGGTAAGGGCTGTCCGCCAAGGTAAGTCGCGGTGACTTTTATGTCCTTGAGCGCGTCAGGCGCGACACTATAAGGGTCATCAGACAGCACGATGAAATCCGCATGTTTGCCAACCGTCAGACTGCCCAGACTATCCTCTTGAAACGCGCCGTAAGCATTCTCAAGCGTCATTGCGTGGAGCGCTTCTGACACTGACATCGCTTGGTCCATATACCAGCCGTCATCAGGCGTGCCGTCATCGGCGCTGCTCCCGTCAAGCTTTTTGCGGGTCACGGCAAAGTAAAGCGTTTGCATCGGCTCCCACGGCTCACCGGGGAGATCAGAATTCATCAGCACGCGCACTTTCGCGTCTAGCATATTTTGCCACGCATAGGCATGCTTGATGCGGTCTGGCCCGACGCGGTCTTCGGCCCAGCCGCTATCGCCGACGGCGTGAGAGGACTCGACGCTCGCTAGCGCGCCAAGGGCGGCCATACGGTCGTAAAAATCTGGCAGCACGACCTGAGCATGTTCAATCCGCCACCTATGATTTTTTCGGGAGTGATTATGCGGCGGGGCGGTCTCTAGCGCCTCTTCAAATATGTTGAGCGTGCGGTTATTGCCTTCATCCCCAATGGCGTGAACCGCCATTTGAAAGCCTGTCTTCGCGGCACGTTCGCCGAGCGATAACATAGCGACTGGCGAAATGCGTTCTGTCGGGCGGGCTTTTTCGGGGTGATCAGAATAAGGCTCCGCCATAAGCGCTGTGCGGGAGCCGAGTGAGCCGTCGTAAAACACCTTTATCCCGCGCACATCAAACATATCATGAGGATCATCTTGATAGCCGCGCGCAAACCACTCCTGCATCAAGCTCTCATTATTGCCGTCCAGCATACCGTAGACGCGAATTGGGAGTTCGCTTGCATCCGCGAGCGCTTGGAAGGCGCTCACATCTTCTGGTGTCATGCCCGCCTCGTGAATGGATGTGACACCTGCTTGACCCATTTTCAAAAGCCCTGCGCGTATTGCCTTTTTGCGATCTTCGGCTGAGATAGGCGGCACATGTTTATTGATCAGACCTTGGGCGAGAGTGAGCATCACACCTGTGGGCTCGCCGTTCTCGCGGCGCAAGATATTGCCGACCTTTGGCTCTGGCGTGTCTTTATCAATGCCCGCAATCCTAAGCGCCGCACCGTTATAAAAGCCACCGAAGCCGTGCAGGCTTTCCATCTTAATCGGGTTATCTGGGAAGGCGGCATCAATCTTTGCGCGGTCAGGATAACCGACTGAGCCAAAATAACCTTCATCCCAGCCTTGGGCGATAATCCATTCGCCCGCTTCGGGGTTGGGGGCATAGGCTTTGAGGCGCGCGACGATATCATCGACATTTTTCACACCCACGAGGTCCGCTTTGACGGCGTCCATACCCAGTTCGCGAACATGGACATGGCTGTCGATAATGCCTGGCAAAATCGTCGCGCCGCGCATGTCTTTCGCATTCAAAGATGATGACGCGCTTTTAACAGTGTCGAGCGTGTTCCCAATTTTCGAAATTCGCCCGTCTTCAACCACCATAAAAGTTGCACGCGGCATATCGGGATTTTGGGTGATGATATTGGCGTTGAAATAAGCACTGGTCTGTTTTGAGGATGTCTGAGTGGCAGGTGAGCAGGCGGTGACAAGCGCAACTCCCAAGCTTAGAAAAGCTAGTTTTTTCATATCGCGCCTTTTAAAACTTTGCCCTACCATGGATCCCTTTGGTCACGCTCGAACGTCTTCATGACCTTAAGCAGTTTAATCTGATTGCGTTCGCGTTCCAGCACTTCAAAACGGTAACCGTAATAGGAAAACGTCTGTCCTATCTCGGGGATGGTTCGGCTCTCGTGAATGACAAGCCCTGCCATTGTCACAGCTTCTTCATCAGGCAAGGACCAATCCATGGCGCGGTTAACATCGCGAATGTGCAAGTCTCCTTTAACTTTGACGCTGCCATCTTTGAGGCGTGTCATACCTGCAATTTCTTCATCATATTCATCTTGGATATCGCCGACAATTTCTTCCAAAATATCTTCTAGCGTGATCACGCCCATCAGCGCGCCGTATTCATCAACAACAAGTGCAAAATGCTCTCGCTTGCTTTGGAAGGCGCGAAGCTGGCGCACAACGGAGGTTGTTTCAGGCACAAACCACGGGTCACGTAGTATGCGTTTGATATTGAGCGTATCCGTCTCCACATTGGCACGCGTGAGATTTTTTAAGATATCTTTGACGTGCAAAATGCCGATGACATTGTCTTGATCATTTTCATAGACGGGCAAGCGGGAATGACCGCTGGCTAAAACTTCTTTCAAGACATTTTCAGCGGGCGTATCAACATCTATCATAGCGAGGTTTTTGCGGTGAATCATCACTTCTTCAACGGTGAGTTCGCCCAGTTCTAGCACACCCATAATTTGGTCGCGCGCGCGTTTGGCAACGCCGCCTTCTTGGTGGTGCAGATCAACTTGACCACGAATTTCATCAGCCGCTGACCACGCGGATGCGCTACTATCCACGCCAAAGAGTTTCAGCGTGGCGTTCACAATCGCTTGCACGACCAGCACAATTGGGGCGAGGATTTTGACAATCCAAGAGATAGGCCGCGCCACAACAAGCGCCATTTTATCAGGCTGAGAAATGGCGTAGGTTTTGGGCAAGACTTCCGCAAAAATCAGGATAAGGGCCGTGGTAATGGCTGTGGCGTAGAAAATACCCGCTTCACCAAACAGAGTCAGCATCGTGCCTGCCATAATGGATGAGGCGAGGATATTGACGAAATTATTGCCGAGCAAAATGCCTCCCAGCAACCGTTCGCGCATATTCAGAAGCCGCGTCACAAGGCTCGCGCGCTTATCACCTTCGCGTTCTAAGGTATGCATACGCGCGCGGCTTGCGGCCGTCAGCGACGTTTCACTGCCAGAGAAAAAGGCAGAGCAAATCAGCAGAAATAGGACAATGCCAAGCTTGATAAGTATATCGGGGTCTGAGAGTTTTTCGAACACGGACATATTGGCCTAGGAGGAATATTTAAGGGAGAGATATTGAAGATAATTAGACACGTCGTGACGGTCAGCTGATTTTTGCACAAAGGCGTCGCCTATGCCGCGTGCGAGTATAAGCGTCAGTGCGCCGTGTTCATTTTTCTTATCCTGATCCATGTGTGAGAGCAGATTTTCAGGCGACTTAAATAAATGCGCCAGCTCAGATGTGCGGGTCATATCAAGCGCGCTTAAATGGTCTTGCAGTCGGACGACATCTTCAGGCGCGCAAAGCCCCATCCGCGCAGAAAACTCATAGGCCATTTCCATGCCTGCGCTGACCGCCTCGCCGTGGAGGAGGTCGCCGTCATATCCCGCTTCGGCTTCAAGCGCATGACCGAATGTATGGCCGAGATTAAGGAGCGCGCGCACGCCGCGTTCTTGTTCGTCCTCGGCGACAATACGGGCTTTGGTTTCGCAGCTCACCCGCACGGCCTCTGATGTGGCCGCCTTATCGCCGCTTAAAATTTTTGTGCCATTTGTTTCAAGCCAGCTGAAAAATTTGGCGTCACCTAATAGGCCGTATTTCAAAACTTCAGCATAGCCGGCTTTCAGTTCGCGCTCTGGGAGGGTGGACAGCACAGACATATCAGACAGCACGAGCTGCGGCTGATAAAATGCGCCGACAAGGTTCTTGCCGTGGCGTACATTAATCGCGGTCTTTCCGCCGACAGAGCTATCGACTTGGGACAGCAGCGTTGTGGGGATTTGGACGAAACGGCAGCCGCGCTTATACACACTCGCGGCAAAGCCTGTCAGGTCGCCAATCACCCCGCCACCAAATGCAATCAGCGCGTCATTGCGCTCAAGACCGTGGGTGAACATTTCGTCGAGAACATGTTGCAGGTTCTCAAAGCTCTTCGTGCTTTCGCCTGGAGGAAAAACGACCCAATGTGCCTCAAGCCCACCCAGATTAATTTTATCGCGGTATAGCCCCGCGACTGTCTCATCGCTCACAATAACGACTTTCGGCGAGGCGAGATGCGGCGTCATGATATCGCTGGCGCGCGCGAGCAGGCTATCACCAATCAAAATGTCATAGCTGCGTGCCCCAAGCGCGACGCGCACGCTTTGCTGGGCTGATTTTCGGTCGGTACTCACGCGGCGGCGTCCTTATCTGCGTAATATTTCTCTATCGCGCGCACGACTTTATTGACCGTGCGGCCATGCGGGCCCTTCGCGATAGGGACGATGATATGCGCTTTTTCATAAATCGGATAGCGCTCATCCATCAGTTCTTTATAGACACGGCGTGGGTCAGGTACTTGCAGCAGCGGTCGCGTATCTTTTTTCGACACGCGCGCGAAAAGCGTTTCGAAATCGCCTTTTAAGAATACGGTCAAAGCATTGGCTTGAAGAATTTCACGTGTTTCTTCTGGAATAAAGGCGCCACCACCTGTACCTAAGACAATAGGTTTTTCTGCCGCCAGCAGCCGCGCGATGACGCGGCGTTCGCCCGCGCGAAATTCCGCTTCGCCGTGATCACGAAAATAACCTGCGACTGTGCGGCCAGAGGCTTGCTCTATTTCTTCATCCGAGTCGTAAAAGGGCAGGGAGAGCGTTTTTGCCAGCCGTCGTCCTACTGTGGTTTTGCCCACACCCATCAACCCCACAAGAGCAATCGGGCGTTTGGTTAGCACGGGCAGGTCGAGCCTGGCTTGTTTTGAGCGCAGCTTTGACACAACTGCCTTACTGGCAGAGGTTTGGCGCGCTGGCGATTTTCGTCGCGAGCGTTTTCGTGTCGTCGGCGCGGTGTCGCGTCTTTCGGGCGGCATAATTTTGCCTTTAATCGGTTTAACAGTGGCCGCTGCATAAATTGATAGCGCGGCATGTGAAAATTTTGCTTAATATGTCCGCAAATCGCTCTATGCTCAACCGCAAAAGATATTATCCGCCATATGCGTTTTTGCAGGGGCGAAGGAGACATTATGAAACGCCTGACGCTGATACTCGGAATTTTGCTTTTAATTCTCGCAGGAGGCTTCATGTGGCTGCTCTCGGCTAGCTCTAACGCCAATGCGCCAACCGATGTCACGGTCATCGATCTCCCTGATACATATGAGAAATAGCGCTATGACATTTCGTAACATCCTGCTCAGCACCGCCGTCTTAAGTCTCAGCTTCACAGGTCTCGCCTCCGCCCAATCCATCGAAGTCGGCCAACTCGGTGCCGCGCAAGCCTTTGATGCGGGCGTGATTGATTTTAACTCAGGCGGGCTCGACCCTGCACTTTGGCAAGGCACGAGCGCGAAAATAGCGACGCATTTGCTCTCCAAAGCGCCCGTCAATTCAGAAAACCCAGTCATTCGCGATATGATCCGCGCCGTCGTCCTGACCGCAGGTGTGCCGCCCGAAGGCACAGATAGCGGCTATGCACGCGCGCGTCTTCGCACGGTGATGGCGCTAAACGACCCGCAAGCCTTGAAGAACTTGGCCGCGCGTTCGCCTGATATCGTCGCAGACTCAGCTGTTCGCGCCGACCTCGCGCTAGCGGTGGGTGAGGTCGATAATGCATGCAGCATGGCCGATAGCATATCTGAGGGACGCGGCACGCCGACATGGGCGCGGCTGCGCGCCTTTTGTCACGTGAAACGCGGCGAACGTCCAGCGGCTGAGTTGACAGCGAAGCTCCTCAAAAACTCAGGCTATGAGGATGAAGTCTTTTTTGAACTTCTCGACCGCCTAACGGGTGTATCAAAAGACGCAACAGTTCTCGACGTCTCGGGCGATCCGCTCTACGGCGCGATGGCAGGGGAAGTCGCTGCCAATTCTGCCGCACCGCTCGCTTCGACCACTCAAATGACGCCCTATCAAGCCATGGCAACAGCAAAAGATCCGCAGGCGAGCCCAGACGCGCGTCTCGCGGCAGTGTTCAAAGCCAAGCAGCTTCTTGATGACGCGACAATTGTGCAAATACTCAACGGCGTGATTTATGACGGCGTAGATGTGAATAATCTGTCCGCTGCCAGCCAATTTGATTTGGAAAGCGCGCGCGCCAATCCGACAGGCAAAGGCTTTGCGCAGCTTTTCGCGCTGTCCAAGCAAGGCGGCGACCCTGCGCTTACAGCGCAAGCGGCGAGTGAAGTGCTTAAGCGCGCGGAAAAAAAAGGCGCGTTTTCGCGCTTTGCCAAGCTCCTCGAAAACGAGATTGCGGTCATGCCTGCCGAGGCCAAAGTTGCATCTGATCTAAAAATCTTCGCGAGAGCGGCCATAAAGCGTGGCGACATTGGCGCGCTGCAATCTTTCTTTGCGGCACTTGCGGATAAACCATCGGCACAAGCGCGTATCGCTCTGGCCGCGGATGCGCTAGGCGGCGGCTTTCGTCTTGGGGATTTGGGGCGTGATATAGAAGGGCGTCTGGAAGATCCGTCAAAGCGCCCGCAAGCGCTGCGCGATGCCTATCTCGCTTTGGCGCTCGGCTCAACATTATCTGACGCAGGGAAACTGGCCCTTGAAGGCGCGCGCACGAGCACAGGCCGAACTTTGCCCGCAGGCGACATTGCTGCCTTGCGCGCGGCAGCTAAAGCCAGCTCGCGCGCCGAGACAACACTTCGTGCAGCCATTGCCCTTGAGGGTCGCCGTCTTGACGCGCCGTCTAAGGCCGCTGTGATAGAGGCGCTGATGCAGGCGCAGCTCTCGCAATATGCGGGTCAACTCGCAGCCCTTGATTATATCGAGGCGCTTTAATTGACCCTAATAATTTGAGCGCCGCCCGTCATATAGAGAGCTTTCTGGAAATGATGAGCGCGGAACGCGCGGCATCGGAGAACACGCTCGGGGCTTACCGCCGCGATCTCATGGATTGGCAAGCTAACTTTGCCGCCAAGGGGCAAGATATGTTGTCCGCAGGCACAGGTCATATTGAAGGCGTGCTGTCCGTCTGGGCTGCCAAAGGCCTCGCCGCCTCGACCACAGCGCGCAAGCTGTCCGCGATAAAGCAGTTTTATCTTTTCGCCCAAGTCGAAGGTCTGCGAGGCGATAATCCCGCGCATCTTTTAAAGGGGCCAAAGCAGGGGCGGGCCTTGCCCAAAGTCTTGTCTGAGTCTGATGTTGACCGCCTGTTTGACGCGCTGGACGGGGATGACAGTGTCAGCGGGCTGCGAATGCGGGCACTCATGGAAATTCTTTATGCGGGCGGGCTGCGCGTGAGCGAGCTTGTGACGCTTAAAAAAAATGCGGTGACGCGCCGTGATGAATGTCTGATGATAAAAGGCAAAGGCGGGCGCGAACGCCTCGTCCCGTTAACAGGGGCGGCGCGCGAGGCGATAAAAGGGTGGCTGAAAATCCGCGAGGAGACCATGCCGCCCAAGGACAGTCAGAGCCATGACAAGGCAGATAAATTTCTCTTTCCCTCTCGCGGCAAAGCCGGGCATCTGACGCGCGAGCGTTTCGCGCAAATGCTCAAAGAACTTGCGATGAAAGCGGGCCTCCCGCCCAGCCAAATCTCCCCCCACGTCCTGCGCCACGCCTTCGCCACGCATTTGCTCGCCAATGGCGCAGACCTCCGCAGTGTGCAGACTTTGCTAGGCCACGCCGATATCTCCACGACGCAGATTTATACTCATGTGCTGGATGAGAGATTGCGGGCCTTAGTGCAAGAGAGCCATCCGCTGGCAAAGGGGTGAGGGGTTTTCCCTAAAGAGCTAACTTAAGCTTTATGAATCTTTCACTAATCTTGGAGCATCCCAAGTATTATATCGTTTGCGGTGAAGTTTAAACTTTTTCATAGCAAGTAAGTCAACAGTCGTTGCTGCATCAAAAAGAGCATTTGTTAGGTTAACTAGAAGGTCAAAATCAGTGTGAAATCTTTCCCTTTCAATAAAAGTAAACGTATATTCTCTATCTTTCAATCTGCTCAGAAAAAGCTCGTTAACAATACCCCGATTGTGAATATAAATGTTTCTTAACTCTACAGCAATTGTAACCAGTGTTCTTTCATCTTCAGAACTGAAAAGCGGCATCCCTAGGCTCTGATCTAAAAATTCTTCTAGTCGCCGAAGCCCTCCATAACTTAACTCGTTGACCTTTCGGTCAATCAAAAATTGGACAAGATCAGCCCGTTTTGAAAACTTGAGGATGTCCTCTGTTTTTATTTGTTCTTTGGAACGCAGTATTTCGGGTCTTTTAATCATGCAGGTTTGCAGCAATGTAGAAACATACCATAAAAAATTATCTACTGAACGAGTAACCATTATTTCAGATTGGTAGCTAGCAAAAGACCGAAACTTGCGAAAAGCTGGCTCGGGATCTTCTTTTACATCCTTAGAACTCTGTCGGTATTCTGGATTTTCCGACTTAGCTAAGGCCTCAGCGGCCGTGACTCGGACAAAATCAGAATGTTTTGCTAATTTCATTCCAAAAAAGAAAAAGTCGAAAATTTCATGGTGTTGACGTTGGAACTTATAACACGCTTCAGTGCAAACTGAATTTCCTTGTGGTAACCTAAGCTCGGGTGGAATATCGTTGTCTACAAGTTTCATATTGTGGGTTTCGTATATCTTTTCTCATCTAATGTACTTGGTAACAAAATTCACTTGAGATTCTATAAGTAAATTAGGCATCGGCTTTGTTACTGAAGCAGATATTTGCCCATCACTCCCGATCACTCACAATGCTCACGACATGGAGTGTCTCTGGTGTGAATAATTTTGCGGCGAGTGTGTCCAAATCTTCTGTCGTGACGGCGCTGTAGCCGTCTGTGCGGGCGCGACGCCAGTCGAGTTTGTACTCTTCCGTTTGCGCGCGGGTGACGAGGCCGAGCCAGGCGCCGTTTTCGCGCTCAGCGCGTTGAAAACTCTCAAGCACAGGTTTGCGCGCGCGGTTCAGTTCGTCCTCGGAAATGCCGCCCGCTTTGATATCGGCGGCAATTTTCCCCGCTGCTTTTTCAAAGTCGTCAAAGAACTTCGGGTCAGCTGTGATGCTCGCCGAAAAATAAGCATAGCCGTCATAGGGGCGCGAGAAATTGGCGCTGGCGGAGGGGCTATAGGCGAGGCCAAGCTCTTCGCGGATAAGGTCGGTCATGCGGTTTTGAAATACCTCGCTCAGCAAATAAAGCGTGCGTGAATTATCGACGCTCCACGGCAAATCAATGGGCCAACCCATGTAAATCGCGCCTTGTTCTTTCTCGCCCGTATGGGTGAGCGTGACGCGGTCTGCGGGTGGGAATTTGGCTGTAAACGCCTCTTTGAGAGGGTCAAAGCTGTCCTTGCGGGTCGGTAGCGCGCCGAAGGTTTTTGCGACCGCTTCGATGACGTCGGCTTCGTTAAAATCACCGACGATGCCGATTTCTATCGCGCCGTTTTCAAAGAGCGGCTGCAAGACAGTGCGGACCTCTTCGAGGCTTAGGGCGAGATAATCTTCTTTTGGCAGCAGGCCATAACGTACATCGCCGTCATGCCAGATGCGGCCTAAATCACGCGCCGCGACACCGCCAGGGGAGCTATCGATTGTGTGAAAACTGCTCTCAATGCTTTCGACAAATTTTTCGCGCCATTCAGGGCGGTAACCCGGCGCGGTTAGAAGCCCCGTCCAAGCTTGGAGCTGTATCAGCACGTCATCTTTATTGGTTGAGCCAGAAAAAGCGAGGCGGTCTGTGCCAATATTGAGGCCGAGATTGATATTTTTACCTGCAAATATCTCGCTCATTTCGCTGGCTTTATGCGCGGCGTATCCGCCCGCTTGTACAGCGCCTGCGAGATAGGTCAGTCCCGGCTTTTCGCTCGCAAAGCGGTTCCAGCCTTCGCCGACTGTGACCTGCATACGGATCCAGCCATCTTCGAAATCTGTTTTCTTAAGATTGAGCCTAACGTTGTTTTTAAATTTCAGCCGCGTAATCTCCATATCCTCGACCACGTCGCGCGAGACGATTTCACCTGCGGGGCCGAAATCTTGATAGGCAAAATCAAGCTTTTGCCGCGTTGCGGGCGGGTCGATATCGCGCGCTCTCGCGGCCTTATAAGCGGCGATAACGTCGGCCTCGCTCACGTCGTCAAGCTCTGGCCCGCTCACCCATATTTTGTGAGGAAAATCTGTGTCCCATGTTTTGCGGAAATGGGCTTCGAGGTCTTTAACCGTGATGGTCGGGAGGACCTCTTCAAAATTATCGAGGCTAAATTGCGGGGTTGTCCGTACACTGCCCGAACTAAACGCGCCTGTAATGCCCGCCGTCAGTGAGCCAGAGCGGCGCTTGGCGGCATAGTTCGCGGAGTCGGTTAGCCCGCGCCGTGTGTTGGCGATAAGCTCGTCCAGTTCTGCTTGTTGGAAACCGTATTTCAGCGCGCGTCGAATTTCCGCGTCGAGCACCTCTATCGCTGTCTTCCAGTCATTATCCTTGGCGCTCGCCGATGCGCTGAGCGTATTAATGTAGCGACCTGTGTTAGAGCTGATAGCTGCGCCGAGTACGGGACGGTTGGCCTCGGTGAGACGTTTGGAAAACCGCATTTGAATGATATTGGCGGCGGCAGAGGCGATCATGCTCTCGCGGCGCTCAGCTAAACTATCGCCAGACGGAGTCGGCGGGGTCGCCGCATATAACGTGACTGATGTCGTGAGCTCATCATCATCATAGACCATGGCTTCAAGACCGGATGTCGTTTTAAGCTCAGGCAGCGGATCTTCGCCGTCCTCCGTTTTGGGCGTCCAATCGGCAAAATTATCTCTGATTTTTTGTTCCATATCGGCGACGTCAAAATCCCCTGTGATGACAAGGAACGCGCGCTCTGGACGGTAATAGGTCTCGTAATAACGGCGCAGTTTTGCTGCTGTGATTCCGTCAAGCGACTCGGCTGTGCCTGCGACGGGGCGTTTGAGCACGCGCGCATCAGGTTGAACAAATTTCTGAAACGCTTGGGAGGCGTCAAATTGCGGGCCACGACGGCGCGCTTCTTCGGCTTTTACGACGCCGCGTTCACGCTCAACGGCGGCCTCCTCAATCAGCATTTTATCAGAAAGTTCTCGGAGCAAGAACAGGGCGTAATCCACGGTCTCGTCATCAACCTCGGGGAGGTTGAGGCGGTAATCTGTGCGCGTGTAACTCGTCGACGCATTTGTGTCCGCACCAAATGAGAGGCCCATGCGCTCGAGTGATTTCACCATTTCACCTTCGGGGACATTTTTTGTGCCGTTAAACGCCATATGCTCAAGGAAGTGCGCCCCGCCCGACATGTCGTCGCTCTCATGTTTGGAGCCTGCGCGAAAGGTGAGGCGAATGACCGCTTCTTGTTCGGGTCGCGCGTTTGATTGAAGCGCATAACGCATCCCATTTTCCAGCACGCCGTAGGTTACGTCTTCATCACGCGGCACATCGCTAATGTCATGCGGCCAGACATGGACAGCAGGGTCAAAAATTTTTGGTGTAGGCTTTTGGCTTGATTGTGAGCAGGCGGCTAAAGCTAGCGCGAGTAAAACGGCGACAACGCGCAAATATAGGAATTTCATAATCGTCCTTTTAGGCCCCAATTTGGAATATCTTTCTGCCAGAGTGCGCGCGGTCTGACTACACGTGATATGGACATTTATTGCCGCATATACACTTGTGAACCGCGCGGGGGACGTTATTGTCTGGCCTTTCAAGACTGAGACTAACTAAAGCGATTTTGATTTTATGGCCCGTACTTATTTGGATTTTGAACGCCCGATTGCGGCGCTTGATAATAAGATTGAGGAATTGCTCGCGCGCCCTGACGGGGCAGATGCAGCTGAGATTGCCGCCTTACGTGAAAAGTCAAATACAGAGCTGACGACGCTCTATAAATCCATTGGCCCGTGGCAGAAAACCCAAGTCGCCCGCCATGCGCAACGCCCGCATTATCTCGACTATGTCAACGGATTAGTCTCGCATTACACACCGCTGGCGGGGGACCGCAAATTTGGGGATGACCATGCTTTGCTGGGCGGCTTAGGTAAAATTCGTGGGCGCAGCGTAATGGTCATGGGCCATGAAAAAGGGACTGATACAGAGACGCGGCTCAAGCATAATTTCGGCATGGCGCAGCCCGAAGGTTACCGCAAAGCTGTGCGCCTGATGCAAATGGCGGAGCGGTTTAATATCCCTGTTGTCTCCTTTGTTGACACGGCTGGCGCGTTTCCTGGACGCGGCGCAGAAGAGCGTGGCCAAGCCGAAGCGATTGCGCGCGCGATTGATGTTGGCCTAGGCCTGAAAGTCCCGTTTATTTCTGTGATTACAGGTGAAGGCGGCTCAGGCGGCGCAGTGGCCATCGCGACGGCGGATACGGTTATGATGCTAGAGCATTCTATTTATTCCGTGATTTCACCAGAAGGCTGCGCGTCCATTTTGTGGCGCGACGGCGCGAGGGCAGAAGACGCTGCTAAGGCGATGAAAATCACAGCTAAAGACCTTAAAAAACTCGGCGTGATTGACAAGATTATCTCAGAGCCTGTCGGCGGGGCGCACCGCGCGCCAGATGTGGCAATCAAGACTGTTGGTGCAGCTATTGTCAAAGAAATAGAGGCTCACGCAAAAAAAGACGCCGCTACTCTAATAAAGCAGCGGCGCGAAAAGTTTCTCAATATTGGACGCGCCTTGCTATAGCTGGCGCGCCCTATTGAGCGTTATTAAAATCCAGCAGAGATACCTGCCCCGAACCAAACAAGGCTGTCTTTTGGATTGCCTTCGAGTGATTTTCTAAAGTTAAGCGCATCCTCTGAATTGAGCGCTAAGTTTGCGCCGACATAAGCGGATGTATTGTCAGACAGGGCGTAACCGACGGCAGCTGATGCACTGGCATATTCATAGCTAAAGCCGTCACCATCGACGAGGCCGACTGTTGCGCCGAGATCAAGTGACGTTTTGTCGTTCATTGGAATGCTGTGGCCAATGCCGCCTTCAAGTGTGAAGGCTTCGAGCGTGAGGTCATAATAAGCCGCGACAGATGGGGCGAGCGGCATATCAAAGCTAGTTGCAAGAGAGACTTCATATGTGCCTGCGCCGCCGCCTTCTGTTTCAAACAAGCTACCGCCCTGAGGATAGTGATAATATGTGATGCCCGCATCAACGCTAACTGTGTCTGACAGACCAAAGTTATATGAGGCGTAAAGGTCAATTTCGTCACCCGCTGCGATAGATGTATTGCCAAAGCCCGTTGACGCCCATGCGCCAAATGTGAAGCTGCCCACTGACGCTTCAGCATAAGGCTGAATAGCTGTGTCGGCGAGGCTGACGCCGCGGAAAACGTAATCTGAGACAATATCAACACCCGTTGAGACGCTGACGTCTTGAGCAGAGGCAGTTGTCGGTACGGCGACAAAGGCTGCGAGTACGGCGACAGCCGCGCTTGATTTGATGAGTTTAGTAAAAGCAGTCATTGGTATTCTCCCTGTGATCGTGACAAGTTATTTGTCACGGACGGCTGTTCATTTCGTGAAGGTTTTGTGACGGTTGGGACCTCTCAAAACCATTTAAAAACTCGCCAAGGCTTGGTTCTGCGTGCAAATGACCTGAATTTGTGCGAATAGTCGCTTCTGCGTCTCTAGATTGGTCAGCGGGGTAAATTGTTTCGCATTTACGGCAGTTTGGATAAAAGAATTTGCTTTAAATGCGCCTTTTGACCTCATAGAAAGCGGCATGAGCGCCCCTAAAAACTCAAGCTCCGCCCAAAAAAAGGGCGCGCCTCAACGATTGACGCTGTGCTCCGCACCGAATCTCGATTGGTCGCGTGAAGATACGCCTGCTTCTGAGACATTTGATGATATTTATTTCAGTGTTGAAGGCGGTCTTGCGGAAACGCGCGCGGTCTATCTTAAGGCTTGCGGCCTGCCTGAGCGTTGGGCGGAAAAGGTATTTACGTGCAGGCCGTTTGTTATAGGTGAACTTGGATTTGGCACGGGGCTAAATTTCCTCGCGACATGGGAGATGTGGGAGCAGTATAAGCCAGACGACGGACGGTTGCACTTTGTTAGCGTCGAGAAATTTTCGCTCAGCACAGATATGGTGCGCAAAGCGCTTTCCCCTTGGTCTGACGTAGCGCCTGAACTTTCACCGTATATCGCGAAGCTCATAGATAGATGGCCAGACCGCGTACGCGGGACGCATATTTTACGGCTGAGCGAGACTGTGACCTTGACCCTTATGCATGATGATGTGGAGGCGGCGCTTGCGGGGTTGTCTATGCAAGCCGATGCGTGGTTCCTCGATGGGTTCACGCCCGCGAAAAACCCTGCGATGTGGACGGCAGACGTGATGGGCCATGTCGGGAGGCTCTCGGCAGGCGGTGCGCGTGTGGGGACATTCACTGCTGCGGGTGCCGTCAGGGCGGCGCTTTCAGAGGCAGGGTTTGACGTTAGCAAAACAGAAGGTTTTGGCCGTAAACGTCACCGTATCGAAGCGGTCATGTCCGCGCGAGAGGCTTTACCTCAGCCAGAGGTCCGCCCCATTATCATCGGCGCAGGCATAGCGGGGAGCACGCTTTATGACGCCTTTAGACGACGCGGAATTAAGGCCACCCTCATTGATAGTGGTGACGACACAGCCGCAAGCGGTAATGCCGCAGCCATTGTCAAACCCCGCCTTGATAGAAATGACAGTCCGCTCGCGCGTTTTGCTCTGTCATCTTTCCTCTACGCCACGCGGTTTTATGACAGTCTTGATGCCGTGATCTCAGAAGGTGTCGACCACGCGCCGCAAACGCCAGAGCAAATCGCACGCCATGCTGATCTTGCCGAGATGCCTGCGCTTCCGCCTGAACATATGTATTGGACGGGCGAGGTAATGCGCTTTCCAAAAGCGCAAGTGATTGACCCGCAGAAAGCACGAGACGCGCTTCTCGCGGGCTGTGACATTATTCAAGGTAAGGCCGCCCGCGTGGCTCGCGATGAAAATGGGCTCAGCGTACTGGATGAGACGGGTGAGGTCATTGTGAGCGGCACCCATGTTATTTTCGCAGTAGGGGCAGGCGTACGAGACTTAGACATGTTTGACCGTTTAGAACTCCGCTATGCGCGCGGGCAGATTAGTTGGGTGAAGAATGACGCCCTTGAAACCACACTGACTTATGGCGGCTATGCTGTGCCTCTCGGCGATGAGCTTCTATTGGGCGCAACGCATGACAGATTGGAGGATGGTGTTAATCCTTACCAGACGCGCGAAGCGGATGATATGCGTAATCAAGAAGGCTATCTCGCCGTCACAGGTCAGATGGTAACACCAAGCGAGCGGCCGTCCCGTGCAAGTGTGCGCGTGAATAGCAAAACGACTTGGCCAGTTATAGCGCAGTTGGAAGAGGGTGTTGTCGCCATGACGGGTTTGGGGTCTCGTGGTTTTGTCTTTGCGCCGCTAATGGCCGAGATGCTAGCGGCGGATTTGACAGGTGAGCCTGTCGTTTGGCTGCCTAAGCTTAAGCGATAAGTTTTGCGCGCGGCAAGGCCTGCCGAGGCGAGAGAGAGCCCCACCTTGCGAGCCTATGCCGCGCGCTTTATCCCAAATCGCGCTGTGGAGCACGAACGGGGACAAATCGGTAAGGGGTTTAATTAATCGTCATATCTGGTGTCAGCGATTTTGACATAAGAGCTGCCAGAGCTTTTGACCTCGCGCTCGCCTGTCGCGTTGTCTATTTCGACATTACCCGATCCAGAGGCCACGACCGTGACATCGCCAGCTGTGCCGCCAAATTCAATATTGCTCGACCCGCGAGAGGTGATCATAAGTGTTGGGGCGTCGCCGTCTTCAATCTCGACATCACCCGAGCCTGTAGCGGTAATTGATATGCGACCGTCTACACGTTGTGCGTCAAAATTTGAGCTGCCGCGTCCCTCATAGACCAGGTCGCCCAATAAGGTGTCAATTTCGATATTGCCAGAGCCTGTGCTTGTTACTTTTGCAGCGCCTTCAATATTCTCCGCGTCAAAATCACCTGACCCAGACACTTTTATCACAGAGGTTTCTATGTCGCCTAAGCTCACATCGCCAGATCCTGAAATTTTCACATTGGCTGTGCCGGTGTTAAGCGCGCTAAAGTCGCCAGACCCAGAAACGCCGAGGATTAGCGGGCCATTGATGTTGCCAATCTCAAGATCGCCGCAGCTTTTAACCTTGGCGTCGACTGAGCCGAAATCTTCGCCCGTGCCAAAGATAACACTGTCGCGGATTTCGAGATGCGTACCCTCTGGCACGGTGATGTCGAGCTTTGGATAATCGTCTAAGTCCTTATAGCCGCCCATCCGCTTGAACCAACTCTTACGGCCAAAACTCAGCTCAATTTTACCGTTCACGTTCTTACAGCGGCTATTATCAATAATTTCGTTACCGTCGATAATGAGACCATCTTGGCGAATTTCATTGATATTGCCTTTTTCGCCGCTGATCGAGAAGTCTTCGCCTGTTGTGATGGTGACTGTGCCGACAAAATCTTTGATCGACAGGGTTTGCGACTCATCTGCGAAAGCGGGGGAGGATAAAAGCGCGGTCGAAAGTGCCGCAATGGATATGAGCTTTTTCATCGCGAGACTCACAATTTAATGTTCAGCGTTTTACCGCTTGAAAGCTCGATTTTCAAAAGCGAGTCTGAGTTGGGGTCGAGCTTAAGCTGCGTCTCGCCGTTTTCACGAATGATGTGGATGGGGCCAGCGGTCACTTCAAAATGGGCAGGCGCAGGGGATGTTGCGGGCGTCGCTTGACTTGCGCCAAGTGAGGCGGCGCTTACGAAAATTATAGCGGTTGTCTTAATCATGGTCTCTCTCCTTTTCATGATTATTATGAGTGAGGCGCGCCTGGCACAGCGCGCCTTTGAGGTTGGTTACAAGTCGCGAAACTCGCGGTTGAGTTTCCATTCTTTACTTGTGATATTGCGCTCCAAATCTTGTAGGCGTGTTTCAAGTGAGCGGTACTTTGACTTCACATCGCGAAAGCTCGCTGTGCGGACCGGCTCGCTTGGGTTCTCGCGGCGGGCGCGGCGGGCCTCGCGGTACTCACGTATGTAAGGCGCGCGGGTGTCTTTGGGCACGAATATCCAGAGGATTGGATAGACGATGAGCGGGAAGCCCGTGAAGATAACTAGTAAGACAAAGATGATGCGAACGATTGTGTGGTCTAGGCCAATATAATCGCCGATACCTGAGCAGACCCCGCCAAGCACGCCGTCTATTTTGTTACGGCGAAACTTTTTGTGTGGCTCTGCATATTCGTAGCCATCATCGCTCCAGTCCCAATTCATATCATTGAGGGCGCGGTGGGTTTTGTTTTTATATCGTTTTGTCATCATTACCTCTCCAGTTTGGGACTTCATCATCTAGAATGCGCTCTAGGACGTTGACGCGTTGGTCCAGAATGTCTGCGATTTTTGACATTTGCTCGAGTTCGGCGATTTGGTCGCCACTCATATGATCCATCATACGTTCTTTATGTTTGAAATAGTTGCTGATGATAATCATGCTAAAGACTGCGACGATTCCAACTATTGGAATCATTAAGGCGATTATACCTTCCATAATAAATTCTCTCTCTCTTTAAGGGGGCTGTTCGGTTCGCCCAGTTTTCCGTCCTGTGAGGGGGGAGGACAGGGATCGAAGGGGGCGAACCGTTCAGCGGATGTTAAGTGGTCTCTATTCACCTAACTTTATTTTATTTGCTCGCCATCTTAGTGACTTTTTTCACTGACTTGTTCAGGCTTGCTTTGAGGGCTTCAAGTTCCGCGTCAATCGCGTCATTAGCTTCAAGCTCTGCAAATTGGCTCTCAAGGCTCTCGCCCGCACCAAGGTCAAAGGCTTCGACATGGGCTTCAAGCTCGTCCACTTTGCGCTCCATCCGCTCATAGCGGGCGAGGGCATCGCTGACTCGGTTGTCTGTCATGGCTGAGCGCATTTTAATCTGGCTCTTGGCGACGGTACCGCGCATCATTAGTGCTTTATGTTTAGCGCGCGCCTCATCAAGCTTGGTTTGTAGCTTTGAGAGGTCAGCATCCGCTTTCGCGACAGCTTCGTCGAGCACGTCAATCTCAGAGAGCACAACTTCGCTCATGTTTTCAGCTTGCTGCTTGGCTTGTAATGCGCCGCGGGCAAGATCTTCGCGGTCTTTATTGAGCGCGATTTCAGCTTTTTTAGCCCATTCCGCTGCGCGCTCTTTATAAGCCTCTGCTTTGCGGGCGAGCTCTTTGCGCTCTGCAATATTGCGGGCGGCGTCTGTACGCACCTCGACAAGTGTGTCTTCCATTTCTTGAATGATAAGACGTGCAATCTTTTCGGGGTTTTCAGCTTTGTCGATCATAGAATTCAAGTTTGAATTGATGATGTCACCCATGCGAGAAAAAATTCCCATAATGTAACTCCTGTTTAGTTAGGCCCCAATTTGGTTGTGGTTGGGATTAAAATATTGTGGCGATGACAAATCCGGCGGCGAAAAAGCCCCAGCATTCCATCTTGCGGGTTGAAAGGTAGCGCAGGAAGCGGGCGCCTTTAACGCGCCAGCTATCCGTGCGGGCTTCTAGCTCTGTGTCGAAGTCCCGCATCTTAAATGCCAAACCCGCGAATGTGACAGCCTGATGAGCGGCGGCTCATAACGCTGTGGCGGCGGCGTGAACGTGAGCGGCTGACCGCTTCTAGTGTTGCGACAGACGCGGTGGCACCCGCTGTCTCTGTCATGTCGATATCGAAAGTCCGATATGTCATTTTCTCTCTCCTTTAGTTGGTTCCCCCTGCGGTCATCTTGACCGCTAGATCGGGCTTCTCTTAGTGTCTCCTCATCTCTGCGGCGACATCCATAAGATGACAGAGTTAGAAAAAATGTCGATATTTTTTAAGCTATTGAAAAATAACAGATTTTCAAAATTTTAAAATTAGCCTATGTAAAATTTGGTATATTTTACTAATAAAATAGCTTTAAGATTACCTATAATTAGTATATTTAGCTAATTATGGCTTTGATATCACAACAACCCATCGGGCAATCTGATCGATTCCATGCCCTCATGGACCGTGTGTCTGATGTTGCGAGCTTGGATCGCCCCGTTTTGATTGTTGGGGAGCGCGGGACGGGCAAAGCACTCATTGCCTCTCGCCTGCATTTTCTTTCTCCAAGATGGGAACAGGTTTATGTCTCGCTCAATTGCGCCGCCCATAGTGAGGCCGAGCTTGAGGCGAAACTATTTGGCTATGTGTCATATGATTCTCGCCCCGATGAGGAGAGCGTCTTTATAACAGCGGGGGGCGGGACGTTATTTCTAGATCATATAGAGGCCTGCTCGCCGCGGCTTCAAGAAAAGCTGCTTGAGACGCTGGAGCAGCGAGAAGTGCTCGCCAGCGGTGCAGCAGAGGCAGAAGACTTTGATGTGCGCCTCATCTGCGCAACCTCGGTGGATTTAAACGCACGGGCGCAGCAGGGCCTATTTCGACCAGACTTGATTGATTTCGTCGCCTTTCATGTCATGCCGCTACCACCGCTGCGGGCGCGCCTCGATGACATCCCGCCGCTGGTGGAGCATTTTGGTCGTAAAATTACCGCTTCTCTTGGCGCAGAGCGCTTTCCGGGCTTCACCGCTGAGGCCACGGCAAGTTTAATGTCGCGCGCTTGGCCAGGCAATGTGCGCGAATTAAAACTGACGGTCGAGCGCAGCGTGGCGCAAGCTTTCCTTGCCGATGAAAGTCTCAGCGCGCCGATTGCAGCGCTCGTTCATAACCCTTTCGCAGGCATTGTCATAGACGCGCCGCAAATGACGGTAGCCTCTGCACCAGCGGTTCACATCCCAGAGGTGCAAATTGCACCTGACGTCGCGCCAAAGCCGCACCCGCCGTCCACACCCCCCACAACAGCGCTGCCAGAGCGGGTGAAAATTTTTGAGCGGGGCCTTATCGACGAAGCGCTCACGCTTTCACAAGACCATCAAGGACGTGCGGCAGAGCATTTAGGTCTGACCTATCATCAATTTCGCGGACTATTACGCAAACATGGTTTGAAAAAATAAGGTGCCCGCCCTATCTTAGGTCAAAGAGAAGGAACCCCTATGACACGCACTTTCGCTAGCCCGCGCGGCAAAATCTACGACTCTATTATGGACACAGTGGGCGGTACGCCGCTCGTGCGTTTTCCGCGTATTACTGAAGGGCTGAAAGCTGATCTTGTTTATAAGCTTGAGTTTTTCAATCCCATCGCCTCTGTCAAAGACCGTATCGGCGTGGCCATGGTTGAACAGATGGAAGCCGACGGCATATTAAAGCCCGGTGGGACAATCGTTGAGCCGACATCAGGAAACACTGGGATTGGTGTGGCCTTTGCCGCCGCTGCCAAAGGCTATAGAGCCATTCTCGTCATGCCAGAGCAGATGAGTATTGAGCGGCGCAAAATGATGAAACTCCTCGGCGCTGAGCTTGTCTTGACGGAAGCGGCAGGTGGCATCCCTGCGGCCATGGCGAAAGCGGATGAGATTTGTGCGACGACGCCTGGTGCTGTGCAGGCAGGGCAATTCGTCAATGCGGCAAACCCGCTAATGCACTACAAAACAACAGGTCCTGAAATCTGGGCCGATTGCGACGGCCAAGTCGATGCCTTTATTACAGGCGTCGGTACAGGCGGGACGCTGTCAGGGACGGGGCGCTATCTCAAAGAGATGAATCCCGATTGTCAGATCATCGCGGTTGAGCCAGATGGCAGTCCGATGATTTCAAAAGGTGAAAAAGGCCCACACAAAATTCAAGGCATTGGCGCAGGCTTCCTCCCAGATGTCCTCCGTACAGATATCATCGATGATGTCGTGACCATCTCTAATGACGCCGCCTTCGGCACAGCAAAACATGTCGCAGCAGAAGACGGTGTCCCCGTGGGTATTTCAAGCGGTGCCGCGATTGCGGCCAGCCTCCTCGTCGGCGCGCGTCCAGACATGATGGGCAAACGCATCGTCACGATTATCCCAAGCTTTGCAGAAAGATATCTGAGTACGGCGCTTTTTGATTAAAGGCTTCCGCGAAGCGAAAGCCGAAAAGCAATGAATTTTCGCACAGCCTTAGTGTGAAAATTTGTTGCCGGTTCGTCTTGATGCTAACGGCTCGTTCTGCGAGCCGAAAAAGAACGAAAAAGTCAGTCAGCCTCAGGCTGGCTTTTTTGTTCTCATATAGTCTTAATGCGAATGTCGCACCTCGCGCCCGCGGTTCGTGACTAAGAGAACATATCCATCTCAACAGTCCCTTGAAATAACACTTCACTCGGGGCGACAAGCTCAGCCCATTTAACGCGCAGCTTTGTAAATTCCTCCGTCGGCGGAACATCACTTGCCGCGTCAAATGTCGTTTTATCTGGCCACTGGGCATAGGCATAAAATGCGCCGTCATCTCCGATATGGAGGCGAGAGCCAAGCGCGCCGCATTGTGTTTTGAAATACTCAGTGAAGTCTGACCATATGTCGATGAAATCGGCTTGGGCTGCGCGGGCGCCGAAAGCCACGGCACTGGGCAGGAGTGTGAAGCGGTAGGCGACGCAGTACACGGCTAAGCTTAAATACTCTCGGCCATTTGCGCGAGTCTGTCGGCTTGGTCTTCGGCGATTAGCGCGTCGATGACTTCGTTCAGTGCGTCACCCGCGACGATTTTATCGAGGTTATAAAGCGTGAGCCCGATGCGGTGATCGGTGACGCGGCCTTGTGGATAGTTATAGGTACGGATGCGCTCGGACCGGTCACCTGAGCCGAGCTGCGCTTTGCGCTCGCCAGACCGTTCGGCGTCAAGCCTTTCACGCTCAGCGTCATAGAGGCGCATTTTGAGAATGCGTTCAGCATTAGCGCGGTTTTGGTGTTGGGATTTCGCGTCACAGACAACGACAATGCCTGACGGCTCATGTGTCATACGCACAGCGGAGTCGGTTTTATTGACGTGTTGCCCGCCCGCCCCAGAGGCGCGCATTGTATCTACGCGCACATCATTCATGGAGAAATTAATGTCGATATCTTCGGGTTCAGGTAGGACGGCGACGGTTGCCGCAGAGGTATGGATACGGCCCTGTGTTTCTGTCACGGGCACACGCTGCACGCGGTGAACGCCGCTCTCAAATTTCATCATGCCAAAGACACCTGCGCCAGAGACAGAGGCGATAATCTCTTTATAGCCGCCCATGTCAGCTTCAGATTCGTTTTCAATCTCGACTTTCCAGCCCTGGAGCGAGGCGTAGCGGCTATACATACGAAACAGATCGCCCGCAAAAATCGCGGCTTCATCCCCGCCAGTCCCTGCGCGAATTTCAAGCACGATAGAGGCGTTATCATCACGGTCTTTGGGCAGTAGCAGCAAAGCCACATCATGCTCAAGGGCAGGGAGGCTTTCTTTAAGGGTTTGCAACTCTGGCTTGGCGATAGGGCCCATTTCGGGATCATCAAGCATGAGCTCTAGCTCCTTCATCTCTGTGCGGACCTCTTGTAATTTGCGGACGCCTTCAACCACAGGTCTCAGTTCGGCATAATCCTTGCCCAGTTGGACAATCTCGTCACTATCGGTGGTCGCGCCCATGCGCGCTTCGATTTGCTCGAAACGGTCTACGACTTGGGAGAGTTTTGAATCAGAAATATGCATAGGGGCGATGTAGGGCCTAAGGCAGGTCAGGTCAAACGTTAGAAGTCTGTAGAAAGACCAAAGAAGAGAGTGCGTGGACGGCCAGGGAAATAGCGCTCATTGCCAAAAGCAAAATCGGCGCGGTCCGCATAGCGCGTGTCAAAAAGATTATCGACACGGGCGGAGAGTTTGAGGCTGTCCGTGACAGCGTAGCTGCCGCGCAGCACAAAAATATCGTGGCCGCCATATGTGGCCGTATTCCCTGGATTAGTGAAATAACTGCCGACATGCCGCCATTCAATCTCACCCATGATTTTATCCGTTGGTGTGGCGGTGACGCGCAGCGTGCCGAGCGTATCTGGTGCGCTATCAACGCGTGTGCCGTCCGTGATGTTATTGGCAGGTGAGCCTTCGTCCAGATCAAAGTTATAGCTATGTTTGGCAAGCGTGCCGTCGAGCGCAAAGGATAACCAATCGGTGAGGGTAGCGGAAAAACTCCCCTCAATGCCGATGTGTTTTGTCTTGCCGTCGACCACATTAAAGCCATTGGCGTTGCGGAAAAAGAAATTATCTTTTTTCATCGCAAAGGCGGCGAGTTCGATACGGCTGCCACCGACAGCGCGCTTATAACCTACCTCAAGACTGTCGAGTGTTTCCACATCAGCCTCGCCCGCGACCTGATTGAGTTGCACAGAATAAAGATCAGTGACTTGCGGTGCGCGAGAGCCTCTTGCGGCGCGGGCGTAATAGCGCGACGCGCCGCGATTATGCATGAGGCTTATTTTTGGTGTGATGGTTAGGAAATCATCTTTGCGATCAGCCACGCGAATAAAGCGTCCGCTGCGCCCGACATCGGCCTTATTGGTGTAATCATAATGCGTATATTCCGCCCGTGCCCCTAGCTTTAAAACTGTGTTGTTAGCAATCTGAAAGTTTTTCTCCCCGTAAGCCGCTCCCACTAAGGCTTTGACGCCGTAGTCATAATGCAGGCCCTGTACGAATGAAAAACGCGACGGGTTATCTTGAAATTCATAGAGAAAGCCGTCTGAATATTCGACATCTACGCCGTAGTTAAAGTCCGCGCCGTAATAAGCGCTTTGCAAGCCGACAGAACTATGCCCATTTTTCTCAAGCGCTTGGCCAGGTACAAAATGGCGCAGAAAGCGAAGTTCCGCGCGGCGTGCATAAGGGGTGAGGGCGAGTGTGCCTTCGCCGAGCTCTCTTTCCAGCCGTGTTTGAACACGATAGCTTTTGCCGTCGCGAAAGGCTTCGGGATTCGGGTTAGTCTTAGAAATAGCCGCGTCTTTAAAGGCGTCATCGCCTTGGATGAAGCCTGCCGTTTCTTGGTTGAGGTTGTTGAAACTGGCAAGCGTTTCAGAGGACCACGCGCCATACGCGCCTTGATGCTTAAGCTGAAATTTTTGTTGATCAAAACCGCTATCGCTACGAAAGCCGTTATCATGGGCGAGCGAAACGGAGGCGCGCAAATTGCCTGTGCGCGCGCTCACCATAGTCGAGAGCAGCCCGTCATCACTGGCTAAAACCCGTGCTGTGTTTGGTCCGTCAACGCCTCGGGACTGCACGTTAATGAGGCCGTGCACGGCGTTAGAGCCATAGGTCGCGGGGCCAGGGCCTTTGAACACTTCGAGCTTGCCCGCAAATTCTGTGCCCGCTTCAAACAGGCCGTTTACATTGGCAAAGCCCGCCGCGCGCAGAGGGACGCCGTCTTCAAGATATAGAAATGAGCCCGCGCCCGCGCCGCCTGTTAGAACGGGGGAGCGGATAGCCGTGAGGTGCTCTTGTCCAGACCCGCGGTGGATATTGAGGCCTGCAACAGCGTTCAGCACTTCAGCAGGATGCACGGCGCCTATTAATTCCAAGCGAGACTTGGGAATGACGTCCAAAGAGGCTGGGACGTTTAAAGTGTTTGCACCACCATCGTAAATGCCTTCGACAATAACTTCGTCGCGTACGGGGTCGTCATATATGATGACACCATCCAAAGGGTCCGTTGTCTGTCCGATGGCTGATGGGCTATGTAAGGCCGTGAGCAATGGCAGCGCCAAAAAGATATGTCGCATTATTCAAAAATTCCAATCACGCGTTTCACGAATTCAGTAATCACAGCGTCGGGAGATTTGTCGAGTTTCATGGTCGCGTAGCTAATAGATGCAGCATAGATGAGCCGCGCTTCAGCCCGTTCGCCGACCTCTCCCGTTTCACCTTTACCGACTGCGCTATGCAGAACTGACAGAACAGCGTCTTGATAGGCGAGATATTGTGGTCGTACAGACGGACCAAATGAGACTGACCAGTTTAAAACCACTTTGATCAGGTCTGGTTTGCGCTCAATCAGCTCATCAAACCGTCTCAACAATTCAGTTAGCACCTCGCTGCCGCTCGAGACATTTGACTTTGTGTCGATTGATATGGCGTCCATCAAAGTGCCTGATGCATAGGCAAGAACAGCCTCTGTCAACGCCTCCCGTGTTGGAAAATAATTAAACACCGTCGCCGTTGACGCTGAAGTGAGTTTTGAAATATCAGCATGACCCGCGCGTTCAACGCCTTGCTGGGCATAGGCCTTAATAGCCGCTTCAAGCAATTGTTCGCGGCGCTCTTCGGGGCTCAAGCGCTCACGTTTTTTTAAAGATGAATCTGGTTTTGACATAATATTGTTACTGCCAGAGGCGGTAGGGCAGGGCAAGCCGTCCCACAGGCAAGTTACAGCATTAAACTGGCTCAAACTCTATTGACAAAATTATCAATTATATTTATTGATAAATTAATCAATAGGGGAAGCTATGATTTTTATAACGCAACTTAATGGCAATCCTAAAGCCAAGCGACACCTCTGGCTGATTTCACTCCTATTCCCGATGACGCCTTTGCTTGGCATCGGCTTTAGCGAAATCTCAGGCAACCCTTATATGATGTTTGCGCCTGTTGTTTTGATATATCTCATCATTCCCATGCTCGAAATTCTTGTTGGTGATGACAAAACTGATCTTTTGGGGCTCATGGAGTCAGAAGCTCAAATGTCGACCTTTTACAAATATATGGTGCATGCGCTTCTGCCCGTTATTTATCTCACCTGGCTTGTGGGCGCGTGGTATGTGACAACTCAAGACTTACCCATTCTCGCCTACATCGCAGCGGGGGTTGCCCATGGATGGGGACTTGGGTTTGCGATTAATTCGGGTCATGAGACAGGTCATAAGACGGATAAAATCAGCAAATGGATAGCGCTTTTGATGCTCACACCAAGCTTTTACGGCCATTTCCGACTTGAGCATAATCACGGTCACCACAGCGATGTCGCGACGCCTAAGGACTCGTCCACGGCAAGAATGGGCGAGTCGCTTTACGGCTTTATTCTGCGGGAATATCCTGGCACGTGGAAACGGGCTTGGGCCATTGAAAGAAAGCGCGCCGCGCGCAAAGGCTATTCGAAATGGTCACTTAAAAACGAAGTTGTGGTGTCCACAGTTATGGCCACCGTGTTGTGGGGCAGTGTCATCGCTTGGCTCGGGATTGCCGTCCTGCCTTATATCTTGTTGACGTGGGTTATTTCTGTCACTGCGCTAAGCTCACAAAATTACATCGCTCACTACGGCTTATTGCGCGATCAACGTGAAAACGGAAAGTTCCTCCCATGTGAGCCGCGCCACAGTTGGAATTGCAATAATCTGGTCACGAATTTGACCAGCTATAATCTCGCCCGCCACTCCGATCATCACGCTAATCCCGCGCGCCATTATCAACATTTGCGGACATTCCCTGACGCGCCGCAGCTCCCTTATGGCTATATGGGGATGTATTGGTTGGCCTATGTGCCGCCGCTCTTTCGTAAAGTCATGGACCGGCGTGTGCTGGCCAATGTCGACGGCGACATGTCGCGCGTCTTGACCAAAGATATGGCGAAAGACTATGCGCGTGCGCAATTGAGCATAGCCTAAGCGGGCTTTGGTTTGCTCTTTGACTGAGACGCTTTTTTCTTTGGCGTAGTAACGTCTGCTGGCGGCGTGATGACATGCAAGTCGCGTTGCGGGAATGGGATGGATATGCCCGCCTTTTCGAACGCTTTATTGATTTCACTATGCAAGGCATGGCGCGTTGGCACGCGGTCCTCAAAACACTTAAGAAACGCCCTGACTTCAAAATCGAGCGAGCTATCGCCAAAGCCACTAAAGATAAATTGCGGTGGTGGGGTTTCAAGCACAAGCTTATTTTCGCGTAAGACTCCCATGACAATATCTTTGGCTTTATCCGTATCAGAGCCGTAAGCAATGCCGACATTAATAAGAAGACGTGTAATAGAATTTGAGAGCGTCCAGTTCGTCACACGCTGTGAGATGAGTTCCTCATTGGGGATGATAATCTCGCGGTTATCCAAATCCACCAGCGTTGTGGCGCGGATTTGAATGCGCGTCACTGTGCCAGATTGCTCTCCAATGGTGACATAATCTGAAAGACGCACGGGACGCTCAAATAAGATAATCAGGCCTGAGACAAAGTTCGCGATAATCTTTTGTAGACCAAGACCAATACCGACAGAGAGACCTGTAATGACCCATTTGAGTTGTGACCATTGTAGGCCCAATTTATCAAGCGACATGAACAGGCCAAAGCCAAAGATTAAGTAGCCTAATATTGTGACAATGGCGTAGCGGGTTCCCGCATCCACGCCGACGCGGTTGAGGACAAAAATCTCAAGAAAACCTGGTAAATTGCGCGCCGCAAGTAGTGTTAGCCCTATAATCACGAGTGACTGCATCAGATTCCAAAGCGTAATCGCCCGCTCTACCGTCATGGCTGAATTTGTTTCAGGATCAACAGTATCAACCATATAGTGTCCAAGCTCGACATTATTGAAAAAGCTAAGGGCTGGTAGAAGGTCTGACCAAATTGTCCACATGAGGACAGCAAACAGCACAAACATAAAAGCGTTTAGTAATTTTTCAGTTTGACGGCTGACCGTTTCAATGTCGATTTTCTCATAGTTCACCGCAGGCGGCGGCGCAACGTCCTCGCCGCGGTCTTCGGCCTCTTTTTGTTCTTGGCGCGCTTTGACGGCTTGGTCACGTCGCTCAATCGCTTGGGCGAGCGCGAGACGGCGTTTACTAATAACAACTGTGCGGCGCGTAATGCCGTAAACTGTATAAGTGCCAACAAGCAGCCAGCCTGAAATAAACAGTCGGTATAGCAATTCAGACGTTGTTTCGTAATAACCGAGGCTTGCAAATATTGCGCAAAGCAGAGGCACGGCGACCATGAAAGCGGCAAAGGCGCGGCTTCTGCCAACTTTCGGTTCTTGTCCGCGAAACAGGATGTCGCCTGCCTTACGACGTTGCCAGAATATGCGATACGAAATTATTGCCAAAGCCAGCGTCGTGACAAGGAATGCTGCGAGGCTAAAGCCCTCGTAAATATTAGGATCTTTACTCTGTTCAGTTAGGGTGATGAGCGCCGTCGAGGCAGCGGTGACAGGAATGAACCATCTAAGCTCGCGATTGATAGCGTGCCGCAAGTCTTCGCCAAGTTTGAAGTGTTTATCGAATAAAGACAGATCACCGTCCCACGCCCGCCACGTCAGGAAGAATGCGGTAAAAACACTCAGATAGAAAAAAGTATCAGCTAAGTCCGCTATAAACGGATCAGCCGAAGGCGCGAGTTCGAATAGAACACCCATAAGGAAAAAGAGGATTGGAAGTGGCAGTGCAATAATTATACAGGCCAATGTCACAGCAGGGGTATGAAGATAGCTATCACTTTGTACGCGCCCGACCATAGCCGCGCGGCGCTCAATATCCTCCCATAGCCGCTCTCTCATCGCGAGGCATCCCGCTGCCGCAAGTAAGAAAAGTATAACGACCAAGAAATTACTTTTGACTGAAGTCATTAATTGCGTACTGATCAGCGCGAAATGGGTGGGGCTGAAAACAGCAAATGTACCTCTTATAACCTTTTGAGGCCATGACAGATCAATCGCGGCAATACTCGGTAGCCATAAAAGGTTTGTCTCAAGGAGTGTCGTCATTTCCTTTGATGTTACCAAGAGAGCGTCGAGCGTCGTTTTGAGTTGTGTGAGATCTTCGAGTCGCGCGCGAGCTGCATTTTCAACATCACTTAAAATGGCACGTCGATCTTGGTACAAGCCAGACAGCGTGGCCATTGCTGGGGAGGATAGAGGCGGCGCATCTGGATTTTCTATCGCCCACGCCGTCGCATAATCTTTTACGGCGGCTTCGCCTGGGCTCAACTGTCGTATTCGGTTTTGTGCGAGAAGGCGGTTCTGCGTAGCCACGGCTATATCCTCATTGAGCGCAGCAATTTCGGCTTCGATTTGAGAGACAGAGGCATTTTCATTGCGAAGTTGACGCAAGGTGGTGGCAGATTGACGCGAAAGATTACCAAGCGAGATGAGGGACTGTGCTGTATTTAGATCTGCTTCAAGTGTGTCAATTTGACTGCGGGTGCGCGCTTGTCTCTGTGGTAATTTACTAGCGTCATCGGCTATGGTCAAAAGCCGTTCTGACAAGGTTACATTTTCTTCGGCTAGACTTAAAACAAGCGGATGCGGTGCAGGCGTTTGGTCCAGATTTGTTCGTGTGTTTTCATCCGTGTCAGCATCTGTGTTTGCATCTGTAATTGGGTTCGTCTCTTGTGCTTGAGAGGTCCTTGTTTGTGAAATTTGAGCAAGCCTAGCTTTCGCCATATTGACCATGCGTCGCGCTTCGACGCGCTGACGTTGACCTGTCAGGTTTTGCAGCGCAGTGACCTGCTCTGACATGCGAGAGACTTGTAATTGGGTCAGGTCAATCCGCGCGGTAGTCAGGCGTTGCCGCTCTTCAAAACTCGCAATCTCCACCTCTAAAGCAGCCGCCTGAGCGCGGCGATAATAGAGGCGTGATTTTAACGCCGTAACTTGCGCGACGTCGACAGGCCCTTGTTGTGCGTCTCCGCGCGCCACAATCTGCTCGGACAAGTCTTTAATTTTTGCAAGTGCTTCCACTTGTTCACGCGGCGCGATGGTGCGTCGAGATTGCAGCGCTTCAAGCTCGGCGCGCAAGTCAGAAAGCTGCGTGCGCGTCGCGCGAAGCTCGGCTTCTTTGGCAATGAGGGTTTGTTGCGACTCTACTAAAATCTCAGCGGTCATCGATCCAGAGTCATTATCTAAATCTACGGGCGGCAAGTTTTGTAATTCAGTAATGTCCGTTCGTAAGTCTTCATAACGCTGCGGTCCATTCACAATTATGGTTGTTAAGCGTTTTGCCTCATCCAAATTATTTTGTGCATTTCTGAGCGCAGATTCCGCTGTATCGTAGGCTTGAGTTATATTAGCTTGCTGCGCCTCATCTAAATCAGCCCGAACGGCCATGCGTTCGCGTGCTGATTTAATCGCGCTTAGCGAAATACCTTCTGGGGCAGAAATGGTCGGTGTATTATCTTGCGCATGGGTGAATGTCGGAGATGTTACAGCGCAAAATAATGCCATGCAGAGCACGATGCTGCGAAATAAAACTGATAGGGTCTGGCGTGTCATAAGATGAAACTCTCAAAGTTCATGCACTCTCTTAAGCCAAGCCGTGTGTTGTGTAACCAAAAATCTGTATGTTATGTAAACTCTCATTATGGCCTTTATTATTTGCCGCATAATGAGAGTAAGTTTGTAAAGCTGTGGAGCTTACAAACAGGGAAGGCACCGCTACGGCAACAATAACTTGCGGTGACAATAAGGTTACGACTCGCCGCACTAATAGTTTCAAATCGCCGCAAATAATTCTGACAAGCGCGCACAGCATGTTAAGAGGCGCGCTGACGCGGTCCGCCCTTACCTCACGCCGCATTTTGGAACAGACAACATGGCTCAACCCCCACTCCTGACCTTGCAAAATATGCAGCTGACTTTTGGCACAACACCGCTTCTGACCGGCGCAGACTTAAGCGTGATGCCGCGTGACCGTGTCTGCCTTGTGGGGCGTAACGGGTCGGGAAAATCGACTTTGCTTAAGATGGCGGCAGGGATTGTAGAAGCAGACGAAGGCGAGCGGTTTGTAAAGCCTGGCACGACGCTACGTTACCTCCCACAAGAACCTGATCTGTCTGGTTTTGCAACTATCCGTGACTATGTCGAAGACGGTCTGGAAGGCGCAGACCAAGCTTACCGTATACCCTATTTGCTCGAAAGCCTTGGCCTGACAGGTGATGAGAGCCCCGCCAATTTATCAGGCGGGGAAGGGCGGCGCGCGGCCCTTGCCCGTACGCTTGCACCTGAACCTGATGTGCTGATGCTTGATGAGCCGACAAACCACCTCGACCTTCCTGCGATTGAATGGCTCGAAGAAGAACTGATGGGGATGAGCAGTGCGCTCGTGCTAATCTCTCACGATAGACGTTTTCTCGAGCGCCTCTCGCGCCGCACTGTTTGGATGGACCGCGGGCAGACCCGTGAACTTGATGCGGGCTTTGCGAAATTTGAAGACTGGCGTGACAATCTGATTGAGGAAGAAGAGCTTGAGCAGCATAAGCTTGGCCGTCAAATCGCGCGTGAACAACACTGGATTGTGCACGGTGTGTCGGGGCGTCGTAAACGTAATGTGCGCCGCGTGAAAGAACTCGCTGCGCTGCGCAAGACACACAAAGAGCACCGCAGCGTCCAAGGCGGGATGAGCGCGACAGTGGTTGAGGGCGCCAAATCTGGCAAATCCGTCGTGCGCATGGAGGGCGTGTCCAAAGGCTTTGGTGGCCGAACAATAGTTGATGATTTCTCGGTCAAAATTAATCGCGGGGAACGCATTGGCGTCATTGGCCCAAACGGATCAGGTAAGACGACCTTGCTTAAATTAATTATGGGCACTTTGGAGGCGGATAGCGGGCGTATTGATCTCGGTACAAATCTTGAGCCGCTGATTATTGATCAAAAACGCGAAAGCCTTAATCCTGACTGGACGCTCAAAGAAGCGCTCACGGATGGCGGGTCTGATACCGTCATTGTCGGCGGCGAGTCTGTTCATGTTGTGCGCTATATGAAGGACTTTCTCTTTGCGCCAGAACAGCAACGCACACCGCTGCATGTGCTCTCTGGTGGGGAACGTGGGCGTCTGCAACTCGCGCGCGGGCTGCGGCATCCGTCAAACTTGCTTGTGCTGGATGAACCGACGAATGATCTTGATTTGGAAACGCTTGATTTGTTGCAAGAACTGGTCGCGGACTACAAAGGCACCGTCCTTATCGTCAGCCATGACCGTGATTTTCTTGACCGCACTGTGACGCGCTCTATCGGCTATGAAGGGGACGGCCATTGGCAAGTCTATGCGGGCGGCTATTCCGATATGGTCGCGCAACGCGGGCAGGGGGTCAGTGCGCGCCGCACGCTTGACAGCAGCGCATCTTCCAAAACGAAGTCTAATAACAGTCCAAAGGACAACGTGTCTGGAGCCCCCGCGACCTCTACGCCGAAACTCTCCTACAAACATAAATTTCGTCTGGAGCAACTGCCCAAAGAAATTGCCGCAGCTGAAGCGCGCATAAAATCTATGACAGAAAAAATGGGTGATCCAGATTATTTCTCGCGCGACCCCGACGGCTTTATGGCGACGTCAGAAGCGCTGGCCGAAACTCAAGATAAGCTAGACAGCCTGGAGATGGAGTGGCTAGAGTTGGAAGAGATGCAAGCAGGAGCGGGATAATGAATACGTCCGATTATTTAATTACAAACCCATCAGAGTTTGCCCTCAAAGACCATCCGACACGCATTGACTTGGACATGTCTAAATCAGATTTGAAGGCGCAACTCAAATCAGACGGTAAAGCCATTCGTGATCTTGCGCACAAATTATACGGCGAAGCCGAGCGTTCGCTTCTTATCGTTTTGCAAGGCATGGATACGAGCGGCAAAGACAGCACAACTTCGGCCATCTTCGCTTATACACCTCCGCTAAATGTGAGCGTCGCTGCGTTCAAGGCACCGAGCAAAACGGAGCTCGCGCAAGATTATCTCTGGCGCATTCACAATGTTTGCCCTGCAAAAGGCAATATCACCGTCTTTAACCGGAGCCATTATGAAGATGTGCTTGTCGTGAAGGTGCGCGAATTCGTGTCGTCTGAGACGGTTGAGCAGCGCTATGACCAAATCAACAATTTCGAACGTCATCTTTCTGAGAACGGGACGACGGTACTGAAATTCATGCTCAATATTTCATATGAGACGCAGGGGGAGCGCTTGATGGAACGCCTTGTCGAGCCAGGTAAGCGCTGGAAGTTTAATCCAGGTGATTTGGAAGACCGTAAACTTTGGTCTGAATTTATGGACGCTTATCAAACGATGGTGCGGCGCACCTCAACAGACCATGCGCCGTGGCACGTCATCCCGTCTGATAGTCGCACAACGCGCAAGGCGATTATCACGGCGAAAGTGCGAGAGACATTAGAAGCCATGAACCCCGCCTATCCCGACCCAGGCTACCGCCCAGAACAGTTTGAGATTGGTTAGATTGTCCGAGTTTTTGGTGGACGGCTCGCCCACCAGATAAGGGCGATGAGTGGAAATTGCAGCGCGACTCTGATCCAGAGTTGCGCCTCAGTTGCGACGTGCTCTCCAAGCGGGATCTGATACATCGCCATGTAAATATTGGCGGGTAAGACAGCCAATAAATAGGGCGCGAATAATGTTCCTGCTAAAGCGCGGTAGCGCGGCCAGGCAATCATCACGCCTAAAATAATTTCTATAATGCCTGTCACCCAGACGATGAAAAATGGAAATGGTAGAAAGGGCGGCACAATCGCGGCAAAGCTGTCATCGCGAATAAAATGCATCACACCTGCAAGAATAAAAAAGAAGGCAAAGGTCCAGCAGAGTATTATTTTTATGGTTTGCATCTTGATGTTTATCTTTTCAAATTCGGTTGAATGTAATTAGCGTATGAGACCGCATAGACACGTCATATTAACTCAAAATTAACCCAAATCACAGGACGCAATTTCTCATGATTATTAGGCGTGGGGCCTAATTATCAGACACGCTAAAAGCACAATGTTGGGAAAAAATATGTCTTTGTCTAATCTTAAAAAGTCTATGAAAAATGCATTCACGGGCGCGTCGTCGCACAGCGCTGGTTTGGACGTAAATAACGCCAAAGATTATGTCAGCGCGATGACAGATGTGTTGCAGTCGACCTCATCACAGCAACAACTCGCTCTACAAAAAGTCACCCATCTTTCTAAGTCGCTGTCTAAGATGGAAACAAAGCTCGCGCGGCTGTCACAAGTTGAAGCAAAGAATAGTGACTTGAATGCGCGCGTTTCCACACTCGAAACGGCTCTCTCTGAGAAAACAGACACAGCGCGTGAGCTTGATCAACAGCTTTCTGTGACGCGGCGTCAATTAAAAATAGCCCAAGATGAACTTCTAGCCTTGCGATCTGAAGCCTCTGGCTCGCAGCATCAAAGCGCAGAGACTCGCGACCGCTTAAAAGCAAAAACACAAGAAACGGAGACTCTAAACGCTAAACTTTCGACGCTTGAAAAAGCGCAAGCTGACCTCACGGCGCGTTATCGTACGCTCGAAGACGCCCTCGCGACAACACAAAATGAGCTGTCTTCGCTGCGTCGTCAGGCCACAGAGTCGGCGCAGGAATATGACGCGCTGAAACGCTCTGAAGCGCAACTCCGTCAAGACCATGACAAAGCGCAAGTGGAACTCAATGCCGCCACTTCAGAGCTTGAGCAGATCAAATCAGATTACATCGAAGCGCAGGCGCGTCTTGAGACAGAGAAGTTTGAAATGCGCGCGGCTCAAGCGCAATTTAGCGACCAACTCCGACGCCGTGACGAGGAAAACCTCAGCCAGAAAAACCGCATCTCTCATCTTGAAGCGCAGATGCGTATCAAAGAAAGCGCTAAACAACAGGCAGAACACGAAATCACCGAAGTGCAGCACACGCTACACCTCGCCACAATACGCGCGGAAGAAGCTGAAAAGCGCATACGTGAAATTTCGCGTGAGGCCGAAGCAAGCGCGTCTAACGTCATGAGTTCACAAGCGGATTATGACGCGCTAAATGCCCGCTTCCTCGGAGCCCTTGATGATATCGACGCACTGCGTAAGCTTAACCAAATTCAAAAATCAAAGCTCATGCAATATGCGGCGGTGGACAGCACGCCGGTCACGGCGCCACAAGCCGCGCCGCAAGCTGCGCCCATGCAAAAGCCAGTTGCGCAAAACGCCGCGCCCGCAAAGAATATTCGTATCTTGCGACAGGTGAAACCTGCGGGTTAGGGTAAGCGTCCACTTGGATAGATAAACCCGCCGCAAGAGATTGCAGCGGGTTTTGTTTTGGCTGCGTGCCGTGCCTCGAGCTTCATTAGATTTCTGAGCTAAGGAAGCATATGAAAAAATAGTAGGAACGCATTTAATGATTTTGAGACTATGTTCCCCGGAGTGAAAATAATTAGAAGGTCAGGTGGCTAAATGTTAGGTGATAGGCACACAGATTATCTTCGAGAAATCAAGACAATCTACAATACATATTTATTACAACTACATGGTGAACCAGTGGGGGCCTCAGAGGAGGACATACAGTCCTATGAAAAAACTATCGGGGCACGGTTACCTGAAGCTTATAGGCAATATTTACTTTGGATGGGCAATGACCCTAATGGTGTATTCACTGGTACTGAATGTTTTTTACAAGACTTGGTCAGAAACACAGAATATTTACCGGAATTTTTGAAGGAAAACGGTATTGAATTTAAAGCTGAAGGCATACCGATTTGTTTTTACTCACATCAGGGGTATCAACTAGCATGATTTTTTATTCCTTTTGAAATGCCAATCTATAATCCGAATATAGCGAAAACGTATCAAAGACGAGATGGAGATCCAAGATGTTTTCAATATTTCGAGAATTTTGACGAAAAAAAAGTGAGAAAGGATAAATCGTTTACCTTTTTTCTATTGGAGCAAATCTACGTAAGTTCTCGTCTCGATAATCTGAACTCTTAAAAGGATTTATATGTAGGCCTTCGAAAGTAACATACAATCTTGATGAGGTGTGAAGTTTAGCGCATGTCCCACGCGCGCATGATTATCTCTCAAGTAATAGGGAGCGCGCGGGAGAAGCTGAGAATCGCCGATTGAGATATTAGAGTAGCGAACACCGCTGGACGGATGAAGTTTCGGATATATTTGCGCCAAATAAAAAAGACCCTCCCGAAGGAGAGCCCTTTAAAATTAAGTTTCGTAAAGTTTTAAAGAACCTTATCCAGTTCCGCTTCTAGCTCTGGAAGCGCTTTGAACAAATCTGCCACGAGGCCGTAATCAGCGACTTGGAAGATGGGGGCTTCTTCGTCTTTGTTGATGGCGGCAATGACTTTACTGTCTTTCATGCCCGCCAAATGCTGAATAGCACCTGAAATGCCGACGGCGATGTAAAGTTCTGGTGCGACGGCTTTACCCGTCTGGCCGACTTGCCAATCATTGGGCACAAAGCCCGCATCGACAGCCGCACGTGACGCGCCCATAGCCGCGCCGAGTTTATCAGCAATACCTTCGAGTAGTTTGAAGTTCTCACCACTGCCCATGCCGCGTCCGCCAGAAATGACGATTTTCGCGGCCGTCAGTTCAGGGCGGTCAGATTTAGATAGCTCTTCGCCGACATATTCTGATTTAAACGGGCCAGCGGGATCAGCGAGCATTTTATCGCCTGCACTGCCGCCTTCACCTGCGGCAGCAAACGCTGTTGTACGGACTGTCACGACTTTTTTGGCGTCCGTGGACTGCACAGTCGCCATCGCGTTACCCGCATAGATCGGGCGCACGAATGTATCAGCAGACTCAACACCTGTGACAGAGCTGATTTGCTGCACGTCAAGTTTCGCGGCAACGCGCGGCATGTAGTTTTTATGCGTTGTCGTATCGGGTGCGAGCACTGCGTCATAGTCTGACATCAGCGGCACGACGACAGCTTCCATCGCTTCGGCAAGCTGACGTGTGAGCGAGACATGGTCCACGCCGAGCACATGACGCACACCGTCGATTTTCGCGGCTTGTGCCATGACGTCTTTCACGCCTTTGCCTGCAACGAGGATATCGACGTCGCCGCCCATTTTGCTCGCTGCTGTGACTGTTTTATGAGTTGCGTCTTTGAGGTTCGCGTTATCGTGTTCTGCAATTACGAGGATAGCCATTAAATCACTCCCGCTTCGTTTTTAAGTTTATCGACAAGTTGTGCCGCGTCTTCGACCTTGATGCCCGCTTTGCGCGCTTCTGGTTCTGTCACCTTGAGCGTTTTCAGGCGCGGGGCCGTATCGACGCCGTAATCAGCGGGCGTCTTGGCCTCGATCGGCTTTTTCTTGGCCTTCATAATATTCGGAAGGCTCGCATAACGTGGCTCGTTAAGGCGAAGGTCAGTTGTGACAATCGCAGGTGTTTGGAGTTTCACCGTCTGAAGGCCACCGTCAACTTCTTTGACAACTGTCAACGACCCGCCGCTAAGTTCAACCGAATTTGCAGCTGAGCCAATCGGCCAATCCATAAGCGCGGCAAGCATACCGCCTGTTGATCCGTAATCATTATCAATCGCCTGCTTGCCAAGGATAACCACTTCGGGGCCTTCGGCGTCACAAATCGCTTTGAGGATTTTGGCGACCGCTAGCGGCTCTAGGTCTTCGTCAGTCTGCACGTGAATGCCGCGGTCCATTCCCATGGCGAGGCCCGTGCGGATAGTTTCTTGCGCCTTTGCGGGACCGATAGAGACGACAACCGCCTCAGACGCTGTGCCCGCTTCCTTCATGCGCACGGCCTGCTCAACAGAAATTTCATCAAACGGGTTCATGCTCATTTTGACGTTGGCGAGGTCAACGCCACTTTGGTCGGATTTGACCCGCGCTTTGACGTTGTAATCAAGCACGCGCTTGACAGGGACGAGGACTTTCATGTGGTTCTCCGCTTTAATTCTCATTACGCGCTACCATAGCGCCGAATTCAGACTTTGATATGGGCTAAAGCTGCGCAGCTTTCAAGCATAGACCCGCGATTTCTTATGCAACAATGTGCATATTAGAAACGCTTATCTAATTTAGCACATGTTCTGTTACCGAATTGGCCCTAGAGCACATTATCGGCATCACCGAGCTTGTCTTGGGTTTTGGTGTTGAAATCATCTGCGTCATGGCGTTCGCGTAACTGGCTTTCAGGCTCGCCCCAGGCGCGGTTGACCATACGGCCGCGCTTCACGGCGGGACGCGCGTTTATCTCGTCCTGCCAGCGAATGACGTTTTTATATTCATGCACAGAAAGAAACTCCGCCGCCTCATATAATTTGCCTGCGACCATCGCGCCGTACCACGGCCAGATGGCCATATCTGCGATAGAGTACTCGTCGCCCGCCATAAAGCGGCGCTCTGCAAGGTTTTTATCCAGCACGTCAAGCTCGCGTTTCACTTCCATGGCAAAGCGGTTGATGGGATATTCAAACTTCTCTGGCGCATAGGCATAAAAATGTCCGAATCCGCCGCCCAGATAAGGCGCGCTACCCATTTGCCAAAACAGCCAGTTCATACATTCCGTGCGGCCCGCAGGGTCTTTGGGAATGAACATGTCAAATTTCTCAGCCAGATATAGCAGTATAGACCCACTCTCAAACAGGCGTGTGGGTGGTGTTGTGCTGTGGTCCATCATGGCAGGAATTTTGGAGTTGGGGTTTATGGCGACGAAATCACTGCCAAATTGATCACCTTCACCAATGTTAATCAGATAAGCGTCATACTCCGCCTCTTTCACACCCGCTTCAAGTAGTTCTTCGAGCATGACGGTGACTTTGACACCGTTGGGCGTGGCGAGGGAGTAAAGCTGATGCGGGTGCTTGCCAATCGCGAGCGTCTTGTCATGCGTCGCGCCAGAGATGGGGCGGTTGATATTGGCGAATTTTCCGCCGCTGGCCTTATCCCATGTCCAAACCTTGGGGGGTGTGTAATCGCTCATGCTGCTCTTTCTTTATTATCCATTCGCGGCTTATCTATTTGCGCCGGGTATCCACTTCACATCTGCCTCGCCTTGATCATTACACCAGCGCGCGGCAACAAACAGAAAGTCTGACAGACGGTTGAGATATGTCAACGCATGCGGGTTCACATCCGCGTCATGGGCAAACAAAACAGCGACGCGTTCCGCGCGGCGGCAGACGGTGCGCGCTTGGTGCAGATAGGCCGCAGGCGGATGACCGCCTGGCAGGACAAAACTTGTCAGCGGGGAGAGATCAGCGTTGAGCGCGTCAAGCTCTTCTTCAAGGCGCGTGGATTGCTGCGCCACCATGCGCAGGGCATATTCGCTGTCTTTTTCGCCCTCAAGCGGGAGCGGCGTTGCGAGATCCGCGCCCAAATCAAACAGGTCATTTTGGATGCGTTCTAACATGGCATCGAGGCGGCGGTTCTCCAGATGCAGCCGCACGAGCCCGATGACGCTATTGGTTTCGTCAACGTCACCATAAGCCTGTACGCGTAGGTCCGCTTTGGACACGCGCGTGCCATCAACCAGCCCTGTCGAGCCGTCATCGCCTGTGCGTGTATATATTTTGTTGAGCTTAACCACCTGCGTTGCGCTTCACATAGAATGTCAGAAACAAGAGCCCAATGGCGACGAATTGACCAAGCACGCGGCGCTGCATCCATTTATTTGACTTTTGATGCCCCGCTTCTTCTTTGGAGCCCATAGATCTCGCGCCCATAACTAAGGTGAGCAAAACATAGACAAAGGCGAGGCCTGTAAGAATGGAGAGAATTGTGACGAGCATAGTATATCCTTTTATTTGTTTTACCTACGCATGAGCTTTGAAAAAGTATGTAATTTTTATGGGCCGATTTAGCTCCGCCATTTGAGAGTTTTGGCTTTAACGGGGTTTTTAAACGGACGATTTTCTGCGCGAGATTTGGTCCATTCACGCTTAATGGCGTGATACCACTTGGCTTGTGTGTCCGCGTCCTCAATCAGCATGAGGTTGGGGTCAAATTGTAGACCCATTTGTTGAAGGTCGACCATGCGTGCGTCTTGGCGCAGAAATTTCCGCGCGCCGATTTTGATAAGCGGGGAGAGAAGTTTTACAACTGCCATATCCGTAAAGAAAATTTGGCGGATTTCTGTGTGATTATCGTCAATAGGCGTGACAGCGGTGAAGGACAGCAGCGTTTTTTGACCAACTTTAATCTCTTCCGTACGAATGCCAGGCAGAGTGAAACTAATTTCCGTGACAGGTTTGCCGCCGAGGAGTTTATAGGCAAAGCTATTAGAGCTTGGACTATGCGCGGCCATGGCGAATCCACGTTCGCGCGGCTCAAACATTTTGGCTTTTTCGTGCATAGAATGCTCAGATCGCCACCACCACTGACGATGTACATAAGGGCCGTGGGCGGGATCCATAAGGCCAATGACGGCATGATCGACATGGCAGTTCAGCGTCAGCGCGTCGCTGATAACGGGCTTGCGATTGGCGAAAGGAAAACTTGGCGGGTCGATGGGCGGCGTGTCCGAAAAGCGTTTATCAGATGACAGATAGACCCAAATTAATTGCCCGTCTTCTCGTGTCGGGAAATGACGGACTTTAATCTTAGTCGTGTTCATTTCTTGGTCGGGCGTGAGGGCAGGAATCTCTTGGCAGGCCCCGTCAGCCGTGCCGAATTTCCAGCCGTGATAGGGGCATTCCACAGCGTCCTCGACAATCCGTCCTTCCGAGAGCGGCGCGGCGCGGTGCGGGCAAATATCTCGAAGCGCAAAAACGCTCCCGTCACGCTTACGGCCGAGCGTTATCGGCTCTCCTGCAATGACGCGGCGGATAAGCGCGCCAGTTTTCACGTCACCCGTCAGCCCTGCGAAATACCATATGTCTTGCACAAACGTCATAGGTGCGCTTTAGCCTATCCCGCGCGCTAAATCTAAGACTTCTTGAGGCGATAGCCCTGCCTCACGGAAACTGCGGATTGTTGTATCAGCATTGCGCTTAGCGAGCTTTTTACCTTGCTCGTTCAACAATAACTTATGATGGTAATAAATGGGCGTTGGCCAACCCATCAATTTCTGCAAAAGGACTTGGAAGCGTGTATGAGGCGCGATATCAATGCCTCTCACAATATGTGTCATACGGTATAACGCGTCATCGTGCACGGCGCATAAATGGTAAGATAGGCCGATATCTTTGCGGGCTAGAACTTTGTCACCGAAAGGGGCTTGCGGAACCTGCAGTCCTATTTCTTCAAAATAAAGCTCGTTAAACTTTTCTCCCAAGGCTTCTCGGGCGCGTTGCAACGACAAACGCCATGCGGGCTTTTCGCCGTTAGCTGTTCGTTCAGCAATTTCGTCGTCTGATAAAAATTTTTTTGGACCAAGATAAATCCCGTTTAATGAAGCTGCGCTAATCTCTTTACGCGTGAGGAAGCAAGGATAAATCAACTCGCGAGCTCTCAAATCGTCAAGAGTTTTTTCAAAACCCGCTTTAAATATTGATTGCCGTGGCACCGGTTCATCTACATTAAACCCCAACCATTCTAAGTCATCCAAAATGGCCCCGTCATATTCAGGTTTACACCGAGTGTGATCAATATCTTCAATCCTGAGCAAGCACTCCCCGCCGTGCCGCTCCGCAAAGTTGAATGCCTCATAAGCCGCGAAGGCATGACCAAGATGCAGATAACCAGTGGGTGAGGGTGCAAAACGCGTACGCATTTAACTTCACTATCAGTCTAAATGACTTTTATCTATATCCCTCTTTTATCTCTTTGGGTGTCGGGTTAGAGCATAGAGGTGACTGTCGAATCTCCACCCGCCATAAAACGCCTTAATCATATCCAAGTCTTGCGCGGGATCGCGGCGCTGATGGTCGTGGTCAGCCACCTTTTGATTATTGAGCAGAAATATAGCGCCGACCAAGTCCTAGGCGACTGGGCAAGCTACGGCATGGCGGGGGTAGACCTGTTTTTTGTCATCTCTGGCTTTATTATGGTTTACGTCATGTGGGACAAACCGCGCGGCGTGAAAGCCTCGGGAGAGTTTCTCTGGGGCCGTGCCTCTCGCATTTATCCGCTTTATTGGGTGGTCAGCCTTGTTCTCCTCGCGCTTTGGTTTGTGCGGCCTGACATGGTCTTTAGCAGTATTGAGGGCGAGCCGAATTTTATCAAAAGTTTCCTGCTTTTTCCTGATACACGTGAACCGCTCCTCGCTGTGGGCTGGACGCTCATACATGAGATGTATTTCTATCTCGTCTTTGCTTTTATTGTTTTCTTGCCGCGAGATATGCTTGCGCCTTGTATAGTTGTTTGGATTGTAGCCGTTTTTTTGGGACAGGGAGTTTTAGAACATACGGGTGAAAGCAATGCCGTTACGGATATCATTTTCAGCCCTTTAACTTTCGAATTTATTGGGGGTGCCGTCGCAGCCTGTATTTTCAAATTACGACGTGTCGGGCGGAAAGTGACCAAATGGTCCACGACCTCAAAATTCTTATTAGCTCTAGGAATTTTGATGTTTATCGGAGAGGTTTTCGACTCTAACGCGTTTCCATTGCAAGGCTATGATAGGCTTGATGCGTTCTTATTCCCCTGCGTCATGATCGTCTATGGTTTGGCGGCGATGGACCATGCAGAAGTCACTATTTGGCAACCGCTCGTAACCCTTGGGGATTGGAGTTATTCGCTTTATCTCACCCATGTTTTGTCGCTGACGGTCATAGGACGGCTCTGGGCGAATTTTAATAATGACAGCCTTGTCGATAATGTTGTCATTCTTATCGCCATGGTGGCAGGGGCCATATTTATCTCTGGGCTTGTCTTTAGATATATCGAAGCGCCCATGATAAAAGCCGCCCGCAATATGAGAGGACGGCTTTTTAAAGCTAAAGTGCCAGGCCAGAATTAGCGCACAGCGAGGAACGTCGTATTACCGTCTTTCTCTACCGTTAGCGCGAGCGGCCCGTCCTTATTCTCAAGCGCCGCTTCAAAATCGGAGATGTCTGAGATGTCTTGGCGGTCGACCTCGCGGATGATGTCACCTTTGCGAAGACCTGCGCGGTAAGCCTTAGAGCCGCGCTCAACGCTGGCGACGTAGACGCCTTCATCACCGCCGCGAGGATTAATCCCGTCAGGAATATCCGTCAATGTCGCACCAGAGAAGCTCTCCATCGCGGGGATGTCGTCAGAGGCCTCCGCACTTAAAACCTCACGGCTTTCCTTGAAAGCTTCAACATCAATTTTTGTCGTGCGGCGACGACCATCACGCAAATAAGTGATATCGGCGCGCTGACCTGGGCGGACATATCCGACGGAGTTGCGAATGTCGGAGGCATCAAGGATATCATCGCCGTTAAAACCGATAATGATATCACCTTCTTTGAGGCCCGCTTTCTCAGCAGGGCTGTCTTCGGAGACGGAGCTGACAAGCGCACCAGATGAGGTCGAAAGGTCCATAGCATCCCGAAGGTCAGGCGTGATGTTTTGAATGGCGACACCGATGCGGCCGCGTTTGACTTCGCCGTTCTCAATTATCTGTTCCATGACGGATTTTGTCATGCGTGCAGGCACGGCAAAACCAATGCCGTTATTACCGCCGCTACGGCTCATTATAGCGGTATTGATACCGATCAGCTCGCCTTTTGAATTGACGAGCGCGCCACCCGAATTGCCGGGATTAATCGAGGCGTCCGTCTGGATGAAATCCTCATAGTTAGAGCCACCACGGAACTCGCGTCCTTTGGCCGATACAATACCTTGAGTAACGGTATGCCCAAGACCGAAGGGATTGCCGATGGCGACCGTATAGTCTCCAACTTTCACATCGCGACTATCGGCGAAGTCTACATCGACAAGACCAGAGGCTTTCACTTTCAGTACGGCAATATCTGTCTTCGGGTCAGAGCCAACAAGCTCAGCTTCAAGCTCGCGGCGGTCCTCTAACTTGACGTAAATCTCGCCCGCATCATCAACAACGTGGTGATTGGTAATAATATAGCCTTGGCGCGCATCGACAATCACACCTGAGCCGATAGAGGCGCGCGACTGTCCAGAATTTGGTGATTGTTGCCCGCGCATCCCTGGACCGAAAAACCGCTCAAGCAATTCTTCTGGTGTGGGTTGGGTACTGCTGCGATTATTGCTGCGTGATGTCGTCGCGCTGCGCTTGCCAGAAGTTTCAATGCTCACCACGGCAGGTGTCACGCGTTCTAATAGCGGGGCCATTGTCAGCACCCCGCGGCTATCGACTGTCATGGCTTGGCTTTCCATTGAGCCACGTGGGGAGAAAACAGATTGCGAATTTGCAGGCGTTGAGAGCGAAATGCTCGCGGCCAAAAGACCGACTGTCGCTGCACTTAATACAAGATATTTCTTCATGTTAAATCCTCCATAATATTTTGGCTATCATGTAGGCGGGACGTGCGCCCGTGCAAGCACCCCGAACAGAATCTAACACATATTTAATTCAGCCAGTATTGAGAATGCGCGCGCCTAAAAATCCGTCTCGCGAATGAGAACGCCCATAACAGAGCGCCAGACGGCGCTGGCGGGGCTTTGCGACGCGACTTTAATATGCGCCACACCGCGGTGCTGTCCAATGTTATATGTGTTGTCGGGCGCGAGTTCTGCTTCCATGCGAAAGAGCTGCGTGTCGGCAATTAACTCGCCGCGTTTATCTTCGTAAACGGCAAGTGCTCCGCCGCCGAGCTGTGTCAGCACCCGATCTTCGACATGTTGCAAAGCAGTGGGAGCAATCGTGCTGACCTGTGCGTTAATTTTTGGCAGAAGCGGGTCTTCGCTGATGAATTCTATGTCCGCGCCCTGAGCGACGCGGTCCGCCAAATGCTCAGGCGGATAAACGGTGAGTTTTGACGGCTTCGTCCCGACGACCCGCATGAGCCGCTGCGTGGCGGTGACATAGCGTGCGGGGTGAAGTTCGCTTGGTAAGTCCGTGACGCGGCCATCGTGCGGTGCGCGCAGGACCAGCTCATTTTGTAATTTTTCGATAGAGGCGATTTGCGCCACTTCTCTCGCGCGTTCCTCAATTAACGTCGCGCCAAAGCGGCGCTCCTCAAGGCTCGCGGCCATGCGGTTAAGCTGTGCGTCTATCAGGGCGAGCCTGCGCGTGGCGAGGGCAAGGTCATGGTCGAGATGAGGTGCAGAAAGCCGCGCGAGCGTTTCGCCTCGCTCCACAATCTGTCCGTTCTTTACAAGCAGCGCGTCAATGCGGGCGGGTGCAGGCGGAAACACTTCTACGCTTAATCCTGGGGTCAGCAGCGCTGGTGCACGGGCTGTCGTTTGCCATGGGAGCAAGAATGCGGCGAGCAAGGCAGCCGCGAGACAAAGTGTTGTGCGCCCCCGCGCGGTTGAGAGAATAGTCATAGCCTGTCCTTTCCAGACTTTAAGCTCACGCCAAATGGGCGCGACGATGAAGAACAAAATTTCAATAGTGAACAGCACGATCCCAATCGCTTTGGGAAAGAGGTGATGCACAAGAATGGCAATCCCGATGAAGAGAAAAAAACGGTATACCCACGTTCCGTAAGCATAGGCGGCAAAGCCGATTTTCGCTTTACCTTTAAGCGGGAAAGGTTGCGGCGCGCTGAGCTTAAACAGCGTTTCACGCATCAACCAGCGGCCATATTCAAAGCCGCGCTTTTGCATATTCTGCACGCGGAAGAAATCACTCATCAGATAATAACCATCAAAGCGCATGAACGGGTTGAGATTGACAAACAGGCTCATCACCCAAGAGGTTGTCGCCGCGAAAAAGGCGATAGATCGCGCGGGGCCGTCAGGCAGAAAGCTCCAGAGGAAAATAGATATTGAGGCTATGGCGAGCTCGACCATGACCCCTGCGGCGTCGATATAGAGTCGCGCTTTACGTTCTTTAATCCGCCACGCATCCGTTGTGTCGGTATAAAGAATTGGAAACATGACGAGGAAGGCGAGGCCAATGACAGGCACACGCGCACCGTATCTATGTGCCGCAAAGGCATGGCCAAATTCGTGCAGCACTTTAATCACGGCCAGCGTCAGTGCGTAAAAGACAAAGCCTTCAAGGGTGAAGAAATGCAGGAAGGTTTTGACAAAACTCTCCCATTGCCGCGCGGTAAATAACAGCCCGATGACGCCAATGACGGCGATGGTCATCCATGTCGCGCGTTTGAAAAACACCTCCGCAAGTCTTGCGTTGCGGCGCAGAAAGGTCTGCGGGTTAAACATCGGGATTCTGAAAAACAGATATTTATGCACGAGCAGTTCGTGAAACGGTGTGCGTTTGGCGTTTTCTTGGACAGCAAGCTTTTCCGTGTCGCCGCCTGGCGGGTCGACGGTAAGCTTATTCTCGTAGAGAAATTCTGTGAGAGACTTTAGACTGTCTTCAGAGACCTCAAAATCAGCCTCTTTTTGCGCAGCTTTTAAAACCGTTTCGACAGGTGCGGCGCGCCAGACAGATAAGAGTTTGACCGCTTGTTCGCCAATAAAATGAAAAGCGTGGCGGACAGGGTCATGCAAAAACCAACGCGGTTCGCCACTCGGCCCGCGCGGCGCGGGGAGGATAACAAGTTCTTGACGAATAGCGGGGAGCAGCGCGGCTTGCGGTTCGCCCATATCTGCGCTTGCACTCATGACGCCATCCCCACGGCTTTACAGCCCCGTAAATTGACGGGCCAGAGTTATCGGTTTGCGCGCCAGCCAATAGCCAAGCGGGGCTTTGCGACCATAAATTTTCGCGACCCCACGAGAGCCAATACGCGGTACAGTATTGTCCGTGATTTTTGCGTAGGCGGTAAACGCCATTTGCCCATCGGGCAGGCTTTCGGCGTAATAGCTCGCTTCGCCGAGCTCTGCTTCAATGGCGGTGAGTGGTTTCGAGTCGAGAAATAACCGAACCCGCGCGCCGCTTTGCAATGTCTCACCTGATGTGAGGGGGGCATCAATGCGCAGCAGCACGCGGGTCGGATCCGCGACCTGCAAGATCGCCTCACCAGTTGCGACGGGACGCCCGGCCCAGTCTTGCGGATTAGAAAACAGCGCAACACCGTCCATAGGTGCAAGCAGCGTTGTTTTTGACAGGCGGTCACGGGCGTATGATTTGCGCGCGCCCGCCAGACCCTCTTCGGCTTTAGCGACAGCGATTTCGCGCTTGGCCGCGTCATCAACAAAGGCGGTGAGCGAGGCTTGGCGAAGTTTCGCGCGCGCCACAGTTTCTTCGCCTTCCGCCAAGATATACTCATTGCGGTAGCTCGTATCGACAAGCCGTATGAGGGCGGTGCCTTTTTTGACCACCGTATTGGGCGGGACAAGAATCTGATCAATCACACCCTCAATTGGGGCGGTGACGATGTACGGATTAGCGGCCACAATTTCTGTGGGCGCGAGCGTGGTCATCGGTACGGGAATAAATGCGGCGAGGGCGAGCACGGCGGCTGTGCCCCACACAATCGTGCGTTTGCGCGGTGTCATTCGCGCGCGTTTCTTAGCGCCGAGCGCTTGCCACGCCGTGCCGTATACTGTGGATAGGCGCGTAATCAGTGCTGTCTCTGACTCAGTAAACGACGTGTTGCGCGTGAAGAGTAAGCCGCCATTTGGGAAAGGCGCAAAGGCCGCGTGATTGAACGGATAGGCAAAATCATCTGCTTCGCGCCGCGATAAAATGTCAAATGAGTGGGGCTTGCTGAGATCGCCTGCGCGCAGTCGTCCTTCGAGCTGTCCGCGCATCCATTGAATAAAGGGCGAGGTCTTGTCGATATCAGATTGGCTCGACATCGCCTCAATTTTCACAGAGCGCCTGTCGTTCGTGAGCCAGAAAATATGCCCCGAAGGAATGAGTTTGCGCGATTTATTCACCGCCATATGCTTTAGCGCCAAGCGGTCTGTCGCAGCCAAGGCTTCACCCTCAAGCGAGACGAGAATTTGCAACGGCGAGACTTTCGCAGGTTCAACGCTTGGGCTTACGTCCGTAGCGATATGCTTAACTTTGACAGGGGTGACGGCATTCATTTCGGCACCGTCCCAGCCTTAGCGGTCTTTTTTACAGGCGGCTTAAACACGGCAATACCGCTCATGCCCGCGAGGGTGCGCCCAACTTTACCGACAGGGCGCGCGGTCAACTCAATTGTCTGGCTGACAGGATCAACGGCGGCGCCTGTGCGGATAACTTTGGCTTGGAAAGACTGGTCCGTTTCATCGACTTTAAACTCAAACCGCGTGCCAGATTTCACCCAGCGCATCCAAGAAGACGGCGCGATGACGGACAGCTCAAGCGACCCTGCACGCAGTATTGAATAAAGCGGGGCGTTGACGGCAGGTGTCTCATAGGCCGCGACATGTTGCGTAATGACATAGCCTGCAAATGGCGCGCTCACGACGCAGTCAGATAATCGCGCCATTATAACATCGCGCTCGGCCGCGGCTTGGTTCATCTCGGACCGTGCAATGGAGAGCTCAAATTCCCCTGCGGCGCCTGCCGTATGCAGCTCTGAAATATTGTCATGCTTTAAGCTGAGGGTTTGATGCGCACGGGTGAGGGCGGCATGCTCCGCCTCCTGCCGCGTGCAATCAAAGCGCGCGAGGACAGCCCCTTTTTTAAAGTATTGTCCTGGACGGTAGGCGGCAGATGTAAGTTTGCCTGACATACCCGCTGCGATTTCTGCGGTTTGGCCTGGGCGAATAACACCGCGCGCGGTGAGAGGGGCGGGGGCCGCCTCAACTGCGGGCGTTGGCGTTAAGGGCATGTCTGCAGCAAAGGCATGAGGACCGCAAAACAGCCCCACCATACCGAGGGGTAAGCCTAGAAAATGTCTGAGATTTATACGCATATCTGCCTCACAATTATACAATTATGAATAGCATTATAGTCTTAACGAGGCCTTAAAGTTTGCACGCATATGGCGAGTATATGCTTTTTATATTGCCTGATAACAGCTCTGAAACACGTAAAAGTAGAAATTATTCGGTGATGATCGACGATTTTTAAAATCTATTTACACTTACTTTACAAAAATCACATAATAACAACTTCAAGGCGAGTAATCCGACATATCGGGGGTGCTGGCGATCTAGACTGTCTGATAAAAAGAGGACTCGACATGACGAATTTAATGAACACGACTGACGCCACACAGGCGCAATATTTAAACGTAAGGGTTAAACGCCGACTGGTGGGCTATGCCCTTATGGGGGTCAGTGTATTGGCGCTCGCAGGTTGCTCCACTACAGAAACAACACAAATGACTGCGGCTGAATTATCTGCGCAGGCGGATATGTATAAGTCCTCTGTCGGGGCGGATCAGGAAAGTATCACTCAATCCATTACGCTATACGAAGCTATGGCGCGGGCGCTGAAATACAATCTTGATCACCGCGTGACAATGATGGAGCTTGATCTTGCGCGCCGTGATTATGATCTCTCAGGCTACGGCATGTTGCCAAAAGTTGTGGCGTCGGGCGGTTATTATGGCCGTAATAATGATGCAGGCGCGCGGTCGCTCTCACTGCTGTCTGGTCGTGAGTCGCTTGAGCCATCGACCTCACAAGAGCGCCGCTACTTGGCAGGGGACCTGACCGCGAGTTATAACATTCTAGACTTTGGTCTCGCAAAAATTCGCAGCCAACAGATTGGTGACGAAGTTCAAATCGCCGAAGAACGTCGCCGTAAAGCAGTTATCCAAATGATGGAAGATGTTCACCGCGCTTATTGGCGCGCTGTATCGGCTGAGCGCTTAGGGCAGCGCCTTGCAACGCTCGAGTCGGACGTCACAACAGCCTTTAATAATTCGCGTTCTCTTTATGATAGCCGCCGCACGGCGCCTATGCCAGCGCTGGCCTATCAACGTGAGCTCAATGAAATTCAAGCGCAGGCCCAACGCCTGCAGCGTGAGCTTGGTCTTGCCCGAATGGAATTGGCTTCTCTTATGGGACTGCGCCCAGATCAGACATTTACGCTAACCCTGCCAGATCACAATACACGTCCGCGCCGCCTCGCCATGCCGTTGCAGCAAATGGTTGATAGCGCGCTGACCTACCGTCCAGAGGTGCGCGAAGCCGCCTATATGGCCCGTATCTCAGAGGCTGACATTAAAAAAGTCGCGCTCGAAGCTCTGCCGTCTCTTGAAGGTTTTGCAGGCTTAAACGGTAGCACGAATGATTTCCTGTTTAACCAAGATTGGGTGTCCTACGGGGCCAAGGCGAGTTGGAATCTCCTCTCGCTTTTCGAGGCACCTGCCAAAAAGCGTCGCGCGAAAGCGGCCCTCGCGGTTGAGAAAGAAAAAGCGCTCGCCACGGCGATGGCGGTGATGACCCAAGTGTCAGTGGCGCGCGCTCGCTACAGCTCGCTTATGAGTGAGTATAAGACGGCTAATACTGGCACGATGGTGCAAAACGATATTCTCTCGCAAACAGAAAAGCTGACGGCGAGCAATGCAGGCTCAACGCAGACGCTCGTGCGCGAACGCATGAATGCTATATTGAAAGAAGCGCGCCGCGATGAAATCCATGCGCAAATGCAAGAGGCGACGGCCAATATCTATACGTCGATGGGCTACGATCCATATGGCGCTGAAATCACTGGCGAAGAGGACGTGCAAACTCTCGCGAAATCACTCGAAACACTTTGGACCTCACGCGCCACATTAGGTGGGCAATAGCTCAAATCAGATGGCGCAAGCCTGACTTAAACTGACGAAAATGGAGAGCTGATTATTTTCGAGCGCCGGAGAGGGGACTTTATCTCATTATCCATTCCCTCCGGCGTTCCAATCTCAAACGGTCTCTGAATACGTCGTCACATAATTTATCACGCAAAGAGCTTTTGCGTGACCGATAGCGATCACCCTCAAATTGGGGGACATTTTAAAAGGACTTCAGATGTCAAATTCTAATAAAGCTTCGTCAGATCTACGCTCTAAACTTGGTGCGAGTGCTGCGTCTCCTGCCTTGAATGTGCGCCAGCAGCTTGGCCTTGAAACTTTGGAACCGCGCATCTTGCTGGATGCCGCTGCCGTCGTAACAGGCGCAGAAATGGCGATGGATGTGCTGTCCCAACAAGATAGCCAAGACGCTGTTGATATGATTTTTGGTGTTGCGCCGCGCGACGAAATGCAGAACGCGCCAGAGGCGGACCTAAGTCCCGCACTCCTCGCAGAGCTTGATAAAATTGTGGATGCCTTCGCCCCTCATCAAGACCGATTTGATCTCGCATTAGAAAATGGCAAAGAGCGCATTATCCCTATCTCAGAAGTGCGTGACCCCCTCGTTGATGCGGACCGCGTCGGCGAGTTTTTTGACGCAGGCCGATTTGAAAACGCCTCCGCGCTGACGTCGATTGTCTTTGTTGATAGCGGTGTCACTGATTATAAGAGCCTCTTGTCAGAATTTGGCGATGACGTCGAAGTTGTGGTGTTGTCTTCCGATACGGACGGCGTGGAGCAGATCGCATCTTACCTGAAAAATCGCAGCGAACTCGACGCGATACACATCATCTCTCATGGTCGTAGCGGCTCGCTCGATTTGGGAGATACACAGCTGACAGAGGCCTCCATCGCAGGTGACCACGCCGATGAAATGGCGATCATTCGCAGCGCTATGTCAGAGACGGGCGATATCCTCATTTACGGCTGTGACTTTGGCGCAGGTATGCGCGGTGTTGATGCGGTCAACGCTTTTGCCCTTGCGACTGGCGCAGACGTTGCGGCCTCAAATGACGACACAGGCGCAGCAGATTTGGGCGGTAATTGGATACTCGAGATTAATCAAGGCAAGGTCGATGTCGCGGCGTTTAATGTTCTGAACTTTGGTGGCATTTTAGCTGATACAGATGGTGACGGTGTTGATGACAGTGTTGATATCGATGATGATAATGACGGTATTTTGGATAGTGTTGAAGGTGCGACCCTAATTGATGGGTTCACAATTGGCACAACTGTTTTGTCTGAAAATGGTGACGGAAGCGGCTCTTTTAATATTCCAGTTCTGGACAGTTTAGGAGTCGAAGTGGGTTCGTTAACTCTCAATTATTCGGGTTTTACAGGCGATGGAAATACTGGTGGCAATGGGTCAAATTCTTACACGCCAACTTTAAATATTGGTCAAGTAGGAACGGATGTTGCCCTTCAACTTGTTTACGCTTTGCCAGATATAAACGGGCATAACTTCGCTTATTCAATTACGTCAAATGGCCTTGATTTTACCGACGCTGAGCATAACGTCCAAGGTCAAGCGCTTACTGGCGGTGGTCAGCCTGGACGCGTTGAAAGTGGGGCTTTCACAATTGATCACACACTTTCAAATGACCCTGTCTCGCTCTTAAATGGTGGGGGAGTCAATACAATTGATGGTATCAGCCTTGTTGCGGGGCAGACTTTAGAAAATGGCGATGAAATCATCAAGGTATCAAGTCGTAATCCGAACCGATTATTGGATATTGGTTTTGATATAGGCAACGGCGAGACCTATGGCGTTGACGTTTTACATAATAATGGACGTCAAGAAGGTATTGAAGTTACCACTTTTGTTCTTGGCACCTCTGTGTCTGCTGTAGGGGGGGTGGATAGTGATGGTGACGGTGTGCTCGACCATCTCGATTTAGATTCTGACAATGACGGCATTCCTGATAATGTCGAAGCGCAGACGTCTGTGGGCTATATCGCACCCAATGCCGATGCGAACGCCACCTATGCCACGAATAATGGTCTGAACTCTGCTTATGTGGGAACAAACGGTCTCACACCCGTCAACACAGACAATGATGCTGATGCTGACTATCTCGATACGGACTCTGATAATGAAGGCGGGAGTGACGCAGCTGAGTCAGGAGTTGGCGCGTCCACAGTCGCCACAGGATTGTCTGATGTCACTACAGATGCAGACGGCGACGGCTTGTTTGATGTTTTTGAAAACGGCTCAGTAAATGATGGTTTTATTACAAATGACGGGCTGACCCCCGCAAGCCTTGCTGACTCTGACAATGACGCAGCATCAGGGTCGCCGTTGACGGCAGATTTTGATTATCGTGATGCTCAATTTGATGTGCCGCCACTCGACACGGATGGTGACGGTGTTGCCGACTTTGAAGATATTGATGACGATAATGACGGTATTTTGGACATGGTAGAAAACCCAGGGACAGCCGCTCAAAATGCAACACTACCTTTCGACGCTACTGACCTCCCCAATCCCAGCCGAACTTATTTAAATATTGGTGGCACAACACTCGACGCGACACTCTCTCATACAAGTCCTCCAAACGTAAGTTCAGCCGATTTCTTGGGGCCTGACGTTTGGACGCTATTTGCTCCGGGTGGTATTGGCAGTGAGTCAGAAGTTCTTTTCGATTTTGCTGAAAACCCTGTTGATGCCATTAATTTCTCCATCATTCATATTAATGGAAATTCTCTAGTGGGCGGTGATGAGGTCGAAATTTTTGCGACAACGGATCAGGGTACGATTCTTACGAACCCAATACTTACGCCACAATCTAGCACACCAAGCTACATAATCGCTGGGAATGTTGTATCAGCAAATGGTGGATTGGCTACGCAGGCCGACGATAATGTAGATGTCAGCTTTGATGCGACAAACATTCCGACCGGCGAGCGCATTGTTTCGGTAACTGTGCTTTGGAGAGACGTAGGCGGCTTCGCAGGCAGCCACGGGGTTGGGTTTCAAAACCTTGCCATTGTCGATAATGGCAGTGACATTGGAACTTTAGACTCTGATGGTGATGGCATTCTAAATTATCTCGATCTGGACAGCGATAATGACGGGATTGCAGATAATATTGAAGCGCAAAGCACGGCGGGATATATCGCGCCGAGTGGCGTGGGCGCGGCAATGTCCGATATGGACGGTGACGGCCTTGATGACCGTTATGACGCCACGCCGAACGGCACGGCCGACGGAGCGGGCAGTAACGGCCTGACGCCTGTGAATACGGACGGGCAAGACCTTGCCGATTATCTCGATACCGATTCCGATAATGAAGGGGGCAATGATACAACCGAAGCTGGCTTAACAAGCACGGCCATAGGTCTGTCTACCGCCGCGAATGACGCTGATGGTGATGGCCTCTTCGATGTCTTTGAAACCCAGGGCGGTACAACGGCGAGTGATGGCTTTGATGTCAATGAGAGTCTGATCACGGGTGCAGCGAGCTTCCCAGATATTGATGGTGATGCCGCGGAAGGAGTTCCGCTTACCGCTGATGTTGATTTCCGTGACACCCAAGATGATCGCGTAGACACAGATGGCGACGGCGTTTTCGATGTTGATGACATTGACGATGATAATGATGGCATTTTGGATGTGGATGAGGGGCTAAGCTTTAACCTTATTCCGAATGGTAATGTCACACGTGTTGGCAATGTGTGGACATATGCGAGTGTCGCCATGATCGATGGCAGAACGTTTGACCTTCGTGTTGAAGAAGTGCAAAGTCGAGGCACGAGTAATTTCTCTCTTTCCGCTAACACAAGCCTCAACGCTACTAATTGGAACCCAAGACAAGGTCACTATGTCATCCTTGAATATACACTCATCGATCAGGCCACGGGTGATCCGGTAGAGATAGACGCCTTTAGATTTGTAACAGGCGATATTGATGGACAAAGTTTTGGGCAGCCTGTCACGCCTAACAGAGCCTGGGAAATTGTCGGTTTCGAATCGGCGGAAGTTGACTCCATTCAGTTTAATACGAGTCGTTTGGGCTATAGAGGCTTTTTAAACGGTGCGTCTACGCCAGCAGGTTACGCAACCATCCGTCAGGGAACACCGAGTAATGTCTCTGGCACGGGAAATGACGTATCTGTTCAATATACAAACACCTCTTCCTTCAGAGTGCTTTACGGCGTAACAGGCGGGCAAAATAACGAGAATTCCGTAGATCGTAATTTCTTCTTCCGCAGGTTTGAAGGCGTTCTTTTACAGCGTGACACAGATAATGACGGCGTTGCGGATCACCTCGATATCGACTCAGATAATGACGGTATTACCGATAATATCGAAGCGCAAACTACAGCGGGCTATATCGCGCCGAGTGGCGTGGGCGCGGCAATGTCCGATATGGACGGTGACGGCCTTGATGACCGTTATGACGCCACGCCGAACGGCACGGCCGACGGGGCGGGTAGTAACGGATTGACGCCTGTTAATTCCGATAGCGGCGCGACAACACCAGACACGACGCCTGATTATCTGGACACAGATTCTGATAATGACGGCACAAATGACGCGGATGAAGCGGGTCACGGCGAATCTCTGATTGCCAATGGCACATTGTCCACTGCGGGGAATGACGCCGATGGCGACGGCCTGTTTGATGTGTTTGAAACGGCACTCGACGGCGCGGCCAATGACGGCTTTGTGGTCAATGAGGGCATTAGCCCGCTTGACGGCACATTGCGCGACGGCGGCGGTGATGCCTCCATCGGCACAGCCACACCGCTAGTCAATGATCTGGACTTCCGCGATTTAAACGATGACCCAATAGCTAATGATGACGGCACATTTGCCGTTACAGGCGGCGCGGCGACTACGTTTAATCTCTTGAGCGGCACAGCGACGGGCGAGGCGGCTGATACCGACCCTGATAGCGATACGCTATCCATCACGCAAATCATCGACCCTGCTGACGCGGCTAATCCTATTGCGATTACGACTGCGGGCCAATCTGTGACGCTGACATCTGGTACAATCGTTGTTGTAAACGGTAACGGCACAGTCACGGTGACAACGCCGCTGACAGCCACAGGCACAGAGACATTTGACTATACGGTTTCTGACGGAAATGGCGGCACAGATAGCGCCACTGTTACGCTTAACCGCACGAGCGGTAACACGCCGCCTGTTGCGGTTGATGACGCGCTTACGGGTGATGAAAACACGACAACTAATGTTGATTTATTTGCCGCCAATACGGCGACAGCGGACGGCGACCCTGAAAACGATACATTCACTGTAACCCGTGTTGCATCTGGCAATGATGTCACAACTCTTGCCACGCTTGCGGATGGTACAGGCGTGACCACCGTTGTGGCAGGCTCAAACGGCGGCGCGTTTACAGTCGCCGCTAACGGCACAGCGAGCTTTGACCCCAATGGGGAGTTTGATAATTTGGCGACAGGCGAGAGCCGCATCACCCAAATCGTGTATCAAATCGATGATGGCAGAGGCGGCACAGATACAGCGGTCGTGACTTACACAGTGACAGGCGTGAACGATATTATCGTGCCGCAAATCCCAGGCGATCCGAATGTGCCTGCGGACCGCACGGATTTCATTCCTGATCAAACAGGCGTTGACGGCACGGCTGCGACAACGCTTGATTTGGCGACTTTTTTCACGGACCCTGACAGCAGTGATGTCGTGAGCTTTAGCGTTGATCCAGCGGACCTTCCGCCGGGCCTCTCTCTGACAGGGACAACAATTTCCGGCACGCTAAACCCTGACGCCAGCCAAGGCGGCACGAACGGCGTCTACGATATTCCTGTGACAGTTACAGATAGCAATGGCGATAGCTTCGTCACCACTATTCAATACACAGTGACCAACCCTGCGCCTATCGCCGAAAACGATACGCTCTCAGGACTTGAATCTGATATAGCGGCCAGCTTTGATGTCTTTGCGGCCAATACAGCGACGGCCGATAGCGATCCTGACGGTGATACATTCACTGTGACGCGCGTGGTGAGCGGCAATGACGTTACGGCCCTTGCCGCAGCGGCTGACGGTGCAGGTGTCGCGGCTATAATTGCGGGTTCAATGGGCGGTGAGTTTACGGTGAACGCAGACGGTACGGCCAGCTTTAACGCGAATGGCGACTTTGGAGATTTGGCAGCGGGCGAGACGCGCGTGACTGAAATCGTGTATCAAATCGACGACGGCAATGGCGGCACAGATACGGCTGTTGTCAGCTATACTGTCACAGGCGAGAATGACCTCATTGTGCCGCAAATCCCAGGCGACCCCAATGTGCCAGCAGATCGTACAGACTTTATTCCTGACCAGACGGGTACGGATAATCTGGCAGCGACAACGCTTGATTTGAACACATTCTTTTCGGACCCAGATACAAGCGACGCGGTGAGCTTTAGTGTTGACCCAGCAAATTTGCCAGCAGGCCTGTCTTTGGTGAACGGCGTTATTTCTGGCACGCTAGATAATAGCGCCAGCCAAGGCGGCACAAATGGTGTGTATAATATCGACGTCACAGTGACGGACGGCAATGGCGATACATTCGTAACTACTGTGCAGTACACGATTACCAACCCAGCACCAACGGCAGCGGACGATAGTTACAACACGCCTGAAGACACGCCGATTACGGTGAATGTCATTACGGATGCGGCGGGCGCTGACATCGACCCCGACGGTGATGATTTGAGCGTTGATGCAGCGGCTTTGGCCGACGGTACGCCGTTACTGATTGGAACGGTCAATACTCTGCCAGATGGTGATTTGACTATCGCTGCGGACGGCACGGTTGCTTTTGACCCCGCTGAGAACTTCAACGGCGACTTCATATTTGGCTACACAGTCACAGATAGCGAAGGCGGCACGAATGCGGCGACAGTGACGATTACAGTGGACGCCGTAAACGACGCCCCGAACCCCGTCGTCCCAGGTGACCCTAATCCGCCAGCCGATCCGCTGAACTATATCCCTGCGCAAACGGCGCAAGACAGTGCCGCGATTACGCCGCTCGACCTGACGCCGTACTTTAATGACGTAGACGGCGATCCGCTGACGCTAACAATTGCCCCAGCGGACTTGCCAGATGGTCTCTCTTTTGATGGCACATCTATCTCAGGCACGCCTGATGCGGATGCGAGCCAAGGCGGAACGGGCGGCGTTTACACAATTCCCGTGGTTGTCACAGACGGCAATGGTGGCACGTTCACAACGAATGTGACTTACACCATCACGAACCCTGCACCAACGGCGGTGGCTGATAATTACAACTCGCCGGAGGACGGAACAATCAGCGGTAATGTTATCAATGATGCGCCTGGTACGGATACAGATCCCGACGGCGATATGATGACAATCTCTCTGGTTGACGGCGATGCAGCGAATATCGGCACGCCGACAGCGGGCGATAATGGTGGTCAGTTCACAATTGACGCAAATGGCGACATTTTGTTTGACGCGAATGGTGAGTTTGAAGGCCTTGATGACGGCGAGACAGCTGTCATAACCATCACCTATCAAGTCAGCGACGGAGAGGGCGGCACGTCTGATACGACTGTGATTGTCTCGGTCCAAGGCGCAAATGACGCGCCTGTTGTGACGGGTACACTTGCGCCGCAAAACGGCATAGACGCCATTGCGCAATTGCCGTTTGACGCGAGCATTGTGTTCTCAGATGTGGATGCAAATGACGTGCTGAGCTTTAGCAGTCTTGACCTGCCAAGCTGGATGACGCTTGACGCGGATACGGGCATTATCACAGGCACACCGCCAAGTGATGCCTCTGTTGGTGGCCCGCTCGGCGACGGTGTTTACACTGTGACAATCGTCGGCTCTGATGGTGATGAGAGCGTGAGCACGACTGTGACTTATACCTTCGTCAACCCAGCGCCCGTCGCCGAAGATGACGCGATGGAGGCTGATGAAGATACTGTCACAAGCTTTAATGCTTTCGCGATGAACCCGACGATGGATGATAGTGATCCTGACGGCGATATCTTTACGGCGACGCGCGCTATGACAGGTAATGACGTCACAGCCTTGGCGGCCCTTGCAGACGGCACAGGTATTGGCGCGGCGGTGGCTGGCTCTATGGGCGGTGCGGTCACCCTCCAGGCAGACGGTACAGCGGTCTTTAACCCCAATGGCGAGTTTGATGACTTGGCTGTGGGCGAGAGCCGCGTGACGGAGATCGTCTATCAAATCGATGACGGCGAAGGCGGCACAGATACGGCGGTTATTAGCTATACAGTGACGGGCGTCAACGATACGCCAATCCCTGTGGTACCAGGTGATCCAAATCTGCCCTCTGATGATCAGAATTATATTCCATCGCAAACGGGCGTTGACAATGGCCCAGTGACCGCGCTTGATCTGACGCCTTACTTCGGCGACCCAGATGTCTCTGATGTATTGACACTCACAGTTGACGTTGCAGAACTTCCACCCGGCCTTAGCTTTGACGGTACGTCTATTACGGGTACGCTTGACCCAAGCGCCTCACAAGGTGGCCCGAATGGTGACGGCATTTACTCTGTCACGGTCACAGCCGATGACGGCAATGGCGGCACATTTAGCACGGAAGTGGTCTTTACAGTGACCAACCCTGCGCCTGTTGTTGACACACCCGTCGGCCCGATTGCGGCTGAGGATGCAGAGGGCATGTCTATTCAGGCAAATATCTCTGACCCCGATGGTGACACGCTGACATATAGCGTCACAGGTCTACCCACAGGTCTGTCGATTGATACAGCCACAGGTGAAATCACGGGCGTAATCGATAATTCCGCGAGCCAAGCAGGACCGAACGGTGACGGTATTTATACTGTCGTCGTGACAGCAGATGACGGCGAGGGCGGCACGGTGACGGATACATTCGAGCTAACCGTCACTAACCCTATCCCTGATGCGGTTGATGATGTCGCCACAGTCACAGAGGACGCGCCAGTTACGGGTAATGTCATGACGGATGCGGGCACGGACACTGACCTTGATGGCGACGACCTTGTTGTTTCTATGGTCGGCGGCGATGCGGCCAATGTCGGCACGCCTATCGCGGGCACAAATGGCGGTCTGTTCACAATTAACCCAGACGGCAGCTATACCTTTGACCCGAATGGTGATTTCGAAGGGTTAGATGTGAGCGAAACAGCGCTGACGTCCATCACTTATCAAATCAGTGACGGCGAGGGCGGCTTTGATGTCGCGACACTCGAAGTGACAGTGACAGGTGAGAATGACGCGCCAATTCCTTTAGACCCGACTGACTCGAACGGGCCAGCAGATCCGAACGCTTATATTCCTGCGCAATCAGGCACAGATAATGTCGGTCTCGTTGATTTTGATACATCACCATTCTTTGACGATGTGGACGGCGAACCGTTGACCTTTAGCAGTCCTGATTTACCGAGTTGGATGTCAATAGACGCGAGCACAGGCATCATCACAGGAACTCCGCCTGCCGATGCTTCACAAGGTGGGCCTAACGGTGATGGGGTCTATCCTATCACCGTTACGGTCACCGACCCTGACGGGGAGAACTTCAGCACGGTTGTTGAGTATAGCTTTGAAAACCCAGCTCCAATCGCTGAGGATAATGACTATTTAACGCCAGAGGAAACACCGATTTCAGGCAATATCATCGCAGATGATAGCGACCCTGATGGTGACACGCTCAGCGTTGACGCGGTCAGCCTTGCGGATGGCACAGCCATTGCGCTAGGCACGACCGTGACATTGCCAGAAGGTGAGTTGACCGTAAATTCAGACGGGACATTTGATTTCACCCCTGCGCTTGATTTTAACGGCGACCTTGTCTTGGGCTATGTCCTCAGTGACGGCGAAGGCGGGACAGATATTGGCGCAGTGACGATTACCGTCACGCCAGTCAATGACGCGCCAGTGATCGGCAACCCGCTAAACCCACCTGCGGACCCGAATGCTTTCATCCCGCCGACAAATGGCGTGGACGGGCAACCCCTGCCTCCGCTGAATTTGCCAGAGTATTTCTCTGACGTAGACGGGGATGATTTGGTGCTGACCCTAAACGAGAACGATTTACCGCCAGGCCTTAGCTTTGATGGTACAAATATCGTTGGCACCGCTGATAGTTCAGCCAGCCAAGGGGGACCAAATGGGGACGGCATTTATTCCATCGTCGTGACGGCCACAGACCCTGATGGGGAAACTGTTTCGACAACGCTGACAATTACAATCAGCAACCCAGGCCCAATAGCTGTCAATGACGGTACAATCACTGTGCTCGAAGATACGCCCACAGTGATTGACGTTCTGAGCAACGATACTGATCCTGACGGGGACGATTTGACTGTCACAGAGGTCGCGGGTCAGCCGATTAGCGTTGGCAATCCTGTGACGCTGCCAAGTGGCGGTATTGTGTCTCTCGGAGATGACGGTAAGCTGATCTACACACCGCCGCCAGGCGAGTCAGGAGACGAAGTCTTTAGTTACACTCTAACGGATGCAGACGGTGCGTCTGATGAAGGTATGGTGTCGATTAACACGGCCCCAGTGAATGACCCTCCGGGCTTAACTGGCGAACCGCTAGACCCTGATGGTCCAGACGGACCGCTCAACCCGATAGGTGTCTTGGAAGATCAGTCAAATGTTGACGGCGAGAGTATCACGCCCATTGACGTGAGCACAGGCTTTGATGACCCAGAAGGTGACGTCCTCACTTATTCAGGTGAAGGCTTACCGCCTGGATTGTCGATTGATCCGACCACAGGCATTATTTCGGGCACACTTCCCTCAGGTGCGAGTAAAGACGGCCCTTATACGGTCACGATTACAGCCGCTGACCCTGGTGGGTTATCCGTCGCGACTGATTTTGTTTGGGAGGTAGAAAACCTGCCGCCATTAGCTCAGCCTATGACTGAAGTGAACGTCCAAGACGGTGAGAGCCTGAGCGTGCAAACCTCAACGAGCTTTAACGACCCTGATGGTGATGAGTTGAGCTATACGGCTGAGGGGTTACCGTCAGGATTGTCGATTAACCCAAGCACAGGTGAGATTACAGGTACACTTGGCAACTCTGCCAGCCAATCAGGACCTTATGTCGTGACAGTCACGACAACGGACGCAGATGGTAGCTCGGCTGAAACGACAGTTGAAATTATCGTGACTAATCCTCCGCCTCTTGTGGAAGATGTCCGGCTGCTCAATGTTGTACCAGGGCAAGATATTTTGATTAATATTGCTGATGTTTCAAATGACCCAGATGGCGATCAAAATGTGACTTACAGCGCGCCTGATTTACCGCCGGGTCTCACGCTTGATCCGCAGACGGGGCAGATTACAGGCACCCCAAATGTTGCGGGTGAGCAAGTCATCTTTACGGTCCTCGTGGATGACAATGAGGGCGGCGTATCCGAGGTCGTAGTTACTCTTGATGTAAGTGAGGATGACTATAATGGAGATGACGGCGATCCTTTTGATCATCAAGATAAAGATGAAACTTTTGACACGGGAATAGACGATCAATTGGACGGGCGGCGCGACAGTGGTGAAAGTCTCAACGCTCTATCGGCGAGTCACGGTGATATAGATTTGACTGACTGGTTTGATAAGTTGCGAACGACTGATCAAACTCTCAGCGGCCACCACAACGGCGAAGCAAGCTTCCTCGGCGGTGTCGCTAAAGTAACCGCGAGTGAGTACGGCGCAGGTGCAGAGCTTTGGGTTGAAGCGGTGGCGACGCGTCACGCGCTGACCCTGCAACTGATGGAATCTATCAGCCAAGTCAGCGATGTGTCGGTCAAGTCTTGGGACGTGACACTTGCCAATGGCATGCCACTTCCTGCGGGTGTTGACTATGCGAGAGGGCTCGACCTCCTGACGCTCAACCGCTCGGCTGTGCAATCTGATATGGAGCTACGTGTTAGAGCTCTGCTCGATAATGGCCGCACTATAAGCTTGCTTGTGGATGTTGACCTGCATCACGGTGTTGTAGAGCACAGCGCAGATAATGCGGCGATTGCCCAGAGCTCTGCGCAAACACTCGACCAGCAGCTACAACTCGCCGCGTCTGATATTGACGGGCAAGACGCAGCCTTGATGAAAGCGCTCGCTGGATAAAGGCGAACTCATAAACCGTAGCAGCGCCTTCCTCTGGTGCTGTCTTTTGGCACCTTCAGGCGTTGGTTGGTTGACTTTTAAGTCATCTCGCCAGCGCCTTTTTTTGCCAGACCTAACGCCCCGTTTCAAACCCCATGAGATTGACAAGGTGCACAACGACCATCGTCCCCGTTGAGACGCAGGCAAGAAAAATCAGCATCCATGGCACCATGCGAGGTTTGAGCTTGTCATGCTTGGCGAAATGTCTTTGGAAAGACACTGCCCCTAAAACCATACAAACTAAGAGGCCTAGAAGGGATAATTTAAGGTCAGTTGAATACATCGTGCGGATTTAAGATGTTACGCTTAAAATACAAGGCGACAAGCAAAGTTTAGCAGGTGAAATCTATCCATCAGCGTCTTTTTGTTCGACTGATTTCTGTGTTTTAATGTTGGCAGGACATGAAACTGACACGATCGGAGATGCTGGCTTGATTGGATTAATTTTCGTTGGCCATAACGTATTAGCATTCTCGGCTTTGGAAAAGTTAGTATTTTCAGCCTTTGTGGCGACGGTGGGTATAGATAGTGAAACCTTAGCTGTCGTCACGCCATGTTCCGTCTTAGCCCAATAAAAAGGGCGACGCACATACTCCACCGCCGCGCGGTAAGTCGGCCACGCCAAACACAGCCAATAAAGCGGCATAATTGGGAGAGCGAGCAATAGTTTTGGCTGTCCCATCCGGAACGCACCAACCGCCGCTATTAAGATGCCTGACCCGTATCCAAAAATGAGGGACATTGTAACGATTGTGGGTAGCATGATTGTGCCTGTGCTTAGCAGTTGCACGGCTATCCAAACGACAAGTGCTAGACAAATAGGTGCGTGAAACAGGCCTGCAAGTAGAACTGAGCCAAGCGTGAGTTGCAAAGTGAGTTGACGTCTCACGCCTTTCCATCCACCTGGCGCAAAAGGAGCGTCCATGTGTACGCGCCAGCTTTGCATGAAGCCCTTCATCCAGCGCGTGCGTTGGTGGGTCCAAGGCTTGAGCTTTGCCACAGCTTCTTCTTGGGTCGGCGGCGTGATATAGCCAATGTCCCACCCTTGCGCGCTCAGGCGAAAGCTGAGGTCGGCGTCCTCCGTCACGTTATAACTATCCCAGAACATATGCTTGTGACGGACGGTCTCAAGCGCACTGCGGCGAATATGATTACTAGTGCCGCCAAGCGGAAAGGGCAGGCCGAGCCGTACCATCAGTGGGATCCAAACATGAAATTGCGCAGCGTATTCCAATCCAAATTGGGCTGCGAGCCAGCTTTCACCCGTGTTGAAATAATCGAGTGGCGCTTGCAGCGCCCCCCATTTAGGATGCCTCACAAAGGCACGTATAGCTGTCTTAAGCTGCTCTGGGTGGGGGACGTCTTCGGCGTCGTAAATCGTAATAATGTCACCTCTCGCATATTTCATAGCGATGTTGAGGGCATGTGGCTTGGTGCGTGGGCCAGTGACGCCGTGTCTGGGTACAACAACGTGTTCAAAAGGCAGATGTAAAGCAGCGTTCACTGCTTTGCGTGTCATGGGATCGTCCTCTTCTGTTATAAATATAATTTGTAGGCGTTCTCGTGGATAATCTAGCCGTGAGAGCGTGGACATAAGGCCTTGGACCATATGGGCTTCATCTTTGAGTGGGACAAGCACGGTATAAAGTGGCCAGTCACCTGCATCAGTATGTATGAAGGACAGGGTAGGCGACTTACTCTCGAATCTGGCTTTGGAAAGACAGACTGCGCAGAGCCGTAATAAGGCCTGCACAATTATTAGACCTGTAAACACCCTCATTAGCACAGATAAAAGGAGTTCCGGAGACAGGCAGGTCGCGAGGAGTATGACAAGCCCAAGGCCAAGAGCTATTAAACGAAAGCGACGTGATTGCTCACGTCTGCCAACTGTGTGCGCATAGGGAATCAAAGGGGTTGATGTGTTTTGTTGTAGTTTAAATGGTTCCGTGGTTTTGCGGGAGGCGTGGGTTTTGCTCGAGGCATGAGGCTTAATCCTGCGCTCATTTTTCCCGAATTCAATGTCCAACCCCATGATTAATTCATTGGCGTGGCGCATTTTTACACGCAACCAATTACAAATTGCATTGAAGTGTATATTTGCGATTATTTGAGGCAAATTTTATCTATTCGCCTTATTTGCGTGCATCTGTGACTTATTAGTCACGCTTTATTAACAATTCCACGACCTACGTAGTTGGTAGACTTGCTAAATGAAAAAACCGTCATTAAAGACCTGTAATGTCGGTCTAGCTATGCCATAAAAGTAGCTACGTAAAAATATAAGAGTCTCACCAAAAGTTTCTGAGGGATATCATGAACAATCTAGATTTTAAAAAGCTCCTGCTTGGCACGAGCTTACTCGTCGGTTTCACAGCCGCACCCGCTTTCGCGCAAGACGCGCCTATAGCTGACGAAATAGCTCAAGAAGTTATTGAAACACCTGCCGCACTTGAAGATGACCGCGACGAAGTTGTTGTTACGGGTTCACGCATTAAACGTGATACGTTTAGCTCACTCGCGCCACTACAAGTTATCGACTTTGATGAAAAACGCGATCTCGGTTTGATTGATCCTGTTACAATTTTGCAAACAACTGAATCAGCAGCGGGTCAGCAAATTGACTCAACTTTCTCAGGCTTCGTTCTTGATAACGGTCCTGGTTCAGAAACAATCGACCTTCGTGGTCTCGGTGCTAACCGGACACTCGTTCTTGTCAACGGTCGTCGCATCGCACCTGCTGGTGTTGAAGGTGCGCCGTCGACACCGTCAATCAACTTGATTCCAGGTTCTCTTGTTGACCGTACTGATATCCTTCTCGAAGGTGCGTCGTCTGTCTATGGTTCAGACGCGGTTGCCGGCGTGGTAAACGTCCTTTTGAGAAAAGACTTTGAAGGTCTTGACATAACTGCGACTTATAACCCTGCGCAAGACAGCGGCGGCAAAGACTATAACCTTGCAGGATCATGGGGTAAAAACACAGACCGCGGCTTTATTGGTGTTGGCGCAGAATACGATTTTCGTGATGCAATTAAGCTCGTAGATCGCGACTATTTGGCGGGCTGTGATCGTCACTACGAAATTGATGAGAATGGCGACATTCGTACATTTGGCCGAGGCGACGAAATTCGTTTTGCTGAATGGTTTGATGGTTTCCAAGCGTTTCCAGCAAATGAGTGTAAAGCGACAGGGATTGCAGGGCGTATCGTAGAACTTGGCGGAACATTTGGGTCCATTTATTTCAACGCGGACGGGTCAAACATCGGTATTCCCAACTTTGTTGATCAAACTCTTTCCGGCGTGCCTGTAGATAACAACGGTGATGGAATTCAAGACTTTGATTTCGCTCAGTTCGCACTCAACGGCGCCGACCCTAATCAGGATTTGATCCCTGAGCAGAAGCGTTTAAATTTAATGGCGTATGGTGAATATACACTTGAAGGTGATGCCAATATAACACCCTTCTTTGAAGTTCTTTATTCACGTGCTGAAACGAGTATCGATAGCGGTACATTCCAACTTTTCCCAACAGTGGGCGCTGATAATCCATTTAACCCTTGTGGCGTAAATGGAAGTGATTGCGGTTCGAGTGGATTTAACTTTGATGACGCATTCATTCAGCGTTGGAACACTTTCCAGCGTGACCGTGACCCGAACCGGGATGGTGATGAACGTGACGCACGTATTTGCGCCACTTTTGCGGGCGGCTTGTTTGATAACGCGGCCTGTACACCTTTCTTATTTGGCTTCGGCGCAAATGACTTTGTCGGACCACAAGACACTATTCCCGTTGTCGGGATTAATGGTGACCGCTCTAATACAGAAGTGGTTATTGAAAATACACGCCTTGTAGGCGGGTTTCGTGGTGATATTCCATTCCTTAATTTCGGGGAAATCGCAGACTGGACATTTGAAACATCTTTGACGCACTCAATATCAAATGGTAGTTCCAACCGTCCAGGCATTCGCGAAGATCGTCTGAATTTTGCTTTGGGGAATGATATAGCATCCGGTAACCCAATCCCTGGATTGGCACCCTGTACTGCTGCGCCGGGCGTGACGGTTCGTTCAGACGTCGTGACAGGCTGTGTACCTGTTAATTTGTTTGCCCCATCACTCTTTGCTAATATCGCAGGTGATCTAGGGTCACAGGCGGAAAGAGATTATCTCTTTGATGACCGTAGGTTCGATACACAGTACAAACAAACAGTGTGGTCAGGTTTTGTAGCAGGTACGCTTGCTGAAGTTCCAGCTGGTAAGATTAACGCCGTGGTAGGTTTGGAATATCAGTATGACGAAATCGAGTCTAATCCTGATGAAGTTGCCAGAGATGGCCTTTTCTTCGGCTTCTTCTCAGATGGTGGGGCGCAAGGTGAGAAGTTTGTTCGCTCTGCATATGCTGAGGTAGATATTCCTTTGGTCGCTGATAAACCACTTTTCCGCCAACTTGAAGTAAACCTTTCAGGCCGTATTCTTGAGGATGAGTTCTACGGCGGCGCCTCAACATACTCATCAAAAGTTGGTTGGCGTCCGTTTGATAGCCTATTGTTAAAAGCAAGCTATGGTACGTCATTCCGCTCGCCAAACCTGCGTGAAAACTTCTTGCAGCCGCAAACAGGCTTCTTGACATTGTTTGATCCTTGCGTTGTGCCACTTGGTGCCACAAGACCAGATTTGAATAATCCGAATGGTCCAAACGTATATGATCCAACTCTTGAAACCCGTGATGCTGATACGATTACACGCTGTCAGGCTGAAGGATTAGACCCGTTCACACTTAACATCGGTGGAAATAACACATTCTCGACCGAAGTTGCGACAACAGGTTCATTAGATCTGGACCCAGAAGAGTCGACATCTTTCACTGCGGGCTTCTCATTTGAACAGCCATTCACGGATGCGTTTGATTTAAGTTTTGGCGCAACATATTATGACATTGAAGTGACAAATTCTGTGGTTACTCCAGCTGCGCAATTCATCATCAATGATTGTTTTGTCAATCAACGTGACGGACGTAGCCCTTTCTGTGACCGCATTAGCCGTGATCAAGATCAACTTCTTGATGGCGTTAATCAGGGCTTTATCAACCTCAATGAAGACCAAGTTCGTGGTGTCGACGTAAATGCACGCTTCGACAAAGAGTTCACAGTTTTTGACCGTAACTTTGATTATCGTGCAAGCTTGCGGGCGAATAACATTCTCGAAGTTCGCAACTTGTTTGTGGGTGATGATGGTACGCCGACTGAAGATAATAGCGAAGGCGAGTTTGGTTTCCCTGATTGGAGTGGTAGCCTTACACATCGTTTGTCTTATGATGACTTCTCATTCACTTGGGGCACACGTTACGTGGGTGCCGTGAGCCAAGATGAAGACTTTGTTGATGAATTTTCCAATGCATTCGGTATTGATACATCGGGTAATGGCGTAGCTGATACCTTCTCTGATACATGCGGAGGTTCGTTTATTGGTGATGTTAATTGTCGTGACGTAGGTTTTGCGGATGATTACTTTGTTCATAACGCGGGCATCACTTACAATAATGAAGATCAGGATTGGGGTCTTACTCTATCGGTCTCGAATGTTTTTGACCGCAATCCGCCAAGAGCTGATAGTTCAGAAGTCACGACTGTCGCTAATGCTGTGATTGGTAATGGCTATGACATTGAAGGCCGTAAGTTCTTCATTCAGCTTCGCAAAGGCTTCTAATTTTATAACTGGTCACGTCATTGTGACTGCGACAAAACTGATAAAAAAGGCCCGCTGCATTTGCATGCGGGCCTTTTTCTGTTTACAAATCATTAAAGTTTCTGAGACTTAACGGAGATATAAATGCGCAAGACCCTTCTTTCATGTGTCGCGGCCCTTGGCCTCGTTGCGGCTACAACAGCCCTCTCAACATCTGCCGTCGCGGCGCCTGTTGCAGGTGCTAACCCTTTACCTATCGATTATTTCGCCGTTCGTGAAACCGTGCGGAGTGTGCAAGTCTCGCCGAGCGGGAAATACATTGCGATGCTACGTATTACGACGAAGGAAGGTAATCCCTACATCGAAATTTATGATACGAACGATATGTCCAAAGCTTTTCGTCGTATGGATGCAAAGCCGATGGAGTTTATTCAGATTAACTGGGTAAATGATGATTATCTCTTCGGTACGGCGTCAAAAATTGTACGGAAGCGCGTTAGCCAACCTGAAGAAGATGTCCGTTCCTACCGTGCTTTCTCTTATTCTATTCCAAAAAATAAATTTAAAAATATCGATGGTAACTTTGGCCTCGCCAATATTTTGCCCAACGACCCCGGTAGCATTATTATTGAGTCTGGCCGCGCGGTCGGTAATTCTTTGACAGACGACCCATTTGAACGGTTCCGCCCAAGCGCCTATTACAAGTTTAATCTAGACAAAGGCACACGGTCTCTGCTTTTGAAAGGGAATGAGAAAATTCCGCAGGCGTCCTTTGACATTAATGGCAATCCTGTTTTTTCCCAAGGCTTCGATAATAGCACGAAAGAAATTGTGAATTATTACCGTACGCCAGGCGATGACAATTGGAAAGAGTTTGCCCGCGTTAGCGCTGATACATCTGATGTTATCTTGAATGATATTTCTTATATCAAAGCTAAAAAAGGTGATCCAAACACAGCTATTGTTTTGGCCAATAATGGTCATGATAAAACAGGCTTGTGGGAGTTTAATCTTACAAGCGGTGAATTTGGTAAACTCATCTATCGCCGTAATGACGCAGACATTCTTGGTACAGTGCGTCACTCCATGAGTTGGGCTGGACGTGATGATATTGTGGCGGCCGTCTATCCGGGCGCCAAGCGTGAGATGCATTGGTTTGATATGGAAGAAAAGCGCCTTCATGACCAGCTTATGGCGTCTATTCCGAACGCGCATCAGCTGTCTATTTCAAGCCGCTCACGCGATGGGAATACGATGATCGTATTTAACCAAGCGCCAAAGGATCCCGGCACTTATTATCTCATCAAAGACGGTAAGGCGAGCAAGCTTGGATCGCAAAATCCGCTGCTGAAACCAAGTGATCTCGCCAATGTTGAGTTCATTAAATATCCGGCTCGTGACGGTAAAATGATACCAGGCTATGTGACCAAACCTAACACACCAGGCCCTCACCCGCTTATCGTACTACCGCATGGTGGTCCTTACGTTAACGAAGTGATTGTTTATGATGAATGGGCACAGCTATTGGCCAATAACGGCTATATGGTGCTGCAGCCGCAATACCGTGGGTCTGAGGGTTGGGGGAATGACTTCTTCATGGCCAGTTGGGATGAGCACGGCGGTGCTATGCAAGACGACAAAGACGATGGGGCGAAATATCTTGTTTCCAAAGGACTCGTCGATCGTGACCGCATGGCGATGTTTGGCTGGTCTTATGGGGGTTACGCAGCGCTAGTGGCTGCCTCTCGCACACCACAAATGTATCAATGCGTTATTGCAGGTGCACCTGTTGCGGATGCAAAGAAGCAGTATTTGGGCCGCCAAAACACGCGCTTTAAGTTTAGTGATGATCTTTCACGTCAGCGTGGTGGTTTTAGCGGTATTAATCCCATTAACGAAGTCGAGAAGGTCAATGTACCTATCCTATTTGTTCACGGTGAAGATGATCGCCGCGTGATGTATTATCACCTCAAAGATTATCAGAAAGCAATCAAGCCATACAACAAGGACATCCAGTTCCTGACGTTGAAGGACGCCGATCACTTCTACAATACGCTTTATTATAATCACCAGAGCGAGTTCTACACCAAGATGCTCGACTTCCTCGCCAATGATTGTGGCCCAGGTGGACTATAGTCTGGTGTCATTATAAAAATTAAAAGGCCTCTGCATAGCAGGGGCCTTTTTCATGCGGGAGAAGAGTTTTGCCGCGTATTTAATGCGTTGCAAAATTCTCTATATTTGCGGCTATGAGCTTAGCCTTTATCACACCGATTTCAGTGTCTACATAAGGTTCGAGGGGATGCTTTCCCCATATTGGGCCCGGCCAGGCGGGGTCGGTTTTATAACGCACAATATGATGAATATGGAGCTGCGGCGTCATATTACCGAGCGCGGCGACGTTGAGTTTTTCGCCGTCAAATACATTCATAATGGCCTTAGAGAATAAACGCGATTCCGCCCAGAGCTTTGCATAATCATCAGCGTTTAAATCAATTGTGTCACTGATCCCTTCGCGCTTTGGGACGAGTACAAACCAAGGATAGTGTGAGTCATTTATGAGAAGCACTTGGCAGAGCGCAAACTCGCCCATCTCTATACCGTCGCGCTTTAAGTCCGGGTGAAGTTCAAAACTCATAAAGTCTCCAATTGGCGTAGTGCCCATCGTGCGGCGTCGGCCACAACGGGGTTATCACTTGCAATATGCGGCTGAACGGAGCCGCGCAAGGCGGTTTCCCCGCTATTACCAATAGCGTATAGCACATTGCGAATAAATTGGTCGCGGCCTATGCGTTTTATGGGGGAGCCTGAGAATTTAGCGCGGAACTCAGCGTCATCAAGTTGTGCAAGCTCTGCCAGAGGCGGCGCGTTTAAATCTTCTCGTGCGGCCAGTTTTATCTCACGCCCCGACTGCGCAAATTTATTCCACGGGCAAACGGCCAAGCAATCATCACAGCCATAGATGCGGTTTCCCATTTTCGCGCGGAGATCTAAGTCAACTTTGCCTTTAAACTCAATCGTGAGGTAAGAAATACATTTGCGCGCGTCGATTTCATATGGGGCAGGGAAGGCATCTGTCGGGCAGATATCAAGGCACGACCGACAAGAGCCGCAATGATCTATTTCGGGCGGGCTAGGCGCGAACTCGGCGGCGCTAAGAATAACGCCAAGAAACAACCAAGACCCATAATCGCGGCTCACGAGGTTTGTATGCTTGCCTTGCCAGCCTAATCCCGCCAGAGCGGCCAGCGGTTTTTCCATCAGCGGGGCTGTGTCTACGAAGACTTTAACATCAGTGTCGCTATCGCGCGCGATGAGACCTGCGAGCTCCTTCAGCCGTCCTTTGATGATGTCGTGATAATCGCGTCCGCGCGCATAGACGGAAATATTTCCAATCGCTGAGTTATCTAAATCAAGCAGCGGGTCTGTCTCTGGCCCGTAATTCATGCCCACCACAATAGCTGAGCGCGCCTCTGGCCAGAGGCTATTGGGGTGAGCGCGCCGCTCTTTCGTCTCCTCAAGCCAAGCCATTGTGCCGTGACGCCCAAGCTCCACAAAGCTCTCAAGATGGGTCGCCCAGGCTTGCGAGACTGTAGATAAATCGACAATGCGCGGCGGGGTGAAGCCAAGCGTGTTCGCACGCGTCACAACGGCTTTACTCAAAGGACGTTTTTTTTGAACAGGCGTGTCTATTTCGCGGGCCATAGGCGATTAATCCGCTCAAGCCTGCGCCGTGCTTCCCCTGGGCTGCCTTTGCTTGCAAGAGCAGCCTCGTAAGCCGCACGCGCTTCTTCAAACTCAAAATCGCGTTCATGCAAATAACCGAGCGTGATATAGGCTTGCGTAGGTCGCGCAGGATTATTGGCGAGGGCTTTGGTGATATATGTTTTTGCAGCGACTTCATCACCGCGCTTGATTGCGAGCTTTGCGAGCGCAGTTAAGGGCTCCGATTTTTCTGGCGAAAGCGTACTCGCGTTCAGTAATGTTTCCGACGCCATATCGTAATCTTCAAACGCGAATTGCATAAGCCCCATATTATACGTCGAGACATATCTGTTCTCAGGGCTGAGATCGGGTTCGAGCAGAGCATTTTGACAAAAGCTTATATCAGTAGGTTTCGGATTGGCGGCATGGCGGGCGCAGGCCCGCGCATTTTCAGAGCGTTTGCGAACAACTGTCGTCTCAAATTCCATATCCATTTTGAAATCAAACTCTGTCTTAGCTTCGCGACCTTTCTCGATATATTGCGAGCTTCCAGTATTTCTATGCCATCCTATTTTTTCGTCTCGCGTTTGCGCCTCTGCATGTACGGACGTGAAGCAGACAGAAAACATAAGAGCAATAGCAAAAATACGGGTTATAAGGTTCATTTTTGTTACGCTAAATCATTTGGGGCCTTTACACAAATGAAAGCCTGCGAGAGATAGAAGGCGTTATGACCTCATCACCATTATCACTTTCTGACGTATCCAAATCTTTTGGCGGGAAGGCGGCCGTTGAGGATGTAAGCTTTACCATCAACCCTGGCGAGATTGTTGGCTATCTCGGCCCGAACGGCGCAGGGAAAACGACGACGCTACGTATGTCACTTGGGCTCATAAAACCTGATGCGGGCGATATACACCTCTTTGGCCGCGCGCCTGAGCCGCAAGCTTTTGGCCGTGTCGGCTTCCTACCCGAAGAGCGTGGGCTATATAAGAAACAAACCGCGCGCGAAGCGATTGCGCATTTGGCGCGGCTTAATGGGATGAGAGGCAAAGACGCCTTTGCACGTGCTGATGAGATGCTCGATAAATACGGCCTGTCAGAGGCCAAGCGCAAAAAGAATAAAGACATGAGCAAAGGCATGGCGCAAAAGGTGCAACTCCTCGCGGCCATTGCGCATAACCCTGAATTTTACATTTTAGACGAGCCGTTCTCTGGCCTTGACCCTGTGAACCAACAAGTACTCGAGTCGATTGTGCGCGAGATTGCTAAAGGTGGGAACACGATTATTTTCTCTACCCATGTGATGGAACATGCGGAGCGGCTCTGTGACCGTATCATCCTTATGGCGGGGGGGCGCAAAGTCTTTGACGGCAGCACTGAACTTGCCTTGTCCAAAGCCCCGCGCCGCCTCGTGATAGCCTCTGATAACACGGGCTTGCTTGAGACCGTGACCCCCATGGCAGAAGATATTAGCCCCCGAGAAGACGGGGCGTTCGCAATGACCCTCAAGCCTGAAGTCGAAACGCATAGCCTGCTTGAGGCCTGTGTGAACGGCGGCATAAAGCTCTCGCGTTTTGAGCCTAAGCCGCAGAGCTTGCATGAGGCATTTGTGGCCATGGTTGGTGAAGACGTCACCCGAGAGATGCAGCTTGAAGAAGAGCTGTCATGAGCGGGAATAACACAGATAGAGGTATGAGCTTGGGCAGGCTTAACATGCGGCGCGCACTTCTCATCGCGCGGCGAGATTATCTTGGCTATATCAAGACCTGGGGATTTTGGATTAGCTTTTTCCTGCCATTTATCTTTGGTATTTTGGGTTTCATTTTTTCTCAACTTGATCTCAATTTTGAACCCACGCGCTATGAGACGATACTCGACGACACGGGCGCGCATCAAGCGGCCATTACGGCTGAATATGAGCGGGACTATATTGAAAGCGCACGAAAGCAGATAAGCGCGATTGCCGAGTTCGCTTTGTCTGACGCGCAGGCCGAAGCCGTTGATTCTATTCTGGATAAGCAAGGCGTGGATGGCGTTATCAGCTATCTCAATACGCAAGTCCCTGGATTGGGTGACAGCTTAAAACTACCAAAACGGAGTATGGTTTTTGTAGACCCACCTGCAAATGATATAGAGACGTTGAAGACGTTCATCGCCACTGGCAAAACACTGATGCATAAAGGTGAGGCCGTATCGCTCAATGGTGTCCTGTATATTCGCGAAGAAGTTCCTACAGAGAATGAAAGCACAGTTGGGAACATTCAGAATGAGGCCGAAAGACCATATCAAGCTATGAAGGTGCAAGCCGATTATTGGTCCACACAGGTGACGGCCCAAGGTATGCAATCCCTGACTAAGCGTTATTTCAGAGACCGTGCCGAGGACCTTTATCTTAAAAGTGGCGGGCTAAGCTATGAGGGTCTTGACGCGAGCCGCAACACTGCGCTTGAACTACAAAGTTTCGACCCCACGAAAACGGCTGATACCGAAGGCGAAGGCCAAAAGGTCACAAACAAAGACCGTATCCCTTATCTTGTGGCAGGGGCAATGGCTGCAATATTATGGCTCACCGTTTTTTCTGGCGCTTATATGTTGCTCACCTCCATGCTCGAAGAGAAGCTCAACAAGTTGCTTGAAATGATGCTCGCGACAACAAATTTTGGTGAGATTATTTTGGGTAAACTGATTGGCGTTGCGGCACTCACGCTCACAACGATGTTGCCTTATATCTTGCTTGGCGGGGCAGGGGTTATCGGCATTATTTTGTTCGGCCCCGCAGATGTAAGCGAGCCAATCCGCCAAGCGTTTACGTGGAAAATGATGGTCTTCTTCCCGCTCTTTCTAATACTCGGCTATATCTTTTACGGCTGTCTCTTCATCGCCATGGGCGCGCTCGCGGAAAGTATGCAAGACGCGCAGACGATTACAACGCCTATCGTTATGGTGTTGACGCTGTGTGTGTTAATCGTACCGCTCGGTTGGAATAGCCCTGATAGCCCGCTTTTGATTTTTGCGTCATGGTTTCCGCTCTCTGCGCCTTTTGCCGCCATTAGCCGCTTGCCATCTGACCCACCTGCATGGGAATTATTCCTGTCCGCTGGATTTCTTGCGCTGCTCTCAATCGGCGTGATTATCCTCGCGAGTCGTATTTTCCGCTATGGTGTGCTGTCAGGGGCAGGGGTGAAAGGTATTTCTGTTTGGTTTAAGCGTAACATTCTGCGTCGCAAAAACGTCTAAGCCTTTGCCCTTAGGTCGCAGGTGACGTGGGCGCGAAAAACCCCTATATAGACTATATGAGCACAGACAATAATCAGATTGACCCGTCCCTTAAGGCCCGCCGTGATGTTCTTTCGCGCGCGCTCGTTTTGGCGGCCTTTGACGGCTGGACGAGTAAAACTTTGCGAGATGCGGTAAAGCAGGCAGGCCTGCCAAAAGGCTCAGACGCGCTTTATTTTCCCGACGGCCCTCTAGAGCTTATCAGCTTTTGGGGCGAGCAGCTAAACGCCCACGTTGAAGAGACACTCGCAGGTCTAGATCTCGCGTCTATGAAAATTCGCGACAAAGTCACCGCGGGCGTTATCGCGCGACTTGAAGCTTTGAGTGGTCATGAGGCGGCGGCCAAACGCGCGGCGGCACGGCTCTCACTGCCTGACGCTCTAGGCCAAGGCCCAGCACAGATTTGGGCGGCGGCAGATACCATCTGGCGCGCCATAGGTGATACGAGCACGGACGCGAATTATTATTCCAAACGCACGATACTCTCTGGCGTTATCAGCACGAGCCTTGTCGCCTGGCTTGCAGATACAAGCGCAGATAAGCGTGACGGCCGCGCTTTTGTGGAGGCGCGCATTGCAAATGTTATGGAATTTGAAAAAGCAAAATGGGCACTGAAAAAGCGGACAGAGAATATGCCTAACCCTGTCGAACTGCTCGGGCAATTGCGATACGGATTTGGGAATGAAACGAAGCGACGTAGACGTCGTTCTGGCCGCTGGACCTAAAAGATATTCGATTAAAGCGCTTTAGGTTTAACCTGATTAATGTGGCCCATCTTGCGACCTGCGCGCGCTTCCGATTTTCCGTAAAGATGGATGAAGGTGTTGGGGAGGGCCGCTAAGGCTTGCACTTTATTCACATCATCGCCAATTAAATTGGTCATCACGACATCAAGCTGTGGCTCTGTATTACCAAGGGGCCAGCCTGCGACCGCGCGAATGTGCAGCTCAAATTGGTCAATGCATCCAGCGTCTTGCGTCCAATGCCCTGAGTTGTGAACACGTGGGGCAATTTCGTTCACAATTAATGACCCGTCTTGTAGTTCAAAGAACTCAGTCGCCATGACGCCGACATAATCAAGCTTTTGCATAATTTGAAAGGCGAGCCCTGCGGCTTTTTGGCTAAACGCCTCTGTTGTATCTGACGCGGGCACGGTGCTCGTGTGGAGGATATGGTTTTTATGGACGTTCTCTATGACGGGATAGCTCGCAAGTTCCCCGTTCGCCCCGCGTGCTGCGACGATAGAAATCTCGCGCTTAAATGGCACAAAAGCCTCCACGATACACGGCGCGTCTTTGGGCAGTTTTTCAAACGCGCCTTCGAGATCGCTTTCTGCCTTAAGAACCGCTTGGCCTTTGCCGTCATACCCAAACCGGCGTGTTTTAATCACCGCAGGTAGTCCCATATGTTTGACGGCGCGACGGGCGTCGTGAATGTTCTCAACCGCACGAAAATCAGCGACAGCCACGCCTGCCGCGTCGCGGATGAAGGTTTTTTCTGTGAGGCGGTCTTGGGCAACGTCCAAAGCTTTGGCATTAGGACGTAGCACGCTTGCATTGGCGGCTGTGCGGGCACTCATGGCAGGGACGTTCTCAAATTCATATGTGACAACGTCGCAAGACTTCGCAAAACGGTGCAGCGTTTCGAGGTCGTCATAGGCCGCATTTGTTTCATAAGTGGCGACAGCTGCGGCTGGGCCGCTTGCGTCTGGGCAATAGATATGGGTGTTGAGCCCGAGTCTTGCCGCCGCTAAGGCGAGCATACGACCCAATTGTCCACCACCCAAAATCCCGATGGTTGAACCCATTGTCAATGGTGTAGAAGTCGCCACGTCTTAAGTCTTAAGCCTGTGGGCGCGGATTATGCGCGACCGCGTCTGTCTGCGCTGTGCGCCAATTTGTCAGCGCCGTGTCCACGTCTTTGTCGCTGAGAGCAAGGATGGAGGCCGCGAGGAGAGCCGCGTTTTTTGCGCCTGACCGCCCAATTGCAAGTGTCCCCACTGGGATGCCGCCTGGCATTTGCGCAATAGAAAGCAGGCTATCCATGCCAGAGAGCGCTTTGGACTCAACAGGCACGCCGAGCACGGGGAGCAACGTCATAGACGCGACCATGCCTGGCAAATGCGCGGCGCCGCCTGCGCCTGCGATGATGACTTTGAGGCCGCGCATTTTAGCTGATTTGGAAAATTCGACCAAGCGCTCAGGCGTGCGGTGGGCTGAAATGACTTTCGCTTCGTAAGGGATAGAGAGTGTGTCGAGAATATCCGCCGCATGTTCCATCGTCGGCCAGTCAGACGTGCTGCCCATGATGAGCGCGATAGCAGGAGAGGTTGTCATAATCAGCTCGCTTTTGGCGGACCGCGATGTGCGGAGTTTGCCAGTAAGAAGCGATGAACATTAGTCCAAACAAGGCCTAGGTGAAAGTCTTTTTTCGCCCCGCTTTTTGAACCAAACGTAAAGTCGTTGTTAACCCTAGTTCACGAAAGCTGCTCAAATTTAGAAATCTTAGCGCCTTTGTTAAGACCAGTATGGAATAAACAAAGCTGGGATGAGGTTAAAGTTATCAAAGATAACGATAGCCGTAAGAGTTACAATTTTGGGCTTAGGACATGATGCATACGACGTTTACTCAGACACCACATAAAGCAGGGGTAAAAACGCCTGCGCAAGATAACGAAATAGTGTCTGACATTGGAGAGTTACGTGCAGAGAATGACCGCCTGACGTTAGAGCTTAATCAAATGCGTTTGCGGCTGCTTGATATTGAACGCACAGCCGACACAGATCCGCTTGTGGCGGTCTATAATCGCCGCGCCTTTATCCGTGAGGTCGAGAAGGCCCGCACAGTTATGACGCGTTATGATATTCTGTCGTCTGTTATCTTTTTTGATTTGAACGGTTTTAAGAGTATTAATGACCGCTTTGGCCATAGTATTGGTGACGAGCTTTTGCGTGATATCGGCGACGTACTCACCAATAATGTGCGCTCTTGTGACCTCGTCGCGCGTCTTGGCGGTGATGAATTTGGCGTGCTGTTATTTAAGTCAGGCGTTGAAGAAACACGCGCGAAAGCCGCGAGCTTGGCGTGCCGTATAGCCGAGGTGTGTGTTGATATGCCGACAGGTAAAATCTGTGTCTCAACAGCTTGGGGCGTTGCGCCTTGTGAAGCGGAAGATACGGCTGAGCAAATTCTCGCCCGTGCCGACCGCGCCATGTATGCCAGTAAACGCCAAAGCGAGTAGAGCTAAACTAAGATAGATCTACGCGAGGATATCTGGCGTCAGCATATTTTCAAGATAAGTGATCTGATCTTTGATGGAGAGTTTAATCTTTTTCATGCGCTTTAGCTTGAGCATGTCCATCACACCGTTTTCGTGAAGGGCGTCAACTTCGCTATTGATACGCGCATGCTCGCGCTTAAGGGTCGCGAGAAGGGTGAGCATCTCCTCCTCAGAGAGCCCTTCATCATTGGCGCTTATAATGGTGTCATCCGTCATGGCTCAGCCTCGTTGACGCGTTACATAAGCTAAGGGGCAGGGTGTGACAAGGTCATGAGAGCCGTGTCAAATTTCTTACCAAGCGCTCATGTGACTTTGGCGAAAAAATATGCTATACGAAATCATCAACAAATATATGGAGAGAGATATGGCTTCAGTCGCACACGTTAGAGAGCTTGAGAATAAACACTCTAAACTAGACGCGGAAATTCAAAGCGAACTTAAAAGTCCCGCCTCAGATTCCCTTCATATTGCGACGTTAAAGAAGCGAAAACTTCTCTTGAAACAAAAAATTTCCGAACTTACCAGTTAATCGCGCGCGAATTTTCAACCCATCTTTTTAAAATCACCTTGACCTTTTGGGCTCACAGGCTGACTCTGTCAGGAAAGTTTCTGAGAGTGGGTCATGGCAGATAAAGTTGTATTGGTGACAGGCGGTGCAAGCGGCATTGGCTTTGCTTGCGCGCGTCGTTTCTTTGCGGATGGCTATAAGGTCGTGATAGCAGACTCCAATGAGACTGAAGGCGCACGTGCATTAGACGATCTTGGTGTTGAGTCTGGCACCGCTGAGGCGCGCGCAATTTTCGTGTCTTGTGATGTCTCTGATAAGCTTGAGGTGCATAATCTGCTGGCTGAGGCAGTGTCATCTTTTGGACATGTCGATGTTCTGATTAACAATGCAGGCATTGCGCTCAAGGGCGGCATTACTGATCTTAGCGAAGACGATTTCGACCGCGTCTTATCTGTCAATTTGCGCGGGGCCTTTTTAGTCTCAAAAGCTGTCGTCGGCCAAATGGTCGAAGAGATTGATAACCGTGATGACCGCTCTGGGCTGAGCCAACGCCCCTATAGCATCATCAATATGTCCTCTATTAATGAGGATGTCGCTATCCCAGATTATCTGGCCTATACAATTTCTAAAGGCGGCATGAAGCAAATGACCCGCGCCATGGCGGTCGAGCTTGCGCCGCGCGGTATTCGCGTCAATGCCATCGGCCCTGGCAGCATTAAAACCGCCATGCTCGCGGGTGTGTCAGGCGATAAGGAGGCGCGAGACAAGATTATGTCGCGCACACCGCTCGGGCGAATTGGTCATCCTGACGAGATTGCAGGCATTGCGGCCTTCCTTGCCTCTGAAGATGCTAGCTATATTACGGGGCAAACGATTTACGCAGATGGTGGCCGTTTGGCACTCAATTACACCATGACATTGCCACGTGACATAGAAAATGATTAAGCGCAATTTTGCTGCGCAAAATCACGCTGGATTTACAGTCCTAGCGGTGCGTTTGCACGGGCATTTTTGCTTTCAGCAAAAGCGACCCTTTCGCAATCCGCCCTTATCGCGCAATTTTGCTGCGCAAAATCACGCTGGATTAGGGCGCGATTTCTAATTCTTCTCCCTAGATAGGTCTTATCAAATTACTGCTTCCGAGAAATGGAGGCTCATGGAGACCTAAATGACTGTTTTTACAAAAACTGCTGAGAAATATAATTCACTAAAGCCTGTGCAAACTGTGCGCCGAGCCCGCCGCGCCTATGTTGGCCTACACGGTCTAGCCTTTGAGCGTGCGCAAACACGTTTTGCTCAAGCCAAAGCGATGACGGAAACACTTTTCGCTGACCTCGTTGTTAAGGGCGAAGAGATCGAAGGCAAAGTCGTTATTGTTGCCAAAGACGCGCAGGATAAAGTCGAAAAGACATATGCTGAGACGGCTGAAAAAGTCCGCGGCGCAATTCCAACAGTGACGCTTGGCGGCCAAAAGGACGTCGAAGAGCTAGAGGCAGAAGTTAAAACGCTTGAATCAAAGCTCAAGAAAATGGCTCCTAAGAAAGTGGCGGCTAAAAAAGTGGCTCCGAAAAAAGCTGCGCCAAAAGTTGAAGGCAGTGTTGAGGACAAATACACAAGCTATATCGCTGACGTTAAGGGCTATGACGCTGACGCTGACGAAACCGTCATCCGTAAAATCGTCAACTATTGTGGTATCGCCCTTGCCTCACGTGACGGCAAATTCGTCGCTTGTTCAGACGAGACAGAGCGCAACACAGTGCGCGATAGCCTGCTTGTGAAGAAGTTTGGTCTTAAAGACGACCAAGCTGAGCTTGACGCGCTTGTCATGTCAGTCTGCGAAACAATGTCAAAAGACCGCTTTAAGAACCGCGTGACATTTTATTATCTTCTGGCCAAGTCAGAAAAAATGCTCGGCAAGTTCTAAGCTAAACGCTTATCAAAATTGGAAAGCCAGACCTTTGGGTCTGGTTTTTTTGTGTCATCTTATAGCGCTGCGAACAATCCGCCTTTAAGGCCGTCGAGCACAAATTGTGAGGCGAGGGTGGCGAGCAATACGCCAAGCACGCGGGTCAGCACATTTGTAAATGTCTTGCCCATCAGCTTCATCAGCGGTCCTGCGATTAAAAACGCGATAAGCGTGATGAGAAGCACAGCGCCGAGTGCGCTCATAATGGCAAGTTGTTGCGGCAGTTCATTGCCTGCATCACCCGCGAGGATAAGAAGCGAGGCCATTGTGCCTGGACCTGCTATCATCGGAATGCCCATCGGGAAGACAGAAATGTCTTCTGGGTCGGGTGTTTCCTCGAGCACTTCTTCAGCACGTTCCTCTCGCGTTTCTGTGCGCTTTTCAAACACCATGTTCAGCCCGATGATGAACAGCATGATGCCGCCAGCAATCCGTAGCGCGTCAAGACTAATGCCGAGCTTGGCGAAGACGAAGTCTCCAAAATAAGCAAAGAGCACGAGGATGATGCTCGCGACTAAAACAGATTTAATCGCCATAGAGCGTTGGTGCTTGCGGCTCGTCCCTTGGGTGAGCGTCGCAAAAATCGGCGCACATCCCGGCGGGTCAATAATGACAAACAGAACCGCAAAGGCAGACCAGAATAAAGCAATATCAAACATAAGGCGTCCTAACGCGCCGGCTTGGGGCAGGGCAAGCCTTGTGAAAGTGCTAATAGGAAATAGTTTGCCTCTCTAGAGATATATATTGATATTTTGATATCATTTTGATATCAAATTAAAAAGGAGAGAGTTATGACCCATGTTGTAAAGCGTTCAAACGGTGATGATGCCGCCCCTAACACCCCTTCGGCTGTGCCTGCCAAAGCAGGGGATATTAGTGAGAAACCAGTTGGATCTGTGAGCGGTATTCCGTTTTTGGCTGTCCTGCTTGTAATCGCGATTTTTGCGGTTTTTGTCGTCGTGACAGGTGCGGTCCCGCGTAATCTGCGCGCTGCTGTGCCGATTATTGGTATACCGCTGCTGATATTTGGCTTCTCTGGCCTGTATAAAGTCGAACCTAACCAGGCGGCGGTGCTAAGCCTCTTTGGGAAATATGTCGGCACAGTGCGCGAAAACGGCCTGCGTTTTAACAATCCGTTTTTTACTAAGAAAAAAGTGTCTATGCGCGTGCGCAATTTTGAAAGCGGCAAACTAAAGGTCAACGAGCTTGATGGCTCCCCGATTGAGATTGCCGCGATTGTTGTCTGGGAAGTGAGCGATTCTGCCGAAGCCGTCTTTAACGTCGATGATTATGAGAGCTTTGTGCAAATCCAAAGTGAGGCTGCCATTCGCGCCATGGCAACGAGCTATCCTTATGACCAACATGAAGACGGGCAAATTTCACTTCGTTCCCACCCCGTTGAGATTTCCAACCGTCTGCGCGACGAAATCCAAGACCGCCTCGCTAAAGCGGGCATTAATGTGATTGAAGCGCGTATCTCGCACCTCGCCTATTCCCCCGAAATTGCGCAAGCGATGTTGCAGCGCCAACAAGCGGGCGCAATTATTGCCGCGCGTCAAAAGATCGTTGAAGGCGCAGTTGGCATGGTCGAAATGGCGCTGGAAGAATTGTCCAGTAAAGGCGTGGTTGAGCTTGATAATGAACGCCGCGCGACCATGGTATCTAATCTGCTAGTCGTACTTTGTTCAGACCGCGCGACCCAGCCTGTGGTCAATACGGGCTCGCTTTACTAGTATGACTACTTTAAGCCCCCCTAATCATGGCTGCTAAAAGATCATATCCTCTTCGGATTAATGCTGACGTGCTTAAAGCGATGCAGCGTTGGTCTGATGACGAATTGCGGTCTGTAAACGCGCAAATCGAATATGTGCTGCGCGATGCCTTGCGCAAATCGGGGCGGCTGAAAGAGGTCGAGACAAAACCGATTGAGGCAGTAAAGCAAACCTCGTCCATATGAAGACTTAATAAGGTTGTGACGACTAGCCCTTCAGAGCACGACTTAGGCGGCGGATTTCTTTTTTTACCATATGATACGGACTACTTGCGATGCGCACGAGGCGTCGTGTACGCCGCCAACGTTTGCGGGCCTTGGGTTCATATTCTGGGGTGAGGAGATTAAAGAACACATCTGAGACAGCTTCCCAGCTAAAGTTTTGCGCATGTGCAGCCGCGTCCTCTCGAGACAACTCAAGCGCGCCGAGGCAGGCGGTTCTTAAATCTTCATCCAACACGCCTGCGCCGCTCCCTGGGACGATATCGATGGGCCCTGTCACAGGATAGGCCGCGACGGGCGTGCCCGTCGCCATGGCCTCGATAATCACAAGGCCGAATGTATCTGTTTTACTGGGGAAGACAAAAACATCGGCATCTGCAAAGTGCCGCGCGAGGTCCTGCTCAAATTTTGCGCCGACAAAGTGAGTTTGAGGGTATTTCTTTTTGAGTTGAGCGAACTGTGGTCCGTCGCCCACCACGACCTTACTACCCGGTAAGTCCAGATCAAGAAAGGCCTCAATATTCTTCTCAACCGCAACGCGGCCAATGTTGACAAAGATTGGACGAGGCTGGCCTGCATAGACATCCTCAGGCGCAAAGCGTTGCTTTGTATGAAATAGGCTGAGGTCTACGCCTCGCGCCCAAGGGGCTAGGCCGGTAAATCCGCGTTCTTTAAGAAACTCAACCATGCTGGGTGTTGTGACCATGGTCTGGCCGCCGCTATTGTGAAAGTCTCTCACAAATTTATAGGGCCAAGACAGAGGGATAAATGGAAAGCGTGCTTTGATGTATTCTGGAAACTTGGTGTGATAGCTCGTGGTAAACGGCATCTGCCATTTAAGACAGAGCGCACGTGCGGCCTGTCCGAGCGGACCTTCTGTCGCGATATGCACGGCTTCAGGCGCAAAGGCGAGCATGCGACGTTTGACATCGCGCTTGGCAAAAGGGGCAAGATGAATGTCGGGATAGGTCGGTAAAGGTACAGTGAAATACCCATCAGACGGGGCGATGACTTCAACTTCATGTCCACGTATGCGCAAAGCGTCCACTGTCTCTGACAATGTGCGGACTACGCCGTTCATTTGCGGTGTCCATGCATCTGTGACTAAAAGTATTTTCAACGCCTGTGCCCTCGCGGCTATACTCAGAATAAGTCTGATTCTGATGGATTATTGTGGCTTATGCCACGAAAGGCGAAGATGTGCCAAAAATATGTATCACTCAGTGGGTTTGAAAAATACATTGCATTTTAGCGGCATAAATACCGCCTTTCTTAATGTGCAAGCCCCGCCCTAGCGCCTTGTATTTTGATGCGCTTTTGAGCGGATAAAAAAAATTTGTAACAAAACTAAGGACTTAAGTTCTTGTTAACTAAAAATTTCCTTTTTTGCGACACAAGGTGTTGACGTTAGGGAGCAAATCAACACTATATATAGTGCAGAAGTTAGAGATTATCGCTCTAATGCTTCCTAAAATCAAAAAAATGCCCGGTGCAGGAGTGATCCGCATCGTTAGGGTCTTTGACGCCAAAACAAGGGCTTAGGCCCGAATATCATCGCGAGCCACGGCTCACTAATAGGGAATAATCGGGGGAAAATATGTCAGAAACAGCGGCCAGCGAAAACTTTGCACTTAAAGACGAGATGATGAACCAAAATACATCAGACACGACAGCGCTTGATACTGTGATTGCAAAATCGCCAGTTCGGGCTGAGCCGCGCGTTAAAATCGTCAAAGAAGCGCCTATCCGCGTCAAGCAAGACCGTTCGCGGGATGCGCTGCTGACAGATTTTGGTAAGCGCACATTGGTGGATCGTTACCTTCTCCCAGATGAGGTCTACCAAGACATGTTTGCGCGCGTGTCAGAGCATTATGCCGATGACCAAGCGCACGCACAGCGCCTTTATGACTATATGTCAAAGCTCTGGTTCATGCCAGCGACACCTGTGCTATCAAACGGCGGCGCAGAACGCGGTTTGCCCATCTCTTGCTTCCTTAACGCGGTTGACGACAGCCTCGATAGCATCGTGGACGTGTGGAATGAAAATGTCTGGCTTGCTTCTAATGGCGGCGGTATCGGTACATATTGGGGCAATGTTCGCTCTATAGGGGAGCGTATCGGCCAAGCGGGCAAGACGTCAGGCATTATCCCATTCATCCGCGTGATGGACAGCTTGACGCTCGCCATCTCTCAAGGCTCACTGCGTCGCGGCTCAGCTGCGGTTTATCTCGATATCCACCACCCAGAAATTGAAGAGTTCCTTGAAATTCGCAAACCGTCTGGTGATTTTAACCGCAAGTCGCTGAACCTGCACCATGGCCTCAACATCACAGATGAGTTTATGGAAGCCGTGAAAGACGGCGCGGAATTTGGTCTGCGTAGCCCGAAAACAGGCGAAGTTATCAAAACTGTACCTGCGCGTAAGATTTGGCAGAAAATCCTAGAGATGCGCCTGCAAACAGGTGAGCCTTATATGGTTTTCTCCGATACGGTGAATAATGCACTGGCCAAGCACCAGCGTGACGCGGGCCTCAAAGTGCAGCAGTCAAATCTCTGTGCCGAAATCATGCTTGCCACAGGCAAAGACAAATTTGGCAAGCAGCGCACAGCTGTCTGTTGCCTGTCGTCTGTTAATGCAGAGAAATATGACGAATGGAAAAACGAAGAGGGCTTCATTGAAGACATCATGCGCTTCCTTGATAATGTCCTTGAAGATTTCATTCAAAATGCGCCTAACAAAATGGCCGAAGCGAAATACTCTGCCATGCGTGAGCGCTCGGTTGGCCTAGGTTTGATGGGTTTCCACTCCCTACTGCAAGCCAAAGGTATTCCGTTTGAAAGCGCCATGGCGAAGTCATTTAACAACCGCCTGTTCCGCCATATTCGCCGCGGCGCAGATGCAGCTTCTGTGAAACTCGCGGAAGAGCGCGGGGCCTGTCCTGACGCGGCTGATATGGGCGTCAACGCGCGCTTCTCTCACAAGATGGCGGTTGCACCAACGGCGTCTATCTCAATCATCTGCGGCGGCACATCAGCGGGGATTGAGCCAATTCCAGCCAATATCTACACACACAAAACTCTCTCAGGGTCGTTCACAGTACGTAATAAGCATCTTGAAAACCTGCTTGAGGAGAAGGGCTTGAACAAGCCATCAGTTTGGACAAAAATCCTAGAGCATGAAGGGTCTGTGCAGTGGATGGACGAGCTTGATCAGCATGAGAAGGATACGTTCAAAACGGCCTTTGAAATTGATCAGCGTTGGGTCATTGAACATGCCGCAGACCGCGCGCCAATGGTTTGCCAAGCGCAGTCGCTTAATATCTTCATCCCAGGTGACGTCAATAAATGGGACCTGCATATGCTACACTGGACAGCGTGGGAAAAAGGCGTGAAATCGCTTTACTATTGCCGTTCAAAATCTGTGCAGCGTGCCGCCTTTGCTGGAACTGACGCGAAAGAGAACCTCTCGGATATGGAGAAAGCCATGCAAGCGGCTGCACCAACCGATTATGACGAGTGTCTCGCCTGCCAATAGGATAAAATAATACTGAGGCTCGCCTCACTAAATAATATATAAACGGCCCTTTGAGGGGCCGTTTTTGTTTTTACAATATTGTTTGTTTTGAGCGGAACGAAATATCTAGTGAGAGCGTAAGAAAATTAACGAAATGCTTACTTAATCTTCACACCATTTTAGTAATGCTTGTGGGGAAAAATCTTTATTTTAGCTCCAAAATGTGATTTATATCACAGACAAAGAGGGCTGATTTGGTAGTGTGGGGCTAGAAACAGGACCTTAGAGGACGTCGATGACCCATTTGGGACGACATATTACGCTTTCAAATACGAAAGTAGGCAGGAAAGAAGCTCATAGGGGCTATCTTAAAGCGGCTTGTTTTGCAGTGGCTATTTTATTTGCCGTTCCCATGAGCGCGCAGGCACAAGATAGCACGCAAGCTTCCAGCTCAGTCCCAAGCGCGGCCCTTATGGCCCAAAAACAGGGCTCCAAAGATTTTAATCTGAAAATGCCGACGGGTGATACGACGCGCATGCTTGATTTGAATCTTGATTTTGACAGCATTGGCTGTTTGGTGGGCGAGCAAAATTGCCTACGCGATACAGCGCCCGTTGATATGGGCTTCTCCACGAGTATTGCCAAGAAAAGCGACAAGGGCCTCGACCTAGAGCTTGTCCCAACAGCCTCTATGCGATTTGATGATGAGAGTCGCAGCGCGGTTGTGGGTGCTGTTGTGCGTATTGGTGAAGACCTGCGTAGCAAAGATGTAAGCTCAAACACATGGTATGTCTTCGCCGGCGCGGATGCGGAAGCTTTGTCTTACTCGCCTGAAAGTGCGACAGCACTAACACGCGGTGAATTTGGTTTGTCAGACCGCATTATCATCGGCGACGCACAAGCAGGTGTCGGTTACCGTATCGGCTCGGCTGACGTGTCGCTCGGTTATTTCCGCCGTGAAATTAGCTCGCTGAATGATACGCTTGGGACTGAAGGGTTTAGCAAGACTGAGGACGCGGCCGCGCTCTCATTTACTTGGAAACGCTAAGTCTCACGGCTCTACCCCGCTAAAGCGCGAACCGTCTCAGATATCGTTCTAAGATAGGCCTCGCGCGCAGCATATGATGCTGTCGCCGCCTCAATCTCGCCTTCGCTCATATCGGGTCGCCACGCCTCAAATATCAGCACGACACGGCTTTGGTCCGATAAATTCCACGCGCTGTGATCAAAGCTATCATCAAAAATAAGCGGCTGCCCGACTGTCCAGCCTTGCGTTTTTTCACCGACACGGATGCCACAAATGGCGGGGTCTGCGCTTGGCACAATTAGCGGCAAGTGGACCGTGACGCGGCAATTGGCGAGGCCGTAATGCGGCGGGATTGTCACGCCTGGTGCGAGCACAGAGAAAAACGCCTCAATCGGCACGCCGTTTTGGCGGGTGAGGGGAAGGTCGTCTAGCACGGCACAAGTGCGCGGCATATGGGCGGCTTCGGCTTGCGCCCTGCTGTCTTTATAAAGGTGTACAGCGTTCCAGCTTTTTTGGCCTTTCAGCGCTTGCCACTCAGTTCCAAAAGGGCTTTGCGCGGGGACATAGGGCGCGCCCGCGTCTTGATGGCGTGACATTAGCGCGAGATATTCATCGCGTATCTCGTTCGTGTTTTGACTCAAAGTTTTTGTCCAGTTCGCTGTGTCAAAAACTTCAGTCGCAGGCAAGTCAGGCGCGTAAAAGACATAGGGCCTTGGTCGCGTCCTATCAGGCGGTTGAGTGCTGGGCGGATATGGCGGTTCGCCGTCATGGGTTTGTGGCCAAAGGGCTGTTGCAATCCGTCCAGACGCTTCGCACCCCGCTAGAGCTTTACGCTGAATATCAGTATAGCCCTTGCGAATGGCTTTATCGGCGAGATGTGATGCTTCACGCAATTTAGGTGGTACAGCATTATTAAATTGCGCTGTGCGGATGATATGCCCGCGGTTTGCGAGATGTGAGAGCAGGGCCGTCCCCTCTGACACACGACCTGTTTGAAGTAGCCCTACGCCGGCCATAAGCCCGAATTTCAAATCCGTTGGAGCCGCGCTCCACAGCGCTAAAAAGCCTGGCGCAGCGTGATCCCATCCCTCACTATCAAGGGAAGCTACGAGTATTTCAAACTGAGCGGCGTCAGGGGTCACGCATTTGAAATGACAACTCGACCCCGCTTTGGTCAAGTCTTATCTTTGGACTTAAATGAACGGCCCGAAAAAAGAGTCAGGCATAGTCTGCGACGTTATGCGCACAGAAAAATACGCCTGACTTGCGAAATTTTATCATGCCTCTCTTGCCAAGCCTCGCAAATGCTGGAAAACACTACATGTAGTGTTGCGCTAAGACTTTATTACGACATCTGCTCTTAATTTAGTAAAGTAACGACTCACATGCAGAATTTTGAGGGAAAAAGAGGGAACATCATGGGTAAAATGGATTTCGTAGAGCATAAATCTGGACTTTTGGTGCCAAGCCTGAGCTATAAGCCGTTTCGCTACCCTTGGGCGTATGATTTCTGGCAAAAGCAGCAGCAAGTGCACTGGATGCCCGAAGAAGTCCCGCTGGGCGAGGACTGCAAAGATTGGGCAACAAATATCACAGAATCAGAGCGTAATCTGCTGACACAGATTTTCCGTTTCTTCACCCAATCCGATGTGGAAGTGGGCGGAAACTATATGGAAAATTACATGCCGCTGTTTAAGCCTGTCGAAGTGCGCATGATGCTCGCGTCGTTTTCAAATATGGAGACCATTCATATCGCGGCTTATGCGCTTCTGCTCGAGACGATCGGCATGCCTGACAGCGAGTTCTCGGCCTTTATGGAATATGAAGAAATGGCGGCCAAGCATGATTACCTCGGGAAATTTGGTGTCGATAATGACCGCGATATACTGACGTCTATGGCTGTTTTTGGCGGCTTTACCGAGGGTCTGCAACTTTTTGCCTCTTTCGCGATGCTGATGAACTTCCCACGCCACAATAAAATGAAAGGCATGGGCCAAATTGTCACCTGGTCGATTCGTGACGAGAGCCTGCATTGCGAAGGTATGATTAAGCTCTTCCACACCTTTGCAAAAGAAACAGGTGCGCTAACGCAATCTGTTAAAGATGATATTGCCGATTGTTGCCAAACTGTGGTGAAGCTCGAAGACAAGTTCATCGATCTGGCTTTTGAAATGGGCCCTGTCGAAGGCATGACGAGTGAGGATATAAAGCGCTATATTCGTTATATCGCGGATTGGCGTATGGGTCAGCTGGGTCTTAAGCCAATTTACGGCATTGACGAACATCCGCTTCCGTGGCTGACAGAGATTACAAATGGTGTTGAGCACGCCAACTTCTTTGAAGCGCGCGCGACGGAATATTCAAAAGGCGCAACACAAGGTGATTGGCACGGCGATGAAGGCGTGTGGTCACGATTTGAGTCTGTAGCGGCTAAGAAAACCGAAGCGGCTGAATAAGACGTATTAAATATGGATGAGATAAACGCTCTTATCTGAAAAGATGAGGGCGTTTTTTTATGGTCGCTATTAGGATCATATTTTTGAGTAGGAATAGGTTAGGGTAAATATGAGCCGCATATATAATTTCGATAATATTATGAATTTTCGCGACTTTGGGGATTATCCCGCAGGGGAGGGGCGTCATGTGAAACGTGGGAAGCTGTTTCGTTCGGCCCATTTTAATTTGGCGAGCGAAGCTGATCTTGGAAAACTCGCCGGCCTAGGGATTGAGCTTGTTGTGGATCTGCGACACAAACCTGAGCGGGAACGCCAACCTAACCGCTGGCCAGAAAGCCCTGCGCCCAAAGTGTTGCAATACCCTGACCCTAAAGACAGTAATCACAAGCTAGCCCCACATGAGATTTTCATAAAAGAAACGCTAAGCACACCAGAGGAAGCGCGCGGTTATATGCAGGGCTCTTATAAAGCGCGCCCGCATGATGAGGGGTTTAGAACTATTTTTTCTGAGACGCTCAAATTTATGGCAAGCTCTGGTGGTCCGATACTCATTCATTGCGCGGCAGGTAAAGACCGCACGGGGACGCTGGCTGCGGTCATTCTCTCGGCGCTCGGTGTACCGTTTGAGACAATCATGGATGATTACATGATGACAATGGAAGCTGTCGATATTGAGAATTTTTTGGAGCCCGCGTCTTTGAATATGGCAGAGCGTTATGGCCGTCACATAGATGTCGACGCGCTACGGCCGCTATTCCATGTAGAACCAAGCTATTTGCACCACTCTATGGAGACAATTTCAGACACAGACGGTTATATCGCCGATAGCCTTAATATTACGTCAGAAGAACGTGAGGCACTAAAGGCGCATTATCTTGAGCCCTAAAGTGATGTTGGGTTAGGCGCAATTCACTGTGAGGGTACCTGATGATGTACAATTATATGAATTGGGCGTGTCGTCGAGACTGAACGGAATATCAGCTGATGAACGCGGCTTAAGGATAAACGTCTCGTCAAGCAGGGTGAACGGCTCCACAAATTTATATGTGACGGACTGATAATTATATTGAAGGCGCGCAACAACTGCACCAGAAGTTGGTGTGAGCAAACGCGTCCCAATATCTTGAGGATTAAAAGCAGCGCCATCATAACCGCCGTTCAAAGTAGCTGAACCAAGTTCGACAATCGTACCGTTTGCCAACATGCGATAGCTTAGAATTTCAGCACGCACACCTGGGACTTGATCCGCTTTGAGTGACATTGTCGCAAGCGTTGCTTCAAGGACGTCTTCCATGTCGTCAGCATCCATATTAGAGACTTGCGTGGCGAGATCCCCCGCCACATTAGCCGCGTGAGACGTGATTTTATCTGCATGGATTATCATCGCAATCTCTACAACGCCAAAATAAAGGGCGATCATGACAGGTGATAATACGGCGAATTCAACAGCTGCCACACCGTCTTCATTACGGCGGAAACGCCCGATAACAGACTGAGTGGATTGCGCGACATGCTTTGGAAGCGCCGCGAGTTTTGGAAATTTAGCTGAGATTTTCATGTTGTCTTCCTTACTTTTCAGGCAACGGATGAATTTTAAGTCCCACCGTTTAAACTTGACCGTCTGTTGATTTCACTGCCTATGGGAATGGTTCGTTACGAAACGCCGTTACGGTTTCAAGAATACGAACATTTCCAGACGCATTGGCGAGTCGTGTGTAAGCCCCAGGAAATGCGAGATCGTGATAATATTGCACACGCACAACCACAACTGCGCGAGGGCCTGTATCAACATAGTTATTGCCAGGCATTGGCGGCGGTGAGTCTGGGTCACTTGGGTCAGATGTTGGTGTTGCCGGAAGCATGCTCGGGACAAAGCGTCCTGTGCTACTCGAAACCACATCGACGCGTAGAGATCCGCAGTCACCTAGACCTGACATGCCTTCACAGACTTTTTGTTGAAAAGCATCACCCAGGCCCCCAGAGGACTGGAATTGGCCAGTACGAACGTCTCGTGCGGCCTCTTGCATAGCGTGGCCCATAGTGGCTTGGATAAAAAAGATAATTCCGAGCTCAATGATAGCGAATATCATAGCGCTGAAAGGGATAAGTAAAATCCCAAACTCTACCGCCGTTGCACCATCGCGGTCCTCGCGGTAACGCCTAAGCTGACGAATAAACTGTTTTTTTAAAATACTCATGACTTTACCCACAAAGACTGACTTTGAATATTAGGGGTGAAGTCTTAAGGTCTTGCCAAGAAATAATCTTAACAAAGCGTTAAAATACGCCTGTCAAATCTAGGCTTTTGCCTAATTGGGTGTCATGTCAGAGGGGCGTGCTGGCGGATTAGTTCCGCTATTTGAACTTGATGCATTTGCGGCAGCCGCAAAGAGGTTCGTGAGTGGGTCACTACTGCCCGCTGTATTACCTTCGATAAATTCATCAGAGTCGCCGAGCGTAGGGGACGGATTACAACTTGGACCGCAATTATAAGTCTGGCGACCTTGGCTTGCATTAAAAATGCGAACCTGATTGCGCGACTGCGGTGTGATGACCTGAATGTCAGAACTCATCATCGTGTTGCCGTTCTTGTCAAGTATGACAAGGTTTGTCTCGCCGTAACCTTTACCAACAACGAGTACGGTGTCTGCTGAATGAATAGAGACATCCGCAATTTCTGGATTGCCGATCACTACAGCCGAAGCTGGTGAGGGAAGGCGCAAAATTTCTGTTTTATTGAGTTGAACGCTGTACAGGCCATCACCCGCGAGTGCGGTGGACGAAAAACAAAAGGCGCTGATAAGACCGAGGCTTACACGTGCGGCAGTTTTACACGAGCGTTCAAAATCTAGAAAAATTTGCATAACAATCCCCATAAGGTTTGAAACACCTTACTCAAATGTGGTGAACGAAATCTTTACACCGCAGAGAATCATAATTTATGCCAGATTTTATCTTGGGTTTTAATATCCAAGCAGGCTCAAAAATCGCCTATATATAATGTAAGGGCATGAGGAGACTGTTTTTGCGCAGCAAAAAATTATAACTTTACCTCAAATTTACCACGTTGCTTAGCAGAGTGATAACACGTGTCGGTTATACCCATTCATAACAGGGACTATCCTGTTGAGGGATTATCCTCAAAGTAAAAGCAAACGTGGGAGTATGCTATGACTAACTTGGTGAAAAACTACATTAATGACGAATCTGGTGCGACAGCTATTGAGTACGGCCTAATTGCCGCTCTTGTTGGTGTTGCTCTTATCGTTGGCGCTCAGCGTCTTGGTACATCAATCAACACAAAGTTCGGCGAAGTCGCTGACTCAATGGACAGCGCGTCTTAATTGATTGCTACTTCATTACGAAAGGCCGCTCTTCGGAGCGGTTTTTTTTTTGACTTTTTTTGAAATTAAATAAATTTTCACCACGTTGCTTAGGCTCATGGTAATTTGCTTTCCCTATAAGACCTCATAACAGGAGTTTCCTGTTGAGGGATTATCCTCAAAGTAAAAGCAAACGTGGGAGTATGCTATGACTAACTTGGTGAAAAACTACATTAATGACGAATCTGGTGCGACAGCTATTGAGTACGGCCTAATTGCCGCTCTTGTTGGTGTTGCTCTTATCGTTGGCGCTCAGCGTCTTGGTACATCAATCAACACAAAGTTCGGCGAAGTCGCTGACTCAATGGACGCTGCGTCTTAATTGATCGCTACTTCATTACGAAAGGCCGCTCTTCGGAGCGGTCTTTTTTTTGTTAAAATACCAATCAAAACGATCCACGAAAACCGCCTGTTAACGCTCTTGCGTTATAAAAACTGACAATTTCCAAATATAAGGGACGAGACAATGGTGATGTCATTTATAATTTTTGCAGTCTTTACGCTAACGATGCTGACGGCAGCCATCAAAGATGCCTCAACAATGACAATACCCAATTGGGTTAGTCTCGTCTTGCTAGGCGCTTTCGTCGTATGTTTTCCATTTGTCTGGCAAGGCTTACCAAACTTTGGTGAACATATGGGCTCAGGACTTGGTATGTTTGTCCTTGGCTTTGCCATGTTTGCCTTTGGTTGGCTCGGAGGCGGTGACGCAAAACTCATGGCCGCAACGTCCTTCTGGTGGACCTTTGATGATTTACTGATGTATGTTGCCTATACGACATTAGCGGGTGGTGCGTTGGCCTTTTTTATCCTCGCAGGTCGCAAGTTTATCCCTGTTCGCGTTATGACCGCGCCTTGGATGCACACAATGTTCAAAGATCAAAAGAAAATGCCATACGGCTTGGCGCTCGCTTTTGGAGCACTGGCGACTCTTCCGCAGAGTGATATTTTCCGATATGCAGCGGGCCTGGGCTGATTGTAAGGCTCAAATCTTCGATTGAATATGAACGCGCCTTGAGGGCGCGTTTTTTTTTGAAGCGCAAAGTCAGCGTTAACGGATTATTTGCTAAGAATTCTTACAAATTAACCATGCTTTATCAAATGGCCTGCAAGATAGGTCTTAATTGATGTGTGAGGTCTCATGGATAAGAAACGACTAATACTAATTGGTGGGCTCGTCGTGCTCGGTGCAGTTGTGTTTACCCAAGCTCAAAAACTTGGCCAAGCAAAGCCTGTGGCGACTGCTGCGCCCGTCGTAGAAGTCGAGCAAGTAGAGTATCAAGATATACTTGCCGCCTCTGCCGATATTCCATTTGGCGGACGGCTGTCCGACGCAAATATTAAATGGAAACAATGGCCTAAGGAGGCTATGTCGCCAGAATATGTTACGCGTGAAGATCGCCCAGAAGCGCTTGAGCAGTTTCAAGAAGGTGTTGCGAAAGCCCCGATTTATGTCGGTGAGCCAATCTCTGAACGTCGGGTTGTAATGGTCGGCGATAAGGGTTTGATGTCAGGCCTCCTCACCCCCGGCATGCGCGCTGTGGCGACTGAAATTTCAACCGAATCAGCATCAGGGGGCTTCATTCAACCCGGCGACCATGTCGATATTATATTAACACAAGAGGTCGAAGAGCCCGCTCTTCCAGGTCAAACACGCGGAAAAGATGTGTTTGAGGCAAGCACAGTCTTTTCAAACGTACGTGTTTTGGCCATCGACCAAACATTTGACATTGATGAAGAGGGCGGCGCGTCTATCGAAGGGTCGACTGCTACACTTGAGTTGAGTCCAGGCGATGCGGAGCTTTTACAGGTGGCGATTGCAAGTGGCGAGCTATCTATGGTGCTCCGCCCGATTGGTTCATCTATCGGAAGCGGATTTGCACAAAGCCGTTCAACCATGTCCAAAAAGCGTAGCACGCGCGATACGGTCGCCGTTTACCGTAAAGGCGCACAAACATCTGTCGCCATTGTAGGGGAATAGAATGAGCGTATTTATGACACACGCAACGACACTGCGGCGCACACTTGCAGTCTCAACAGCTCTGCTATTTGCCTTTGGCGCACATGCCGGCACCCGGTCTTACAGCCATATTTCTGCAGATTCACAAGCTGAGATTTCTATTCGGACGCCAGGACAAAGTGCTGTTTCGCGCTCTGTGGTCCTACCTTACTCAAAATCAACAGTGGTCGAACTACCAGTCGGGATGAAAGATGTCATTATCTCCAATCCCGACATTGTTGAGGCAATGGTTCATACTGATAAGCGTGCAGTGCTTATTGGTCGCCGTCCAGGTCAAACAAATGCATATTTCTACGGCCATGACGGACAAGAAATTCTAAATCTAGAAATTCGCGTTGAGCGTGATATTTCAGGTCTTCGGGACCTATTCAGCCAGCATGCTCCAGAGGCAAATGTGTCTGTTCAAGCCGTTAATGATAATATTCTTTTGACGGGGTCAGTGCCCAATGCTGCCGTTGCGAACCGTGTAGAGTCGCTTGCTGAAATGTGGTTGGACGAATCAACTGGCAATGAGACTGAAGCGGAAGTCATTAATTTGATGTCAATCGAAGGCAAAGATCAGGTGCTTCTTAAGGTGCGTATCGTTGAGATGCAGCGCTCTATTACGAAACAGCTCGGTATAAACTTAAACGCCATTGGTCAGCTGGGTGACAGCACGGTTTCGTTATTATCAAACGCCGCACTGGAAACATCCGCAGGTTTGACGGCCTCTGGCGTGTTCAACAACACAGCGGGTGGTGCGCTGCAATCTCTTGGGGCTGACCTCACGGCGCTAGAGCGCGTGGGTCTTATTCGCACACTTGCTGAGCCGACATTAACCGCAATTTCTGGCGAAACAGCCAACTTCCTTTCAGGCGGTGAATTTCCACTTTTGACAAACGTATTTGTTGACAATACAGGTCGCCTTATTCGCGAATTTGAGTTTAAACCGTACGGCGTCTCTCTTGGCTTTACGCCAATCGTACTTAGCGAAGGACGTATTTCGCTCAATATTTCAACTGAAGTGTCTGAGCCGACAACAGAAGGGTCTTTTGAAACAGGCGGCATTGCCTCTGATATCTTAGGTTTACGTGTACGTCGCGCTAACACAGTAGTGGAATTGCCCGCAGGCGGTAGCCTTGTAATTGCAGGTCTTATTCGTGAAGAGTCACGTCAGGCCATTGACGGCACGCCCGGCCTTAAAGACGTACCAGGTCTAGGCGCGGCCTTTAGAAACCGCGATGACCTCACAAGCCAGCAAGAACTTGTGATTATTGTAACGCCTTATCTGGTCGATCCAACGCATCCCGATAAATTACAAACGCCTGTCGATGGTTTCGTTGCGGCGGATGACAATGACGCGCTGCTTTTGGGGCGTTTGAACAAAATCTACCGTGAAAACGGCGAAAAAATTACGTCAAATACACTGCCGGGACCTTTCGGCCACGTAGTTGATTAGAAACGGGGATGACAATGAAAATGCTTATGAAACTTCCTGTGATGATGTCAGCTGTGGCGCTTACGCTTACGGCCTGCGCTGTACCGCAGCCCATGCCGCGCCCTGCGATTAACAATAACACAATTTCGATTTCAGAATCGATTGAGCGGCTTGAATTATACTCCCGCCCCAACGGCATGAGCCTCTCCTCGCGCGATCAAGACGCCGTAGCAGAATTTCTCGCACTTTATGGCCAATATGGCGACGGCCCACTTTATGTGAACGTGCCCGCCGCGCAATCTGGCATGATTGGAACGCAGCAATCGACCCAACTTGTACGCCAGACAATGGCACAAATGGGTATGGGAATCGGTGCGCTACAAACAGGTCAGTATCAGTCTAATCCTGCCGCGCCTGCACCCGTCGTGGTGTCCTATCGCCGCCTAAAAATCGTGCCAAAGGATTGCCGCGGCCTTGAAGATCTTACAGAGACACATGCAAACCGCCCAATGGCTTCATTTGGCTGTGCATACCACGCTAATTTGGGCGCGATGATACAAGATCCGCGTCAATTGCTCGAACCTTATGCAATGGGCTCACCTAATGCAGAGCGTCGTCGCACGGTTTACGACAAATACATTACAGGCGAAATCACAGCTTCAGACACCCCTACGTCGCAAGAGCGTAGTACGGACGAGTAATTGTGACGGGGTAAGAGTTTTACACGAGCTATATGGCTCACAAAATGGCGGGACGTTTTTTCCGCCGGGATTGATAATCGGATGACTATGATGACGAACCAAAATCAGCAAACCCGACCAATGGCTGTTCCAAGCCCGGCTCCGGCTGGGGCGGTGGCGCCAGGGCAAATGCCGCGTGCGCATCCAACACCGATGCCAACTGCACCGATGCCAACTGCACCCATGTCCGCGCCACAGCATATGCCAAATCAAATGGCGCCGATGCCTCAAGCTGCGCCGCGGCCTCAAACAGGTTATCCTGCGCCGACTCATCAACAAGTTCAGCCACAGCACATGTCACAGCATGCCCCTGCGCCGCAAATGGCGCCTGCGATGCCGGCACCAACAGCGATGCCGCCTGTGCTTGCCGTTGAAGAAGAAACGCCACGTGAGGGCGGCGAAAAAGCACTACCGTCTGTTACGATTGAAGCCTTTTGCGATCGCCCTGAAACAGCGGGCGCAATTGATGCGACTAAGCGCGACTGGCGCATGAAGCGTGTAAATATGTCTGTTTTTATGGGCGGATTGTCGGCTGCAATTGAATATTATCACAAAGAAAGCACGCCCAGCTTGATTATGATTGAGTCAGGCATGCGCGGCCCAGAGCTATTCTCACAGCTTGAGCAACTCGCCGCCGTTTGCGATGCGGGTACGAAAGTTGTTGTGGTCGGTGCGGCCAATGATATCCGTCTCTACCGCCAACTCATTGACCAAGGCGTAAGTGATTATCTCGTACCACCGTTAAGCCCGCTTGGTGTTATCCATTCGCTTTCTGATTTATTCAGCGACCCTGACAAGCCATTCACGGGACGCGTTGCAGCCTTCTTTGGCGCAAAAGGCGGCGTTGGTTCTTCTACGCTTGCCCACAATATTGCGTGGTGCATGTCAGAAAACATTGGTCAGCAAACAGCTCTAGTTGACCTTGATGCTTCATGGGGAACGACGGGTCTCGATTTTGCGTACGACAGTTCACAAGGCCTCGAAGAAGCACTTGCGGAACCAGAGCGTCTTGACGAAACACTGCTTGACCGCATCATGCTGCGTCACACAGCGAACCTCTCGATCTTGCCAGCTGCAGGTACGCTCGGAAACTCGCCTGTCATGACACCAGAAGCTTATGAAGCTGTTGTAGATGTTGTGCGCAGCGTTAGCCCAATGACTATTCTTGATATGCCGCACTACTGGGCGCAGTGGACAACGCGTGTTCTAGTTGGGTGTGATGATGTCGTTATTACAGCCGCACCGGATTTAGCGAACTTGCGCAATACTAAAAACCTCATCGATTATCTTCGTGATAAGCGTCCAAACGACCCAGATCCAATATTGATTTTGAACCGCACAGGCACGACAAAAACAAATGAAATTTCTGTCAAAGATTTTGGTGCAGCTGTGGGACTAGACCCCGCGGTAGCTTTGGCCTTTGATCCAGAAATTTATCTAGAAGCGTCAAATGACGGTAAAATGCTGACTGAAATTAAAGCGGCTTCAGGCCATGTAACAGGTTTTGATATGATTGCGTCGCGTTTGAAAACTGGTCGCTATCCTGATCTCACAGCAGTGTCAGGTAAGAAGAAAAAAGGTAAGTCTGGCGGAGCCGACTCAAAGTCTCTCTTTGCTAAGCTAACAGGTAAGTAGACATATGTTCGGAAAACGCGATACCAGCGCGACAGCCTTAAAGGCCCCGCCAAAAGCTAATAACCCATTACCTAAAGTCGACGATGCAGCTGATGCGGCTGCGGCTGCGGCGGCCGCAACGCGCGTTGTTAAGCCTGAAATCACAGATGAGTATTACGAGACTAAGGCGACCATTTTTAATGCCTTATTTGAGACGATTGATGTATCGGCTTTGGCAGGTATGCAGCCTGATAAAGCGCGTGAAGAAATCCGCACGATTGTCGATGAGATTATAGCTATTCGCAATGTTCGCCTGTCTGTGGCAGAACAAAGCCAACTTATTAGCGAAATTTGCGACGATATTCTTGGTTATGGTCCGCTTGAGCCGCTTCTGGCGCGTGATGATATTGCCGATATTATGGTCAATGGTGCCAAGCACGTCTTCATCGAGACCAATGGTAAGATGGAAAAAACCAATATTCGGTTCCGTGATAATCAACAGCTTATGAACATCTGTCAGCGCATCGTGTCCCAAGTGGGTCGCCGTGTTGATGAAGCTAGCCCTATTTGTGACGCGCGCCTTCTTGACGGGTCTCGCGTAAACGTAATTGCACCGCCTCTCGCGATTGATGGACCCGCACTTACTATTCGTAAATTTAAAAGAGATTCACTCAGGTTGACCGATTTGGTGAACTTTAAGTCCATCTCTCCTGCTGGCGCACGTGTCCTTGAAATTATCGGTGCGTGCCAATGTAATATTATTATTTCAGGCGGTACGGGTTCGGGTAAAACCACGCTTTTGAATTGTTTGACCAGCTTTATTCATCCTGATGAACGTATCATCACCTGCGAAGATTCGGCGGAATTGCAGCTTCAGCAGCCCCATGTTGTGCGGCTTGAAACACGCCCCCCAAACCTAGAAGGCAAGGGTAAAATCAGCATGACTGATTTGGTGAAAAACTGTCTACGTATGCGTCCTGAACGTATTATCGTGGGTGAGGTTCGTGGTCCTGAAGCGTTTGATTTATTGCAGGCAATGAACACGGGCCACGATGGTTCCATGGGAACGCTTCACGCCAACTCACCGCGCGAAGCTTTGTCACGTATTGAGTCCATGATTACAATGGGCGGCTTTTCTTTACCTGCAAAAACAATTCGTGAAATGATTACTGGCTCTGTTGACATCATTGTTCAAGCGACACGTCTGCGTGACGGTTCACGCCGCATCACGCACATTACCGAAGTTATCGGGATGGAAGGTGACGTTATCGTAACGCAAGATTTGCTCGTTTACGAGATGGACGGTGAAGACGCGAATGGCAAAATTATTGGCGAACATAAATCAACGGGTATTGCCCGTCCTGTCTTCTGGGATCGTGCGCGTTACTTTAACCTTGAAAAAGAACTCGCCCAAGCTCTCGACGAAGCTGGTCAGTAATGATTGACCAAGCTCTCATATTACCTGGCGCGCTCGCCTTAATGGTGGTCCTAGTTGGCCTTCTATTTGTTGGCAGTGAGGACAAAAGTAAAAAGCGTGTGGCCGCTATCGGAACAACGTCTTCTGGCTCAAGCAAAGGGATGTTCAGTTTCTTAAAGGCTGATGAAGGCGGAAATCGTCGTAAGCAGATTGAAGAATCTCTTGGTAAGCTCGAAGAAGCCCAAAAAGATAAAAAGAAAAAACAGAAGTCACTCGCGGCCCGGTTAGTTCAAGCTAATTGGACAATGAAAGCGCAGACTTTCATGATTATCTGTGTTTGTTTGGCGCTCGTTGCGGGGGGGCTACCTTTTCTAATGGGTCAAGACTGGAAGCTTTGTTTGGGTCTTGCTGTTGCGCTTGGCTTCGGTTTGCCGCGTTGGTTTCTCGGTTGGAGAATTGCGGCGCGTCAGAAAAAATTTACTAATCACTTTGCTGATGCGATGGAAATTATTGTCCGTGGTGTTCGCACAGGTTTGCCGCTAGGTGATTGCCTTAAGATTATCGCGCATGAAAGCCCAGAGCCCATTCGTTCAGAATTTCAATTGGTCGTCGAAGGCGAGTCAGTTGGCGTGCCGATTGAAGTTTGCCTTGAGCGTATGCATGAACGTATTCCATTGTCTGAGGTTAAGTTCTTTGCGACTGTATTGAATATCCAGCGTTCAACGGGTGGTAATTTGGGCGAAAGTCTCGCTAATCTCGCCAATGTGTTGCGAGGGCGTAAGGTTCTTCGTCAGAAAATTAAAGCGCTTGCGGCGGAAGCGAAAATGTCAGCAGGCATCATCGCGGCTCTACCGCCTATTTTGATGGGCCTCATCACAGTCGCTTCGCCAGACTATATGACAGAACTTTATTCGACTCCGCGGGGTCACAAGAACCTGCTGATTGGAGCTTGTATGATGATTACCGGTACAGTCGTGATGAAGAAAATGATTAACTTCAAGGTCTAAGGCGGAGATTATGAATCCAGAATCCGCAGAGTTCTTCCAAACTTTCCTTTACGGAATAGTTAGCATTTCCGTCATGGCAACGCTTTACATTGTGCTGTCACCTTTGCTTGAAGGCGATAAGCTGAAAAAACGTATGGGCTCTGTTGCGGATGCCCGCGAAGGTATGCGTAAAGCCCGCATGGAGGGTTTGAACAAAGAGCAAGGCTTGCGCCAAGGTAATAAGAGCTTTGTCAAAAATGCGGTGGATGGACTTAGTCTTGAGAAGCTTCTCGAAGCAACCGACCTGCGTGATAAACTTGCGCAAGCGGGTCTACGCGGACAGCGGCCGATGTATACATTTTACTTCGCGCGTCTAATATTGCCGATTGTCTTTTTGCTTCTGGGCCTCATCTTTCTTGTGGGTTTGAATGTCGGTGGGCAAGAAATGATTTCGCGTGTCGGCTATACAATTGGTGGCGTCGCCCTTGGGTATTACGCGCCAGCAATTTATTTGAAAAACAAAGCGGGAAAAAGGTTGAAATCTATTATGCCTGTCTTCCCAGACGCGCTCGATTTGCTCCTTATTTGTGTTGAATCAGGAATGTCAGTTGAACTCGCCTTTGGCCGGGTCGCGTCAGAAATGGCGGATAGCTCGGTTGAGCTTGCCGAAGAGTTTTCACTAACAACAGCTGAGCTTTCCTATCTTCAAAGCCGCCGCCAAGCGTTTGAAAACCTCGCGCGTCGTAATAACCATCCAGGTATTAAATCTGTCTCGACAGCTCTTGTTCAAGCCGAGCGCTACGGTACGCCGCTTGGCGATACTCTACGGACACTTGCAAATGAAAACCGTCAGATGCGTGTGCTAGAAGCCGAGAAGAAGGCAGGGGCTCTACCAGCGAAACTGACAGTGCCAATGATCTTATTCTTCCTGCCAGTTATCTTTATTGTGATTTTGACGCCAGCTGCTTTACGTATCGGCAGCGCTTTCTAAGCAAGTCCCAAATTTAAAAAAAGCCACACAATATAAAAAGCCCCGCTTCAAACGGGGCTTTTTTATATGATTAGGAAAGCTTCAGGACTTAGCGACGACGTGCCGCCCCGCGTGGTTGAGGGGCTTGCTGAGGAGCCGCTTGGTTCGGCGTGTAGGCTCCCGCAGGATATTGAGGCACGCCGTAACCTTGTGGTGCTTGCTGTAGCGGCTGACCATATCCTTGAGGACCACTGCCCTGAGGAGCGAAGCCTTGCGGAGGAGCCGTGGGTGCCATTTGCGGCGCGCTATAACCTTGTTGCGAATAGCCTTGCGGTGCACCCATTTGGGCATTGCCGCCATTTTGTACCAGCACAGATGAACGCGGCACGTCTTGACCCATTGGCACAGTCGCGCGACGCCCCCCGCTTTGACGCGCAGCCATACGCGCGGCGTCCATAGCCGAGCGTGGCGCGCCTTTGCCAACGCTAAAGTTTTGACCATTACTCAATTGCCCTTGAGCCATTTGGTTCTGACCAAATTGGTTTTGATTTGCGTTTCCATACGATGGCTGGCGTCCGGTATGCGGTGCAAACGGGCTTTGCGAAGATTGCATCTGTACGCCAGGGCCTTGCACAGTGGAGCGTGACCATGTCGGATGCTGTGCTGATTGTGCTGAACGATTTTGTTGCGTGCGCACAGGCGCTTTGGCTTCTGCCATTTGAGATGTCGGCTTCCCCTGCAATTGCAAAACCAGATCGAGGTTTTGCGCCACACCAGGGCCTGCACCAGGCTGACCAGCGGCACGACGCAACCATTTTTCTGCCGTTGCGGCGTCACCTTGAAGCGCAAAGCTCAGACCCATATTAGCGAGGACATTCGGATCATTTGGCGTAATTTTTAGCGCGCGGTCATAATGACGACGAGCATCGGCGTAGCGCTCTTGTTGATCAAGGGCTGCCCCCATTAAAGACCAAAGACGGCCGTAAGCTGGCGTGGTACGAAGGCCATCTTGGAGAGGCTTCATCGCCTCGGTGCCGCGTTCATCTGCAATCAAAGACGCTGCATATTCTGCGAGAAGGTAAGGGTCGCGCGGATGCATCTGGCGCGCCATTTGCGCAATGTCGACGGCTTGGCTCGCATTGCCCATGCGGCGTACAGCCGAGGTGAGCTTGATCGCAGACTCAAGATCAGCAGGGTTGAGCTGTGCCTCGCGTGACCAGAATGTGGCCTGGGCGAGTAAATTCTGCGTCTCGATATTGTCGCGTGACTGGCGGCTGGCGGGCTGATACTGACCGCCGTCGAGGCTATCGACGATAGACTGCTCCTTCTCGGAATATCCCTGCGCGACCATACACCCGCTCAGCAGGGAGGTCGCAGCAATAAGAGAAATGGCAAGACGCATGGCTGGCTCCAAATCAAGTTTAAATATAATGCTTGTTGTCGGCTGTGTTGGGCTAAGAAAGTGTTAACAAATGTAAACGAATACAGTTAATTGTTTGTAACGCGTGGGCATATTTGTGGCTTGCGCAGCTTTGAAACTGGCCTATCGTGCGGCGCGTATTAACTTATATAATTTTGCTATAATTTGAATGCTCAGGATCTCGCTATGACTTGCTTTACAACGACTGCCGCTGAGGCGACGCCGATTGATATTTGCCGTCCCGAGGGATGGGCGAAAATCAATGACGGTCTTACGGATATGCAACAGAGATTCGCCAAAGCCCGCAAGTTTGATGGCGGAAAGGGGCAGCGTTTGCGCCTCCCTGCGGCGGATGGATCTATTGAGTGCGTGCTTTACGGCGTTGGTCCTGCGGATGATGACGTGCTTGGCCCTATTCGCATGGGTGGCTTATCAAGCTTCCTCTCAGGGAGTAACCCTGAAAGCCCTTATAAAATACGGATTTTACCAGTTGATTGGTCAAATCGCCAAGCGGCAATTGGGTGGGGCCTTGGGGCTTATAAATTTGATCGTTACCTCCCAGAAAAACATGTGCCGCCTGTCTTGGTTTTGGATGACGCGGAGACCGCAGACGAAATTATAGCGATTGTAGAAGGCACGACGCTTGGTCGTGACCTTATCAACACACCTGCTGGCGATATGGGACCAGAGGCGCTGCATCAAGCGGCGACAGATCTCGCAGCAAAATATGACGCCAACCTACGCGACACAGTCGGGCCAGAGCTTCTTGCCAAAAACTATCCAATGATACATGCGGTGGGGCGTGCTGCACATGAAGCCCCGCGCTTGGTTGAGATCGAATGGGGCGACCCAAGCCATCCGCGTCTTGCGGTTGTGGGCAAGGGTATTACATTTGATACGGGCGGCGTGAATATCAAAAGCGCAAGCGGGGCGCGGATAATGAAAAAAGATATGGGCGGCGCGGCGCATGCTCTGGCGCTGTCGTCCATGATTATGGCGACAGGCCTGCCTGTGCGTTTGCACTGCCTCATCGCGGTGGCGGAGAACGCCATATCAGCTAATGCTTACCGCCCAGGAGATATCCTCAATTCTCGTGAAGGCCTGACGGTCGAGATTGATAATACGGACGCCGAAGGGCGACTTGTTCTAGGTGACGCGCTTTGCCGTGCAGCTGAGGATGAGCCTGTGTTGATCATCGATTTTGCGACCCTGACGGGGGCGGCGCGTGTGGCGCTTGGCCCGACTTTGCCGCCGTTCTTTTCAAACCGTGAAGGCCCCGTGCAGACCTTGCTCGACGCGACCGTTAAAGAGCATGACCCCGTTTGGCGCATGCCGCTATGGCAGCCTTATAATTCTATGCTGAATTCGCCCATTGCGGATATGAAAAACGCAGGCGGCAGTTTTGCAGGCTCTGTGACGGCGGCGCTATTTCTTGAGCGTTTCGTAAAGCGTCGCCCGTGGATGCATTTGGACGTTTATGGTTGGAACCCAAGCTCAAGCGCAGCCCATCCTGCGGGTGGCGATATGTTTGCGCTGCGTGGTATTTACCGCTGGCTAAAGGCGGGCGGGCTGAACGGGGACTTCTCGTCTTAAGCGTTTAAAGACATAGCGATTGATGCGCCCCGTTAAGGCAAAGTAGCTAAGGCCCGTTAAAACAAGTGCAATCGGTAGTGCCACAATTGGCAAAGTCGTTGATGTTAGTTCTGGATAAGCGTGCAATATAACCTGCGTTGTCGGCCAGATCGTGAGATAAAGCCCAAGCGCGAGGTGAGGCCAATGCGCGAGCCAGCGTAGGGCGTTTCCAGTGGAACTTGCGACGAGCCATGCGCCGTAAGCAAGAGACAATGTCAGTGAAACCTCAATAAAGGTCGTCCAAGGCAAGAAAAAATAATTTAAACCTGCAAAAACAAACATGCTAACCGCAATTGCGGCGCCCGCCCATCTCGCGCGCGGAAGACGGTCACGATAAGCCCAAACCGCCATGCCAACTAAAAAGATGTAACCAAGTCGCATGCCGGCAAGTGGGGTGCGTAAGAACTCAAGCCCTTGTTTTGCTGCGACATAAGCTGTGATGCCGTAAGCCAGCATTGAAAGCATTGCGGCAATCAGAACAACTTTCGGTTTGAGTAAACCTTCAAAACGTGCGGCAAGAACAACGCAAATATGCAGTATAACGCCCCACCTTAGCGTCCAAATTGCACCTTGGATGAGGCACATATATATGGCGTCGTCAAGAAGCCCAGGCAAGACCCGCCCTGGATCAAGACAGGTCACTGTCAGAAAGAAATACTTACCTAGCGCAAGATAATCTTGCGACGTGGATAGCGGTTTACCCAATAGCGGATAAATCACAACTACAGTTGTTAAAGTCATCGCAAGCAAAAGAGGAAAAACACGCCAGAAACGGCTTTTTAAATAAGTCAGACCGCGCCGACCATTGATAACACTTTTATAGGCCAGCAATCCTGAGAAAAAGAAGAGAATTTGAATACCTATCCAACTGGGCTCATAGCCAAAAACTTCGCTGATTTCAGACTCATTCGGACCGAGTGGCATTGTCGAGGCATAGCCAAGTGCAATAGCCAGCACGACAAAAAACCGTACAGCGTTGAGGCGCGGTAAAACGCTATCATTCGCCAAGTATGGATAATTTGTCGTCATTTCATTCCCGTCTGTGCAATCTGTAGACCAAATATCTAAGTTAGAAATGTTAAAATTTCTTGCAAAAAGAATCGCTTAGCGTCTGAGAAAGCGTTGGTTGCGCTGACAGCCCTTGACCGATGAATCATCTCTATGCGAATCTATCTTTATTAACTGATTTGCCGAATGATTTGTTTAACGAAAGAGCGCTACTTTGGCCCACAGCCGTCCACATTATTCACACTCAAAGTCAAGCGCGTCCGCGTCTTTTCCGACGTCGAGCATGAATAATCGTGACGCGCTTTCTCTTTGGCACCGCGTGACACTTGAAAGCGTAGCCTCTGACGCCCCTGATTTATCAGCGCGCCAACTCGCACTCCTGACAACAGTTTATTTGGAGCCAGGCCCGCATACCGTGCGCTCGCTAGCAGAGCGTTTATGCGTCACCAAAGCCGTTATCTCGCGTGCGCTCGACACACTTACGGGGCATAGCTTTGTGCAACGCCGTCCCGACCCGCGCGATAAGCGGTCAGTCGTCATCGTCCGTACAGCGGCAGGGTCAACTTTCCTCACCCGCTTTGCGGAAAGTATCCGCAGTGAAGTGAAATTGGGGCGGCTTAACGCCGTCGCGGCATAGTGGAACTCACCGTTTCTGTGCCGCAAAGTTGGCTCATGCGCGAGCCTAAAAAATCAGCCGCCAAAGAAACACAGCTTTTATTGGGGCACAAGTTTAAGTGCGAAAAAATAGAGAAGAATTGGGCCTATGGTCAGACGCTCTCGCCCCTTGGCCAAGACGTTAAAGGCTATAGGGGCTGGGTGAAACGCAAAGCCCTGAGCGAAAATCAAGCGGAAAATACCCATCATGTTCATGTCATTAAAGCGCCCGTTTTTCACAAAGCTGATATCAAATCACGTGTGACGCAAACGCTGTGTTTAGGGTCACAGGTCATCGCCACCCGTCAAGACGAGAATTTCTATGAGCTTGCGAGTGGCGGTTATATACACGCCAAACACTTATTGCCGCTCGGAACTTTTTCCACGGATGATTGCGTCAGCGTCGCTGAAGCCCATATTGGCCTGCCATATATTTGGGGCGGTGTCAGCACGGACGGGCTTGATTGTTCTGGGCTTGTGCAAAGTGCGTTACGAGCCGTAGGACGCGACTGCTTGCGCGATGCAGGGCCGCAAGAGAAGAGCTTGGGAAAAACATTGAACGACGGAGCGCCGTTACAGCGCGGCGACCTTATCTTTTGGCCAGGTCACGTGGGTATTATGAGTGATGAGGCAACACTCTTGCACGCCAACGCGTTTCACATGTGCGTCGCGACAGAACCGCTCGCTGAAGCTGTCGCGCGCATTGGTTCGCCCCGCACAATCAGACGCCTGAGTTAAAGCGGGCAATAAAAAACCCTCCATAAGGGAGGGTAGTTTAACTTAGATTTGAAGTGTCTACTCTTCAGATGTTTCCGCTGTGTCTGGTTGAGCTTCTTCCATGGAGGCATCGTCCAATGGGTTTGGAGGCGCGTCAACGATTAGCGTATCATCTTGAGGCACGGTCACATCTTCGGTTTCCATTTCAGGTGCTGCAGCAGGTTCAGGCCTTGCGACAGGATTACTTGACGCAACACGTAAATATTCAATGACGGCCGCGCGGTCATTTTCTTTTTTTAGACCGACGAAGTTCATGGCTGTACCAGAAATGAATTTGGACGGGCGCTCAAGATAAGAATCAAGTTCTTCATAATTCCATACGACGCCTGAACTTTTCATCGCGCTTGAATAACCAAAACCTGCCTGTTGACCAGCGGGCGCGCCGACAACATTCCAAAGATTTGGACCAGTACCGTTATTGCCGCCGTCTTCTGCATTGTGACAAGAGGTACATTTCTTAAATACGCGTGCACCGCGGTCAGCGTCCATCGCTGCGATCCATTCTGCCTGCGGGAAGGGAAGCTCAATTTCTTCTACTGCACCAGCTGCCTCCGGAATAGCCAAAGCGTAAGCAGGCTTCGCAGGTGCTTCGACGTGAATCATGGCATGTGCAATCTCTTTAATACCCATATAGCCAAGCGCAGTCGCGAGTACAGCTGCAGCAATTTTGTTAAAGCCAAGTTCATCCATGACGCAGGTCCTAATTAAAGCGGTCTATGATGCGCCCCTTTTATAAATTTAGGTGAGAAATGCAAATCTAAAAGGCGGTTTTTGCGCGTTTCTACCGCTAAAACTCTTGCGGTCTATGGTCGCAAAGGGCAAATCAAGGCGCTATGAGTGCGCTTATCATAATTCCAGCCCGTATGGCTTCGACTCGCTTGCCAGGAAAGCCTCTGGCCGACATCGCGGGGCAGCCCATGATTGTGCATGTTTGGCGCGCGGCTACGTCTGCTAATGTCGGCCCTGTTGTTGTGGCGTGTGCTGAAAATGAAATAATGGACGTGGTCAAAGCAGCAGGGGGAGAGGCGGTTCTAACCAATCCTGAGCTACCATCAGGATCAGACCGCGTCCGCCAAGCCGCTGATATTTTTGATCCTGACAACGCGTATGACATCGTGGTCAATGTGCAGGGCGATATGCCAACGCTTGATTCAGCTTTGGTTCAAACCATCATAGCGCCGCTTCAGTCAGACCCTCATTTGGATATCGTCACAGCCGCAGTTAAAACGGATGATCCACGCGAAATAGCAGACCCAAATGTCGTGAAAGCAGTGGTCGCGAGCTCAGGACGTGCGCTTTACTTCACGCGTGCGAGTGCCCCGCATGGCGAGGGCGGTGTGATGCATCACCTAGGACTTTATGCATACAGACGCGCAGCGCTGAACCAATTTTGCGATTTGCCGCCATCCCCGTTGGAACAGCGTGAACGGCTTGAGCAATTGCGCGCGTTAGAGGCGGGCATGTCAATTCATGTTTGCAATGTTGACGCTGCGCCGCATGGGGTGGATACAGAAGATGACCTCGCCCGCGCGCGGCAATTATTGGGACATACATGATGAGCGGAATTATTGTCTATCAAGGCGAGCCTGGGGCCTATTCTCATGTGGCGTGCCAAACTTATTTCCCTGACATGCGCCCTGTCGCATGTCTCAGCTTTTCCCAAGCCTTCGCCAAAGTCCGTGCAGGCGAGGCGCAGCTCGCAATGATACCCGTTGAAAACACAGTCGCGGGTCGTGTCTCTGATGTGTACCACCTCCTCCCTGAAGGCGGGATTTACATCACGGGTGAGCATTATTTGCCTGTGCATCACCAACTCCTCGGCGTGCCAGGGTCTAAGCTCGGCGATATTAAAACTGTTCGGTCTCATCCTATGGCGCTAGGGCAAGTGCGTAAGCGCCTTGAGAGCCTGAGCATTACCCCGCAAAATGATGTCGATACGGCCGGAGCCGCACGTGCTGTGGCCGAGCTTGGCGATAAATCCGTTGGTGCGGTGGCTAGCACGCTTGCGGGCAGGACTTACGGGCTTGAGGTGCTGGCAAAAGATATTGAAGACGCCGCCCACAACACCACGCGTTTTATCGTGCTCTCAAACACGCCGCTGCGCATTGCCCAAGGTAGCGAACCCGTTGTCACAAGTTTTGTGTTCAAAGTCCGCAATGTGCCGAGTGCGCTTTATAAGGCGTTGGGCGGCTTTGCGACCAACGGTTTGAACATGACAAAGCTTGAGAGTTATATGGTGGACGGCTCATTCTGGGCGACACAATTTTATGCTGACGTCGAAGGTCATCCGGATGACGACGCCATGAAACACGCCATGGACGAGCTTTATTTCTTTTCGGACACCGTGCTCATGCTCGGCACCTATCCTGCCCATCAGGCGCGCCTAACGCGCACGCAGAAAGAGACATCATGATGAAATCCAGCTTTACCATGCCATTCGCGGGCAGTGACCTCGACGAATGTGAGCATAAGCGCGGTCAAGATGAGCTTGAGGCCTTCTTAAATGACGAGAGTGCCTGTGCGATTTTATTTGACCAAGGTCGCCCGTCTTTGCGTCCTACAGGCGGGCTCAAGATGGTGCATCCGAAATCTTTGGTTGGGCAAAATATCGCTGATCCCGGGCCGTTGTTTTTAGGGACGCGCGATGGTGTGCCGATTTTTGCGTTTCATATCGCGCGCGAAAACGACGTTACAGAAGTTGAGAGTTTCCAAGATATGCGTGTTGTGGCGCGCCAACTGTCTCCAACAGAGCTTGCGCTCGCAGGACGGGCCAAGGCGCTTCTTGAATGGCATGCGAGCCATACTTATTGTGCGAAATGTTCAAAGCAATCTTTCCCACAACGCGGCGGCACATCTCGCAAATGCACCGCCTGTGGCACGGACCATTTTCCGCGTGTCAATCCCGTGACAATCATGCTTGTGATTAACGGCGATAAGTGTCTGCTCGGACGCGGACACGGCTGGCCAGACGGGGCGTTTTCTGCGCTCGCAGGATTTATCTCACCAGGTGAGACAATTGAGGAAGGCTGTGCGCGCGAGATTTTTGAAGAGGTTGGCGTAACCGTCACAAACCAGCGTTACGTCTTTTCGCAACCTTGGCCATTTCCAAGCCAATTAATGATTGGGCTCATCTGCGAGACAACAGATACAGAGCTAAAAATTGACCCTAAAGAAATTGAAGATGCCAAGTGGTTTACGCGTGAGCAAGTTGAAGCGGTGTTTGCGAAACGCAGTGAGGTGTTTAAACGTCCCCCGCGCTTTACTATCGCGCACCAGCTCCTTCGCCATTGGCTAGCTGAGACGGATTAACCGTCTGCGTTAATCGCGTAGGATATCGGGCCAACGCTTATCAGCCTCGACAATAAATTCGTCCTTATCGGCGAGCCATTGCGTTTGGATGCGAGCATTGAAGTTTAGATAGAGTTTCCCGTCTTCGACCAACCATTGCTTTGGCGAGGCTTTCGCGAGCTTTCCATGCGCAAGAGCCCAAGCGCAATAGCCGCCATATTGCGGAATAAAGGCGTTGGGGTTGGCTTTAAACAAATCCAGATTAGCACGGGTGGAGAACCGCCACGTCACGCCAAGATGTTTGGTCGTGTAACGCTTATCGCCTTTCATCGGCTTGCCAGAAAAATAACTCACCGTGTCATAACCGCCAACTGCGATGGAGTTTCGCAAGGGTGTGTAGATTGGTGCGCTGTCTGCGAAGGCGGGCGCGGCCATGACAGTTGGAGAGAGAAGGGCCGCTGTGATAGCGAATGTTTTGAGAAGTTTCATGAAAATTATATAGGCATCGGCGTTGTCACGCGCAATTCACGTTATCTTTAAGGGGGAGGAGAAGTGGAAGGCTGAACACTGACCCGAATAGGATTCGTTGTGGCTGCTGCGTTCCCGCCCTGACCAAGTTGGCGAAAAATCCGTCCAATGCCAACCTTCCGAGGGCTATATGGACAAATGCGGTTTTGATTGCAAGGGCTCTGTGCCGCTCAGTTGGAACTGACTTGAAGGCTCTCAAGCGCACGGGAGTCGCGCCCTTCACGCCGATGGGCTCTGAGATCAATCGCGGTTTTTAGAACCACGAGCAAGACGATGGCGTAAATGGGCGAGCCTAAAAATTCAATGAAAAATGCGCCAAAGAGAACCACGATATGCATAATCATGACACGGCCATAAGGCGCGAAAAGCTGCTCTGCTGCTGTTTTGTCTTTAAACTCCCGACGGTACAGCCGAAGGATAAGCGAGACGAGATGGCTGATAAAAAAGCTAATCGCTGTCCACATCATTGTACCGCCGCTCAGTACGGCAGAGACTGGGTCTTGCGCGCCAAATAGGCTTGTCAAAATTGTGAGATGCGCAAAGGCAAACGCGCCGTAATGCACGCTAAAAAATACGCTCGTGAAGAGCTTTTTACCTACCGCGCCTTTAGCCGCCCAAATGCGTGGGATGTTGAGCACGCCGATAATCACGCTCTCTATCCAATAAGCTAGCAGCACCGCCCCTACGGACCATCCCCAAAACAAAACCCCAATCAGCGGAATGGCATTCGCCGCGATGAGAAAAACTACGGACAAGGTGGGATTGAATTTTTTTGGGATAGCGGTCATCGCGTTAAAATGGCCGTCTACTTTTCATAGCGGCTGTGATGGTGCCGTCGTCCAAATAGTCAAGCTCACCCCCCACGGGTACGCCGTGGGCGAGGCGCGAGACGCTGACGCCACTCTCTTTTAACTGATCCGTGATATAATGCGCCGTGGTTTGGCCATCAATCGTGGCGTTCATAGCGAGGATAATTTCGGACACATTGTCCTCGCTTGCGCGCCGCACGAGCCCGCTAATATTAAGATCTTCAGGACGTACACCATCAATAGCTGAGAGCGTGCCGCCGAGCACGTGATAGGTCCCGCGAAAGGCAGCCGCACGCTCCATCGCCCAAAGATCACCAACATCTTGCACGACACAAATCGTGCTTTGGTCACGGCCAGGGGCGGTACAGATATGACAAGGCGAGCCAATATCCAAATTGCCGCAAACAGTGCAGTCTTTGATTTTATCCGCCGCCTCTGAGAGCGCATTTGAGAGCGGCCGCATGAGGGCTTCGCGTTTTTTGATAAGGTCGAGCGCCGCACGCCTCGCTGAACGGGGGCCTAGCCCTGGCAGCTTTGCGAGGAGTTTTATAAGATTATCAATTTCTGGGCCGCCATTACCTTTTTGCATAATTGTGTCCGCCTAATGCCCGAGTGCTGCGGATTTCGGCCCACGCGGGTCACTCGCGCCCAGTTTAACGCCTTCCCCTTGCCCGACGCTATTCACGCGCCCTAAGACGGTGCGCGCAAAGCCGCCCGTCTCGTTTTTTACAAGAGTGAATCCGCGTCGTTCAAGTTCATCAAGCGTGTCTTTTGAAATACCAGGTTCGACGGCGACACGGTCAGGCAGCCATTGATGGTGAATGCGCGGCATGGCGGTGGCTTGGGCAAGGTTCATATCCCATTCCACGACATTGAGCACCATTTGCAAAACAGCGGTGATAATCGTACTGCCGCCTGGACTACCTGTCACGAGGACAGCCTTGCCGTCTTTGAGCACAATGACGGGCGACATAGAGGATAGAGGACGTTTGCCTGCTTCGATTTTATTGGCCTCCCCGCCCACTAGTCCATAACCATTGGGTGCGCCTGGCTTGGCTGAAAAATCATCCATCTCATTGTTGAGTAAAAAGCCCGCCCCGTCGACAGTGTAGCCGCTGCCGTAAGAAAAATTCAAAGTGTAGGTCACGGACACCGCATTGCCCTCTTTATCGATGACTGAATAATGCGTCGTCTGAGGCGACTCATAAGGCATTTTTGCGGCGGGTGCGATGTCGGCGCTGCGGCTGGCTTGGGTGAGATTAATTGTGGCGGCTTGCGCAGCATTATAGGCTGGATCAATCAAGGCCTGCGTTGGCACATCCGCGTAATCTGGATCGCCGAGATATTTGGAACGGTCTGCAAAGGCGCGCCGCATCGCTTCGATTAATTTGTGCAAATAATCCGCGCTGTTATGCCCGTCCGCCTGCAAATCATACCCCGAGAGCATGTTGAGCATTTGAATGATGTGTACCCCACCCGAACTTGGCGGTGGCATAGAGGTGATGGTGTAGCCGTTATATTCGCCCGTCACCGCGTCGCGCGTGGCTGTCTTATAATTAGCAAGATCGTCGCGTGTGATAAGCCCGCCGCCTTTTTCCATCTCTGCCGTGATGAGGTCTGCCGTTTTGCCTTTGTAAAATCCGTCTGCGCCGTATTTTTGAATGCGGCGGAGCGAGGCGGCGAGGTCTTTTTGCACGACCCGTTCACCGACCTGATAGCCTGCGCCGCCTTTAAAAAAATACTCAACCGTGCTGGGGTCAGCGCTGAGCTGTTCGCGGTATTCATTCAGGCTTTCGACCAAGGCGTAAGAGGCGGGAAAACCGCGCTCGGCCAGACGAATGGCAGGGCCCATGACTTGGCGACGCGACATAGTGCCGTATGTCTCAAGCGCGTCGAGCAGGCCCATGACTGTGCCTGGGACACCTGCTGAAAGATGCGAATATTGCGCGAGGCGATTATCGACCTCGCCGTCCGCGCCGATATACATATCACGGCTCGCGCGGGCAGGGGCCATTTCGCGAAAATCAATGGTCAGTGTTTTATTTTGCTTGGCGAGATGCACGACCATAAAGCCGCCGCCGCCGATATTTCCGGCTTGTGGGTGGGTCACGGCGAGCGCAAATCCTGTCGCGACTGCGGCGTCGACAGCATTGCCACCACGCGCGAGAATATCGCGTCCCACTTCGGCGGCGAGGCGGTCTTGCGTGCTGACCATGCCGTGTTTGGCGACAACAGGATGAAAGCGCGAGTCATAGCTCATGACGGCATTTGCGCCTGCTGCTTGGCTGTCATTGGCCAAGCTTAATTGTGGCGAGAGCAGTAAACATGCGGCGGTTGTGAGGCTGAGAATAAGGCGGTTCATGATGTGACTTTAAAGCTTTTGCGCTAGGGATAAAACATCTTCGAGTGCCGAATCGTAATCGTCATCTTTCGCCCAAAGCTCTAACCCTATCGGGCCGTCATAGCTTTCGCGGACAGCTTTGAGCAAATTGACATGATCTATTTCACCTGTGCTGGGTTGGTGACGGTCGGGGCTATCGGCGATTTGCACATAGGCGACATGGGCCGCGCCTTTGCGGAAGTTATCAATGAGATTGCCTTCATGGCGCTGCATGTGAAATAGATCCCAATTTATTTTCATGTAAGGCGAGTTAATCTCTTCGCAAATACGCAACGCTTCGGCGTGGCCATAAATAAAATGGCCAGGATGGTTATAAGGATTAAACGGCTCAATCGCGGCGAAAACTTGAGCGTCTTCAAAAATGGATGCGGCAGCGGCCATATGGTCTTGATAGGATTTCAGCGCGTCTTCCGTGGAGATGCCGTCTACGTTCTGATGGCCTGTCAGAGTGACGATTTTGGTCTCAAGCACCGCCGCGTTATCAACCGCTTTTTTGCAATTTTCTAAAAACTCTGCGCGCGTGTCGGGGCGGGCCAGCGCGGGAGCATCGCCAACGATTTGTGCGACTTCCAAGTCTGTAGGGATTTGCTTTTTCAGCTCGCTGGCTTTGCGGTCCCAACTATCGATGAACCAAAATTCAACTTGCGAAAAGCCCACTTCTGCGGCCTTAGAAAAGCGCTGCTTAAAGGGAATATCGCGCCACCAACTTTCAACATTGACGGCAAAACCTGCGAGCTTTTGGCGGGCGTCTTCATCGCTAAGCGGTTTGTCGGCGGCAGGGGCGTTGCAAGCCGATACGCCCATCACACCCGCTCCGAGCAAACCTGCTGCGATAAGCTCCCGCCGGTTCATTCTAAAACGGCATCTTCATACCGGGCGGCATTGGGATATCGCCCATAGCGGATTTCATCGTCTCGGCTTGGGCTTGGTCGAGCTTCACCTTGGCGTCCTGATAAGCGGCCACAATTAGGTCTTCCATGATTTCAATATCTTCGGATTGCAATTGCGGGTCGATTTTTAGGCCGCTCATATTGCCACCGCCTGCGAGGCTGACTTCGACCATGCCGCCACCAGAGCGACCTGTGACAGAGAGGTCCGCGACTTGCGCTTGCGCCTCTTCCATTTTGGCTTGCATTTCTTTGGCTTGTTTCATCAAGCCCATCAAATCTTTCATGAGATTATCCTTTTAAGTCTCTGAGTCGTCGTCAACTTCAGTCGGTCTGAAATTGGCGGCTATGACATTTGTGTCTGGCATTGATGTGGGGGCCGTGTCGCGAATTTCAATGAGTTTCGCGCCTTTAAACAGCGGGTGCGCGAAGGCAGGATGGGCGCGGTCTTTGGCCGCTTGTTCGTCTTTTATGCGCCGTTCACGCGCTTTTATTGTCTCGCTGCCGCCCGATTTTTCAGGCGAGACGATCCACATTGCGCCTGTGAGTTCTTGTAGCACCGCTACGATTTTGCCCGTCAGAGAGACAGGCGCGTCAGCGGTGGGCTCAAACTTCATATTGCCTGCGCGGAAAGATATCGGTTGCACATAGCGTTTGATATCAGAGGCAAGCGCAATGTCTTTTGCCTCTACCGCCGCGACGAGTTCTTCTAGCGAACTGAGCTGCACATGATGCGCCTTGTCGGTCTGCGCCTGACTTTCGATGCTTGGTTGAGAGCGCATGGTCGGACCAGAGTTTGCACTCGCGGACATGGCGGGGGCAGACGGGGCAGGCGAAGACGTTGCCAGTGTTTGCGTCGGCGCAGGGGGTGACGCTGACGCCGAGGCTGTGGACGCCGCAGGCGCAGCAATCGAGCCGTCCCGTAGCGCCTCAATCAATTTCGTCGCCATTTCTGGCGGCGGGAGTTGTCCCGCCACGGCCAGACCAAGTAGCGCCATTTCAGCGGCGGCCAGCGGTACAGGCGCAAGGCGCACATCACTATGCGCTTTCATTAGGAGCTGCCAAATCCGTGTGAGTTGCCCTGTCGAAAGCTCGTCCGCGAGCGCTTTCATGCGTTTAACTTGGTCGGGCGCGACGTCAAATTCTGCGTCATCGCCCAGCGTTTTTGCGCGCGTCACGTCATGACAAATATCGAGCAGGTCGCGCATGACAATGGCGGGGTCGGCCCCGTCGGCGTATTGGCTGCGCATTTCAAGTAGCGCGGCCTTGCCGTCACCCTTGGCGGCGTGGGCAAAGAGGTCGAGCACGCGCACGCGGTCCGCGAGGCCGAGCATATTTCGCACATCTTCCGCGGACACGTCCCCGTCGACTTCGCTTTCTTGGACAATGGCTTGGTCGAGCAGAGACAAGCTATCGCGCACAGAGCCTTCTGCGGCGCGCGCGATGAGGGCGAGCGCTTCGTCATCAATATGCGCGCCTTCTTTATCTGTTATGCCACGTAGGTGCGCGGCGAGGACATCGGCTTCAACGCGGCGGAGGTCGAACCGCTGACAACGGGACAGCACGGTAATCGGGACTTTGCGAATTTCCGTCGTGGCAAAGATAAATTTCGCGTGGTCAGGCGGCTCTTCGAGCGTTTTCAGCAGCGCGTTAAACGCCCCCGTCGAGAGCATGTGCACCTCGTCAATGATATAGACTTTATATCGCGCAGAGACAGGCGCGTAGCGCACACCGTCTAGCATTTCGCGCATATTCTCGACCCCTGTACGTGACGCCGCATCCATTTCGAGCACATCCATATGTGTGGACGCCATGATGGATTCGCAATGAATCCCAGGCGTGGCTAAATCCACTGACGGGCCTTTGATGGTGTCGCTTTCGTAATTGAGCGCGCGGGCCAGAAGGCGGGCGGTGGTCGTCTTGCCAATCCCGCGCACCCCTGTCAGCATAAAGGCATGGGCGACGCGGCCGACTTTAAACGCGTTAGTCAGCGTTGTGACCAGCGCTTCTTGGCCAATCATATCTTCAAATGTTTGCGGGCGGTATTTGCGCGCCAGAACCTGATACGACTCGTGTGGGGTGTCTTTCATAGCGGGACTATAGGCGCGGGGAGGGGGCTTGGGAAGGTGTGAGCCCAAAGGACTCACAATTATAAAGACTTAGAGTTCTTCGAGGACGGAGCGCCCTTTCGTCTGCTCACCACTGGTCCATTGCCAGCGCTCATGCAGGCGAATTTTGCCGTTGTCGAGAAACTCGGGGATTGAGTGGCAAATGCCTGTCTTAAGCTCGCCGTCCACGGTGAGGTGGTGGTAGCGCATATCGATACGTCCAGCCCCATCGACAAGTCCGATAAGGTGGCCATAACTAATCTCGCCGCCTGAATAAGTGCCTGTCAGGAGGTCGCGGCGTTGTTCGTATTTGAATATAGTATCGGAGCCTGTGTCAGACGCGCCTTCCGTGGAGACAGGTCGAAACAACCGCCCACCATAATGAATCCACCCTTCGGGCTTGTCTTCCTTGTGGCGGCTCAAGAGCCTGTGTCCTTAAGCCCGCGCGCGGGGGCTTTAAAGTCAGCGACATTTGACGTGCTGGGTTTGTCTTCCATCTCAAGCGCTTCGATTTTATCTGCGCGCTTCGTTATTTTCTCGGTTGAGATGCGGATTTTGCGAATGTCTTCGCCAGTTTGATTGAAGTGCGTCTGAAGCTTGGCGACGCGGTCATCTAGAAGGGTCACGTCTTTCGCTATAAGGCCTACTTCGCGCTGGATGATATGGGCTTGTTCGCGCATGGCGGCGTCTTTCATCACAGCGCGCATCGTATGCAGCGTTGCCATAAAGGTGGTCGGGGAGACGATCATGACTTTCTCAGAAAAACCCTTTTCAATGACATCAGGGAAGTTGGCATGAAGCTCGGCATAGACGGCTTCGCTCGGCAGAAATAACAGCGCAACGTCATGGGTTTCGCCAAAAATGAGGTATTTCTCGGACACGGCTTTGATATGCACAAGCATGTCGCGTTTGAAATCACGCGCGGCTTGCGCTTCCATTGGGGTGTTATCGGCCTCGGTTAAACGGCGCCACGCCTCCATCGGGAATTTACTGTCAATCGCGACATCGCCTTGGCCAGAGGGCAGGTGGATGAGCGCGTCCACGCGTTTGCCGTTCGAGAGCGTGGCTTGAAAACTATAGCCATTAGGCGGCAAGTAATTTTCTATGAGGTCCTGCATCTGCTTTTCGCCAAATGCGCCGCGCGATTGTTTATTTGATAGAAGGCTTTGCAAACCAGAGACTTCACCAGAGAGGGTTTCAATGTTTTTCTGTGCGCGGTCAATCAGGGCGAGGCGTTCATGAAGTTGTTTTAGGTTGGCGGAATTGCGCTCTTGAGTCTGAATGATGGACGCGCCGACTTTTTCCGAGACTTGCGACAGGCGGCTATCGAGGCTTTCGCGAAACATGGCATCGCGCTGCACAGTATCATCGGCAAATTGCGACAGCCGTCCTTGCAGCGCCGCTTGCTTTTCTGCCATGTCAGAGAGCTGTGTTTTGACGGCGTCCCCAATGGCGGTTTGACGGTCGAGCTCTCTCGCATGACCGCGTCGGCTCAGCAGTATCGTGACAAGCACGCCGAGCAGCATGAGCGCGAGCCAAAGGCACAGCTCAATAAGGGTCAGCGATATCCCATCATACGTAAAAATTGGCTTCATAGCCTTGTGTTTCACAGATTCGACCTTTTGCCAAGAAAATCCAGAACAAAAGCGGCACAAATACACCTCTTGGCTATGTGTTAATGACAGAGAGTTAACGCGACCACCGTCATATTTTTGTCTTTTATTAACCCTAACTTACGACAGTATGCCTTGAGTTCGGGCACACAGTTACGCGTATTTGCGAGGACATTATAATGACAGATAAAATTGGCACATCAGAGTTTAATCGTCGCGCCGCTATGTTAGGGCTCGGCGCGAGCCTCATTTTACCCGCCTGCGCGACGACGTCAAATGACCCGACGGCGCGCTCAAACGCTAATGCGTCGCAAAACCCACAGCTTGAAACCTATAGCGAGAATGAGTTGATTGCGGGCATTTCAAACCACCTCGGCGTGACATCGGAATCTGCCGCGTCCACAATTGAGCGCCTGTTCAAAGATAGCGGCCGCCCGACCGCCTATATCACCGGCGAAGAAGGCGGTGGTGCGTTCATCGGCGGTGCGCGCTACGGTAAAGGCACGCTTTGGATGAAAAATGGCACATCTCGTAAAATTTATTGGCAGGGGCCGAGCATCGGATTTGATTGGGGCGCTGATGCCTCCAAAGTCTTCACGCTCGTTTACGGTCTTAATGATCCAGAGTTCATCTTCCGTCGCTTCCCAGGTGTGGACGGCAGCGCTTTCCTCGTCGCGGGCATGGCCGTGCATTATCAACGCGCCAACGGCGTCACCCTCGCGCCCGTGCGCAGCGGCGTCGGCGCAAGGCTCGGCGTCAATATCGGCTATACGAGCTTTACGAAAAAGCGGAGCATTATTCCGCTTTAGGGGGTAGACCTTCCGATTGTGTCGTTACCCTCATCCTGAGGAGTGAGCGTTAGCGAACGTCTCGAAGGATTGGTGCGTTACGAGGCGAACCCTTCGAGACGCGCTTTGCGCTCCTCAGGGTGAGGATATTCTGTAACATGGCTAACTAAGTCGACCCTACTCCTCATATCCCTCAATCCCGAGCGCCTTCATCATAACCCCATGTATCTCGTTTTGCTCCATGACGCCGCGGACGCGGTGGCTGCCTGGGCCTGTGGCGTAGAGGGGGACGTCTTCGCCTGCGTGGGTTTCTGAACTCATGTGGACGGCGGTTTGCTGCTGATAGTCTGGGGCTTGCACCATATTATCTGTCAACGCAGGGGCGTTAGCGTCACGTACATTCGGGCCGTTATGATAGCCAAGCGTGGTATAGGGCTTGCCGTCCTCAGCGAGGGCGTAGTCCTCGGATGGTTTGCCCGCCTCTGGATCAGGATTGCGCACAAGCCCCATGATAGGATTTCCGCGCGCGGGATAGCCTGCCATTGTAAAGACATGGCTGTGGTCGGCCGTCACCATGATAAGTGTGTCGTCGCCTGTTTTGTCTTTGGCGACTTTCACCGCTTCATTGAGGGCCTGCATATCCCGCATAGCGCGGTAAGCATTGGTGCCGTGATGGGCGTGATCCACGCGACCCGCTTCCACCATTATAATGTATCCGGTGTTTTTGGCCTCGAATTTGTCAATCGCGAGCGCTGCCATCTCGGCGAGAGACGGCTCTTTGGCGTCATCGCGGTCGGCCTCATAGCTCATGTGAGAGGGGGTAAACAGGCCGAGCAATTTGTCGCCTTCTGGCAGGCTGCGTAGGGACGGCGCGTCCGTGACATAGAGATTGCCCTCGTGGTCATCCCACTTGGCGAGCAGCTCATCGCTGAACTTTGCGCGGCCACCCCCTAATATAATGTCGGCGTCAGAGTCGATGAGTTGGCGGGCGAGACCCTTGCAGCCGATCTTCTTGGCGCTGTCACGCACATCGGCGTCCGTTTCCCATCCGCGGTCAACGGCATGGCCATACATAGCGGCGGGTGTGGCATGGGTGATACGCGCGGTCGATATAATGCCGACCGACAGCCCTGCATCCTTGGCGCGCTCGACGAGTGTGGGCGGCGCTATCTTTAAAGAGCAGCTCGCAAGCGCCATTTTTGTCACGCTTGTATTGGGTTTGACGTTCACTGCGCCGATATTTGTCTTGTAGCCAGAGAGGATGGCGGTGGCAGTTCCCGCCGAATCCGGCACTTGGGCATTGGTGTTATAGGTCTTGATGAGGGCGAGATGCTCGAAATCCTCAAAGGCGAGGGCGTGTTCTTCGCCTAATTTGCCCTGCGATTGGCCGTCAAAGATGCGCGCGGCGGTCACAGTGGAGACTCCCATGCCGTCGCCGATGAATATAATCACATTTTTAGCCGATTTATTTTGGGCAAATTGTGTTGATTGTGCGGCTGTGCGAGTCGCAGATTGGGCAGTCGACTCGGTTTCCTTGCTTTTTTGGCATCCATATGATAGTAAAAGTGTCCCGGCACAGGTCGCAGACAAAAGAAATTGATGAAGTTTCGGCTTTTTTTGTGACATGAGAGGGCTCCAGAGCGGATTTATAGGACGTAAATCGCGGTTTTAGGGTAGTTTATACACAGGTTCGGACAGTAAAAAGTTTTTTGCAAACTTTCTGCACTTTTTCCGAATTTAAGTGTTGCAAGCCTGAAAACCTTTACCTATATAGCGCTCCTCGCTGAGGGAAACATCCTGACGCGGGCATCAAGGGCCTCTTCGCCGAGGCCTTTAATTTTGGAAAAAAGTCACTGACTACTTTCCAGCTGTTTGACATTGTGAATATGGGAAGAGAGACGCAGGCGGCGTTTGACTGTGCGCAGATGTGGTAACACACTGCACAACTTGTTGACTGACTGTTTGACGTTTCTTTATAATAAATAATGAAATCGCTTGAGCTGTTTATTCAGTTCTTGTGGATCTCGTTATTTCTTTGAAACGCACAAGCGCTACAATTTTTATTGTAACGCCAGTGTCCATTTATATGGACGACAACAGTCAGACATACTTTCAACTTGAGAGTTTGATTCTGGCTCAGAACGAACGCTGGCGGCAGGCTTAACACATGCAAGTCGAACGAGAAACTGACTTCGGTCAGCAGACAGTGGCAGACGGGTGAGTAACGCGTGGCAACCTACCTTTCAGTAAGGAACAACAGTTGGAAACGACTGCTAATACCTTATACGTCCTCCGGGAGAAAGATTTATCGCTGATAGATGGGGCCGCGTTAGATTA
>CAYRIV010000008.1:0-132322 GCA_964424575.1 uncultured Caulobacterales bacterium | reverse complement strand
TCATGAAATAATATAAGGAAATGAAGAGAAGAAAATGGCTCCGCAAGCAGGACTCGAACCTGCGACCCAGTGATTAACAGTCACTTGCTCTACCAACTGAGCTATTGCGGAATAGGCCTTTTCAGGTAGGCGCGCGTGATAGCAGAGATTCCTCTGGTGTCCAACCTTAATTTAGCGCCATATGTGGATTTTTATTTGGATTTTTTGCACTTCAATCTTCCCCCAAATTCTCACTAAAAAAAAGGAGCCACGAGGGCTCCGAAGGTAATAGGTGAATGGTGGGATGTCTCCAAGAGAAGACACCTTTCTTATTAACGAACAGGGTAAATATAAAGTTAACGTGAAGCGTTTTCGCAATATGGCTAGATAAAACCGTCTTTTCGCGTTAAAAAACGGGCATGAGCAAAGAGATTACGACATATCAAGCCTTCTGGCCCTATTACTTACGCGAGCATAGTAAAGCCACGACTCGCGCCTGGCATTATGTGGGGACGTCCCTCGCCCTGGCTTTGCTTGTTTATGCCATAGTCTCACAAAAATGGGTTTTCATCGGTGCCGCAGTCATCAGTGGTTATTTCTTCGCTTGGGTCTCACACGGAGCGTTTGAAAAAAATAAGCCCGCAACTTTTACCTATCCGCTTTGGTCACTCTATAGCGATTTTAAGATGCTGTTCTGCTTTCTAACGGGCCGTATGAATACGGAACTTAAAGCGGCAGGCGTAAACACATAAATCAACTAAATTAGGCGTTGCTCGTAGGGGCGCTTATATATATATCCCGCATCAGTGAGGCACCATGGCGGAGTGGTGACGCAGCGGATTGCAAATCCGTGTACCCGAGTTCGATTCTCGGTGGTGCCTCCAAATTTCCTAAAGATACTCTCACATGCAATGCGCTACCGAGTAGGTTATGAGAGATTACGAATCCGCACATCTGGTCCCGACAATAAAGACGGCCTCTATATTCTCTATCAATTATGAATATCGATAGCGCAGGACTATACCAAGTTCACTTGGCGTTGCCTCGGGGCAAGCGAATAGGCGGAATTAGTCTTGGCCCGCTGCGTACCTAAAAAGCCGGCGATAAATAAGGGTGTACATATAAAAACTAATCGTCCGAAGAAACCCGCAAATTCGGAATAAATCAAGGCTGTGGACCAAAGAACAGCGCATGCCATCCATGGCAGAGCTCGAATTGTATAAAGGTTGCGCGCGACCCCAGAAACAAAAAATAGTCCAGTGAGCGCCCAGATGGGTATGATGTATAAAATTCCCCAAGGCCCAAAGTTCAACCAGACTTCGGCAAATAGCCCCGTAGTAAATGACGAGTTCCCTGAAGCCCCAACGACATAACTTCCTGGAAAAATCTCATTCTTCATGCGAGGGCCACCGCCAAGTGGCTTATCTGGCCACATAGAACGAGGCACGAAATTTGAAACAGCAGCAAAATAGCTAATCCCGCCGTGTTGTTTGTATTCATTATTGGCCATCCAAATAATATTCTCATCATTACCGAAAGCGCCGTACAGCATAGACGTTTCCAACTCATCCAGCCTATCAAGCGTATAAGTCGATTCAGCAACGGTGTATCGAACTCGCGTCATTGATGAAAACACGGTCCATGCAGCAACAGACAGCATAAGAGCTAACAGGGCTTTTCTTAAGAATTTCCCACTGAATACATCTCCCGCAGGACGTAAAAAGAAGTATAAACTGCCCAACAATATGAGCGATAAGAAGATGGAATTACGGCTGTTGATACTATTATAGTAAAAAACGACCATGACGAATGATATCCCGCCAAGAACGGCAGCGATAAGACGAGAGCGTCTTAACTCCACCGACAATGACAAATAAATATAACCAAAAATCAAGGAACTAGAGATCAGAAAATTAGGCATAGACCGCGAAAGCCCTCGTCCTAACCCTGCCCCTATTCGGTCCGTCAAATAATCGTCAGTCAGTTGCCCATAGTTCCTAAGAAAGAAGAACGCTCCAACGACCATAGTCGCTAAACCGATAGCATAGAGAAGCCATACGATATGCTCCCGAGGAGCATGGTTGCGATTATATTCAGCGCGGCGCAAACTTTTTGCAACAAGGCTTTTAGACGTCGTATTGAGCACTAGCACCCCAAATTGATAGCCAAGTAGCGTAATCAAGCCTGCATTAATAACGAATTGCTCATCGTAGCTATAATCATAGCGCCAACCCGAAGTGTTGTATTTTAGTCCTGCGACAAAAATATGAATCAAAATGTAAAAAACTGAGAACCAAATGACGGGATTTAGAATAAAGGCCCCTGTTCCGCCATTACGAAGCCCTTTCAGAATATTCCATAGCGCCAGCAAAAACCCGCATAATAATATGATGTTATAAAACATGTTTTGTCTTTACCGCATTTTCTGACTTAGACATAGTCCGTAATGTTTACACTTATTATGAAAATCAAGTGGTGGTATCAGCCATCTTTACGCATAGTAACATAAAGAGAGACCTTAAGGCCGTTTAAGTTCAGAGTATTGACCGTGCGCTCATAAAGAAAACCAATAAGATAGGTCAGCCCATTGAAACGGAGATATTCTGGACGCCCTTCTTCATATTCAAGCTTTTCGAGCGTCATACCTGATAGCTTTGCCAATTTCGTCAAGGCGCGCTTTGAATTGCAGAGATAAGTCGTTGGGAACGTATCATGGGATTTACGACCGCGCTTTTCATTATACCATTTATGGAATGACAGCGGCGTCATGCGGGCGCCCAAAGTCACGTAGTGAAATCCATTTGGCGTTTTCGCCATAAATAGCCCGCCTGATTTTAGAACGCGAGCAACCTCTTTGAAGAAAATTTCCGGCGTAGCGACATGCTCAAGCACATCTTTGGACACGACTATATCAACGGAGTTATCCGCAACGCCTGTTAGACTGCCGTCCACATTATGAATAGCCTCATCGATTTGCTTGTTCTCTAGCACAACAGGATCCAAGTCAGCTCCGATAACATGTCCCGCTAAATCTTTGAAATTCATATGTTGAGTGCCGCCACGGCCCGCTCCGATATCAAGTAAAGTCATAGACGTGTCGAGTTTGGATAAAATACGGGCACGAAAAGCATGTGCATCCCAATCATCTCTATGATTAGGGTACCAGCGTTTATCTAGTTTCTCGACAAGTGTCATAGCGGACCTCCTGCGGCGTCTTTAATTACGTCGCCGAAACTTTCAAGTAAAATAGGGCGCTTTCAAAAGTGAAAAGTCTTTTGTGCCCGAAGATACTATTCAGACGCATCAGGATTCACAAAATCATCAAGGGATTTTGACTCTTTTTCGCGGCGCTTCTCTTCCGTTTCAATCGGTGTCACGAGGACGTCTTGGTTAGAACTCACCATTCCCCCAGAAATAATCATCTTTGCTCCCTCTTCTGGCGTCATGTCGAGCACAGTCATGTCGTCACGTTTGACAAATAAAAGAAATCCAGATGTTGGATTGGGGGTCGTTGGTACAAACACACAGACAAATCCTTCGCCCAAAACACCACGCGGCGCCCCTTGCAATTCTGCCGTAACAAATGCCACCGCCCAAAGCCCAGGCCGGGGGTACTCAATCAGCACAACCTCTTTGAAAGACCGGTCACTTTGTTGCGCGACAGTAGCGACAATCTGTTTGAAAAAGTTGTAGACATTACTCACCACAGGCACACGCGCGAGTAATCGCTCTCCCGCCCTAATGATAGACGTGCCAATGAAATTGGTCGCAAAAGATCCAAGTATTACCAGGCTAACCATCACAATGATAAGTCCAAGCCCTGGAATACCTAAAACGAAATCAAACCATGGATTTATGCGAAGACTATCGGGGATAAGGCCAATCACATATGTGTCCACGCCGCCGACAATCCATGAGATTCCCATCACTGTCACAAAAAGTGGTAGCGCTACAATCAAGCCCGTCAGAAACTTATTACGCAACCCCCGAAACGGTCCGGTCTTTGAGGATTGCGGTTGTGCTGGCTCTGTCTCTAAGTTTTTATTTTCTGTCATATCATTTTCCGTTTAACCGGTCTCATCATGGTCAGCGAGCCTAAAAGTCGCTACACCTACGGCCAAGGCAAGATTCGACAGGTCACAGCTTTATTTCGTATACGTCGTAACGCCGCAAGAGGAGAATAGTCTATGGCTGAAAATATAGCATATCGACATTCTAAGCTCATCCTGTTCACTCTTACGACTTTTGGATTGCTCTCGCTATTAGCCTATATCTATCACGATGACATTTTCCAATCGCTTCAAGACCCAGGTGTGCCATTTCAAACATATGAAAAACCCCCTGCGCCTGATTACACAAGTAAGACCGCTTGGCTGTCGCGCCCTGAAATTGCGGCAGATAGCTACCTCGCGGACGCCCCCGGTGACGCCTTCGTCATCGTGCCAGGCGTATATAGGGGCGGCACACATTGGGTTTTACCAGTCGATGTAGACCGCCGCCGCGAACGGCTACAAAATATCGTGCGCCCGAACTATGTCGCACCTTACAGCCATGCAGGACGTATCTTCGCGCCCTATTATCGCCATGCTGCCATGTATAGCTATATGACTAATAGGGAAGACGCTCGACGTGCTCGCAATTTTGCTTATCAAGACGTCAAACGCGCCTTTGAGCAGTTTTTAAATGACAGCCCGTCTGAACGTCCAATTATTTTAGCTGGGCACGGCCAAGGGGCTGACCATCTGATCCGCCTGATGCAGGACTTTGCAGATCGGGCCCTACAGAAACGTCTCGCGGTCGCCTACATCATAGATCATCCCCTGCCCGAAGCCTTGTTCGACGGCGCACTTGGCATTTTTCCACCCTGTGAAACTGAAGATGATACGGGATGCATAGTCGCCTATGGCAGCTTTATGCCATCCGATAAGAAAAATGCGGAATGGTTTAGTTCTCGCGCTATGGCCTTTAATGGCCGCGAGTATATGTCGGTCAACGGCGCTGCGACCCTCTGCACAAACCCGCTTCTATGGTCACGCTCTGAAGATTACGCGGTACCACGCCTTCATAAAGGCGGCATGGCTGCTGTTGGACTTGGTCCTGAGGACCTTCCGCCGCCCCTGCCAAAGCAAACAGGCGCGCAGTGTGAAGATGGCCTTCTTCTTGTGGATAAACCGAAAAGTCGCTCACTGCGCCGACCATTAGGTTTAGGCGCGCGATTTTGGACGTTGCCCTCAAATTTGTTTTTCGAAGACCTCCGCCTGAACGCCCGCACGCGTGCGGATGCACTCATTGCAACAGGGCGATTGCCAACACGTGTTCGCTCGATTGAGGCACTTGATGTAATTGATGTTATCGAGAGTCCCGTGACGCCATATTCGCCTAGTAAGAAAAAGGCGGATGACTGATGGCCACACATTTGCTTTTGATGCGTCATGCCAAATCGAGCTGGAAAGATAGCTCGCTTTCTGATCATGCTCGCCCGCTCAACAAACGTGGGAAGCGTGAAGCGGACGCTGTGGCTCAGCACCTTACAGCTATGGGTGTCGCCCCTGATGTCATTTGGGCGTCCGATGCGACGCGAACGCAAGAAACCGCGACGCGCGTCATCCGCATTATCCCTGGCGCGCAGACTATCATCAAAGTCCCAGAGTTTTACCACGCGAGCGCAGCGACTGTCTTAGACCTCTGTGCCAAGTCTGAGGAACCAGAGGGGAGAATCATGCTGCTTGGACACAACCCAGGATGGAGAGAATTAGCTGAAATTATGTCAAATTCACCGATTTCTATGCCAACAGCGAACTGCCTCATCTTCAAACGCACATCAAATACTAGCGAAAATTGGCTCTCTCCAGAGAATTGGACACTGAACGCAGAGCTGCGGGCGAAGGCTCTCCTCGCAGACTCAGAGGACGCTGACCAAGAATGAAAAACGTGGGCATAGCCATGTGGCGGATGTTCTACGGTCTCGCCTTTTATCCGCTAATGATAGGGGTGTTTATATGGCTCTACGTGACTGATAAACATTGGATTTTTGGCGTTCTCGTTATTGCCGCTATTTTGATTCTAGATCCCATTTGGCATATCATCGGACGACGCATCAAAGATGTGTTTTCAGCGAAAAGGTAGAGAAAAGCCCTAAGATAAAAGTCAAAAAAACTTGGACAAGACTAAGTTTTTGGTAAACACGCACTATGATTTACGCGTCTTGAGCGCTAGCCTTTCCCCTACTCACAAAAAATAAACCATAGCGTGTATTTTTAATATACTTTTCACAACTTATACGCTAGTAAATTTGTGTTGCTGGACATCATCCCAACTCAACCGGCAACGCACCGATAAAGGACCCCACGCCCTTTATCAGAAATAGGTGGGTTGGTCATAGGTCTCGGTTTCATCCCGGCGAGCTCTATGACCAACCACCGACTTCTCTAATTATCAATCGACAGAAGCGTGTCTTCGTTGCGTAAGCAATAAAGCAAAACCATCGCCATCAGGGCTGGGATTGCTGCAAGAAATAACTGATTATAGCCCTCTAGCCCTGGAATAAGGTTTGGCACTGTCATAAGTGTCCCAATGCCGTGAAGTAGCGCTACCAGACCATAGCTGATGCGCTTCTTAAATCCGATTAAAAACGCAAATAGAAGTGCCATCATCAGCACGCCTGTAATCGTGCTGCCTATTTCTGGCATACTGAATTTATAATACTTTTGCGCGATTCCATTAATGCTCTCAGGCTTCGAAAATCGCATCAGCTGCCATGGCAGCATAAAAGCCACGATTGATAGCCGCGTCAAAAAAAGCGGCAGACGTAGTGATGTCAGGTGAATTGTTTCTTTCATTATCTCTCTCCCAATAGGTTTATGTCACTGCCCTAATTGTAAAATGAAAGAAGGCCAAGCCTTGTGATTTCACGCTTGCGTGAAAACGCGCAAACTAGGCGCTTTCGCCGCGAAGACGCGCAGCGGCTTTCTCGGATCCAAGCAGGTCAAGGATTTCACCCATTGATGGTCCGCCGCGACGGCCTGTCAGCGCTAGACGAAGCGGTAAGAAGAGCGATCTGCCTTTACGCCCTGTCTCGGCTTTAAGCTTTCCTGTCCATTCTGACCACGTACTGTCCGTGATTTTAGATGGCAAGCAGTCAGCAGCCGTTTTGCAAAATGCCGCGTCCTCGTCCGCAATCTGGCCCACCATAGGTGCGTAAATCATCGTCGACCAGCCCGCCATCTCTGTGAGCTTTGAGATATTGTCACGCGCGAGCAGCCAGAGCCGCTCACCGCCTGCCACACCCATGGCGTCAAGGCGATCTTTGACATCCGCATACGATGTTTCATGGAGCAGCTTACCGTTGAGGAGTAAAAGCTCATCCTCATCAAAACGCGCCGGCGCACGTCCAATTTTTGAAAATGAGAACTCGTCTTTCAGCACTTCAAGCGAGGGCCGTACTTCGATAGGGTCAGACGTCCCGATTTTTCCGAGTAGCGAACAAATCGCGAGCGGTTCAAAATACTCATCGCGCAACTGATCCATAGAGAGCGACCCAAGGCGCTTGGACAGCCCCTTCCCGTCTTTCCCGACAAGCAGTGGCGTATGCGCAAATGTCGGCAGGTGGTCTGACAGCGCGCGGAAAACTTCAATCTGCGCGCCTGAATTTGTGACGTGATCTTCGCCGCGAATAACGTGGGTGATCTGCGCGTCAATATCGTCCACCACACTTGGAAGTGTATAGAGATAAGAGCCGTCCCCGCGAATAAGCACAGGATCAGAGAGCGAGCTCGTATCGATACGCTGTTCACCGCGCACCATATCTGTCCAAGTCACAACATCACCAGACAGCTTGAACCGCCAATGCGGCGTGCGCCCCTCGGCCTCAAACGCGTCTTTTTCAGCTTGCGTTAACTCCAGCGCTGCGCGGTTATAGACAGGCGGCTTGCCTGCTACACGCTGCAATTTACGCTGACGGTCAAGGTCCTCAGATGTTTCGTAACACGGATAGAGCAGTCCCGCCGCTATGAGTTTATCGCGCGCCTTGTCATACTCTGCGAAACGCTCTGACTGCTTAAAACTGCTATCCCAGTTCAGGCCCAACCAAGACAAATCCGTCTTGATGCCCTCTTCATAGGCTTTCGTCGAGCGCTCAACATCTGTGTCATCAATGCGTAGGATAAAATGGCCACCGCTTTCGCGCACGAACAACCAATTCATCAACGCCGTGCGGACGTTGCCAACATGGAGTTTCCCTGTCGGAGAGGGTGCAAAACGGGCGATGACGGGCGCATCAATTTTTGGAAGATTGGTCATAGTCGTCTCTAGGCGTTCGGAACATCGTCCCGATATTTATTCGTGATAGGATAGCGGCGGTCGCGGCCAAAATTCTTTGAGCCGATTTTTACGCCAGGCGGCGCCTGTCTGCGCTTATATTCGGCAATATACAAGAGGTGCTGTATGCGTTTCACGACCTTCGGATCATGGCCGCGCGCAATGATATCCTCGACAGGCAGGTCCTGCTCTATGAGGCCCAGAAGGATATCATCGAGCACATCATATTCAGGCAAGCTGTCGCTATCTTTTTGGTTTTCACGAAGCTCTGCTGTCGGGGGCTTAGTGATGATATTGTCGGGTATCGGATAGTCCCCGCCGAGCAAGTCATCAGGGCGGTTTTCATTGCGCCAACGGCAGAGCTTAAACAGCTCCGTCTTATAAATATCCTTAAGCGGATTATAGCCGCCACACATATCGCCGTAGAGCGTGGCATAGCCAACCGCCATTTCCGACTTATTGCCCGTCGTCACCACCATCGGCCCAAATTTATTAGACAGCGCCATGAGCGTCAGCGCGCGCGTACGCGACTGCATGTTTTCCTCTGTCACATCTGACGGCAACCCCTCAAACATCGGGGCGAGCATTTCTTGGAACGCGTCAAAGGCGGGCTTAATCGCGATGACATCATAGCGACAGCCAATACGTTCGGCGCAGTCCTGCGCGTCGCCAAGGCTCTCGCCCGCCGTGTAGCGCGACGGCATCATCACGCACCAGACACGCTCTGGGCCAAGAGAATCAGCCGCGATGGCTGCGACAGCGGCACTATCCACACCACCTGAGAGGCCAAGCACGATTTGCTTAAATCCGTTCTTATTGACGTAATCACCAAGGCCGAGACACATAGCGCGCCAATCGGCTTCATAGCCGTCGAGCTGCTTTTCAATCTTCGCCTCAACGCAGACCCAGCCCTCGCCGCGCTTTTCCCACGTCGCGATATCGTAGTCTTCAACAAAGGATTTCAGCGCCTGCACAATCGTGCCATCCGCCGCCATTGAAAAACTGCTACCGTCAAAGACTAGCTCGTCCTGCCCGCCGATTTGATTGACGTAAATAAGGGGCAAGCCTTCGTTATGGACTTTCTCGCCCAATGCGGCTTGGCGCTCTGTCAGCGCGGTCCGCCGCCACGGCGAGCCATTGGGCGAGATAAGAATCTCCGCGCCAAGGTCTGCGAGATGGCTCGCTACACCTGGCTGCCAGAGATCTTCGCAAATCGGCAGGCCAATGGTGACGCCTTTAAACTCAACAGGCTTAGGCAGCGGCCCGCGCGTAAAGACACGTGCTTCGTCAAACACGCCATAATTAGGCAGATGATGCTTGAACCGTACATCGGTAATCTCACCGTCGCGCATAAAGAGAACGGCGTTATAGACTTTACCATTCTCAAGCCACGGCAGATTATAAACCACCGCGGGCCCGTCCGCTGTTAGGGTGGCAAAGCTTTCCGCCTCGACACGGCAATCGGCCAGCGCGGCAGATTTCAGCACGAGGTCTTCGGCGGGATAACCAATCACAAACTGTTCAGGCAGGACAAGGATATCCGCGCCGTCCGCCTTTGAGCTCGCAAAAGCCTCCCGCGCCTTCGCCATATTCCCGCGCAGGTCACCAACATGAGCGTTCAATTGTGCCGACGCAATTTTAAGGGTGGTTGTCATAAAGGCGGTTTAGCGGGGGGACGTTTGGGGGGCAAGCCGTTACTTGTTTTCCTGATCAACTTGCTCAAAGACACGCGTCAGATTTTTCTTGGCTTGCCCACGAAAAATTTCTAATTCTCTGGGCGTCAGCTCTCTGCAGACACCATTTTCGCACCGATGAAGCAGGTAAACTTCACCGTCAGCCTCCGGAGGCTGTTTATTGGAGCCACCTGCATCAACTAAGGGCGCGTAATAATCCGCCAAGCTTCTAAACAAATCCACATTCACATTCATGCTGTGGCCGTAGCCTTCCATCTCGAAGGCAAATTCGCGGTCGGCAGCGTTTTTGGCGATGACGAGGTTGCGGGCGGGATTGACGTAGATATATTGGCCGTAAATGCCGACGGCGAAGAAGTCGCCTTTATTTGGTCCCTCTTGCGGCATAGGCACCCACCATTGATAGCCGTAGCCCACACCGCGGTCTGACATAGACGGCGCACTATGGACTGTGGATTCTGCGACCCAATCAGCGGGGATGACTTGCTTGCCGCCAAACTCCCCGCCTTGCAAAAATAACTGCCCAAATTTGGCATAGTCGCGCGTGGTGAGGTTCAGCCCGCCCAGCGCGAAGGCCACGTTCTGCCCATCGGTCATGTAATAGGGATTGCCTTCAAAGCCGAGGTTCGCGCTATAAGTCTCGTTGAACAGCTCATGCAAGCTTTTGCCTGTGGCGGCGCGCAGCACCATAGCCGCGACATGAGTATCAATAGACACATATTTCCAACGCTCGCCCGCAGGCACGTCGCGCGCGATGAGGCCTGCCGCATATTTATCCATAGACCCGCCAAGACCCAGCACGCGACCCATGTCGTTGATGTCGGACTTGGGGTCCATATAGTCTTCGTTAAAGGTGATGCCACTCGCCATATTGAGCACATTGCGGATGGTCGCGCCTTCATAGGCGCTGCCTTTGAGCATGGGGACATAGCTTTCCACTGTATCGTCCAAGTTTTTTATTTGCCCGCTCGCAACAGCGTTACCGTAGAGGCCTGACATAAAGGATTTGGCGACCGACCAGCTGATACGGTGATCGTCCTTATGTGTGCCTTTGAAATATTGCTCATTTAGGATTTCCCCGTCTTGCACAACGATGAAGGCTGTGGTGTCGAGCGTCTCTAGCAGCTTTGACAGGTTTCGCTCATTGCCAGCTATCGTGACCGTTTCGGGCAGCGGCCTTGGATTCTCTGGAAAGAGAAAGGGCGTGTCAGAGCCGTCGAGTTGGTTAAACAAAAACGCCTCTTTCATGTTTGAAAAATTATAGACGATTTTGTCCGCGTCAAAGAGCGTGTTCACTGTTCTAAGCCGTGTAATTTTTGACCAGTTGAGCGCGGCCACGACGCCCAATGCGATGACTAGTATTAATAGAACTCTGAAAAATGATTTCATCTGAGGCCCGCCCTTATGTGTTTTTATCAATTTGCAGCGCCACATTCAGCGCGCGCAGCCCGTGTCCGCCCGTAATCTCGACATCCGTGCCGTCCAGCACAGCCGACACAAAACTATTGGTCGCCGCGCCAAGGCTATCTTGCGCCATGGGACTTTGTCCGAAATCAGAGTTCAGGTCAAAGTCTGTGTGATTAACTAGCGTCTTGGCATTGAAATCAATGAGCACGTCTCCGCTAGGGTAAGTGAGGCGCATGACGCGTTCGCTGGCAGGCTCAACGCGGCTGGCAGAGAGCCGCACGCGCGTGCCGCCGATTTTCAAATGCGACAGTGACGCGTCTGGCGTGTCTGATTGCACCACAATAGCGTGCCCCCTCACCTCATCAGCATCCGCGCCCAAAAGCCAAAGTACCATGTCAATGTCATGGGTCATTAGATCGAGCGTGACAGAGACGTCCGTGCCCCGTGGGCTATACGGCGAATGTCGCACAGCTGCGATGCGCGTGGGGGTCTCGGCAATGCGGTCAAGGCCAATCGCTTTGGCGACAAAGCGTTCTTGGTGCCCGACTTGGACGATGAGGTTATTCAGGGCCGCCGAATCTATAATACGTTGAGCCGCGACTTGTGTCGTGGCGATGGGTTTCTCAATCAAGGTGTGACAGCCCGCTTTAAGGGCCCGCAACGCCATAACGCCGTGCTGGCTCGCGGGTGTGGCAATCACGACAGCGTCGCATGCCGCGAGCAACAGGCCATAATCACGAAAGCCGCGTCCGCCCTTCGGGGTCGCCACCGCTTCAGCGCGGGCGAAGCTTTTATCATAGGTGCCGACATAATCCACACGTGGATGAGCGGCGCATTTTGCGGCGTGATAGCCGCCAAATACCCCTGCACCCACTACGCCTATTTTCAATTTACGACTCATATTCGCATAAAGCGCGATTGCGATTAGAAGCGCAAGGGGCGTGACGAAAGCTGACCAAATCTACATGATATAGAGGTTGGGAAAGCGAAATTTCCCCTGAGTGATTCTAGAGCGAATCCATTAAAATGGGTCTCTACACCTCTTGCCAAACCTATGGAATCGTAAAAATTGACGCTGAATCGGCTTAAAACCGCGCTATAACGCAGGTTTTAACGCATCATTAACCTTATTCGTTAGGATATATCCAGAGGTTACGCAATGAGAGCGGGGCCCTCATCGACTAGGGAGACTGAAGATGAACAAAAAAGAACTCGTAGCCGCTCTTGCGGACAAATGTGGAACAACACAGGCCGCAGCTGGCGAATTCGTCAACGCATTTTGCGAAACTGTGACAGGTGAGCTCAAAGATGGAAACGGCGTAGCCCTACCAGGCTTTGGTCAGTTTGTTGCCAAGCACCGCCCATCACGCGAAATGCGTAATCCAGCGACAGGCAAAATGATGATGAGCAAAGCCAAGACCTCGGCTCAATTCAAGGCCTCAGCGGCGTTGAAAGACCTCTAGTCTTCATTCAAAACGCTTTATCAAAGGCCGTCTGCCCCACGCAGGCGGCTTTTTTGTTGCCTGAAATACTCTGGCGATTATGGTCGAGCAAAATAATGAGGATCTGAGTCATGAAAACACGCGCCGCCGTTGCCTTTGAAGCGAAGAAACCTTTGGAGATTGTCGAACTTGATTTGGAAGGTCCCAAAGACGGTGAAGTCCTTGTCGAGATCATGGCTACCGGGATTTGCCATACTGACGCTTACACGCTGGACGGCCTTGATAGCGAGGGGCTGTTCCCAAGTGTGCTGGGTCACGAAGGCGCGGGCGTTGTGCGCGAAGTTGGCAAGGGCGTCACTTCGGTCAAGCCTGGCGATCACGTTATTCCCCTCTACACACCAGAATGTCGCCAGTGTAAGTCCTGCCTCTCAGGGAAAACCAATCTCTGCACCGCCATCCGCGCGACGCAAGGCAAAGGCCTAATGCCCGATGGGACAAGCCGCTTTAGCTATAAGGGCGAAACGATTTACCATTATATGGGCTGCTCGACATTTTCTAACTTCACGGTCCTTCCCGAAATTGCGGTCGCGAAAATCCGCGAAGACGCGCCGTTTGATAAGAGCTGCTATATCGGCTGCGGTGTTACGACAGGCATTGGCGCGGTGACAAACACCGCCAAAGTGCAAGCGGGTGATAATGTCATTGTCTTTGGCCTTGGCGGTATTGGTTTGAATGTGTTGCAGGCCGCACGCATGGTCGGGGCGAATAAGATTATCGGCGTGGATATCAACAATGATAAAAAGGAATGGGGCGAGCGTTTTGGCATGACCCATTTCGTCAATCCCAAAGAAACTGACGGCGATATTGTCGAGCACCTAGTTGCGCTTACAGATGGCGGTGCGGACTATACCTTTGACTGTACAGGCAACACGATCGTCATGCGTCAAGCGCTTGAGGCGTGTCACCGTGGCTGGGGCGTGTCCGTGGTTATTGGTGTGGCAGAAGCAGGCAAAGAAATCGCCACACGGCCGTTTCAGCTCGTCACAGGACGTGTCTGGAAAGGCACAGCCTTTGGCGGCGCAAAAGGCCGCACAGACGTCCCAAAAATCGTGGATTGGTACATGAATGGCAAAATCGAGATTGATCCGATGATTACCCATGTCTTGGAGCTAGACGACATCAACAAAGGCTTTGACCTGATGCATGAAGGCAAGAGTATTCGCAGCGTTGTTGTGTTTTAAGGCGCGGCTCTAAACCACTGATAATTATAGAAAAATCAAGCTGTCTCTGAGCTTGGTTCTTTATTTATCCAACAAAAAAGGGACGCCGTTTTTCAGCGTCCCTCTATCATTTGAGATGTCTTTCTGACTAGAACTTAAAGTTCACGCCAGCGATAAGACGACGGTCTGTAATGCCGTTAAAGCAAAGTAGCGTGCCGTCTTTGACACAATATTGCTCTTGGTCGGCTTGTAGCAAGTTGATGCCCTCAATACCGACTGACAGTTTATCACTAAAGTCATAAACCACACTGGCATTAAGTTGTCCGCGACCAGAATAGATCAACGGCGCGCCCGCTTTGAAGCTCTCCACAGCCGCTGGTAGCGTGTATGCAGAACGCCATGTGTAGCGTGCACGAGCGCTTAGCCCATATTTGTCATAGAACAATGTTGCGTTATACGCGTTCTTAGACAGGTTATCTTGCGCAATACGAAGCTGTGGATCAGCGACACCTAAGTTTCCAAAGATATTACGGTTACCACCGATGCGGCGGAAGTTTGACTCAAAGTCATTCGCGCTGCCACCTTGTTCTTGGTAAGTATAGTTACCAATGACACCGAACCCTGACGCCCAACCAAGACGGTCTTCCATCTGTGATAGATCGTATTGGAACGCGAGTTCAACACCTGTCTGAGTAAAGGCACCTTCGCCGTTACGCTTCGTACGGAAAGGCACACAAATACCGATCCCATCAATTTGGCTGTTAATGTTACGTGCCGCGATTGGGTTAAAGATACCACCCTGTTCACACGGAGGTGTCACATCAATATTCAAACGACCTTGGGCATCTTCATTTCCAGGAGGATCTTCCTGAACATCAGTGAAGAGATCTGTGCGGCTCTTATGGAAGACACCAACACTTAAAATGCTTGACGGTGACAGGTAATATTCAGCCGACAAGTCATAAGACCAAACTGACTCTGGTGAAAGCGCTGGGTTACCAATAGCCACGACAGAGTTTGAGCCTGTACCAAATGCAACCGATGTTGCCAAATCGCTAAAGTTGGGCCGACGAATATCGCGCGCGATACCCCCGCGCAGTAACAGGTCATCTGTCACGTTAGCGACAAGGTTGAACCGTGGCAGCAGGAAGTTATATGACGACTCAGTGACAGTTTCTGTAATCTGTCCCTGCGCCACATTCCGACCAATCGACTCAATCGATGTATCAACATAGCGAACACCTAGATTACCACGAATAGGCAGACCCGATGTTTCACCGTTGAAGTTTGCTTGCGCGTAAATAGCGTGTGTATCTTCGTTGATTTCGAAGAAGTTATTCGCAACTTCAGTCGGTGAACTCACTGGCGGTGTGCCCCCACCTGTTGCCGCATTTGTTGTCGCAATAGCAGAGTTAAAAGCAGCGACAATGTCACCAGGATTAGTAAATGCTAGCTCGGCGTCGATACCCAAGTAATCCTGAATAAACAGGTCGCGACCGTCACCTGAATCAAAGTTATCTGGACCCGCCGTGACGAATTGTGAGAACAAGCTCGCATTCGGACGATTTAGGTCATTACCATAGTTCGCGCTTGAGAAGGCGCGATTACGCTCAGTTGAGTTTGTATTGAAACGGTAGCCTGCATCAAGTGAGGTAATAAAGGGTATGGAGTCTTCCATATCGTAATTAACATCAAAGCGTAGGGCCGTCTCGCGGTTATCAGCGGACTGCTCTGTGAAGCTCACACGTCCCAACTGATAGTTCGATGGGTCTAGGAGTTGTGCCGACGTTGGCGTCGAATCTTGACCTTGCGCAATGCCAAATTGAAGTGTGCCGTTTGAGAGATCAAATTGCACGGGCACACCGTTATCAGTACCATTTTCAGCAGAAGGCTGTTCAGAGTTAGGGTTGATAAACTCGAGGCGTGGCTGGAAGTTCGGTGAGTCTGTTTCAGAAGAGGCTGTTGAGATTTCAACTTTACCGCTAAAGCGGTCTTTCGTCCAATCCAAACCTGTACTGAAGACAGCACTTTCTGTCAAACGCGCACCAGTTTGGGTTGTCACACGCAAGTTCGGGTCAAGTTGATCTGAGCGGCCGTTTCTGACATTGCGTCCTGGGAGTAGAATACCAGACAAAGCAGCCTGAACGCTGCCGAGATCAACATCCCCGTTTGGACCATCTACGGTTCCAAAATCGATTGTCTCAAAACCTGTGTAATTTGTGCCGCCAACAACGCCTGGGTTAGACACACCGGATAAATCAAGATTATATGATTCTCTTGTACGTGTTTGGTCATTGTAAAGGCCGTCTACATAGAATTTCAGATCATCATTTGGCTTATATTCCAACGTACCGTTCAGGTTGATTGTCTCATATTCATAACGGTCAAGGTTCTGCTGGAAGAACTGAATACGAAGAAAATCAAATTCTTCAGCACTTGCAAGCGTTGAATCAGAACTTAAAACAGCATCACGGTCAGCGCGCGGGTTAAAGAAGACGTTATCTTGCTGCGCAAAGCTACCACTGAACACAACGCCAAGTTCTTGACCTTTGTTGTTCGTCCAATTGTTACCGATTGTGCCCGAAACGCGCGGTGTTATGCTCTCGGCTAAGTCGCTACTTTCGGCTTGAACACGGAACGCCATGATGCGCTCGTCCAGCTCAAGTGGACGGAGCGTACGTAGGTTGATGGTACCACCAACTGAACCTTCAATCGTGGCGGCTTCTGGCACCTTCGTGACTTCAACAGATGAAATCAAAGACGCTGGAAGGTCTTCAAAGCTGATACCTGTACGGCCAAATCCTGAACCCACGGATGACACGCCGTTGATTTCAGTACGGTTCGCGCCTGTACCACGAATTTGAACACCTGTACCCACACCCGCTGTACGCGTAATTTGAATACCTGTGATGTTTTCGAGGACTTCCGCCAAGTTTTGGTCTGGCAGCTTACCTATATCTTCTGCTTGAATAACTTCGATGAGTGTATCAGCTTGACGTTTTTCGGCAATGGCATTTTCAAGTGATTGAATAATGCCTGTAGCAATCACCTCATCAGTAGGTTCTGACGATTGGGCACTTGCGCTTGACGCGAAAGCAATAGTTGAGGCTGACAATAGCAGCGCGAATAATGAATGGTTTTTCATACTTTCTCCCTGTGCAACGTTGAGTCTTCGCTCGATAGCCGCAATTTGATGGTAAGGCACAATTACCCACCACATCTGATTCAAATCATTAGCGTAGGTCACGAAACTGTCAATGCAGTTTGACCAATTCAATCATTGGTATGACCGAATAGCTAATAATCATTTATAATCACTTATAACGTGATTGCTATGCTTAATAATGAGCATTATAGCACTATTTTTTTCATTTTCACGAAATAATCGTAAATTTCTGGGACGTTACCATCCTCCATGCCGCATCGACAGCCGCTTGAAGGCTAGCGGATGTGGCTTCTGCGACTAAAGATTTTGACCCGAGGTCAGAGACCATCTGCGCGAAATAGCCGAGGTCTTTATTCGCATTATTTATTGAGAAACCGAGGTCGCTATTACCGTCTACTGCGTAGTTCTTACAGAACTTCATAAACGAAGAATTTGAGGGGCCAGCCGACATAATGTCATAAAGTCGCTGGCAGTCAACGCCCGGCAAGTTCGGCCGGAGCGAAAACCCGGCTCATAACTGTCACAGTCTTCATACCCATGACGTTGTTTATGAACTTCGTTGTATGCTCCGCGTCTAGCGCCGGAGCTCATAAAAAAGGGGATGCTAAAAGCATCCCCTTCCATTATTATTATGTCCTAGTTATTAGAACGTGTAGCTACCGCCAAAGACGATGCGGCGATCTGGGTAACCTACGAAACAGATTGGACCTGTATCGGCAACACAACGCTGAACAACGTTTGACTTGGTCAAATTCACACCTTCGACCCCAATGTTGAAATTATCCGTGATATCATAGTTAATGCTAGCATTTAGCTGACCACGGCTTTCATTAACCACTGGGAAGCTGAATGTCGAATTAACGCTGGCACCACCGGCAAAATCTAACGTGCGGTACTGTTCACGCCATGTATAACGCGCCCGAGCTGACAAACCATACTTCTCATAGAAAGCCGTAAGGTTATAGGCGTTTCTGGAATTATCCAACAAACCGCGTGGCAATGACTGATCGCCCAAAACGGTCCGGCCACGACCACCCGTTTCATCAACAATCGAACCGCCACCGAACTTTTGGTAGGTGTAGTTAGCTAGAATACCAAAACCTGAGGCCCAAGCAAATCCGCCCATACGATCTTCATAGTCGTTGAGTGTATGCTGGAAAGAGACTTCGATACCCTCTTGCGTAATAGCTGCGGTTTCGTTCACTCGCGTCACGAGGTCTACACAGTAGCCAATTGTCCCAGTAGGTGCGAATTGGTTTGCCTCAACAATAGGGTTAAATATCCCGCCGCCCGGACAATCTGGATTCGTTTCACGAACAAGACCTGACCCGGAATTACCAGGACTAAGCGCAGCTTCGTCCGTGATTTGGCTGATGGTAGAGTTTCGCTTCTTATTGAAGTATCCAATGCTGAATACGGATGATGGTGCGAAGTACCAATCAGCCGAAATGTCGAAGGAGTCTGTGACCGAAGGCTGTAGACTGGGGTTGCCAATCGTGATGGGTGTGTTTTCGTTCTGCGTAAACGTCGTAGCCGTATTAATGCTGCCAAATCCTGGTCGCAGAATGTCTTGATTGTAAGCAGCCCGAATTAGAACATTTTCGGTTGGCTCAATAACAAGGTTGGCGCGTGGCAGGAAGAAGTCATAAGACCCAGAGGTTGTCTGCAGCCCCCCACCGCCGCCAGGCGCAGGAACGAATGAAGTCGAGTCTACATCTGTCTCGATATATCTTGCACCGACATTACCGCGAACCATACCAAAGTTGAAGTTCGCTTGCGCATAAAATGCATCAGTTGACTCATCAACACTATAAGATGACCCTGGAAAAGCCTGTATGTTTGCTGTGGTTCTACCGTCAGCTTGTGGCTCAAGCAGACGTTGCTGAGCGAAAGCATCTTCTAAAATAGCCAAGGTGCCATTCGGGTCATTAAACGCTCGATCTGGGTCAATTAGCAAGAAATTTGCAACAAACAATTCACGACCATCAGCATCCCCATAATTGTCAGGTCCTGGAACCAGAAGCTCTGAGAACAAACGACCGTTCGGACTATCTTCGAGACGGCTAAACCCACCAATACGGCCCTCTACACGTTGGAACTCCGTAGAACGGTCATTATTGCGGTACCCAACGTCAACAGACTTCAGGAAGTTGCCAAATGAACTGTCTTCAAAGTCATAAGACAGATCGAGACGCATAGATTCTTCGCTATTATCCGTAGTATTGCGTCCAACCCGAACATCGTCAATGACGACATTGTTAGGGTCCAATAGTTGCGCAGGTGTTGGTGCGAATGGCGATGAAAAATCAATACCAAAAGAGAGGGACTCGTTAGAGCGATCGAAAATAAACGGTACAGAGTTGTCGTTACTTGTTCTTGGGTCGCCCGTCGCTCCTCCGTCAAGCGGCGTATTTGGGTTAATAAAGTTCAACACGGTGCTGAGATTAGGGTTTCTCGTTTCAGATGTCGTGTTGGACCATTCTGCGCGAGCTGAGAGGCGATCTGTAATATCCCACTCGCCGCCTAAAACAAACACATTATTGACGGTCACTCGAGCACCCGTATCACCCGCGAAACGAAGGTTAGGATCATCATCATCTACGTCGAGATTGACCGGAATTCGGCCTGATACTGCTGCAGAACCTACTGTGCCAGGAAAGCCGAAATCGATTGACTCAAATGTATCAATTTCTGCAACTGAGCGGAGCGAACTTACACCAGAAGCTTGCACGCGATAGGAGTCTTGGGCCCGTTGCTGATCATTGACGATAGCATCAAAATAAAGTTTAACATTATCCGCAGGCTTAGCCTCGACTGTGCCAGCAAAGTTGATTGTTTCATACTTAAAGTTTTCTTGTTCTTGGAGTAGAAACTGAATACCAAGGAAATCTCTACCATCTACCGAACGAAGTTGATCAACATCGGCACGTGGACGGAAGGACACCGCGTCCTGCTCAGTATAAGAACCACTAACTACAAAGCCAATTTCTTGACCTGTAGTGCTCTCCCATTTGTTACCAAACGCGCCCGATAGGCGAGGCTTGATACCCTCTGTGCTGAGTTCACTATATTCGCCCTGAACGCGAACAGATGCGAGAGTCTCTTTCAAATCGAGAGGTCGAATTGTTCTTAGGTTGACTGTGCCGCCAACTGATCCTTCAATCGTTGAGGCTTCTGGTGCTTTAATGACTTCCACACCTGCAATAATTGCCGGATTAACATCTTCAAAGCTGATGCCAACACGGCTTGAACCAGATCCCACTGTGGAGACGCCGTTGATTTCTACACGGTTGTCATTAGTGCCGCGAATTTGTACGCCTGTACCGACACCAGCCGTTCGTGTAATTTGAATACCTGTAACATTTTCCAGAACCTCAGCGAGGTTTTGGTCTGGCAGTTTACCAATGTCTTCAGCCAAAATGACTTCAACGAGGCTATCCGCGTTGCGTTTTTCGACAAGCGCGTTTTCGAGCGAGGCACGAATACCTGTGACAATGATTTCGTCTGATGGACTTGTTTGAGCGCTCGCGTTTGATGCGAAAGCAATTGTAGACGTGGATAATAATAACGTAAATAATGATCTATTCTTCATTTTCTTTTCCTGAGCAACACAGTCATTTACCCTTTGTTGCATTATAGTTGATTGGCGATATTGCCAGACGTGTGTGTTCATTCACTAAGCTGATGACTGACTGTCACTTTTGGTGTGATCGTTTTTATCCTTACTCAGTCAAAAGTACTCGTGAATTCTTACAACCACGCAGAACGTGATCATAAAATTTACATGAGAGCTTGCCCGCTCTACTTTTTTAGTTTCACGAAATAATCGTAAATTTCTGGGACGTTACCATCCCCCATGCCTGCATCGACAGCCGCTTGAAGGCTAGCTGACGTGGCTTCTGCAACTAAAGACTTTGACCCGAGGTCAGAGACCATTTGCGCGAAATAGCCCAAATCTTTATTGGCATTGTTGATTGAGAAGCCGAGGTCGCTATTTCCGTCTACTGCGTAGTTCTTACAGAACTTCATAAACGGAGAATTGGACGGTCCTGCTGACATGATGTCATAAAGCTGCTGACGGTCAACGCCCGCAAGCTCGGCAGCGGCGAAAGCTTGGCTCATCGCCGTAACAGTCGTCATGCCCATAAAGTTATTGATAAGCTTCGTCGTATGCCCCGCACCGAGCGCGCCAAGATAAAAGACGTTTTCACCCTGCTCTTTGAGGATGTGCTCGTATTTATCAAATGTCGCTTTATCGCCAGCCGCCATAATATTCAAAAGCCCATCTTTAGCGTGTGCTGGGGTACGACCCAACGGCGCGTCAATCATGCCAACGCCTTTTTTGGCCAAGTCAGCACCAATTTTCTTAGTCGACGCAGGAATGGATGTACCAAAGTCAATGAGGACAGAGCCTTCTTTGATGCCTTCGAGAACACCGTTTTCACCGTAAACAATTTTCTCAACAACAGCTGATGTGGTCAGGCAGAACTCGACGATATCCGATTTCTCAGCAAGTTCCTTAGGTGATTTGGCTTGCGACGCGTTACCGCGCGCCAGCACACGGTCAACGGCCTCTTGGTTGAGATCCATAACGATGACTTCAAAGCCTCGCTTTTGCAGATTTTCGACCATATTGCCGCCCATAAGGCCGAGGCCGATAAATCCGATGACTGGTTTTGACATAATTTAAATTCCTATGATTTTATGTTTATAAGGGGTTTGTTTTATTTCATTCCGCGTGGTTTCAACGGTTCAATTTTAGGGATAAGTATCCAAACGCTCAGCACGGCTAAGACGGCTAAAGCGACACCTATAATAAAGGCCGGCATATAGCTCTCAGTTGTAATGAGAGGCACTATCCAAACCAACACAGCGGCGGCTAGTTTAGCCGCTGTCCCTGCATAGCCAGCCAATGAGCCAACGGCTTTACTGCTGTAGAGGTCGCTGGGGAGTGTTTGGACATTGCCGATGGTCGTTTGGAAGCCAAACAGAATGACAGCCATAATCAAAACTGCCAAAATGGGTGTTGAAGCAATTGACATTGCAAGCAAAGAGGGAACCATAATCGCCGCACCCAGTGTAATCACGAACTTACGCGTCTTGTTGACTGTCCACCCTTTACCTAACAAATTCTGCGCGAGTAGGCCACCAAACCATGCCCCAAACATAGCACCGACATAGGGCACCCAAGCGTAGAGACCGAGTTCTTTGACGTTGAATCCAAAACTATCAATAAGATAGATTGGAATCCACGCGACGAATAACCACCAGATAGGATCGACAAACATAGCCGGTAAAATCGCACCCCAGGTCTCTTTACGGCCAAGCATTTCCATGGTTGACGGATTGTAGTCAGACTCTTCTACACCATCCTCAGTTTTAACAAGCTGGCCAGAGAGAATATATTCGCGCTCTTTCGGGTCGAGCCAAGGGTGATCTTCTGGCTTCGATTTATAAATAATGAGCCAAGGGATAAGCCATAAGAGGCCTATCATACCAATGACAATGAAGATCGTTTTCCATCCCAAAAATGCCGCGAGCAACGCTAAAATGATGGGAGAAAGAATACCGCCAATTGCGGCGCCTGAGTTAAATATTCCTTGCGCAAGAGCCCGTTCCTTTACGGGAAACCATTCGGCATTGGCTTTCGAAGCGCCCGGCCAGTTACCTGCCTCGGCAACACCTAAAATAATGCGAAAGATTTGAAAGGTCAGCACGCTTGACCCAAAAGCATGAAGCGCGGTGGCAATAGACCAAACCCCGATAGATAATACAAATCCAATTCTCGTGCCAAGCCAATCAAAAATCTTACCAAAAATTGTCTGTCCAAAAGCGTAGGCCAAGACAAAGACACCAAAAATATTAGCGTAGTCCTGATTGGAAAACCCGAACTCCGCTTTAATCTCTGGCCAAAGAATACCTAAGGCACCGCGGTCAATGTAGTTAATGACGGTTGCTAGGGCGACGAGCCCGACAACATACCAGCGTAAATTACCTTTTATCATGCGACATTCCCCTGTGTTTTTTCTGTTCTTACATTTTACTTAGCAGCCAGATGCGCTTTTGAATGGAACAGTTTATAAGGCCCCGTCCAACTTATTGTTTTTCCATTCACTGACACGCTGTTTTCTGCCGAAGAGTCTGCGCCGCCCAAGCCCAGTCCAACGACTTCACCGTCTTTTGTCGTAATTTGAATATATTCGTTCGCCCCGCTCTCAAAGTGCTCAACAGAGGCGATGCGGCTATGGCTGCCAAGTGTGTATTCGGCCGTGGCGTTATACTCACCATGCGGCTCAATAACTGACAAAAATGAGACCCCGTCAGAGGTCTTAGCACGCAGCATGAAGCCAGGTTCATTGCGCAGATTGAAATTCGGATCATTCGCGCCGACCTGCATAAAGACCACTTTTGTCTCGTCTGGTACAGCCGATGTGACCGTATAAAATGCCTCATCAAGCAACCATGTCACCTGTGAAAGACCGTCAACAGGTTCCGCTTCGGCAACTTTCCAAAGATATTGATAGCCGTTATTTGCGCCCAAAGGCTCCCGCTTAAACGGGTCGGCTTGAACCTCAAAATTCGTTTCAATCATGTGACCGTTATAGTGGAATGGCAGGTCGTAACTATGAGGCGCGTCAGCATGGGCCTCGACCAAATCGACAATCACAGGACGGTCAAATGCAACATCGTCAATAATTGCGACGGTACGCCCAATTCTGACATCGTCATAAGCGGTATCTATTTCCGCAGACGTCATTTTCAAACGTGGCGTGTTAACGAGGTCTGTGACAGTTGGGTAATTCTGATTACCAACGCGGACGTCACCGTCAAAATGACTCGTTTCGTCTACGACAAGCGCGTTGTGCGCAACTGTCTGTTTAGCGTAGCGGTTATTCTCTGGTAGGTAGTGACCGCCATATTTGGCTTCGACATTGAGGAAACGCGCTGCGCCGTAATCCCGCAAAATTTCATAGCCTGCATCATAAACAAGCAGGCCCATCTTATCGAAATGCCCATGGCCGAGCCCTTGAGACGTATTCTTCACGACAACGGCGAGATCGTCTGGATCAGTTGAACTGCGCAGGATATCAAGTGCGCCCTCTGTGCCGTCCAATCCATCACCAAAACGCATAGTTTTATAATCAAACGGCGTGGCTTTTCCTGCGGCTAAATCTTCAGCAAGTTTGCGGCTTTCTGGCGTGAGGACGAACATATCCTGAGCCTCAGCAATCGACAAAAGCCCTGTGTCGCCCGTCAAGTCATAAGCAATAGCGACGCCGTGAAGAAGTTCATTGGTCTTAATGCCTTTTTCTTTGATGGCATCGTTGATTGGGAAAAACAGACCGCCGTAATTTTGCTGGATAGTGGCGTAAATCGCTTTCTTAAGAATGCCATCACGCTTTTCAAAAATCTTGCGTTCTGGATTATTTTTTTGAACGGCCTGCGCGAAAATCACGAAAGGCTTAAGCGCAAAACGCTGATAATACGGCCCTTCATTATAATAGCCGTCAGGTGAAAAAAGCTTATCCATTTGCTTGAGGAAGCCCGCCTCACCTGATTTGTCTAGTCCAAGAAGAGCCTGCTCGACATACTCATCATCACCAATAGCGTAACCCGTCAGCCCAACAGCCGCCGTGGCCCATGTACCGTGATTATGCACTTTGTTAAACGTCTCTGGCGAACCGTCAGACATGAAGTCTGCCATATTGCGTAGCAAATCTGTTTCGATTTTCTCACGCTGCTCTTCTGAAAGTGTACCTTTGATGGCGCCGTATGCCTGAGAAACATGTAAAAGAAACATACTCTCATTGAGGTTTTGCCAGAACATACGCCCAGGCGATTGCTCTTTTTTCGCAGGATGCAGACCCCAATCGGGATAAACCTCAGCATAACCCATAAGCGCGCGAGCGACATAGTCCGCGTATTTTTTTTCGCCTGTGAGCTCATAAAGCTGCCCCGCATCATAAATAAGACTAAAATTTGCTTTGTGCTGCTCGTGTGTATAGCCGCCACCCGGATCCTTGGGCACTGGAATAGTCATGGGCACGTCGAGTTGCGCATCCACTTTCGCGCGCGCTGCCGCGAGTGTCTTATCAAAGGCTGTTTCAGCGTTCTGCTGCGCTTTTGGCATGTCAGCATTCCCTATAGATGGGCTGCCCTGACAGCCGCCCGCAACAGCCAGGATTGCGACAGCACATGACGTAAACCAAATTCGAGAGCTCATTAGTTCATCACCTTATTGTCTTTGACAACAGCCGTGGGCTCGAGCCCGCTATTCAACTCGACATTGATTGGCATGGGCGTGTTGGTGAATGTGTTACCCGTAACAAATGATTTGGGCTCACCTACGGTATGATTGAGTATTATAGGGGCGCTGTCTTCGAAGCTATTACCTTCAATATTTGTCACTTGGACACCGTGTAGAAGGATAGATGATTTAGATTTGTTGCGGCCACCCTTGCCGACATCTTTAATCGTAGACCCCGTGAGCTTGAAGTGTGGCCCAAAGGTACTTTCATCCTTACCGCCGCGGTAATAATCAACAATATCGCCATGGATATTTTCAAAAGTCGAGTCTGTGATTGTCAGATATTCGGCGTTGTATATCCCGTAATCATCAATCTCTTTATCAAGCGAGAATATTGCCCCACTCACATCTTTGAAGGCCGAATTTGCGACTGATATATTGTCAGCGAAAGTGCCTTTAGCCGTCGTCACAATATTGAACGCGCGGTTGATATCCATATCGACAAAATTCACCTTCTCAATCTCAAGGCGGTAATTATTCAGCATGGCATAGGGCGAGGTGCGAATAACGGAATTGCCTGTGTAATCTGGCGCATCTGCACCTGAAATCGTGAGGCCCGAGAGACGCAGGCTCGCACCGTTTAAAATCTCAAACAAAGCCGATCGCTCAAAAGTGATATTTACGTCACCCTGACCCTCGAACGTCAGTGCCTTGTCGAGTTTGAGGAATTTCGTGACGTTGTAATCGCCCGCCGCAAGCTCAATCGTATCGCCCGCACTTGCGAGCTGTATAGCTTCGTAAATCGCGCCCTCTTTAGGCGAAATTTTGATGACATTGCCTGAGCCAAAGGCGACATTGGGCTCAGTTTTAGGATACCAACTTGGCCCGACCATATCTTTTGTCGTGACTTTGAGGTCACGCTTGACTCCAACCTCAAGACCGTTCTGCGGATAGAGCAAGCCGTTTTCAGCTCGTACCATCGTGACAGATTTGCGCTCAAACCCCGTCGCGAATGACGGCGGGTCCATAGAGCCGAGGATATTATTCTCAAACTCAATGCCTGACATATCGTCATAGACGGTGAACACATCTCGGCCATCAGAATTTACAATGAGATTGTCCGCCATACGGCTATCTTCGGGAACGCCGCTGCGCTCTTCGTCACTCCCTGCCCCCAGTTGAATGTTGTCGCTATCAACTAGCGTGTTATTCACAATCTCTGCATTGATAACGGGGTCGTACCGATTAATCGGACCGTTTGGCACACCGTTCATGACCACAAGAGCCCCACCAAAGCGTGTACCCTTCAGACCTTCCATATAGTTATTACGGATCGTTTGACCCGCATTAATCACGCGAATCCCGCCCGTATGGTCAGCATTTTCTCCAAAGAAAACATTACCTTCGACAAGATTGTTATTGCCGTGACGCATAGTCAATGTGCCGCGAGATTTATAAAACGTGTTACCTATAAATTCATTGCGTCCAGACTTATTAGAAATAATTTCAAGCTCACCGTCGGCGCGGTCGAAATAGTTGTTTTCGACGCGCGTAAACGAATCTTTGCGCGAATGATGGCTCGTGCCAATGCGCAAAGTCTCACCGCCATTTGAGCCCAATATAGAACGTGGACCGAAATAATTATGATCAATGAGATGCCTATTCTCTAGGCTTTCCTCACTATTAAGGCGTACGGCCATCGTCACACCTGCATTGCGCTTACCGACAAGATGGTTGTGGTCAAAACGGTTATTCTTGCCATACATCATCACCCAAAAGCTTGGCTCGCCGCGCTGGGGTTGGTTGAAATTATCAATCACGACTTCGCTGACGCGGGAATTGTTAGCGAGAAGCGACTTGTTTTTGCGGAAGGCGATTACTTCTTTGGTGGGTGTGTAGCCGTCTTTGAAAACAAGACCCGTTACATGGAGGTATTCACCGCCAAGGCGCAGATTCGACTCGCCCGTAATGATAACTTCGCCCTTAGTTTCAGCGGTTAGCGTGATGGGTGCGTCTTCACGCCCCTCGCCCGTTAGGAGAATTTCGAAATCTTTCCACTCGCCATTTTTGAGCGTAATGACGTCGCCAGCTTGAGCGTTTTTAACCGCCTCGAAATACTCTGCCTGGTCGCTTACAAAAACGTTCGCCGCATCCGCATTGCTCTGCGCTGCACAGGCAGACAGAAGCAACGTCGCCGCGAGAGACAAAACCGCCTTCATATTACGCATGCTTTCACAGCCTGAATCATTACATTCCCCTCGGTTTTTCTTTGAAATATCAGCAATAGGGACATTAAAGTCAACCAAAATAAAATACCAATTTAATAAAATTGGTAGGACCATTAAGAGCGTTAGACTTATTGCATTTGCGCACTTAAAAGGAAGCGCGATCGACTTTCTGATGCTTGACGCTTGACCTCTCGGTAAGCCTCTTCCTCAGAAGCGACAAGTAGTGCTTCAATCATACGCGTAAAATGTGAACGCATCGCAGTACGCGCCGCCGCCGAGTCTCTCGCCTTTAGCGCCTCGAGAATTTCCTTATGCTCATTCTCGCGATGAGATGGATTGTTTTGACATACAGAATTGTAAACCTTTTGCACCTGTACCGCCTCGGACCGCATTTTCCACATATTCTCAATAGTAAAAATAATCGCAGCATTATTTGTCGATTTAGCAATTGTAAGATGGAAAAGCCTATCTGCCTCTTCTGGGGAGATTTTGCCATTAGGCCGCATCATGATTTCTATATATCCCTCCAACTCGGCGATAGCTTCGTCAGTGATAATTGGCGCCGCCAAAGCGGCCGCTTCTGATTCAAACAAAGCTCTAGCTTCGGTAAGCTCAAATGGCCCGACCTTGGGGAGACCGCGTCCAAGTTGCCCGCCACCATCTAGGACATATGCGCCAGAGCCAACCCTGATATCGAGACGCCCTTGGGCTTGCAAAGCGATTTCCGCTTCGCGGATGGATACACGACTTACACCAAACTTTTCAGCTAAATCACGCTCGCCAGGAAGGCGGCTGCCAGGTGGAAATACACCCGAATCAATCAGCTCTAAAATCTGATTAGCAACTTTATGATAAAGCCTTTGGTCTGCCATATTATCCCCCTATTATGTCAGACCAATATCGACACTTTTAAGAAAATGTCCATACCAATTTTATAAAATCTCTTTACCCCAAAAAAAAGGGCGTTGCCATGTCTGACAACGCCCGCTTCTTCAAAACATATATATTTTGACTTAGAACTTACCACGTAGTCCGAAGAAGATGCGCGGACCGTAATCATTAATCTCGTAACGATCATCATCAACGAAAGCAAATTGCTCTTTTGGCTCACTGAAGAGATTAATCGCCTCTACTGACAATCGGAAGTTTTCATTCAAATCGTAAGAGGCTCTTGCCTCCCACACTCCCACGTCACCAACATAACGAAGAACCGTACCGTTAGCTGTGAAAGGCTGAAAATAGTTATCGCGATATTTGTAGTTCACTTGCATATCGAAATCACCAATCTGGTAATACGCTTGTGCAGATAGTGTGTGCTTAGACAATCCAGGCAACCCACCTGGCGCAATAATTCCCTCGTTGATTTGTAAAAGCGAGCCATCTTCTTGCCCTTCAAATATATCGCCGTAACGGCTATCTTCAAACTCGAAGTTAGATTCAACATAGTTATAGCTAATCTTGGCACCAAAGCCGCTTAAGAGACCTGGCAGATAGCTAAAGTTATGAGATCCAGTAAATTCTAGCCCGTACAAATCACTTGAGTCCTCACTGACTTGCTGCAAGCCAGAGACATTAAACGATGCGTCTTGACCATTTAGCGAATAAGTTTCTTCTTGGAACACATTCACGAAACCACCTTGGAAGTTTTTGTAATAACCGCTCAACGCCACAATCGTGTCATCGTTAGGATACCACTCAAAACCTGCATCAAAGTTCCAAGACATAAGCGGATCAATCGCCGGATTACCTGAACCAGAAACGTCTGCGATAAGCTCCTGCACAGTCGTAATAATATCACCCTCATCATCAGATGAAGCAATTTCAAAATTACGACTTGCGCCCATGTCTGCAGGGTCAGCGCGTGACATAGCGCGGAACGCGCCTAGACGAATAATTTTATCTTCTGCAAGCTCAATAATAGCAATCGCACTTGGTAGGAAGCGTGTGTAATCATGTTTAACAGTGAATGCCTCAAGACTGTCACCTTGTGAGAGTGTAAGCCCACCGTCGTCATCCGCACCCACAATCAGCTCTGGACGGTAACCCGTGGCTGTGACATTTGTCTGAACAACACGAAGACCCATATTACCTGATACAGGCAGGTCACCAAATTTGGTTTCATAGCCTGTCATAGCGTAGAGCGACTGTGTTGTTTCTTTCACATCAATTGTGCGGCTGTTAATTTCAGTAAGCGTCGGAATTTCGCTTGAAAAAGCGGCTAGACCAGCTCCAAAGCTGTTTTCAGTCGCGTCTGGATTTGTGGAGTAAGCATTAATTGCACCCAAGATAGAATTTAATGAGTCAACGGCTGTATCTGCTATACAGCCCGAATCAAACGTCGCCCAAGAGTTAGTTGAACTTAGCACTGTGCCGTCATCATCAATATTCGTAATCAAGTCACCTTCACGCAGACTACTCAGGAACGAATTACCTTCCGGAAATTCTGTACGACAGGCGCTGTTTGTAGACCCAATAATTGAAATAAGGTCGTTTTGAAGCGCTAGTTGTTGTTCGAAGGCTGGTTCGTCATCATCTTCATCTCTGTCATCAAGAACTTCGCGGTTATTTACAGTTAGCTCACCGTCATTTTCAATCTCAAACGAGAAACGGCCCCTATTGACAGATAATGGGTTACCCGACTCCGCCCCACCTGGGAAATCAAGATAGCTTTGCTCAGCCCAACGAATACCTGTCTCCACATTTGTGAAGAAACCACTGCCCGAAAGATCATAATCAAAGTCTAAGCGACCAGAGTGAATTGTATTATTGCGCTCTAGGTCATTATCAATTCGGACACGCAAACGATCAACATAGTTGTCATGGTTATTTACGTCGAACTCTTCATCATAAAGCGTATAGACAGGAACATCGCGATCGCGCTGATCAAACTCGATAACAGGCGAAATATCAGACTGTATCCGGAACTCTCTATTGTTTTCATTACGTTTTGTATTGGAATATCCATAGTCAGCAGAGACAGACAAACGATCCGAAAGCTGATAATCAATGTTTAATCCGCCACCAAGATAAGTTTCAACACGCTCATAATCGCCGCCTTGAACTTCAATTGTGTTGTCCGTGATAGAGCGTAGAATACCGCCTTGAGGAGTGAGTACAAGAGAATCGAGCGTTGTTGTTGTGCCACCCGGTCCGATGTTAAGTGACGTATCGTTACGACGCCCCCCATTAAATGTGAGGTCGCTACGCTGCTCCGACTGCGTCCGCTCTGACCACTGCACATCAAGATTAATATCTAGCTTGTTATTTGGCTTAAACTGAACGCCCGCGAAAAGAGAGTCGCGCTCGTCACGCGTATCATTCTGACGGTAGTGACGCTGTGATGGAGCGAATGCAAATGGCACTCCTGCATCAATCGCTACGCCGTCGACAAGTGTCGTATCGACACCCTCTGTATCAGATCCACGTGTTGTAAGGTTTTCAGAATTGCGGCGATCGTTGAAATCATCACAGTCATCATCACCACGATCTCTTGTTTCAGGGTTGTTAGAGAAACCCGTAAACGTCCCGCCATTCGTTTGATCTGTAAACTGCGCTAAGCCATCCGAAATAACACAAGCTGGTCGAGAAGCACTGCCCGAGCTTGTCTGACGGCTTTCCGCTTCTGGCTGAGAAATATCGCTACGCTGCACACCAAGCGAGATACCAATTTCGCCTCCACCTGACATTTCAAACTGGTCAACATAAGATAACGTCCCGCGGTATCCAATATCATCTGCTTCTGTATCGCTTTGTTTTAGCTGATCAGGGTTGACGTTGCCCTTAAGATCGAACTGAAGACGACGTTTTCCATAATCAAGCGGTTTTAGTGTATCAATCTGGATTTGACCTGCAACACCACCTTCGATTTGGCTCGCGTCTTGCGTCTTGAAGACAGCTAGCTTGTTAACAAGCTCTGATGGGAATTGTGAAAAGTTCACCGAACGGTCACCAGAGCCATTAGTAGCAGCACGACCATTTACAACAGTAGAAGACAGATAAGGCCCAAGCCCCCGAATAGAGACTTCTGTCGCGCCGCCGTTTTCACGGTGAGAGGCAACCCCTGTAATAGACTCGAGCGCTTCACCAATAGACAGCGCTGGCAAGTCACCAATCTCTTCAGCAAACAACCCGTCCACAATTTGTGTGTTTTCTCGCTTAAGAGCGATTGAATCTTGGATGACTTGACGTGTACCTGTAACAACAATTTCATCTGGATTATCTTGTGCGAAAGCCGGCGCAGCGACGAAAAGCGTCGAAAGCCCAGCCCCCAATAGGAGAGCCGCTTTGGATGCCATCCGCGCAGGATTGCTTAATTTCGTGTGATTGTGCATGAGTTTTCCCTGAAATGTTTTGTTCTTATGGCATTTACAAGACCGATAACTCACAATGATGTCAACAGATTCGCCTCACCAATTTCGTTAAATTGGTAGGACCTCTTTTATTTAATTTTAGGGAGTTGCAGTAATGTCACAGTCGTGAATTGGTAGGAACAATTACACTAATTCTATTCAGAAAGCTCAAGTAAACATCGAAAATGCAGGCTCAAACCCTCTAAATCATTGAAATAATAATTGAAATTGAACAATGCTGGCGCGTGCAGATAAAGTCGCAATCTAGATCTTCACTCTACTGAACTCACCAAACTAGGGTTATGAATTAAAGTGTGAAAGGCACGAGGTTGATATACATCGTGCCGAAGCCACCGAAATCAACCTTTGAATGAACGCCGATTTCCGTGTCGTGAACGCCTGAAATAGCCCCCGTCGAGACAGCTGTTCCGTCTGGAATATTCACGCCGCGCGCGCGCAAGTGATTAATAAGGAATATCACAGCCCCGAAAGGCCCTGCCTCGCCTACGCCCGCAGGCTTTGAACCAATCTGCTCGCCGTCAAAATCAACGCTCACTGTATATTTCGAAAAGTCGACCGACATGGGGTTGTCGACCTCTGGCCCGACAATCATGCCTGCATTATTGCCAAAATCACTGACAATTGAGAGGGGCCCAAGCGCGTTCACAAGTTTCATCGGACTACTCGCAATCTCCACGCCGATATGCACACGATCAACGACTTGCGCCATATCATCGAGGGTAACGTCACGGTCTGGCAAGTTAGACACGTTTTTCAAAAAGACGATATACTCGCCCTCGACGGCCACGAACCCGCCCGGATATGAGCCCATATCCACCGTTTCGCCATCTGCGCAGGTCTTGACCATTTGCTTAAAAATAGGTCCCGCCATGCGTTTTGCCTGATACTCGTCTTGAAGATGGGGCGGCACACCACCGACTTTCCACCCCACAATCTCATCTGGCCAATCAGCAATGGACTGCGCCTGCACAGCATAGGCCGCATCCAGATCTGCGGGTAGTTCAGTTGGAAAACCTGGCAGAGGCGTCAGCGTTTGACGCGCCTTCACAAGAGCAGCAGAGGTGGCTTTGATAGGGTCAATCATGTTTTAGTCCTTCATCCATAGCAGCGGGTGCGTGTTAGCAAGTTTCATATGATGTCATAAGTCTGCGGGTCTGTGTCAAGCGGTTTGATGATGAACCGTCTATCATCAACCATGCGCAAGCTTTCAATACAAGTATAGACTTTATGCTAACTCCCTGTACCGGGCACCGTGATGTAATAGCCTCGATAATCCTGCGTTTGGATATTTACCACAGACGCTGTTTCGCCTGCATAGAAAATAATCGAGGCTGTCCCATTGGCCAGTTCACGTGTCTGGCTCCCCATAGGTGTGCCTTGATTGGCGAGAAAACGGCCCCCGCCATCAACCGTGAAATAAGCGCGATTATTCATGCTCGTGACACGCAGACCATTCTTGTCCTGAGCCTCCGCAAAAATTGTATAAGAGCCATCATTATTTGGCGTTGCTGTCAAAACAATATCGACCATCTTACCCGCTTTTTCAGTCACGTAAGTCAGGTCATATTCGTGTTCTGCTGTGACGTTTCCGTCCGTGTCAAAGCCGTCAACAGAGAGCGTATTTGTACCCTCTTTAAATTCCACATCCCATGTCAGGCCAGACGCGGGATATGTTTTGATATCGCGTTTTTTCTTGCCTAAGGCTTTACCATTAAGCGAAAGCTCTGCGCTATCTGTATTACAGAAAACTGAGATTGTTTTGCTCTCGCCCACATCACCCTCACGGTAATTCCAATTCGGGCTTTCAATCCAGCAGACAGGGTCTTTTTTCCAGTAGCTCGCGAAAACATGATAGACATCTTTTTGCACGCCGTCGCGCTGCACGAGGCCCTTCATATTGACGAACGGTAGCGGGTTTTCAGGACGAATCGGCGTACCAAAATCTTTAAACGCCCATTGCGCATTACCCGCGAAATCGGGATCCGTTTCAGACACGCGCAAGTGCCAGTCAAACAAATCAATCATATAGGTCATGTCCCAAACTTTGGATTTCGCGACAGAAATGACACCTGTTTGGTTCACAGCTTCTTCGACAGATCCAAGTGTATCTGGGTCTGCTGTGCCGTAACGCCCAAATGGTTTTTCGAGGTAGCGGCCGACATGCGAGCTGCCGCCATATTCCATGTGAAGGAGTTTCGGATGTTCCGCCCGTGCCTTTTGCATGGCTTCTTGATATTGAACATAGCCGCCGCCATACCACCCCGCCCAGATTGACGGTGAGTAGACATCTACGATATCTGCGCCCTCTGGGAATTTACGAATGGTCGTCAGGCGGCCCGGGTCCATTTCTTTTGCGAGATCGTGCAGTAGCTTTAACTCTTCCGCCACGCGAGCTTTATCACCGCCGCCCTCTTGGTCAGGCAGCCAATACATTTCATTGCCGAGCGACCAAAGAAAGACTGAGGCACGGTTGTAGTTCTGCTCAATCATTGAGCGCGTCATTTCTTGGGTGTTTTTACGCCACTCTGCGCCGCCAACGCCGCCGCGGTTCCATGGCACTTCGTCATAGAGGATAATGCCGAGCTTATCTGCCGTATCGTAAATGACAGGGTCATGAGAATAGTGCCCTAAGCGCACGAAATTCGCGCCGAGGTCTTTGATGGCCGTCAGATCCGCAATGCGCTGCTCATCACTCATGGCCGAGCCCATGCCCGCATGACCTTCGTGAAGATGCGTACCTCTGAGAAGCAAACGCTCCCCGTTTAGATAGAACGGACCGTTGTCCTTAAACTCAAACCAGCGCAGGCCGAAATTATCTTCAAATGTATCTGCGACATTGCCGTCCGCATCAATAAGATCTGTTCGCAAGCGGTATAGGTTGGGTGTATCGGGGTGCCAGAGTTGCGGATCGTCAATTGTGAAATTGAGCTCAGATGTCTCCAAAAGAGTTTCACCGTTAGGGTCCGTTATGACTGTTCGATAGCTCTCAGGCCCCCAATCGCCGCGACCGTCTACAAAGGTTTTGAGGGTCACGATAGCGCGGTCTGCATTTACTTCTGTATTGATACGCACTTGGTCAAGAAAGGTCTCGGGCCGTGTCTCGACAAAAACATCACGTGTCAGACCGCCATATTGAAAGAAGTCCGCCTTCTGGCTCGGGACGAGGTTTTTATCGACGCCGTTATCCACGCGCACAAGGATTTCATTCGCGCCGCCTTTTACTTGATCGGTGATTTCGATATCAAAGCCTGTGTAGCCACCCACATGATCACCCGCTTTTTTGCGGTTTACATAGACGCTCGCCTTCATCTGCGCAGCTTCAAAATGTAGGAAATAGCGCTTGTCCGCTTCAGGCGTCAGGTCTAGCGTTTTGCGATACCACGATCCATCACGGCGGTAGCCGACAATGACATCAGTCGTATCATCCGCGTTCCATGTATGCGGCAGGTCAACAGCGGTCCAGTCATTGATGTTAATCGCCGCGTTCGGATCAAGCACGGGATTTTCAAGATAGTGCCAGCCCGCACTAATTTTTTGGCGCGCTTCAGTGACGTTGGCAAGTGTTGACGGCAATCCCGCAGCTGCCCCACCTGTGTCATTTTTAGACGACGCAATCTTTTGCTCCACATTACAGCCTGACAAAACGAGAATAGCTGTGGTTGAAATAAGGAGCGCGGTTTTGCGTAATTTCATAGTCATCTTTCTGATTGAATAAGTTTGCCTATCTTGTCGATTAGGGTTTATAATTGAGCTCTACCAGTTGAACATAGACCCGTCTTCGAGACGGTTCACAGGCAGATAAGCGCGTTCATATGGATATTTAGCAGCGAGTTTCTCGTTGATATCAACGCCGTGTCCTGGCGTATCGCCTGGGTACAGATAGCCGTCTTTAAATGTGTAAGCGTGCGGGAAAACCTCGTCAGTTTTGTCTGTATGGCGCATATATTCTTGAACGCCAAAGTTATAAATCGCCGTGTCAAGATGCAACGCCGCGCCCATACAGACAGGCGACAAATCCGTCGCGCCGTGGCTGCCAGAGCGGACATGATGCATCGCTGCAAATTCAAAAATCTTCTTGAGGTGCGAGATACCGCCCGCGTGCACAACCGTGCTACGAATATAATCAATTAGCCCTTCCTCGATGAGATTTTTGCAATCCCAAATCGAGTTAAAAACTTCACCTACTGCTAGCGGCGTCGTCGTGTGCTGACGAATCAAGCGGAACGCCTCTTGATTCTCGGCAGGGACCGTATCCTCGAGCCAGAAGAGATTATACGGCTCAAGCGACTTACCGACCTTAGCAGCCTCTTGCGGCGTTAGGCGATGGTGGGCGTCGTGCAAAAGATGCACATCAAAGCCAAATTTATCGCGCAATGTGTCAAAAAGCTTTGGTACGTGATTGATATATTTAGACGTGCTCCAAACGTTCTCCGTCGGTAGATTGCCGTCCGCAGGCTCGTAATACATTTTGTCTTTTGACACGCCGTAAGTCGAGCTCAGTCCTGGAATGCCTGTCTGCGCGCGGATGGCTTTATAGCCCATCTCTTTATACTTCGCGACTTCGTCAACCGTCTCTGCGATATCGCCACCATTGGCGTGGCCATAAACCATGACGCCGTCACGAGATTTACCACCGAGAAGTTCATAAAGCGGCATGTTAGCAGCCTTAGCTTTGATATCCCAAAGCGCCGTATCAATAGCCGCAATCGCTGTCATCGTGACCGCACCGCGACGCCAGTAACATCCACGGTAGAGATATTGCCAAATGTCTTCAATCCGACCTGCCTCTTTACCAATTAAGGTTGGGGCAATGTGGTCTTGAATATATGACGCAACGGAAAGCTCGCGTCCATTTAATGTAGCATCACCAATACCGTATAAGCCTTCGTCAGTTTCTATTTTGACCGTAACAAAATTGCGGTCAGGACAAGTGACAATAACTTTTACATTGGTAATTTTCATGGCGGTCCCCATTTTATGTTTATCTTGTGACGCTCTGCCCCCCAAAAGGGAGACAGAGCAATTTTGGTAATTAGCGTTGCACGCGACCCGAGCCGTCGCCACCCATAAGAGCTTCAACTTCTTTGCGGTTCACGCGGTTAAAGTCGCCAAGGATTGAGTGCTTAAGCGCAGATCCCGCTACAGCGAATTCAAGTGACTGCTGACGATCTTCGTAAAGGTTGAGGCCCGCAATAAAAGCAGACGCAAAACTGTCACCGCCACCAACACGATCAACGATATCAGTTAGCTCGTATTTCTTGGATGACAGGAAGCCGTTCTTGCGGTCGCGCATGCAGGCTGACCAGCCATTGATATTGGCGTTGACCGCCGCGCGAAGCGTAATCGCAATCGTTGACATGCCTGGGTAAATATCAAGCACTTTTTGTGAGAGCTCTTCATATTTAGACAGGTCCAGATGGCCAGAGCCGCTTTCGACATCAACGTCAACCGAAATACCGAGAGATTTCTGGCAATCCTCTTCATTCGCAATACCAACATCGATATGCTTGACAAGGTCTTGCATGACTTCTGGTGCGGTCTTGCCATATTTCCAAAGTTTGCCACGGAAGTTAAAATCGCATGACGTCGTGACGCCGGCTTTTTGCGCTTCCTTCACGCACTCAAGGCTGAGGTCAGCTGAGCCTTGCGAAAGCGCTGGCGTGATGCCTGTGATGTGAAGCCATTTCGCGCCTTTAAAGATTGTTGGCCAATCAAAGTCGCCCACTTTAGCTTCGCAGATAGACGAGGCCGCGCGGTCATAAATGACTTTTGAGGGGCGCTGATTTGCACCGGTCTCCAGATAATAAATACCGACACGCTCGCCCTGGCGTTTGACATGGGATGTATCCACACCCAGCGCGCGAAGCGAATTAATGGCGCTCTGTCCAATATCGTTATCTGGTAGAGCCGAAATAAAACCTGCATCAAAACCATAGTTAGACAGTGAGACAGCCACGTTGGCTTCGCCGCCACCAAATGTCGCCTCAAAGCTTGGACTTTGGAAAAAGCGCTCATAGCCATTTGTGCGTAGGCGAAGCATGATTTCGCCAAATGATAAAAAGTCAGTCATGGGTATCTCCTAATTCGAACCTGCATGGGCAATTGCCAATGCGCCTTTTGCAAGTTTAGTCACAGCGGCAAAATCGCCTGCTGCAATCGCGTCTTTGGGTGTGAGCCAACTTCCGCCGCACGCAAGCACAGCTGGCACGTCTAGATATTCATTCAGATTGGTAGCACTTACTCCACCCGTTGGCATGAAACGTACGTCACGAAAGACTGACGAAAGCGCTTTTAACATTTTCGGGCCGCCTGCGAGGCTCGCTGGGAAAAACTTAACTGTTCGCAAACCCATATTCCACGCATGTTGCAATTCGCTCGCTGTCGCCACACCAGGAAGAACAGGCACGTCTGCCGCTTGCGACGCAGCCACAAGTTCAGGGTGAAAGCCTGGAGAGACGATGAATTTCGCGCCACAGTCAAGCGCGCGCTTAACATGATCTGCGCTCAAAACTGTCCCCGCCCCGACTTGCACATCAGGAAACTCTTTCGCTATCTCCGCAAGGCAATCAAATGCCTCATCCGTACGCAAGACGACTTCTAAAACTTTCAGGCCACCGTCAAGAAGAGCCTGCGATATTTTCACCGCCTCTGCGGGACTGCTCGATTGGACGAGCGGAACAACGGGGCTCGTCTCCAAAACTTCGTTTAAATTAGATTGCATAGCTTAGCCTTTGATTATGTCCATCTTACGCGCGTCAAAGCGGAAATGAGACTGATGAATAACAGGAGCCCCGCTACCACAAAAAGCCACTATAATAGAAGTAGTTTTTCTACCAATTTTTATAAATTGGACCAGTCCAATCTCTTCATTGGTATGACCACTCATGATTTAAACTTTCGAGCGCTTGCGATGACGCCTTCGTCTGAAATATTAACAGCGTGATTTACGATCAGTTTGACCAACTTTTCGTCGCTGCGAATGAACGCAGGAAATACAGTTTCGAGTCGGGTGAATGCTTTCGCATAATCCGCAGGTGCCAGATTATATGACGGCAATTGCGATTCTATTGATGTGAGATAAGCATCTGTGGGCGCTTTACCACCGAGGCGACGTTGACGATTGAATTCAATCCATCCTGCCACCACGAAACAGGCGCGACGGGCAACTATATCGTGATTAGCATAATACTCTATAACAGGGAAAATACGTGCAGGGATTTTCTGAGACCCATCATGCGAAATCTGCTCTAATAAGTGTCTAATCTTAGGATTCTCAAATCGTGCAATAATTTGCGACCAATAGGCGGACGTATTTAGTCCCTCTGGCGTATCAATTGTTGACAGAGTCTCTTCGCGAATAAGCCCGTTAACGAAATCGTACAGCGCTTCATTGCTTATGGCATCTTTAACGCTTTCCTCACCCGCCAACAGACCGAGGTAAGTCAGCGTACTATGCGCGCCGTTGAGGATACGCAGCTTCGCCATTTCAAACCCATGCACATCATTAGTCAGCGTTGCGCCCGCCCCTGCCCAGTCAGGACGGTGACGCGGGAGATTATCCTCTATCACCCATTGGGCGAAGGCTTCGCGTTGCACAGGCCACGCATCCTTAAGCCCAGTAGCGGACTGCACGTCTTCACGAACACCGTCATCTGTCGCAGGCGTAATGCTATCAACCATCGTGTTTGGAAATCTGATGTCATCTTCAATGTGAGAGGCGAGAGCTGCATCAAAGGTCTGCGCGAATTCAATGCAGACGCGCTTGAGCTTATCACCATTGGACGGTAAGTTATCACAGCTGATAACCGTCAGCGACCCTACGCCTGCTTCGCGGCGCTGTCGAAAAGCCTCAACAAGATATCCGATCGCGGAAACGGGGATGTGAGGGGTTTCTAAATCCTCCGCCACGAAACGGTTTTCTTTATCTAGATGACCGTCTTGAGTAAGAGCGTAACCTTTTTCAGTAATCGTTAGGGTAACAAAATGCGTATCCGCATGAGACAGACGCGCCAGCACTGTCGCGCTGTCCTCACGCGCGCAGAGCACTTCTTTGATACTGCCGATTATACGGTAGCTTGGGTTTTTATCTTTAATCGCAAGCGTATATAATCCGTCCTGCGGCGATAGGGCTTCTTTGACATGTGTACTGTTAAGCGAGACCGCGCAGATTCCCCAATTGCCACCACTTTTGGCGATAGCGCCATCAGTAAAAACAGCTTGGTGAGCGCGGTGAAACGCACCAGGCCCCAAATGCACAATACCGATACCGAGTGCGTCACGGTCATAGGTCGGGCAGAATGCCGTCGCCTTTGAAACTGTTGAGTTAGACAGACGAGCCATCAGACAGCCTTTGCCTCTAGCGGAAGTTTATAAGCTTTGCGCGCGAGATTATAGGTCAGATCAATGCTAAGCTGCCTAGCTTCATCCATTGAGATTTTGTGTTCGCACACAAGCCCGCTGAGATAGACGCTATCCATACGACGTGCCACGTCATGTCGTGCAGGAATGGACAAAAATGCCCGCGTGTCATCGTTAAATCCTGCCGTATTGTAAAAACCTGCCGTCTCGGTCACTTGGTCGCGAAAGCGCATCATGCCTTGTGGCGCGTCATGGAACCACCACGGCGGGCCAAGTGTGAGACATGGATAATGCCCTGCCAATGTCGCAAGTTCGCGCGCGTAATTGCTCTCATCCAGCGTGAATAGAATGATGTTCAAATCTGGATTATTGCCATGCTTCGCGAGCAGCGGCTGAAGCGCCTCTGTGTAATTTATCTGCAGCGGAATATCTGCACCTTTATCCGGGCCGAAACGCTCATAAAGTTCAGTGTTGTGATTACGATAACTTCCTGGATGAATTTGCATCACCATGCCGTCTTCGAGGCTCATGCCCGCCATTTCAGTCAGCATTTGAGCGCGGAAGAGCTCAGCCTCTGCCTCGCTCGCATTGCCAGAGAGGCATCTCGTCAATAAATTTTGACACTCTGTCTCTGAGAAGTCAGCCGTTTGCGCGGACGGATGGCCATGATCCGTCGCCGTTGCACGTCCTACATCACGGAAATATGCACGGCGTTGGCGTAAGGCTTCGAGGTAACCTTGCCAATCCGTTGTATCGCAGCCTGTCAGCTCCGCCAGTTTTTTAAGATTGCTCGCAAATTCTGGTTTTGACGCATCGCAACAATCATCAGGACGGAAAGTCGATATTACGCGGTGCTCATAGCCTGAGCCAACCATAGCTTTATGGTGTCGTAAGTCGTTCAACGCGCCTTCGGTTGTCGCTATCAGGTCGATTTTAAATTTATCGAGAAGCGCGCGCGGCTTGAATTCATCGGTCGCAAGGGCGACGTCAATGATGTCGTAAATCTCGTCCGCCGTATCAGCGTTAAGCGGCTTGGTGACACCAAAGACTTCACCCAAAACATGGTCATACCACGTGCGAGATGGCGTGCCTGCAAAGAGGTAATAATGCGCGGCAAATGTCCGCCATACTTTGCGAGGGTCCGTTTCGTAAGCACTACCGTCACGCGGACGTACACCGAGGCTCTCCATCGAAACACCTTGGCTGTAAAGCATTCGAAGCACGTAATGATCAGGAATAATGAAAAGCTCAGCGGGGTTGGAGAAGTTCTCATTTTGCCCAAACCACGACGGATCTGTGTGACCATGCGGGCTGATGATTGGCAGGTCTTTTATGCCCTCATACAACTCTCGGCACACGTCTCGTTGGGAGCCGTTGACAGGGAATAAGCGGTCAGGATGTAGCAGCGTAGAAATCGTATTTCCTCAAAATAAAATGTTGATAATTTATGACCTATTGCAATAAATTGGACAAGCCAATAATATCAAAACTCTTATAATTGGTCATATTTATTTTTTCGACTATAGTGCATGCAGTATATTTTTGACAGCGTTGACATAGGACACTAAGGTTTTAAAAAACAAGGGGAATTCAGTTTGAAAGCGCAAAGACTTTATAAGAGCGTCGCAGTCGACCTCTTAAAACTTATTGATTCGGGCAAATATAACATTGGGGACCGCCTCCCCGCCGAACGCGACCTTGCGCTTGAGTATAATGTTAGCCGCCCGACGATGCGCGAAGCTGTCATTGCCCTTGAAATTGCGGGACGTGTCGAGGTCCGAAAAGGCTCAGGCGTTTACATCATAGAGCCTGAAAATACGGACACAAAATCACTTGATTTGGATGTCGGCCCTTTTGAACTTACCGAGGCGCGCATGTTAATCGAAGGTGAGGCTGCGGGCCTTGCTGCCACTATGATCACAGATGACGAACTAGAAGAATTAGCTAGCATCATCGAACGTATGAAAACCGAAAATGACGCCGCAGACGGGTCTGAAATTGCAGATAAAGATTTTCATATGCTAATCGCGCGGGCCACGCGTAATTCCGTTATCGAAACGGTTATTGAAGAAGTCTGGAACCTTCGAAATAAATCAGAGCTTACCCAAAAAATGTACGAGACTGTGCGTACAGGTGGCGTGAGACCCAGTATAGATGAACATTGGACGATTTTTGAAGCTTTAAAAGCACGCGACCCGATTGCGGCGCGCAAAGCGATGCGCACACATCTCTCGCGCGTCATAGACACGATGTTTGAAGCGACAGAAATTGAGGCTCATGAGGAAGTCAAGCGCCGCGTATCAGAAGATCGCCGCCGTTATAAACAGCTTTTGAAAACGGGTTAGACGCCAAATTTCTAGTCGAGACTTAGTCGAGCGCTAGCGTGCCATCCAGCCACCATCGACAGTCAAAATATGACCATTGACGTAATCCGCCGCAGGTGAGCTGAGGAATACGGCCGCGCCCGCAATATCTTCGGCGCGTCCCCAACGACCTGTCGGAATACGCGCAAGAATTGAGGCGTTGCGATCTTTATCCACGCGTAGGGCCGCCGTGTTATCCGTCGCGATATAACCAGGTGCTATGGCGTTCACTTGCACGCCTTTGGCCGCCCATTCATTGGCGAGCGCTTTTGTGAGCTGGCCAACGCCGCCTTTACTCGCGGCATAGGCTGGCACAGTGATGCCGCCTTGGAAGGTCAAGAGCGAAGCGATATTCACAATCTTTCCTTCGCCGCGCGCAACCATCTCTTTGCCGACACCGCGACAAAATTGAAATACCCCGTTGAGATTAGTGCTGATGACCGCGTCCCAATCTTCATCGGAATATTCCGTGGCTGGAGCCCGGCGAATAGTGCCTGCATTATTGATGAGGATGTCGACTTTACCGATTTCATGAGCTGCCTTCACCGCTGCGCGAATAGCCTCTGGCGAGGATTGGTCACAACCGAGCGCATGAGCTTTACGGCCCAAAGCCTCAATCTGTGAGACAGTCTCTTGCGCATTCTTGGCGCTTGAGGCGACAGCGATAATATCCGCGCCCGCACCTGCGAGGCCGAGGGCAATAGCTTGTCCGATACCGCGGCTTGCCCCTGTGACGAGAGCCGTTTTGCCTGAAAGATCAAATGAAATAGCTGATGACATGATGTGTCCTGAAATTGAAATGGGTTACTGAATAAGGCCAACAGCGCGCGGTAGACCTTCGGAAAGGAATGGCACGAAAGTGACCAAGAGGAGCGAGACGATGAGCGCTGCATAAAGCATAAGCAGCGGCCGAATAAGCTTCTGAATTGTCGTCCCCGCCACGGCGCAACCGACGAAAAGCACACTTCCCACAGGCGGCGTACACAACCCAATAGAGAGGTTAAGCACGAGCATGATACCGAAGTGAAGTGGCGTCATCCCCATCTCCATTGCCACAGGCAAGAAGATAGGCGTGAAAATCAAAATCGCAGGTGTGATATCAAGGAAAGCTCCGACGACAAGTAGAATGAGATTTATCAAAAGCAGTATTATAATCGGATTATCACTAATCGTGAGAAGGCCATCGCTAATCGCTTGTGGGATATTTTCGTAAGCGAGAAGCCACGCCATGCCGGTTGAAACACCAATCAACAGCAACACCATTGCTGTCGTCTCGATAGACTTTAGCAGGATTTCAGGCAGCTCACCGAGTTTAATTTCGCCGTAGAAAAGCGATAGAACAAGCGCGTAAATAACCGCAATCGCACTGGCCTCAGTCGCGGTGAAAATACCTGCGATTATGCCGCCGACGACAATAAAGATCATCGCGATACTCGGACCCGCTTCGGCCATTTTACGCATGGCCGCTCTAAACGGAATACGCGCTGAACGGGGGTAACCTTCTTTTTTAGCATAGCCCGCAGCGACAATCATAAGAGCGATACCGCCTAGAATACCGGGCAGATAACCCGCCATAAAGAGGGCCGCAATAGACACACTCCCCGCCGCAACAGCATAAACAATAAGCACGTTACTCGGTGGAATAAGTAAGCCTAAAATTGAGCCTGTCACAGTTACAGCCGTACTAAAGTTTTTATCATAACCCTCTTTTTCCATGGTCGGAATCATGAAGGTCCCGATAGCAGATGTTGCCGCGACGGCAGAGCCTGAGATAGATCCGAAAAGCATACATGACAGCGTATTCACAAGCGCCAACCCGCCTGGCAGCGTGCCTACAATTGCCTTCGCCGCTTCAATCAAGCGCTTAGCTATACCCCCTCGTCCCATAAGATAACCCGAAATCACGAAGAACGGAATGGCGAGCAGTGTAAAGCTATCTAGCCCACCCGCGAGCCTTTGCGCCATGGTCGTGACCGCAGGGTCAAATGACATAGACAGCATGAGCGTCGAGACGCTGGCCAGCGCGATTGACACGGCAATCGGCACGCCGAGCATGACAAGTATAAAGAAAATTCCAAGTAGGACGGCGATAGTAAGTAACATGGTTAGATATCCTTCGTCGTCGCAGGGTTGACTATAGAGGGGTCTTCTTCAGTCGTGCGGTGCAGCTTCCCGTGCAAGACCACATCTGCCATGTAATGAAGTGCATAAAGACACATTAAAACGCCGCTGATTGGAATGATGGAATAAACGTAAGACATCCGCACACCGAGCGCGGCTGAGGTCTGATTAAGCTCATGCGTTAGCGCCACGAGACGCCCGCCGCCGTAAACTAAAATAAGGACTGCAAAAACGAAACAGGCAATTAGCGAGGCCATCTCGGCGGCCAATCTTTTCTTCCCTTTCAATGGATTTACTAGAATATCAATTCCGACGTGCATGCGGTTGCGGAAGGTATAGACAGAACCAAGCAGACCTAACCAAATAAGCTGAAAGCGTGCAATTTCCTCAGTCAAAGAACTCGGCGCTTTTAAGGCATAACGCGAAAACACTTGCCATGTGACAGTCGCAATCATGAACACGGCAAGCGCCACAAGGGCCCAACGCAAAAACACGTCAATTGGCTTAAGTATCAGTTTCAAGACGCGCCCTCCAAGGCTTCGACTTTGGCAATCAGCGGCCCGAGTTCGCCTTGCGCGAATTTGTCTTTCATCGGCTGCACAGCTTCTCTGAAAGGGGTTTTGTCAGGATAGATCACTTCACAGCCTGCCTTCTTAACCTCCGTAAGAGCCTCTTCAGACGCCTCGCTCCACAAACGGCGCTGCAAGACTATCGAATCCGCGACAGCCTCTTTCACCCATTTTTCTTCTTCATCAGACAGCCCGTCGTAAATGAGGCGCGACATAATCAGAAGGTCTGGTACAGCCGTGTGCTCATCTAACGTGTAATATTTTGCTGTCTCATAATGCTTAGAGAGATAATAGGACGGCGGATTATTCTCAGCCCCATCGACAACGCCTTGCTGCAAAGCTGTGTAAAGCTCGCCCCAAGAAATAGGCGTAGCCGAGCCGCCGAGCGCTTCGACCATTTCAATAGATGTGCGGCTCGGTAAAACGCGAACTTTCTTACCTTTAAGATCAGACGGCGTATTAATCGGCGCGTCAGTCATATAAAAACTACGGCTACCCGCATCATAATACCCTAGCCCTTGCAAGCGTACATCGCGAAGCGTATTAAGAAGCGAGTTGCCAACGTCACTATTGAGGACACGCCAGAAATGCGCATTGTCTTTGAAGAGATATGGAATAGAGAAAAGCTTCATCGCAGAAGAGAAGCCCTCCATCGAAATTGTCGACACTTTCGTCATTGACAGCGCGCCGATTTGCAACAGCTCGATAAGCTGTCGTTCGCTACCGAGTTGGCCATTGGGATAAATTTCTACACCCATAGTCCCGCCAGAAAGTTCCGCGAGACGTTCGCCCATAAACACCATGGCTTTGTGAACGGGGTGATCAGAATTAAGCGTATGCGCGAGCTTCAGTGTCTTTTGACCTCCGACGATTTGAGCACAGCCTGAAAGAGCTGCGCCAGTGGCAATAAGCCCTGCCCCAAATTCCCGACGACTTAATTGGCTATTCGAACCGCTCACTTAAAATATCCTCTTTCAGCCAACTCTAACACGCCAGTTCCTGCGAGAAGGAAGGCCCCTGCGCCGTAAAACTGTGTTTCATTTGGGGCAACTTTATCAGGCGCGTAACCCACTTGCTGTACCCAACCAATCATCCCGTCATCTGTCACGGCATCATTTAGCGCAGCCCAGCCTTTTTTAATCGATGGCATATATGTCTCGGCATCCAAAATACCATTCGCTACACCCCAAGAGAGTCCCCCTACAAAAAAGGCCGTACCGCTGCTTTCTTTCACAGGATAAAGATGCCCAGCCGTCAGCGAAACAGGCCAATAGCCATTGTCAGCCTGCACTTTAATAAGGCTGGCGGCCATTTTCTTATAAAGATCAATATACCTATCGCGAGAAGGATGGTCTGCTGGTAAATCGTCAATAACATCTGCCAGCCCCCCAAGCACCCAACCATTGCCACGACTCCAGTAAATCTTCTCACCCGTTTCTTCACGGCGGTCAAAGAAACGCGAATCGCGAAGGAACAGCCCAGCCTCCTCGTCAAAAAGATAATCCGTCGTGGCCCAAAACTCTTTGTCGGAAAACTCCAAATAACGCGGGTCGCCTGTAATCTTAGAGAGCTTAGTGTGAACAGGCGGCGCCATGAACAAGGCATCAGCCCAACACCAACGCTCAAGACACTCATGGGAGTAACCCTCGCGCACGCTTTTATTAGCAAAGTCTAGCGAAACATTGGATGGATTGGCGAGAAGTTCATCAAAGACTTCGCGTGTCGGCTCAATCATAGCGGGGTCGTTATAACGCTCATAAAGAGCAAGATAATATTGTCCAACAACATGGTCATCAGCGTGATAAAGACGGTCTTCGAGGCGGTAGCCTTGCTCAGACGCAAAGTTTTTCAAAAATTCGTAATATTCGTTATTATCGGTTTTAGCGGCCCAATCGACAAGACCTTTAAAAAACGCGCCCTGAATCCAGCCACGTTTTTCCGTTGTGCGTTCTTGGAAACTTGGCACCCAATTCTGCCAATTATCCATATGTTCAATCTGCCAATCAGCGACACCGTTAGTGACGGCTTTAATATGCTCAGCGGCATAGATGGAGTCTTGTTTAGTCGATGCGCTCGGCGCGTCAGCTGTCCCGCTTGAAGGTGCGCCCTGACAAGCCGCTAAAGCGCCAAACATGGCCGTGCTGGCGCATAGTAGAATAGTCGCCGCTGTTTTGCGCATAATCCCCTCCGATTTACCGGGCCATTATCAGCCGCATGTGGCCAGCTAAGCTGACTCGGTTAATTGGTCATATATAAATGACACTAAAGTCGATATTGGTCAAACAGATACGCTTGCAAGTCAACCCATTATTGATTAGCACATGTGCATGACCTATCAAAACACATCTCTACTCCGCACTTCAATTATCTCTCTGTCTGCCACATTGTTGACGTCGCTGACCGCGTGCCAATCTGCGAGCGATTCGACGACACCTTCGCCGACCGTTGACCGAGCCGCCGCTGACATTGGCGACTTGCGTAATAACGGGAAGCAAGTGCAGTCTATCGTCATGCCCGAAGGCTTTAAACAGGGCGATAAAATTGTTGCTTATGAAGGTCCAGGCTGGGAATCAGACAAAGTCGCTTACCGCATCTATCTTGATGGCCGTAATGCGCTCGATATCTTTGGCAAGAAAACAGCGCCAATGGTGCTCTCGACCGTTGGGCGTGGAGATGATTACCACAAAATGGCTGATTGGGGGATGGATATCCTGAAAGTCGGCAATTCACTCGGCGCAGGTGGGTTTGGCGTTTTTGAAAATGGTGTAGTCCGCCAAATCGGCAATGCTGAAAATTACGGGGCCGAAATTGTGAACGACACAAATGAAGCTGCGACTGTGAAAGTCACCCATTATAATTCACAAAGCTGCGGCGGTGATGTGGCAGGGTATTACACTACCAAAGCAGGTGAATATATGACCCATATCCGCGTCGAAGGCGATTGCGCCCTGCCCTATGCGGCAGGTCTTGTGATGCACAAAGATACCTCGTCTATGGCGTCTGGCGGCAATGCGGGCTGGCAATATATCGCACAATTCGGCGAGCAGAGCCTTGTGCCTGACTCTTTGGGCATGGCGATTTTTTATAAAGCTGAAGATGTTGTGAGTGTGGGTAAAGACTCTGACGACCACTATATCGTTTTTAAAGACGGCCAAGCTCCTCGCTACGCAACTGCGGCGATTTGGGCGCAGGACGCCTCTGGTATTGATAATGCCAGTGATTTTATGGCATGGCTAAACAAGACCCAAGCCTCATTTGAAAACGGCGCCGCACACTAGCGGCTTACAGCTCACTTTAAGATAAGAGACTCCCATGGAAATTCGTTACTCCGCTGATATTGTCCGCTATAAGACTATGACCAATTCAGAACTTCGCGACACATTTGTCGTCGATAGCCTGTGGGGCGAAGATGACGTGCCGCTGGTTTATTCCGATATTGACCGCGGCGTCATTGGCTCCGCAGTGCCTGTCAAAAAGACTCTTGAAATACCTGTTCACAAAGATCTCGCGAGCGACTTCTTTGCACAGCGACGCGAAGTGGGCGTTATTAACATTGGCGCGGCAGGCGCAGTTGAGGTAGACGGCAAAAGCTATGACATGGCGAGCCTTGACGCCCTTTATATCGGGCGCGGCTCGAAAGGCATTAAGTTCTCAAGTAAAGACAGCAACAACCCTGCGAAATTCTATTTTGTCAGCTATCCTGCGCACAAAGCCTATCCGACTAAACACGTCCCGCAATTAGCAGCAAACACAATCCACCTCGGCAGTGACGAGACCGCGAATAAACGCACCATCTATCAGCCAATTCGTCCAGGTATCGTAGAGAGCTGCCAAATTGTGATGGGCTTTACGGCTCTCGCAAGCGGTAACGTCTGGAACACCTTCCCGCCGCATACACATAAGCGCCGCTCGGAATATTACATGTATTTTGATCTGCCCGAAGATCAGCGCGTTTTTCACTTTATGGGTGAAGAAGACAATATGCGCCCGATGATTTTGAAGTCGGGCGAAGTGGCGCTTTCGCCAATTTGGTCCATGCATTGCGGCGCGGGCACGTCGGCCTATACCTTCATCTGGTCAATGGGTGGTGAGAACCAAGAATTTGACGATATGGATCACATAGACCGCAACAATATTGGCTAGGCGATATAGACTGTTTTCGTGTTACAAAATGCGCGGATACCCTCGCTAGCAAGTTCGCGGCCATAGCCTGACCGTTTAATACCGCCAAATGGTAGATGCGGATTTGACGCGGTCATCGTATTGACGAATGTGGCGCCCGCCTCAAGCTCGCGAATGGCTTTTTCCTGTTCGTCTTTGTCTTTGGTAAAAATAGAAGACCCAAGGCCAAACGGTGAGCTATTTGCGATCTCAATCGCTTCGTCTAAGCTCTCGACTTTAAACAATAAAGCCACTGGCGCGAAGATCTCTTCATGATAGACGCGAGCCTCTTTTGGGATATTCTCTAAAATGCCGGGTCGGTAGTAACTCCCTTCACCGTCAATAGGTTCTGCACCACAAACGCGAACCGCGCCCGCTTTCAAAGCGTCCTCAACTTGCTCAACAACGGTTTTGACGGCGTCACCATCAACAAGCGGTCCAATATCAGTCTCGTTTTTCATTGGGTCGCCAATCGTAAGCGCCTCAAAGCTATCTTTGAACCGCGCTTTGACGTCATCATAAATATCGGCGTGCACAAAAAAGCGTTTCGCGGCGATGCAGCTTTGTCCGTTATTTTGCGTGCGCCCCGTCGTCCCGACCTCAACCGCTTTGTCCAAATCGGCTGACGGCATGATAATAAATGCATCAGACCCGCCGAGTTCTAGGACTGTCGGTTTGATTTCTTCACCGCATATAGACGCAACAGATGCGCCCGCAGGCTCTGACCCTGTGAGCGTCGCCGCGCGAACGCGGTCATCGCGCAAAATGCGTTCGACCTTTGCCCCGCCAATCAGCAGCGTTTGAAACGCGCCCTTTGGGAATCCTGCGCGCTCGAAGATGTCTTCAATGTAAAGCGCGCATTGCGGCACGTTCGACGCGTGTTTCAACAGCCCTGTATTACCTGCCATCAATGCCGGCGCGGCAAAGCGAATGACCTGCCAGATTGGATAATTCCACGGCATGACAGCCAATACAGTGCCAAGTGGTAAATAGGCGCGGTAGGATTTTTGAGCCTCTGTTTCGACAATTTCGTCTGCAAGGTGTTCTGCAGCCTTATCAGCGTAGTAATCCGCAGCGGTCGCGCATTTATTGACTTCGGCCATCGCGGACTTGAGCGTCTTGCCCATTTCAGTTGTCATGATTTTGCCAAGCGCCTCAGCTTCTTTGCGCATAATGTCAGCCGCTTTGCGCATATGCTTAGCGCGTTTCTCAAATGACCATCCCCGCAATTCATGATGCGCCACAACAGAGCGCGCGATAGCAAGGTCAACTTCTGCATCAGTATGCTGCTCAAACGTCTTAAGAACTTTATTCGTCGCGGGGTTTTTAGTCTGGATAGTCATAACGTACTCGCTTCACCTTTTTAGCCCAACCCTTGTGCAGACAAGTCGTTCCTAAATGATAGTAAGTATCTCAGATAGCGGCTTTTTCATCATGGCGACTTCGGGCACAGTTGCGTCACCCGCAGCCTTACCTACCACCAAAATCATCGTCGGTTTTTCTGATTTCGGACGACCCAAAACCGGCCCTAAAAATTTCATCGGGTTGGGCGTATGGGTCAGGCAATACAGCCCCGCGTGATGCAGTGCCGCAATCAGGAAACCTGTTGCTATCCCCACGCTCTCAGGCACGTAGTAGTTTTTGTATCGCGTGCCATCTTCAAACTCGCCGTAGCGCTGCGCAAATATGACTATAAGCCACGGCGCGGTGGTCAGATGCGGCTTCTCCCATCCTGTGCCAATGGGCTCTAGCGCTTTTATCCACTCGTCTCCACCGCCGCCCGCGTAAAAGGCCCTCTCCTCCTCCTCTGCTGCCGCGCGGATTTGAGCTTTGACCTCAGGGTCACGAATGGCGACAAAATGCCAAGGTTGATGATTAGCGCCAGACGGAGCATTGCCTGCGGTGCGGATAATGGCTTCTATGACTTCTTTGGGGATGGCCTCGCTTGAGTAGTCACGAATAGAGTGACGGTTAGCCATACGATCGCGAAAGCCTTCAGCCAATTCTTGCATATCTCCAGCTGCGACGTCCATCGCTCGCGGCAAAGGCCTGGCGCTGTAGGATATTTTTTCTCGCTTAAACGCCATTTGTTTTCCCCTTTTGTGAAGAGGATAGCACCTTAATCGACAAGGCGGAAGAACTCTGCGCGTTGTTCAGCTTGATGGAATTTACCTGACAAGGCAGAACTTATCATGCGATGGGGTGTTTTAATGCCGCGCATGGTCATACAAAGGTGTTCGCCTTTCGCCATGACGGCGACATCATCCGTGTCGAGTACCACTTTTACGTGGTTTGCAATGTCAGAGACCAGCTGTTCTTGCAGAGTCAATTTATGCGCATGCTTGTGTGCGATACGCGCAAATTTAGACAGGCCAAGCACTTTAGTATCAGCAATGTAAGCAATTGAAATATCACACCAAAATGGAAGCATGTGGTGCTCACACATAGACCAAACACGCATACCCGTTACGGCCACCATTTGATTATGTTTAACAGCGGAAAATGTCGTGTCGAGCTTACCTGCATCATATTCAATAAATTCGGACCAGAAATTCGCAATACGGCGCGGCGTTTCCTGTAAGCCTTCCCTTTCTGGGTCTTCTCCCAGAGCAGCTAACAACTCTTTGACAAGTGATTTGACTTTTGCATGGTCAATTGTGCGAGGCGGCTCATTATAGCGTGATGGCATTTTATTCTCCAGTATATCGCAATGTCTACGTTTTAGTTCAGCGTTGCGATTGTCATTATATCTTTAAGGCAGCTCTAATGCGCTCAACGCGTTTGCGGTTCTCGCCGCGGTCCGAATATCCCACACGAGAGGCTGAGCGAATATGCACCACGCCCTCGCCCGCATCGCGCAGTTCGACGTCATCTACAAATTTGAAAATCTTCGACATATAGGTCGCACACAGATAGCTATCTGTTTCCGCTGTGATTGTCCCACCTGTCGCGAGCACAGCGTCTTTGGCCTGCCAGAAAGTCGCAGACAATGGTGCAACTTTATGATTTTCGTTCTCAACACTTTCACTCGCGGCACAATTGGGCTTGTTACCTGATGGCGCAAGTTTGCCATTAACCAGCCCCTTAGCTTTTCCTTTTTGCGACTGCAGACCCAGTAAAAAGAACACCACTATCAGTCCAATCGCAATATAGATGAAAATATCAAAACCCAGCATCCCTGCCCCCCTATTTCCACGTCGGTAAAATTTGCGCGACATAATTATCATACCACGTCGGTCCGCGGAGGCTCTGAAAAAAGCCATTATGCCCCCCATAATCAAGATAAAACAGGCGGCTTTGGTCATTCAACGACAATGAGAGCACGTCTTCCGCTGGTAAAACAGGATCATCTTTAGCTATGATTATAGATATCGGAACGGGGCATTTGACGAGATCATCAGGGGCGAGCGCGTAAGCCCTGAAATAATCATCGGGCGTTGCAAACTCTATATAGCTCGGCAGAAACGCCGCTGACATCTCGCTCACCTTTTTGAATCGTGCGATATCTCCGAAATCATAAAGCTCTGGAAAAGCCGCTTGTTTCTTCACAAGGCTCGTTGACCATTTTTTGACAAAATACTGCCGAATGAGCGGGTTAACATCAACCATAGGGGCCGCTGCGACGGGGTCAATCACGGGACTGACGGAGATAATATGTGCAAGGTTCGGAATAGGCGTTGCTGCCAGAGCCCGCGCAATCCGTAACGCAAAATTCCCACCTAGTGAAAACCCAATTACATAAGCAGGCACCGTCTCACCTTCTGCAATTTGTCTAACCGCATCAAACACTTCGGGGAAAAGCGTCGAGTTAAAAATGCCCTCGTTTAAGTGATGGGTTGGGCCGTGGTCGCGGTAATTGAGGCGAAATATCGACACGCCACGATCGAAAAGAAAACGCGCATGAGACATCACATAAGTACTATCTTGCGAACCTTCCCATCCGTGCAGCAATATCATAATCGCACGTGGATTAACTGCTCTTGAGTATTGCCCCATCAGGCGTACAAGCACGCCATGCGCGTCACGGCAGGTGAGGATGCGCTCTTCCGAGACCTGCTCCATTATATGGGTGCCAGATTTACGAAACTTCTGCGAGGCTAAGAAAGTTTGCGCCATGGCCGACCGCATCCATATAGGCGGCACAAATGGCGGAATCGTTTCTGTCATCGGGGCGTTCATGCTGCACATCTGCCGAAATAGCTCTTCTTGTGCAAGCCGCTAAATTGACAGAGGCAAGCTGCACCTTCACCTTGCCCTCGTCTTTACGGCCCGCCATAACGCATACATAATTAAGGATGGTGATCAAAGATGAAGCACGCAGTCATATTTTTCACAGCGGCATTTGGACTCTTCGGATTTGATACGGCTTTTGCTCAAACAACCGTCAAAGTGAATGGCGTGAGCGAACACAATACGTTGACCATAACCCCACCCCCCAAGGATTTATCAGAGCACAATTGGGACACTCGCCCTTTTGAGTTGTCATATGCTGATGGCCGCAAGCTTCATTCGGACACGCTTAAAGGCAAAGCCGTTTTCATTGATGCGTGGGCTACATGGTGTGCCCCCTGCATGCCAAGCCTGCCGAAATTTAAGGAGCTCTACGAAAAAAGCCTGACCAACCCGCATGTTAAAGTTCTGTCTGTGCATTACGGCGACCGCTATGGCCGTTTTAATTCTGCGGCTGAATTTTTACAAAACAAAGGTCTGTATTATCCCGTCCTGCAGGACACTGATGGTAACCTAGTCAAAAGCTTAGACACGGTTCAATCGGGATTTTCAGTGCCGCATTACGTCCTCATGGATGGTTCAGGTGAAATTGTGCGTCGTTACGGCGAGATTAATGATATGGTTATATTGGACGTGAATAATTACTTCATATCGCACAGCAAAGCCGTTCAATCTGGCAAAACCAAGTTGGCCGAATAAGCTTTGAGCGCCCAACTCCTCGCTAAACATGACTCATATGCAAAAACGTAGGGCGTTTAGACTGATTTGACGCTTGCACCTTTGGGGTAAGAGCGTAAACCCAAATCATTAATGCGAGAAACTATCGCGACTTATTGGACGTACCTACGCCATGAAATTTAATGTCTCATATATCATCGCTGCACTCGCTGTTCTCATCATAGGGCTGTGGTTTTGGGCCAATAGCGGCTCAGCGAATGATGCGCCTCAAACGACTGTGCAAAGCGAAGAGAAAACTCTACCGAAAGTGGTCTACCGCAACATCAGTGTCCAGCCGCATGAAAACGGTTACCGTCTTTATGGCCGCACAGAAGCCAATCGCGAAGTCAGCGTAAAAGCAGAGACGGCAGGAATCGTAACGCGAACACCGACGCGCGAAGGCAGCCGCGTGGCGAAAGGCCAAACCCTCTGCCAACAAGACATAGATGCCCGCCAAGCCAATCTTGACCAAGCAAAAGCGGCTCTCGCCTCTGCGGAGTTTGATTTACGCTCCACACAAATCCTTGTCGAAAAGGGTTACCGCTCTGAAATTCAACTCGCAAACCTACGCGCTCAAGCGGACGGCGCGCGCGCAAGTGTAAAATCAGCTAAAATTGAGCTTGATAACGTCAATATGCGCGCACCATTTTCTGGCATGTTTGAACGCCAACTCGCAGAGGTCGGAGACTTCCTCGCGCCGGGACAGCCGTGTGGATTACTGCTTGAGCTTGACCCTCTACTCGTTGTGGTCGACCTTTCTGAAAACCAACTAGCTGCCGTTTCAAAAGGCTCCAAAGCTGAGGTTAGCCTCGCAACGGGTGAAGAACTTGTGGGCACGGTCCGCTTTATCGAAGCGCGCGCGAATAATATGACCCGCACATTTCGCACGGAAATCGAAATTCCAAATCCAAAAATGGCTTTGCGGGCGGGAATCACGTCCACAGTGCGCCTCAAAGCAGGTGTGATAGACGCTCACCTTGTACCAGCCCGCATAATGGCCCTAGATGAGAACGGCGAAGTTGGCGTACGCTATCTGTCAGTTGATAACATCGTACAATTTGCGCGTACCACAACGATTGACGAAAATGATAATGGCCTGTGGGTGACGGGGCTTCCTGACGAAGCACGCGTTATCATTCAAGGCCAAGACTTCGTGAGTGTTGGCACAGAAGTCGACGCTGTATCAGAAACTTCGCAACTGAGCATGAGTTCTAATTAATGGAACGCATAGTCGGATTTGCGATACGCAATTGGCGCATGACGATAGGGCTTATGCTTTTCGCTGTGATTGGCGGACTGCTTGGCCTGAGTAAACTTGCGCTTGATGCTGAGCCCGACATTCCTGTCCCGATTATCAACGTGCGTGTGGTTTTGCCGGGTGTCTCGCCAGAGGACGCCCAACGCCTGCTCATCCGTCCTATGGAAGCCGAGTTAAAATCACTAGAGGGTCTTAAACAAATGGACGGCATTGCCGCCAATAGTTACGCCGTCATGATATTGGAATTTAATGCGAGCTTTGACCAAGACAAAGCCATTCAGGAGGTCATCGAAAAGGTCAATAAGGCACGAGGTGAGTTCCCCCAAGAAGCCCGCGAACCTGTCATTGAAGAATTTAACACCGCAACGATTCCAATCCTAGTCGTCAATATGTTTGGCGCCGCACCGGAGCGTGAATTGCAAAGGCGGGCGAAATACATTCAACGCCGCATCGAGGGCATACCACAGGTGCTTGAGGCCCGCATTTCAGGAGAACGCACAGATTTGCTAGAGGCTGAGCTTAATCCCGCCCTCATAGAAGCGACAGGCATTACATTTGATGAAATCGCAGCGGCCGTGTCTCGTAATAATGCGTTGATTACGGCAGGTACGCTTCAAACGGAATCAGGCAAATTTAACGTCAAACTCCCAGGCCTTATCGAAGGGCCAGAAGACCTCGCTGACCTTGTCGTACGCACAAGCCCCTCTGGCGCCATTATCCGTATGAGTGACATCGCCAATGTGCGGCGGACCTATAAAGACGTCACAACGCTGGCACGCTTTAACGGTATTCCGTCTCTGTCTATCGAAGTCTCGAAACGACAGGGTGAGAACATTCTTGAGACAACGGAACTTGTCAAAGCCATGGTCGATGACATCGCCTCACAAAGCGACTGGCCAGAGACGATTGAAATTGCTTATTCGCAAGAGCGTAAAACCTATATCAATGAGATGGTCAGTTCGCTGTCCTCGTCCATCATTAATGCGGTTATTCTTGTCTTTATTGTCTGTATTGCCGCGCTGGGTATTCGTTCAGCCTTATTTGTCGGCTGGGCCGTGCCTGCGAGTTTCTTAATGGCGCTGTTTCTGTTTTGGGTAAACGGACAGACTATTAATATGATGATTATGTTCGGCCTTATCCTCTCAGTTGGGGTGCTCGTTGATAGTGCGATTGTGATTATTGAATATGCGGACCGAAAACTTGCGGAAGGGTTAGACCGCAAAGAAGCGTTTCAAATCGCAGGCGAGCGCATGTTCTGGCCTATCATTTCCTCTACAGCGACCACGCTCGCGGCGTTTATTCCCCTCTTATTTTGGGACGATGTGACGGGCAAGTTTATGTCATTTTTCCCAATTACGATGATTTATGTTTTGACGGCGTCCATGATCATGGCCCTAATTTTCCTACCCACAATGGGGACACTTATAGGACCAAAAAATGTTCAGAGCGATGCCACACTCAAAGCACTTGCAGGTGAAAAAGGCGACCCGTCTGACATAAAAGGGCTGACGGGGGTTTATGTACGTTTCATCAAACGCATTATCAATTTTCCCCTCCTCGTTATTGCGGCTTTGTTTATTTTATTGTTCGTCATTAGGTCAGCTTTTGGCGCGTCCATGTCTGGCCCACCGCCTAAGCCTGTCGAGTTTTTTACACAGTCACCAAGTGACCAAGTCTATATCCTTGCCCGCGCCCGTGGGAACAGGACCGCGTTTAACGACCTCGATATCGCCCAAGAAATTGAGCGCCGTATCGCCAATGTCGCCGGTATTGAAGAAGTTTATACCGTTGCGGGCGCAGGTGCAGGCGGCTCGGGTGGAGGCGGTGAACTTAACGGACCGTCCAATGTGCCGAGTGATACTGTCGCCCGCATTTACACTGAGCTTCTCGAATTTGAAAAACGCGATAGCGTCGCGAGTATCATGGATAATATCCGCGAGGCGATTGGCGAAATGCCAGGCCTTTTTATTGAAGTAACAGCCACCGATAATGGCCCGCCTATTGGCAAAGATATCGGCATCCAAGTCTCATCTGATACGCCCGAAGATTTGCGGACAGCTACGTTTGCCGTGCGCCGAAAACTTGAAAACACAGAAGGCATAATTGACATCGAGGATACCCTCCCCCTTCCTGGTGTTGAATGGCAGCTTGAAGTCGATCGGGGTGAAGCTGGTCGTTTAGGCCTTGATATTGGACGTATCGGTGCCGCCGTACAGCTCGTCACGGAAGGTACGCTCGTCGGGCAATACCGCCCGCTCGATGCGGATGAAGAAGTCGATATCCGCATCCGCTATCCATATGAATATCGTGGTCTTGAAAATCTGGATAAGCTGCGTATCCAAACGCGCGATGGCGCTTTACCGCTTTCAACTGTAGTCACGCGCGTACCGAATATCCGACAGGACAAGATTGAGCGCAGAGATCAACTCCCTTATTTTGCTGTGCTGGCCAATACAGCCAAAGACTATGCCACCAATAAACAAGTCGATGCCTTAAAAGACTGGATTGAAAACGAGGCTGATTTCCCTGCATCCGTTGATATTAAGTTCCTTGGACAAGAGGAAGAAAACGCCGCCGCCGCAGAGTTCTTCCAAGTCGCAGCCTTGGCCATTATGCTGATGATGGGCGTGATTTTACTACTGCAGTTTAACAGTTTTTATCACGTATTCCTGACGCTATTTGCAGTCATTCTATCTGTGTTTGGCGTTTTACTCGGTCTTACATTTTATCCCTATGTGTCAATGATTTTGACAGGAACAGGCGTTATCGCTTTGGCGGGGATTGTGGTAAATAACAACATCGTACTGATTGACACCTATCAGCGCTTGACCTCGCTAGGGTATGACGCCGTCGATGCTGCCGTGCGCACTGCGGGGCAACGCCTTCGCCCTGTGTTCCTGACCACGCTCACGACTATTGTCGGACTGATGCCGCTCGTACTTGGCTGGCAAGCGGATATTTTCTCAGGCGATTTCTCAACCAAAGGCTCAGGCACGTCAGAGATTTGGGCGCCTATCTCCTACGCGATTGCCTGTGGCCTCGGGTTTGCAACTCTGCTCACGCTTATCATTACGCCTGTGCTTCTCGCAGCGCCGACGGTTTTGAAAAACCGCGCCGTGAAGTTTTACCGCCGTGTTCGTGGACGCGCAGACACTGCTGCCGCGACGCAAGCTGCCGAGTAGAGCTACTCCGCTTCAACCATCGCAGTTGGCGCAAATAAAGCCGTGTATTGCGCCCCGCCACCGAGAAGGTCTCTGCGTACTTGCCATTGATTGTCGGCAAAAGAGACGTAGAGCCCTCCGCCAGCTTGTGCCTCATTTTTAACAAAAGCCATTTTTTCAAACGGCACAGTGATACGCGTGACTTCCTCTGTACCATCCATCAACGCCACAACAACGTCATAACTCCCGCGCGGCAAAGTCTCGGCAATGATGTAAAACCATTGCCCATCAGGCTGCACAGGTGCGTCACCGATAACGATACCATTGGCATAGAGGCGGATGCGCCCTGCGCGTTCTGAACTTCCGCGAAAAACTGCGCCGCCGCTATCATCATAATCAATAGGGCCAAGGCTCAAAGGGCCTGAAATGGGCACGCCGCCAAATGGGCTTTCATAAATCTTCGATGGCCCGCCAGGAGTTGTGAGCAGGATAAGCGTCGGCAGATTTTGCGGCGCACTTGGCAACTCTATTGCGCTGACCAAGGGCGCGGCATCCGCTGGCGTGGTAACCTGCGGAATTCGAAACAAGGTCTCATCAGAGCGCACACGCGTGCCGTCTTGCATGATCATAATCAGCGATACGGCCTGTGTCTCTTGCGGATCAATCGGGAGGGCCGTTGACCACCGACCATCTGCGTCGACTTTCGTTTCGCCCAGGCGCGCGCCCCCTTGAGAGAGCACAAGCGTGACGCCCGGTTCAGAAACACCTGACATCCGCAGCACGCCTTCAATTTCAGACACATTCGCAAAAGACGGCGGCTGAATCGCAATTGGATTTTCGGAAACAGATTCTTGCGACACATCACCTTCACTCACGTCTGACTGCGGCCGCAACTGCACGACCCAGAGCAGGCCAATCGCGAGAGCAAAGCCTGTCATCAACATAGCGATTATTCTAAATTTCATATCCGTTCACATTTCCACTGTAAGCTTAGGTATAAATTCGACGTTTAATCGACAGCCCAATAAGGCTAACCTTAATTCAACTCTTGCGCGACGCAAATTAAAAGGACTGAAAAGACAGTGACTGAAATATCAGACAAAACGACGCCCAAACGCTCCATCTGTGTTTTCTGCGGCTCTCGTCCAGGGAATGAAACGCATTACATGGCGCTCGCAGACGAGACGGGGCGCGCGATTGCAAAGGCTGGCTACCGTCTAGTTTATGGCGGCGGGGGATCTGGCCTTATGGGTGAAACAGCGCGAGCAGCTTTCTTGGCGGGCGGCGATGTGCTTGGCATCATTCCCGAATTTTTGACCGAAATTGAAGCGTTACTCAAAGACGTACCGCACGAAATCGTTCCGGATATGCATGAGCGCAAACGTAAAATGTATGACGCGGCTGACGCCTTTATAGTTTTGCCGGGTGGTATTGGCACAATGGAGGAAGCCGTAGAGATCATGTCGTGGATGCGGATGCGTCTTCATGCTAAGCCGACAGTGTTCCTCTCGACAAATGGATATTGGCAGCCGCTTGTCGATATGTTTCTTCACACGATTGACGCAGGCTTCTCACCAGAATGGGTCAGCGGAGAAATCTTGCGAGCCGAGAGTGTTGAGGAGGCCATGGCGCTAATCCACGACCATTGGGGTAAGCCGATGCCAGACCGCACGCTTAAGGTCGAACTAGACGAAGTCTAGATTAGACTTGCGTCGCGCCGACCAATAACGTTTGGCAAATGGCTTCAAGGCCAGCTCTGTCTGTCTCATCAAAGCTCGCAAAGTCTGTGCTATCTACATCCAATACCGCGAAAAGCGCGCCGCGCTCATCAAACACAGGAACAACAATCTCTGAATTTGTCTGACTGTCACAGGCGATGTGGCCTGGGAAAGCGTGCACGTCATCAACGATGATTGTTTCGCCTGCCGTGGCACATGCGCCGCACACGCCTTTCGCGAATGGTATGCGCAAACACCCAAGTGTACCCTGATAAGGCCCGACAACAAGCTCGCGCTCTTTGTGCGGGTCCACCACATAGAAGCCTGTCCAAAAAAAGATTTTCGGAAACGCCAGCGAAAGCAGGCAAGACGCCGTCGCCATACGCGCCGTACGCGACGGTTCACCGTCTATGACCGCGGCTATTTCACGGGCGACGTCTGCGTAGCGTTCGGCTTTTGTCATGGCTTGAATCCTGTGAAAACCGTAGGGGGAGAGGGACTTGAACCCCCGACCAATCCGTTATGAGCGGACGGCTCTAACCAACTGAGCTATCCCCCCAACGGTTATGGGTGCGGTATAGCGCGCCTAGGAAATATCGCAATAATTTTATCACATCCCTAAGCCTAGCTGCGGCAACTCAACACTTGGCGAAGCGAGCGTAATTCGGCACAACGCTTTCATGGACAGCATCATGATACCCTTTGGAAACGTGTCTATCCCACTTTGGCAGACGCTCGTGACCTATATGGGTTTCACAGCCATCATCATCGCGCGCTATTTCGCTATCGTTTGGCCTATTCATCACATGCTATGGAAACGCGACCCATCTAAGGTTAAGGCGCGTCGCCTATCCAAACGTGAACCGACGTCCGAGACTATTCGTAACGAAATCAAACTCTCGAGCATTTCAGCCTTCATCTACGCCCTCCCCGCCGCCATCGTGCTAGAGATGTGGAAAGCGGGCGGCACAGCGCTTTATGCCGGACCGATTGAAGGGCTGTCTGGTTGGGGCTATGTGGCTTCGTCGGCGTTCCTCTACCTTTTTGTTCAAGATACGTGGTTTTATTGGACGCACCGCGTCATGCATCATCGCAAGCTCTTTAGCTGGACCCACGCAGGTCATCATCGCAGCGTGCAGCCCACCCCTTGGGCGAGCTTTAGCTTTGATCCTATAGAGGCCCTTAGCTCAGCCTGGCTTTTACCCGTCATGGCGTTGATTGTGCCGCTTCATATTGGCGTCGCGCTCGTACTGCTTATGGTGATGACGATTAACGCAGTCTTTAATCATGCAGGCTGGGAAGTTTATCCTGACAAATGGGTCAAAGGCTGGTTCGGCAAAGTCTTCATCACCGCTGCCCATCACAATCTTCACCACACGAAGTTCAAAGGCAATTACGGCCTGTATTTTCGGTTTTGGGATTACGTCGCGGGGACGGATAAGGGGCAGGTCTGAGGGCTGCTTTAGTCTGAACTAATCACGCGCAAAAACGGGCGACCCACAGGCGGACGATTTGTATCGTCATCAACGCTCTCATCGTAAGTCTTTTTCTGAGCCAGTGGTTTGGTTGCAGGCGGAGGGTTCATCGTCACGGCTTGGGGCCGCGCAGGTGTGTTGCTTTTTGTCTGAGGCGAAGGCTCACTATCCGCCACATATCTCGGAATGAAAGGCTGGCGGGGCGGCGGCCCATCCGCCTCATCCTCAAAATCGTCTTCTATATTGCGTACACGCGGGGTGAACTTCGGCTTCTTAGATTTGAAACTGCTGCGCGGTTTATAGGCGGGCTTTTCTTCCTCTTCGGTTTTTTCCTCACCTAACCGTTCAGCCTTAGCCGCCTTGCGCACGTCTTTGACTTTTTTATTGAGGCTCGCGACCACACGTTTTTGCGCGAAGCTCAGCGCGTCACCCGGGCGTCCTTTTTGCAGATCAGCAAAAGCAGACCCAAATTCATCGAGGCGCTCTGTCACAGATTCGGAAAATTCCTCTTCCCATTCTGTAAGCTTACCGAGTTCTTTGAGCTTATCTTTTAGCCGCGCGATTTTGCGCTTGGCATTTGCGGCAGAGCGTTCTCGCGCTTTGGCCTCACGCTCTCTCTGTTTATCCCAAGCCGCATCACGCGCGGACTGTTCTGCCTGCCATTGGTGCTTATCGTAATCATGGGACTCGCGCGTTTCCATAAACGGAACATAGCGCGAACATTATATGTTTGCAAGTCGCTTACGCGAGGTCGGCGACAACTTCCAAATACATGTCCAGAAGCGCTTCTTGTTCGGCGCGTTCTGCCGCGTCGAGTTTGCGCAGGCTCACCACCTTGCGCACAACCTTCGTATCAAAACCAAAAGTTTTTGCTTCAGCATAGACTTCGCGAATATCAGCAGCAAGCTCTGTCTTCTCTGTCTCGAGCCTTTCAATCCGCGCGATGAACTGTTTCAGCTTTTCGCGTGTGGCATCGCCCATAGAGTCGGCGCGTTGTTCGTCTGTCATCATAGCGGTCATCCTTTTGGGGCATTAAAGTTGTGACGCGAAGCTACAAGATTGCGCCCCGTTGCAAAGGCTTGCGATTCACTTTGTTGTGGACGAAAGTCAGCTAAGGTGAGGAGAGCAACATGGGAAAGAAAATAAAAATCGGCGTTGGCGCACTCGTCGCTATTGCCGCAGCGGGCGTGACCTATGTGCAGATGGCTGTTGTCCCGCAGACCGATGCCAAGATGAACCCAGTGCGTGATCACGCGCCCTATGTCGTGAGTGAGGAGGCAAATCGTCTGCATGACCGTTTGCGCGTAGCAGATTTGCACACGGATACGCTTCTCTGGAAACGCGATCCACGTAAGCGTCATGATTACGGTCACGCAGACCTACCGCGACTGCGTGAAGGCGGGGTGGATTTGCAGGTTTTCTCTGCCGTCACAAAATCACCCAAGGGTCTCAATTTCGGAGAGAATGCCGCCGACGCACCCGACGACATCACCACCCTCGCCCTCGCCCAACTCTGGCCACCCCGGACCTGGGGCTCGATATACGAACGCGCGGCCTATCAAGCGCAGCGCCTACAAAAGCTTGAGGCGGACGCAGCGAATAATCTCGTCATCGTGCGAAACGCGAGCGACATGCAAATCAATGATGGTCGTATGCTGACCGTGCTCCTCACCGAAGGCGCGCATCCGCTGGAAGGCAAGATAGAAAACATCGCGCGCCTCTATGATGAAGGGTACCGCATCATGGGATTGCAGCATTTTTTTGATAATGAGCTTGGCGGGTCGATGCACGGCACATCCAAAGCGGGGCTGTCCGACTTTGGCCGTGACGCCGTGCGAAAGATGCGCCGCCTAGGCATCATCATCGACCTCGCCCATAGCAGCGAACAAGTCGTGCGCGACGTGCTCAAACTCACCCAAGACCCCGTCATGATAAGCCACGGCGGCGTGCTGTCCCACTGCCCGCGCACGCAAGACCGCAATCTGCCTGACGATTTGACGAAAGCCATTGCCGCACGTGGCGGCATTATCGGCATAGGCTATTTCGAAGGCGCCATTTGTGATATTTCTCCGCAAGGCATCGCCCGCGCAATAATCGACGCCGTAGAGGTGCTCGGCGAAGACGCAGTCGCGCTAGGCTCAGACTTTGACGGCACAGTGGATACGGCGCTAGACACGAGTGAACTCGCCGCGATAACGCAAGAATTGATGGATGCGGGGGTGAGTGAAGACGTAATAGCGAAAGTAATGGGCGAGAATGTCTATCGGTTTTTGGGGGAGAACCTTTGAACCCGTTCAAAGGTTCAAACGATAACGCGTAGCTTATTTTTCGAAAATCGAAAGTCGGGCTGGCAGCGTTTCGCAGATAATGAGGATTACATTCTGTCGTTATGCCCTGCCCCTTCTAAACGTCACCCTCGGGCTTGCCGCACGGGCGACCCGCCCGAGGGTCTATCCAGAGCCTCTCTTAATTGGTTAGAAAATGAACGGTGGACCCTCGGGTCTAGCCCCAGGGTGACGGAGCGGACGTAGAATGCGCTTTAGACAAGAAGCTTAAGCGGTGCACAAAAGCCCACTAAGGTTGTGGGCTTTTGCTTCCCTTATATGCGAATATTGGCTTTGCCAATAATTCGCACTACTCAAAGGACATCACCTTCAACCTGCCCCTTCATCATTTCTAGGCGTTCTTTGACGGGGAGGAGTTCGGGGTAGAGGCGGTTGGCTTCTTTATAGGTCTCATAGGCTTGCTCTGTACGACCAATTTTTTCAAAGATATTGCCGAGCGTCCAATGGGCGTAAAACTGGCGCGGCTCTAGGATGAGGGCTTGTGTCGCCTCAGTCATGGCGCGCGACAGGTCTTCTTCCTCATAAGCAAGCCGAGCTGAACGCGCCCAGCCTTCGGCATAATCCGGCGCAAGGGTTGTGACGTGATCATACATGCGCCGTGCGAGGCGGTCATCGCCGCGTTTTTGTGCTGCCGTTCCGCGCCGTAGCAGCAGGTTCACAGAATCCGAGCCACTTTCAAGCCAAATCGCCCAAACCTCTTCGGCAATCAGGTTCGCCGCTTCCGCGTCTTCTTCCGCCTGCAACCTTTCAAACAAAGCATCAAGGCGCACAGAGCGTTCTTCAGATTCGGGGAGCTTCGAATAATCGGGGCGCTCTTTAGGAATATCGATAGTCGCATCCAAGAGCGCGTCTACGGCGCTATCTACATCGCCTTCTGTGTCCGACTCGCCCTCTGGGTCATAGATCGTGTCAGGCGCACCAAATTTTTTGAGATCTTCAAAAGGTTTTATAGTCTCGGGAAGAGGCTCGCGCTCTGGGATAACGTCCGGTTCGCCGCGCGGTTCTTCTGCTTTTGGTGGCTCAGCCTCCGTGTCTTGCGCATGGGCCGCGACACCAAAGCTAAAAGCGAAAACAACCGCCGCACCGCTGAGCATATGTTGCAGAAATTTAGTCATCTGCAGACACACTGACGCCCCCTGCCCGCAAAGGCAAGAGGCGTCATCATGTAGTTTTGTCACAGTTTCGAGAACTGTAACGTCTGTCACTTAACCTTGGCGCGCCTTAAAGCGTGGGTCGGTTTTGTTGATGACATATAGACGGCCTTTACGACGCACAATTTGGCAATCGCGGTGGCGGTTTTTAAGAGAACGGAGTGAGCTGCGGACTTTCATGATCTGCGCTTTCTATCAGTTATTAAAATCAGAACGCGGGATATAGAAGCGCCCCCGCGCCAAGTCAACACGCTAATCTGCGTAAAACCCACGTAAAAACGCGTATTTAAGCTGTTTTTTCGTACTCTACCGTCTAATTTGAACGCAACACCCCAAAGACGCAAGTGAGTCGCCCCATTCCTAAGAAAACCACAGCTAAAATCAAAGAGACGGACCTTTACCCACCGCTCAAAGCCTATTTCAAAGGCTTAGGCTATGAGGTAAAGGGCGAAGTGGGGGCGGCTGACCTTGTCGCTGTGCCGTTTCATAATCCCGATAAAGGCGAGCCGATAATTGTCGAGATGAAGACGGGCTTTACGCTTTCACTCTTTCACCAAGCGATTAAGCGCCAAGCCATGACGGACGCGGTCTATATCGCGGTGCCGCGCAAAACGGGTAAAGCCGCGCTCGTTGCGCTGCGGCGCAATAAAATGCTCTGCCGCCGCCTGCGCATCGGGCTCATCACTGTGCGGATGAAGACGGGGCAAGTCGATGTGCATTGCGAGCCGAAAGACTTCACGGCACGAAAGCAGCCTAAAATGAAAGCGAAACTGCTCAAGGAATTTGCCTCACGCCACGGGGATCCTAACGAAGGTGGCATGACCTCCGTCGGCTTGATGACGTCATACCGCCAAGGCGCGCTGCGATGCGCAAAGGTGCTCCACGATGAAGGGGCGTGCAAAGGCAGCTATGTGGCTAAGATGGCAGGATTTGAGAAGGCGACGAGCCTGATGGCGGCCAACCATTACGGTTGGTTTGAACGGATTGAAAAAGGCATATACGGCCTGACACGTGTCGGGGCGAAAGCGCTGGAAGAGAACGCGCAAATTGTGTCGTCAATGATGGAAACGGACTGATCTGGGTGGTTTGTTAAGCCTGCATTAAGCCTGTTTAGTTACCTTTGATTAACACCTTAACCCCCACTGCGCTGCGGCCTATCTGCGCGCATGTAAATTTGGTAGATTGCCTTATGTGGACCCGAATTCTTAGCCCTCTTGTCTTAGCCTCTGTGCTCGTCATGCCCGCCTGCGCGACAACGCCCAAAACCATGGCCGCCATCGCCGCGCCTGTCCCTGTGCCGCGCGTCAAGCCTGTCGTGGTGTCTATTGAGGAAAAGCAAAAAGCGTTCGACGCGTGGAAAGTCGATTTCACCCAACGCGCCATCAATAAAGGCTACCCGCCTGCCCTCGTGCGCAGCGTCATTGCGCCAACCAAAATAAATGAGCTCGCGCTTGAGCGAGACAAGACTCAGCCAGAGTTTACGAAACCGATTTGGAGCTATGTCGAAGCGGCCGCCTCTGACGTGCGCCTCGCGGAGGGCAAGCAAGCCCTGCGCGAAAATCAAGCGACATTTGCCGCCGTCGAAGCCCGCTATAAAGTTTCGCCCGAAATCCTGACCGCCATTTGGGGGCTAGAGACAAGCTATGGCAAGATTATGGGCACCCACGATATCCCAAGCGCGCTCGCCACATTTGCCTTTGAAGGCCGCCGCATGGCGTTTGGCGAGGAGCAGCTTTTTGCCGTACTCGACATTCTGCGCAGCGGTTCGGTGACGCGTGACCAACTTGTCGGGTCATGGGCCTCTGCCATGGGCAATACGCAATTTATCCCAACGACCTTTCGTGATTATGCCGTCGATTTTGACGGGGATGGTCGCAAAGATTTATGGAAATCCAAAGCGGACGCGCTCGGTTCTGCCGCGCATTATCTCTCGCGTATGGGGTGGCGTGCGGGCGAGCCGACCTTTGCCGAAGTGATCTTGCCGCAAGGGTTTAACTACGCGCTCGCGGACGGCAGTAAGCGCAGCATTTCAGAATGGAACGCGCTCGGCGTGAAACCGCAGAACGGGCAAAATTGGGCGGGCGGCGCGATGGGGCTAGAGACGAAACTCATCGTTCCTGCGGGCGCCAATGGCCCTGCGATTTTGACGTTCAAGAACTTTGACGTCATCAAGCGCTATAACAATTCGACCAGCTACGCGCTCGGTATTTCCATGCTCGGCGAAGCCCTCGCGGGTCGCCCTACCCTCCAAACGCCGTGGCCAAAATCAGATAAACAAGTCGCCTTTAAGGACTTGATTCGTATGCAGAAAAAACTCACGGCGCTGGGATACGATACCAAAGGCGCGGACGGTATTATCGGGCCGAATACACGTAAAGCGATACAGGCGTGGCAAGTGAAAAATGGCTTGCCAGCGGATGGATATATTGAGCAGGGGATGTTTAAGCGGATTATGGCGTCGCGGTGACGAAAGACGGTCTCGGAAATTGCTGGTATTACACTGGCGACAACTCTAACTATTATAGAGTTATATTAGAGCCAGCAAATGAAGGCACCTATATTTTTACTTACAATTCTGCTCAATCCAAATTTCCCGAAAAAGATCTGCAAGATGATTTAGCGGATGCAAAGCGGTTTTGTGAACAGGAGTTAGGGTTGAGTAGAGATAACTGGGAAGAAGACACGTCCATAGTTAGATTAATGAGTTAGACCTACAACTTCGTCCATTATCATACTCCAAAAACAGATAGTTCGCTTTCTAACGGTCCAGGTCATCCGAGGCTTGACCTGAGACGATTAATGCAAACTTCACTCTTGAGGTTAGGTCCCGGCTCAGGGCCAGGATGACACTGTGTTTTAAAAAATTACAAATTCTTATTTTCATCCTCACCCTGAGGCGTCGCGAAGCAGCGGGACTCGAAGGGTCGGCTCTCAACGCACCAATCCTTCGAGACATTCGCGGCGCGAATTCCTTAGCCGGGCCGCCGCTGCGGATGAGGATATATAATGCTAATTCCGCCCCAAAAACGGATATGTCGCCTCCACCGCATAGGTATTCGCCACGCCTTTGGCGCTTTTCTTTGGGCTAGGCCAGCTTGAGATTAACTCCATTTCGTCCACCAAGAACGGCTTTGTATTAAAGCGTGAGGTGCGGGTTTCGAACGCGATGACGCGCTCTGGCGGGGTGTGGCGGAGATATGCGAGTGTCACGTGGGGCGTGAATTTACGTTTTTCGAGCACGAGCCCTGCCCTGCGCGCGGCCGCTTTGCATTTTTCATGCAGCGCGATGAGGCCGTCATTTTTCTTAACCCCGAGCCAGATTTGACGAGGCTCTAGCGTCCCGAAATGACCAGATCCTTCCAGCTGTAGTGTGAGAGATTTCTGCTTAATTTGAGCGAGTTCGTAGTCCAGCGTTTCAGCCTGATCGAGGCTCACGTCACCGTAAAACGCCGTGGTGATATGCAGCTTGCTTTCATCCGTCCAACGCGCACCCGCCACGCCTCGCTGCACGCGCGCAATGTCTCTGATGATGTCGGGATGCAGGCGAAGCGCCGTGAATAATCGCATAGGCTAGCAGACGGGAGAGCGATAGTTCTTGTGAATTTGGTGCGCGGCTTTTTCCATCTCGTCCGTCCACTTAATGTCATGGGCATCAATATTGTCTTTAAGCTGCTCCATCGTCGTCGCGCCGATAATGTTGGAGGTGACAAATTCGCGTTGCTCTGTGAACTTTTGGGCAAATTGCGCAGGCGTAAGGCCAAGGTCACGTGCGGCCTCGTTACAGGCTTTGATGGCGTCTAGCCCGCCGTCATTGTGATAGCGGCCTAAAAACTCTGGGAACAAGTCCTTACGCGAGCCTTTAGGCGCCGAGCCGTCATCATATTTACCTGTGAGGTAGCCCATACCCAAAATTGAGTATGGTAGAAGCCCCACGTCTTCGCGCATAGAAATCTCAGCTTGCGCATAGTCAAAGCGCCGCGCGACAAGGCTATAGACGTTTTGAATAGAGGCGATACGCGGCAAATTATGCGTCTCGGCGAGCTGCACGAATTTCATCATCCCCCATGCGCTCTCGTTGGAAAGTCCAATATGGCGGATATTACCCACTGTCACATGGGCATCGAGCGCGGTGAGGATATCAAAGAGCGACTCCATGTCGTTGGTGTCATAGTCATGATAGCTGTGGAAGCCAAAACCTTGTAGCGGGCGGTCAGGCCAATGCAGTTGATAGAGATCGATATAGTCCGTTTGAAGCCGCTTGAGTGACTTCTCCACGGCCTCATCAATCTGCGCTTTGGTATGGCGCGTCATGCCGACTTTGCCGTCGCGCGTCCATGTCATGCCAGAGCGGCCTGTAATCTTCGTTGCCAGATAAAAATCATTGCGCTTTTTGCGCGCGCTTATCCATGTACCGATATACTCTTCAGTGCGGCCTTGCGTCTCTGCGCGGGCGGGCACGGGATACATTTCTGCTACATCAATGAAATTAATGCCGCGATCTATGGCGTAATCAAGCTGCTCATGCGCCTCAGCTTCGGTATTTTGCTCGCCCCACGTCATCGTGCCGAGGCAGACAGAGGTCACCATATCGCCTGTGCGGCCTAATTCTCTCTTTTCCATAGTTTAAACCTTTAAAAAACATAATTTAATTGAATGTGGGGAATACTTGGAATCTTCACTCAAATGCACTATATAGGTGTTAATTGCCGTGACAACGGCAGAGCTTTAATAGGAGCAATTTAAATGAATCAGTTCAACAATGCTGTAGGCAACTCAGCGAAGGTCGATGTCGGCCTCAAGAATTTTATGCTTGGTACTTACCGCTATATGGCCATGGCTATGGCCGTTACAGCAGGTGTCGCCTATTTCGGTGGACAAGCTATTCAATCTAACCCGCAATTGATGGGTCTGCTCAGCAGCCCGTTCCTTTTGCTTGGGTTTGTAATTGCTATTCCGCTGCTTTTTGCGGGTGTTGGACGTAAACTCCCGACAATGAGCCTTGGCGGCGTACAGGCTTTCTTATTTGGTTTTGCGGCGTTTATGGGTGTCTTTATGTCGGCTGTCTCAGCCTTCGTACCTGGCATGATAATCGCGAAGATATTCTTTATGACAGTCGCTATGTTCGCAGCGCTTAGCCTTTTTGGTTATTCAACGCAGCGTAACCTTTCAACTTTCGTGAAATACGCTTTCGCAGCTTTTATCGGTTATGTCGCGATTAGCTTGCTTGGAGCATTCTTCCCAGCGCTTCGTCCGTCTGGGCCGATGGATACAATCATCAACGTCATCGCCCTCGCCGCGATTGCCATGATTACAGCCTGGGAAACACAAATGCTTAAGCGCGTGTATTACAGCGCGGCAGGCAACCCAGCGATGATGGACAAGATGTCAGCATACGGTGCAGCGTCACTGCTCCTCGCCTTCGTCAACATGTTCCAGATTTTGCTGAGCTTATTTGGCCGCGATTAAACGCTGACCACATTAAAATTGAAAACCCCGCGACATCGGTCTGCGGGGTTTTTTATTGCCTATGTCGCTAGCGCGTGACGCGAAAACGCATCTTATCAAAGACCCGCAAGACCGCCTTAAGGTCATGCCCGCGTTTCATAATCAGACCGCCTGGCGCGATGACGCTATACTGCCCCTGCTTATCTTTGAGTGCAGGGGTTTTCTCAATGCGGTAGAGCGGCTGCTCGCTCGCACGGCGATAAATTGAAAAGACGGCGCGGTCTTTGAGGAAATCCATCGCATAATCTTTCCACTCCCCTTGGCTGACCATTTGGCCATAAACATTAAGAATCAGACCGAGTTCAGCGCGTTGGAACGCGACTTGCGAATTTTCATAAACTTGGGAGGATGTCAGGCGACGCGGCTCTGATGAAGCTTTATTTTGCGGGTATAAAGGTACAATTTTCGAGCTCATACAACAGGTTACCCCAATTCAAGTCCCATTCAAGTTGGAAATACTAAGAACTATGTGGTTAATGCAAATTAATCTCTGTTGCGTGTTTGTCACGATTTGCCTTTGTTTTGCCGCATTTCGGACCCGATGCGGCCCCTTTACAACATCATATCCTAATTGTTGATTGGTCACAGGCCTGCGGTTTATTTATAGCCCCCCAGCCCTTCCGTGCGCTTTTTACCAGTCTTCTTCGCCTGAGGGCGAGCTTATGTCGGCACTCCCAATCCGACTATAAGATGCCGGTGCTTCCCTATTAGCCATCGGTGGACGACCCGAAAGCGACCAGCCCCGCTTTCGGGTCGACTTATTTCAAGACATCACTTCTGAATAAGAGACGTAAAGCAAGCGTCGGCTATTTTGGTTGAAACACCTTGGCCGTCGTGACTTTCATCGTCTTCGGATCATGGACAAGGGCGGCATAAGCGAGACCAGCTTGCATCTCGTTTTCAAAAATCTCGCCAGATTTTAAAGGGGTCACATCTGTTACAACATTTGCTAGACGCAAGGTTCGTCCGTGATTTTCGCCAGCTTTAACCGGAACTTCTTGCCAGCCTGGTTTGAACGTGACCACGACAACGTCTTGCGAGGCGGTAAAACTCACAGCATCTTCGCTCAGCGTAAACTCTGCTGAAAGCGTGGCGGGTTCAAGCGTCATGGTTTTCACATCGGTCTTTGAATAACGCGGGCTGTGGGCAGAGCCATTGAGGACAATTTGTGGCGTATAGACATTGCCAATACCAAAGGCTTCACCATAATCGCGTTGGCGTTTCGTGAATTCTGGGTCAGCAAAAGTATCTCTCCAGCCTAAATAATCCCAATAGGTCACACCATAAGTGAGGGCTAAAACATTTTTATCTTCACTCAACTTACCTACGAATTCGTTTGCAGGTGGACAAGACGAGCAGCCTTGCGACGTGAATAATTCAACTACAGTTGACGGCACTTCATTAGCGCTTGCGAAGCTAAAAGCACTCAGTGAAAGCGCTGTGCCCAAAGTAAGTTTACGAAAAATGGCGGATATAGAATTTGTATGTGTCATGACACGTATAGAGCACAGCTTTGTCGCGCTTACCAATGCCAATACCATCACAGTTTGGTGAGGCCATCGAGAACGCTTCAAAAACTATATATTACATAGAGGGTTGCGCATTTACACGCTTCTTATCTTCCTCATCTTGGTCTGGTCGCCCATCCGCAGACAACAGAACTGCAATCCAATGAGTCGTTTTAAACTGCGCAAGTATAATCATGATTATCACAGTGAGCGGCGCAGATAGGAACGCTCCTACGCCGCCCAGCAAGGCTTGCCAAAGGGTAAGAGACAGAACAACCACGAGAGCCGACAAATTCATACTGTCGCCCATCATTTTAGGCTGTATCGTATTACCAATAACAAATTGTACCGCAAACAGCAGACCTGCGAGCAAGCCAATCATAGCAGCGCTTTCAAATTGAACGAGTGCAAACATAACAGGCAAGATAACGGCCGCGAGACCGCCAACAATAGGAATATAATTGAGGATGAATATAACGAGTGCCCAAAACAGGGCGTTATCAAGCCCCATGGACGCCATAATGATGTAGCTAAGTACAGTCTGCATCAACGAAATGACCGTCTGCACGCCGAGGTATTTCTCAATAGACTGGCGAATACGGGTACCGACTTTTGACGCTTGATCTCTACTGGCTTTATCTGGGAACAGATCATCCATTTTTTTTGGAAAGCTAGATTGTGCAACAAATAAGAAAACGACATAAAGTGCAATAAGCGCGAAATTTGAGGCCACACCTTGGATAGTTGACGCAAACCCTGCCATCAGCGTTTGTAATTTCTGATCAAGTTCGAAACGATTGGAAAGCTCTGAAAAGGTCACATTCTCACCCAAAAAACGCTCAAATATCGGATTGTGACTGACCCAAGAGAATATTTCCGTCAATCGCGCCTGGTATTTCGGCGACTCTTTAGAAACCTCCTGCGCTGTGTCTGCAATAATTAACACAATCCCAACCATGCCCGCCACAACAGTCAGCACAGCAATCGTCAACGCAAGCCAATAGGGAAATTTTGGTGAGAGCTTATCCAGCCAACTCGCAAACGCGTCAATAATCAGCCAAATAAAAACGGCAAGGGCAATAGGGGCAATGATATTAGCTGTGCTGTAAATCCCCCATGTCAAAGCCACAAAGGTGAGAAAAAGTAAGCTCGCGCGAATCGTTTTATCTGTCGAAATATCCATGGTCTTAAACTACACAGCAACGGCGTCTTGCCAACTCCTTACCTTGCGTTCAGCTTGATGGCGTCATAAACCACTTACCGAATAGAGAGAGCTTATGAGCACTATATTTTTAGGCAAAGATACAGACGGCGTTTCGCAAGAGCTTTTACTCGGCCGCGCGAACCGACATGGTCTAGTTGCTGGTGCAACGGGGACAGGGAAAACGGTCACGCTGCAAATTCTATCAGAGGGCTTTTCAAAAGCGGGCGTCCCCGTCTTCGCCGCTGATGTGAAAGGCGACCTTTCAGGGATCTCCCAAGCGGGCAGCGAGACCCACAAATTACACGAAAAGCTACAAGCGCGCGCGGAGAAGATCGGTCTTTCTGATTATAGCTACAGCGCCATGCCTGTCACCTTTTGGGACCTCCACGGGAAGCTCGGCCACCCGATACGCGCAACGATTTCAGATATGGGACCCATGCTCCTCGCCCGTCTTATGGGTCTAACCGAGGCGCAAGAAGGCGTGCTACACATCGCTTTTGATGTCGCAGAAAACCACGAGTGGCCTCTGATTGACCTTAAAGACCTCAAGTCTACTCTCATTTATATAGCTGAGAATAATAAAGAGTTGTCGCTCGAATATGGCCGCATTGCTTCTGTTTCGGTGAGCGCCATTATTCGTGACTTACTCGTTTTAGAACGGGAAGGTGCGGATAAATTCTTCGGAGAACCAGCACTCAAGCTATCTGATTTGATGCAGAAAACTGATGACGGAAAAGGCATAGTTAATGTCTTAGCGGCAGACGACCTCATCAACACCCCTCGCCTTTACTCCACATTCTTACTCTGGTTAATGAGCGAACTCTTTGAAGAACTCCCCGAAGTGGGTGATCCAGATAAACCCGTGATGGCCTTCTTCTTTGATGAAGCCCATCTACTCTTTGACGAAGCGCCAAAAGCCCTCGTTGAGAAAATCACACAAGTCGCGCGTCTTATACGGTCTAAGGGCGTCTCGCTTTGGTTTGTAACGCAAAATCCTGCCGACATTCCCGATGATGTGCTGGGGCAGATTGGCAACCGCATTCAACACGCCCTACGCGGATATACGCCGAAAGAACAAAAAGCCATCCGCGCTTCAGCAGGCGCCTTCCGGCCAAACCCCGCATTTAAGACTGTCGATAAAATTTCAGAACTTGGCGTTGGCGAAGCGCTTGTGTCCGTGCTGGATGAAAAAGGGCGGCCCAAAGTCGTCGGTCAAACGCTTATCCGTCCGCCTGCCTCTCGACTCGGCCCTGCAAAACTTTCAGAACGCCAAGCTATCATTACGGATAGTCCGATGGGTGAAAAATATAGCGATATGATTGATAGAAAATCCGCCTATGAAATTCTGACTGTCAAACGTGAGGACGCTCGTAAAGCGGCAGAGAAAGCCGCTGAGAAAGAGCTTAAAGCCAAGAAGAAAACAGCTGCAAAGAAAAAGAGAGGGCGTAAACGTCAGTCTCCGCTTGAGCGCGGTATGAAAGCAGGCGCACGGAGCATTGCGTCGTCTGTGGGTCGTGCGATTGCGGGAAAACACGGCGCAGCCATAGCGCGCGGTATACTCGGCGGGTTTATGCGCCGGTAAGTCGCGACAGCGTGTAAAAGAGCACGCAGACAATGAGGAAATGAACAATAGCTGTCATGTAACTTATACTCCTTTATAAGAGATACGTTCCCATAGAATTGGCACCAAAATACGTCTTGTTAAGGGCCTTTATAGGTCCTACACCTAAGAAAAAATCAGGGGTTACGGCAAATGCCACACGCGTTCACACGACGAGGGCTTTTATCATCTGCTGCACTTGCAGGCGTCGCAAGCGCAGTAGGGGCATGTCAGGGCGCCGAAGATGGCCAAGTTTTCACATCAGCCTCCACTCGCGTCACAGGGTCATTCGCTCACGGCATCGCCAGCGGTGACCCGCGTTCTGATTCTGTCATTCTTTGGACACGCATCACTCCGTCCGACGCCAATGGTGGCCCCGTGAAAGTGATTTGGGATGTGTCACCGACTGAAGACTTCTTCGACACTGAATTTGGCGGTAGCATCCTTGCAAGCGCCGCCAACAATTGGACAGCAAAAGTTGAGGTAATAGGACTTGCGTCTGGAACTCGCTATTATTACCGCTTCAGACTCGGCGAGGAAAGCTCGCCCGTCGGACAAACGCAAACACTGCCTGAGGGCGACATTGATCAAGTGCGGTTTGCGGTCGTGTCTTGTTCCAACTGGCAGCATGGCTATTTCAATGCTTATGACCATATAGCTCGCCAAGACGATATCGATGCCGTCATTCATTTGGGTGATTATTTTTACGAATACGGCGCTGACGGCATGGAGGAGACAACAGTTGGTCGCCAAGGCCGCCTACATGAGCCGCGCCATGAAGTCATCAGCCTTGAGGATTACCGCATTCGTCATGCGCAATATCGCACCGACCCTGCCCTGCAAGCCATGAGCGCGAAATTCCCGATGATTTCAATTTGGGATGATCATGAAAGCAGCAATGACAGCTGGCAAAACGGCGCGGAGAATCACAGTCCCGATAGCGAAGGGTCATGGGAGGACCGCAAACAAGCGGCGATGCGCGCCTATTACGAATGGATGCCAATTCGTGACCCTAGTGCGGGAACTGCACGCGAGAACCTATTCCGCCATATTGAATTTGGGGACTTACTCTCACTTGTGACGGTCGAGACACGACTGACCGCTCGCGCAGAACCATTGATTATCGAAAACTATAAGGACGAGATTGATAGCGAAGGCGGCGCGGAAAAATTCAAAGCCGAAGTGCTGGGCGACCCCTCCCGCGAGATGTTTGGCAAACCGCAAGAAGACTTCATTGTTGAAGCCCTGTCAGACTCTAAGAGCGCGGGAAAAACTTGGCGGGTTCTCGCCAATCAAGTCATTATGGGACGCCTGCTCACGCCTGATCTCGCGCCTTATGTCGACGAGACAGCCGTTCAAGCGATCGAAAAAGACTGGCCTGGCGTACGAGATATTGTTGAGCTTTCAAAATATAACTTGCCAGTCTACCCTGATAGCTGGGACGGTTATCCCACAGCGCGAGAGAGATTTTATGAGCGTCTGATTGAAAATGATGTGCAAGATATATTTGTTTTGACAGGTGACGCGCATGAGTTTTGGATGAATGATTTAAGCACGGAGTCTGGTGAAAAAGTTGGCGTGGAAGTCGTGTCTACGGCAGTATCATCAGAGACGTTAAAAAAATATATGGGTGACGGCACGGCCGATTATGCACTGCTTTTGACACAAGCCAATAAGGATGCGCGCTATTACAATCCGCTCCCTAATGGTTATAGCGATATTACGTTCACAAAAATGGGGGCGACTGTGCGCATGATGGCGGTCAGTGATACGCAAAGCCTTAATTATAGCATGTCTGAAATCGCGAGCTTCACAGTCAAGCCGAAAAAAGGGGGGTTGAATATATCAACTGCGAGGGGATTAAACCTTAAACAGCGTGCGCTATTTAGCGGCATTGGATCAAATTAAAATATTTGACTAAGCATTTGAGTCATAAATCATATTTTCTTCACCAACAGCAGCACTTATATTCGTGAAACCTGCCTGCCCCGCAGCCTCAGGGACTTGCAATATATAATCACGTTTCAAGTCTGAACTCATTTTTCGACTACCGTCATGGGAATAACCTGGTGGGCCGAAAATATAGCCAAAGCGCTGTTTAAGCGTGAGCCCCTTTTGCGCTGCATCTTTGAAGATATTTAGTAGTTCTGCGAAGGCAATCTTTACGGGATTGAATGTCTTAATCGGCGTAACAACCCCGTATTTGCAGGGGTCATCCGTTGTCTCTTCGACAAATGTACCGAATATTTTATCCCAAATTATCAGAATACCTGCAAAGTTCGCATCGAGATATCGCGGGTTTGTTGAATGATGCACGCGGTGATGGCTTGGCGTATTAAACACAGCCTCAAACCACTTCGGCATACGGTCAATCGTTTCAGTATGAATCCAAAATTGATAGATAAGGTTCACCCCGCCCACGAAAGCTACGAGCAAAGGGTGGAAACCTAGAAACACAAGCGGCGAAGATAGCAGCACAAACCCTGTAAAATGATTGTTCCATGGCTGTCGCAGGGCTGTCGAGAGATTATAGTGCTCTGAACTATGGTGCACGACATGGGCCGACCAAAACCAGCGCACGCGGTGAGCGGCATAGTGTTTATAATAATAGACAAAATCCTGCGCAATCAGACAGGCCAAGAACGCGCCGAGCCCGACGCCCCAATCAAACACACGAAATTGCCAAATCCACATCATGATTGCCAGGCTAATAAAGCCCATCAAAATATCGCTAAGTAAATTGCCGAACCCCATGCTCATTGAGGCGAGAGCGTCTTTCGTTTCATACTTTCCCCGCGTCTCAGTCTTCGCATTTTTGCGGTGCAGGCGCAGAAATAAAATTTCCAAAATGACAGCCGCAAAAAACAGCGGGGCTGCATATTGCAATATCTTCGGAAAATCGGGTTGAAGAGTATCCATAAGCGCATTGTGGCTGCAAAATTTAGGCTGTCAACGCCGCCAAGCGCGTACTGTCACAAAACTGCGCATCTTAATTGCAAAAGGCCCAGATTTTGCATAGTGCTGTGCGGAAATCACATTCAGAAAACCTTTACGTTATTATGGCACTCACGTGGCAGGGCGTTGCTTACCAATTTGAGAGAAATTTATGTGCGGAATTATTGGTATAGTGGGCGACAGCCACGTCTCCGATCGTCTTATCGACGGACTTAAACGACTAGAATATCGCGGCTATGATAGCTCTGGCATTGCTGTGCTTGACGGCGGAAAACTCAAGCGCTCACGTGCTGAAGGTAAAATCAAATCACTCGAAGCTAAGTTAAACGATACCCCGCTCGATGGATCCATGGGTATTGCTCACACACGTTGGGCAACGCACGGCGTCCCGAATGAAACTAACGCACATCCGCATTTCTCTGGTCGCGTTGGCGTTGTGCATAACGGCATTATTGAGAACTTCACGGAACTTCGCGAAGAGATGTCAGACCGCACGTTTGAGAGTGAAACTGATACAGAGGTGGTCGCCCATCTTGTGGACCACCTCCTCTCAACAGGTCTTTCGCCGATTGACGCCTTTAGCGCTGCACTCAAAAAACTTCGCGGCGCTTATGCCTTTGGCCTTATCATTGACGGTATCGAAGATCAGATTTTCTGCGCGCGCGCAGGGTCGCCTCTCGCAATTGGGATTGGCGAAACTGAGATGTATCTAGGCTCGGACGCCATGGCTCTGGCACAATTAAGCCAAAAATTAATTTACCTAGAAGAAGGTGATTGGGCCGTCCTAACTCCAACGAGCTTCCGCATTTTTGATAGCAATGATAACGCCGTAGAACGTGATATTACGATTTTACAAGGTGGCCCCGCTGTCGCGGAAAAAGGTAATTACCGGCATTTCATGCTCAAAGAAATATACGAGCAACCTGAAACGGTCGGACGCACAATGCACAATTATATCGATGAATTTCGACTGGCCGCAGACGCACCAGAAGGACTTAATTTCACAGATATTGACCGCATTATAATCATCGCCTGCGGCACAGCCTGTTATGCCGCCATGGTGGCAAAATATTGGTTTGAGCAAGTGGCGGGAATTGCGGTGGATGTCGATGTCGCTTCAGAATTTCGTTACCGCAACCCCGTCGTTGATAAACGCTCGCTGTTCATGGCTGTGTCACAATCCGGCGAAACAGCCGATACACTTGCCGCGCTGCGTTATTGCAAAGAAAAGGGCCTCCGCACAGCCGCGCTCGTCAATGTTATGACGTCAACGATGGCGCGTGAAGCCGATGTGGCCCTTCCTATTAATGCGGGCCCAGAAATTGGTGTGGCGTCGACGAAAGCCTTTACCTCTCAGCTCACAGCCCTTGCCGCCCTCACCCTTGCAGCAGGCCGTGACCGCGAAACGCTTTCTCGCGACGGAGAAATTCGCATGACCCGCGCGATGATTACGGCACCACGCCTTATCAAAGAAGCGCTAGAGCTTGATCCAAAAATTGAGCAGATTGCGTTTGATCTATCCAAGAGCTCTAGTGCATTTTATCTCGGACGCGGTAGCCAAGTTCCTATCGCCTTTGAAGGCGCTCTAAAACTTAAAGAAATCAGCTACATACACGCAGAAGGTTATGCAGCGGGTGAGCTGAAACACGGCCCCATCGCTCTCATTGAAGACGGCACCCCTGTGATCGTTCTCGCACCATATGATACGCTCTATGAGAAAACGATTTCTAACCTTCAAGAGGTCGCCTCGCGTGGCGCTTATATCATCCTCATCACCGACGAAGCGGGTGCGGCGAGCGCTCACGATATGGCAGATGAGATGATTGTTATGCCAAGCTCTGACGGTTTCGTCGCTCCGATCATCATGTCGATCGCCATTCAGCTTCTCGCTTATCACACCGCCGTGCACCTTGGCACAGACGTTGATCAGCCACGCAATCTCGCCAAATCAGTAACGGTGGAGTAAGGTTATTCTGCTACGGTAAAGGAAAATAACCTAACGCTGTGGGGGAATATGAAGAAGATACGCAAAGCAGTTCTGCCCGTCGCTGGCTTTGGCACACGTGTATTACCCGCGACCAAAACGATCCCCAAAGAGATGCTGCCCGTCGTGGACCGCCCTGCCCTGCAATATGTGGTGGATGAGGCACGCGAAGCTGGCATAGAGCATTTTGTGTTTGTCACAGGTCGCAATAAAGGCGCAATTGAGGATTATTTCGACCGAGCCTATGAGCTTGAATATAGCCTGCGCCAAAAGGGCAAAACCGAAATTTACGAAGCGCTCGACAAAGATACGCCCGAAGCGGGCACGATGTCATTCGTGCGCCAACAAAGTGCGCTCGGTCTAGGTCACGCGATTTGGTGCGCGCGCGACGTTATCGGGGACGACCCCTTCGCAATTTTATTGCCTGATGTTCTTGTAAAAGCGAAAACCTCCTGCCTCGCGCAAATGGTAGAAGCTTATAACGATGTCGGCGGAAACATTATTGCCGTCGATCAAGTCCCGCATGAGCGCGTCAGTAGCTATGGTGTCATCGCGCCCAAGGGCACGGCCGAAGGTCAACGCCTCATCGAGATGTCTGGCATGGTCGAAAAACCAAAAGTCGAAGACGCGCCAAGCAATCTCAAGATTACAGGCCGTTACATCTTGCAGCCTGAAATCATGGACATACTTAAGACGCAGGCCGCAGGTGCGGGCGGAGAAATCCAACTCACGGATGCTATGGCCACATTGATGAAGGAACAGTCATTTCATGCCTATGAATATGAAGGCGAGGATTATGATTGCGGATCTAAATATGGCTATTTCGAAGCTGTGCTGGCTTATGCTATCGACCATCCCGAAATCGGTGAGCAGGCAGTTGAGCTTATAAAAACGCGCCACAAATCTCTCAGCGGCTAATCACGTGAACGCCGCGTTAAAAGCTGAAACCAAAGCTCTTAAAGACTGGATAATTGAAGCTGCGCTTCCCTTTTGGGCGGCACATGGCGTAGACGCGCAATGCGGATTTTACGAAGACCTTCATCTTGACCGCACGGCCAATGTTGACGCCATACGGCGGGTGCGTGTGCAATCGCGGCAAATATTCGTCTATAGCCTCGCCAGCCAACGGGGCTGGTATGATGGTGTAGATGTTGCGGATAAATGCTATGACTTCCTAGAGACTTACGGCTATCAGCGTGACGGCGAAAATGACGCCCGAGCGGGTTATGCGCACCGTATTGGGCCAAATTACAATGTCGTTGCGCCAATGAGAGATTTCTATGACCACGCGTTCCATCTACTCGGCGCGACCTCGCTCGCTGGCCTAAGCGGCGCAAAAAATCAGGCCGCCGCGCGCGGGAGATGTGAAGACATTCTGGGGTTCATTGACGTAGAACTGGAAGCCCCAAACAAAGGTTGGCTCGAAAGTAGTCCTGCCACCCTGCCGCGCCGTCAAAACCCACATATGCACTATCTCGAAGCCAGCCTGGCGCTCTATCAGCGCACAGGTGACACGCGGCATTTGCAGATTGCGCACAAAATTTTTGACCTATTTCAGCTCTATTTTTATGACGCGCAAAACGCTGTCATATCTGAATTTTTCAATCTGGATTGGAGTTTAGCCGCTGGCGATGTTGGACAAACCGCCGAACCCGGTCACGCTGTGGAATGGGTTTGGCTTCTCGGGCAATATGAAAAATTCACTGGCGTCTTAACGCGAGGATATCAAGAGGCGCTCTATGACAAAGCCTTTATCGGCAATCCTCTGTTTCTAAATGATGAAGAGGAAAAGACGGGCCAAGTCCGCCGCGCCACGAAACGCCTTTGGGTGCAGACAGAAGTCGTGCGCGCTCACCTTACCATGGCAAGACTTGGCCACGCAGGTGCAGAACAGAGTGCGGCAAGAGCGCTCGCAGGACTACGCGAACACTACCTCAATAATGACGGCACTTGGGTTGATCAACTCGACGAGTATGGGCGCCCCTGCGCCACAACCATCCCAGTCAGTACATTTTACCACATTATGGGCATGGCGATAGAGGCTGTGGATTTCTGCGAAGGCTAGCTACCGCACGCGCTCTACTTTGAGTGACATAAGTTCAATCGCCCCGCCTTTACCTGATGGATCAGGCCATATGCCGACATAATCATTACCCTTGTCTTGTGGGGGATTGGGTGAAAACTCAAAACTGTAATCTTCAAATTCATCGGTAAGGTCAAATCTTTGCCACTCACTATCGCCAACGCCTGAGGTGAAATAGCCTAGCTCAAATTGCGAAGAGGCGGATTGGGGTGCTTTGCGAGCCCGCGCGGAGATACGAATTTTTGCGCCGCCAAAATTACTTTCATAAACGGGACCGAGCGTGCCAAATACACCCGCAGACGGCGGCGCAATCTCGCGGCTCATATGTGCGCTTAAAAGGCCAACCACGCCCTGCCCTGAATTTTCCATGACAATGGTTGTTCCAGGCGATGGGAAAAGCTCCTCAAGCTCTGTTCCAGAACGCAGATAAATATCGGCATTAGCAGGTGCATTATCGACCTGAAATGACAGCGCGAACCAGATCATGGCCGCGACGAACAAAGCTGCAAGAGGATAAAAATAACGATCTTTCACGCTCTACCTCTAAGCCTTGAGGCGAGCTGTGAAAAGACATTTACCTTAGTCAGCCAAAATTATATGGTTAACCAGACCTAAAGGATTGTCCTATGCCGTTTAATTTTTCTCACACAGTTAAATTCGTACTCTGCGCGTCTGCTCTAGCCGTTACGAGCGCAAACTCTATTTATGCGGCTGAGCACCCACATGAGAAGGCTTCGTCTAAAACCAAGGCACAATCTGAGACAATTGTGGAGTTTGAAGAGGACCTCAACGCGCATTTCGAACGCCACGCTAAAAAGCTGCGTGAAGCGCTCAAGGCTGCCAAAGACAGCGCACCGAAGTCACGCTTTAATGACAGAGATGATGAGCCATCAACCAAAGCCCGTGTCATCGTGAAAGAACTTAAGAAGGGCGAAAGTGACGACTCTCACACGCACACAAGGACCAAACGCATTGAGATTATTGAAAACCCCGACGAACTTCGTGAGGCCGCGAAATCGCTTCAAAATATGCTTGCGGAGTCTGGACTGCTCGAAAGCCTCGCCGATGTCGTCATTGAAATGGCCGATGATATTGAACTTGAAGATACAGGGAACGGTATGCGTCTCTCATTTAATGGTAACCGCCTCGGCGGTTTTTCTGTCGATAAAGACGCAGAGCAACTCACGCTCGAAACAATGGGCAACAACACGACCATTGAAAAAGAAGTCTTCATTGAAAATGGTAAAAAGAAAACGCGCATCGTGATTGAGACAGACTCAGATGACGTTAATTTTGATATCGTTCCTAAATCAAAGAAACGATCTGGAACTGAATTTTAAACCATAAACAAAACGGCGCGGTCATCAGCCCGCTCTGATAGTGCTTTTGATAGCGTTTCAATTAACTCCTTCGTAAACCGTTCTGACGCAGCAGCGTCCCACGCTGTCGTCACCGCGCGGATAAGCTCATCACGCTGCTTATCAGTGGCCTTACGAATGCGATTATCAGTCATCATCTGACGGGCGATGACGGGGACATTTGCCCCTCTGAATTTACCTTCAAGTGCCTTGCGCCCAAACAAAAACCCTGCCCCGCCTACAGCACCGCCGACGACCAAGCCAATGGGGTTTGCGAGAAGCGGTGCAAGTAAATTCGCCTTTGCGAGTAAGACGCCAATCACGACCGCTGACAGCGTTGTGCCCATCAGCGCCGTATCACTCTCAAGGCTCGCGACTTGCGGAGCGGCCACTGTCAGCCCGTCAAGGTGGCGCGATACTGTCTGGCTATCATCAAGCGAAAGCACCATAGCGGGTAAGCCGTGGTCACGACAAAGCGGGTCTGTGTCGGCTTCAATCTGGCGTTGGAGCGTCGCGAACCATTGCCGAATGACGGGGCGCAGCGTGTCTTGCGCGTCTCGGCTCGCGAGCCAGTCTTTGACTTTTGTGGCCAAGATGGCTTCAATTTCGTCAAGCGTTTCAACGCGCCCCGTCCGCCATTCGCGAAAGGCGGGAATAATACAGGCTTCGGTGAGTGCATCGACGAGTTCTGGCGCGAGTTTCTCGCCAAGGCCACGGCTCGCTGCGCGTGCTTTAGTCTGAACCGCGCCGCCATCTGCCATGAGTTCCGCAACAGAGGATTTAAAGCTCGCGTGTAAATGCTCAAACCGCCCAAGCCACGCTAGCCCTCTCGCAATCGCAAATTCTGGTTCCGCGCCGCGTACAACGCGGGCGCTAGGAAAGGCTTTCTCGCAGGCAGGGAGAACAAGCGGCAGACGCGACGCCCCACCCGTCAGCAGCACTGTTTCCGGGTCGCGGCCGCCCAACGCCTCAATCGTTTCGCGCAGTGCATATGAAAACGCATCAGGCCAGGTAAAGTCGTTCAATGTCGGCAAAGGCGTCGCTAAAACAACTTTCGCATCCGCCTCATCCATACGCATTTCAAACAAAATGCCTTCCCCAATCGGTAAGCGTTTTATCATCTCGACGGGCGCACCTTCGCCATTGAAATACTGCTCTTTCAGAAGGCGGCACCAATATTCCATAATGGGGCGATAATGCGGGAAACGTCCAATAAGGCCTTCGATTTCACTACGGTAAGTTTGACGTTCAAGATTGAGTTTAAATATCTCCGCATCTAGCAAACCTGAGCCCAAGAAATTATGGCCCACATCTTCCGCGTCTAAATCTTTGCAATAGGTAAAATCCGTCGTGCTCGACCCGATATCGACTATCAAAACCGAACTACGCGCCGCATCAAGATTGAGGTAGCCCTGCTCTAACGCCGTCATCAGCGCGGCCCGGGACTCGGGCGCAATGCGCACGGATTTGAGTCCTGTGCTTTCAAACAGTTTTTGATATTGTTTGCGCGTATCTTCGGTCCAACCAGACGGACACCCAATGACAAAGCGTGATTTTTTTGGACCACGGATTTTATTCTCATCCGTCATTTGTTTGATAAGCGTTGAGGTAAAAAGCTTAGTCGGTTCTTCAACATTGCCGTCTGACAAATCACGATCTTTGAACTTCACCCACACTTGTGGACCGCGTTTATCTTGCTCTGATAGCGCAGCGAGGTTCACCGCATCCGCGCCGATTTTTACGCCTTCACCTGTCTTCGCCACGGCGGTGACAAAACTTTTCTCCCCGCGATATTCCAAGATTTCAGGCTCGCGCATAGACCGCCCATAGGCGCGCCCAAGCGCGGTTTCGCCGTGCCCCAGATCAAAGCCAATAAATTCGACGGCGTCGCGTTTTTCACTCATGAGCTTACCCAAATCGAACCACGTTTGAGGACAGTGTCCCCACGCATAATCGCAGGCGCTGCTTCGCGCGTCTCAATGTCACCCAGTGCTGGTAAGACATCGAACAGATGCGCTGTCTTCTTAGAGTAATGCACGAGCGAAAGGCCTTCAGAATTCAAAAGCGTACTCAATTCGCTTTCCACCAAGCGCAAAGCAAATTCACCATCATTTGCAGTTTGAGCTTCAAGCAAGTTTTGCATGACCCCCATTAAACGACCATCATCTGACCAGTGCACTGTGTCCTTCGGTTCTGCAAGCCTCAGGAGAATGTGGTCCGCTGTGCGAAGCGCATCAGCGAGGCTATCGACAAATCCATTTGGGTCGACCTCAACGCGTGCGCTAGCTGTCATACGTTTACCTGACGCGTCCTCAAGTGCGAGCGGTTTTTTACGAAATGGGAGTCGCGCCATGAGCGCTTCCATATTACCAGGATCAAAGAGACGCAGCGCGGCCAGAGCCCCCGCCGCAAAAATTACAAGCCCAACACCTTGAACAAATCCCGCCAACGCAAAAGCTGCTGCCGTACCATAAAACAATCCACGTCCCGCAAGCACGTTCGCTTTAGGCCGCGCGATTTCGGTATAATTGATGACGGCATCTGTTCCGCGGTCAAGCATTCCCGCGCCCGCTTTGACCATCTCCACGAGCCATAAACCCGCTTTTTGAAGTTGAGGGTCATCTGTTGTTTTTGCAAAAGCTGTGCCTGTGTGGTCAAGCGCGCGGCGTGCTTCTAATACGACGAGTTCCGCCCCACGGTCCGTAGCTATTGTTTTCGCCAAAGCCGAACGCTCGACCTCAAAGGCGCGCGCGAGAGACGGCAGATTGTTAGGAAGCGAATTGTTTTTCATAGGCTATATGTGGGGTCTGCCCCGTCATCGGTCAAGCATGGAGGACAGGCGAATGCTTTGCACTTTCCTATGGCCTCTGCGATGGTAGCCGCAACTAAAAGGGATTCGATTATGACGGCGACGACATCACAACATGCAGGCTTAAAGCCGCTCTCAGGCGTAAAAGTCATCGAAATTGAAGGTATTGGTCCCGCGCCCTTTTGCGGACAATTTTTGCACGAGCTTGGCGCGGAAGTGACCCTTGTCAAACGCCCATCTGGTGGCATGCAATTCCCAGAACCCCCGCTTTTAGAGCGTGGAAAAACTATCATCACAGCTGATTTAAAAACCGAGGGCGGTGTAGCGAATGTATTGGCGTTCATCAAAGATGCGGATTGCCTCATCGAAGGGATGCGTCCTGGCGTGATGGAGAAGCTGGGCCTAGGCCCCAAGGACGTTCATGCGCAAAATCCTGCCCTAATCTATGGACGGGTGACAGGCTGGGGCCAAGACGGGCCGCTGTCGCATGTGGCAGGCCATGATATCAACTATGCCGCCCTCTCTGGCGCGCTATGGTATGGCGGACAACCCGGGCAACCGCCTTTTTCTCCACCAAGCCTTCTAGCCGACATTGGCGGCGGCGCGCTTTATCTCACGATTGGGATTTTGAGTGCCCTGCTGCATGCGCGCACCACAGGCGAAGGCCAAGTCATTGATGCCGCGATGGTCGACGGTAGCGCTCATATGATGAACCTGCTCTTATCATTAATGCCATTTGGACAACTTCAAGAAACACGCGGGCAAAGCCTGCTCGACGGACCACATTGGTATAATAGCTATATCTGTGCAGATGGTGAGTTCATCACAATTGGGTCGCTCGAGCCGAAATTTTACGCCCTACTTCTAGACAAGTTAGAACTCTCAGATGACGCCGGGTTTCAGGCGCAGATGAACGCCAAAAACTGGCCAGACCTCACCCGCCGTCTTGACCGTATTTTCCGCACAAAAACACAAGCTGAGTGGTGCGAAATTATGGAAGGCACGGACATTTGTTTTGCGCCTGTATTGTCCCCGATGAAAGCAGCCGAGCATCCACATATCAAAGCACGCGGCATTTACCGCGAAGAACATGGCGGTCTACGTGCCGTGACGGCCCCGCGTTTCTCTCCGCTTAAGCCTGAGTGAGTTCGTCGAAAAAGCGCGACAGGCTCTTCGCGATTTGTTTGAGGGCTAACATCTGCGCACCGATCGGCAGCGACAGTACAGGCATGCAAGTCTTGTTAACATCTACGACATAAATGCGCCCGTCATGCTTGTCGCGAAGCACATCAATAGCCCCAAAATCTAGACCCATCGCGCTGCAAAACTCAATCAGTTTTGCAATCTCTTTTTCTGAGAGGCACTCACTCGCAGACTTTACATCTACGCGCGCATAGCTCGTGCTAAAGCGTTTATCGAGCGCTTTATATTTGTAAAAAATGACGGGAATATCGTCGCCACAAATCGCAATGCGCATTTCTTCGCTGTAGATACCGCCTAGATCTGAGTTAGTGGCCGTGCTGTCGATGAGCTTTTGATAGATGCAGCCCTCTTTTACATCAGACTCTGTAATGGGGCAGTCAATAATCACGCCGTCATGGGTGGCGTTGGCGTCAGATTTTTGAACGGCGGCTCCCTGATAGGTGAGCGGGTCGACAGAAAGATCATAACGAAAAACGCGTTTAAACATTTCTCCAACATGGGTCTTGGTGATGTCAGAGATGTTCGAATTGATGGCGGGTGTGTCTGAAAAACGGCTCCCCGCATCTGTCACAGTTTTGTCGTCAAAAACGAACACACAATCCGCAGTCTCTGGGTCATTTATAATTTTTAAATTCGCGAGGTGGGCAGCATAGCGCGCATTATACCACGGTCCTGGCATATTGGGCGCAAAGGCGATTGCACCTTTACTTTGACCAGAAAAAAGACGATGCCATGTTACCGCAAAATTGATTTTACAGACCGCAAATCCACTTTTGAAAAACGCTAAATTAATTGGAATGTCGGTTTTAGTCTGACCAAAATGGATTACACCGCGGCTAAATCTTACACCTTTGAAATGATTTATAAGCCGCATAACCCAACCCTGATAAGAACAATGCTATAGGCCAATTCGGGCAGTAGAGCTAATGCATTTTAGTGACCTGAGAAAAATGTTATAAAGGCAAGTCTTTCAAGCACAGTGTCTGGGTTGAGGCTTTGATTAAGGCTCAAACACATCGTTTGCACACTATACTTCTGATTTCACTGACGACATTCATCAGGTTTTCGCCGCGCCTCACAACTAACTCCTTGCAAGTGCAGTATTTATACCGACAATATTGATCCGCCGTTTGTGTGCATTTTGTATCAACTCTCTAAGGTTTAAATGGATGTGATTGGCGTGAAATTATCTAATCCTGAAAAGCCGTTGCGAAATAACATTTCACTAAATATCTCACCCTTGAAGCCAAAGACAATTTCCTCCAGATAATAGGGATGAAACTCGACTCTCACACTCTCCCCGTTATCATTGGCATTGGTGAAATCACTGAAAAGCTCTCGGGCGACTCAGTCCCACGCGAGCCTCTGGAATTAATGCGTGACGCAGTTCGTGAAGCTGGTGCAGATGCAGGCATGGCACTCTCAGATGTCGATTGTCTTGACGTCGTGATGCCCATGAGTTGGCGCTATTCTGATCTTGCGAAGCAACTCTCAGACGCGCTCGATATTAATCCCGCTCACGCAAATCTTGGCCCATCTGGCGGTGAAACACCTCTCAAATATATCCACCAAGCCGCGCAGCGTATTGCAGACGGCAAAAGCGAGATGGCAGTCGTCGTCGGGGGTGAGGCTCAATATTCTCTCACCTCACTCCAGCGCAAAGGCGAGCAGCCACCCTGGACACCTTTCGCCATGGACGGCCCCAATTTCGCAGATACGGGAGATGCGATTGACCCCGTAGCTGTGACCCACGGCCTATATATGCCCGTCAATGTTTACGGATTTTTCGAGGCCGCTTCCGCGCATAAATGGGGCCAAACACCTTCACAGGCACAAGACGAAAGCGCCGCGCTTTGGGCACGTTATAGCGACGTTGCGGCACGTAATCCTTACAGTTGGAAGTCTAACAAATGGACGGCGGCAGAAGTCAAAACAGTTACCCCCAAGAACCGAATGATTGGCGGACCTTATCCCAAATCCATGGTCGCCAATATGAATGTTAATCAAAGCGCGGCCGTGCTCATCACTTCATTCGCCAAAGCAAAGGCTATAGGGATTTCAGAGGACAAATGCGTTTTCATCACGGCAGGCGGCGGCGCGAATGAGCCGCGTAATTTCTTGAAACGTGATCAATATAGCGTTTGTCATGCGCAGGATGTTGTCCTCGAAAAGCTGAGGGGTTTGGACGACGATCTCGGCGGGTTAGAGCTTTACTCTTGCTTTCCCTGCGTGCCCAAAATGGCGCGCCGCACGCTTGGACTTGGTGAAGATTTTACGCCAACTGTCACAGGCGGGCTGAGTTTTTTTGGCGCGCCACTAAATAATTATATGACCCATGCAAGCTGCGCGATGGTACGGGCGTTGAGAGACGGGGCACATAGTGAAGGTACGCTCTATGGCCAAGGCGAATTTATGACCAAGCATTACGGCCTTCGCCTCTCACGGCGGCCTGCGTCCCTTATGTCGTTTAAAAACCTTCAGGCCAAAGCCGAAGCACGCCTCGCCCCCATACCAGAGCTATTCTCTGATTATAGCGGCCCTGCCACCGTTGAAACATTCACCATGATGTATGGTCGCGACGGTTCTCCGACCCACGGCGTGGTTATAGGGCGCACACACGATGGAAGCCGCGCGCTTGCCAGCCTGCCTGCAACAGATGCAGATGGATTAGCGGTGTTGCTAAGTAACGCCAACTATCCAATTGGGCGCCGAGGAGACATCGAACACCCAGAAAAAGGCGCGCCAATTTGGCATTTCAGCTAGCCGTTTTCACTTTATAACGCGTGCCCTTTGGCGGCGGTGTCTCTGCTGCACCAGCAAAGCATTGTGCAATGGACATCCAGTCTCGCGCTGTTTCGCCCGTCATTAAAATCTGCGTATCCCCAATGTTACGGCATTGCGTCACCACTTGGCAGAACTCTGTCGCGCTGCCTTCAAGGCGGTTATCCTCCTGCGGCTCATTCCACTCCCAAATGCCACCATCAGGCGCATTAAGCCTCACATAGGGCTTAGGTAACGGCGGCGTTTTACTTCTGACCTTGAATGACCAGCTATAGGTCGTGACCCCAATATGGGCGACATTTTTTAGTCTTTCGCTGTCTTCTCGTGTCTGCCCAAGCACGTCATAAATCGCCTGCGCATGAGCCCAATGCTCCATTTGCCGCGCTATAATACAGGAGGCCACCGACATATCTGGTCCAACCCATTTCACCCGCGCCGCAGGGTCCGCTTCCGCAAAGCGGTCTGCCATTGCTGGATAGTATTCCCGCCAGTCCTCAAACAAAACGCGCCCAGATTTGCCGTCAAAATAGTCGTTTTGCAACGCTTGATGGCCCCCACCTTTTTGCAAGCTGCTCATGGCGCTTGCGATGAATTCCATAAACTTATCAGGATCAGTTAGCGTTAAATCAGCCGCAATGTTCCAGAGGTGTAAGTGTCCAATAATATCGGAAATTGTCCAAGCCTTGAACAGCGTTTCCTTTGAAAAATCGGCGTCTTTTAGCCGCGAAAGAAGCGCGTTGATCGCCTCACACTCCTCTCTGAAATCTTGTGCAGCCTGCATATCTATAACCCCATTTGGCGCATAGCGAGGTCGCGCATAATTTCTTCCGAGCCACCACCAATGGCGATAACTTTAACTTCGCGGTAGACGTTCTCAACCCGGTTCCCGCGCAGATATCCTGCCCCGCCCAAAATCTGCATGGCCTCAGACGCGCAAAACTCCAGCGCCTTAGTCGAGAAAAACTTACACTTGCAAATCTCTGCTACAGGCATGTCGCCCTGCTCTATCTGCCAGCAAATATTGCGGATATATGACTCTACTGCGTCAATTTTGGCCGACATATCTGCAAGTTTATGGCGAATGACTTGATGTTTAATGAGGGGCTTTCCAAACGTCTCACGTTGTTGCGCCCACTCAAGTGAGTCCTCAAAGCACACTTTCATCATACCCAGCGCGCAGGCGCAGAGCCCCAGCCGCTCGTAATTGAAATTCTGCATAATCTGGATAAAACCGTAATTCTGCTGTCCCATCAGATTTTCTGCGGGTATGCGGCAGTCGTCAAAGAACAAAGTCGCTTGATTACTCGCCCACCACCCCATTTTTTTACTCAGTGGCGTTCGCGAAAATCCTGGCGCGTCTTTATCGACAAAGAAAAGCGAGATGCCCGACAGCCCGCTGCCGCCAGTACGCGCACCAACGACAAAATAATCCGACTCCATTCCGCCAGTGATGAAAGTTTTAGACCCGTTCAGCACCCAATGATTACCGTCGCGCCTAGCCGTCGTTTGCATATTTGCGACATCGGAGCCACCACCAGGTTCTGTGATGGCGAGGCTAGAGCCTTTGCGCCCCTCTACGATATCTTTGAGGCAGCGAACTTTTATCTCTTCGTTCGCGAGCTTTTGGATGGGGTCGATTGATATGCCCCGCCCGCCAAGCGCGGCGGATACGCCGCCTGCTCCACACATTGCCATGGCGACTGCAAAATCTACGCGCATAAAGGGATCATCAAAACCTAGTCCGCCATATTTTTCGTCAACACCAAAACCAAAAGCCCCTAGCCCAGCGACTTTTTCGTGAAGCTCCCAAGGCACATATCCCGCTTCGTCCCATTCAAATGCGTTGGGACGAATCTCTTTTGCGACGAATGTTTCAACTGTCTCGCGAAAGGCTTTGCGTTCTGGGGTGTCAAATGGGTTTTTCATGGGGGCAGCCTAGACAACACACGCCTGACTTCAAGCCCGATTTTCGTTTAGCTATTCAGTGAACGCTTATGACCAAGTTAAAGTTAAGCATGACAAAGTAGCGATGCTAAATTGGCTAGCTTGAGCAGTGCGGAATAAAGTGCTCAAATTTGACTGTTCGTCCCGTTTTGGGGTTTGGCATGCTGATTCTCTTTTCATCGTCCATATACGGCAGAGGTGTTTTCTTGGGCTCTCGCAAAATTAGATTCGCTTTTATTGTTAAGATTTATCTGTCTGAGCTCCCATTTTATCTTAAACAATGAGCGGAACTTTGACGGCTTAAAACTAGGCGTGTTTTTATTCCTGAAACTGTGTGTAAATTACCGCCGTCATCACTCCATGACAGGCTGAAAAAAAAGCTGAAAGGACGTAAAACACCGTTGACGCGACGCAGATGCAAAGCTAAACCCCGCTCACATCTTAGCGGGTGTAGCTCAGTTGGTTAGAGCGCCGGCCTGTCACGCCGGAGGCCGCGGGTTCGAGTCCCGTCACTCGCGCCATTTTTAAATGGTTGATACAAAAAGCCCTCATCATTTGATGAGGGCTTTTTTGTGTTTACAAGCAATATAAGCCCTGTCAGATGACATAGCCTTTGAAGAATTACGGCCTATTTAGCCAATGTGCGGCACATTGCGATAATTTGGTTTTCGATATCTCTGTTATTGATTTTTAAAAACGCACTCGCAATTGCCGGGCCACGAGGATGTTGATAAAGGTCCGTGCGTTGAGCATCTAAGACCGCTTCGGCCTCACTGCTAGCCTCACCCTCTACGCCAACAAAAAATGCATTTGGCTTGCAGTCAAATATCTTGCAAAATTCCCAGAGACGGCTTGCGCCAATACGATTGTCCCCTCTTTCATATTTTTGAATCTGCTGAAATGTTATGTTCACTTTATCGGCGAGCACAGTTTGGCTCATTTTTACCGACGTACGCATCATCCGCAGATTTGTCCCCACGACTATGTCGACCATGTTGGCTGACGTCTTATTCTTTGTCATTTTGGTCACTTTCCCTCACTCATTTGCAACTCTTAATTCGGTTGAACATAGCGCCATGTAGATAAGAACTCAAACAAAAGCTTGTAGTGTCGGTTCAATGTTTAGTCGCGGCGAAAAAAATTGTATTTTTCTACTCAAAAGGGTATTTATGTAACGAATTGGGACGGGTGCTGCGATGCAAGTTGCTATAAATAGTGTCACGAATGTTTTAAGCGTCATAAAGCGCATTAATTCAACAACGACAATTGACGGTATATTTGAAGAACTAAGCTGCTTCGCTCAAGGCTATGGCTTCGATACGACATCTATTCTTCCGCTGCTTAATCCTGCATTGGGTAAGATAAATATTTGGGACGTTGGCCGGTCAAACTGGCCAGAAGAATTTCAAAAAAGATGGGTAGATAAACAGTATATATTTCACGACCCAATCTCCCGCTTTGCTATGAAAAGTCGGAGTGCTTTTGAATGGAAAACGGCCTATAATCACGCCTCCCGTTTCGGTCAAAAAATTCTTGATGAAGCACGTGATTTCGCCCTTTATGATGGTTTAGCTGTGCCTGTTATGTATCAAAATTATCCCACAGGTATGATATCCTTAGGCTTTGAACAGTTGGAATTAAGCCCAGATGAAATTGCTGAAATAGAACTCGTATGTATTCACAGCTATTGTCAGCTTTTGAAAGTTAGCGATATAGAATGCAACATATCATGCGAAACCCTGACACCGCGAGAAATCGATGTTCTCTATTATGCGGCGGCGGGAAAAACTAATTGGGAAATAAGCTCAATTTATAATATTTCAGAGTATTCGGTCAAAGATCATATGAAAAATATTAGTCGTAAGCTTGACGCCAGCAATCGCGCACACGCAGTGACTCTTGGTATTTTGTCAGGTCAAATCATTCCTTAATTAGCTTATAAATCATTCCATAGGCGCTACCCCCTCTTTAGAGGGATATTCAAAACATATTCTAAAGGCAAGTCTATCCGAAAGGAGAGGCTTATGATTGAAGTTGTCACAAGCGCGAATATGGCGCTCTATCAAGCTGAAATTGATGATATGTTCAAGATGCGTTACCGTACAGCGGTCGACGAACTGGGATGGAAGCTTCCTGATACCCGCAATGGATACGACATTGATGCATATGATACAGATGAAACAGTCTACTTTCTAAAACTTGATACAGATAGATCTGTCAAAGCTTGTGCAAGGCTGAACCCCACATCAGGCCCGACCTTGATGGAAGATGTTTTTCCTGAATTTTGCGTTTATGACAGCATCCCTCATGCGCAAAACACCTATGAACTTACGCGTTATCTTGTGGAAAAGCGCGGCGCTAGCCGTGACGAATTCTTAGAAGGCCGCGCGCATATTATCGTTGCGATTAATGAATATTGCATAGCTAATAACATCAACATTATCAGTTGGTTGACTTACAAACAGAACTATCCAGAAGCTTGCCTACTCTGGGAAACGGAGCCTTTAGGGCCTGCAAAATTCGTGGCTGATGATGGTGCAGAATATATTGCAGCTCGCTCGCAGATGAATGCTGAAGGGCTCGCACGCTGTCGTAAGTGGGCAAAAGCCGAACGTCAAATCGCCAGCCTAATTGTTCCGCTGAACTACGCACCTCCCGCTGAAGCCCCAAGCCGAGCCGCATAAAACTCATCGCCCTAATACAACACAATAATAACAAAGAGAGCAAACTCATGGAACCTCAGGATGAATTCTCCATAAAGCAAATCGAAACACTTTATAACAAAGCAGACCAATCATCGATTGGTGAAAACGTGCTTCCTTTTCCAGGAACCCTATCACCAACAGGTGAAAGCATATTGGACGACCTGAACCACCTCCTACGTCGCAATGACTATAGAGACGCAATTGAGGAGCGTCTGCTCTGTGCGCTGCAAGATGTTGCAAAAATCATGATGAATAACGAAGGCACTTAAAATGACCATACTCTCAAATTTTGATCTCGTCTCAGATGAAGACATGAAAACCTACGAACGCGACGGTGTAGTTTGTCTGCGGGGAGTCCTGTCGCCTTTGGAAATTGAAGGCTTGCGCCAAGGCGTTTCATCACAGCTCGCAAACTACGGTAAAACGCATACTGCTTATGACTTTGAGGCCATAGCTAAGCAAGTCTTCAGTCAAACATCCTCCAAGGAAAACGGGGAAATCGACGCAGGACAAGCCGATCGATTTGACCTCACCGAAGTACAAGAAATTCTTGCTAATGATAAAGAATTGCGGCCTATAAGAGACGTCGTCAAACACGACGAAGGTGGCATGTTTTTCTACGATGCTGCGGGGTGGCGTTTCCATGAAGGTATTCGTAAAGCCGCACTCGACTCATCGCTACCAAGCATATGTACAAAACTGCTCGATACGACCTATCTTAACTTCTGGGAAGATACGACCTTTGTTAAAACGCCAAACACTGGTCAGCGCACGTCGTTTCACCAAGACTATAGTTACTTTCAAATTCAGGGAGAGAAATGCTGTATTGTTTGGATACCACTGGACCCCGTAAATTACGAAAATGGTACGATGGAATATGTCCGTGGTTCTCATAAATGGGGCAAAAAATTCGCACCTAATCTTCTAGTCTCGCAATCTGTTTTTCCAGATTCACCCTATGAGAAAACACCCGATATAGAAGCAGACCCAGAAAACTATGATATCGTGTCATTCGATGTTCAGCCTGGTGACGTGATAATCCACCATGTCATGACCGTTCATGGTTCACGTGGCAATCAGTCAGCAGATAAAATGCGACGCGCGATGTCTTTCCGCTACTGCGGCGATGACATCACCTATTATGACCGTCCGGGTGCTATTGTTCAGCCGTATTTAAAGGATAAGCTGAAAAATGGTGACCGTCTTTTCTCAAAAGATTATCCTATTGTCTTCCCTCGTCCCTACCCAGAGTTTGAACTCGCCGATAAATTCGAATTTGAGGACACATCTAAGCCATAGCATGCGCCCCGTACTATGGCTTGGTCACCAAGTTAAGGTTTTTGACCTTCATTTGGTGGCCAAAAAATTGCACTTATAGAAAAGAAATGGTGGGCGGTAACGGGTTCGAACCGCTGACCCTCTCGGTGTAAACGAGATGCTCTACCAGCTGAGCTAACCGCCCTTTAGACGTTGTCTTAATCGAAACGCTTAATGCGCGGCTTTCCCGCCAAGGTCAACCTTTCCGCCCATAATTATTCCGCTTAATGCAGCTTCATCAGAGGCACTCCACTTAATTTTCTTCACCTTTTTCGTAAGTGCATGTGCGAGGACCTCGTCAACTGTGCTGACAGAAATGATTTCGAGCGCATTTTTCACATTATCTGGAATATCGGCGAGGTCTTTGACGTTATCTTCAGGTATTAGGACCGTCTTCACACCGCCACGAAGCGCGGCCAGCATTTTTTCCTTAAGCCCACCAATTGGGAGCACGCGACCCCGTAAGGTCACCTCACCTGTCATAGCGACGTCCTTGCGCACTGGAATCTGCGTGAGGACTGACACCATAGCTGTCACCATACCGATACCTGCGCTCGGCCCGTCTTTGGGCGTTGCGCCTTCTGGAACGTGGACGTGAATATCCGTGGTTTGGAATTTGCGTGGACTAATGCCGAGGTTCGGCGCTTTCGCTTGAATATAGCTGTTCGCGGCCGAGATGGATTCTTTCATCACATCTTTGAGGTTACCCGTCACAGTTACTTTGCCTTTGCCTGACATAGAAACAGCTTCGATAGTCAAGATATCGCCGCCAGCCTGCGTCCACGCAAGACCTGTAACAATACCGATTTGGTCTTCTTTATCGGTTTCGCCAAAGCGGAACTTTTTCACGCCAAGGAAAACTTCAATATTCTTATCCGTAATTTTCACAGTGTCCGTTTCGCCGCCAACAATTTTGCGGATAGCTTTACGGCCCATGGTTTGAATTTCACGTTTTAGGCTACGCACACCTGCTTCACGCGTGTAGTAGCGAATAACGGCGCGCAAAGCGTCTTCGGAGATATCCAACTCGCCTGCTTTCAGGCCGTGATCTTTGACCATAGATGGGATTAAGTGACGCGTGGCAATCTCTATTTTTTCGTCTTCTGTGTATCCTGGAATACGAATGATTTCCATGCGGTCCAGAAGCGGCTGACTCATATTAAGCGAGTTCGCCGTAGTGATGAACATGACGTCAGAGAGGTCATAATCAATATCGAGATAGTGATCATTGAATGTGCTATTCTGTTCAGGATCGAGCACCTCAAGCAGTGCCGCAGATGGGTCGCCGCGATGATCAGAACCCATTTTATCAATCTCATCTAACAGGAATAAAGGATTGTTAGACTTCGCTTTTTTCATCGATTGAATGATGCGACCTGGCATCGAACCAATATATGTGCGGCGGTGGCCACGTATCTCTGATTCGTCTCTTACACCACCTAAAGACACGCGAACGAACTCACGATTTGTCGCGCGCGCAATTGACTTACCAAGCGACGTTTTACCAACCCCTGGAGGTCCGACAAGGCAAAGAATGGGACCTTTAAGCTTCTTCGTGCGCAATTGCACGGCGAGATTTTCAATAATGCGGTCTTTAACTTTATCAAGGCCGTAATGGTCCGCGTCGAGGATTTTTTGGGCCTTCGTCAAATCTTTTTGCAGGCGCTTGCGCTTGCCCCACGGCACAGAGAGCATCCAGTCGATATAGTTCCGAGACACATTGGCCTCTGCACTCATCGGGCTCATATTCTTGAGGCGCTTCATTTCCTTATCGACTTTTTCACGCGCTTCTGTGGTGAACTTCGTGTCATCGATCTGTTTAGAAAGCTCCGCCATTTCATCAGGCGCGTCATTGCCGAGTTCGGTATTAATGGCCTTCATCTGCTCATTGAGATAATACTCACGCTGCGTCTTCTCCATCTGGCGTTTTACGCGGCCGCGGATTTTCTTTTCTACAGAGAGCACACTCATCTCGCCTTCAATAAGACGTAAAATCTTTTCGAGACGCGCCGCGACTTTTGTCTCAGCGAGCAACTTCTGCTTCTCTTCTTGCGGCGCATTCAAGTGAACAGCAATCAAATCGGCGAGCTTCGACGGGTCTTTCGTCTCAGATACAGATGTCGATATTTCTTCGGCAATTTTTTTATTGAGCTTAGCAAAGCCGTTAAACCCCTCGACCACTGTTGAGACGAGCGCTTTCGCTTCATCCGCAGGTGGCATTTCGTCTTGTACGATGTCCACATAGGCTTCGATGACGTCTTCACGGTCTGTGAAGGCCTCAACGACGACGCGCTCTTCCCCTTCAACAAGCACACGCACTGTGCCATCAGGCAGTTTTAAGAGCTGCATGATTTTGGCGATACAGCCGCGTCCGTAAATGTCTTCAGATGTTGGGTTATCAGACGCGCTATCTTTTTGTGTGAGCAGCACAATACGCTTCTCATCACGCATGACGTCTTCAAGCGCTTTAATTGATTTCTCGCGGCCCACAAAAAGCGGCACGACCATATGCGGAAACACTACGATATCACGGAGCGGTAAAACGGGAGATAAAATTGCGTCAGTCATAATAATCCTTTTCAGACCAGCTATAAAGCGCGGCCTTAGAGTAATAGGTGGGGCGCATGAGCGGCTTTTTCAAGCCTCAAACACACCTAATTTTTCACCATTACATAGGTTTATTACGTCTCGTGCAGGACTTAGGACGCCTTGTCTTTTTTCTTCTTTGCGTCCGCGTAAATGAGCAGCGGTTTTGCCGCGCCGTTCACGACTTCACCGTTGACCACAACTTCTTCAACGCCGTCAAAGCTTGGCAAATCGTACATCGTATCAAGGAGAATGTCTTCCATGATAGAGCGAAGACCGCGCGCACCTGTCTTACGTTTAATCGCGCGTTTGGCGATGGCCGACAGAGCATCATCAGAGAACGTCAAACTCACCTCTTCCATAGAGAAAAGTGTCTGATACTGCTTCACGAGCGCGTTTTTCGGCTCGGTCAGGATTTTAATCAGCGCGTCTTCATCCAAATCTTGAAGTGTCGCAATAACAGGCAAGCGACCCACAAATTCAGGGATAAGACCGAACTTCAAAAGATCGTCAGGTTCAACTTCGTGGAGGATTTCTCCAACGCGGCGGTCGTCAATGTTCTTGATTTTCGCGCCAAAGCCGATTGTGCTGCCCTCACCGCGATTTGAAATTACCTTATCAAGACCCGCAAAGGCGCCACCGACGACAAAGAGGATGTTCGTTGTGTCAACTTGGAGGAACTCTTGTTGCGGGTGCTTACGCCCGCCTTGTGGCGGCACAGAAGCAACCGTGCCTTCCATAATCTTCAATAGGGCCTGTTGAACGCCCTCACCCGACACGTCACGTGTGATTGACGGATTGTCAGACTTGCGCGAAATCTTATCAACCTCATCAATATAAACAATGCCGCGCTGCGCACGCTCTACGTTATAGTCAGCAGACTGTAAGAGCTTGAGAATGATGTTCTCAACGTCTTCACCAACGTAACCCGCTTCCGTGAGCGTCGTCGCGTCTGACATCGTGAACGGCACGTCGAGGATGCGCGCAAGCGTTTGCGCGAGAAGCGTCTTACCGCAACCCGTCGGCCCGATGAGCAGAATATTAGACTTCGCCAGTTCGACCTCTGGATTATTACTCGCGTGATTGAGGCGTTTATAGTGGTTATGGACAGCAACGGCGAGAACACGTTTCGCACGCGCTTGACCAATGACATAATCATCAAGCGTTTCGCAAATATCAGCAGGCGTTGGTACGCCTTCTTGTGCTTTAGAAATAGAGCCTTTGCCCTCTTCCTTGATGATATCCATGCAAAGTTCGACACATTCGTCACAAATAAAGACAGTGGGGCCCGCAATCAGCTTGCGAACTTCATGCTGGCTTTTGCCGCAAAATGAACAGTAAAGCGTGTTTTTCGCGTCTGTTGTGCCTGATTTACTCATAGTCTTTATCCTTGTGCCCGATACAGACACGGCTTTGCAAACAAGGTGCCGAAATCCTCATTTTTACTCACACTAACGCTATTTTATTACAAATACATTAGCGCGGCGGCAAATCACATTTATCTCAACACGATTATGGGTAAGCTTGCAAGTCCCCCGTGAGGGGAATTTGCGAGAAAGCAAACTTAGTCCTCTTCGCCGCGCTTGCTGTAAACGTGATCAACAATACCAAATTTCTTTGTCTCTTCGGCTGTCATAAAGTGGTCACGATCGAGTGTTTTCTCAATTGTCGCGTATTTCTGACCTGTGTGTTTGACGTAAATCTCATTCAAGCGTTTTTTCATCGCAAGGATGTCATTCGCGTGGCGCTGAATATCAGACGCCTGACCCCGGAAGCCGCCTGACGGTTGGTGGACCATGATCCGCGCATTTGGCAGCGCAACGCGCATACCCGCCTCACCTGCCGCGAGCAGGAGCGACCCCATAGACGCCGCTTGACCAATACACACAGTAGACACAGGGCTTTTGATATATTGCATCGTGTCATAAATCGCCATACCAGCCGTCACAACGCCGCCTGGGCTGTTAATATACATGCTGATTTCTTTTTTCGGGTTTTCGCTCTCAAGGAACAAAAGCTGCGCGCAAATGAGGCTCGCCATATTGTCCTCAACAACACCGTTAAGGAAGATAATACGGTCACGCAAAAGGCGTGAGAAGATATCAAACGCACGTTCGCCACGGCTTGTCGGCTCAATAACAGTTGGGACAAGTCCCATCATCGCAGGGTCATTAATAGGGTGGTTATCAAACATGGTTATTCCTCTTATAGGCCTCTGAAATAGCGCCGTTTATTAAATAGGCCGAATCATCAGCCGTCCTTGCAAGAACAATGCCCGCAAATCATTACTGACATATTGATATGGTGAGCGCCAAGCGCAAGCCCCAACCCGCCCATTCTCTGCGCAAAACCGTGGTCTATGCACAAATGCCGCAGCTTTTTCAGTTCGGGGGCGAAATGGGTGCAAAGGAAAGCCGCTGCAAAGCGGCCCTCCGCTATTTACCCATTCGGCGTAATCAAAAACTTCGCGCCTGTTTTCTTCGCATTATATTTCGCGACTGTGTCAGCATTGAGCGCCTCAGACAGGGAGATTTCGTCCGTGTAATGGCTCGCAAACGTCGTCTTGAGCTCTTTTGCGACGCGCGCGCGTAACCTCACACCGACCTCTGGTGCTGATTTGCCGAGATAGTTCGGCAGGAGCCACGCCCCCACGCCCCACGCAAAACCATAGCCGCGATTGAGCACGGTTGGCGAGACATCCAGCCCGCCGTAGAGATAGACCTGCTTATGCTTGGTCGAGCCGTAAATGCTGTAATCGCTCGGCGTGCGAGCTGCCGCACGTTCCATCGCCGTTAGGATATTATCGGCGAGCGTCCCGCCGCCCGTCGCGTCAAAAGCGAGCGTTGCGCCAGTCTCAAATACAGCATCTGTCAGGTCGGCCATGAAGCTGTCTTTAGAGCTATTGACGATATATTTCGCGCCGAGGTCTTCAAGTATTTTCACCTGCTCGTCACGGCGTACGATATTGACGATGTCGACCCCGTCCGCTTGGCAGATTTTATTGAGCATCTGCCCGAGATTCGACGCCGCTGCAGTATGCACAATCGCGCTGTGGCCCTCGCCGCGCATAGTCTCAATAAAGCAAAGCGCGGTGAGCGGATTGACAAAGCTCGACGCGCCGTCTTTGGCCGTATGACCCTCTTGCAAAGGCATACACATCATCGCGGGCACACAGCGATACTGCGCATACATGCCGCCGCCCATGACGGCGACAGTTTTCCCGATAAGGCTCTGCGCGTAATCGCTATCGCCTGCCGCGACAACTGTGCCAGCGCCTTCATTGCCGACAGGTAAGTCTTGGCCGATGCGCGCTTTCATCACTGCCATGCCTTGCGGGCTGACGGGAGCGGTTAACACAGTCCCCTCGCCTGAGCCGCTAGAGCTTGCCTGATCCATACTCGCCCAGCCAAACATCACGCCGTGATCAGACGGGTTTATCGGCGTCGCCTCAATGCGCACGACAACCTGATCAGATTTCGGCGTCATCATAGGCACGTCTCGCAGCGCCATGGTCAGCTTACCGTCCGCAGACACAGTCGAAATCATTTGTTTGTAAGTCGTTGGCAATGTCATGGCAGGCTCCGAGAGGGTTATGTTTGGGCTATGCTAGGCGGGAATGACGAGCGTGTCATTGGGAAAGGTTAGTGCGCCGGCAACTATCTAGAAGTTTTCCTGACCTGTCCTTGCTGGAGTGTTCGGCGATATTTTGAAGGGGGTAAGCCCCACCAGCGTTTCGCCGCATTTGTAAAGGGACGGTCCGAAGAATAATCTAAAAGCCGCGCCAAACGCGTGATGGACATATCACTCTCTGATAATAAGCGGTGAGCTATATTTTTTCTAACTTCATCTAACACCTCACTGTAATGCGTGCCTTCTTCAGCGAGTAATCGCTGTAGTTTTTTTGGATGAATTTGCAATGTGTTTGCCATGGAAACAGCATCACTATTCATGGCGCCCATAATTGTCGGAAGTATCTCGACCACCACCTCTGTCATTGTCTTAGGAGGCCGCGCTAGTTTTTTCTTCCGCCAATCCAAATAGGATTGGAGAATAGGCGTGAAGACTTTTAGAATCGGCGGTTTATGTTCTTTGCCCAGAAACTTTCGGTGCGTGACAAGCGTGTTCTGGTCCGCGTTAAAATAGACGGGACATTTAAAGACCTCGTTATACATCGTCATATCTTCAGGCGCATCATGTTGAAAGGTCACATAATCCAGCTTAAAATTCGGAACATGTCGATGTGCCAGAACAGAGGCCGTGCCCATAATATGATTAAAATACTGACGACAGGGCGGCGAGAGGGGATGCAAGGTAATAACACCCATAACTGTATTGGCTGCCTCATCCTCTTTAACTTCAAATTTTACCCCATTCGTATGAGTGTCCAAATAGGGTAAAAGAATATCAATGAGGCTCCTCAGATTATCCGTTACAAAGCCCATAAACGCTATTGGGCCAATATTGCGCAAATCATCCGGAGTATTCATAGACGCAATCAGACCGAAGTTGGGCTCATTGCACATCTCTGCGCCAAGCTCAAAGTAATGACAGACGCGACTCCAATCCAAAAGGTGAACCCCAGAGTCCTCAACAGAGTAATCCAAGCCTGCTACCGCAGCCATTCTATCAGGATCACCCCCCAAAGATCTTATAAAATCTCGAGCTCCATCATCATCTTGACCGCTACGGACATATAATTTTTCCTGCCTCATATCCCCTTTTTAGACCTGTCGAGAAAAAAGGCCAATCAAACCTAAACCTTGCGCACATTCCACAAAAAAGCCGCCTTTCGGCGGCTTCAAATATTCTTACTGATCGAGGAAACTTCTCAATTTTCGGCTTCGTGACGGATGCTTGAGCTTGCGCAAAGCCTTTGCTTCGATCTGGCGAATACGTTCACGGGTCACGCTAAATTGTTGACCGACTTCTTCGAGCGTGTGGTCTGTGTTCATACCGATGCCGAAGCGCATACGCAGGACGCGTTCTTCGCGCGGGGTAAGGCTGGCAAGGACGCGAGTTGTCGTTTCGCGCAGGTTAGACTGAATAGCCGCCTCAATCGGGAGGATGGCGTTGTTATCTTCGATGAAATCACCGAGTTGGCTGTCTTCTTCGTCACCGATTGGTGTCTCAAGGCTGATCGGCTCTTTCGCAATTTTCATGACCTTACGCACTTTTTCAAGCGGCATAGAGAGCTTAGCGGCGAGCTCTTCAGGCGTCGGTTCGCGGCCAATTTCGTGCAAAATCTGACGGCTTGTGCGCACGATTTTATTAATAGTTTCAATCATATGCACGGGAATTCTAATCGTACGGGCTTGGTCCGCGATAGAGCGCGTAATCGCCTGGCGGATCCACCAAGTCGCATAAGTCGAGAATTTATAACCGCGACGATACTCAAATTTATCCACCGCTTTCATCAGACCAATATTGCCCTCCTGAATAAGGTCGAGGAATTGCAGGCCACGGTTTGTGTATTTCTTCGCGATTGAAATCACGAGACGCAGGTTAGCTTCGACCATTTCTTTTTTCGCTTGGCGCGCTTCACGCTCCCCTTTTTGTACAGTCTGCACAATGCGGCGGAATTCATCGACAGGCACACCTGTTTCTTGCGCCAAAATCGCAATCTCGTTGCGGATTTTTTCAATCGAGACTTTCTCGCGCTTCAGGAAACGGTCCCATGCTTCAGACGAGCCCGCGAGGTCTTCCATCCAGTTTGGATTAAGCTCTGCGCCCAAATATGCTTCAAGAAATTCTTGGCGCGGCACGCCGTTACCATCGGCGAGACGCATGAGGCGACCTTCAAGGCTGATGAAGCGCTTGTTAATCGCATAAAGCTGGTCAATCAGCGCCTCAATACGGGCATTGTTGAGCTGTAACGATTTAATTTTCTCAATGATGTCCGTTTGAATTTGATCAAATTCTTCGGCCTGCGGGCGGCGCATTTTCTTACCTGACAGACGCGCGCGGATTAGCATTTGCTGTAGATTTTGGAATCGGGTGAAGTTCTCTGAAATCTCGTCTAGCGTATTCATGACATCGTCGCGAAGCGCCGCTTCCATGGATGCCATAGAGAGATTCGTCTTATCTTCTTCTTCATCCTCGTCGTCATCAATAGGCTTTTCGCCCTCTTTATAAGTCTTTTCTTTCTCGACAATGACCTCTTCGAGATTGCTGTCTTCTTCAGTGGCTTCGATCTCACCTTTTTCGATTTTTTCACGACGCACAGCCGCGCCAGAGCGGTCCTCTTGGATATTCCCAATCGAAAGGTTGTAGGTTGAATCAAGGTCAATAATGTCGCGGAGAAGAATACGGCCTTCCTCAAGCTCTTCACGCCAAATCATAATCGCTTCAAATGTCAGAGCGCTTTCGCACAGACCTTTAATCATCGTGTCGCGGCCCGCCTCAATACGTTTCGCAATCGCAATCTCACCTTCGCGGGACAGCAATTCGACTGTTCCCATTTCGCGCAAGTACATGCGGACAGGATCGTCGGTGCGGTCGAGCTCTTCTTTAGAATTACCGCCCTTAACAGCCGTGGTCTCAGCCCGTGCAAGCGTTTTAGAGCCAATCGTCGGCTCATCTTTTTCCTCAATGACCGAAATGCCCATTTCAGAGAGCTGTGCGAGCGTAATCTCAATCGCCTCAGACGTAATCGCGTCCATATTAAGATATTTATTGAGCTCTTTGGTCGTTAAAAGCCCGCTTTTTTTGGAAACCGCAATCATGCGTTTCACTTCGATAGACTCGAAATTCAGGAGGCCCGCCTCAGTCGTGACAGGCACGGGCGCCGCTGCAACTGCTTGGTCTTCAGCTTTTGGCGCTTCCGTCTTAGCGGCAGATTTCTTCGCCGTAGTTTTCTTAGCTGGCGTTTTCTTGGCAGGCGTTTTTTTCGCAGCCGTTTTCTTGGCCGCTGGCTTCTTGGCCGCAGGCTTTTTCGCAGCTGTTTTTTTCACAGACTCGTCAGAATCAGCTTTGGCTGTTGTCTTTGTCTTTTTAGCGGGAGATTTTTTTGCGCTTGCTTTCGCAGTCGCTTTTTGGGCAGCTTTTGCCATTTATAACACCTCGGTCAAAACAGCAGTCTTGGACTGACTGTCTTATAAATACGTTAAGCCTGTTCAGGCTGACGCAAATGGCCAAGCCGACAGGCGGTAATTCATCTCGGACGCCTAACGGTCGTTGCGAGAAGCCCGCATTAACCGCCGTAGCGCATCTGTGTTGTTCTCATAGATGGAATCTACGAGGCGTGACCGTGTTTCACTTTCTACGCGCTCATCCTGTCCTTGACCCATATGGGCTGCGGCTTCTTGTTGAAAGATAGCCTCTCTTTGGTCCAGTGTCGCGTCATTGCCCCCCATCGCCGCTACACAGAGAAAGCGGTCAGCGGAGAACTTCTTCAAGTGGGAGTCCAGTCCTATATTCTCTATATGGGCATGAAGACTGCGTTTATCAACAGCTTTTGTCGTAGAAAAATAGCTTTGTATCGCGCCTTGGAGTTGACGACAGCTATCTGAGCTGAACCGCAGCGAAAAGAAGGTCTCATCTACGCTCTCAAGCAGCAGCGGCCACTCAAGTATTGCCCCCATGAGACGCCGTTCGCGCGATTCGGCCATGGCACCATCGCGCATGTTTTGTTTCATCTGCGGACTCGCCTTTTTTGACACCCAATTGCTGCTGCCGCGCCCCTGTTGGCGGTTCGCTTTCCAGCCGAATTCCGCGTCAAACCGCGCCAGAAGCTCGGTCTTATACTGCTCCCGAACGCCATCATGGGTGATTTCACGCAGCGCGGCATAGATACGGTCTTTCAGCCCCGCCTTATCCTCAGGCGTGTTGAGCGGCCCGGCTTCAAGCTCGCGCGTCCAGAGCATATCGACGAGCGGAATGGCACTGTCGAGCACCTCTTTCATCGCGCTCGGCCCTTTGGCTTGGATAAGATCGTCAGGGTCTTGTCCTTCTGGGAGGAGCGCAAACCGTAGCGTCTGCCCGGGTTTGAGTTTAGGTAGCGCACGCTCAATCGACCGGAACGCCGCGCGTATACCGGCCTTATCGCCATCAAAACACAAGATTGGCTCTGGACCAGCACGCCATAACAAATCAAGCTGATCTTCTGTCAGCGCCGTGCCGAGCGGCGCGACGGCCTGCTCAAACCCTGCGCGCGCAAGCGCGATGACATCCATATAGCCTTCGGCGACAATCAGACCGCGCGCAGGATTGTTAGGCGCAACAAGGGATTTGCGCGCTTCGGGATAGCGGTAAAGCACGCGACTCTTGTGAAATAGCGCCGTTTCGGGCGAATTCAGATATTTCGCTTTAGCGTCTTTCTCCATCGCCCGCCCGCCAAAGGCAACAAGCCGCCCGCGCGGGTCGCGAATGGGAAACATAATGCGGTTACGAAAACGGTCCCAAGGCTGCCTCGTGCGGTCCTCTGGTTCAATCAGCAGCCCCGCTTCGACCAGCACTTTGATATCGGCACCTTTTTGCAGAAGTTCATCACGCAGCGCGTCAAAACTGTCTGGCGCAAAGCCAATCCCAAACCGTTCTGCAGCCGTCTTCGTCAGCCCGCGACTTTTGAGATAGTCTCGCGCCTCGCGCCCGGCCTCTCGCATGAGGGATTTAGCAAAGAAAGCCTGCGCCTCCTCCATCCAATTAACGGCAATTTTGTTTTGCTTGGCGCGCGCCTCAGCTTGTGGGTCTGCTTTGGGCAGCTCCATGCCCGCAATGCCCGCAAGGCGTTCCACCGCTTCGGGGAAAGAGAGGTTCTCAATCTCCATCAGGAAGCTAATTGCGTCGCCGTGCTTTCCGCTGGAAAAACAGTGATAAAACCCCTTCTCGTCATTGACGAAAAAGCTCGGTGTTTTCTCATTGGTGAAAGGCGAGAGCCCCGCATATTCACGGCCTTGGCGCTTAAGTTTCACAGACTTGCCGACCACATCCGACACGCGGACGCGGGCTTTCAGCTCTTCCATAAAATGATCGCCAAACCGCATAGCCTCTAACTTAGGCGCGATAGGCGAGTTTTGCGAGTCGCAAGCGACTAAAAGCTGTTAGCCATCACGACTAACCATAAGCATCAAATCTATGCGTAATCGCAATCGTCGCTTGGCGGGCGAGTTGGGCGGCGCGGCCTAGCGGTTTGACGATAGATTCGGAAATATGTGGAAAGCTATTGCCACCACCCGCAGGGATAGCTGTTTTCTCTGACAAACGCTTTGTCCAATCGAGACCTTCTGTGCGCGCGGGATAACGGTTTTCAAGTTCTGCGATAATGCCGTCAACTTGGAAAGTTTGCAGGCGTTGCAAGACATTAAGCTGGCTGCTCTGCTCCGCACCATTAGCCGGTAGATCCGTTGCGACGATTAGCATTTTCATGACAACGGCGAGACGGAGCGCGTGTAAAATTTGCAGGCTCTCATCCTTGCCTTCGAGCTGAATTTTTGGTTCGGCCTGTCCAAATGCGGCTTTGGCCTCATACATATCCATCCGCAGACGCGTCGCAAGATCAACAAGCTGGTTACGCCAACCACTATTTTTAAGCGTTTCCGCCACTATGAGTGATTTCTCAGCAAGCACAGGCTCGGTCCCTGAAAGGCCGCGAGACACCCAGAAGCCTGGGTCAAACAAGCGTCCGTAAGCGGTCAGAATAGAAATATCCGTGCGCTGCAAGGTCGCGATAACAAGCCCGAAACAGGACCGCATACGCGCTGAGTTTTTCAGATGGCTTAGGAATTTATCAACGTCAATCGAGCTGGCGCGGCCCACGCCGTAGAAGATATTCGCAGGCGTACCGAATTGCTGCAAGATGGCATTGTGCGGAATAGCGCGGAGTTGGCGCGGGTTAAACATATCAGAGCCATTGCCTGATTTAGCACGTTTCGCGGCGCGCGACCCCGTGGGGATGAGCATATTTTGCCCAAAGCCACCAAGCAGACCCACATAATTCGGATCGTTATAAAGGCTATCTTGTTCAGAGCCGATTGTGCGGAACATATCCCATGAGAAGTCACGGTCTGTATAGAATACGTCGTCTTCCGACTCGGAGCGGTCGTCATGGCGCACTTCGATAAGGCTAAAGACGCTGGCTTTCGCGAGGTCAGGCGTTTGAAACCACATATAACCGTCACCGCCTTGGAAGCTGGTTTCATGTGTCAGGTGGATGCCCCGTTTTTCGAACTGGTGAATCGCCCAAGGGCTCATGGCGTAATCGACGCGCTCGCGAATAGTACCAGGATGGCCGCCGCGCCCTGCCCCTTCGCCGTGCGTGTTAAACACGATTGCGGAAACATTCTTCACGCCGTGGCGCTTCATCTCTTGCGCGAAATGGCTTTGGAGGCGCTCAATCGCGAGTGTCGCTGGGATTTGCCCCATAAAGCGACCTGCATCGGAGAAGCCCGTCTGAATGGCAAACACGCCGCGCGACTCAACATAATCGCGGTACACAGGGTTAGCGAGCATCTTAGAGATAATGCGTCCACCATTGTTGAGCGCGTCAGCCGTCTCAAAGAGCGGTGAAATATCGAGGTGATTTTCTAACCCATAAGTCTTGGCAATATAGAGCATGCCGAGGGGCACAAGGCTATCCTCTGTCTCTGCAATCAATAGACGGATGGGCGTCTCGTCGTCGATATATTTATGAATTTGCGCGGTCAGCATCATCTGCTGGTGGGCCGTTGATTTCTCAAGCTCAAGCGAGGCAAAGTTCACCTGCACAGGCTTCACATTTTTTGTCACGCGAGAGGCGCGCTCCAGAAGTGTGCGGTTGTCCGCGCCGCGGTCTTTAATGCCAAAGACTTGGCGCACAGCTGAAATAACGTGGCGCTCATTAAGGCGGAAATGAATACGCGATGTGCCGAGGCCAAAGCTCGCCATCAGGGCACGCAACCCGATGAGATCGCGTGCAAGTTTCGCTGTAGCCGCACCTTTAATGGCCTTGTTTATTAGCGGCGTGACTTTGGAGACATTAAGAAGACGGCGTGTAGACACGCGGGTCAAATTATTCGCAGCCGCAACAAGATTTTCAGGGTCCGAGAGATCCTTGGCAAAGAGCGCCAAATCGCGTTCCGCGCTTTCTTTGGCGTCTGATAATTTATCGACGAGTTGGTCTAGTGCCCTCTCGCCCGATGCGTCGAGCTTGCCCTTGGATTGGAGTGCGAGTGCGTGGTCGAGATAGCGGCCAAGCTGCTCTGATTTTTCGGAAAGGCGCAAGCGGATAGCGTCGCCCCAGCTGATATCCGTACGGCCATCAATGTCATAACCGACCCAGCTGTAGACACTCACGAGTTGCGGCGTAATTTTTGTCCAATCGTCAGGAAAGGCTTTGCGCGCGACGTCAAGAATACGGCTATTGAGATCGGCGACGGCTTCTTGAATGCGGGCGATAGCGGCTTGCGCATCGACGTGTTCCTCTTGAAGCGTGGGCGCACGTGTTGGTAGATAAGGCAGTGTTTTCAGATGCTTACACTGTTTATCATAGGTGCCGCCTGGAAGGCTCGCGATTTCTCCCAGCGTGTCACGAATGTCACGCGAGAGCGAAAATGTCGGGTGCGCCGTAAGCACGATGCCCTGCGCTGGCGCTTCTGCCCAAGCTTTGAATTTGCGAAATCCTTGAGCAGCATAATCTTTGGCAATCGCCGTAATACGCTTATCAAGCGCAGTGAGGCGGTCAACGCCAGCACGTGTGCGAAGACGTCTCGCGCGCTCCACAGCGCCTTCATCAGACAGCATTTTAATCAAGGCTTCGATATCGCGAAACGCCACACGACGGTTTTCTACGTCCCGTGAAATATCATAAGCCAAAAGCTTCACAGGATTAGACTGCGGGTCGCTATCTATGCGACCCTGATGACTTTGCAGCTGCTCTTGTAAGCGAGCTAAAAGCTCTGTCGGCGTCTCTTTTCTGGCGATGATAGCCTCCTTAAAAAGGATGAATTATTATATGAATTTACCCATGACCGCCGCTGTGTCGAGCATGCGGTTAGAGAAACCCCACTCATTGTCATACCATGACAAAACGCGGGCGAAATTATCATTCACTATGACGGTATCACGCGTCACGAGAGAGGATGAATGAGGATCGTGGTTGAGGTCTACCGAGACAACAGAATCGTCAATAACCTGCAGAACACCGTTAAGCTCACCTTTAGCGGCGGCGTGCATAGCCGCGTTAATCGCGTCTTTACTCGCGCCCTTCTCTAGGTTCACGCAGAGGTCGACAACTGACACATTTGGCGTGGGTACACGGATGGCTTTGCCGTCAAGTTTCCCTGCGAGTTCTGGCAAGACAAGGCCGATGGCTTTTGCGGCCCCTGTAGACGTCGGTATCATAGAAATAGCGGCGGCACGCCCACGGTTTGGGTCTTTGCGGTGGACGCGGTCTAGTGTCGGCTGATCACCTGTATAAGCATGAACGGTCGTCATAAAACCGCTCTCAATCCCAAAACTGTCGTGTAGCACTTTGGCGACAGGAGCGAGTGCATTGGTTGTGCAAGACCCGTTAGAGACGACAATGTCATCTTTGCCGATTGTGTCATGGTTCACACCGTATACGACGGTTTTATCTGCATTGGCACCTGGCGCAGAAATCAAGACACGCTTTGCACCTGCGCTGAGGTGCTTGGCCGCCGCATCACGGGCCGTAAAAATACCTGTGCATTCCATAACGATATCAACACCGTTATCGGCCCAGTTTTGGTCCTCAAGATTACGTTCCGCTGTGACTTGGATTTTGCCCTTGCCGAGATCGAGGCTGTTTTCTGTGAAATCGACCTGCCCGCGATAACGACCGTGCACAGAGTCGTATTTGATCAAATGCGCGAGGTTCTCAGTCGTCGACAGATCGTTAATCGCAATAATCTGCATATCGTCACGGCCGCTCTCTTCGAGGGCGCGGAGCACATTACGGCCAATGCGGCCAAATCCATTAATAGCAATACGTAGAGTCACAAAAACATCTCCTAAATGATAGCTTTAGAGCCGATTGGCGCTGACAGCGCTGTCATACTGTTGGCCTGACCAAAGTTCAACGCCCTCTTAAAGTATTTGCTGTGGAAACGAAATAATTATTCGCAAATCGGTCAGTTTTTCGACGAATTTTGCAAAATAATCCAAAAGTTTATTTCGGACGTAAACTAATTATAAAAATTCTGTCTTAATGGGTGCTATCCATGCCACATAATCCCCTCAAGAAACCAGTAGAGCGTAAGGACATCGTAGCCTTTCTCAAAGATCACGCCCCGTGGGCCAACGGCGCGGCGTCTAACGCCTATCACGGCGGGCATGAGGCCGCGCAGATTCGCCTCAAAGAGCTCGACCCCATTGCCTATGGGCGTTCACGCAATCATCTGGACGGCGCTGTCACGCGGCTCTCCCCCTATATCCGACACGGCGTCATCAGCCCCAACACAGTGCGCAATAAGGTTTTAGATAATTTCTCAAAATCAAAATCAGAACGCTTCTTACAGCAACTTGCTTGGCGGGATTATTGGCAGCGTCTTTATGTGCAAAACCCCGATTGGATTTGGAACAGTGTTGAAGATTATAAGACTGGGTTTAGCGAGGATGACTACGCAGACGACCTACCCGAAGACATCATAAACGGCAAAACAGGCGTGACTGTAATTGATCATTTTATCGCGACTTTAGTCGAGACAGGATGGCTACATAATCACGCGCGGCTTTATCTTTCGAGCTATGTCTGTCACTGGCGGCGGGTAAAATGGCAAGCGGGCGCGCGGTGGATGATGACCCATCTGCTTGATGGGGATCCCGCGAGTAACAACCTCTCTTGGCAATGGGTTGCGAGCACCTTTGCCAATAAGCCTTATTACTTTAATCTCGACAATGTCCGCAAATATAGCGGTGATGACCTCGACACCTCGACTGAAAACAATGCAGAGCTAAGTGGGAGTTATGAAGAGCTTCACAATCGCCTCTTTCCAAACCTGGAGCCACGCTAATGAGCAATATAATTTGGGTCCACGAGGACGCATTAAGCGATAATCATCCTGTATTTAATGCAGCGGGCTATGAGGCGCGTGCTGTTTTCGTGTGGGATGAGGGCTATTTGCGTGCACAGGGTTATAGCGTGAAGCGACTGACGTTTTTACTCGAATGTCTGGGCAATATGAATGTTGAATTTTATAAAGGTGATACAAAAACGGTGTTGCGAGAGTTATCGGACGCTGCACAGATCTATACGGCGGCGACCCCCAATCCCGCGTTTAACGAAATAATCAATGCGCTCGACATTACGGCTGTTGAGGATGTCCCTCTGGCGCGTATTGACGCCCCTGCAGACTTGGGGCGCTTCTTCCGTTATTGGAAAAAAGCGGGCAAGAGTGTCATGGGCCACAACGGCTTCCCTGGCGGACAAGAGGATATGTTTTCATGAAAATTGCGATTATTGGCGCGGGGCTGTCAGGCATTGTGGCGGCGAAAACGCTGTCCGCGAGATTCTCTGGCCACCACGGCATCTCAGTGTTTGAAAAGTCACGAGGCGCAGGCGGGCGCATGTCCACACGGCGCACGGATGAGTTCGAATTTGACCACGGAGCGCAATATTTCACAGCCCGCGACCCCGCCTTCAAAGCCGCCGTCGACCACGCCATAGATCAGGGTCACGTCAAACCTTGGGACGGGACGACGAAATATCTCAAAGCCAATGGCAAATTAGAAGACGATAGTGGCGGCGCGCGTTATGTCTCCGCACCGCGCATGAATAGCTGGATAAAGGCGATGTCAAATGGCCTCAATATACAAACGCAAGCACGTGTGCACGAACTTGTCTCAACAGAAAACGGCTGGACTCTAAAGTTGGAGGACGACACCGCACATACAGGGTTTGACGCCGTCATTTGCGCTGTCCCCTCGCCTCAAGCAGCGGTTCTTTTAGCGCCAACTGGCTTTGACAAAATTGAGGATATAACTACCGCAAAAATGGATGCCTGTTTTGCTGTCATGCTTGGGTTTGAAGACACGCTAGACTTGCCGTGGGACACGCTACGCACCCCAGATGGTCCCGCCAGTTGGATTGCTGTGAACTCGGCAAAGCCAGACCGTCCGAACACTGGCACGACACTGATGGTTCATGCTGGCCCCAAGTGGTCAAATAGGAATGTAGAACGTGATAAGGCCGAGTTGCAGGCTGCAATCATCGCGGCCGCTTCACAACTGACAGGCTACGATCTTACCAAAGCCAAATACACCACCATCCACCGCTGGCTTTACGCGGCGGTGAGCAAAGGCACAGGACAAGCTTGCCTTGCGGACGAAAGCGAAAAACTTGTGGTCTGTGGAGATTGGTGTTTAGGCGGGCGCGTCGAAGGCGCATGGCTCAGCGGCAAAGCCGCCGCAGAGCAAGTGCTTAAATGGGCTAATGCCTAATTCACTGGCGGGTGATAGACGTTATTATTCTCGTCTAGCAGGACAACATTTGGTGCGTAATTACGCGCTTTTTCAGCTTCCATTTGGCAGTAAGTGATGATGATAATCTTATCACCAAGTTGCACACGACGGGCCGCTGCACCGTTCAGACCAAACGTCTTTGAGCCGCGAGGCGCTGTAATGGCGTAGGTCGTAAAACGCTCACCATTATTAATGTTTAGGATATCGACCTGCTCGTTTGGGAGGATACCCGCACGGTCCAGGAGGTCTTGGTCAATCGAGATTGAGCCCTCATAGTGCAAGTCAGCTTGCGTGACTGTCGCACGGTGAATTTTACCCTTCATCATGGTCAACAGCATAGATACCTCCTGTGGTCGGTGACATCCTGTATATAGGACGTTTTTCGCCAGATTAAAGTGACGTGCAATTGCGCGTTCTTTCTGTTCATCTACCGTTCAGCGGGGTAAATCGCAATCCTTATTGCACCTCTATTTTAGCAAGGCTAACAGGCATATATGGACCTTCTCATCCTCATCACAGGCGGCACGCTCGACAAAGTGCATGATACTGCGACAGAGGCGCTCGGCTTTCGCAAAAGCCGCAAGAGCCATATGGGTGAGCTTCTGAAAGTGGGACGCAGCCACATTCCGCGCCAAGAGGTCATCATGATGAAAGACAGCCTCAACATGACCGATAAAGATCGCGCTGTTATTTTGGAGGCTATACTAAGAGCGCCTGAACGCCATATCGTCCTTACCCATGGTAAGGGCACGATGGAACAGACGGCGAAATATCTCGAGGGTAAAACAGACGACAAAACTATTGTCCTAAGCGGGGCCATGCGTCCCTTCTCTCTCGGAAAATCGGATGCAGGATTTAATATCGGCGGCGCTATGATTGCCGCGCAAACCCTTCCCGCTGGGATTTACGGCGTGATGAATGGGAAAGTCTTTGCGGCGAAAGACCTGCACAAGGACACAAAACGCGGGCGGTTTGACTGACGCGTCGCCGCACAAAACCGCATAGCGGCTCTACGTAGTTAGCCCATGATTTTGCGCAAAACCTCCTCTAATTTAATTTAAATAGGAGGCCGACATGACACTGACCCAAACACTTCCCATAGTCGCCGCGCTACTCTTTTTGATATGCGCTGTGACAATCATTCATAAATCGAAATCACCCACGCCAACCTATTGGGTTATCCCTGCTGCGTTTTGCGCGGCCTTCTCGGCCTGGTCTTTGGCGGCTGTCGTGACAGAGGGGCCATTCGTGTTCTGGCCTGAACATGTCAGAAATATGTGGGGCAATCAGATTTGGTTTGATCTCCTGCTCGCGATTGGATTGGCGTTCCTACTCATCGCGCCGCGTGCCCGAAAGCTCGGGATGAAGCTGCCTTTGTGGCTTATCTTCATTCTCTGCACGGGCTCAATTGGGCTAAGCGCCATGGTGGCGCGCTATTTATATTTGGACAGTAAAACCACTGATATTTAAGAGCGAGTTTTATAGCTTGCGCAGCACAAGGTGCCCTGTCAGATTGGGAAAGACACGCGATTTTCATTAATCCATTTGCGAGCTTTTCCATGACCCTCCAATTCAAGTCTACATCACTTTCCAAAGTCCTATTCACATCCGTTGCAGCTATCGCCCTGACGGGTGGGCTTATCGGTTGTTCAAATTCAAACGATACCACCGCGCCTGAAACCGCCGCTCAGTCGCAGCTCTCGCTGGATGTCGAAAGCTATGAACTCGCCAACGGTTTGTCTGTCGTCCTGCATGTCGATCGATCTGACCCGATTGTCGCCATAAACCTCGCAGCCCATGTCGGCTCCGCGCGCGAAACGAAAGGGCGTACAGGCTTCGCGCACCTTTTTGAGCACCTCCTTTTCCTCGACTCGGAAAATCTCGGCTATGGCGGTCTTGATGAGATGAATACGCGCATCGGCGGCGAAGGCACAAACGGCTTTACAACAAATGACATGACGCAATATTTCCAAGCCGTGCCCAAAGACGCGCTGGAGAAAGTCATCTGGGCCGAAGCGGATAAGCTCGGCTTTTTCATCAACACCGTCACGCAAGAGGTTGTTGATAACGAAAAGCAAGTTGTGAAGAATGAGAAACGCCAACGCGTTGATAATCAACCTTATGGTCATAATTGGGACATCATCGGACGCACCATGTATCCCGAAGACCATCCCTATAATTGGCAAGTCATTGGCTCGCTTGCAGACTTGGACGCCGCCACCCTCGAAGATACGCAGAATTTTTACAAACGCTGGTATGTCCCCAACAATGTCACGCTCACCATCACAGGGGACTTTGATGTCGCCAAGGCCAAAGCGCTAATTGAGAAATATTTCGGTGAAATTCCGCGTGGCGAAGATGTTGAACCTTATGCGCCGCGTGCCGCTGTCTTAGAGGAAACAAAGTCGCTTTATTACGTCGATAATTTCGCCAAGGTCCCACAACTCACCGCGGTCTGGCCTGTCGTTGAGCAATACCACCCTGACAGCTACGCGCTGGACGTGCTCTCGACCTATCTCTCTGACGGGAAGCGCGCGCCGTTGAATGAGGTTTTGATTGATGAGACAAAACTGACGAGTAATGTCGCGACGTTTAACAACACAGCCGAAATTGCAGGCGAATTTTACCTGATTATCCGCAGCAATGACGGCGAGCCGCTCGACCCCCTTCTCCCTGCGATTGAGCAGGGATTTGAACGCTTTGAGCAAAACGGCATTTCCCAAGAAGACCTAGACCGCATCAAAGCCGCCAATGAGGTGTCATTTTATAACGAAATCCAGAGCGTGCTCGGCAAAGCCATATCCCTTGGCGAGTATGAGCTTTTCACGGGCGACCCGCATTACTATAAAAAAGATATTGCAGGTCTACAGGCCGTGACGACCGCTGATGTCATGCGAGTCTACAACACATATATCAAAGACAAGCCTCGCCTTTACACGTCCGTTGTCCCAAAAGATCAAGCTGACCTGGCGTTATCGGACGCAGTCAAAATTGCCATCGAAGAAGAGAAAATCGAAACAGGCGCAGAAGCCGAAGTCGAATATGACCCTACGGCGCGCACCTTCACGCCAACACCGTCTAGCTTTGATCGCACAATCGAACCACCCTTCGGTGCACCCTACATGCTCACGGCGCCAGATGTTTGGCGCGACACGCTCTCAAATGGGGTTGAGGTTTACGGCGTAGAAAGCCGCGAAACGCCGCTTGTCTATTTCTCTTTGCAAATCCAAGCGGGCCAAAATAAAGCCGGCGCAGACACGCCTGCGCTCGCCGATATGACGGGTGATATGCTGGAAAAAGGTACCACGACCCTCTCGACCGCTGAGTTCGAAGACGCCGTGAAATCACTCGGGTCTTCCATCAATGTATCTGCAGGCAAAACGGAAACATCCATCAGCGGCAACACACTCGCACGCAATTTCGACGCCACAATGGCGCTTGTAGAGGATATGCTCCTCAATCCGCGTTGGGATGCGGAAGAATTTTCACTCCTGAAAACCAAGCGCCTCAATGATATCAAACAAGCCCAAGCCAACCCCAATGCTATTGCGCGGCGAGAAGCAGCAGCCCTCGCCTATCCTGCAGATCACCCTTACCACTATAGCGGTTACGGCCCTGCGGAAAAGATGGATGCCATTACGCTGGACGATGTCAAAGCGTTTCATGCAAACAATTATGCGGCGTCATCTGCCGTGCTGCATGTCGTCGGCGCGATTGACGAGGCAAGCGTAAAGTCCGCCACGCAATCCCTCGCCACGAGTTGGATAAGTAAAGCGGACGCGCCTTTATCATTGGATGCCGCAAACGCGGTCGCCAGCTCTCAGGTCTATTTCTATGACATACCTGGCGCAAAGCAATCAGTGCTGCGCATAGAGCGTCCCTCTATTCCGTCAACCCATCCTGATTATCCGCTAGCCGAAGCGATTAATTTCCCATTGGGCGGCATTTATACGTCTGAGCTGAACAACACGCTACGTGTTGAAAAAGGCTATACTTACGGCATCCGATCGAGCTTCACAGGCGGTAAAGATGAGGGCCGTTTCATTATCAGCTCAAGCGTGCGCAGCAATGTCACGAAGGAAAGTCTCGACCTCATCAAAGAGATTGTCAGTAATTATGGCCCTAACTTCACAGAGGACGATCTGGTCATCATGAAGGACGCCCTTCTGCGCGGACAGGCGCTTAAGACTGAGACACTCTCTGATAAACTCGGTCTGATTGGGCAAATGAGTGAGTACGGTTTTGCTGCTGATTTTAAGGCAATAAATGCAGAGCGCATCAAAAACATGACGCTCGCGGATGTGAAACGTCTCGCGAAAGACTATCTCCGCACAGACGCCATGAACTATATCGTAGTCGGTGACGCAGAAACGCAGGCCCCTCGCCTCAACTCATTAGGCTTTGGCAATCCCGTCATGCTAAACGAGGCCGAGTAAATACACATGCGGCTGTATATATCACTTAGGAAAAATATGAACATTTACCTCACGCGCGCAATGTCGATATTGCTCCTCACAACGGCCTGTATAGCCATAACAAGCTGCGGCTCAGACAAAAGCTCCCCAGCCATCACAGCACTGAAACCCAACTTTGATACGGCAGCCATGGATACGCTATTATCAGAAGCGATCACTACGGGTGAACATGTCGGTGTTTCAGCCCTCGTCTATGATGAAGGGCACACGGTCTATACAGGCACGTTTGGCCTCGCAGATCGCGAGCGTGATTATGCCGTGGAGATGGATACAGTCTGGCGCATTTATTCAATGACCAAGCCTGTGACATCGGCCCTTATAATGGATTTGCAAGAAGACGGGTTGCTCGACTTGAATGACCCTGTCAGCAAATACATTCCAGAACTTGCCAATATGCAAGTCGCGAGCATGGATGAGGAAGGCAAACCCACTTTCACGCCGCAAGCCACACCCATGACAGTCAAAGACCTGATGCTGCACCGCGCTGGCATGGGCTACGGCATTTTTGGGGACATAAATCCCGTCGAAACCGCCTACGGCGCGGCCAAATTATTCGAGCCATCAGAGACGCTTGATGTGAAAATGCAAAAGCTCTCACAGCTTCCCCTGCTCGTACAACCTGGCGAAGGATGGTATTACAGCTACTCAATTGATGTGCTCGGCCGTATCGCTGAAATTGTGACAGGCAAGTCACTCGGTGAATTATTTGAGGACCGCATCTTCGACCCACTCGGTATGAATGAGACAAGTTTTCGTGTGATGCCCGACCAAAAAGCGCGCTTTGCGACCAATTATTTTCTGACCGATGAAGGAAAATATGTCGTCGCCGAAGACAGCCAGACAAGTCCATTTCTTGACGATAATGCTTTTGAATCAGGCGGCGGGGGGCTCGTCTCTACCCTGCCAGATTTCGCAAAATTCGCGCAGATGATGTTGGACGGCGGTATATATAACGGCCACCGCGTGCTTGATAAGACGACGGTCAAAGAGATGATGTCAGACCAGATGGACCCCGATGATAAATTCCTATTTCCATGGCTCGGTGGAGAGACTAACGCCAGTTTTGGCTATGGCGGCAGCGTGCAAATTCGCACGGATCCCGCACAAACCGCCTCTATGGGCAAAGCCGAAGGGCAATGGGGATGGGGTGGTGCAGCGCGCACTAATTTCTGGATTGATCCCAAAAGTAATGCCTTCGGGATTATCATGCTGCAATATTTCGGACAGGAAGACCCAAGCCTACACAACCGTTTTCAAGCGCTAGCCTATGACCAAACAAGAGACGATAAAACGACGTCTAAAGACTAGTCTATAAAACCTGCTGCGGCGAGATTCTTTGCATAGCGTTCGCCGCGGCCTTGAAATTTTTGAGTCACACCACCCCGGACTTGGCGCGCGCTGAATGTGCGTACAGCTCCGTCACCTGCTTGGTCCTCTAAAAGCTCTTTATCCCAAATAAGGCCAAGGCTCTCTATCAGATTCTGCCCACGCGTGGTTGGGTCTTCTATAAATCTATCATGGTTATGTGGCCAGATATCTACCCCTGCTTCCCGCCACCGCACAATCGCGGCCTCATGAAAATTGAGATAGTCTTGAATATCCGCGATGGAACGCGTGAAAGGAAACTCAGCCCCAAATTCATGAAAGAAGAGCGAGACCGCCATATCTTTAAGCTCACGATGCGGGGCGATAAATTGCGCGCTTGCATGCACTTTGCCCAGCAAACCTGCGAGTAGAAAATAGTGCGGCGTTTTATCAATGAAATAATCTGCCATACCGACCGCGCGGGTCATCCCAGCGATATCAGCCGTGGCAAGCTGTTCGATTTGCGCGGCGAGCTTTTCGGGGTCATCCAAAAGCTGCGGCAAAAAACTCATCAGCGCGCCGCGCTCGCCCACTGATCGCGCGCCCGCGTAACGTGACAGGATTGTCTGCAAAAGCGATCCGCCCGAGCGAGGCGGCCCAACGATATAAATCATTTTGGTCGCGCGAGAAGTCGCGGCCTCCTCCGCATCTGGCATGAGGTGATAGGCCATGACGGCCTTGTCGAGCATATCCCGCAGGGGTGCGATAACGTCAGAGACCTGCGTCTCAGGATAAAGTGAATTAGCGAGCACCGCCCAATCCCATGCCGCCTGCGTGTCGCCAGACTTATCCATAAAATGACAGAGCGAAAAGGCACAACGGCGTCGCGCCTCAATCGTCAAGGTATGGTCTTGCGCAGCTTTTTTCACACGCTCCAATCCTGCGTCCACGCCTTCTTCTAGCAAAGCGGCCGCCAGCCCTGCATGGTCAGGGCGAGTCTCCCACAGCGACAACAAAAGCGTCTTTGCGCCGTCAATATCGCCGTCCCACCGCAATAAATTCGCCTCGCGCAATCCAGCCTCTACATTGTCTGGATGAGCCTCGCGCAGTTTTGCGTTGAACTGCTTGGCTTTGTCATAATTGCCGAGCGTAATATGCATGTCCGCGAGCTTAGCCGTGGCGAAGTCTGGGCGTCCCTCTTCCGGATAAGCTTTCTCATAAGCAAAAGCCGCGTTAATCGTGTCGCGCGCCTCAGTGAGTGCCTCCGACGCCGCGAGCCAGACTTTTGGCGACGGATTTTGTTGCAACACCCGCGCATAGACTTGAGTGGCATCCGCTGCCCGCCCCGCGAGGCGCAGCGCATTTGCCCATTGCATCAGCACCGCCGAGTGGCCATTTGACAAATGAGCCGCGACGGCAAATTCCGCTTCGGCCTCATCATAACGCTGATGCTTGGTTAACCCCTGTCCGAGATGAATATGCCAGCGCGGCTCATTTGGCTCAGCTGTTATCGCGGCCCGTAAATTTGAAAAACCTTCTTCCCGAGAGCTGTCATTTTCAACAAGGCATAAGCCCAATAGCGAGACGGCTTCGGCGTCCTGTGGCCTTAGTTTATATGCGCGCTTTGCTAAAACTGTCGCATCAGCAATATCGTCCTTGGACAAGCAGACCAGCGCCGCGTCAACGGCACCGTCATAATCAAGCTCAGAATAATCTGAATCAGACAGGGTTAGCCCTCGTCTTCCAAAGTCGCCATAGCGTCTTCCGTCATGTCAAAGCTATGGTACACATTGGTAACGTCGTCACAATCCTCAAGCGCGTCTATCAAGCGCACGACTTTTTGCGCCTGCTCTGGATCGTCGATGAGGTTTTGTGCCTTCCAAATCAGATTGACCGATTTCGCCTCGCCAAATGTTTTCTCAAGCTCTGCCGCAACAGCGCCGAGATCATCGCGGGCCGTCAAAATCGTATGGACAGGCTCGTAATCGGAAAAACTATCCTCATTAGGCGGGTCAGTTTCAACATCATCAGCGCCTGCCATAATCGCGGCTTCCATCATGCCGTCTTCATCCGTCACGGCCAGCGGATAGGTAATCTCGCCAACTTGATCAAACCCGAAGCTGACAGATCCCGTTTCACCGAGGTTACCGCCGTTTTTAGAAAATGCCGTGCGCACTTCCATCGCCGCGCGGTTCGTATTATCCGTGCTAGTTTCAACAATAAAGCCGATGCCGACAGGGCCAAAACCCTCATAGCGCAGTTCAGTATAGTCTGCGCCGTCTTTGCTCCCGCCTTTATCAATCGCGCGTTTGATGTTGTCTTTTGGCATGGACTGCCCTTTGGCATTGGCCACCGCCAGACGCAGACGCGGGTTCATATCCGGGTCAGGGCCACCCATTTTTGACGCGATTGTGATGTCCTTAGACAGCTTAGAAAAGAGCTTTGAGCGAGCCTTATCCTGGCGCCCCTTGCGGTGCTGGATATTGGCCCATTTTGAATGGCCTGCCATGAGAGTTCCTCTGGGTGAATCTGATTTCCAGTGTTCTAGGACCCTCGGTTAGATTTCGCAAGTGTTGCGCCCTACAGTCTAGCCGCCAATTTTGGCATTATGCTTTGACGCGCGCCCCGAAACGCGCTTACGCCACATCCGAAAGCTGCTTGGCTGCATATGACCTCGCATGATTTTTATGACTTCACCTTCTGAGAGGCCCGATTGCGTTTTGATATCATCGAAAGACGTTTCGTCATCCCACGCCATGGCGACGACTTCGGACGTGGTCAAAGCTCCTTTATCGGGGCGCGGTTTTGCAGGAATAAAATCATCAGGAAATTTTCTGTCGGGGTTTTGGCGGTCTGTCATATAATGTCCTTTGATAAGAATACGCATAGCGGCCAGACAGAGTTCGTTTGCGCTTGTGAGCGCGCCGAATTATTGCATAGTCACGTCAAAAGGAGACAGACATGACCAAGGGATTATCGCTTTATAACGCAATGGAAGATTTGGACCGCGCAATGGCCAACATGCTGCATGTTCTTAAAAAAGGTGAAGCCAATGCGGTGGAGCGCGGTATCGACCCGACGGTTTTTCTAAACGCCCGTCTTGCCCCGGATATGTTTTCCCTCATCGGCCAAGTCCAAGTTGCCGCCTCTATCGCCAAAGCTTGCCCGCACCGCATAGTCGGCACAGAGCCGCCCGTTTATGAAAACACAGAAGAAAGCTTTGCGGACCTCTATGCCTTAATTGCGAAAGCCCGCGGCGAACTCACGAGTTTCTCACGCGAAGATATTGACGGCAAAGAACTGCGGGAGTTTTCTGTGAAATTGGGCCCGACGATGCGCGACTTTACGGCCATCGCCTATCTCGCGGGCTTCTCTATTCCCAATGTGCATTTCCACGCAACGACAGCATACAACATCTTGCGCCATAACGGCGTACCGCTTGGAAAGCTCGACTTCTTCGGTGGCCCTAAGGCGTAAATTATTTGGGTTGTGTCCACGTCACTTCAGCTCCGTGAAGGGGCACTGTCGCAATACTCATCTTGGCAGAGCCATCAATGACTTGTTTTGAATAAACCAGATAAATGATTGTATCATTTTCGCTGTCATAGACGCGGCGCACGGCGAGTTTTTTAAACACAACGCTTTGGCGTTGCTTAAAGACAGTTTCGCCGCCCTTGCCACGCGCAATATTCCCGATTGTCACAGGCCCCGTTATGCCGCAAGAAATCGACCCATTAGACGGGTTTTCGAACCAATCACCCTTACGCATTCGGTCAATTACGCTGCGATCAAAATGCGCCATGTGACAGGTAACCCCTTGGACTTTCTCATCTTCAAAACTCTCGATTTTAATCTCGTTTCCCGTCCAATCATTATTTATTTCGGCAATCTCGCCCTGCCCGCTACCGCCGCAAGCAGAGAGTAAAAAGGCTGATAAAACAGTAAGTAAAGCAAAATTCTTCATGAGTATTCTCTCTAAGATAGCGAGCTAAAGCGTAGGCCTTGCCTGTGATAAAACGCCGCCAATGCGAATGGGTTCCGCGCGCACAGCTTTGCCTGAGCCATCTGTCTCAACAAATATACCGCAAAGCGTGCCCGGCCCAGAGGCAGGCGTGAAACGCCCAGACCGCATGCGCGTTGTAAAGCGGTGAAGCGGTTCTTCTTTTTCCATGCCAATGACAGAATTATAATCACCACACATTCCAGCGTCTGTTTGAAACGCTGTGCCATGCGGCAGGATTCGCGTATCGGCCATCGGCACGTGTTGATGGGTCCCTACGACGAGCGAAGCGCGACCATCACAAAACACGCCCATGCCCTGCTTTTCTGATGTGGCTTCGGCGTGAATATCGACAATGACCGCATCCGCAACATCGCCGAGCGGCGCGTTATTTATCTCGCGGTCAACGGCCCCAAACGGATCATCAAGCGCGTCCATAAACACACGCCCCAGCACGTTTATCACAAGCAGATTATAGCCGTTCACTTGATACAAACCCGCCCCGCGTCCTGGCACAGTATGCGGCGGATAATTACACGGGCGAAGCAAGCGCGGCTCGTTATCAATCACGCTAATGCCTTGCGGGTTATCAAAGCTGTGATTGCCAAGCGTGAGGACATCCACGCCTGCGTCAAAAAGCTGGTCGGCGGTTGAACGCGTAATCCCAAATCCGCCCGCGGCGTTTTCGGCATTCACGACGACGGCGTCGAGCTTCAAATCCCCCTTAAGGCGCGGCAAGTGATCTACCACCGCGAGCCGTCCTGCCTTGCCGACCACATCTCCGAAAAAAGCAAAGCGCATTAAAAGTCCTTGAAGTATTTTTCTGTCAAAATTCCGTCGAGCGGCAAGTCGTACTCGCCCGTCGGAAGATGCGCCGCTTCTTGCGCAGCAAAGGCCACGCCGCAAGCAAAAACATCACCACGCGCTTTCAACGCCGCCAAAGTGCGGTCATAAAACCCGCCACCATAGCCTAAACGCTCGCCTGTTTCCGTGAAGGCCAACATGGGCACAAGAACAAGCGTCGGGAACACTACCCCTTTGTCGGAATATGGTTCACGCGTACCATAGGGACCTGCTTTTAACTTATCCGAGGGCGTCCAAGCCCTATAGGTGAGCGGTTTGCCTTTGCGTGGCGTACACGGCAGCGATAGCGTAAAACCCTGCTTAAATAGCGCCTGCATCAAGGGCCGCGTATCAAGCTCGCCGGGCAAAGGCCAAATCCCACCGACGCCTTTGCCTTTAAATCGCGCAACGGGAAAATGGGATATGATATCAATTGCAGCCGCGTCAGCCTGACCGCTCTGCAAAAACTCTTGCCGCCGCGCTTTGGCCTGCACTCGCGTGCGCGTCTTTTGGGTGGTGATGTCCATTGGTTGAGTTTAGGCGGGTTAGCCGACATTCACAAGACTAGGGGGCACTACAGTAAGAGAGGCTCGACCTAACATGTCTACGCGTTCTAATGAAAATCCCTCGACAGTGCCTACTGGCCTACAGCCACGCCGCCTCTAATTGCGAAAAACCTGCCGCTAAACCTCAGAAGCGGAGCCGTTTTTACGCGGTGACACTTCGCCAACGCGTAAACAGGCTCATGTATTGAAACTATGCCTGCCTCGTCGCTCCGCGACATCGTCGTCACTTAAACGCGAAAAACCGCCCATTTTAGGGCGGTTTTTTTACGCGTTTAAGTGACGGACCACAAAACCCGTGGAGGCGGTCGAATCCCCATGAACCTGAGTTTCAGGTGGGCGTCGGAAATAAACAGACCACGGTCTGCACAGAGCCAACTCCCTATGGAGTATTTAAGGTCCCTAGGATAAGTGCCAATCACGAAGCCCGCAGTACCGTCGCCACCTATCTGCGCTCTGCCCGCTGATTTCGCAAGTGTCTGATTGTTTATTATTGCAGCCGCGCGTGAAGTATTGTGACCACAGCTTTATCACCTCTGATCACAGCTAACTCGCACCTCCCGAAGAGATCAACATTTCTCTCTTCATAATCCAAACAGAAAAAACCCTCACTGCCGAAGCAATGAGGGTGAAAATTGTGAGGCGCAGTAACTGCGCCTTTAGGCTGAGCCTAGCGTTGTGGTGTCACGCGACCAATGACTTGGCCCGTTGCGCTGATGATCTGACCAGATGCATCAACACGTCCGACTGTGACGCCGCGGCTGTCTACAACAGTTCCGTCTGCACGGACTGAGAAGCCGCCGACAGTACCGCTTGATGTGCCGCCACCGCGACCATCACGGACTGCGCTGCCTAGCACTTGACCGTTTGACGATAGGTCCGCGCCACCTGAGCGCATTACACCACCGCTGGCCATTCCGCCAACTGTACCACCCGTAGCACCAAGGCCGCGGATGATAATCTGACCGGCAGAGTTAACCACATCGCCATTAGCATTTAGTGTGCCAATGACCGCGCCAGAAGCGTCCATGACGCGTCCGTTGCTGATTGTGTAGCCAGCAGATGAACCGCCACCTGTTGTGACTGTGCCCGTTGAGCCACCGACAACTGTACCAGACGAGAATGATCCGCCTGTTGAGCCACCAGTGAAGCCGCCAGAGAATGTACCGCCAGTGATTGAACCACCGCCAGAAACTGTTCCGCCGACCATTGAGCGCCAATCAACGCCAAGAGCATCAACTGTACGAAGTGTTAGACCACCTGTGGATAGACCACGAGCACGCTGGAACTGCTCAACCGCTGCGTATGTACGCTGGCCGAGACGTCCGTCGATTGTACCTTGGTAGTAACCTTGTGACTGTAATGCCCGCTGAATAGCAGAGATAACAGTTGAGTTGGCATTTGCTTCACAAAGAACCTGACGCCATTCAGCTTTCTCAGGTGTGATCAAAGTGCGTTTCTCAATCGTGCCGTATTCCGCTGGAATTACGATTGTTTCAGTCCGTGGTGCTTCCACCATTTTCTGGACTGTCACAGTTTCGTAACGCGCTGGGATTTCACGACGCTCTGTACGCGCAGGTTGGTCAACAACACGGCGAGTGATTTGCTTCGTCACCGCTGGGATCACGCGCTCTTGTGTTTGAGCTGGTGTCTTCACGACGCGGCGCGTCACTTGCTTCGTCACAGCTGGGATCACGCGTTCCGCTGTGCGGGCCGGTGTCTTGATGCGACGACGTGTTTCCGTCTTCGTCACAGCCGGGATAACACGCTCTTGTGTTGACGCTGGCGTACGGACCACACGGCGTGTGACCTGTTTTGTGACGGCTGGGATGACGCGCTCTTGCGTTTGAGCTGGTGTCTTCACGACGCGGCGAGACACAGTCTTCGTCACGGCAGGAATAACCTTCTCAATCGTAGAAGCTGGTGTCTTGACGACACGGCGCTGAACTTGCTTCGTCACAGCCGGGATCACACGCTCTTGCGTGCGAGCCGGTGTTTTAACGACTTGGCGAGTCACAGGCTTCATCACAGCTGGGATGACACGTTCTTGTGTCTGAGCTGGTGTGCGCACCACACGACGTGTGATTTGCTTCGTCACCGCTGGAATGACACGCTCTTGTGTAGACGCTGGCGTTTTCACAACGCGGCGAGACACAGTTTTCGTGACCGCTGGGACAACCTTCTCAACAGTCTGAGCTGGCGTCTTCACAACACGGCGTGTTTCCATCTTCGTGACCGCTGGCACAACGCGCTCTTGTGTCGACGCTGGCGTCTTCACAACACGACGTGTTTCCTGCTTCGTAACCGCTGGGATTACGCGCTCTTGTGTTGCAGCCGGCGTCTTAACGACACGGCGTGTAACAGTCTGAGTTTTCGCAGGGATGACACGCTCTTGTGTTTGAGCGGGTGTGCGAACCACGCGGCGGGTCACTTGCTTGGTCACAGCTGGGATCACGCGCTCAACAGTGCTGGCGGGTGTCTTGATGCGACGGCGAGTTTCCTGCTTTGTGACAGCTGGAATGACACGTTCTTGTGTCTGAGCTGGTGTTTTCACAACGCGGCGTGTGACTTGCTTCGTCACCGCTGGAACAACGCGTTCTTGCGTAGACGCAGGCGTCTTAACAACACGACGTGTCTCCATCTTAGTGACAGCTGGCACAACACGCTCTTGCGTAGCGGCGGGCGTTTTCACAACACGACGTGTGACAGTCTTCGTGACCGCTGGGACAACCTTCTCGATAGTCTGAGCTGGTGTCTTAACAACGCGGCGCGTTTCCATCTTTGTGACGGCTGGCACAACACGCTCTTGCGTGCGGGCTGGCGTTTTCACAACACGACGGCTGACTTGCTTTGTCACAGCTGGTGTAGCGCGTTCGACAGTTTGCGCCGGTGTTTTCACAACGCGACGTGTTTCCATCTTAGTGACAGCCGGGATGACACGTTCTTGTGTCGAGGCTGGTGTACGAACCACACGACGTGTCACCTGCTTTGTGACGGCCGGAATGACCTTCTCAACAGTTGACGCTGGTGTGCGGACGACACGACGCTTCTGCATCTTCGTCACAGCTGGAATGACACGCTCAGTCACTTGCGCCGGTGTCTTAACAACACGACGGCTCACTTGCTTCGTCACAGCTGGTACAACACGTTCTTGTGTTGCGGCAGGCGTTTTGATGACGCGGCGAGTTTCCATCTTCGTGATAGCTGGGATGACACGCTCTTGTGTCGCAGCCGGTGTTTTCACGACGCGACGGGTCACTTGCTTCGTCACAGCTGGGATCACACGCTCAACAGTTTGAGCAGGTGTCTTCACGATGCGGCGCGTTTCCATCTTCGTGATAGCTGGGATGACACGCTCTTGTGTCGCAGCCGGTGTTTTCACAACGCGGCGGGTCACTTGCTTGGTCACAGCTGGGACAACGCGTTCCGCAGTGCGGGCCGGTGTCTTAATGCGACGGCGAGTTTCCTGCTTAGTGATCGCTGGAATGACACGCTCTTGTGTCTGAGCCGGTGTTTTCACGACACGTCGAGTCACTTGCTGCGTCACAGCAGGCACAGCCCGCTCAACAGTTTGTGCTGGCGTCTTGATAACGCGGCGCGTTTCCATCTTTGTGATAGCTGGCACGACACGCTCTTGCGTAGCGGCTGGCGTCTTCACAACACGACGGGTCACTTGCTTTGTGACAGCTGGCACAACGCGTTCTTGCGTAGACGCTGGCGTCTTCACAATGCGGCGAGTTTCCATTTTCGTCACAGCTGGAATGACGCGCTCTGTCGTTGACGCTGGTGTGCGAACAACGCGGCGAGTCACTTGCTTTGTCACAGCAGGCACAGCGCGCTCAACAGTGCGAGCTGGTGTCTTGATGACGCGGCGAGTTTCCTGCTTTGTGATCGCTGGCACAACACGCTCTTGTGTTTGTGCCGGTGTGCGAACCACGCGGCGTGTGACTTGCTTCGTTACAGCTGGGACGGTCTCTTCGATAGTCTGCGCTGGTGTCTTAATGACACGGCGTGTTTCCATCTTCGTGACCGCTGGGATAACGCGCTCGCTCACTTGTGCCGGTGTCTTGATGACGCGACGCGTGACTTGCTTCGTTACAGCTGGGATTGAACGCTCTTGCGTAGCCGCTGGCGTTTTCACGATGCGACGTGTTTCCATCTTCGTGACCGCTGGGATAACGCGCTCTTGCGTAGACGCTGGAACGTCCACGACACGGCGAGTAACCTGCTTAGTCACAGCTGGGATTGTGCGCTCTTGCGTAGACGCAGGTGTCTTAACAACACGGCGTGTGCGCATTTTTGTGACAGCTGGAATGACACGTTCTTGTGTCTGAGCTGGCGTACGAACGACGCGACGAGTCACTTGTTTCGTCACAGCAGGGATCACGCGCTCAGCTGTGCTGGCAGGTGTCTTGATGCGACGGCGAGTTTCCGTCTTTGTCACAGCAGGGATAACACGTTCTTGTGTACGCGCTGGTGTTTTAACAACACGGCGAGACACAGTCTGTGTTTTCGCAGGCACGACGCGCTCTTGTGTAGACGCTGGCGTCTTAACAACACGGCGTGTTTCCACTTTCGTGACAGCAGGAATAACGCGCTCTTGCGTTGTCGCTGGGCGATCAACGACACGGCGTGTCACAGTCTGTGTACGAGCTGGAATGACCTTCTCAACAGTCCGCGCTGGTGTCGCAATACGACGACGCGTTTCTGTTTTAGTCACAGCTGGGATGACGCGCTCTTGCGTTGATGCAGGACGGTCAACCACACGACGTGTGATTGTTTGCGTCTTCGCAGGGACAACACGTTCTTGCGTACGCGCTGGTGTCTTAACAACACGGCGAGACACTTGCTTCGTGACTGCTGGGACGCGGCGTTCGACAACTTTAGCCTCTTCAGCGACAACGCGTTTCGCGATTGTGCTTGTTTGCTGGCTAAAGCGACCACCTGTACCGCGTGCGCCTGCATTTGCAGAAGCACGGTCAGCAGCGGATGCTTGTGAGCGTGAAAGACCATCACGGTCATCACGGCCATCGCTATTGCTGTCCGTGAAGCCTTTGATCATCGCACCGTTTGGTCCGCGACGCACACCTGCGTTCATGCCACCAGCTTCTGACGCTGAAACAACGCGGGCTGGGGTACGAACGACACGACGTGTAATCGTATCTGTACGGGCTGGGATTGCCACTTCACGTGTCGTTGCCGGAACATCGATAACACGCTTAGTGATAGACTTCGTGACCGCAGGGATTGTCTTCTCAACAGTACGAGCGGGTGTTTTCACTACACGCTTCGTGATTGTTTTGTACTGAGCTGGGATCAAGACGCGGCAAAGGATTTCACCCGTCTGTGTCACAGTTGTTTCAGTTGACTGAATGACCTGCTCAGAGACACCGTTAAAGACGGTGAACTGACCAACAGCACGTGTGTTCAAGCGTCCGCCTGCACCAAGCTCTGACGCGTTAAGCGCCTGTGTACCTGGCTTCCACTCTTCACGAGCTGGCGAGATAAGAACGCGCTCAGAGCGTGTTTCGTAAGTCGCTGGAATGACGTCAATTTCTTGACGTGCTGGCTGCACAACAATCTGCTCTGTGACGGTGCGGTATTTCGCAGGCACCACTTCGAGGCGTGTTGACGCTTCTTGAACAACGATTGTTTCTGTCACTGTGTCATAAGTTGCAGGGATGACCGTAAGCTGGTCAGCTGCATCTTGTGAAACATATGTTTCATTCACTGTGCGGAATGTCGCTGGAACAGTGACATATTCAACAGTTTCAGGCTGAACAACGATTGTTTCAGTCACTGTCTCAAACGTCGCAGGGATAGTTACAAGCTCTGTTGTCGCTTCTTGAGCCACGACAGTTTCAGTGACGTTCTTATAAGTCGCTGGGATGACCACAAGCTCTGTAGACGCTTCCTGAACAACGATTGTGTCCTGGTAAGTTTCGTACTGGGCTGGGATTGTCTCATAAGTGACAGACTGCGGCTGCACGACAACTGTTTCTGTAACTTCTTTGAAAGTCGCTGGGATAGAGACAAGCTCTGTCGTCGCTTCTTTCACAACTACAGTTTCAGACACTGTTTCGTAAGTCGCTGGGATAGTCACAAGCTCTGTTGTGGCGTCCTGAACAACAACTGTCTCTGTGACAGTTTCAAACGTTGCTGGGATCGTCACGAGCTCTGTAGACGCTTCCTGAACTACTACTGTATCAGTGTATGTTTCGTACTGCGCAGGGACAGTGACGTAATCAACAGATTGCGGCTGAACCACAACTGTTTCTGTCACTGTTTCAAACACTGGCGGAATAGTCACAAGCTCTGTTGTCGCTTCCTGAACAACATATGATTCTGAAACAGTTTCATAAGTCGCTGGAATTGTGACGAGCTCTGTAGACGCGTCCTGAACGACAACAGTTTCTGTCACCGTGCGGTATTTCGCAGGGATAGTCACAAGCTCTGTTGACGCTTCTTGAACAACAACAGGCTCTTGGACTGTTTCATAAACAGCCG
>CAYRIV010000007.1:0-144284 GCA_964424575.1 uncultured Caulobacterales bacterium | reverse complement strand
CGCGAATGATATCATTACCCGCAAGGCCACTGATGACATCAATTCCCGATGTGCCGTAAAGACTGTCACTGCCAGATGTCCCGTTTATGATGTTTACCGGGACAACGGGGGGCTCTGGGATGTCTGAGAGGTCAAGTCGCGTTCCATCGGCGAAGTCAATACTAACAATCTCATCGGCATTACCGTCCGCATAGACGCCCAACACCGTAAGCGTATTTGTAGTGCCGTCAGATTTTTCTAGAGTAAACACAAGATTATCATCAACTTGCTCGCGCGTCACATCTTGCGACATAATACCCGAACCCATATTAATAACTACGTCCGTTATCGGTTGTATATCAAGGTTACTCAGCGCAGTTGAAAGCGTTACAGGTGGAATGAAACCAATTTGAGGAACTACAACTGTATTCGCATTTGTTCCAGTAACGAAATAGAAAATTGCTTCTGTATCAATAGTTGGCGCAACTTGAGTTTGGTTACCTGAGCTGCCGTCAAAATCAATCGTATTTGTAAGACTTGAAAGCGCGTCAATTAAATCACTGATCTGACTCAATAGGTCGGGGCCAGGGTTACTAAAGTCCACTTCTGGAAGATCAAAACCTAATCCTGAAATGACATTCGCGTTCTCAATATTTGAGTATTCTATTACAAAGTTATCTAAGCCCTTGGTATAGTATACTAACCCTTCATTCACGCCTGTCGGCACAATTTGAATATAAGGTACGAGGTCGACAGAAAAACGCATCTCATCTACACCTCCCCCGCCATCGACGCGGGAGTTCCCTGAAATGTCGCTGAAATCGATTGTATCATTACCGCCAGAAGAGAAAATGACATCTTGCCCACCATTCCCGTCTATTAGCTCAGACCCTGACCCGCCAAAAATGAAGTCACTATCACCTGTAGCACGGATGTACGACCCTTCCGTAGTCAGCGTTGAACTTATGCTATCCATAAAAATGGCTGCACCTAATGAGCCAGTATTATCTAAATCAATAGTATAAGAGTTAAGCGTTGGGCCATTAGGGTTTGTTACTTGTGCAATTAGTGTAGAGACTAAATCAATGTCAGTGTAGTCTGTGTAATCTTCAAAGCTAAAACCACCGCCGGGAATGGGAACTAAGTAAGGGGTGGTATAAATATTGGTCCAAAGGCGCGCTTCATCAACTGACGCTCCTTCAAATATCATTCTGTCAAAAGCGGCCTGATATATATCAGATTGTCCATAGGCCACATTTCGCTCACCTTGAAATATAGCATCATCGTAAAGACGCTCTTCAAAACGTTCGTCACGGTTAACAATAGCATCCAAATTTAGGGTAATATAACCATCGTTAGAAAAATTACCGCCAAATTGTGTTGAATTAGCCCCCAAGTTACTCGATAATTGCTGCGAAAATTCGGCAAAATTTGTTGCCTGAAATAGTCCGTCACCTCTATCTGCTGACAATGACAAGCCATCTCGAATAATTTGGAGAGCTGATTTAATAACCGCACTGTGAAGCGTTTTGTCTGTCGCCGAAAAATCAGAATAACTCCGGCCAATAACACCGCTTCCGTCGACAACTTCCGAGAAGAAATCATGGAAATAATTATAAAAACCATCTGTGCCCGCTGGATCAAGAACGGCAGTTAAGAGCATATTGTAAAACGGCTCTAACCCTAAGTTTCCTCCTAGGCTTTGCCCTGGGTCATCGACTTCACCAATCTTGTCTTCTATAATTGTACCCGCCAAACCAGGAATAAAAAACAAATCAAATTGTAAATGAGGATCATTTTGGAATAAAATTTCAAAATTTGGAGTTGTCGCCGAGTTTTCAGTGGCAAGCATTATGGCATGCATAGCCCCTGCGTGCCTAGCGCTGCCCTCTTGGTTAAGAAAAAGACCTTCTGAATATTCTGCAAAATTTTTGCTGTAGTCAGAATGTCCGTACTCCCCGATCGAATTGAAAAATGGGGATGTGTTCGCTGCCCCCCAAACCTCTGGACCAATTTCGAATAAGCCTTGATATTGAGAATCATCGATCGCAATATCGTCCTCCCCAGGATTAATATGGGTGAGAAGCCCTATGTTACTGTCCGAACTTGTGGTGAACTCTCCTTGAACAGTGCTCAAAAATGACCGAGAAGGGTCTGCCAAATGGGAGTTTAATTCGTCCAGATAAATCTCCTCTAAATCGCCTAATTCTTCATTGAAGCTCACTAGCACATTGTAACTGTCCTTACTGTAAGTGGCATTAGGATATAAATCGGCGAATGCTTGCCGCTGAGCTATAATCTCCAGCTGGTTTCTGAATGGGGCCGGACCGAAGGCGTAGATATCTAGTTTTAACTGAGCCCCAACAAGCGCTGCCAAGCCGCCTCCTAAAGACTGACCTGTGACAACAACGCTACTATCTGGGGCAGTTGCAAGGTTATCCATTACAAACTTTGTGAGCGCCAAAGCATAGTCAAAATGAGTGACCTGGTCTGTGCCCAAATTTAATTTTGTATTGGAATACCAATCACCTTCGTCCAAATGCTGCGCATTGCTTCCCACTTCACTGCTAGGGTTGAACGCTCCCCCAGTCCTAGAGGAAATTGTATATAAAGCTAGATTTCCGTCATTGAGCGCGCTTACGTCCGTCCCACGAAAAGTAATTATAAACTCACCGTTATTTTCAACCACCATAGCCGAAAAACCAAACTCATTCCAAATGTGAAAGACATCGCGCTGTTCACTTACTTGAAAGCCGAAGCCATTGTTCGCAGCTAAACCAGAAAATTCACTTGCTAAAAATCTTTCCAGTTCGGCACTTAATTTCTCTCTAGTGCTATAATCTGGAAAACCCTCAAATGCATTTACTAGGTTGGTGCTTGTTTGACTGGCATTATTATAGGCTATTAAGTCCAAGACAAAATCCGTATCAGCTCGCCGATAGACCATAGCACTTAGGTATGCGTATAAATGAGATGATGCAGGATTAATAGGCATAGCGATACTCCGTTAAATTTATTTGATTGTAAAAATTTTCTTCTGAGACAGATCGGTCACTCTATGTGCTGGGCGAGGTTTTAACTTTTCACACACAAGCGTCTCGTTTAAAAATAAAACGCCATTATAAGAGCCGTTATATTTAGGTGGTTCCAGACCCTTAACACGTGTCTGGCTGGGAAGCGCGGAGGTTGTATCAATTGCGAAACCACGCCAGTGTTCTTGTTGGAAAACTTTACTTACTAGAGTTTCGTAATCTTTATTTAGTGCCGAATGTTCTTTTGAGCTTAAAGATAAAGGGTGTACAAAATTTACAACTGGATAGACTTCTCTAATCACTACATTTTTATCTGGAAATAAAAGACTTTCAGGATCCAGATACACGGAAGGATTTGTTAACATGCGGCTTCGCGACTGAAAAGCGATGAACTTTTTAAAGAAATCCAGCACTCGTTTTCTTGTCTTGCCCTCAAGAGGCGGCTCACCTTTTAGCAATATGTCAAACAATTTCTCGCGGCGTGCCCCCGTTTCGGGAATGACGGAGTAATCACAATAAAAATCACCTGAAATCTGAGCCTTGGATTTTATTACAGGAACCAAATCAGGGGGTATGTCAATGGCATGTACATGCCTTACCGTGTTCATTCGATCGGCTATGACGAGGTATGACCCATTGTTTCTTTTTCTTGTTGCCTCAAAACCACAAAAATATGGATCAAGTACACTTACATTTTCCGCAGCGCAACCAAATGGGCCGGGTATAGCTCCGATTTGTTTGTAGTTGGCAATAGTCTCCGCTTCCCATTTAATAAAAGCGTTCCTATCGGTTGACGAAACGTCATAACGCTTAAATTTGATTTTAGCTTGAGGCCCTGTGTAAGCATCATTCGTCATATATATGAGCGCAAACGATAAATCCGCGACGTCGGGATACCACGCTAAAATCGGCATCTTCATCAAATCATATTCGCGCACCAGATTATCAGAGCCGCGCAAACAATAATGTTGAGGCGGCGATATAGCTACAGCCGCGCCTGTGGATGTCGCTTTAAACATGGTCGTTGGCTTTAATATGCCGTGAAAAGACCCGGTAACTTCGCGGTTGTAACATGAGACGATAAAGTCAAAATTTAGAGCTTCGCCCGTTTCAATGAGTTCATAGTCAGCCTGAATGCGGAAATAGACACTGTTACGTGCATCTCGCGTTTTCTGTGAGTGAATGGAATTATTCTCAACATCGCCCCGCGCAATCGGATTAGAACATGCGCTAGTGGGTATGATCACAAAGAAAACTAAACATATTAATGCGCATATTTTTCTAACTGAAGACATGCTTGAATCCTTATCCCACGCCCAGTAGCCAAAAGCCGTAGTGATCGCCGCTTTTGTATTCATATTAATAATCCACGCAATCAAGTTCGGAGGAATTCTAAAAATTGTAGAAACAATTAGCAATTCACCCATTCCACATGTGCCCATGCTTCAGCATAGCTCAACCCCACCCGCTAAAATTTTATTAACCCTATTTTCAGCCTTTATCAGAGTCAAGGCAAAGCTAGAAAGAAGGTACAATACTACTCTAAATTATTGGCTTCATTGAATTTATTGTCGTCCTTGAAAGGCCCTAATTTTCAAGTTTTATACCCCAGAAACAAACATGGCCTGCCAAACAAATACTAAATTCACATCACTAGAGAGGTCTAAAAATGCAATAGGAGCTGGGCTGATATAATCTTTCGCAGCTGTAAAGTCTTTAATCTGTTTAGCTATTGAGGCGATAGAAAACACAAACTGATCTTGCCCCGCCTTGTCACGAAAACAGTCAGTGCATCCCCGCCAGTCTTAACATCACTACCAGCATAGTAACATATCTCCGCTGAAGACCCGAACTAACTAAGCTCCCTTAGACTAGATTGCCCAAACTTAGTTTACCGCTAAAAGCTCGTTAGCAACAGTTGATAGAATAAGAAAAATCGAAACCTTCTAAGTTATTGTAATAACTTATTTTATTCACTTGGTGCCAATTGGTGAAAAGTGAATTATTGCTGTAACAACCTATAAAATCAGCAACTTAGCCTGCCAGACAGCTGGCATGTGGTGTGTAACCTTAAAACTGAATATAATATACGGACATAAGCATGAACAATCTTCATAACAGTATTAAAATTTGCAGCGGCCGTGTGGCCGCAACCCGTCTTAAACTGGTTTCTTCAATAGGGCTGCTTTTTGAACTGGTAGAGCTAAAAGCAACTTGGTGAGCTGACGATCAGTAAGGTCTTCAAGCTCAATCAAAGCCAGACAAACAAGTTCGCGAGTTTTAAAATCAAAGTCATCCGCAATAGCAATTTTAGCCGCAGTTAAACTCACCTCTCTCCAACATCTAATATCAATTTTCAATACACCAGTGTGCCCAATGACTTTGGTACTATTTCGCGGAGGCTGCTGAAGCTCATACTGCTTATAAAGTTCTACATAGCGAGGACCGTTTTCGACCGAAGCATGCAGACAGGCGACTTCTGCTAGCGCGCCTTTGTAGCGCTTGATATCAGGGTGCTTAAGAGCCTTAATTCTGGTAAAGAGGTCAGCAGCTTTTTTCTGATAACGCTCGCTCGCGGGAAGCGCGAGTTGATGTACCCTCACCGCTTAACCCTCTACTTCGTCAGTTTGACTTATATCGAAGCTCTTAGGCCCAAGGTTGAAAACAACTAAGGAATCTCTGTGTCCCTCCTCAACCATCTGAATAGCGCATTGCTCGATGAATACGATAGGCTCAGGAATAATCCAGCTCGTAGGCGGCACAAAGCTATCTAGGATGGTTTTAGCTAAGCTTGGATTGCTTTTTTCTGCAAGAGCTAAAGCGGCTAGACCTTCGTCGGTCCATTCGCAGAACTTCAGTTTTACTATACCTGCATTTCCAAATTGATATGGATACATGCTGGAGTCTAAATCCATACCAGCCTTAAATAGGGTAATATATCCTAGATCCGCCAGATGCTCCGCAAAGCCTTGTTCAAGACAGTTGTACTCACGAAGCCTAAAAAGCTGCCGCTGCGCGAGGGTGAACATTTTATTTTCTGATTTTTTCATCTTGAGCCTCCCTATGATATTGGTCACCAGAACTGCTCTGGTGACCGGGGAGTTTGAAAGATGATGTTAGTCATCCGCAATGACCTTTAGGCCATCACGCAAGCGAGTAGCCCTGGACATACGTCACTGCCTCCCCGACCCTAATAGAGTTGGAGAGGCATCGATACGGTCGATACCAACCGCTAACATCAGGCTTTCAAAGACCTGGCCGCACAAAGCAGCAAAATCAAACTATGAGTAAATTTGAGCGCGTCAAATGAATAATTCAGTCCTTATGGAGTTTTAGTGTTCGTGCGCCGCTCTGGCGGCAGAGGACAGCTAGTCGGTCATTTGCTCATGCTGTTAAAACCGACAATGTGTCGTCTTGCTCAGTGAATGTCTTTCTTTTTGAAATGACACTTTTTGTCACGCTAATTAGGCAGGAAAGATGACGTAAGCTAACTTCTAAAAACGAAACAATTTCCCCAAACCAGACCTTAGCCATTAAAGAAAAACCTCAACTAAGGGTTGATTTCAAAGCTCTTTCTGCATTTGAAGCGGTTGCCCATAGTTGTGGCACAATGGTCAATAGGCATGATAAATGTGAGTATATACGTTCGGCTTCAGCTCTTTCCAGCTGGGAAAAGGCTATCTCAGACACGCAGCTTCCTAAGTAAACACACCATCCTTCTAAGTCCTCATGTGCAGCAGCAGAAATTATACTTATGCGTAACACTTCATCAGGTTCAATTTCTTTTGATCCTGCATGTATCAAACGTCTTATTAGAATTCTTACGTCATTTGCTAATTCCGTGCTTCGGTTTATTGCAGCAAGCGTAGCCAACCCTATCAATAGGCTTGATACTGAGTTCAAGTCGGATCGCCGCAAATAGTGATTTGAACGCCTCAAAGCAAGTACAGCTTTTTCGCTGTACGTTTCATCTAGTTGAAATAAGTTCGCCGCGTTCACTAATGCCACAAATGACTTTAAACTCACCTCGTCTGAGGCTAATGCATTGTCAATTATTTCAGCAATTTCACGGGGCAATTCATGTGAAATCCCTGACGCCCCTTCCAATGGCCCAGGCATAAATGGTGATGGTGATTGCGCATAACTTTGTAATTCACTAGAAGAAAAATCGCTGATTAGTGAGTATATATCTTTATCAAGTTGCTTGCCTTTATGTCTATGAGCCAAACCTAATAACCGACCAATAAACTCTGACTTCATCTGACCGGGTTCGATGAAGTCAGGTTTCCATCTTGGCTCCAACCGCATGTCCGCGAGATTTTGAAAATAGAAATTGTGACTGCGGTTTTCCCATGCCCATTTTGAAAAGTGTGCTTTGCTAACTGTCCCCCGATTGATACATCTATGTAAAAGCGAAGCTTGTGCTATTGAAGCTAACCTGCGCCAATAAGGCGGTTCATTAACAAATATCCTTTGTCGGGATAACTCCCCATCTACCAAGGTGACTAAACTCGATAGTAAATTGAAATCGCTATTTTTATTTAGAGGGTCATCTGTTCGAATTTTTGTCAACATTTTTACGACATCAGACTTAATATCAGGGAACTTGTCGATTAAAGAAATTCCCACTTCAATTGCGCCGAGTTGTGAAATGAAGTCCCCATTTGTACTTATTTCATTGTATGTGGCTTTAAGTTGCTCATTAGTTAGGTGATTCACACTGATGGCATTGGTCACCCATGCATGAGAGCCGCACAGTAGAGCCAAACTGAAACCGTCAACTGCTGACCATTTTATTAGCCTTGATATATGAGGCTGTAACACATCATCGATGTACTCTTTTAATGGAACGCCCATTTTTGGTTCACCAACCAATTGATAGTAATAATCTGGATTTGGCGGAACCAAGGAATTGATATCACTACTACCATTATCTATTTCAGATTCTATCCGAGATTGGGACTTGATAGGAGTATTTTCAAATACTGATAAAAACTTATCCACGTCGTCGTCTTTTAGGGAACCCTTTATGGTAAGTTCTCGAAGTCTATCGCAATCATGGCTAGGCAGGTTATATCGTTCCACATTTTCTTGAAACGCACTTAACCGAAGTTTCTTGGTTGGCAATAACATCCAAAGTGGAGGCAGCAGCATTCTTTGTTGACCGTTCGATACCGCATACTCCCCCTTACCGATATCCGTTATTTCAATGGTCCAAGTGTTGTTCTGATCGTCTGTAAAATCACTCTTAGAACTTTGGTCAGCAAACGCTGCCCTAACAGCAGAGTATAACACTGAGCGTCTAGTTGTAACTGTCGAACGCCCAAATGAAATTCCGACTTCAATCTGAAAATCAAAAGCTTCGGGAACCACTCCTCTTCGCAATATCTCAGATTCTATTGAATCCGGGTAAAAGTCATGCAGCATGTTCATGGTGACCGCTCTTCGTATAGACTTTTCTTCATCCTTCATTGTTTAACTCTTCCAATGATTTAGATGAAACTTCGATCAGCGATTCCTCAAGTGCGACCAACATTTTTTTATACATATCTGGGTGAGTTTGCTTCAAAGGTTCGAGAACAACTTCGTCGAACCACTCATTATAAGCAGCTTTTCGAACATCACTCTCTATTAGCCCGGAAGACATAAATGCTTGGGAATTAGTCACCAAACCTACTGAAGCAAGAGTTGACCCTATTTCATAGGGATAACAAAATGCCCAATGGCGGAAATCGGTAAACTCTAACAGCCAACTGGATCTAGCCTTTATTGCATCAATATTTTCACCATTGTTCCACTGATTGATAATGCAGGAACGCATAGTCCTCTGTAGGGTTACAAGATAGGAAAAATCATTGGGCATATCTAAGGCGCCAAAGATTTGCATTTGCAATAAATTACTTCTGATAGCTTTCAACTCGGCATTCTCATCGACCAAACCATCAGTTATAGTTGCCTTGTTCAGATGCGCCGTCAATTCTGCCTCCGAAATGGGGACAGCAGAGTAGCCGGAGTTTCTTATTGTCGTCCTAAGTTCGCGATATTCCAACTCTGAAAAATGTCCCTCTGAGTGAACGTGTTTCAAGACATCTAACGATGTAAAAACAGGCGTCAGGTCAGTATCTAGATTAATGTGAGCATGTTGATTTAAGAATGCATCATCGACGACAACTCCATCAACCTTGGAAGCAATATCCATAATTGACGCCGTAGGATGAGATAGAAATTCTAAGTCCTCAGATTTGGCACTTTTCGAACGTGGTCCTATCTCAATTTTTTCACTTTCAATTCCATTTGCAAGAAAAGCTCTGATGGTCTCAATGACTTCTAAAGCTCTGTTTGAATATTTTTCGTATTGTAGTAGTCCCTCTATTTCGTTTAACTCGTCCCTTGATACGTAACATCTAAACCCGGCATCAGATATCACTTCCAGCATGTTCAATGATTGAAAATAAGAAACAGCGACGCCATCGAGGTACAATGTTGCTCCCGCATTGAGTACATTTCCAGATGCTCCAAGATCATTTTGTGATTTTAAAAAAGATAGGGCTTCTCCGCTTTCAGCTTCGGTCAAAAATGCATTGCTCGCAAGGTAATTTACAATATCAGAACATGTAACAAGTATCTCCTGATATCTCGAAATATCCGCTTCTTCATTCATCAATGAACCCGCACGGTAAACAAGCGAAGAGCGAACCACCAAGTGTTGCTCAGAGACAGAATTTAAACTGTCGGCTTGTTTTAAGAAACCTGCAAAATCACGCCCGACTTCGATTGTCAAATCTGGTTCCTGCTCAACACTTTCAATAAACTGATTGAGTTTTCCAAGTTGAATCAATCGTGAGATCTCATTTGCTCGCTTCAACCGGCTTGGTTGGTGAAAGGTCACGCGTTGCCTCTCATTTAGGAGCCAAGATAAAGTCGAGTGGGGAACTACTATTCTGTCAAAAACTTTACTTAACTCTTCAAGCACATTTAGCATTCCGAGTGTGAACAGTGCTGTGGCATCTATACCTATAGATTTAGCAGCTAAGACCACCTCGTTTCGTTTAGGTGAATAAGCACGAATAATGGTTCTATTCCGAACGTCTTCTACTTTCTGATTTGCTAAGGACTGAACGAGATGCATTTCAGACAGAGAGCGATTGAGCTGTTGAGCTGCTACGAATAATGGGACTTCTGATTTTTTTAACTTTCCTAGGATTGATTTGCGGTGATCTTCCCAATCAGGACTGCGGCTCAATATTTGCTCCAAGGACATGCGTTGTATGGGACCGTCTTCATCAGAATTTTTAATTGCGTTAGGCAACCAGTCTTTAGCGCATTGCTCATCCTCCCAACCTTCGCTAGTGGCGATATTGTAAGCATTTAAGTAAACATTCGGATCGGACGTAGTCTTACTTGTAGATTCAATTAAGAAGCCCTTTGCGCGCTTCGAGCTAATAATATGTGCCAATTGCGCCGATTGGAGAAGTTCAACGTCAGTCCTATTTGACCTGTTCTTCCAATCTTCCTCGACAATCGTATTTAACCACCCCCAATTTCCAGATGTAATAGCCACATGTATAGCCATTTCTTTCAAGTCTTCAGAGGGTTCTCCATCTTCAATTAATTCAGCTACAATGCTCCAGCTTTCATTCACCTTTCCGAGGTTATATAAAGCATTTGCTTGAACTTTTGTGAGAAGTCTGGATTGCCCAACCAACTCTCGATTATCATTTAATAAAACCAATAAGTCATCATCTGAACCTAGATTATGAAGCGCAAGAGCTCTTCGTTTCAAAGCCTCTAATGTGCCAAATTCACTAAATAACTTTTCTGAGTATATAGATAGTTGAGCCCAGTTTTTCTCATCTTCCAGTAGGATCGTCAAATTGTTTAGGCTATCTAATGATTGAGTTTGCTCGTACTCTTCAATTCTGATGGCTACTTGATCTGTAGAAGTTACGCTATCTATAAGACGCTGAGAAATAGCTTCTAGCTCAGGGTTTTCTCCTTTGTCTTTTAAAAATCCTAAACAAACTTTTGCATCTTCCACTCTTCCCAGCTGGCACAGTAATTCGATTTCTATCATGGCAATAGAAGAAGGAGACACGAACTCAATCATACTATTTCTATGCTGCAAAATGTACTCTAGAGCATCTGCTTGGGACTCTTGTCGGAACACTAAAGCAAAACGTGCAACGGCCCCTTCAGGTGATATTGTTCCATTTCGAGCCGTTTGCTGATCTATTTTTTGCTCAAGAGATATTACATCAATCTCTACACCAAATTGAAATGCGAAGTTAGCGTACCTCAGTGCGTTCTTCCCATCCCGCAATCGATCTTTGAGTATTTCAATCGCGGAATCCGCAGTATCCGGGTTTCTTAGCTTCACCCAAAGTGAAAAATCAGAAGCAATGTTTGCAGAATTGTTTAAACCATATGCACGAGCGACCGCTTCGCATTTATCAAAGTGCATTGCCGAAGTAACCAAACTGGACCTATCTTTGTCATTTGTCTGAATTGGGAAGTTTCTTAGATAGAATGGCACCTGATTTACGATTTGAGGTCGGTAATGTTCAGGCACTGTTTGCAGCAAGTGGAGAGAAGCAATTGCGAAGTGAAGCACTGGCGAATTTTCTAAATCATCATCTTTAATCGCACTCAAGGCATTCCAAGCTTCGTCCCATTTCTGAGCATCGAAACAGAGTTGAAAGAATTTGAACTTTCCATCACCATCAAATTCTTCCAGCGAGTAACCACTTTTCTCAAACCAAGATAATGTCTCTTCAGACGACAACTCAAATGATTTCAAAAAAAGTGAAGCTGATTTTGATGCCGGACTCTGAAACAATGCTATCTGAGAAAGGCTTTTAACTGCGCCATCGATTTTATAATTCACGAAAGCCTTTGCAATAACATGCGCTTCTGTTTCGGTTGAAGTCAAACATGTCTTTAAGATTTCAGCTCCCCTCTCGCGATTGGAAGTTGAGAGCAGTCTCGCACACCAATTTATAGCTAATTCACGAACTTCTGTAGATCCATATTGCAAATCTCCAGAAATAATTCTGTGCGAAACATTAAGAGATTTTGCCGCGATGTCAGTGCCTGTGAAAAACCTTGTTTTTTTTAATAAGTCTAATTCTCTCAAAATCTCTTTGTCTATAAGTCCTATAGGCAAAGCCATTGATGATGGAGTGCTTACTTGTAGGGTCTCACTAGAAGTATCTGTTCGAATTTCTTTTTGCAGGAATTCACAAATATCTGCTATTTTCCCAGAGTTGTGATCTTTAATGGTTTTTAGTATCCAATCCAAATCCCAAACGTCTTTATTTATTTCTAGATTGTAAAGGTTGTTTTCGTCAGTAACGTTAGCCGTTCTGTGCTTGACGTGTTTACCAATTCGAAGAATTACTAAGCGATCAAATGTTTTGTGGAGTTCTTTCTCTACAAATTTTTGAACTGTATACTCGATTTTATTTAGTGAGGCTGTGGAGGTAACTTGAATAGCTAATTTTCTGTTCAAATCCCCCAAATCTATAGCAGGGAAGTTTCCGTCAACAATATTCATATTTTTTAACTCCCAGCCGAACAACTTGTTTAAAAAGTCTCGGTAAAAGTCTTCAGTATGATTATTGATATCTGTGAGGTTTAGTTTGTTTGATAGTATAACCCTAGTTTTAAGCCAAGTAAGCAGGTCAAAAATTCTATCTAAGTCGTTTTGCCTAGTTAGGGTCAATTCAAGTCTTTCATCACAATTATTACATTCTGAATGTTAGCGCCTACCTTCAACTAATGCGAGTGATTAATTGTGCCTTCCAATATATTAGCAATGCTCTGACGTCCGCTAAGCCCCCTCACCTGAAGCCAAGATGATCCCCATTGCGGACGTTAGAACTGCGATGACTATAGCAAACTAATCTGCTAGACTGGACCATGCTTCGTCGAAAACTCATGTTCTTAACCGATATTGGAATGCTTCTATATTGGTCACTCACGATACTTCTAGCTTTGAAGATTTTGAGTATTCCGGGCGACTGGCTGTTCAAGGATTATGACAATCCGCGGGTTATGGCATGGAATTGGTCGTTCTTCCCGATTGACATATTGCTATCCTTAACTGGCCTGAAGGCACTTCAACTAGAAAAGCAAAATAATGACACATGGCGTATTTGGGCCGTAGTTTCTTTGAGCCTTACAGTGTGTGCTGGACTAATGGCAATCAGTTATTGGGTATTAGTAAAAGATTTTGACCTTGCTTGGTGGCTACCTAATCTATTTTTGATGTTATGGCCAATTCCGTTTATTTTGAAGCTTACAAAGGGGTAGTTTATTACTAATACACTGGTTTGTGGAAATGAAATTATCCCCTAAGTGTCCGTCGTCATATAAATTGTCACAGATTTAAGTCTGGGCTAAGAGAGACTTTGCTCACCTCTTTGTTTAATATTAAGCGACGGCTTTGCGGTATTGCAAGCGTCGATGCTGGATTGTCTTTTGTTTGATCCTTTCTCTTTTATTGATAATTGATTGTGAACGACCGAAGTAGACGTCTGCGGGCGTGACGTTGTTTAGGCTCTCGTGGTAACGTTCGTGATTGTAGTGCTCGACGAAGCTTTCGATCTGCCGCTCTAAGTCTCCCGGGAGAAAGTAGTTCTCTAACAGGATGCGGTTCTTGAGCGTCTGATGCCAGCGTTCGATTTTCCCCTGTGTTTGAGGATGATACGGTGCCCCCCTTACATGGCTCATGCCGTTGTCTTTGATGTACTCAGCCAGTTCGCTAGAGATATAACTCGCGCCGTTATCTGACAGCAGGCGTGGCTTGTGAACCACGTTAGCTTGGTGACATCCGGAGGCTACCAAAGCCATATTGAGCGTGTCAGTCACATCGTTCGTTTTCATCGTCGTGCACAGCTTCCAGCTAATGATGTAACGTGAGAAGTCATCCAGCACCGTAGACAGATACATCCATCCCCACCCCATAATCTTGAAGTAGGTGAAGTCGGTCTGCCACATCTGGTTTATGGCCGTGGTTTTATCTCTGAACTCGCTGGCCGCTTTCATGACGATAAAGGCAGGGCTAGATATCAGGTCATGCGCCTTTAAAAGCCGATATACTGAGCTTTCAGACACAAAATAGCCCTTGGTATCCGTAAACCGCACAGCTAGCTCACGCGGGGATAGCTCTGGTATATCAAGCGCCATGTCTAAAACTTGGCGCCTAATATTATTAGGCATTTTGTTCCATACACGGCCTGGGTGCGGTGCACGGTCAATAAGGCCATCCTCACCGGAATGAAGATAGCGGTCATACCAACGGTAGAATGTACGGCGATTGACGGGCGCGAAGAGCGCTCTACCAAGCGGATAATCTCTAACTTCTCAGAAGCAGAATATCTCATCCTATGTCGTCCCCATCCGCGATCATGCTTTTTTTTGAGCAGGCGGTTCTCGAGTGTCAGTTCAGCTAGGCATTCCTTAAGCTCACGGGCTTCAGACCTCAGCCCTTTAACTTCAGCAGAGTTGGCTTGGCGGACAATATCTCCAGCTAACCGTTTCTTCCCGGCCTCTAAGAAGTCTTTGGACCATTTATAATATATACCTTGTGAGATGCCTTCTCGGCGGCACAGTTCCGCAACACTCTCTTCGCCGCGCAGACCATCTAAAACAATCCGGATTTTCTCTTCGGCGCTATATTGTTTACGTGTCTTCCGTTTGATGTCTTTGACGATACGCTCGCCATGCGTTGTTTTACTCGGTCTCATCTTTCTCTCCATGAGATAGAAGATGAGCGAAAAGTCTCTCTTAGCCCAGACTTAAATCTGTGACATAGGTGCTGACATCAGACACCCCTAAGCGGATTTTTGATAACTTCATTGTCATTCCTTTCAGTAATATGACAATCGCATTTGTAATGCCTATTGTAAGCCAGCTGACTGCGATCAACAACGTAGTGAGAGTAAAAATAAGTATGAACTGCTGTTTTATCTCAATAGCTTATGTAAGTTAATACAAGCCGAAGTAAGAACAAGAAGCTCCAAAAATCCAATTGGTAATGATCAGGGTGAATAGTCAGCTATTTCATTATGGCTAGAACAATAGTCACTCCAGGCTTGCATAACAATTCTTCTTTTATCGAGCATTTTGTTTCCCCGGATATAGGCTCTTTCGACCGAATTCCGCGTTTCATGCGCAAGAGCGTACTCTATAGCTTGGGTTGGGAAGTTGGTTTCTTCTAACGCCCATGTTTTGAATGATGACCGAAAGCCATGTGTAGTAATGTCGTCATGACCTAACTTTTTTAGCGATGTCATAGGAGCATTATAACTGAATATCTTTTCAGTTCTTAGATTTGGGAACAGAAAGTTATTTATCCGGCATTTGGCTTGCTTCTCTATGATTGTTTTTAGTCGATCACTAATTGGAACAATGTGAGGTCGCTTCATTTTCATGCGCTCCGCCGATATTTCCCAAACGCCACGATTTAAATCGATCTCACTCCAAAGAGCTCCCCTCGCCTCACCGGAGCGGCTGGCAGTGAGAATGATGTATTCTAGCAAGCTTGCAGAGGGCCAATCCAGCGTCTGCAGGCGTGCCATAAAGTCAGGAATTTCTTGCCACGGCATCGCCGGATGATTTTTCGAAGGCCTTACTCTTTCCTTTGGCGTTAAAAGTTGGTCAAGGTTACCTCTCCATACAGCGGGATTGGGATCACTACGAAGTCCCATTGTTTTTGCCCATGACAATACTGCTTCAACATATAGACGAGTGCGGCTAGCAGTTTCTGTTTTGCTCAGCCATATTGGTTCTAATACGGCGTAAACATCACGTGTTTCAATCTGATTGATTGGAAACCGATGTAGAGCTTTAGCATGGGTATACAGATTGTAACGCCAGCGAGACCGAGTTCGTTCAGTACGAAAATAACCTGTACGGTCCTTTGATACAAAAAATTCATCCAAGATTTCACCAAAAGACCTTAAAGTCTCCTGCTCATCTTTAACCGCAGTCATATCGGCTGCTTTTTTTACTAATGGATCACGCCCGGACTTTACTAGCAACCTTGCTTCACTTGCAGCTCTTCGCGCTACGTCTATGTCATTCAACGACGTTACGGTACCCAGACCCATATCTCGAGTTCGTCCATCAATTGAATAGCGATAAATCCAAGTTTTCAAGCCAGATTTGCGGATCATCAAATACAGACCGCCGCCATCATTATAACGCCCTGGCGCGCTTAGGCCTTTCACCAAAGTACGATTGAGTTTATGCCTTGAACCAACCATAGTCGTTATCCCAGCTTAATTTTTCGTCCCTAAAGCCTTTAACTCGTCCCTAGTTCGGTCCCTAGTTTAAAATAAACTAGCCGAAACTAAAATGAACGAACTGAAACATGAAAGACATTCAACATACTGTTTTATAACACTATTTTAAACAACATGAAACCCACATAAACTCAATAAAGACTTCAGGTTCGGGCACCATTTCATTTACATAAGCCAAAATGGAGTCATGTGACTGAATGGCACTATGAGCTGTTGAGATATTCTATGTGACTGCATTACAGCATTTAATGGATGTAACTATCTTCAAACTGGTTTAATGCGCGGGAGTGGAACCTATCGCTCTTTGCAGGGTTTATCTTGTTAAACCGAAAGAACTTTTTTCCTGGCATGTTCTCAAATAGCTCAAGTCCCGATTGTTTGATTAGAAAGCGTGCCTTTACATGCTGTGTCTTTGCATGTTTTGGCTTGTCATCCATGGGGTATGCGCAAACGGTCAAAATTGAATATGACCTGCCGCCACCTAAAAATGTTCGTGATGCAATCAAAGACACAATACCAGAAAGCTCCGCCCCCAAAACAGCTCTCGCTGCTCGCAGGCAAGCCAAGCGCGCCAAAACTATTGTGCAAGACGTACTCAATTCTTATGGTTATTACGTGTCTGACATTCAGGTCGCTGTTGCCGAAAGTGAAGGAGGGCCTGCTCCTAAACTCCAAGTTGAAACGGGACCGCTATTTACACTAAGCCGCGCGGAGCTAAATTATTTAAGCCCTCCTCCCAATGCCGATGATGCCCGCAAACTCGAAAATGCACTGCCTATAAAAATTGGGCAACCTGCTATTCCTGGAGAAATTATTGATGCCGAGAGGGTTTTAGGAGTAGAGCTGCGTAATCTTGGCTATGCGTTTGGAGAGGTCGAAGGTCGTGACGTCATTGGTGACAAGGCCGCAGGAACAATCGGGGTGCGCTATAACCTCTCCTCTGGCCCTCGCGTGGAATTTGGCAAGGTTGTCTATCCTGATAATATCCGCACGAAAGCTAGCTACCTAAAACGCCTAGACCCCACTGAACTTGGCACACTTTATAATCCAGCTAAACTAGCGCTTTATAATTCACGTCTCTCTGAAACACGTTTGTTTGATTCCAGTCTTGCACGATTAAGTGCCGAGCCTGCTAGCATCTCCCCCGACGGCAATGCGGTCTATGACATTATTTTAGAATTGGACGAGCGCGACAGAAATACAGTGGCACTCGGCGCGAGCTTCGGAACAAATGAAGGCTTCGGCGTAAACGCTAGCCTCACAAGAAGAAACGCGACACGACGCGGCGACCTGCTTATCGCCGACTTAAGTTTGGCCGAACGCGAGATTGGGTTGGATTTGGTGTGGAGGCGACCTAATGAGTTGGGCTACGGCAAGGGCCTAATTATCACAGGTGAACTCAAAGACGAAAACACCGACGCCTTTGATCAACAATTGGCGAATATCGGCGCTGGCTATGAGGTCGTCAAAGGCCCACGTCTGAGCTATAATTTTGGCGTAAAAGGCCAATATATAAGTGAGACTGTGGAGCAAAATATAACCTCAGATATTGACACGGATACTGATGCTGCAGCGACTATCGTGGAAAGCACACAAGACTTTCAAACTCTATCAACTTATGCGGGGCTCGCTGTTGACCGCTCAGACAGCTTGCTTGACCCCCGTAAAGGCTGGCGCGCAGAAGGCCGGATTGTACCGACTTACGCGTTTAGCGATTCTGGAAACCAACCTTATATTAGGTCTGTTGTACAGGGCCGCGCCTACCTGCCCTTGGATTCAAAAGCACGCTTTGTCGCGGCCGGACGACTTCGCGCAGGAACACTGATAGGCGCCAGCGCAGCAGATGTCCCTAGCGAGACACGTTTCTACGCTGGGGGCGGCGGTAGCGTTCGTGGGTATGCTTATCAAGCCATCGGTCCATTTGATGAACTTGACGAAGACTTACCCCTTGGTGGACGGTCCCTACTAGACGCCTCCCTCGAGGGACGGTGGCGTTTCAGTGATACGATTGGCGTTGTCGGATTTGTTGACGCGGGCAATGTATCAGACGCCCAATATCCCAGATTTGATAATCTGCGTGTCGGCGCAGGTGTCGGTGTGCGCTACAGCACGCCTGCGGGTCCACTTAGATTGGACGTTGCCGTGCCACTTAACCCCTCAGAACGCGACAATGATTTCCAGCTATATATTTCAATCGGGCAGGCATTCTAATGACGACGGAAACAAACACATCCGCGCCTAATTGGCCGAAACGTGTGGGCTACGCCCTACTCGTCTTAGTCGTCCTTGTCGTACTTCTTCTAATCAGCATACGGGTCGCACTAAAGTCATCGTGGGGGCTTGGTTATGTTGAAAACAAAATCGAAGCTATGGCGCCAGCGGGTCAGAAAATTGACATCTCAACTATCAACGGTGACCTCCTTGGCGCGTTTGAAATAGAACGACTAAGATTATCAGATAGCAAAGGTCAGTGGATGACAGCTCGCGATGTTAAGGTGAACTGGTCCTATTGGTCCATGATAAAGCGTCGCTTGCTTATTGAAAACATAAGTGCCGACATCGTCGATGTTACACGTCGGCCAGAGGTGGTGGCTTCAGATGAACCGCTTCAGGTTAATCTTAAAAGCTATGATATTAGGGCGTTTAAGCTTGGCAAGTTGAGCTTGGCCGAAGGCGTGTTTGGACCGAGCACGTCTCTGACTGCGAAGGGGCTTTTAAATCATGGAGACACGGGTGGCACTCTTGTGCTTGATGCCGATGTGCTGACCGATAGCGAGGGCGATAGCGCAGACATCGAAATCAATTGGTCGCCTGATTTTCTTCTGACGGGCAATGCGAATATAACTGGCATGCCCAATGGCCTCATTCAAAGAAGCCTTAAGCTACAATCGCAGCAAACTCTGAAGGTTGAGCTAGATACTCAGGGGCAAGTTGATGATATAACGACGACTTTGCAAGCACGCATTGGCGAGGAAATTTTTGCAAATGGGCAAATCACCAAGCGCGCAGATAAGGCGCAAATCATGGGGGGCATAACGCCCTCCTCTATTCCCGCACTTGAGGCGGCCGCAGGTTATCTTGGTGGTCAGGTAAAATTTCAAGCGAACGTACGCGACCTAGGCGCAACGCCGATAGTCGAAACAACGATAGCAGCCCCAAAACTTGACGCCGCGTTTACGGCAACTAAGCGAGGCGACGTATTTTCGATATCAAACATAGATGCGACAGCGCTCACGCCGCTCTCTGGATTAGAACATGCGCCAGCCTCTCTGCAATCGGTTCGGATTACTGGTGCAGCGCAATATGCTCAGGCGCTGACATTTTCAGGCAGGGTTTTTGCAGAGGATGTCCGCTATGACAGCTACGCCATTCGTACAATATCTGGCCCCTTATCGTTCAATTTTGACGCTCCGAATCTAGCTTTTTCGACAGAACTTACGGGTGACTTGCTTGACTCAGAAAAACAGTCTTTTGATTTGGGTGGTCCACCGAAGGTACGCGCCAAAGGCACTTATAACCTCGAAAATATGACCTTAGCGCTCAGCACAATTGATGCCCGCATCCCAGGTCTTAGCCTGCAAGCTGACGGGCAAGTAGATATCAAAGGCGCAGAGGCTGATATGAAAGGTAATTTTGATATTGAGAAGGGCGTGCTTGGCGGACGGCTTCCCGCAAGCCTGTCAGGAACATTTAACACGGAAACGCAGGGCGACGATATTGCGCTTAAAGTGAATGCGCGCGCGAAGGAGTTTGATGACCTCCCTGCTCCGCTCGGCACGATTATTGGCGAAGCGGCTACAATAAAAACGCGTGCTGTTATACAATCAGACAGTCGAGACGTACGACTTCAAAACTTTGACGTCCAGACGGACGGCGCGCAAATTTCTGGCTCTGGCGAATATAAGGCGAACGGCACACTTGCTTTTGACGCGACATACGAAATCAATGGATTTGAATATAAGGGAACAAAGCTATCTGATGCGACGGGGCAGGTGTCAGCTAATGGTGAAATTGGTGCAATCAATTTTGATTTAGACGGTCAAACAAACGCCCTCACAACGCCACAAATCAATCTCACAGACATTGAATTTATAGCTGTAGGGAAGCAAAATGGTGATGCTTTAATCGCGGATATAACTCTAGATGCTCTTAAAGACGGCGACCCTGCGACGCTACAATCTGAATTGTCTTATGAACAAGGCCGTTGGTCAGCGTCTAATACATCGGGTAGCTTTGCAGGCTTAAATATTCAAGGAGACCTGGCAGGTGTTGGCGGCGATCTCACGCAACTTTCAGGACAATTAAATCTGTCTGGTGACCCATCCGCATTCGTGCCTGCCAAAGCGGTTAATCTTGATTTATCCCTGACACAGGCGAACGTTAAAGCGGATGGCACCATTGAAGACCTCACCGTTGGGGCTCTCTCTGAAGCTAACCTAAACATCAAAGCCGCAGGCCCTCGTAACGCTGTCGCATTCACACTCTCACTTCAAGGAGAAACAGAGTTTGTAGATATCACGCGCGAGCTTGACCTAACTGCGAACGGCATGGCCGATCTTGGTGCGCCATATGCCTCTATCCGCACAGATCTTAAGGCTACACTCGGCCGGCATGATATTACGACCAATGCGCCATTCACCTTTTCTCAAACGGCTAGCGGTTATGTCGGCAATGGTGAACTTGCATTATTTGACGGCACATTGTCATTTGCATTAGATGGCTCCCCTCAAACACTCGAAATTCAAGGGAATGACATGAGGGTCGCCCCGCTGATGTCATTGATGGGACGTGCGGGTCTTGAGGGGCGCACAGGATTTGAGGCTTCGCTGACACAAACAGCGACAGGCTTTGATGGCGTTGCAAGTGCAAAAATGACGGGGGTGCGTCAACCTGGCTCTGACGTGCCGCCGCTTGACGTGACTTTAGAGGTAAAACTTCTTGGCGATTTGCTCAGCATTGACATGCAAACAACATCGGGTGAATTGTCAGGTAATGCAACATTAGGCGGGCGCATTAACACACTTTCTTCAGTACCATTCGTAACTTGGCCACCCCAAACGCCTTTGCAAGGGACGGCTAAAGCAAATGGCGGTATAGGCGCGCTCGCTGAATTATTCTTACCCCCCGAGACAGATATTACAGGCAACCTTGCGCTTGATATGAGTTATAGCATACCCTTGGATGCGCGTGGGCTGAACGGTACGCTTGTCCTAAATAGCGGCTCGCTAGAGCAAGGCAATATCGGGCTGTCCCTAGAAAATATAGTCCTTGAAAGTGAGTTTATTGGAACATCTGTCTCTGTCTCTCGTTTTGCCGCGCGTGATACGAAGGGGGGAACAATTAGCGGAAGCGGGAAAATGGATATTGGCGCAATTGACGGTAGTGCGGTCACACTCTCCGCAAAGAATATGCACATCTTTAATCTCCGCGAGGGCTTTGCCGTTCTGAGTGGAGAACTCGACCTGACCCATAATGGCGAATTACTGGCACTGGCGGGTGAGCTCATTGTTGATGACGCCGCGGTGAGCATAGATAAGTTTCCACGCGCGGGTCGTCCTACGCTCGACGTAGACTTCAATACGTCAGAAGAGGATGATGAAAGCCCCCCTCAAACCGCGACAAAACTTGATATCAAAATTACGTCGCCTGGACGCATAAAATTGCGCGGTCGGGGTGTTAATGCGATGATGGCTATAAATGCAGATGTCAGCGGAGCCTTTAATGCACCCATTTTATCTGGCGAAGCCTCAATTACGCGTGGGCGTTTCAATTTCCTAGGTAAGAGATTTGATTTGGCGGACAGTAAAGTTATTTTTAACGATGACGTTATGAAGTCCAGATTGGACGTCGCCGCCATTCGTGAAACTGCGGACTTGACAGCTACAATTAAAGTCACAGGCATTTTAAACCGTCCTGAAATCGAGCTTGAGGCGACACCAGAGCTTCCCGAGGATGAAATCATCTCGCGTATCCTTTTCGGACGTTCCGCCTCTCAACTGACGACTATAGAAACAGCACGCCTTGCAGCTGCGCTTGCACAGCTCTCAGGCGGCGGTGGATTTGATCTCATGGGAGGGCTTGAAGATGCACTTGGCCTCGACACGCTTGATATTGGACAATCCGAAACTGGTCAGACCCAACTCACAACGGGTAAATATCTATCAGATAATGTCTATGTTGAGGTACGCGGCGCAGCCGAAGGCACACCAGGTATTGCTGTCGAATGGACCCCAAGAAAAAACGTCTCCGTTGAAGCAGAAACAGCTCCAGGTGAAAGGCAGCGCGTTACAGTTCAGTGGCAGAAAGATTTTGACTAATTGCGGCCTGACACAAACTCTTTCAGCAAATCACTATAGCCCTTACCATGCGTCCAATAAGGTGTAATTTGAACGAGCGTCGCAAAAACACCTGCATCAATCAGAGATTTTGGAGCCGCCTCGCCAAAACGTAAATCGTGATATTGAAGCCAGAATGTGAAGTGCTGTGCTATACGCGTGGAAAGTGCGGCCTTTTCACCTTCACCAAATTCAACATGCCCAGCCGCTTCAAGCGTTGATAAAAGCGAAAGCGCCGTCTCTTCTTTAAGTGCCAATATACGTGAAAATTTATGACGTAATACGGGATTTCTATCGATAATATCGGATTGGTTTTTATAAAAGAAGCGAAAGTCGAATATCTCTTCAAAAATAATATACAGGTAAACCCAATTATCTTCGACAGCGAGAGGCTTTTGAATAGGCGAGCCCAGCACTTGCCTTATCTCTTCCTCAAAATCAGTGAATAGCTCAACGATAATTTCGTCTTTGCCTTTGTAATGATAATAGAGATTACCAGGACTGATGCCCATGACCGAGGCGATATCAACGGAGCTAACTTGACTTTCGCCTTCATTATTAAACAGCCCAAGCGCTGTTCGCAGAATTTTTTCTTTGGTCTTACTACGTCCCGTCACGGCGTCATGAGGACTTTTTAGCAGACGATTTTTTGGCCGTAGACGTTTTAGGCGACGCCTTTTTTGTTCGCTGCGTCGTCGCCTTCTTAGCCTTTGTCTTTGGCTTGAGTTTTGGCGGGTCGAGTTTATCGAGTCGCGCCGTCAAGGCTTCGATTTTAGCCTCAATGCTATCGAGGCGCTGTAGTGTAGACAGTCTTTCACCTGCGTCATTGTCACGCCGGCTTGTTCCCATAGATAAGCGTTCGCGCATTCGCTTTATACGGTCATCTATATCAAGTGACGGGACTTCGATATCACCAACCTTGGTTTTATCGAGAATTTCACGACCTTTATACTCGGCCATCTTCTCAATCATCTCGCCTTTTTGGACGAGATCATCAAAGACTTCACTGCCCTTGCCAGTCACTTCTTTGAGCGCGCCTTGTGCTTCGGTGAAAGCTCGTCCGTAAACTCCGATCCCTGCGAGCCAAATGCGGCGTGCCGCCTCCGTGCTGCTACGCTTTTTCTTATCAGTCTCGTCGCTCATAAAGTAGTCTCGAGTTTATAGTTTAGCTGGCGGCCATATTAAACTCGCCTTTGTGATTAAAGCTCTCCATCACAGACGGTAGTATAACGGGATCAACATGAGGCATATCGACTTCGGGCTCACCAAAGAAATTACGAATAAGTTCAATCGTCTCGTCACGTCGGGTAATCATAAACAAATGGCCCGCGCCTTTGATAACTTTTAAACGTCCATGGGGCAGGAAATATTTCAAAATGCTGCCATTAATGACGGGCACGATGTGATCATTATCGCCCATAATCACGAGTGTCTTGGCGCGGATGCGGCGAATAAACGGCAGGCTTGACCACCCGACCATGGCGCTGAGTTGATAGAGATACCCCTTAACACTCGGTGGCACCATGTTAATAGCAAATTCATCTGCGCCTTCCGTGGCATCGCCATAAAGCGTCTCAAAATTCTTCTTAAGGAAGTCACGGTCAATATAACGCCGCGGCGACATCATCTTTGATAGGGCTTTTGGATTGCCAGGCACCATTGTCACACCAGTCGTAGTCGCGCAAAGCACCAGATTCCGGGTCATTTTTTTATTCTGCCACGCAAATTGTTGTGCGGGCCCGCCGCCCCATGACACGCCGAGGACATCGACTTTATCATAGCCGTTCTCAAGCAAGATTTTTTTAGCGGCGCGGGCAACCCACCACGGGCGATAAGGCATAATAGGATCGGGTGAACCCCCTACCCCTGGCATGTCAAATGTAATTATATCGCGTCCTGTAAATGTGTCGGCGAAGACTTGAGCAATTTCTAAGTTCGCTCCAATGCCGTTGAAGAACAAAAGTGGCGTGCGTTTGCCATATCCTTTATCAGCCCCAGACCAGATGGCCGTACGAAGTTTTTGGTTGCCGACCTTTGAAAAAAAGATGCGCGGTAAATTGGGGCTAAAGTTAGTCATTCTATCTTTCCCGTATGTCCAATTAGACACACAATAACGGGTTGCCCCTATTTTATATCACAGGGCCCCTCTCCTGTGTGTTTTGTCAGCAGTCGCGACTCAGTATATTAATACTGGTGCCGCTATCTTTATATTAAGTAAAGACGTATTCACCAGGCGCTTTTGCAGTGGGTGGATAGGCTTTCGTCCCGAGCGACTTTGGCGCATTTTTCATTTCGCCCGAGCGCTCAGATAGCCACTCATTCCAGCGAAGCCACCATGATGCTTCAACGGATTTCGCTTTAGCCACCCATTTATCAGGATCATCAACTAATTTTGGATTAGTGAAATACTGCGCTTTCGGATTGCCTGGTGGGTTCAGCAGCGACTGCAAATGTCCTGAATTAGACAGAATGAATTCTATATCACCGCCAAACAAATCAGCATTGCGGTAGCATGCCTTCCAAGGGGTAATATGGTCGGTGACACCCGCCACCATCAAGCAGTCTTGCGTAACGGCCTCAAGGTCGACGGGGTGCCCCATAAACTCGACATAGCTGTCTTTGCGGAACCGCTTATCAGAGTAGATATCTAAATAATCTGAATGAAGCTGAGCTGGTAAGTTAGTCGTATCATTGTTCCAGTAGAGAACATCAAATGGCGGCGGATTTTCACCCAGCAGGTAATTATTGACGACATAGTTCCAAATCAAATCATTCGGACGCATCCAAGCAAAGGCACGCGCAAGCTGCTCACCTTCCAAAATACCCTTTTTACGACTTTGACGTCTCGCCGCTTCAATCGCAGCGTCCGTCACAAACAGCCCGACATCACTGTCACTTTTCTTTGCGTCAAGTACGGACACCATCATTGTAAAACAATTGACGCGGTTGTCGCCCCGCGCTGCGAGCTCAGAAAGCAACAAGGCCATAGTAATACCGCCAGAGCATGCTCCAGTGATATTGATGCGCGGACTTTTAGTGATCGCTTTGATAGCGTCAGTCCCGTCGATTAACGCTTGAACATAATTTTCTAGCCCCCAATGTGCGTGCTGACGCGTTGGGTTGCGCCATGAGACGGCAAAAACTTGGTAACCGCATTTGGACAGGAACCGCACAATGGATTTGTTAGGGGACAGATCATTGGCGTAAAACTTGTTGATTTGCGGCGGGATGATCATAATCGGGATTTTATAAACTTTATCCGTTTGCGGAGCATATTGGATAATTTCAAGCATTTCGGATTTATAAACAACAGCCCCTTTTGACGTCGCGAGATTTTCACCAACCTTAAAAGGACGCCCATCGACTTGGCTTGGCATACCGCCATTATTACGAAGATCATCATAGGCATTCTTGATGCCTTGCACGAGAGATTTGCCACCGGTCTCGTAAATGCGTTTCATGGCCGCAGGGTTACCGAGAAGCGTATTTGTCGGCGCGAGCGTATCCGCGATAAGATCTGTTACAAACTGAGCTCGGGCCTGATCTGCTGGGTGCATACCTGAATCGGCAATCCAGCCATTAAGTTCTTTGCGCATAGCCAGCCAACTTTGTAGGCCGCGCTTATAGAGTGGATTTTTAGCCCATGTTTCATCCTTGAAACGCCGGTCACGACGATCAGGTGTCAACTCTGAACTGCCTTTTGCAATTTCGAGCAATTCACCCGCATAGTTCTTTAAATGTTTGGCGAATGGGCGGGGCTGTTTTGCTGCGTAACCCGCGAGTAGGCCGAGAGACTTGACGACTTCAGACCGTCTGAACCCTACGATAGAGTTTACGGCGGTCGTTGTTTCTGCGGCGCGTGTGCCGACGTCTTCTGGTTTAAGAGCCATTAATGTCACCCATTCCTTCTTGTTTTTTCTCACTAAACGAGAAAAATCGCGTGCTTGCAAGTGTTCGCGCGCCACAGGCGAATTTAATTACAAAAAAGCGACCCGTAAATCATACGGGCCGCCTTAGGAGGTCTAAACCAAGGGGGAGAAGAATTTAGACCTAAAGAGACTTAAGCCGCTTTTGACGTCTTTTCAGTTGTCATCTTGACCTTAGGCGCTGCCGCTTTTTTAGCGGGCTTGCCCAATTTTGCGATTTTCGCGTTAAGTGAGGCAACTTCTGCTTCTAGCTCAGCAACCCGTGAGTTAGCCGCAACTGGTACCATGTCTGCAACTTTGTCAGCTGTGGCTGAAAAACGCTCTGTCGTTTTGACTTGAGCAACTTTCGCCATGCCTAGTGCACGTGTTTCAAGGTCCGTCCCACGCTCTACGAGGTCAGTGAAAAGACCATCTGTCGCGCGTTTGACTTGGTTAAAACGCATTTGTGCGCGCTGAAAACCTGCACCGTATAGGCCGATATAAGCTCGTGTGCCTTTACGAAGAAGTGTCGTTGCTTTGGCGACGGCAGATGTTTCGACTTCAGGTGTTATTTTTGCTTTAGCCATGATGGCCTCCATTGTTTGCAGAGCCTCTCGTTATGAAAGCCTGCGTGTGTTCGATAATGAAGAGATAGGCACAAAAGTTAGAAAGCGCGCCCTAAATTGTATTAATGGGCATTAACAGGTCGCTAACCTTTTATTTAAGCTTTTCTTAAACCGCGTCCTTTCACGAAAGTTTTCCTCCTCTGCCCTAGTGATGAATTGCGAGCCGAAAAACTCGCATTGGGATGAAAGGACTTTTGCGTGCGGATCAACACACTTGTCACACTTGGCGCTTCGGCAGCTTTTGGCATCATGGCGATTGTTCTCGCACGTGGTTGGATTGAAGGCGCTGTCGAAAACGAATTTAGCAATAGTCGTGTTGCAACGCCAACGGCGCAGGCTGTGCCTATGGTCGACACAATGCCTATCGTTGTGGCTGACATCCCTCTTAATTTTGGTGATGTTCTCTCTTATGAAAACCTGCGGCTTGTCGATATGCCAGATGATATTGTCCCACAAGGGTCATATTCCAGCATTGATGAACTTCTTGATGATGTCAGCCAGCAGACTGTTGCCCTGTCGCGCATGAGCTATAACGAACCTGTCCTTGGTTTCAAAATCAGCGGACCGGGTGGCCGGGGATCTCTGTCTTCGCTTATCGCCGAGGGTAAGCGCGCTACGGCTATTCGCGTCACAGATGTGGCGGGTGTGGCGGGCTTTGTTCTTCCTGGTGACAACGTCGATATTATTTACACACGAGACGCACAGACACGTCGCGGCGCGGATAGCCTTTTGCTATCTGATGTGCTTTTGCAAAACGTAAAAGTTCTCGGCATCGACCAAGACCTCAACAATCAAAGCGCGACACCAAGTGTAGTGAATACCGTCACTGTCGAAGTCTCTAATGAAGACGCACAGAAACTTCACCTCGCCATGGACGCGGGCAATCTTAGCCTCACGCTTCGCCGTGTTGGAGAGCTAGAAGTTGAGACGCAACGCCGTATCACCTCAAGCAACCTTGTAAGCGCGCCAAAACGCAAAGCGCAAGGATGGCGCAAGCCCTCGCCTGCCGCGAAACTCACGCCGCCAGAGCCCGTCGATAAAGTTGCCAATATCACAATCATACGCGGTGAAGACCGTGATGAGGTTAGCGTGGCCATGGAAGAAGGCGCCCTTCCTGTTGCTGATGCTATCCTGTCTGATGAATTGGCAGGAGGATAATCCATGACCTTGAAATCTAAACTCCTGTCCTCACTTGTTATCGGCGCCTTGATGATGTCTGCTCAATTAGGTCATGCCAAATCTTGGGTGGACGAAACCAGTAAAGGTGATCGCACATCAACGAGCGTCACAAAGGACGATTCCATCGTAATGCGCACAAGCGTTGCGTTCAAGGAAGTTCGCGTCGCAGATGCTAAAATCGCGGATATTGTCGTGCTAACGGACCGTTCTTTTCAGGTACTTGGCAAAAAAGCCGGCAAAACCAATGTCATGCTATATGACAAGACCAACCGATTAGTTGATATCGTCAACGTAAATGTTGCTTATGATATTGAAGGGCTAAAACTCGCCCTTTATGAGACCTTCCCACGAGAACCGGTAAACGTCCGCCCCATGGCGGGCGGCGTTTACCTCTCAGGGAAAGTCACAAATGGCGATGTAGCCGCCCAAGTTGAACGCGTCGCGCAAGCCTATGCCCCAGGTCGCGTCACCAACGGTCTCTCTGTAAAAGACAGTCATCAGGTCATGCTCGAAGTCCGCTTTGTCGAAGCGTCACGTGACGCGGCCAAAGAACTTGGCATTGGCATTCTCACGCAGAAAGCAGGGCAGTTTGCGTTTCAATCCGCGGGTGGCATCATCTCTGGTGTCTCACCGACCTTTGGCGGCGCTATCACGGGTGCGCATAACGGTGTCACACTCGACGCGCGGATAGAAGCCCTCGAAGAAGACGGTGTTATTCGCACGCTTGCAGAGCCGAACCTGGTTGCGATGTCTGGCGAAACAGCGAGCTTTCTTGCGGGTGGTGAATTCCCTATCCCCGTACCAGGCGCATTTGGCAATATCGCCATTGAATTTCGCGAGTTCGGTATCGGCTTGTCCTTCACCCCAACTGTCCTTGATGATGGTATAATTAATCTGAAAGTCGCACCCGAAGTCAGTCAGCTTGATAACAATAATTCTGTACGTGTTGCAGGTGTAGAAGTCCCGTCTTTGCGCGTGCGCCGTGCTGACACGACTGTCGAGTTAAGAAACGACCAGAGCTTTGCCATTGCAGGCCTTCTGCAAAACACGACCAATAACACCAAAGTCCAAACGCCTTGGCTCGGCGATGTCCCTGTTCTTGGGGCCTTGTTTAGATCGTCTCGCTATCAGAAATCTGAGACAGAGCTAATGATTATCGTGACGCCGCGCCTCGTGCAGCCTGTCTCTGATATCTCAAAGCTTCGCACACCCATTGATGGTCTGCGCACGCCAAACGATATCGAAGAATTTCTAGGCGGAATGATCGAAGGGCGTCCCGTTGCGCGCTCTAGTTACGGCCTAGATATGGACCGCTCCCGTATGGCTTTTGATAAATCAGGCGAGGAAATCTCTAAGTCTGGGGAATTGGATGAGACCGAAGAAACGCCAGAGGATTCTGACCCAGAACAAGTGGAAGATGAAACCCCTAAAGGCGGTCTAGCCGCCCAATATGGCCACTCTCTTAACTAGGATAACGACATGAAAAAACTTCTCCTCACAGTTCCGTTTATAAGTTTATCCGCCTGCGCCGTTACTGTGCCACCTCTCGGTGAAGCGATGACGCATAATACAAATATTCAGGCCATCGACCCTAGTCCTGAGCAAAAGAAAAACACCTACATCCCAGCCGATAGCAGCCGCCAAAAATTGGCGCGCGATGCCTACCGAAAAGGCGAAGTGAAGCCGCTCGAAAAGCTCCGGACCCGTAATTAATTTACTCAAATAGAAAGAAGATGATGATGACCTCCCCCCTTCAGACCTTCCTATTAAAACAGTTTCTTCATTTCAGACAGAGCGAAGGTGGCTCAGTTGCCCTTTGGGCGGCGGCCGCTATGCCTGTTGTACTCGGCGGCGCAGCATTATCCATTGATGCCTCACGTCTTTATAATATGGATCAAGACCTTCAGAGTGCGGCGGATGCCTTTGCACGTGCGGGGGCAGCAGAACTTGATCAACGCAGTGACAGCATTGCGCGAGCAACAAATGCCGTGGCGACTCTCGTAGAAAATGAACAAAAAACGGGGGCGGATGGGCGTGGAAATGTCCGTGTCAAAAAAATACGTTACCTCAAATCTGTGCCTCCAAAAGACTATATGGAGATACCCGCCGACCAGATAACAAATGTCCCGTCTGAGGCGAGATACGTTGAAGTCGAAGTCATGCCAGAGCGTGTCTCAACGATGTTTCCTCAAGGCGTGGTGCGCAACATTACATCAGTTGAGTTAGGCGCCGTGTCTACCGCTGGCTTTAGCCAAGATGTCTGCGGCGTCGCCCCTGTCTTTATTTGCAATCCATTTGAGCTCAGCACAACAACGTCAATTTATGAAGCAATGGAAGACCCAAGCTTTCGCCGCCGTCAGATTAAATTTAAAGCTCAAGGACCAAACGCACAATACAGCCCAGGTAACTTTGGTTATCTTGACCCCTTTGAGGGTAATTCTGGCGCGCGTAAGATTAAAGACGCTATCGCAATCGACCGACCAGACGACATATGCATGTCTAAATCAAAGGGGGTTAAACTCCGTCCGGGCAGCATAAACAGTGCTTCACAAGCCTTTAATGTTCGCTTTGACATCTATGACGGTCCTTACAAAAGTAAGATTAATGACCCTGCCTATGCCCCAGCGGCTAATGTCGTCAAGGGCTATGCATTGAGCGGAAAGGGTAAAAGCAAAAATGCCTGTAACGCTACCCCAAATTCTGCTGCCTTTGGCATGCCGCGCGATGATAAATTTTCTGTTCCAGAAGACTCTGCAGTTGGACTAGAACAACTCGGCACAGGCAATTGGGATTTTGTTGAGTATATGCGTATCAATCACAATTACATGCCTTATATAAAAATTGAGGGCGTGACCTACCGCTTGGATTATCGCCGCAACCGGTCTTATCCATCTGCTCCACCGTCACGTTATGCCATGTACCGTTGGGAGATAGATAATAACTGTGTTCCTGGATCACTGACCTATGGGAATAAGGCGCAAACCCCGGAAGAAGGTTTGCCACAATGCCACAAAAGTGGCGCGCATTCTGACCCCGATATTGACCGCCGTATTATCACGGTCGCCGTTCTAAATTGCGACGAAATTCAAGCCTCTGGCCAGAAAATGAACGGGCGTACGGGTTACCTCCCTGTTGAAACATTCGTAAAAGTTTTCCTTACTGAACCGGTGGGTAAAGGAAAAGACGGCACGCTTTACGGCGAAATTGTAGGTCCTGTTGTGCAAGGCGAAGATGAAGCTGCCTTTGATCAGGTTTCACTGACTCGTTGATGCGCGCCCTGGTTTCTATATCAAATCGCTTCCTGCGTGACGCGGCTGGCGTTGCCGCAGTTGAGGCCGCTATCATCATGCCATTCCTCGGCGTGGTGGGGCTCGGCATCATGGATTGCTCTTACATGTTTTTGCAAAATCACAAGATGGAACAATCCCTTGTGGCGGCCGCAAATTATATGTCGCTTTCCGCTGATCCCGAAAGCGTTGAAGACGAGGCCAAACGTATAGCCGTGACAGGGACAATCCAAACGGGCGGCGAACCTGTGATAAAAAATTGGTCAACGTCTGATATCACCATTGGGTATAAGCTGATTGATAACCAAGACGGCGACTACCGCGGTGGTGATTTTGTACGCGTCGTAGATATCACAACCAGTCACAACTATCACGGTTTCGGCCTTATTAAAGCGGTCACTGGCGGCAGCGTCACTCTAAGCGCGCAATATCAACAACGCATGACGAGGGCGTTACAGTGATACTGCTCTCTAAATTTCGCCGCGATGAAGACGGCGCTGTGACAATTGAGACAGCGTTCATCCTTACCATCATGGTAACTCTGACGATTGCCGCTTTTGAAATCTGCTACGGCTTTTTTCAGTGGAATGCAGCGCAACAGTCTGCGCGTGTTGGCGCGCGCCTCGCGGCAACGTCTGCACCCGTTTCGAACCAGCTTTTGACGATGACAGGTATGGAGAACGGCGAACGCGCAGGCCGACCTATGCCTGACTATTTCCATAGTTGTTCGGGCGCGACACAAAGCTGTAGCGCGGGCTCTTATAACTCAATGGTCCTGAGTGAAATTGTTTATGGTCCTGATAATGACGGCACCTGCGCCGCGACGTCGCGCGCAAGACGGGGCATGTGTGATTTGTTTAGCCAAGTTCGACCAGAAAATATTGAGCTAAGCTATCAAAGCAGTGGCCTTGGACGAACAGGCAATCCCGCTTCGCCTGCCCCACTGATTACCCTCACGGTTACCGACCTCGAATTTGAGTTCGCAGTCCTACGCTATTTTACGCCCCGTAGCATTAGACAAATGCCGCCCGTTACCGTCACCGTCGTCGCAGAGGATATGCGCTCTGGCGCGTAAGGAAAATCAGATGAATATTTTTGATCAATTTGTTGAGGACAATGCAGATGTTGATATCGCCATTCCCGAGCCAAAAGCGAATGGCGATTTGCGTCCAAATCCTATGCCGATGCCGCTTGCGGTCTCTCTAGTAGAACCGACGGTCGATGACGTAACGTCAAAGGTGATTAAACAATTCGCCACATCCCCCGTGATGGATGAAGCTGTCGTTATAAAATCAGCGGACTTCCATGCTGAGAAAGCTGAAGACCCACAGCTAGACAGTTTGCCCGCAGCCTTTGTTGAAAAACGCGAAGACAAAGACGTCGAGGTCCCTGCTGCAAGCATACCCGAGAATACAGATGCGAAGTGCTATGCCTTAATGGGTACAAGTGGCGGCACGGGCGTCACGTCTATTTGCATTCAACTTGCCCATGACATCGCAAAACGCACACAAAAAAAAGTCAGCCTTTCGACGCAAGCGGACCCAAAAGTTTGTCTTATTGATTTGGACTTCGAAACAGGTAGCTGCGCCGCTTATCTTGACGTACCTCCTTCGCTAGAAATCTCTGACATCTGTGGCCCGGCAAATCGTATTGATACGTCTATTGTTCAGGCCCTCATGAGCCATCACGAAAGCGGTATTGCCGTACTGGCAACGCCGAATGCGCTAGGCGCGAATAGCCTCGCAAATCCCGAAACAGTTTTAGCGCTGCTGGATGCAGCGTCAAAAATCTATGACCACATCATCCTGGATTTGCCGCGTGTGTGGCAGTCATGGGTCGGCGCGGCGGTAGCAGGGGCTGATCATTTTGCGATGGTCGGCGAGTTAACAATACCCTCACTGCACACCACCCGCGCGCGCATTGCGAATATTGAAACCGTGCTTAACCAAGACCTACATTGTGAAGTCGTCCTGAACAAAGTCGAGCGGCGCTCTTTTAGAAATTCCATCCGTTTGGCAGATGCTGAAAAAGCATTGCAGCGCAGTGTGTCTGCAACAATTTGCGTTGACTATGACACAACACGTGAAGCCATTAATTGCGGCGAAGCCGTGGAAGTCATTCGCCCTGAAGCACGTTTTGTTAAAGATGTTCACGAATTATCCCTCAAATGGCTCCCCAAAGAAGAAAAATCGCGCGGAATTTTCAAGGACCGCAGACGTAAACGAGCTGCGGCTTAGACGCAGATTTACGCTTAATTAAGGGCGTCTTCTAACATGATTTTAGCCCCCTATTATTAGGGTAAGTTATGGGAAAGTTTTCGAAATTTTTAGTGGACGAGACAGCCGATCAGCAGATCGCGCCCTCACCTGCACCAGAAACTTCAAAAGGGCCTGAGTCTTTGATTGAGCTTGTCGCAAGCCCGAATGTTGAGATCAAAAAGCCAAAAGAAGTTACTTCAGAAGACCTCAGAAAAGCTGCACAAAAAGCGTGGCTCGAAACGAAAGTTCGCATCCATGCAAGGCTTATTGAAGACATTGATCTCGCAGCTCTTGATGGACTGGACACGCCCAGCCTACGAGAACAAGTCCTCAGCATTGTACGCGAAATTGTTCTCGACGAGAAATTAAAACTCACGTCGCCTGAAATCAAACAACTCGCCGAAGGTATTTTTGACGAGATGACCGGGCTGGGGCCGTTAGAACCCCTCCTCCAAGATGATAGTGTTTCAGACATTTTGATAAACACGCACGAGCAAGTCTATGTCGAACGCGGCGGCGAACTGGAGCTTTCTGGAATACAATTTGCGAATGAGCCTCACCTGCTGCGTATTATAAACCGCATTGTGGCAACGGTCGGACGTCGTGTTGATGAAAGTCAGCCGCTATGCGACGCGCGTTTACTTGACGGCTCTCGTGTGAACGTCGCGATTGCGCCGATTGCCGTAGACGGACCGCTTGTCTCAATTCGTAAATTTTCCAAAACACCGTTCACACTTGATAGGCTCGTAGAATTTAACGCTATTCCAGACGGGGTGGCGCAGTTTATTTGGGCAGCCTGCCGTGCACGTGTCACTATCCTTATCTCGGGCGGTACGGGCTCTGGTAAGACAACTTTGTTAAATGCGCTATCTCAATCGATTTCAGAAAAAGAACGCCTCATTACGATTGAGGACGCCGCGGAACTGCAACTACAACAACCGCATGTCGCCCGTATGGAAACGCGCCCCGCGAACATTGAGGGTAACGGTGAGATTAAACAAAGAGAACTTGTGAAAAACGCGCTCCGTATGCGTCCTGACCGCGTTATTCTGGGGGAAGTTCGCGGTGAGGAAGCGTTTGATATGCTACAAGCGATGAACACAGGTCACGAAGGGTCTATGGCGACACTTCATGCCAACACGCCGCGTGACGCGATTACCCGTCTTGAACAGATGGTTGCGATGGGGGATATGAAAATCACGCCCGAAGCCGTCGCGGGCCAAATCGCAAGCGCGGTCGGTATTATCGTGCAAGCACAGCGCCTCTCTGATGGGCAGCGTAAAATCACCTCTGTCGCCGAAATTGTCGGCATGGAAGGCGCCATTATTCAGATGCAGGAAATTTTCAACTACACGCGTACAGGCACAGGTCCTAATCATGAGGTCATCGGCGAATTTCGCGCAACAGGTATTCGGCCGAAATGCCTCAACTTGATTGAAACTCGAAATTATCAATTGCCAGAAGATTTGTTTGAACCAAAGGCGCTGCCTGTTGGATCAGTTTATGAAGGCGATGTCAAAACACGGGTCCTTAGCGCGGAAGCAGCCAAGGACGACGTTGAAAGTAGCGCCCAATGAGTGGGCACACATCATTTCTAATTTACGCCCTTATTTTTGCAGCGGCTGTTCTCGCCTTGCAGACATTCATTGGCATGGGCAAACACGCCTTTAAGAAAGCCAAAATGGCAAATGACAGGATGCAACGCCTAGCCAATGAAAAAGACGCGACAGTAGTCCTTGCTAAACTTCGCACGCGGCGCGGTATGACGCGTGATGGCGATCTCGCAGGTGCCATTATATGGCTAAAAAAGCTTGTCCTCCATTCTGGTTTACCTCTTGGCAATTACGGTATCTACGCAGTCTTATTAGGAAGTTTTTTAAGTTTAGGTATATTTGCATTTCTATTAAAAAGCACGTTTATGTGGGCAATGATTGGCTGTGGGGGCGGCCTTATCCTGCCTATCGCGGTTTTAAAATTTCTAGCTAAACGTCGGCGTAGTAAAGCCGTGTCTCAGCTTCCAGATGCGCTTGATGTTATCGTACGTTCGCTCGGTGCGGGTCATCCCGTGCCAGTCGCCATGGCGTTAGTGGGACGTGAAATGCCTGACCCAATTGGCACGGAATTCGGTGTGGCAAGCGATGAAATTTCTTACGGCGCAAGTATCAGCCAGACCGTACAGCGCCTCGCCGAGCGCGTAGGACACGAAGACTTTGATCTCTTCTCAGCCATGATACGCCTGCAAGAACGCACAGGCGGCAACCTTGCCGAGCTTTTACGTAAGAGTGCGGACACTATTCGCAATCGCCAAAAAATGCGTCTGAAAATAAAAGCGGCTTCTGCTGAGGGTCGCATGTCAGCCATGATTTTGAACATCGCGCCGATTGTTTTGTTTTTACTTATAAATCTCGCTGCACCTGATTTTTACGGTGATGTAAAAGGTCATAAAGTCATAACCTATGCGACTTACGGAATTATCGGTTGGATGTTGATAGGGAATTTGGTCATGAAAAAAATGATCAACTTTAAAATCTAATGTCGATTACGACTTATCAAAATACGCTCACGATAACGATCTCCTTGCTGTTTCTATTGATTAGTCTCAGCCTCGTCGCTGTCGCTATTTCATCGGCCCTGCGCCATAACTCACAGATTGAACGGCGTCTCGCAGGCGGGGCTGGCGCGGATGTCGATAGCGTCGAAGACAAACCCGCTAACCTGCTCGCAAAATTTGGCCAGCACCTCACTCTTCCGAGTTCAGAGGATATTACGCGGATACGTTTTGAGCTTTCACAAGCGGGCTTCTACGGAGCGTCAAGCGTACAGATTTATCATGCTATTCGGATTTTATGTCTGTTCGTGCCGCAATTCATTATCCTTATGCTCATGGGGCATCTCACGAACATGCTCAGCCTTTCGACAATCGTTTTTGTCTTCTGCGCTTCGTTGGTGATAAGTCTTTATCTACCAATTTTCGTGGTGCGCTGGCGGACAAATCGCCGCCGCGAAGAATGTCGCAACGGCTTTCCAGATATGATGGACCTGCTTATTGCTTGTATTGAAGCTGGCCTTAGCATGGATGCAGCGCTTGTGCGTGTCGGACATGAAATTGGTGGACGCTATCCGACACTTCGTATCAACATCGATATTATGAACCTCGAATTACGCGCTGGTCGTGACCGCCATGCGGCTATGCAGAGTTTTGCGAAACGCGTTGACCTCGAGGAAGCACGTTCGCTCGCCGTTATGCTGAAACAAGCTGATGAGATGGGCTCAAGTGTGGGTAAAACACTTCGCACCTTCGCGGATGAAATGCGCATGAAACGCATGATGAAAGCCGAAGAAAAAGCGATGGCTTTGTCTGCCAAGCTTACGGTGCCGCTAATTCTGTTTATTTTCCCTACTATTATTTGCATGGTCCTTTTGCCTGCAGGCATCCGGATTTCTCAGGGACTATAGTCGTGCAAAAGGCGATGCTTCAAGCTTTACTAGGCTTAACCCTCTCGGCCTGTACGACAACGCCCGAGGTAATGCCTAATGCAGCGACAGCGGTGTCGAGAATAGACAAGGCAGCGCCTAAACCCGTATTTGAGGTACGACCTGCCTCACGCGTCTCGGAGCATCTCTTCGCGATTGAAAACCCCCTCACCCTCGCCGTAGAGGCGCGTTGGAACGGTGATAGCGCCCTCGCCTATCAGCATTTTTACGCCGCTTGGCTTGCTACATCAGACAGTGCCGACGTAAACATAGGTCTCATCGACATGGCCTTAAAGACGGATCAGTTTGAACAAGCCTATACCGCCGCGTCCCAACTAGATATTGACCCAGAAACAGCTAAACCCAAGTTGCTTGCCGCGCAGGTTTTGGCAGAAATTGCCGTTGGCAAAAGCTCTGATCCAGAACTCCGCCTTAATCAAGCCTTAGAGCGGAGCCCAAACGATCCGCGACTTTGGAACGCACTCGGTGGTTTTCACGATAAACAAGGGCAGCCTCTACGCGCCCAAGACTGCTACCTCCAAGCCCTAAAGACAGGTGGAACGAAGGCCAGCGTCGTCAATAATCTCGGCATGTCTTTGCTCATGAGCGGCGATATGCGCTCAGCGCTGTCAAAATTTGAACAGGCGTCTGAACTCGAGCCAAATAAGAAAATCTATGACAATAATCGTCGCCTGACTCTTGCATTATTAGGGCAATATGAAAAAGCAACAGTGGGTCTGACGGACGATTTTGCAGCCGATATCTTAAACGATGCAGGTTTTATCGCAAAATCCCGACAAGACATCACCCAAGCCGCCGCTCTATTTAAAGCCGCTATCGCGCGTAGCACCAGTTATCACGTGAGAGCGCATGAAAATCTTCACGAGCTCCAGTCTGAGAGTTAAATATAACGCGCCGCCCAAGCCGCGAGGACACGAGCGACATATTCCGCATCCGCTGGATTTTTAAGCAAAAGATGATCCGCCCCGTCCAGACTAACAAAACTTTTGGGATGACGTGCCTTCATGTAAATGTGAGACGCATTAGCAATGCCAACCATCTGGTCCTGCGGCGAATGAAAAATCATGAGCGGTTTATCCATATCAGCAATTTCGGACGCAATGTCTTGGTTGCCAATATCTTCTAAAAACTGTTCTTTGATAACAAACGGACGACCGCCGAGCAGCACTTTTGCCTCACCTTCTTCTTCGATTTCTGTTAGTTGGTCTGCAAATTGATGGACAATATGTGTTGTATCGCAAGGCGAACCAATGGTGGCAATCGCCCCCACTTCAGGCAGTTCGTCAACGACTTTAAGAGAGGCTGTCCCACCGAAACTATGACCAATCAAAATTTTAGGTGCTTCGTAATTCTCGCGCAAGAACTTAGCCGCCTGACGCAAGTCATCACAATTAGAACTGAAATTTGTGTCAGAAAAATTGCCGCCCGACTCCCCTAGGCCCGTGAAGTCAAAACGGAGCATGCCGTAACCTTCATCGACTAAAGTCTGAGAGATTGTCCGAATAGGTTTGAGGTCTTTCCCAATTGAAAAGCCATGTGCAAATAGCGCCCAGCCTTTCAGCCCCTCTTCTGGCCAGTCAATTTTGGCCGAAAGCGTGTCGCCAAAGGCACCTGGGAATGTGACCTTTTTTGTTGGCATTATTTCACGACATTGCCGTCAACATCGAGTTCAACAACGGGATAACCAAGCGCTTTGACATTATCGAAAATCGCGTCTTTATCGCCTACAACCACCATAATCATCTCATCTACTTTCAAATGCTTTGCAGCAAGCGCATCTGCGTCTGCCTTCGTCATATTTTGCAATATTTCGGACTGCTCATCGACAAAACTGGGTTCCAAGTCATAATTCACCATGCGTGAAATGAATCCAAGCTTTTGACGTGGCGTTTCATAAGAACGCGCGTCACGTTGACCAATCGCAGATTTAGTAAACGCCAGTTCGTCTGGCGTAATCCCGCTCTCGGCATAAGTGTTGATCTCTTTCACAAATTCTATAATCGACTCGGCCGTTTTGTCTTTTTTAACAGCTGATGAGGCGACGTAAGTTCCGCGCACATCTGAGCCGCTAAAGCGTGAGCGTGCGCCGTAAGTATAGCCCTTATCCTCGCGAAGGTTCAGATTAATGCGGCTATTAAAGGCCCCACCAAGCGGATAATTCATCAGACCCGCACGGTAATATTCACCCGTCGCGTCATAAGGCAGTGCGCGTTTGCCGATACGGATTTCAGATTGCGCCGCGTCGTCTTTATCAATGAAGTAAAGTGTGCCCGCCGCAAGTTCTGGATAGGGTTTGTCAGACACAGCTGGAACTTCCTCGCCTTTCCAAGCCGATAAAGGCGCAAGGGCTGATTTAATTTTAGACTGCCCAAGATCGCTCACCACCATAATCGAGGCAATCTCAGGTGAGTAATTACGCACATAAAAGTCTTTAAAATCAGCCAAGGTCGTTGCCTCAACCGTTTCCAAAGTGCCACTCCCGCTCCAAGCAATCGGGTTTTCATCGCCATACATCAGACGATCAAATGTGGCCCATGCGACGCTTCCCGCATTCTTCTTTGACTGCTTTATACCCTCAATAGTTTGGGCTTTAAGACGATCAAAGTCTTCCTGCGTGAACTCTGGTTGAAGTAGTTTTTCTTTAGCAATTTCAATGGTTTCGTCGAGGTTCTTCGTCAAGCTACGGATAAACATCGTCGTATATGTGCCTCCGCCGCCAAATGATACGGATGAGCCAAGCTTATCGAGGCGGTTAGAAAGCTCTTCCGCTGATGATGCCTCTGTACCTGCCTCGTTCAAATATTGCGCAAGATTAGAGGCAAGGCCAAGTTTATCTAAAGGGTCATGTGTCTGCCCCACCTTCATCTGAATACGAATAGTCGTCGTCGGCGTTTCGTCATTTACCGCGCCTGTCACTTTAATACCATTGCTCAGGCTTGCCGTGTAAACATCTGGCGCCTTGATAACAGGGTTAGGCCCTGCGGGCGGAATAACCGAGCGGTCGAAATCACCATCATCAGGCAGGGACCAATCGAAATCATCCGTACTTGTGTCTTCTGGAATGGTACGTTCATAACGTGACCACGTGTCAGGTGCAGCAATCATTTCTGGCTCGCCCTTCGGCACTATACTCATGATGACGGCAGGCTTACCTTTGATATACTCACGGAACACGCGCATCACATCGTCCGCTGTAACGCTTTCATAGCGCGATACATCATAGCCAATACCGTCAGGATCATCTTGGATTGTTGCGTAATTGGCGAGTTGGCTGACTTTGCCTGATGTCGATTCAAGACCGTAAATCAGGCCAGAAACTATACCCGCTTTGACGCGCGCTAGGTCATCTGGTTCAACACCACGCTCTTCAAACTCAACAAGTGAGTCGCGCATTGTTTGCTCAAGATCAGCAAGGCTCGCCCCTTTGGCAGGGTTTGGCAGGGCGTACATGGTGAATTGGCAGTGCAACTCACGACAGCCATGTCCTGTGGCAGAACTCACAGCCAGCCCTGTTTTTTCAAGATTTTTGTAAAGCAGGGACGTTTTGCCATCGCCCATAATAGACATTAACACGTCAAGTGGTGCTTCATCGGGATGATAGGCTTTCACCGTTGGCCACGCCATATAAACAAGCGGCAGCGACACATTGTCTTCGAGCGATATATAGCGGTCAGCGTCAAGTGTGACTGGCGGTGCTGTAGGCTCTCCGACCTCAGGGCCTGCTGGAATATTGCCAAAATAGGTTTTCACCCATTCAAGCGTCTGCTCTTTGTCAATATCACCACCGATCGTAAGCACAGCATTATTCGGCCCGTACCAGCGCAGGAAAAACTTCTTTAGATCATTGAGGGAAGCCCGGTCGAGATCTTCGAGGTAGCCAATAACAGACCAGCTGTAAGGATGTCCTTCGGGATACATGGCTTCACCCACGCGCTCACTTAAAAGACCATAAGGACGGTTATCAACGCGCTGTCCGCGTTCGTTTTTCACCGTCTCGCGCTGCACTTCAAATTTTTCTTGCGTCACAGCATTGAGGAAGTAGCCCATGCGATCAGCCTCGAGCCAGAGCATTTTTTCGAGTTGGTTAGCGGGAACCGTCTCAAAATAATTCGTACGGTCAGAGTTCGTTGTGCCGTTTAGGGTACCGCCAGATTCTGTGATGAGTTTAAAGTGCTGCTCATCGGCGACATTCTCAGAGCCTTGGAACATCATATGCTCAAAGAAATGCGCAAAACCTGATTTACCAATATCTTCGCGACCAGAGCCAACATGGTAGGTCACATCCACGTGGACGAGCGGGTCGGATTTGTCCTCGTGCAAAATTACGCGCAGGCCATTGTCGAGCTTGTACTCAGTATATGGGATAACGAGGTCTTCACCCGACTTTTCGACACGCTCAACGAAGCTCACACCCTCTGGCAAAGTAATATCGGACGGCGCGGTGGTCGTCCCGCCGCAAGCCACGAGCATAACAGCTGTGGCGGCAGATATGAGAAGGCGTTTCGTAAATGTCATGGCGTATCCTTTTATGTTTATAGCATTTTTTAGACGTTATAGAGAGTTTTACGTCTCGTGACTAGCGGCGCTAGTTCCGACCCCACGGACCCTTGAAAAGGCCGTTATTGGGTGTATTCGAGGATGAATTTTTAGTTCCAAACTGACGGCGCGGTGCGGGACGGCTTTCAGTCCCAAGGCGGCCACCCCCAAACTTCATGAGCGCTTCAATGCGTTTTTCAATCGGTGGATGCGTTGCAAAAATACCTGCAAAACCCGTTCTGGGGTTCTCAAAAGCCATTTCGCGCACTTCCGCGGGGACTTGAGAAAGTTCCGCATTGCCAGAAATTTTCTGCAAAGCCCGTATCATCGCGTCAGGATTTTTCGTCAACTCAACAGCGCCCGCATCGGCCATGAACTCGCGTCTACGCGACAGCGAGAACCGTACAAGCAAGGCTAACATATAGGATATTGCAACAATCGCGATGCCGAAGAAGATGAGCGCGCCCGCCTGCCCGCCGCCACTGCGTCTGTGCTGATCGGTCGAGCGAGACAGATTGGTCCGAAACATTGTGCGTACAATGCCTTCGCCAAAGAACGAGAATATGCCGACAAAAATCACAGCAATAATTAGAAGGCGTACGTCCCTATTTGCAATATGTGACAATTCATGCGCGATGACGGCTTCAAGTTCTTCATCGTCCAAGTTGCGCATAAGCCCTGTGGTGAGCGTGATCGTGTAATTGCTATCGCGAATACCGCTTGCATAGGCATTCATAACATCCGTCTGAATGACCTTTAGCTTCGGCATCGTAATGCCGCGTGAAATGCAAAGGTTCTCTAAAAGTTTGTAAGCCCGCGGTTGTTCTGACGGAGTCACCGAGCGCGCTTTCGTCGACATATCAATCATGGCTTGATGGCCGAGAAAAGCGACTGCAAACCATGCACCTGACGCACCAAGCGCAACGGGCGCCGCGCGCGGCATCATATCAGCGGCATAAGCGAGTCCCTGCCCCGTACTCATCTCAGATGTGAGGCCGTAATAGATAAGCATTGCAGCATAAGCGAGGCCGAGCAAAAGTATCGGGAACATAATCAGCAGCAAAATACTACGCAGATTATTATTCCAAATATGTGTTTTAAGACCGTAAGCCTGCATCATGCGGCGGATTATCTCCCGTTCAGACTAGACTAAAACTGAACCTCAACTGGGGTTTGTAAAGCTTCGCGGCCTTCTGGCGCTTCAAAGAAATCACGTGGGGTAAAATTAAACGGACCCGCAATAAGGTTCGCTGGGAACTGCTCAATGCCCGTGTTATACTCACCGACAGCGTTGTTATAGAACCGACGCGAGGCCGCGATTTTGTTCTCAACATCGGCCAGTTGATCTTGCAACTGCAAGAAGTTTTGATTGGCTTTTAGATCAGGATAAGCTTCGGCGAGCGCAAAAAGCTTTCCAAGCGCTTGAGACAACATGCTTTCTGCTGCCGCTTGACCTTGAACAGAGCCAGCATTGACAGCCATTTGACGCGCTTTGACGACTTCCTCAAACGTAGTTTTTTCGTGAGCCGCATAGCCTTTAACAGTATTGACGAGTTGCGGTACAAGATCTTGGCGCTGCTTGAGCTGCACTTCTATATCCGACCACGCCTGATTACAGGTCTGACGCAAGGCCACCAATCGGTTGTAAATCCCGATAATAATGAAGGCTAGAACGACAATAATGCCGAGAATAACTAATAATACTTCCATGACTGTCTCCCGATGTCTGTAGCTTTAAGATAGCGGCAAAATAGCCCATCTCACAAGGACTATTATTTCCCTATTTCAAGCGGTGGTCTGGAGCAAAACGGCCGATGCGAGAGAAGCCGCGCGGCGCCATGCGCCCTGCCCCTGCCCGTTTCCCTTCGAGTATATTCCAATCCGCAACCGAATTCGTGCGGTTGGAGCTATCAACAAATGTCAGCCCGTCATCCGAAGCAAACGTCGTCACATCCGCAAGTCCGCCGTCTTTGTATTTTTGAATACGCACACCTTTACCCCGTGACATGACGGGCAATTCTTCAACATCGAAAATGAGAATTTTACGGTTCTCGCCAATGGCGGCAATTTTATCACCTTGCACTTCGATACAGCGCGCCGCTTCGGCGTCGCCTTTCACATTGAGCGTTTGCTTACCGCCGCGCGTAGATGCAACCACATCTTTTTCTGCCACACGGAAACCGTAACCATCAGAGCTGGCGAGTAATAATTCGCGGTTCTCATCATGTACAAACATGCCGATGGGTTGATGGTCATCCTCAAGATCAATCATCAAACGCACAGGTTCACCATTGCCACGCCCGCCAGGTAATTTGTCCACGCCGAGCGTATAGAACTTACCATTTGTCGCAAAAAGAATGACCTTCTCCGTCGTTTCGCATGTGACGTTGAAGGCAGGGCCGTCGCCGTCTTTGAACTTCACAGACGACAAATCATCAACCTTGCCCTTCATCGTGCGAATCCAGCCTTTTTCCGACAAGATAACCGTAACAGTTTCTTTCACAATGAACGCTGTCGCCAAATCAATATCAAGATCTGGTGCGTCAGAGAATGTCGAGCGGCGCTTACCGATATCTGTTTTCGGGCCGTAAGCATCGCGGATAGACTTCACTTGCTCTGCAATCACGTCCCATTGCTTTTTCTCAGAGCCAAGCAAGCCTTCAATCTCGGCTTTTTCCGCCGCGAGCGCGTCATTTTCAGTCTTAATCTCAAGCTCTTGCAGCTTGTTCAGCGCGCGCAATCGCATGTTCAAAATCGCATCCGCCTGCCGCTCGGTCAGCTTGAACGCTTTCATCAATTCTTCTTTCGGCTTGTCCTCAAAACGAACAATACGAATGACCTCATCAATATTGAGGAAGGCAATCATATAACCGTCGAGGATTTCCATACGATCAATGATTTTACCAAGGCGCTGTTGTGAGCGACGCTGCAAGACCACGCGTCGATGATCAAGGAAGGCTTGTATCACTTCACGCAAGTTCATCACGCGCGGTGTGCGCGTCGCGTCGAGCACGTTCATATTGATCGACGTGCGGCTTTCAAGCTCTGAGACTTTAAACAGGCTTTCCATCAACGCATGCGGGTCAATGTTCTTACTTTTGGGTTCAAGTATAACGCGGATATCTTCAGCAGATTCATCGCGCACATCTTCGAGCCAAGGGACTTTTTTGCTCTCGATGATGTCGGCGAGCTTTTCAATCAGGCGCGATTTCTGCACTTGATAGGGAATTTCTGTAACGACTATCTGCCAAAGCCCTCGCGGCAGTTCTTCCTTATGCCAACGCGCGCGGACCTTAAATCCGCCGCGCCCGGTTTTATAGGCCTCAAGCATGCTTTCTTGCGGTTCAATGATAATACCACCGGTCGGGAAGTCGGGACCTTTGACGTAATTCATCAAGGTCTCAATCCGCGCATTGGGGGTCTTAATCAAATGTAGCGCCGCATCGCAAATCTCGGCGGCATTATGCGGCGGAATAGACGTCGCCATGCCCACGGCAATCCCTTGCGAACCGTTGGCGAGCAGATTTGGAAAGCCCGCTGGTAAGACGACAGGCTCTTCATCTTCCTCATTATAAGTTGCCGTTAAATCGACGGCATCTTCGTCAATACCTTCAAGTAGCGCCACGCCAGCCGCCGTCATCTTCGCTTCGGTATAACGCATGGCGGCCGCGCTATCGCCGTCGATATTGCCGAAGTTCCCTTGCCCGTCGACAAGCGGATAGCGTGCGCTGAAACTCTGTGAGAGCTTAACAAGCGCGTCATAAATCGACGCATCACCATGCGGGTGATATTGCCCCATGACGTCGCCGACAATACGCGCGCACTTCTTATGCGCGTTCTCAGGGTTCAGCTTAAGCTGACGCATGGCATAGAGGATACGGCGATGAACTGGCTTTAAGCCATCGCGAACATCGGGCAAGGCGCGCTGCGTAATCGTCGAGAGAGCATAGGCGAGATATCGCGTCGAGAGCGCATCATCGATATGCTCTTCAATAATAGAGTCGTCATCAGGGACGCCGTTTTTAGTCGTCGTATCAGTCATATCAGTCCAATGAGATCGCGTGCAAACGCGTGATTCGTTGCAGCTACCTTAGCGCCCTGTGGGCTTTGGGGCCAAGGGGGCGGCGCGCCCATCTGCCACTAATCTTGTAATCAGCTGTGCACGGGCTTCGGGTAGCGTCCGGTTAACGCCCCATTGCAGCCGCGTTTCCAAAAAATACCCCGTCAGCGCCAAGCCATTTGCAATATCGATTGGCGTAGCAGAGGGCGAGCCCATCATGAACGCTGGCAGTGACAAAAGCTTATCCAAATAAGGTTCAGCCGCACTCGCGCTCACTGCGCGACCAGAACGCGGCGACACATGGGTGAGTTGATCATTCGCGCCCGTCGCGGCGCAAGCCGACAAGTCAAGACCATAGCCAAGTGCTTGCAACAGCCCCGCTTCCCACTGCACATAAAGCACGGGCCAGATGTCTGGGTCTTCAAGATTGGCGAGCAGGACTTCGAAGGCGTCATAGACACGCGGATGGGATTCGCGCTCAGGCAGTGTCTCTTTCGCCATAGCCGACATCGCGTTCAGCGCAGTCAGCATCAGGCGGTCTTCCATTATCTCGGCCGCACGTGAGGTGAGCGCTTCAACTTGATAAGTGCCGAGATATTCGGAGAGCCGCGCATGCCATGTCACTTGCACCTTATTGCCCGCTTGCAAAACGGGACGGAGGCGCTTGCCAACACCGCCGCGTACTAGCCCCGCATGGCGACCACGGTCACGAGTGAGAACATCGATAATGGCAGAGGTCTCGCCGTGCTTTTTGACGGACAGCACATAACCCGTACTTGTCCACTCCATTAGGCGAGACCGCAGTTATACATCAAATTCAAGACCGCTGTCAGCATAGCGAGCGCGGTCATCGACCCAGCCTTCACGGACTTTCACAAAGAGGAAAAGGTGCACTTTGCAGCCGAGCCACTCCTGCATATCTTGACGCGCTGCCGCACCAATATCACGAATAGTGCGTCCGCCCTTGCCAAGCACAATCGGCTTTTGAGACTCGCGTTTGACATAGATAATTTGATCAATGCGCACATCGCCGTTTTTCTGCCGCGTCCATTTTTCTGTCTCAACAGTCGAGGCATAAGGCAGCTCATCATGCAGGCGTAAGAATAGTTTTTCGCGCGTAATCTCTGCCGCCATAAGGCGTGACGGGATATCTGCGGCTTGGTCAGGCGGGAATAGAAACGGGCTTTTTGGCATAACCTCTGCCATAGCAAGTTGCATGGCTGACACACCGTCAAGATTAAGCGCAGAAATCATGAAAACTTCGCGGTAAATCTCTTTATCTGTGAAAGAGGCAATCACTTCCAGCAGTCGGTCATGCGCAATCTCGTCAATTTTGTTGAGCACAAGAAACGCGTTTTTCTCCTCGCGTTTTTTGAGGCCCGCCGTCACGCGTTCTGTATCATTGAACGCTCGCTTATCTTGTGCCGTTGGTTCGCCGCTGAGCACACGTAAATGTCCTGGGGCGTCAACGACATGTAGAGTCACGTCAGAGTCGGTGACCCCACTCCAAGCCGCATGCACCATCGAGCGTCCGAGGCGGTCATCTTCACCCGCCTTAAAAATACCTGGCGTATCAACAAGGACCACCTGCGTCTCGACCTCGTCCTTATCACGTAGCATTGCGATGCCGCGCACTTGGAAACGCGTCGTCTGTACTTTGTGTGTAACGATAGAGACCTTCTCGCCAACGAGGGCATTTACGAGGGTCGATTTGCCCGCATTTGGCGCGCCAATGATAGCAGCAAAACCTGCTCTTGTTGGGTGTGTGCTCATTTAAGGGGCCAATTTTCTAGGAGGTGACGCGCGGCATAGCGCTCGGCTACTTTTTTAGATTTACCTGTACCCCTTGCGGAGCCGATGTTTTCTACGCTGACTTCAATAACAAAAAGAGGTCTATGGTCGGGGCCAGATTGCTCCAGCACACTATAAACGGGCGGTTCACCACCTTCGGCTGAGGCGCGTTCTTGCAACTCTGTTTTGGGATCTTTCGCGGATTTCGCGAGTACCTTCTCTATCTCATTAGACCAATGCGCTTCGTAAAATGCAAGCGCGGGCATCATGCCGCCGTCAAGATAAATCGCGCCAAGAATAGACTCACACGCATCGCCCAATATAGAGTTTTTCTCGCGCCCGCCTTGCCTATCCTCCGAGGCCGAAATTAACAGCGCTTCTCCGACGCCAATTGCGCGCGCCACGCGAGCACAGGTTTCCTTACGCACCAAAGCATTAAGGCGCCTCGCCATCCCGCCTTCGGCTTCGTCTTTAGCGTGATAAAGCATATCCGCCGTCAGAAGGCCCAATACGCGGTCACCTAAAAATTCAAGCCGCTCATAATTGGTCGTCTTTCTTTGCCCGTCACCATAAGAGGAATGGGTCAACGCCGTAGTCAATAGACCAGGGTCTTCAAACTGATAATCCATGCGCGATTGTAGCGCGGAGAGCTTAATATCATAAGCCTTTGTCGGCATTATTCTATGCCCTTAAAGAAGCGGTCGCCGCGCATTTTGGCCCATGTCCAAGGTTTGCGCAGTGAAAAATCATCAGTCACAGAAAGTAAAACAAACTCCGCTTTCCCCATTAGCGCTTCGGCTGGCACGTAGCCTGCCCCGCCCTGCGTGACGGAATACCGACTATCAAGCGAGTTGTCGCGATTATCACCTAAGAAGAAATAGTGACCTGCTGGGACGGTAAAAACACTCGTATTATCGGCGGGCGAGTTTTTCATCGCGTCGTAAATCGCTATCGTTTCATTCCCGGGCAATGTTTCGCGCTGCACACTTGTGTCTTGATAGGTGCCAAATTTATCGAGCCGTTTTTCAGAGCCAGCCTCAACTGTTTCAACCGCATCGCCGTTAAGCATAAGGCGTCCGTTCACCATCTGTAGCTGGTCGCCCGGCAAGCCAACAAGACGCTTAATGAGATTGATTTTCTTACCCTCTGGACGAAAGACTATGACATCTCCTCGCTTGGGCGCGCGTTCAAACAGACGTCCTTGTTTGACAGGAAATGGAATAGGCTCCGCCGCGTGACGCCCATAGCCGAGCGAATATTTTGAGGTAATGATGTAATCGCCCTTCGTCAAACCAGGCTGCATAGAGTTTGACGGGATATTAAACGGCTGAAACAGAAACGTCCGCAAAACAAACGCAATCCCAACGGCCCATATAATAGTCGAGATAAACTCGCCAATTCCGCCAGAGCTGTTACTTTTTTTCGCCATTTACTAAACTTCCAATGTGCGCTGCGGCGCAAATGCTTCGGTGATTACAAAAGCCTGCGCATAGGGGTAATCATCGCTCAGGCTCAGTTGTATATGCGCGTTCATACCGTGCGGTGTCAAACTTTCCAGACGCTCTTTCGCGCCGCAGTAGAGATAGATAACGGGGCGGCCAGAGGGGTCATTTTTTACTTCCACGTCTTGCCAAGTAAGATGCCCCGTATTGGCGCCCGAAAGTGCTTTTGCGGCAGCCTCTTTGGCGGCAAAGCGCTTGGCGTAATAGGACGCACGACCAGATTTTGCGTCGCAATACGCGCGTTCAGCCTTGGTAAAAACGCGGTTGAGAAATCGGTCGCCAAACTTCTCAATCGTTTTCTCAATACGGCGGATATCACATAAATCTGTACCTATGCCGATTATCAAGACGCGTCCTCAACTCCGACGCGCGCGGCATCCATTACACGGCGCATCTCTTTAATGGCGGGCTCAAGCCCCAAGAAGAGCGCTTCGCCGATAATGAAATGCCCGATGTTCAACTCGCGCGCTTGTGGTATTTTGGCGACAGCTCCCACATTCTCAAACGTTAGCCCATGCCCGTAATGCACCTCAAGGCCAAGACTTTCCGCGAGAGCTCCGCCCTGCTCTAGCTGCTTTAATATCGCCTGCGCTTTTTCAGTGTCGCCATCGTCAAGCGCGTGCGCATAGGCCCCCGTATGGAATTCAACGACTTCCGCCTTTGTGCGTGCCGCCGCCTCAATTTGCGCGCGATTAGCCTCGATAAAAAGGGAGAGGCGCGAGCCATTATTAGCGAGCTTCGCAATCAGCGGGACGAGCCGATTATGTTGCCCGACTACATCCAGGCCGCCTTCGGTGGTGCGTTCTTCACGGCGTTCAGGCACAAGACATACGGCGTGTGGTTTTAGATCAAGCGCAATCTGCAACATCTCATCTGTCGCCGCCATTTCCATATTTAGCGGAATGTTCTCACTCTCGCACAGCATTTGCAGACGGTTGAGATCATCATCGCGGATATGGCGGCGGTCTTCGCGCAGGTGTGCCGTAATACCGTCTGCGCCCGCTTGGATGGCGGCCCAAGCCCCTGCGACTGGATCAGGATGCGTGCCGCCGCGCGCGTTTCGCACTGTCGCAAAATGATCAATATTCACGCCAAGACGTAACTTAGGATTGCTCATTTCGCGAGCCCTCGGCTCCCTGGTTTAATCGCCTTAAGCTTTGCTAAATCCTCTGGCAGATTATCCGCTTTATAAGCTGGGAAGGCTTTCGACGCGAGCGAGATAAGCGGCACACCTATGTCCGCTTCACCGTTTGAGCGATCAAAAATACACGCGCCACCAATTACTTTAGCGCCTGTCTCTTCGATGCTCTTTATGCATTCGCGCGAGGATAGTCCGGTCGTGACAATATCTTCGACCATCAAAACCTTTTGTCCCTCGGAGAGTGTGAACCCACGGCGTAGGACGAACTCTCCGTTTTCGCGTTCGGTGAAAATCGACTCAAGTCCCATGTGACGCGCCGTCTCATAGCCAGGGATAATACCCCCCATAGCAGGGGCTACAATAATGTCAGGTGTATCGCCAAGCTCGCGCGTGACTTTGTCAGCCAAGGCTTTGCACAGCTTTTCAGTCAGCGCAGGGTTTTTAAAGATAAACGCCTTTTGCAAAAAGACAGGGCTACGCAAGCCTGATGACAAGATAAAATGACCTTCGAGCAAGGCCCCTGCTTCTCTGAAAATGTCGAGGACGTCATTTGTATTCATGTCAAACCTATCTCGTCTATGTTGCAGGTCCCAGCCTCTTGCGGCGGGCCTATGAGTGAATCGCGCTATCTGCGCGCTGGCGCTTGGCGGATACCACATAGGCGCTTGTACGCAAGGCAGCAATGACCTGTGACAGATGCCGATTATCGGACACTTCAATATCAAGTATCATGTCAAAAAATGAGGGGCTACGTTTGAGCGTCTTGATATTAGTCAAATTACCACCCGCTTCGCCGATCATCTTAGTCAGGTCTGCCAGCGCTCCTGGTACGTGCTCGACTGTTGTCGTAATACGACCAATAGACACCGACTGCTCTGCGGCGCGGCGCCATCCGAGATCAATCCAGTCGTCTTCGGATATATCCGTCGTCGCCAAAACTTCACAATCAATCGTATGAATGGCAATGCCTTTCCCTGGGTCTTGCAGCCCCATAATGCGGTCACCCGTGATAGGCGAACAGCACTCGGACAGGTGAAGCCCCTGCCCTACATTCAAACCAGACCCTTTGACATAAAGCTTGACCGTATTGTCGTCAATCAAGTCACGCGTGGCATAATGATCGGTTTCTTTTGTACTTTCACGACCCGGGAAAACGCTCTTCATGAACTTTTGAATAGAGAGATTACCCCGCCCGAGCGCTTCATAGAGGCTTTCAGGACTATCAAGATTCAGACGTCGTAATGAATCTTCTAACGCTACCGTGCTGAAATCCCGATCCTCGCGCGCAAAAGCGTGTTCAGCCAACATCGCGCCAATACGGCGAAATTCCGCTTGCTCTCCGTCACGCGTGAGACGTCGGAGGGCGGCGCGCGCTTTACCCGTCGCGACCATGTTCTCCCAGCCCGCTTGTGGCTCTGGCGTGCCGCCGCGGATAATGCGTACAACATCACCATTTTGAAGCCGCGTGCGCAGTGGTCTATCGCGGCCATTTATATTGGCCCCAATACAAGTATCTCCGACTTTGGTATGCACGGCATAGGCAAAATCAATCGGTGTTGCGCCGCGCGGGAGTGAGATAAGCTCCCCTTTAGGTGTGAACGTAAACACCTGATCCGCAAACATTTCGAGCTTAGCGTGTTCGAGGAATTCATCCGCATCCCCGCTTTGCTCCATCAATTCGACAAAAGGACGAATACGACGGAGCGGATCACTGCCGCCGCTATCTTGCGCTTTCTCAACATCGAAAGCGTAGCTCTCGTTTTTATAAGACCAATGCGCCGCGACGCCGCGCTCGGCGACATCTTCCATGCGCTCTGTACGGATTTGTATCTCTAGGCGCTTATTTTCTGGCCCTAAAATGGTCGTGTGTAGCGATTGATAGCCATTAGGTTTAGGTACCGAGATAAAATCACGAAAGCGTGCGGGTACACAACGAAATGCTTGATGCAACACACCCAAGACGCGATAACATGACGCCGTATCGGGTACGATCATACGGAAGGCATAGATATCGGCGACATCTTCAAAGCTGATACCTTGGCGTTGAAGTTTTCGCCAAATAGCATAGGCACGTTTTTCACGGCCATAGATACGCGCATCTATCTTATGCTCGTCTATAAGATCACGTAGAGCAACTGACATTTGTGAAATAGCGGCCTTCTGATCAGCCCGCCACCCTTCAAGGCGTTTATTGATGCTCTCAAACGCTGATGGGTTAAGGTGCTCAAATGAGAGATCTTCAAGTTCAGAGCAGATACGGTCCACACCAATACGCCGTGCAAGTGGCGCATAAATATCCAGCGTTTCGCGGGCTATCCTTTCGCGTGAAGCCTGTTTTGGATGAAAGCCAAGCGTCCGCATATTGTGCAGACGATCGCAAAGCTTAACCAGAAGAACGCGGACATCCTTACTCATGGCAAGGACAAATTTTTGAAAATTTTCCGCCTGCTGCTGCTCTTTGGACGCATCTGGTACAGACAATTCAAGCGCACCCAACTTGGTTACACCTTGCACAAGATCGGCAATTTCAGAGCCAAAGTGCTCTGACATTTCATCATAGGTCGTGTCGGTATCTTCAAGCACATCATGAAGGAGCGCCGTGCAAATACTCGCCGTGTCTAGCTTAAGCGTCGCAAGAATACCCGCCACTTCGATGGGGTGAGCATAGTAAGGATCGCCCGAATGACGCATCTGATCGCCATGGGCTTTTGTCGCGAACACGTAAGCTTTATTCAGTAGCGCTTCGTTAACTGAAGGATCATAGCTTCGCACGAGGTCGACGAGCTCATATTGGCGCAAATAAGTTTGCCCCTTGCTTGGGCTAGTCGCGGCAGCAATGTTCACGTCTTTGTTCACCCCTCACATATAGGTAGGCAATGCACTAGGGGCAAATGAAACTCGCCTTAAAACACGCTGCCCTGAAAAACACTTTTCTAAGAGACAACCGTCGTTTTATTTGGTTCGCGCGGCTTAAGCGTGACGATTTCTTCGGCCAAAGTCGGGTGAACCGCGCATGTGCTATCAAATTGGGCCTTTGTCAGTCCTGCTTTAACGCAAATGCCAAGCGCTTGAATAATCTCTGGACTGTCATCGCCGACAATATGGATGCCAATCACAACTTCGTCTTCGCCTTGCGTAATAAGCTTCATAAAGCATTTTTGCGATTTACCCGCCAAGACATTTTTCATCGGACGGAAAGACGTTGTGTAGACGGTCATATCGTCTTTGAACTTCTGACGTGCCTCAGGCTCTGTATAGCCAACAACACCAATCGGCGGACGAGTGAAGACAGCACTCGCGATTTGCGTATGGTCATAGGCTGTTGGATTATCCTTATAGACCGTATCAACGAACGCTGCGCCTTCACGGATAGCCACTGGTGTGAGGTTCACACGGTTTGTCACATCGCCCACAGCATAGATATTGCTAGCCGATGTCTTTGAATATTTATCGACTTTGACAGCGCCACTTTCGTCGACTTTGACGCCTGCATTTTCAAGTCCAAGGCCCTTTGTATGCGCCTTACGACCAGTCGCCATAAAGACGAGATCTGTGCCGATTTTTGAGCCGTCATCAAAGGTTACGATATAGCCGCCCGTTGTCTTTTTGATCTCTTTCGGGCTAATATTATAGCGTGTATCGATGCCGTTATTTTCTTGTAGAACGCCTGTCTCGACACGCACCTCTGGGTCAAAACCGTTAAGCAAGCGCGAGCCGCGGTAAGCCTGTACAGTTTTCACGCCCATGCCCGCAAATATGCCTGCAAACTCGCACGCAATATAGCCGCCGCCGATAATCAGCACGCGCTCTGGCAAGCTATCAAGCAGGAAGGCGTCATCGGACATAATGGCGTGCTCATGCCCTTTAATTTCTGGCATCCAAGGACGCCCTCCTACGGCAATGAGGATAGTTTTCGCTGTGACTTCTTTACCCGAATTTACGAGCTTCACAGTATGCTTATCTACGAATTCAGCGCGCTCACGGAACAAAGTTGCGCCGTTCTTCTCAAGGATAGTCGCGTAGATACCTGACAAGCGGTCAACTTCGGTTTGGATAGAGTCGCGCAGAGATTTCCAATCAAAAGAGACATCACCGACGCTCCAACCGTATTTCTGCGCGCCTTCAATTGCGGCCCCGTATTCGGCACCGTAAACAAGATATTTTTTAGGCACGCATCCGCGCACAACACAAGTCCCGCCTGGTTTACTTTCTTCGGCCACAGCAACACGCTGCCCGAGTTGTGCTGCAAGACGTGCTGAACGCACCCCGCCTGAGCCAGCGCCAATCACAAAAAGATCAAAATCATATTTACTCACGGGATAACTCCATAACTTTTGCGTGGTCATCTTCGCCCACGACAATCACTGAGGCCACATCGATAAAGAGACCATGCTCCATAACCCCGGGAATAGCGGCGAGCGCACGCGCTGTCGCAGTGGGGTCAGGAATAGTGCGGCACTTACTATCAAGAATATAGTGACCACCGTCTGTAATCAGAGGGCCTGAGCCGTCTTTTTTCTGGCGCAAGACAGTCTGCCCCGCCTCGCAACCTGACTTAAGCAGGGCTGCATAGATTTTCTCTGCAGTCAGCGGCATGGCAAACGGATCAATCTCAATAGGCAGTGGAAACGCGCCAAGCATATCAACCATCTTGGCGCTATCGACGATGACCACCATGCGGTCAGAAGCGTCTGCAATAATCTTCTCACGCAGCAGACACGCGCCGCCACCTTTGATGAGATTAAACTGCGGGTCGACTTCGTCCGCACCGTCTATAGTAAGGTGGATCTTCTCGACCATATCGGCATCAACAAGCGGCACGCCAAATTCGCGCGCACATTCCGCCGTGCGTTGAGAAGTCGGCACGCCTTGCACTTTCATGCCGCCCGCGACGCGAAGGCCAAGGTGCTCGATGAATATTTCGGCCGTAGAGCCTGAGCCGAGGCCAAGCGTCATACCGTCCTCGACAAAATCAAGCGCGGCGAGCGCGGCGTTTTCTTTGGCTTGTGTCATGACTTGGCCGCTTTCTCTTTGCGAGCTTTCTGCGCTTTGTGATAACGCTCGGCCCAACCGTCTTTATTTGTTTGCTCAGCTCGCGCCAGTGCGAGCGCGCCACTTGGTACGTCCTTCGTCACTGTCCCGCCAGAGCCCAGAAATGCGCCTTTGCCGACGGTTATTGGGGCCACAAGCGAGGAATTTGTACCGATAAATGCGCCGTCTTCTATAGTTGTTACGTGCTTGAAATAGCCGTCATAATTACAAGTTATGGTGCCCGCACCAACATTCACATCTTTCCCAAGCTTTGCATCACCAATATATGACAAGTGATTGATTTTACTGCCGTTTCCGACCTTCGCTTTTTTTGTCTCAACGAAGTTACCAACCTTCGTATTATCGCCAAGCTCAGTCCCAGGACGCAGGCGGGCGAATGGGCCAATCTGTGCGCCCTCACCGATTGTCGTCCCTTCGATATGACAGAACGGATGAATATGGGCAAAAGAGGAGACTTTAACAGCTGGACCAAAGACAACATTCGCGCCAATCGTCGCGTCATTTTCAATTTCAGTATCAAATGAGAAATATGTCGTCGCGGGATCTTGCAGCGTTACGCCCCGTTCCATCATGCGCTCACGCATACGGTTCTGAAATGCTTGTTCTGCCATGGCGAGGTCAGGCCGTGAATTGACACCCAAAACTTCGGTCTCAGCGCCCGTCACAGCGACAGCTTTACAGCCATCCGCGCGCAGGATTTCCACAATGTCTGTAAGGTAATATTCGCCCTTAGCGTTATTATCTGTCACCTGGTCGAGCGCAGAGAACATGTGCTTTGTAGACGCGGCCATTACGCCGCTATTACAGAACGAAACGTCTAGCTGTTCTGGCGTAGCTTCTTTCGCTTCAACAATGGCCAGTAATTTATCACCCTCTGTGATAAGGCGTCCATAGGCGGCGGGGTCTTCTGCTTCAAACCCCAAAACGGCAACATCTGCATCGCTCGCGAGAGCGTCAAACACTTTCGCGAGTGTATCAGGCTCAATCAGCGGCGTATCTGCATAGAGCACAACCAAATCGCCCTCAAAATCTCCAACGGCGTCACGCGCGCAGAGTACCGCATGACCTGTCCCACGCTGTGGTTCCTGCACTGCGATTTCAAGACCAAGGCGCTCTGCTTCTGCGCGCACATCTTGATTGGCTTCTCCGACAACGCAAATTGTCCGTGTCACACCTGCGCTTGCAGCTAGGTCAGCCACCCAGCCTAGCATAGACCGCCCACCGACATGATGGAGGACTTTGGAGTATTTTGATTTCATGCGGGTCGATTTACCCGCAGCAAGAATTACGGCGGCTCTTTGTGCTGTCATATCCACTCTCTTTGACATATCGATCGAGTATAGACGACTACTCGACTCGCGTTGACGCGATTGCGCATTCTATGTAACGCAAGACTGTCAAAAGTGCACCCCCTAACCCGCTTGAATACAAGGCATATCCATGGAAATTAAAGGCCTCTCACTCTGCCTCGATTTAGACGGGACAATTATCCACACCGCGCCCGATTTAATACGAGTATTGAACCTTGTTATCGCAGAGGAAGGCTTAAGTACGACAGATTACGGGGCTGCTCGACGGGCCATAGGTTTTGGCTCTCGCCGCCTAATAGAAGACGCATTCTCACGCGCAAATCATGAGGTAAGCGAAGACCGCATATCGGATTTACAAGAGCTTTTTCTCAAGCTCTATGCTGAAGACATAGCGCAGCTCAGCCGCCCATTCGATGGAGTGCTTCAAACTCTACGGCAATTAAAAAGAGAAGGGGCAGACTTATCTGTTTGCACAAACAAGCCAGGCTATCTCGCAAGACCGCTTTTAGACGCGCTCGACATGACGCCGCTGTTCTCAAGAATTATCGGCGGGGATGATGTGGCGCGAAATAAACCGCATGCAGATCATATCTTTGCGGCGGCTGGACACAGGCGCGCGCGAAACATTGTCATGGTCGGCGACGGGGCGCCAGACAGTTTTGCCGCCAAAGCGGCGTCTGTGCCTTGTATTTTGATGGCGTATGGATATTCCACAACACCATTTGAGCATCTCGGGGCTGACGTTATTCTGCGGACGTTCCGCGATATTCCGTCAGCCCTCGAAGATTTATAACTACGAGAGTTTAGGTTACGCAAAGTTCTCAGTAGACCGCGTTGGTACGCCGTTAATCATGTTAGAACGCACATCTGTCCGCGCAGACCGCATGCTAGCAAGAAAGCCGCCTTGGACGAGATTAATACGAACATCATGGCCGCGTGACGCCCAGTATGCTTCGATTGTTTCTTTAAGACGCTCAGCGCCTTCACGTGTGCAATAGTCACCTTGTTTCATGATGAAAATCCTTATTCTAATTTGCCTAGTCCGTCCCTGAACTTGGCATGGGTTACTCCACCCTTAACTCCGATGTAAGAAATTCACAGTGAAATTCAAGTTACAGGATTGTAGGAAATCGTCACAAATAAGTGAGGTAAAACAAGGACCTATATTCATTTTTAGTTCAGAATCAGGACGAACAAGGGCTAAAATTGCCAATCTGTTCAGTCAGTGTTCATACATATAACAGCGGTGTAATTTTGGAGCGCTTTATAGGCGAAATATGAACAGTCATTTCTCTTCTTAAAGTCACAAAGAAAATCAAAAAAAAATTCAAATAATCCAATTTAGTTCAATTTTTTACTTTAGATGACCGCAAACCGCCGTCTTGCGACCTCTGAAGTGCCGAATAATTCGCGGCAAATTTCATAATCTTCGGGTGTATCAAGCTCCGCCCACGTCTCACCTTGTATGTTTGTCGTGTTTATACCAACACCCGACTTAGCTAAATGATCAATTGCAGACAAATACCAGCTCTTTGTACCATCTTCATTGCGCATACGACGCTTTAGCTCATTTTTGAAAGTTTTTCGCCCCTCTCCCATGAAGCGCAGCATGCCAATGCTTTCGCCATTGGTTTGCTGAGGTGTCAGAGTTTTACCGATAGAGAGCAATTGAGGTCCGTCTAGCGTGACTTTCATATCGTCACCGTCATAGCGGTCTTTTTTATCAATCGTCACTGTGATGTCGGCAACAGGTGCGGCTAAGACTTTTTGCAAAAGCGTGGCGCTAAAAAGAGTGTCGCCATTAATGATAAGGAAGTCCTTCTTCATCGACTTACGCACCATCCAACAAGAGGCCAAATTATCCGCCACTTGGTAGAAAGGATTAAAAAGCGTTTTGATTTTTGGTCCTGTTTGGCGTTTTGCGAGCTCTTCCTCAACTAGGTGAGCGTTAAAACCCGTCACAATTGTCGCTGATTTCACACCTGCTTTGGCCAATGTATCAAGCTGCATGCCCAGTACGGTCGTCATACCAATCGGGAGCAAACACTTTGGCAGGTCAGTCGTAAGTGGCAGGAGACGAGAGCCGCGTCCTGCGGACAAAATAATAGCATGCATATTGTGACCTTATCCCAATTTCGGCGCGAGCGATAAGCTGCGGGACCCTACATCCAGTTTACGACCTCTATACCGTGTTGGTTTGCAAGCGTTTTCAAGCGCTTACTTGGGTCTACGGCTACTCCTATATCGGCCCAGAGCAACACATCAAGGTCAGAATGGCTATCTGAATACATTGTGATTTTCGTGTGATTTTGTTTCAATTGCGGATTTTGCGCCAAATAAGCCTTCACACGCACCAGTTTTTCAGATCCGTAGCAGTTTTCTGAGCTAAACTCTGGCGCAAGTTTACCGTCATCATATGACATGTCTGTCGCCACATAATGCGCAATGCCAAGACGGTCACAAATTGGACGCACAACAGCGTCTACAGCTGCGCTGGCCACCATGAGTGTATCACCAGCTGCCCGATGCTTAGCGAGAGCCTCTATCGCGCCATGACGCAAACCATTAGCGACCTCATTGTCCGCAAAACGCGCAGCATAGGCTTCGACCTTCTCTTTGGGCCAGCCGACCATAGTGAGGCGCATCATGGCTTTCTTCACGCCGCAGCGCGGGGCGCGGCCGCGCTTATAGAGCCATTGATTTTTTGCCATGGCGAAAATGATGGGAAGCCATAGATGCGGGCGTGTCTTTACCGTTGTCAGCACAAAGCGCGACCATGTGCCTTTTTTGGTGAGCGTATGATCAAGGTCAAAAATAGCGAGATTACCGCTTGGCGGGATTGGAGGCGTGCTCATGCGCCGTCATCCATCCAAGACACCACAGGCTTTCGCGAGAGCGCGGCAAAAATAACCACACCGAAATTTATAAGGATACAAGTCCACGTCCAAATCGCGACCGCATAAAATCCCCAGCGCGCAGCACCCTCGGCTATAAGTGAGGCAATACACCCGAGCATAAAGATGAATGTGTTGGGGTTTCGCCGCGCAATATAAACCCGCAGGAATGAATTGAAGGGCCGCCAGACGTGAATGTGAAACCCATGCTGTGCAATAAACAAGCCTTCCACCAGCCGGTCAACAACGTAACCAATAAGAATAGCGCCAAGCGCAATGCCCATCCAGCTTGAGAGCCAGCTTGAGGGATCTGTCCAAACCAAAGTTCCCCCTAGCCCAATGAACCACGCCCAATACCAAAACGGCGGGTGTATGAGATCTATGCCGTGATCATACATATTGCCCCAGCTTGAATAGGTCATGGTGGTCCGCGCAAGCTTTCCATCCACTGTATCAAGAAATGTCATCGTCCAGCCCGTCAGGAAGCCAAGCGCCCACTCCCCCTGCATAAAGAACCAAAACGCGGCAATACACAAAACGAGCCCAATGGTCGTTACCATATTCGGCGTAAGGCGAAGGTTAGCGCAAAGCCGCGTGACGTAATAAGCGGGCAACGGCCAAAAATACTTCGTCACGAAATCTGTGATGCCCTTATAAGAGCTCGCAAATTGACGCCGCATCAGCGGTTCTGTAGGGGCGCGCGAGACGTTCACGCCATATGGCGGATCAGTTTTACGGAGAGCTTTATTATAAGAATCCGCGAGGTCATCTGGCGTTTGGGGGACTAAGCCTTCCGCCAGAGCTTTGGCTTCGGACTGGCCAATCAGGGCCTGCGCCTTGTCAACAGAAACACCACTCACCCCCGCGATTTCGCCGTCGATGACCAAGGCAACTTTATCAGTTGCGACGAAGCCACGCGCGAGCGCCGATGATAAAATCCAATTGACCCCCAAATGCACAGTCGCTTTTTCGGGGTCGCAGAGCATTCCTTCAGCCTTTTTCATGGCGCGTCCTTGCCACTTTGCCACGGACATACCCCAAATCCGGGCGTCCGTTTCGCCTACGAGGGATACAAGCGGTTTGCCTAAACTCTCGACATCTTCGCAGGTGCGTTCAACCGTTTTGCGGAGCGTCTTCTTGGCCATAAAGAACACGAGCGCAACGCCAACACTATTGCCGATTATCGCCGCCCAACCGGGTGCCATCTTTCCGATTGTCAAACTCAACACAACGAATGATCCAATATAAGCAATCAGCGCATATCCGCGCGCCGCAATTGCAAGCTCAGGCTTATCCGAGGCGTAAAATATAGGAAACAAAGGTGCCATTAGCCCTGTCAAAGCCGCCGCAGGAACAAGCAGCGAGGCGAGCGGTGCAGAGACTGAATAGTCTTTTGAGAATATAAACCCAAGCACTCGTGGCCCCTCTATCCAAACGAGGGCTGACATAGCTAGCCCCACAGAAAGAAGAATAAAGCCAGCGCGCGTGACGATACGCCAAATCTTATCGGCTTCACCATTTACCACCATTTTAGCAAGTTCAGGATAGATTACCTGATCAAGCAGCTTAAAACCTTCAGATAAAAGTTTCGCAACTTCCTCTGCAATACGGTAAATGCCAGTGAAGACCGGCCCAAAAAACGCCATGACCAATAGTGCGGGTAGATGCAGCGTCCCCGCAGCGAGCGTGCTATCAATATTAGATTTTATAACAAATGGCCAAAGCCCTTGGCGCGGTTTTAAAAAGCTTGATTTCACGCGCAGGACGCGGCTGAGGAGTTTGCGCGAATGAAGCTCCCAAGCCCCTGTTAAAATCAATACAAGATAATTCGAGAGCGACGCCAAGAACCACACTGCTAAGAAGCCATTGATACCCCAGCCCGCGTAATACGCATAAAGCGAGCCAATTAATCGCAGAGCGGGCATTATAAGCGCTTCGACAGCCAGGATATTAAATTTATCAAACAAGCGCATCACCCCAATCGCGGTCGTGCGTTGACGCGCGAGAACCACGAGGCAGTAAATCGCGGCATATTTCTGGAGTTCTGAGACGGATGCTCCGCCGTCAGGCCCTAAAGACGGGAAAATACCGATTAGCCAGACGACTAAGCCAAACAGCGCTAAAGAGCCCAAATAGGCAAAGACGGCAGATAAAGCGTCAAGCTTAATTCCAAATTTCACAAGCCTCGACAGGCTCTCACTGTCCTTGGCTTTCAAATCATCCGCCCCAAAACGGATGATGGCTTGCCACGTTTGAAAGGTCGCGACTTCGGCAAAAAACAGCATATAGGCGTGGAGGAAGATTATTGTGCCGAAGGCTTCTAATGAGAGCGCGCGCGTCGCCACGAGTAGCGTTCCTAACCCCATAATCACAGAGAGAAACTTCGCACCAACCATTAGCCCCGTATTCGCCGCAATGCGTTTGCCAACAGTGTGCTTAGAAATAGTCTCAAGATTTACAGTCATGAGACGCTCTTATTATGGTTTGGATAGCCCCACGCGAAAATCTCTTCGACCAGAACTTTGTCGCTGGGCTTATCAACGTCAATCGCGGCTTCGGCAAAGGGTAGAATCACGGGTTTCACCGTCATGTCGAGCGTCTTGGACGCATGCTCAAAGGCGCGGTCTAGCGTCAAACGACCCGTAAGATATGAAATAAGTAACGGCAAACTGAACGCGCGCGCCAGTTTCCAGGGCTGTTTACGGTGTTGTTGCGCTTTTTGCCAAAACTCAATCACCTTGAGCCCTTTCGCATTTGCGATGTAAAACAGGTTACATCCCGAAACTGAGCGGTTTGCGAAATTAAGGTAAGTGCGCTGCACATTAGGATAGGCGGGTTGAATGATGGATTTATCAGCAAGCCCTACGCAAAAATCAGCTCCACTTTGTTTCGCGCCGTCAATAAAATGCTTAATCATATCGGATGTAAGAAGCGGATGGTCGCATGTTGTGATGAGTAAAGGAAATACATCCATTTCTTTCACAGCTAACAAAGCACTATTGGCAGGGCCTTTCCCCGACGGGAGTTGCATGAGCCGCACGTCATAGCTCGCGTCAAACCCGCTAATGCCGAAGGGCCCCTCAATTGAGCTTGCGCTAAGCGCTGCTAGCACATAGTCTATCATTGGCAGCCCCGCTATGGGCACGAGTGCCTTACGCGCAACAGATGCAGCCTCACAGAGTGGGCCGACAACACCTTCCCTCTGTCCAGCTAAAATGATAGCGCGCACTGCCATCTATAGCGCCATTTCGTACATGCGGTAGGTTTTATAGCGCTTTGCACTGGCTTGCTCGCAAATGCGGATCATGCCGTCATTATCTTCGAGTATCCAAGATAGCTCACAATGTGTGAACCCCTTCTCTCGCCCCGCTTTAAAAACTGTTTCACAGAGCTGCGCGACAATGGCGAGGCCCTTTCGCGTATTGTGCCATTCCTTACGAAGTCCCATGAGCGGGATACGGGCCTGTTTAACACCTTTGATTTTAAGGTGATGCACAAGCTTTGCCCACCCGAACGGTAAGAGACGACCATCGAGACCAGCTATGGCCTCATTCAAATCAGGTATCATCCAAATATAGGCGACGGGCTCACCTTTAATCTCGCCGACCCAAAGTCCTTCTTTAAACATGAGCGGACGTATCTCAGAGGCCATATGTTTTATCTGCGCGTCAGAGAACGGCAGGAAACCCCAATTTTCTGACCAGGCATCATTAAAAATATCCATGACAAGGTCGACTTCGTCTTTGAATTTCCCGCTCCGCATAGGTCTGACATTTATATCGGAATCGCGCTCGGCAAGCTTGACCATCATCTGCGTCTGCTTGGGCCTCGGATACCCCGCATGAAGGTCCGCCTGATAAGCGTACATATCAACGGCTTTTTCAAGTCCTGCCGTTTCAATCATCGCTTGATAATCTGGCCGACCATAAGACATCATGACGACAGGCGGTGTATCAAACCCGTCGATGAGGAGGCCGCATTCTTCATTCACTGACCATTGCGACGGCCCGATCATTTTTTTGCATTGTCGCGAGATAAGCCAGTCTTTCGCGGCTGCGAGCAAGGCCGCGCCAACCTCGGGGTCCGCAATACAATCGAAATAGCCGAAATGCCCCGCCGCGTCACCATGATGCTGTTGATGTGTTTTGTTCACAAAGGCCGCAATACGCCCGACGATTTTCCCGTCAATTTTAGCAAGAAATAGCTGCCGCGTGATTACGGCGAGTGCGGGATTCTTAGATGGCGAGAACTGCTCCTTGCGCTCAAACCTCAAAGGCGCGCGCCAATTTGGCTCGCCACGATAAAGACCATAAGGAAAATCTAAAAACGTCTGTATGTCGCGAGGGGCATCAATATGCAGAATATCTATTAAAGACCCAGACATTTTGACCCAAACTCTTTACGGCCAATAGACCTTACAGATACATAACGAATCGAGTCTAATCCTCGTCGTCTCTATCGTCTTTTTCTTTTTTTCGAGCCTTAAGGTCAACCAATATCATCTCGATATCGGCACCCGACGCACCGACATAGAACGCAACCTCTTCCCATTTCGGGATACGACGCGATTTAATTTCAGGATTCATCGACAGGCCATATGGCTCTCGCGGCGTAAAATCCCATTTTTTTTTCAGTTTGCGATTGCCGTCTTTGTCGTGATAGCCCGCCATGCCGTAAAAGCCAGGTTCTGGCACATTTACACACATCATCTGCGGGCCGTCTTGCGCTGCATCACGAATAGACCGCAGACGCGCGCTTTTAGATAAAAACCCATCTTCCGCATTATATAGTTCAAGCTTCATAATACCGACTTTGGTCACACCAATCACGTTTACACGCACTTGTTGGGTGCCGGGGACACACGGATCAGAGTAATCGCGCTCATAAAGCTCAAGCGGCTCATCCTGCGCTGAAGCCGTATTGGGTAGCCCGAATTCAGCGAATGCAAAGATTAAAACTGTGAAAGTAATGTAACGGATAATTGCGTTCACGGCGGCTCCTCGTTATGGCATGGCCTAAGAGTTTGAAATTCCCTACATATCGCATATGGTTAGGGTGCGGCGTTTTGTAAAGCCGATTCTACAGACAAGGTGCAGACGCGATAGACCATGGGCCGGCTAAATCGATATCTATTTAAAGAATCTCTCGTCAAGATTGGCGGGTTGATTATCTTTGCGATTGTCGTGCTTTTGCTCGAACGGCTTCTGCGTATTTTTGAGATTGTCTCTAATTCAAGCAACCCTGCTGGCGACGCAGGCTCTATGGTCATCAATTTGCTACCCTACTATCTCGGTATGGCCGTACCGATGGCGCTCATGCTCGGTATCACTATGACAATCGATAGTTTCAGTCGAACATCAGAATTGACAGCCGCGATGGGCGCAGGCGTCTCACTGCCGCGCATCACAATCCCGTTTGTTATTATCGCTGCGTTTCTGGCCATTATAACGCTCTTTATCGAAGGCTATATGCAGCCTGTGGGACGGTATAATTACCGCCAAGTTGTACATGTTGTGAAACAGTCCTCATTCACAGCCGCCCTGCGAGAAGGCACCTTCACCGAAGTCGGAAACCGAACTTTCTTTGCGGGCACGGAAAAGGACGGCGCTGCTATCGGCCCCATTTTTATTTATGAGAAGCTAATGAAGGGCCAAGACCGCGAGGGCGTACGTGTTACGACAGCTGACGAAGGCCGCTTAATCGTGCGCGAAAGTACGAGTGAGCCTGTGCTTCAACTCGCCTCTGGTCAGACCTATCAAATTCTCGGCGAACGTCAGCTCTCAGGCGATCTGAGTTTTGAAAGTAGTGCGGTAGCAGGCGCTGTAAACGAGAACATGTTTCGCAGTCGTGGCGATGATGAGCGTGAAATGACGACGCGTGAGCTTTGGAATAATCGCGACGGCAGCCTCTATGATACGATTGATACAAACACGAATAACGCCGCGCTTCATCTACGACTCGCGCGCTCTGTACTCTTGCTTATCCTGCCGTTCATTGCTGTACCATTTGGGATAAATTACGGACGCAATCCGTCTTCTGCGGGGATTTTTATCGGCATCGTTATGCTGGTGTCCTTGCAGAAAGCGCTCGAATTTGGGCAAAGCCTCGGCGCAAGTGGCGCTGTCGCCCCTTGGTTAGGAATATGGCCAATTATTGGATTAGTCGCCCTCTTCGCAGCTTATATATTCCGCAAAAGCGCCTTTAAAATGGGTCAACCGCCCCTCACCGCCGTTAGCTTCTATATGAAAGAAGCCCAGACTGGTCTTATGGACGGCATAAAAAAAGTTATGAGATTTGGTCGCTCTGTAGAGAGCACGTCATAAGATGTGGCGCTTTCTTCTCTATCTTTCTAAGTCCTTTATCATTGTATGGCTGACGGTTGTATTTGGGTTTCTTGTTCTGATTGGGCTGCTCGACTCGCTCGCGAATGGTGGAGACATCCTCGCTGATGACGGAACTTTCGTAGATACCTTCCGCTATATGTCATATCGCGCGCCCGTTATTTTTGACAGAATTTTTGTTTTCACGATTCATGTCGCCGTGCTACTTACTTTTGTCAAATTAATTAGAAATCACGAACTCGTCGCCCTACTCGGCTTTGGGATTTCAACAGGCAAGCAAGTAGCCCTGCTCGCGCCATCAGTCATTGGTGTCTCTCTTCTGTCGATTATAATCATCAATATTGCCATGCCGCCGTCCGTGCGCGCACTTCAAGCGTGGGGCATTGGGGAATATAAAATCAAAAATGTCACAGAAGCCAACCCGCTTTGGATGGAGGGTGGCAATCAAATTGTACGGGCGTCGTCACGCTTTTCAATGAATGCGCTTGGCAATCTTGAACTGTTTAACCGTTCAGAGGATACGGGTGCTGTCGAGTCTGTCATCTGGGCAGAGCGAGCGGATTATCAGCCTGACGGTAATTGGAAACTCTCTGGCGTTCAAACGCTACCCATTGCGGGCGCAGATGGTGAACCGCGCCTTGCGCTCAAGGCGGCTGGACCGCAGATATGGAACACGACCCAGACCCCGCAAAGTATTGCACGCCTTGCCGCTGAACCGCGAGATATTGCGCTATCGGATATGCAGGGATTTATGCAAAAAGGAAATTCTGGCAGTAAACCCAGCTTTGCCTATCAATTTTGGTATTGGCACAGGCTGACTCGCCCCCTCGCCGCTTTCATTCTTCTCGTCTGTGCCGCGCCAATTATGCAGCGTACGGGACGTCAAGATACGGGTGACAAAGCCCTTATCATCGGTATCACGCTCGGCTTTATCTTTCTCATTCTGGACGGCGCTATGGCGACTTTTGCGGCGTCGGGCGGTGTTGGGACGCTATATGCGATCACCTTCCCTCTGGTCCTATTTCTTCTCGGCGGGATATTTATGCTGCTGCGCACTGAAAGCCTAAGCTGACCGCGCGTGAAACCCATATTCGTCATTAACACGCTCAGCGAGACTGTGGCCAGAAAAGGCTCTGCCCTCAAACGCTTTGCCACCCAAGCCGAAGCCGTGTTCGATGAAAACATCTTCGAAGACTTAGATATTATTATCGCCGCTGGCCAGAAATCAGGTTGGGTCATAATTGAAGGCGGTGACGGCACTTCACAGGGCGTGCTAAGTGCCTTTTTGCAGCAATTTGAGAAGCCGCAAGATCTCCCTAAATTTACGCTTATCCCAGGTGGAATGACCAACCAAGTGTCAAAAAATATTGGTCTTAAGTCCCGCGCTAACTCGAAAATCGAGACGCTTTTATCTGGTGCCACACGAGAAGCGACTGTACCTCTCTTACACGTTAGCTCAGATGGATATCCTGATCTATACGGCTTCCTTTTCTCAACAGGCGGTGTGCCCATGATTACGAATTACACGAAAGATAAGCTGCATAATCGCGGAATCGGCGGCTCGGCGGCGGTATTGGGCGGGATTATCAAGGGCGTCTCTGGTCGTGAAAATGATGTCTTACAGAGCACAGATATTGCACTATCGGTTGATGGCAAAGACATGGCCGGCCTGCATTTAGGCACAATTGTGACGACATTGCCGAGCCTCATCATGGGACTTGACCCGTTTTGGGGGGATGGCGACGGAGCCTTGCGTTTAACCTACGTCACTGCGGACGCTCAGAGATTACCTCACCATGTGGTCTCTCTCTGGGCCGGACGTAAAAATATAGACCGCAGCAAAGACGGGCTGCATAGTTTTAATGCTTCAAAGCTCACCTATAATTATGGCGGCCCCATCGTGCTTGACGGCGAAGCATTGACATTGGGCAAGACATTTACAGTTACACCCACACAACCCATAAGGTTTGTGTCATGACCGACCCGATTATTGACATTTTAGAGCGAGAAAATATCGCGCCTAATGCCAAAGTCACAAAAATGTGCGAGACGATTTCAGAACGCCATCCTGACCGCGTTTTGGGATTTCTTTATTACGGTTCAAGCCTTCGAGAGATGAATGAAGGTGGAAAAATGCTCGACTTTTATGTCGTGGTCGACAGCTACCGTCAGACGCACCGCAATCCCTTGCGTGTGTTATTGAATGCCGCGATACCGCCCGCTGTCTACTACGTTGAGATTACTCATGAAGATGGCACTCTAAGCACTTGTAAGTATTCACTTGTATCTCTTAAAGCGTTTGAGCGGCGTTGTGGCAGCTCCGCCTTACTTTCAACAGTATGGGGGCGTTTCTCTCAACCTAGTATTTTGCTGTTCCCTAAAGATGAGACGGTTAAAGATCGTATCATGCAAGCACGCGCGACAGCGGTACGGCACCTCGCAAATGAAACGGCGCCTCTTCTCTTTGGCGAGGTAAAACCCGTTCATTTTTGGGCCCGCGGCTTACGCGAAAGTTACCGCACAGAACTCCGTCCCGAAGCATCAGATTCGCGTTCGATTGAGATCGTTGAACGCTATTTTGAGCGATATGAGGCTCTTTCAGTCGCTTTATTTGGCGAAAAAAACCCAAATCAGGCCCATATTTTTCCAAAATCACCCCATTTTTTTGTAAAATTACGCTGGTTTTTGAGACGTTTTATAGGAAAACCGATGACGGCTATCCGCGTTCTCAACAATGCAGCGACATTTGATGGGGGACTAGATTATGTCCTGCGTAAACTTCACAATCATTCTGGCGTCACGATTGACGTCACAAAATCACAGCGAAAACATCCCGTGCTGTGGTCACCCGTTCTCGGATGGAAGCTCTGGCGGGCTGGTGCGTTCCGCTAGTAGTTTAAAGCAGCTATTCCGCCGCTTGGAGCTTGGACGCCATATTTTGCATCATTTGAGCTTGATTATCGTTCAATCCCTTGAACGCCGCTATGAGTTGCTCAACGTCTTCCTTCGTATGCGCCGCTGAAAGGCTGATGCGTAGCAGGCTAGAGCTTTGCGGCGTCCCTGGCGGTACTGCGAGGTTCACATAAACGCCGTTTTCAATCAGCCAATTCCATTCCATAGCCGCAACGGCTTCATTCGGACGGCGCACGGCGATAACAGGGCTAGGGTCAGCGCACAAGTCAAAGCCAAGCGCGCTGAGGCCCGCATGAAGCTGTTGCGCGCGCTCTTTGAGGTTTTCGCGAAGATGCGCACCTGATTTCACCTTATCAACGGCTGCGCGCGCAGCGGAAATATTAGACGGCGTCGCAGAGGCTGTGAACATGTAAGGCCGCATGACTTTGCGTGTGATCTCAAATTCTTTGTGACGCGACGCACAGAAGCCGCCGACAGATGCGAGAGATTTGGAAAATGTGCCTGAGATAAAGTCGACTTTGTCTAGTACGCCCTGCTCTTCTGCAATGCCGCAACCCGTCGGGCCAAATACGCCGTAGCTATGCGCTTCATCGATATAAAGATAGCCGCCATGACGGTGCGTGACGTCCACAAATTCGTCTACTGGCGCGATATCGCCAAACATAGAATACATACCTTCAATCACAACAAGCGGGTGACCGCCCTCAATCGGGCCGAGACGAGTTAAGCGCTTGTCGAGATTTTCAGGCGAGTTGTGACGAAAACGGATGGTAGACGCATTCGTCAACCGTGTCCCATCGATGATGCAGGCATGCGCGTCTGCATCCATAAAGATGACGTCCTTATCGCCTGCCAGCCCCGCGATCGCCGCAAGGTTAGTCTGATAACCAGTTGTGAACACGATACAGCTTGGCATGCCTAAATGTCCCGCAAGTGCTTGTTCTAGATCTGTGTGTTCGGCGTAAGTTCCGTTTGCCACGCGGGAGCCCGTCGTGCCTGTCCCGTGATCATCGACGGCCTTTTTTGCGGCAGCGACACAGTCAGGGTCAAATGTAAGGCCAAGATAGTTATTTGTGCCCGCAAGCAGAATTTCGTGGTTTCCAATACGGCCTCTGGTCGCAGAAATAATATCATCAAATTTTACACCGAGTGCATCAGTTCCAATCTTCATCATCATATCTACGCGGGCTTGAAGCGGGGCGTATTTATCGAAAAGTGAGGACATCTTCCTAGCCTTCCAGAAGTTCTTTGACGCAGTTTACGAGTTCGCCAACCGTTTTGATGTCGCTGACTTGCTCCATGGAAATTGAGATATCATAGTGATCTTCAAGTTCCATAACCAAATCAAAAACAGCAACAGAGTCGACTTCCAAGTCAGAGACAATACCACTTTGCAACGTAATCTTGCGGTTTTGCGGGTTATAAGGTTTGAGCAATTCGCAAATTTTGTCGTAAATTTGTTCTCGTGTCGCTTGGGCCATGTGAGATCCTAGTCTTTATGCGTTTTGTAATAGAGAAGTGTCTCGCGAAGACGACTTTCCATTGACGGCACGCCTTCAATTAGGTCTGTGCTGCTCCAATCGTCATAACGGAACTCGCGCAATTTTCCTAGCGTCAAGTGACCTTTGTTCAGAAGGCGGGACGTCAAACTAGTCGAGGCTGCGACGGGAAAAATAACGGGTAGCGGAATTGGTAAGGCCTTGACCGAACGACCTGCCGCAGCTGACGCCATCTCTGCAAACTCGGGCCATGTTACATTACCGACATTGCAGGGCGAAACTATGTGTTCATCATAATCACCCGAAAGCCCCCTAGAAAGACAATCGGCAACAATATCCTCAACCGCGACAAGTGAGAGCCGGCGTTTCTTCCACCCTGCCCCACCAGCCGTGGGTAGTATCCCTTTTTCAATCAACCTCATAATAGGCGCCGTCGCCTCGTCCCCAGGACCAAAAATGGCCGGCGCTCTAATAACAGCAAGAGGCCCAGTAAAGGTAGCTTTCACCGCGACTTCACCTGCGTGCTTAGACGCTGCGTAATCTGAGAGTTCAGGCACGCGCGCTGTCATGGAAGAAAATAAAATAAAGCGTGATATGCCAGCGGTCTCAGCCACTCTCGCAAGCCTCGATGCTGCGGCAACATTGACTGCATCAAATGCGGCCCGCGTCGGGGCTTTAATCAAGCCAGCAAGATGAATGATGGCATCGCAACCTTTCACAAAAGCCGCATCATCTACACCTAGTCCATGGGCAAAGACGTCTAAATTTTCGTGATGCAAGTCGCCTAATTTCACAGGCGTTCGGACCATTGCGCGCACGCGATAGCCCGCTGCTAGAGCTTGTCGGATAAGGTGTTGTCCGACAAAACCTGTCGCACCCGTCACCCCAATAAGCGACGGCGGATTAATGCTGACTGTCATAGGGAATTAGTTTGCGTCAGAGCTTACAATTTTCATGGGCTCTTTATCGAGAAGATCAATTACCTGTCCTGTTTCAAACTTCTCTTTGACACGTGCACGAGACAACTTGCCTGATGAGGTTACAATCATCGTCGCACGCGGTACCAGCATCAACTTCACAGGCACACCGACTTCAAGACGAATAGCCGCTGTCACGGCGCTGTAAATTTCGTCAAGGAGTTCTGGGTCACGTGTGCGGCACTCAAGGAGGAGCATAATTTGCTTTTCATCACCCGCTCCACCAGAGGCAAAGGCACAGGCACGTCCACATCTGTGAGGAGCCGCTGCTTGCGCGGCCCATTCAATGTCTTGTGGCCAAATGTTACGTCCATGCCACAAAATTAGGTCTTTAAAACGGCCTGTCACAACAAGCTGATTATCGAGCCAATAGCCCAAGTCGCCCGTATTCAACCATCCATCCTTCGCAAAGGACGCTTCTGTTGCTTGTCGGTTTCTGAAATAACCAGGCGAAACAGAAGGGCCTCGCAAGAAAACTTGACCCACTTTCTTCTCGCCCAGAACATTGCCGTCAAAACTACGAATTTCAATTTCGTGTTCTGGTAGAACTTCGCCGCAAGCGACGAAGGTGCGTCTATGCTCGACAGGGGTGAGGTCCGTTGCTTCTACGGCTTCGCTAGTACGCTCATAGCGCGCCATGTCGATTGTGTGCTTCTTTAGCCCTTGACCATGCGGCGCAAACGTCGCCGCGAGCGTTGTTTCAGCTAGTCCGTAACTTGGTTTGAAAGCGCTGCCATCAAATCCCATGTCGCCGAAAGTTTTATGAAATTCTGTCAGGGGTTCAGGACGCACCATGTCACCGCCAATGCCAGCCGCGCGCCAGCTCGAAAGATCAAGCTCTCGGTCTGCGCGCCAACGACGGACGCAAAGCTCATACCCAAATGTCGGCGAGTATGACAGCGTCCCTTTGTGGTCTGAGATAAGCTGAAGCCAGGTAATCGGGCGGCGCGTAAAATCGTTCGGGTCAATATAGTCGACCGATAATTGGCTGAGAACAGGCGCAATCATAAAACCAATGAGCCCCATATCATGATACATTGGCAGCCAGCTTGTGCCGCGGTCGCTATCTACCATTTGCATACCGTCGCGCGTAATACCTCGGCAATTAGACGTCACAGAATGTTGGGTGCCAAGGATGCCCTTTGGCGAACTAGAGCTGCCTGACGAATATTGAATATAACAAAGATCATCAGGGCCATGTTCGCGCAAGCTGTCGCCCATCGGCAGGTCACTAATATCCTCAAATGATACGACTGGCACATTAAGATCGTTAAGCGCCGAGCTCATAATCGCTTCCATTGATGCGGGCGCGAATAGAGCGTGGAAGTCACCTGTATCCGCCATGCGCTGCAATTGGCGCTCATAGCTACCGCGCCCGCCGAGTGTAACAGGCAAAGGCAAAGGCGCAGGGACGAGGCCCGCATATTGGCAAGCGAAAAACAGTTCTGCAAATTCGGGTGATGTGACAGCGGCAATACCAATGCGCGCATCTTTAGGCGCGAATTTGACAAGACGTTTGGCAGTTGCAACTGCGCGATCGCGGAGTTCACTGTACCCAAGTGCGGTCTTGAGGACACCCTTCCCGTCAAAGAAATTCAAACCCGTATGACAGCTCGCCGCATAATCTAGGCCCTCGCACAAAGTCTTAAAGTTTGAGTGTCGAATAGGTTTGCCACGATGCGTTGCGGTCGGAAGTGCGGTCACTAGTGTCATTTCGGGGCCTTTTTCAGTAAGCATCTGAAATTACGGCAGAATCTTTTCTGCGAAAGTCACGTTTCATAGAGAATTAGCCTAAAATGTAAAGGAATCGCAAACATTCAAAGCAGGACAGCCTTCACGTCCTGATACAGTTTGTAACGAAATTCTCACATTACTTTTAGAGTATGGCAGTAAACTTCATAGCGTAACAGCCACCAAATTCTTAGCTGAAAACAAGCATCCACCTCACGTGGTAAATGATTGCAAATCACCAGCATTGGCATTGCTGCAAAAGTCTGTCTAAGGCTAAATTGTGAGGGTTACACTGCAATATTGGCGTGACGTTCGATGCCTGCTAGAAACTCATAGAACGGGTTATCACACTTAAACAGTCTAATCGCTTAAAAAGTACGTTTCCTCTCCTTCACGGAAATAGGCGCGCAACCGCTTTCAAGGACACGAGCGTTCATATCATTACACATAGTTGCAAAGTTACGCGCTCCATAAACTTATAAAAAAAAGAGAGGGTCGCCCCTCTCTTTAGAATTTTAGCAATGTCCGTTAGACCTAGAACTGGTAACGGGCACCAATCTTGATACGGCGGTCGCCGATAAAGCTTGTACGTCCAAAGCGCTGGCCAGAAGCATCGATTTGCTGCTCGGCATTTGCACGCTCGTTCGTGATGTTCGCAATCTGCGCACGCACTTGGAAGTTCTCGTTAAAGTCATATTTGATAGACCCATCAAGATAGCCAGTTGGCTGCTGATAAATCGGGTTACCCGTAACAAAGTCACGATATGAACTGAGATACTCTGAGCGCCAGTTGTAAGCCAGACGTAACTCGAGGCTATCATCTTGATAGATACCGATGAGGTTAGCTGAGTCTTGCGATAGGCCTAGGAAATCTTCGACACCATAACGATAAACGCGTTGGAAATCGAAGTTCGGATCACCTTCAGCAACATTTGGCTGTGGCGCCTGTGTTGTCGCATCGATGTAAGTGTAGTTTGCTTGTACACCTAGATTACCGAGTAGCCCTGGCAATGTATCAAAGAACTGCTGATAAGCAACTTCGAAACCTTTAATCTTGGCTTCGTCTTGGTTCAAATCACCATTGAAGATGACTGGGACCTGCTCACCATCCAGTGTTTCCGTTCCAATTGTTTCAGACGCATAGATAATATTGTTGCGAATGTCTTTTTGGAATAGTGACAACGTCAGTGAGTTATTGTCACCGTAGTAAGCCTCAAATGACAGATCGAGGTTCGTCGATTCAATGGGCTTAAGGTTCGGGTTACCACCAAAGAGATTGATGGCTGTCGGTTGGATACCTATGACGCGATCATCTGGATCAAGATCTGGGTCTTCAGAGACGAGGAACAAGCGATTAACCGTTGCAACCTGGTCAACACGAAGCTGAGCAATGTTAGGACGTGTAATCGCTTCACTTGCTGCGAAACGCACGAGGAAGTTATCTGTGACGTTAAGCTTTAAGTTAAGAGACGGCAACCAACGGCTATCTGAGGAGCCAGTTCCATCACGATTTTCATCTGCTTGTGCAAAGAATGCGACTGTCTCTGGCGTAAAGGCAAGAGATTGCAAATCACCTGTGTTCGGTTCTCCGCCGTCTTGCAACTGTTGAGACCGAATATCTGCATAAGTGAGAACACCGTTCGCTGATACATCTGATTTAGTGTAACGCACGCCGACATTACCTTCGAGAGACATACCGTTGTTGAACTCGTTACCGAAATCAAGACGCGCATAATAGTTTTGCGTCTTCTCTCTCACATCACCCGTTTGTCCACGACCAGCAAAATCAACAACACCTTCTGGGTTGCGCAATGGCGACCAATCAGGGTTGAAGCCGTCACCTGAGATAAGAGGCTCGCTATTGATGAAGTCTACAAAAGCATCATAATTCTGGATGAGATCACGGTCTGGGAAGAGAACGCTGGTATTGCTACCAAGAACGACACCCCCACGCTGGAAATCAGCAAAATCGACAAGTTCGGCCGTAGAATTGTTCAGCGCGCCGTAAGGCACGTAACCTCCAGCCCAAGGCGGAGCTACCGCCGCCCAGTTAAGACCTGCTTGGCGATTAATCTGATCACGATCAGCATAACGTGCACCGAATTTAATTGAGTCAAACCATCCGTCACCATCAAATTCATACTCAATATCGCCTCGAAGGGCATAAAGGTCGCCTTCGTTTTGCTGGAATTCGTCAGCAGCAAACAAGAGATATGCATTTGCAGGGTCTGTGATATCGCCTGTTCCAGTCACACCCACGTCACCGCGCGTAAATCCTGAAGGATTGCTGTCTGGACGCGGAATGAGGCTGACTTGTGGATTGTCTAGGTCAGCATTCAAAGTGAAGTCCGAGAAGAAACGTGAACCTGCCCATAAACGTGTACGATCAAATTCAGCTGTCGTTTTATGTCCGTCAAGATTGACAAACAAACGATCACTTGGACGCCACTTAATGTTTAAGCTCAAGTCATCAGTCTGTGAGTTATCAACTTGGTTGATACCTAGGTTGGTAAACGGAGCACCAGCAGCACCCGTCCAGTCACGCAAATTGTTTGAAATAATGCCCTGATCTAGGATACCGTTGACACCTGTTGTAATTTCACAAGCCCCAGGAAAGGCTTCGTTGCCACCCTGACAGGCTGGTAAGCCAGCCGAAGAGAATTGTGACGTAGTGAAATCCCCATCAAGAAATGACGGTGTGATTTCGAACTGGCTTGCGCTCTCTCCGTCTGGGAAGAATTCAACAGTACGCTCATTACCGTCGACAGTATTTTCAATCAGAGAGTATTTCGCTGTCAACTGTAGTGAACCGTCATTATTGCGCCACTGACCTGCAACATAATAACTGTCGCGCTTACGATCGACGTCATTTGTACGAAGTTGGAAACCACCTGGAAGTGCGATTGGGCCGTTGTCAGTGTTAAACGGAACAACTTGACCGATTTGGAAACCGTGGAGGTCAGATTTTAGCTCTGATGAGCTGAATGATCCAAGAAGACCAAATTCGCCAGCACCTGTATCCCAGCGGTTGCCGAGAAGTGCACTGTAATCTGGTGCCCATTCGTCACGGAGGTCAGTATATGTACCGTCAACTGACACAACAGCGACAAGACCGTCTCTGTCAAATGGCTCGAGTGAGCGAAGGTTGATTGTACCGCCGATACCGCCTTCGATAAGGTCTGCTGATGTGTTTTTGTAAACGTCAACCGCGCCGATAAGCTCTGGTGGAACTGTACCGAAATCAAGTGAGCGACCGCCATTCGCTGAGAACGCATCACGACCGTTATATTCTGAACGGACAAGCGTTAGACCACGAATAAGGTTACCCCCACCCTCTGGTGATGGAAAATCGCCGCCATTGTTTGACGTGATGTCAAAACGCTGTGCCACAACACCTGGAATACGTGAAAGGGCTTCAGCAACTGAAAGGTCTGGAAGCGCGCCAACGTCTGACGCTGTAATTGAGTCGATGGCTGTGTCAGCATTACGCTTAAGGTCACGCGCCTCTTTAAGTGACTGACGGATACCTGTCGCAACGACTTCGTCCATTTCCTCGTCGACAGTATTGTTGTCTTGCGCGTAAACGGCTGGCGACATCATGCCAAAGCTAGCAACGAGCGCAGTCGTGCCAAGTAGTGTAAATTTATTGATACGGTCTAAGGCCGTGCGTGATGATGATTTCACTGATCTTTCTCCCTGATTCCCAAAATGGGTATATGTGTTGAAGCCCTTTGGGCTTTTTTAGTGGGAGGCGGTTTAAAGCCTCCAAGTTTGAACAAGACGGATTCGGGTCTTAAATTTTCATAAGCTCAATCTGACAGCGCTGTCAAACGAGTTTAAAAAGCTAAATTCAAGATTAATCTATTTGCGTTGGATGAGGCTCACTATTCTCATTCGAAAAGAGCGTCTAAAATTTAACAGCTACACATCCGCGACGAATTGCGCCTCCCTCTAGCCTTCTCGGAAGTTTTGAGATAGCCAATCAAAAAAATATAATCGTAAACCAAGGGAATTCAGTGACTATTAAACGCATATGTATTCTAGGTGGCGGCACGGCAGGCTGGATGACAGCAGCAGGTTTATCTAATAAATTCAAACTCTTAGACATTGATATACAGTTAGTCGAGTCAGATCAAATTGGCACAGTAGGTGTTGGCGAGGCCACCCTTCCCCATATTCGCTTTTTCAATGACGCGCTCGGAATTGACGAGCGAGAATTCATGCGCGAGACCTGCGCGACCTTTAAACTTGGCATCGAATTTTGCGACTGGGGGCGTCTCGGCGATAGCTATATTCATCCATTTGGCGACTACGGCGAGCCAATAGAAGGTGTGGATTTCCATCATTTTTGGCTGCGACTGTTGCAAAATGGTCACAAAAATCGCCTCGACGATTACTCCTTTCCGATTCTTGCCGCAGAAGCTGGGAAATTCCAAATGCCTGGCAAGGACGTCTCCCAAATCGGCTCGAATTTCGGCTATGCCTATCAATTTGACTCCAGCCTATATGCTAAATTCTTACGACGCTACTGCGAGACCAACGGCGTTAAACGCACGGAGGGTAAAGCAGTAAAGACAACCCTATCCCCTGAGACAGGCTTCGTTCAATCGGTCTCACTAGAAGACGGCGCAGTTATCACCGCAGACCTCTTTATCGACTGCTCTGGCTTTCGAGGTGTCCTCATCGAACAAGCTTTAGAGACAGGCTATGAAGACTGGAGCCAGTGGCTCCCATGCAACCGCGCCGTGGCCGTCCCGTGTGAAGCTCGCGGCAAAAGTCTGCCATATACGCGTGCCACAGCTCGCAAAGCGGGTTGGCAATGGCGTATCCCGTTGCAGCACCGCACAGGCAATGGGCATGTGTATTGGAACGAATATATCTCTGATGACGAGGCCGCACATCAATTGACAAGCACGCTGGAAGGCCCTGCCCTTGCCGATGTTAAACAGCTTTATTTTAAAACGGGCAAACGACGTAAGCTCTGGCACAAGAATGTTGTGGCCATTGGCCTCTCTGGTGGGTTCCTTGAGCCACTTGAGTCAACCTCTATTCATCTCATTCAAGAGGGTATCACGGCCCTTATTGAGCTTTTCCCCGAAGACATTTGCGAGCAAAGTGATGCGGACGAATATAATCGCCGCATGGACCTCAATTTTGAACGCGTGCGCGACTTCTTATTACTGCACTATGTCGCCACCCAGAGAGACGATAGCGAGATGTGGCGTTATTTTCGCAATATGACACTCCCTGACTCCCTTATTGAAAAGATGGAGGCATGGAATTCACGCGGCTATATTTTGCGTTATGAGCACGGCGTCTTTCTGCCGCCGAGTTGGGTCGCCGTCATGACAGGGCAAAACCTTATGCCAAGTGCATATGACAGGCGCGCAGAAACACTACCTTTTGAGGATGTGCTGGCTAAGACAGAGCGCATTCGCACGGAAAGTTTTGCGGCAGTAGAACGCACCGCTGATCACGCGGATTTCATAAAACAATACGGCGCGCAGACGTCAATCATGCCGCTAACGGCGGGCAGCATGGCTGCCCCCTTATCCGCGCGTCACTAATCAATGACCTCTGAGCCCCTTAAAACAATTGCGATTTACGGCAGCGGGCTTGCAGCGCATCTTTGCGCGCTATCATTGGTCAAGCATTTGCCTGAAGCCATTGAGGTTACGCTTGTAGCTAACGGCGCAGACCCCGCGAGCGATATGTTTTACGGAACGCTTGCGCCCCCCTCGACCTATGATTTCTTCCTCTCAATAGGCATCACGGAGCCAGAGCTTTTACTCAGCACACGCTCTCATTTCTCGCTCGGGACGGAGTTTGCAAATTGGGGCGCAGAAAACAGTACATGGAAACAAGTGTTTCACCGCCCCTTGCCCATCCACAACGGCGTGCAATTTCACCACTATTTAAATTACATGACGCCGAAAAATGAAACCCTCGCACTGTCGCCTTTTATCATGTCGGCGGTTGCGGCTGACAAAAGCGTCTTCGCGCATCCGCCCGAGGGTAAAAACATACCCCTCGCCGCATTGGAATATGGCTATCATCTTGATCCAGAAGATTTGGTTCCATTCCTAACGTCTAAGATAGCTGCGACGCGTGTTCATGTGATAGATGAGGGCTATGAAATTAGGGTCGCGGGCGACTCTCAAAATGCATCACTGATAAGTAAAAACGGCGCTCACATAGACGCTGACTTAATCATTGATTGTCGTAGTGACCGAACCGCAATCGTCAATGATTCCGACCAAGCCATTGCGGGATGTGTCAGCCGCAAATCCGCGCCCCCCTCTTCTGGACTTTGCCGCAGCGTAACAGAAACCAATCGCGGCTTTGAGGCCGAAACGGAATTTCGTAGCTATATTCACGAGTTAGAAGTCGTGGACATAACAGAAGCAGGGCAATTAGGTGACGAGACACAAACAATCTGCCTTGGCCGTATCGATACGCCCTGGGAGCAAAACGTGCTCCACCTCGGCCTAAGCGCAGGCGCAGTTGCACCGCTCACTGATGCGCCTTTACGTCTGCTGCAACTAGATATTTTGCGCCTGATTGAGCTTATCCCGACATCAAAAGACATGCGTGTCGAAGCGCGCGAATATAATCGTCGTTTTATATCTGATTTTGACCTCGCCGAAATGTTTCAAAGAGCCTTATTTTCAGGCGACGGCACAGAAGGTTCGACCTTCCGCCGACAGACCGAAGCGCAGCCTGTGGGTGACAGCCTGCAACGTAAACTCACGCAGTTCACAAACAGAGGCGTGCTCGTAAATTATGACAATGAGCCCTACCAAGATCACGATTGGATTTCCCTGCATATCGGCATGGGGCGGCGTCCGAAACGCTTTGATCCGCTAACCGTGCGCGTCTCTGACGCACATATTGAGCAGATGTTGAGCAATATCCGCCTTTCCATTGCACAGATGAGCGCTAAAATGCCGCCTTACCAGACTTATATGACGCGGTTCCTCGCCTTCTTAAAGGATAAACATGGCTAATTTAAACAACAGCCTTATCAAAAATATCGTCATTGTCGGTGGCGGCTCTGCGGGCTGGATGACGGCGGCCGCGCTTTCACGCATGATGCCGTCTGGCGCCATGGGGCAAAGCAATGTTAAAATTACACTCGTAGAGTCTGAGCAAATCGGCACGGTGGGTGTCGGCGAAGCGACGATTCCCGACATGATAAATTTCAACTCTATGCTGGGTATTAATGAGGCCGAATTCCTTAAGGAAGTGAACGGCACATTTAAACTCGGGATTGAATTCATTGATTGGGCAAAGAAGGGCGAGTCCTACATCCATCCCTTCGGCACGCATGGGGTGGATATGGAAGGCATCGACTTCCACCAATATTGGCTGCATTCCCATGCGTCTGGTGAGGCAGACCGCCTGCAAGACTACTGCATCACGGCTGTCGCCGCAGAGAATGGCAAATTCATAAAACCAGACCCCAACCCGCGCTCGCTTCTTTCTCATCTGCGCTATGCCTATCATATTGATGCAACGCTTTATGCGAAGTATCTCCGGGGGTATGCGGAAGAGCGCGGCGTAACGCGTGTGGAAGGCATTGTTGAAACAGTATCGCAAGATCAAGACACGGGTGATATCACGGGCCTCACCTTAGGCGACGGTCAGACAATCAGCGGTGATTTTTTCTTCGATTGCACAGGCTTTCGGGCGCTGCTAGCGGAAAAAACGCTGGGTGTTGGTTTTGAAGATTGGAGCCATTGGCTTCCCTGCGATAGCGCGCTGACGGTGGCCACTAAACGCATGGGCGAGCTCATCCCCTACACAAAAGCGACTGCCAAGACGGCGGGCTGGCAATGGCGTATCCCGACGCAACACCGCACAGGCAATGGCCATATCTATTCCAGTAAATATATGGATGATGACGAGGCGCGTGAAATTTTGATGGAGGGGCTTGATAGCGAACCCCTCGGTGAGCCGCGCAAAATCTCATTCCGCACTGGTTGTCGCGAAAGTTTTTGGACAAAAAACTGCATTTCAATTGGGCTTTCCGCAGGGTTCCTCGAACCATTAGAATCGACATCACTTTACCTCATCCAGATCGGAATAAGCCGGTTTATTTCGCTCTACCCGCATGCAGGTGTGTCGCCTGTCATTCGGGATGAATACAACACACTTTTGCGCAAAGAATTCGACCAAGTGCGGGACTTCATCATTCTGCATTATGTGGCAACAGAACGCGACGATAGCCCTTTTTGGAACTACTGCCGCACAATGAGCATCCCTAAGAGCCTTAAACGAAAAATGGATTTGTTTTCTGAGGCAGGACGCGTGTTCCGCTATGACGATGAGCTGTTCTCAAAACCGAGTTGGATTGCGGTCTGTTTGGGTCAAAACATCTACCCGAAGGTTAGCGACCCAATTGTCGCTAATATCCCGATTGAGCAGGTCAATCATAGCCTGAAATCCATGCGCAAGGCTATGGTCCAAACGGCTGAAAAAATGCCGACGCATGCGGAATTTTTGGAGCGCTTCGGCGCGGCAATTTAATTATGTCAGATAGAAAAATCAGAGACATTATCATTGTTGGCGGCGGCACAGCGGGCTGGATGGTGGCGGCGGCTATGTCCAAACTCATCACCGACGAGGAAGTGAATATCCGCCTCATCGAATCTGAGGCCATCGGCACGGTGGGCGTGGGTGAAGCAACTATCCCGCATATTCAATATTTCAATCGCCTGCTCGGTCTTGATGAAAATGACTTTGTACGCAAGACGAATGCGACCTTCAAATTGGGTATTGAGTTCGTCAATTGGGGCGGGCTTGGCGAGAGCTATATTCATCCCTTTGGCGATTACGGCATACCCATGGCGGGACTACGCTTTCATCAAATCTGGCACCGCTATAACGCGATGGGCCTTTCTGATGACGTCGATGATTATTGCCTGCAAGTCAGAGCCGCAGAAGCGGGTAAGTTTCAACGCCCAGATATGAGCTTTAAAAACTCTCCATTAAAATCAATTGTTTATGCCTTTCAATTTGATGCGAGTTTATATGCTAAATTCATGCGTGAATTCGCCGAAGCGCGCGGTGTGACACGCACTGAAGGTCGCATCACGCATGTCACTCAAGATGACGAAACGGGCCATATCACGCATGTGACGTTAGAGTCAGGTAAAAGTTATAAAGGCGACCTATTCATTGATTGCTCTGGATTTCGCGGGCTCCTCATTGAGCAAACGCTCAAAGCAGGCTATACAGATTGGAGCGATATGCTTCCCGTTGACCGCGCCATCGCTCGCGCAAGCAAATCCGTCGAACCTCCGCCGCCTTATACCCGCGCGACCGCCAAAGACGCGGGATGGCAGTGGCGGATTCCGCTGCAATCACGCACAGGCAACGGCCATGTCTATTGCAGTCAATTCATGAGTGACGACGAAGCGCTCGCAAGCCTAAATAAAGACATTGAAGGCGAGCCCATTTCAGACCCTAATTTCCTGCGCTTCAAAACAGGTATTCGTAATAAGCCTTGGGATAAAAATGTCGTCGCGCTCGGCCTATCTGCAGGCTTTCTTGAGCCGTTGGAGTCAACATCAATTCATCTAATCCAAACGGCCGTGGCCCGCTTAATGGCGAGCTTTCCTGACAAGAATTTCGCGCAATCAAATATTGATGATTATAACCGCGCGACCCTGCTAGAATATGAGCAGGTGCGAGACTTCCTCATCTTGCACTATTGTCAGACTACGCGCGACGACACACCGTTTTGGCGCTATTGCAAAAACATGGACATCCCCGATAAGCTCCAACATAGACTTGATCTATACCGTGATAATGCACGTCTATATCGTCGCGATAATGAAATCTTTGGGGAAACAAGTTGGTTTTCAGTCATGCACGGCCAAGGTCTGCGTCCCACAGCTTATCACCCCCTCGCCGACACACTACCCGAGGGTGAACTCAGAAAACGTATGACGGAGCTTGAGACTGTCACTCGGGCTTGCCTCGACCGCATGCCGCGTCACGAAGAGTTCATTTCGCAATTTTGCAAATCTGAGGTATAATGATGAAGTTATATAAGCTTTATGATGCCACATAGGAAATATTTGTGATTTTTCAGCGTTTTGCCCCCCTCGCCCTTGTAACGATTTTGACGGCGATTAGTTTTTCGACGACGAGTTTCGCACAAGACAATCTACCCCCTAAAACGGAACCTGTTGATGAAGTGATTGCAACAGGCACGCTGCAACGCGACAAAGCTATGGCAGCATTTCTCGCAGGAGACTATGTCACGGCTGAAATCGAATTTGATAAAAATGCGTTTTGCGCTTTGCGTGTTGAGCGAAATTTTCGTTCAGGTATTGAAGCCGCTCGTGACAGTACAGTGCGTGCCGATGTAGGTGTGGACGTCAATACATCTGCACAGCCCACTGGTGGGCAAGGCGGTGCATCTGTGGCACCATCTGGCGGGTCCGTGCAAAGAAATTTCAATATTAATTCCCTTGACCTTCAAAAAGAAGGTAAGATTGCCCGACGTACATGCGAAGACCGTGGATACCAACTTTACATGCGGGGGCTATCCGAGATCAAACTTGGTAAGCTTTCAGAAGCCAAAGAATCGCTTAGCCGCGCAGTCGTTCTTAGAAAGTCAATTTATGACGCCTATTTCCGCCTCGCCTTACTGGAATATCAAGAAGGTGACATGAAAGCGGCCAAACGGAATTTCAAACGCCTTAAAAACTTACAAGCGAAATGCCGTAAATGCGAATCTGAACCTGAAATCAATGAACAAGTTGCCTATCTGCAAAAGACATTAGGATAGTCAAATTACAGTCCAAACTGCATCAGAAAATTGACGCCGTATACGTTACTGTCTAGAAAGTTTTGAAATAAACTTTGGGGAAAATCATGTTTAAAACATCCATACGATCTTTTTCTATTGCAGCCATTCTTACCATTGGCTCTAGCTCGCTTGTTTACGCTCAAAGCGCTGAAGATATTGCTATACAAGAAGCGCTTGTCACACTTGATGCATCACTACCGGGAAAACTCATAAATAACCCCTATGATATTAAATGGCGCACGGATGGGTCTGATAAGAAAGAAAAAATCGTCAAATCTAAAGGCGCGCCAGGCGACATGGCTTATAGTGTGACAGTTAAAAAGAAAAAGCAAAACCATTGGGATACGGCAACGCGCATACCCATCACGACAGATATTCCCAAAGGCGACACTATCCTCGTCTCATTTTGGGCACGGGCCGCCAAACCTCAAAAAGGGAAAGAAGTTGGAAAAATTGTCGCCGTATTGCAGCGCACGAGTGAACCATACGACTCTATCTTCGAAGAAGACATCGACCTTGGCACAGAGTGGAAACTCCATAGTGTGGCTGGCACGGCTAGTCGTGATTATTCTGCTGAAAAAGTTAGCATGAATTTTAATTTGGCGAAAGCAAAGCAAACAATTGAGCTTGGGCAATTTTATGTTATGAACCTAGGCCCTAATGCTGATGCCAGCAAATATTTGAAATAGGCTCAACATGGCAGGACGACTTACATTTTGCAGCTTGATAGCTGCCTCATTTCTTGTGGGCAGTTTAGCCCTGCCAGCAGCCGCGCAAGTCGCAGATGCCCAAGTTGAAACAGCACAAACTATCGTCAAAAAACCGTTTGTCAAAAAACGTTATTCGATTAAGGGCGATTGGTCAGTCGTGAAAGACGGAGAGACAACGCAAATTCGTTTCTCTGATGATTTTAAGACCAAAGGCGGACCTGATTTGAAAGTATTCCTATCTAAATCTCTTATCAATGACATCGACAGCAAAACAGCCCTTACCTCGTCCCGCCGCATTGGGGTTTTAAAATCAAAATCGGGGGGGCAAATCTACACTATCCCAGATGATGTGGACCTGAGCGATTACAAAAGCGTCATCATTCATTGCGAAGCGTTTTCCGTTTTGTGGGGCGGCTTTGATTTGCCGACTACGCCTTAATGCTGGAAATCTCGCGGCTCATTTCTCATAGATTTCGAGGATTTGCTGAGCTTGAAAATACGATTGAAGGCCTGAATGCGGCCATGTCATTTGGCGTTCAACTTCTCGAATTTGATATTCGTGTCACGCGTTGCGGCACGCCGCTCATATATCACGATGAATATGCGCTAGATAATAACGGCAAGCGCCGCATGATTTGTCACGTCATGGCGAAGGATTTAGGCGATATTGGTGGTCGCTTTGCAACCATGCCCACTGCTGAAGCCTTGTTCAATGCGGCGGGCCAACACACTAACAAATCCGCGCGCCTGTTAGTCGATATCAAAGACGCTGGATTTGAGCATGAAATACATGCGCTTATTATGGCGGCAGGTCTTGGCCATCGCGTCACCTATGTCTCATGGGTGCCAGAGGCGCTGTATCAGATACATGAAATTGCGCCAGAGGTCCCGCTTTGTCTCTCGCATTGGTGCCGCTCACCTGACGCGATGACGCGCAAAATTCATACTGTTCACGAGGCAAAGAACGGACATATTGCGCGTACAGTGTCTCGATATATCCACGGAGAACGCAGTGGATATTTTGTCGACGGCCCTCTCAAAGGTGAACTTTTAGAGATTATCCGAACGACCAAGGGTTCAGTCTGCGTCCCTCAAAATATGGTGAGTGCAAAGCTCGTCGCCTATTACCACGCTAACTCTGTTGAAGTTTCGGCCTTCTCCTATGTAGACTGGCCCAGCATCATGGCGGCGGATAACGCTATGAAGATTGATCAGTATTTCATCGACGATAAACGCGTTTTCGACGAAATGGTCTAGCGCAGCTTAATCGATATGACTTGAATTCGCCCCTACCCGCTCTATGCTTATTCCTTAGATTAAGAGGACGATATTATGGCGGACGCCAAAAAACGCGGGCTTATCATTTTCGGCTCCAAAGGCACAGCGGCAGAGTTGGAAGACTATATACCGACTTGCTTGCCTGACCATTTTGATTTCATCCAAAAAGTCTTCATTGATGATGATCTTATCGTGCAAAACGGGCTGGACGCCTACCTCAATGATCCTAATGTTTCGCTGCATTACATCTTTGGCGTCATGGATTATGAGTGGCGCAAAAAGGCCTTAGACCAGATTGCGCATCATACCAACTTCAAGCCCTTTACATTTATTCATCCCAACGCATTTGTGGCGGAAACCGCCAAAATTGGTGACGGCGTTTTTGTCCATGCTAATGTCACCATATCCACAGAATGTGTGATAGACGACTATGTCCTTTTACACATGAACTCCAGCGTCGGCCATCATAGCCATATCAAAACGCACGCAACGCTTTTGCCAGGTGTCCGCGTGTCTGGAAATGTTTCAGTCGGCGAGCGCAGTATTATCGGCTCCAACTCAGTTATATTCCAAGGCGTAAGAGTAGGAAAAGATAATCGTGTGGATAGTCTATCCTATATTAAATCAGATTTACCCCCCAACCAAATCACATTTGCGGCCATGCCGACCACAAAGGCGCGCAAATCATAGACGCGATAGATTGTCACTTAACTCACTGATTTCATGCTGATGACTTGCAAGACGGCGAAACTTCATTCACTTTGAGGTTAAGACAAATAAGAGGGCCAGATGACTATATTGCTGACAGAGGATCACGGCGCGGTGCGCGTGCTGACGCTTAACCGTCCCGAGAAGATGAACGCTTATAATGTCGAGCTTCATAACGCACTCAATACAGCTATACAGCAGGCGGACAACGACCCTAATGTACGCGTGATTGTTGTCACAGGCGCAGGCAAAGCGTTCTGTGCAGGGGCAGATATCTCTCAAGGTTTTGCTGGTGCAGGTCTCGCGGATTCCGCGATAGTCGAAGACGGCGTCGTGCGTGATTTTGGCGGCATTTTGGCGCTCACCATTTTTGAATGCGACACGCCCATTATTGGGGCGATTAACGGCGTCGCAGTTGGCGTGGGCGCAACGATGACCCTGCCTATGGATATCAAGATTGCGTCCGAAACAACGCGGATGGGCTTTCCGTTTGCGCGGCGCGGTATCGTCTTTGACGCGGCCTCAAGTTGGTTTCTTCCGCGCATAGTGGGCTGGGCGAAAGCGCAAGAACTCATTGTACGAGGACATATTTTTAATGTAGAGACGGCGCATAAAATCGGTCTTGTCAGTGAAGTCGTCGCGCAAGACAAAGTCTTAAAGCGCGCGATGGAAATCGCCCATGATATAGCGCAGAACTGCTCGCCGACCAGCATGGCCAATAACAAACGCCTTCTGCGCGCTAGTCAGCTAGACAGCAACCCTGCGGGGGGCGGGGCGATGGGCGCGCATATGGCCGAAAGTGCGCTGCTCAATAAAGCCTTTGTTAGCGCGGATTGCCAAGAGGGTGTGGCCGCCTTTTTGCAAAAGCGTGCGCCGAATTTTGCACCTTTCACGCCTAAGGCAGACGAGGCTTGATGATGCAGGACGCGACAGAAGTGAAAGGTTATGACTACGTGATTGCGGGCGGCGGCTCTGCGGGGTGCACACTTGCTGCACGTCTGTCAGAGGACCCGAATGTCACGGTCTGTTTGATTGAGGCGGGCGGCACGCATAAGCATTGGTCCGTGCGTATTCCCGCCATGTCCCTTGTGAATATGGTGCTGAAAAAGCGCAATTGGGCGTTTGAAACTGTGCCGCAAAAAGGACTCAACGGTCGTATGGGATATCAACCCCGCGGCAAAATGCTCGGCGGGTCATCAGGCTCCAATGCTATGATTTATATCCGTGGCCATAAAGCGGATTATGACGCTTGGGCGAAGCTTGGCAATAAAGGCTGGAGCTATAAAGACGTGCTCCCGTATTTTAAAAAATCAGAACATCGCGAAGCAGGTGCCGATAAGTTTCACGGCGAAGACGGCCCTTTAAATGTTGCGCCTGTGACGTCACCAGGCAGCGTGAATGAGAAATTTCTGACCGCCTGCTCAGAACTGCAAATCCCGCGCAATGATGACTTTAACGGCAAAACCCAAGAAGGTGTTGGCTATTACGAGGTTACACAAAAGAACGGCGAGCGTTGGTCAACAGCGCGGGCGTTCTTAGAAGAGGCGCAAAAGCGAGAGAACCTGACCGTTATAACAAACGCGCATATTGACCGGGTAAATATTGTCGATGGCCACGCAACGGGGCTAACCTATAGGACCAAAAACACAATTCACGTCGTGAAGTCTTACCGAGAAACCATTTTGTCTGCGGGGGCTTTTGGCTCGCCACAAATCTTACTTTTATCTGGCGTAGGCGCCAAAGAGCAACTCGCGCAATTCGGAATTGCGCCCAAAGTTGACCTGCCGGGTGTTGGCGAAAATCTACAAGATCACATAGACCACATCATCAGCTTTGACGCCAAAATCAAAGACAATATCGGTTTCTCAGTCATGGGCGGATTGCGCATGATTGGGGAGTTTTTCAAATATCAATTTGGCCGCAAAGGTATGCTGACGACAAATTACGCCGAGTCTGGCGGATTTGTATATGTTGATAAGTCAGAGCCCTCGCCCGATGTGCAGCTTCATATGATACGCGCCGTTGTCGATGACCACGGCCGTAAACTCCATTGGGGCCACGGCTATTCGCTCCACGCTTGCGTGCTGCGGCCCAAAAGTCGTGGTCGTGTAAGGCTCGCAAGTTCTGACCCCAGAGACCCGCCCGCCATTGATCCTGCTTTTTTAGAGGACGAGCGCGATATGGAGACTCTGTTCAAAGGCGTAAAGCTCGCGCAGGAAATACTCCGCCATTCCGCTTTTGATGATGTCAGAGGCAAACCGTTTTACGACTCAGATACGGATAATAACACAATCCTTCGCGAAGACATTCGCAGCCGAGCTGATACGGTCTATCATCCTGTTGGGACCTGTAAGATGGGCAAAGACAAAATGGCCGTCGTAGATGCGCGCCTCCGTGTGCACGGCGTGAGTGGGCTACGCGTGGTTGACGCCTCCATTATGCCGAACCTCATAAGTGGCAACACGAATGCGCCGACCATTATGATCGCGGAAAAGGCCGCTGACATGATCAAAGAAGACAATATCTCTGACACGCTCGCTGAGGCCGCTGAATAAGCGTGGATTTCACGATCGACAGCCCTGCCTTGCGTCTGAGTATTTTCCTCGGCGTTTTAATCAGCATGTCACTATTGGAAGCGCTTTTCCCGCGCAAACAACGTCGCGAAACGCGGCTTAAACGCTGGACAACGAACCTCGGCTTCGCGGTTGTGAATACAGTAGCTTTACGCCTGCTCGTGCCTCTTGCAGCCGCGGGGACAGCCATTTGGGCACACGCTAACGGTGTAGGACTATTGAATATAATAGCCCTTCCCTCTGTTATCAGTTTTGTAATAGCTGTGCTTTTTCTCGACGTCGCGCTTTATTGGCAACATGTGGCGACGCATAAAATTCCGCTGTTGTGGCGCTTTCACAAAGTGCATCATGCGGATCGTGACCTTGATGCAAGCAGCGGCGTGCGCTTTCACCCCATCGAGATTTGCGCCTCTATGGTCTACAAAATGGCACTCGTCGCCCTACTCGGCGCGCCGCTTATGACCGTCATCATATTTGAAATAGTACTGAATGCCTGCGCGCTGTTTAATCACGCCAATCTGCGCTTGCCGCTTTGGCTTGACCGCGTGCTACGCATTTTTATCGTGACGCCCGACTATCACCGCGTGCACCACTCCTCTGTCGAAGCCGAAACCAACTCAAATTACGGTTTCAGTCTCACCCTCTGGGACCATTTATTTGGCAGTTATCAAGCCCAACCCGATGCAGGGCATGAGCACATGACGATTGGCCTGTCTGAATATCAAGATAACAATCCACAAAAGCTCAGCTGCAGTCTCGCGCTGCCGTTCAAGTAAATCCCTGCGACGACTATATGCAATTTTTAGCATATACTTTTCTTGTTCAATGCGTAATCTGTAGAGAGATCGTAAAGCGGCAAGAATAAAAACACGCGTTCGGGGAAAGTAAGCAAAATGGATATTTACACAGACAGTCATCGTGAAATTCAGCGCACAATGCGCAAAATCATTGAAAAAGACATCAACCCCTATGTCGACCAATGGGAAAAAGAGCGCATCTTCCCTGCCCATGAAGTATTCAAAAAGCTCGGCGATGCAGGCCTTCTCGGCATTCAGAAGCCAGAGAAATACGGCGGTATGGGCCTCGACTACACATATAACGTGGCCGCAACGGAAGCGCTCGGCGATATCAATTGCGCTGGCATACCCATGGCGATTGGGGTTCAAACGGATATGGCGACGCCTGCCCTTGCGCAATATGGCTCAGAAGAACTTTGCAACGAGTTTCTCGCGCCTGCTATCGCTGGTGATAAAGTCGCCTGCATCGGTGTCTCAGAACCTCATGCGGGATCAGATGTGGCGAGCATCAAAAGCTACGCCCGCAAGGACGGTGGTGATTACGTCATTAACGGGTCTAAAATGTGGATCACGAACAGCTTCCAAGCCGACTTTATGACAATGCTCGTCAACACAGGCGATGGCGACAAGCACAGCAATAAGAGCCTTGTTGTCGTGCCGATGGATACGCCTGGCGTTATACGCGCCAAGAAGTTGGAAAAGATCGGTAATCACAGCTCTGACACGGGGCAGATATTTTTTGAGGATGTGCGCGTCCCGCAGCGACACCTTATCGGCCAAGAAGGCGCAGGCTTTATGTATCAAATGCAGCAATTTGAAGAAGAGCGTCTTTGGGCCGCTGTCTCAACCTTGCCAGGGCTGCAAGCCTGTATCGACGAGACCATTGCCTATACGCGGGAACGTCAGGTTTTTGGTAAATCTGTTCTGGATAATCAGGTCGTGCATTACCGGCTCGCGGAGCTTCAAATCGAAGTCGAAATGTACCGCGCACTGGTTGAGAAATGCGTCGCGCAATATGCGGCAGGCGAAAACATCACCAAGCTTGTCTCTATGGTGAAAGTCAAATCAGGGCGCCTGCTGCGCGAAGTCACAGACACTTGCCTGCAATATTGGGGCGGCATGGGCTATATGGACGAGACATCAATTTCTCGCCGCTGGCGTGATGGGCGACTGGCCTCCATTGGCGGCGGCGCAGATGAAGTCATGCTGGGCGTAATTTGCAAGATGCTTGGCACTGCGCCTTCGCGCAAAAAATAGAAAAACAGGATAAGCTATGACTGATAAAACTATGAAAGCCCTCGTTATTCATGAGTTTAAAGACTACGTAAAACATGCGGTCGAAGAGATGGCTGTCCCAGAGCTGAAAAAAGGTCACATCCGCATTGAAGTCCATGCGGCAGGCGTAAACTTCCCCGACATTTTGCTTGTCGAGGGTAAATACCAGATGAAGCCGCCTTTCCCTTTTATCCCAGGTTCCGAAGCCGCAGGCATTATCACAGAACTCGCCGATGATGTGCCGCACTTGAAAGTGGGTATGCGTGTTGGTTGTATGGTGCAACTCGGCGGTTTTGCGACTGAGGTTGTCGCGCATATGAGCACAGTCTATCCGATTGGGGATTTACCATTTGATATCGCGGCAGGTATGGCCCTTGTTTACGGCACAAGCTATCACGCGCTCAAACAACGCGCGCGTCTGCAAGCAGGTGAGAAAATGCTCGTCCTCGGTGCCGCAGGTGGCGTTGGCCTTGCCGCTGTTGAACTCGGCAAAGTCATGGGCGCAGAGGTGATTGCCGCTGCCAGCACGCAGGAAAAACTGGATGTCTGCAAAGAGTACGGCGCGACGCACGGCATTAATTACACGACTGAAGATTTAAAAGCACGCGCTAAAGAGCTCTCGGGCGGCGGCGTGAACGTCGTGTATGATCCCGTCGGAGATAAATTCGCAGAGCCTGCTTTCCGCGCGATGGATTGGATGGGGCGCTATCTTGTGGTCGGCTTTGCGGCGGGCGAAATTCCGAAACTCCCGCTTAATCTCGCGCTTTTGAAATCTGCTGACATTCGTGGTGTCTTCTGGGGGACGTGGACGATGCGCCACCCCAAAGAGCATATGGAGAATATGGGCGAGCTTTTGCAATGGGTCAAAGAGGGCAAAATCAATCCGCGCGTGTCGAGCCATCACAAACTAAAGAATTTTGCAGATGCCTTTGACGAACTCACCTCCCGAAAAGCCATCGGCAAAGTCATCCTGACCATGCGCTAGGACCCCACATGCACAGCTTTCAAACAGTCCCTGATATTCGCATCGACGCAGGCGGCACAGCCAAACTCGACTTCTATGTCGAGGGCCTGTCGCGCAATAAACGCATTGCGATTATCACGGACAATGGTGTGCGTGGCCTGGGCCTCATTGATGCAGGATTAGAATCCCTGCGGAGTGCAGGCTATGACATCATGATTTTTGACGACGTCGTAGCGGACCCACCAGAGGAAATTGTCTTGCGCGGCGCAGAGGCGGTGAAAGCTTTTGGCGCGGGTCTCGTGATAGGGTTTGGCGGGGGCTCGCCCATGGATACGGCCAAAGTCATCGCGCACCTTGCGGGCTGTGATCAACCGTTTGAGACCATGTATGGCGTAGGGCTTGCCAAAGGCCCGACCCTCCCGCTCCTGCTTATCCCCACCACAGCGGGCACAGGCTCCGAAGTCACCAATGTGGCCATTATCACCACGGGGAAAACAGCCAAAAAAGGCGTTGTCGCGGACAGCCTTTATGCTGACCGTGTCCTGCTCGACGCCACGCTGACCTTTGGATTACCGCAGCACATTACGGCCGCCACAGGCATAGACGCCATGGTACACGCGATTGAGGCCTATACCTCTATCATTCACAAAAACCCGCTCTCAGACGCGCTCGCATTGACGGCGCTGCGCAAGCTCGACCGCGCGATTGTGACGGCTTGCAATGACCCCACAAATGTCGAGGCGCGCGGCGATATGCTGATTGGTGCTATGCTCGCGGGGCAGGCCTTCTCTAATGCCCCTTGCGCGGCGGTTCACGCCCTTGCCTATCCGTTAGGAGGGTTTTTCCATGTGCCGCATGGGCTGTCGAACGCGCTCGTGCTTACGGAAGTTATGAAATACAACACGCCCAAAGCCGACCATTGGTACGCTGAAATCGCGCGCGATATGGGCGCAGGCCAAACGGGCACAGCGCTTATCGATAAAATGGAGACCATCAAAAACGCGACGAAAGTCCCGCAACGCTTGAGAGATGTTAAAATCACGGCCGATGCAATCCCGATGATGGCCGAAGACGCCATGACAAAAAACCGCCTTCTGCAAAACAACGCTCGCGAAATGACCTATGACGCAACGGTCAAGATTTATGAGGCAATATTGTGAGCCGCGCCCCTGCCCCGACACGCCATGACTATTCGCATTTCCTGACCATCCCGACGCGGTGGAATGACAATGATAGCTATGGTCACGTGAATAATGCGGTCTATTATTATTTCATAGATACAGTGGTGAACGGCTATCTCATCAACAATGGGCTTTTGGATTTGAAGTCAAGCCTGACAATTGGCCTTGCCGTCGAAACAGGCTGCAAATATTTCGGTTCCATCGAATATCCCGATATTGTGCATGCGGGATTGCGGGTGACTAAGTTGGGAAACTCTAGCGTGACCTATGACATCGGGATTTTTAAGAATGCCGAAACCACAGCCTCTGCCCAAGGGCATTTCGTTCATGTTTACGTCGATGAAAAAACTCGCCGACCTGTGCCGATATCTGCTATAATGAGAAAAAAGTTGGAGGAGATTGCAATATGAACGCCTATAGCGAGATGATTAAAGACGACCCGGCCCTCGTCAGCCAGCAAGCCAAATTCACCCGTATGCAAGACGGCACGCTGGAAGATTGGCAGAAAATCGGCGCGGCGCATAAGCAAGACTTCACAAAAACCGCTGACCGTTTCATCGACATGCTACGACAGCTTGAAGGCACAACGCTGGGCTTTGCCTGCGACCAACTCCAACACGCTTTGATGTGCGGAACACTCGCGCGACGTGACGGTGCTACAGATGAGCAGATTGTCGTCGCGCTCTGCCACGATATGGCCAAAGTCGTGAATGTGCCAAATCACGGTCCGATTGTGGCTGAAATGTTGCGCCCTTATGTGTCGGACGATAGCTACCACGTTCTGCGAAACCACCAAGCGTTTCAAGGTGAGCACTATTATCATTATATGGGCGCGCCGACGGATTTGCGCCTGCAATGGAAAGACGAGCCTTGGTATGATTATGCGGTAAAACTCGTCGATGAATGGGACGCGCCTGCTTTTGATCCAGATTTCGAAGCCGATAGCCTTGAGAGCTTTATCCCTCTGATGCGCAAAATTATTCACGATACACCAATGGCGCTTTGAAAGGACCGACGCGTGTCTGAAACGATGACCCATAAGGGTGGCTGTCATTGCGGCGCGGTCGAGTTTGCATTCACCTCACCTGCCGTTGTCGATGTCACGCATTGCGACTGCTCGATATGCTCTATGACGGCCTATCAGCACGTCTTCATCCCCCAAACGGAGCTAACCTTCGCTTCAGGCAAAGATAATCTCGCACTCTACACATTTGGCACGGAGGCGGCGAAGCATCTGTTTTGTAAAACATGCGGAATTAAACCGCTCTATATCCCGCGCTCTCACCCAGACTGCTACAGCGTAAACTTGCGATGTGTGCGCGGCGGTACGCTAACTGAAGGAAAACGTATCGCATTTTCAGGCATCAATTGGGAAAAAAACATCTCGGATTTGAAGGCTAAAACCTAAAATAAGCAGGCTAAATTAGCCTGCTAAATGCTCTTTCACGACCTTACCCGCTTTGCCCATATCAATACGGCCCGGATAATCAGATTTGAGTGCATTCATAATCTTGCCCATATCCTTAAGGCCTGTTGCACCCGTTTCGTCGATGATCTTCGCAATGGCAGCGTTTGTTTCTTCTTCAGAAAGCGGCGTCGGCATATATTCGCGAATAATCTCAATCTCTGAATTTTCACGCTCTGCCAACTCTGGGCGACCATTCTCTTCATAGGTCTTGGAGCTTTCTTCACGCTGCTTCAGCATTTTGGCCAGCAAGGTCATGATTTCAGCGTCATCAATGCCGCCGCAACGATCAGAACTTCTCGCTGCGATATCTCTATCTTTGATAGCCGCGCTGACAAGGCGCAGCGTTGAAACGCGAATGGAGTCTTTCTCCTTCATCGCGGTTTTAGTGTCGTCCGAGATTTTGTTTCTCAGTGCCATAACGTCCCTTTCGCACCTTTCCAGCTTGGAAATTGGCGCTCTTTTGGACGCGACTGCGGCCCCATCACCGTCGCGAAAATCCTATATATCCTTTTTTTGTGCAAAAGGACAAGCATTTCGGCCTCCAGACCGCGTTTGCCTCTTGCGTCTTGCGTCTGCCCAATTAAAACAGCGGAAATCAGCGCTGCCTGCATGGAAATTGCAGTTCCGCGCTTTTAAGGTGAGGCACGCCAAATGCAAGACGAAAATACACCGACAATTCCAAGCGGAGCAACAGGCATTTTAGTCCTTGCCGATGGGTCTGTTTTCTTTGGCATGGGTTGCGGTGCACAAGGTGAAGCCGTCGGTGAAGTCTGCTTTAACACGGCTATGACGGGATATCAGGAAATCCTAACCGATCCATCCTACGCGCAACAAATTGTCTGCTTCACCTTCCCGCACGTCGGAAACACGGGCACAAATGAAGAAGATGAGGAAGCCTCAACAGAACGCGCGCAAGTCGCCTGCCGCGGGGCAATATTTCGAGCAGAGGTGACTGAGCCGTCAAATTGGCGCTCAACCTCTCATCTTCACGACTGGCTCTCTGCGCGCAATATCATCGGTCTGTCAGGTGTCGATACACGTGCCCTCACCGCCTATATCCGGGATAATGGTATGCCAAATGGTGTTGTCGCTCACAATGTAAATGGCGATTTTGATATTCCAGTACTAGTGAAGAAAGCAAAAGATTGGGCGGGCCTTGTTGGCGCGGACCTCGCAATTGACGTGCTCTCCCAAGAAACATTTGACTGGCGTGAAGCCCGCTGGGAATGGCCCGACGGACACAAAAATGTCGATGGTCTCAAAAAGGTCGTGCTAATTGACTACGGCGTAAAGCGTAACATCCTACGCAACCTCATCAGCCAAGATCTGAAAGTGACTGTTGTGCCAGGTACGGCGTCTGCGAAAGATATTTTAGCTCTGAAACCCGACGGTGTCGTACTTTCTAATGGACCCGGCGACCCAGCTGCGACGGGTGAATATGCCTTGCCCGTGATTCGTGACTTGATTGACGCCAATATGCCTATGCTTGGCATTTGCTTAGGCCATCAAATGCTGGCTCTCGCACTTGGCGCAAAGACCGTAAAAATGGATCAAGGCCATCACGGCGCGAATCATCCCGTGAAAGACCACACGACGGACAAAGTTGAAATCGTTTCAATGAACCACGGTTTTGCGGTTGATAGTGATTCACTCCCAAACAGCGTTGAGGAAACTCACGTCAGCCTGTTTGATGGCACCAATTGCGGTATTCGCGTAAAAGGAAAACCCGTCTTTTCTGTGCAGCATCACCCAGAGGCAAGCCCAGGCCCACAAGATAGCTTCTATCTTTTTGAACGCTTTGCCGACGCGCTGTAGCGACACCCGCTTCTCGTACATAATAAGAAAGCCCGCTCAATTGGCGGGCTTTTTAGTGTCTAATTTTTAACGCTTTACTCTGCGGCGATAGCTTGCAAGCTTTTTACATCATAGCCGTTTTTGCGGATCGCTTTAATCGCTTCAACAGAGGCGCGTGCCGCAGCGGCCGTTGTGAAATACGGAATTTTCTGCGTCAGCGCGGTACGGCGCAAGCTAAAACTATCTTGCAGCGATTGCTTCCCGCTCGTCGTATTGAACACCAATGCAATGTCGCCGTTTTTCATGGCGTCGACAATATGCGGGCGGCCTTCATGCACTTTGCGGACATATTCGCACTCAATACCTTGTTCGCGCAGATATTTGGTTGTGCCACCTGTTGCGATAATGGAGAAACCTTCGGCTATCAAGTCACGCGCAAGCTCTGCCATGACAGGCTTATGCTGCTCTCTCACGGAAATGAAGACCTTGCCTGATGTGGGTAGGTTCACACCACCGCCAAGTTGGCTTTTTGCGAATGCCATGCCGAAATCTGGCGCAAAGCCCATCACTTCGCCTGTCGAGCGCATTTCTGGACCGAGCACGGTGTCCACGCCTGGGAAACGGGCAAATGGGAAGACTGCTTCTTTGACCGCGATATACTCCTGGACTTTAACTTGAAATTCTAAGTCTTTGATTTTGTTGCCCGCCATGACTTTTGCCGCAAGGCTTGCAACAGGCAAGCCAATAGCTTTGGCGACAAAAGGGACTGTCCGAGAGGCACGCGGATTTACTTCAATAAGGTAGACTACACCGTCCTTGACCGCGAATTGCACATTCATAAGGCCCACAACACCAAGCTCGAGCGCGAGCAAACGCCCCTGACGTGCGAGTTCGTCTTGGATGTCTTGCGAAAGTGTATAGGGCGGCAGTGAACAAGCGCTATCGCCAGAGTGCACACCCGCCTCTTCGATATGCTCCATAATACCTGCGATGAATACATCTTCACCGTCGCAAATCACGTCCACATCAACTTCAATCGCGTCACGCAGATATTGATCAATCAATAGCGGCGATTTACCTGAGACCTTCACGGCTTCTTTGACGTAGCGACGCAGGTCGGGCGTGTCTTCGACGATTTCCATGCCACGACCGCCGAGCACGTTGGACGGACGCAAAACGACGGGATAGCCAACCTTCTCTGCGGCAATTTCTGCTTCTTTGGCTGTACGGACAATGTCATTATTGGGCTGTTTAAGGCCAAGTTTATCGACAAGCGCTTTGAACCGTTCACGGTCTTCGGCGCGGTCAAGCGCGTCACGTTTCGTGCCAAGTAATGGTATGCCGTTTTCTTCGAGAGCTTCGGCGAGCTTTAGCGGGGTCTGCCCACCGAACTGCACGATAACGCCGAGAAGCTCACCCGCGCTCATTTCCTTACGCACAAGTTCCAGTACATCTTCCTCAGAAAGCGGCTCAAAATAGAGACGGTCAGATGTGTCGTAATCTGTTGAAACCGTTTCAGGGTTACAGTTGACCATGATGGACTCGACATTGATATCATCAAGCGCGAAAGCCGCGTGACAGCAGCAGTAATCAAACTCAATGCCTTGGCCAATGCGGTTCGGACCACCACCAAGTATGATGACTTTCTTACGGTCTGACACACCGGCTTCACAGGCAACTTCGCCCCCAAAGCTCGGCATTTCATAGGTTGAATACATATAAGGCGTTTTGGCTTGGAATTCAGCCGCGCAAGTGTCTACGCGTTTATAAACAGGATGCACCCCTAATTTGTGACGGGCCTTGCGCACAGCCTTTTCAGATTTACCGACAAGTTCGCCGAGGCGGGCGTCAGAAAAGCCTTCAGACTTGAGTGCACGCCAGTCCTGAACTGTTTTTGGCAGGCCATTTTCACGGATATAGGCTTCGACTTTCACGAGGTCCTCGAGCTGCCGCAAGAACCACTTATCAATCATCGTATATTGATAGACTTTATCCACGCTCATACCGTGACGGAAGGCTTGCGCGACGACAAGTAGACGGTCAGGCGCAAGGATTGAGAGGCGCGCTTTCAACGCTTTTTTCAAATCATCGCCCGTCTCGGTGAATTCAATTTCGTTGAGTCCTGTGAGACCTGTTTCAAGAGAACGTAGGGCTTTCTGAAAGCTCTCAGTGAACGTCCGCCCAATAGACATGGCTTCGCCGACAGACCGCATGGCTGTTGTCAAAATTGGCTCTGCGCCTGGGAATTTTTCAAAGGCAAAGCGCGGCATTTTGGTCACGACATAATCAATTGTCGGTTCAAACGCGGCAGGTGTTGCGCCAGTGATATCGTTATCAAGCTCATCCAGCGTGTAACCAACAGCGAGCTTGGCTGCGATTTTTGCAATTGGAAAACCAGTCGCTTTGGAGGCAAGAGCAGACGAACGCGATACGCGTGGATTCATCTCAATAACCACCATACGGCCATCTTTGGGGTTCAGGCCGAACTGCACATTCGAGCCGCCCGTCTCCACGCCAATTTCGCGAAGCACAGCGATAGAGGCATCGCGCATACGCTGATATTCTTTGTCTGTCAGCGTGAGTGCAGGCGCGACTGTAATAGAGTCGCCTGTATGGACACCCATCGGGTCAATGTTTTCAATCGCGCAGATGATGATGCAGTTATCCGCTTTGTCGCGCACAACTTCCATCTCGTATTCTTTCCAACCAAGGAGGCTCTCATCAATCAGCACTTGATTAGTTGGCGACGCCATCAGGCCAGAGCGGACAATTTCTTCAAACTCTTCGATGTTGTATGCAACACCGCCGCCTGTACCACCGAGCGTGAAGGCAGGACGAATAATAGCAGGCAGGCCGGTGTAATCGAGCTTCTCTATCGCTTCAGCCACACCTGCGGAGATATTACCCTCGGGCGCGGTCACAATCGTCGCGCGCGGGTTTTCAAGACCGATTTTGGTCATCGCTTCGGCAAAGCGTTCACGGTTTTCAGCCTTGTCGATGCTGTCAGCTTTGGCGCCAATCATTTCGACACCATATTTTTCAAGCACGCCCATCTCTTCAAGGCGCAGCGCCGTGTTGAGCGCCGTCTGCCCGCCCATCGTCGGAAGCAGTGCATCTGGTTTTTCTATCGCGATAATTTTCTCAACAATTTCGGGCGTAATTGGCTCTACATATGTCGCGTCCGCCATACCAGGATCAGTCATAATCGTGGCAGGATTAGAATTGACCAGAATAACGCGGTAGCCTTCGTCGCGTAGCGCTTTACAAGCTTGAACGCCAGAATAGTCAAACTCACAAGCCTGACCAATAATGATAGGTCCCGCCCCGATAATTAGGATGGAATTGATATCTTTACGCTTGCCCATATCGGCCCTCAAATTCACATAGAATCTGGCCGAAATGCCAAATTGCCCTCGTGTATAGAAATGGACTCGCAGTATCAAGGATGGCTAACAAAAATATCCACATTTTTTGAAGTAAAGTTAGCTTTCGGAGAAGCTCTGCCACAGATTGGATTTGGTGCTTTTTAAGCGCGGCGGTTTTGTGTTAGCTTAGAGCCAAGTAATGAGGTGAATCATGGTCAATCGGTATAATATGCGGCGCTCAAACCTTGGCGGAATGCGCGGACGCCGCCGCGGTGGATTTCGCTGGCAAATCATGCTGCTATTTGCGGCGGGCGCAGCTTTTTACTATTTCGCTAATCAAGAAACCGTTCCGATTACAGGCCGCAAGCAATTGCGGACAATGAAGCCTGCACAAGAAATACAGCTCGGACTACAAAGTTATCAGCAAATTCTGGCCGATAATGGTGATGCTGTCCTTACGAGCGGTCCCGTTGTGGACGCCGTAAATGAAATCGGCGTGAAACTCGCACGCCAAGCAGAGGGCATGATGGTAGAGGAAACAGGAAAGCAAACAGGATTTGATTGGGCATTTAGTGTAATTGAGAGCCCGCAAGCGAACGCCTTCGCGCTACCAGGTGGATATACGGCTGTTTATACAGGACTAATTCCAATCGCTGAGAATGAAGACGGCTTGGCAGTTGTAATGGGGCATGAAATTGCCCACGCCCTCGCCCATCACGGCGCTGAACGCATGGCACAGCAGAATATGCAGCGTATCGTCAGTGCGGGCGTCGCAATGGGCGCTGGGGGCATGGATTACGGCGCGCAGAAAGCCGTCATGGGTGTTTTCGGCGGGATTAGCCAATACGGCTTTGCATTACCGTTTTCTCGCAAGCATGAATCTGAGGCCGATGAAATTGGCCTCTATCTTGTGGCCCGTGCTTGTTATGACCCTCGTGAAGCCCCACGTTTATGGGAGCGTATGGGCGCGCAAGGCGGTCAAACGCCGCCAGAGTTTCAATCAACTCACCCCTCGCCCGCCACTCGCGTGGCTGACTTTCAACGGCTGATGCCGCGCGCGATTGAGATTTATAATCAAAGCTGCACGAACAAAATTCAGTAACGCATTGCTGAAGTTGTAGGATTTTACATGGCGGACCGCGTTCTCGTTACAGGCATTTCAGGCTTTATTGGCTCTCACGTCGCCAAGCGTCTGCTAGACAAAGGCTATGACGTTCGCGGCACAGTGCGCAATGCGACCAAAGGGGCTCGCATCGTGGATGACCTCACCCATGACATCGCAGATCCGACGCGGCTGCAAATCGTGGAGGCTGACCTGGGCGCTGATGCAGGCTGGGCGGATGCGGTTAAGGACTGTCGCTATATTCAACATATCGCCTCACCCTTCCCGCTCGAAGCGCCGAGCGACCGTGAAGCGCTTGTCCCCGAAGCGCGCGCAGGTGCGCAACGCGTCTTAGAACACGGTTTTTCCGCAGGCGTGGACCGCATCGTCATGACCTCATCCATGGTTGCCATGATGGGCCAAAAAGGGCGCGGGAAAGAGAAAATCTTGACCGAAGCCGATTGGTCTGATCCTGACTGGAAGCCACTGACAGCTTATCCAGTATCTAAAACTCGCGCGGAAATCTCCGCATGGGCCTATGCCCAAGCGCAGGGCTTGAAAGATAAGCTCGTCACTGTCTGCCCCGGTCTCGTGTTTGGACCTGATACATATCACAACGGCGGCGCGTCACTTGGGCTTATCAAAGCCTTGTTTTCAGGCGAGTTTCCGATGACACCCAAAATCGCCTATCCCATCGTGGACGTGCGGGATTGCGCCGCTATTCACATCGCATCGATGACAGCTGATGAAGCAGGAGGTCGTCGCTTAATGGCAGGCTCTAATACGTTGTGGTTTTCGGAAATCTCAGAGGTGCTGCGCAAAGAATATCCGCGCGCCAAAAAGCTCCCGAAATCAGAGCTTCCAAATATTATGGTAAGGCTAATGGCTCTATTTGACGACCGCGTAAAAGGCATCGTGCCAGATCTCGGCACATTTCATAGCGCAGACACGAGCTATGTGACCAATATTACAGGTGTCATGCCCCGCCCCGCAAAAGAAGCCGTCATTGCCGCCGCGCGCAGCCTTGCTGTAAATGGGGATATCAATGTCAACTAAGATGCTTATGCAGCCTATCAAAAACTGCGGCCAATGTGCAGTTTCTGCCCGTTAGAATTGACAATTTCTTGCATAATCGTCATGTTTGATATGTCTTGAACTTAAAACATCTCCTTTTGTTGGGTAAAAGACAGGCGGCTTGGATGGCACTCCAGCCGCCATTTTTATGTCAAAAATTCAATTTTAATCAGGGCTTGATATCCGCGAAAAACTGCTTAATTCTCATTGGCTTACGAATTTGGAAAAGACTATGCAAAAATACCCTATGACAGTTGGCGGACATGCTGCCCTTGAAGAAGAGCTCAAGCACCTCAAGTCAGTCGAACGCCCTTACATTATCAACGCGATTTCTGTCGCGCGAGATCACGGTGACTTGTCAGAGAACGCCGAGTATCACGCTGCGAAGGAAAAGCAGGGCTTTGTAGAGGGCCGTATTCAGGAACTCGAATCAAAGCTCGCCCTTGCGCAAGTCATTGACGTCACAAAGATGAGCGGCGACACGGTAAAATTTGGTGCGACAGTCACAATCGTAAATGAAGATACAGACGAAGAGTCACGCTACCAAATCGTGGGCGAAGATGAAGCCAACGTCAAAGACGGCAAAATCTCTATTACTTCACCTATTGCACGCGCGATGGTCACAAAGGGTGTTGGTGATGTTTTTGAAGTCATGGCCCCTGGCGGCGCCAAGGGTTACGAAATTCTCGCTGTTGAATTTGTCTAGTCGCGCGGGATTGAACGCTTCACTTTGCTATGTCGGATGACGCGCTCAACTGTTGGATAATAAGCGATGGGCGGCGCGGTATTGAGAACCAAGCTCTAGGCCTTGCCGAAGCGGCCTCTCGTCTGCGACGCCTCAACATTCACGGGCATATTATAGAAAACGGCAAAGCATTTGCCGCCGCAAGTCCGAGGCTTCAGTTTGCGCTAAAATCTGTTCACACTGATTACGGCCTACCAAAACGCTTGCCAGACATTGCGATTGGCTGCGGGCGGCAATCGATTGCCCCGTTAATGGCGCTGAAAAAAGCGAGCCCCGCGATATTCACCGCCTATATCCAAGACCCCCGTATGGACACGCAGGCTTTTGATGTTGTTTTCGCGCCTGAGCATGACGCCCTCAGCGGACCAAATGTTGAAACCATGGTTGGCAGCCCTAATCGCGTCACAAACGCGCTGATAATTGCTCAAACGCTGAATTTTGCCGAGCCACTCTCAGCACTCCCTATGCCGCGTGTCGCTATGATGATTGGCGGCAGTTCCAAGACACATAAAATGACGAAAGGCGACCACACAAAGCATCTTGAGGCCGCGCATCTCGCGCTCACTCAAGGCTATACTCTACTGATTACCCCATCACGACGCACGCCGCTTTGGGCAATTGAAGACTACAAACGCCTCGCCTCAGATTATGATAATGTCTGGCTTTTCGATGGCTCGGGTGAAAATCCGTACTATGCATTTTTAGGCGGCGCGGATGCTCTCCTCGTGACCGAAGATAGCACGAATATGCTGACCGAGGCCTGCGCCACAGGGAAACCCGTCTTTAGACTGCCTATGACAGGCAAGGCGGGCAAGTTCGAACAACTTTATAAAAGCCTGTCAGGGCGTTGTAATTTAAAGGTATTTTCAGGCGAGTTTGAGAACGCACCTTACTCGGCATTGCTTGAGACTGACCGCATTGCAGAGAAGTTTTGGGTGCATTTCGACGCCCGACAGGCTGTTTTCAACTAGCAGCCCGCCCCGTCTTTGTCGGTCGTTTTCGAAACCCAGTTCGCGGCATTCTCCAACAGTCGTTGGTAAATTTCGCTATCATAAGCCGTTTCGCGGTGGCCAATGGCAGAGAAGACTGTGCGTCCTTCGCCCAAGCAGCGCGACCAAATAATAGGATGGTTTTCTGCGCCCTCACCCATGCGAAGGTCAGACACATCACCATATTTATTATTTATAGGGCTGTAAGTGCTCTCGTCCAAGCCTGCCAACAAAGTGAAATCCGCTTTGGGCAGGCTGTCAAAACTGTACCACTCATCATTAGCGGTCCATTCCGCAGGTATACCCGCCATGACAGGATGTTCGGGCGCAAGGTTTTCGATGCGCGCGTCTTGGAATTGTGGGTCCGCAGGATGGCCGATGAATGTCGGACCAATCACTTCATTGGCATACCACGGCCAATCACTATGCGAAGCGTCCCCCGAGCCATGCAGGGTCAAAAGACCACCACCCGCTTCAACCCAATCTTGCAGAGCTTTTTCCTGGGTAGGCGAGAGACCGTCACCCGTAAAATTATTCATCACGACGATCTTGAAACGCGCCAAATTTTCAGCATTAAACACGGCACCGTTTTCAGAGGAATAGGTGCCATACCCCAGCTTTCGCGCGAGCTTAATCATATGCATATGCGCACCAGCAATGCCCTCCTCATGCCGCCATTCGCGTGTCTTTGAGAAGACCAGAATAGACGGGCTTTTCATATGTTCCGAAATAGGTGGGTTAACTGTGTCGTAAACAGAGGCTTGCGTCGCATTACTCGCGGCAGCTTGGGCTGCATTCGCGTCAGGCGCTGATGGTTGCGCACTGCATCCCGCAAAAATTATAGATAGGACTGTGATTTTAAGTAGGTTTTTCATAATATAACTATAGCTGGGCTTATGACATTCGCAATTCATTTTGGCGCAAATTTTAACGCCGCTACCCATCCACACGCATCATGGGCCGCGCCCTTGCTTTGGGCCTTGTCGCATCTTATGTCTTGGCATCAATACGTATCAAGAAACATGGAAGAGCATCGGCATGGCTGACACTATTCACCACAAAGTTATGATTATTGGTTCTGGCCCTGCGGGCTATACAGCCGCTGTTTATGCCGCGCGCGCTATGCTTGAACCAGGCATTGTTGCAGGGCTTCAGCCAGGCGGTCAGCTGACGATTACAACGGATGTTGAGAACTACCCTGGATTCCCAGAAATTATGGGGCCTGAGTTGATGGATAAATTTAAAGAGCACGCTTTGAAGTTTGGTACGGCCTTTTACGAAGACGTGATTCTAGATGTGGATTTCACGCAGCGTCCCTATGTGTTAAAATCAGACTCTGGCACAGTATACACGGCTGATGCGGTTATCATCGCGACTGGCGCCCAAGCCAAATGGTTGGGCCTAGAATCAGAATATAAATTCCAAGGCTTTGGTGTCTCAGCTTGTGCAACTTGCGACGGCTTTTTCTACCGCAACAAAGAAGTTTTCGTCATTGGCGGAGGCAATACCGCTGTTGAAGAAGCATTATTTCTGACGAATTTCGCGTCTAAAGTCACGCTCGTGCATCGCCGTGATAGCCTTCGCGCAGAGAAAATCCTGCAAGAACGCCTTTTCAATAATGAAAAGGTCGAAATTCTTTGGAACACGACACTTGAAGAAATTCTCGGCACTGAAGCCCCTCGCAGTGTGACAGGCGTTCGCCTCAAAAGCACGGAAACAAGCGAAGAGTTCACACGTGAAACGCACGGCGTATTCATCGCGATTGGTCACAAACCCTCCACCGAAGTCTTCAAAGGTCACGTCGACATGAACGAAGGCGGCTATATTATTACGGCTCCCGACAGCACAGCGACAAACGTACCTGGCGTTTTCGCGACTGGCGATGTGTCTGATGAGACGTACCGCCAAGCTGTGACAGCCGCAGGATTAGGCTGCATGGGCGCTCTAGAGGCTGAGCGCTGGCTCACAGAGCAAGCCGCCGAGGCTGCGCATCAAGAAGCGGCGGAGTAGTGCCAGACTCGCTTGATTGGGACAAACTTAAGACCTTTCATGCTGCCGCCGATTCAGGCTCTCTGACAGCAGCAGCGGAACGGCTTAATATTTCTCAATCTGCGGTTTCGCGCCAAATCACAGCACTCGAAGACAGCTTAGGCACACCGCTTTTCCACCGCCATGCTCGCGGGCTGACCTTAACCGAACAAGGGCGTATTCTATCGCTTGCGGCGCGCGATATTGCGCACAGGACCGCCCTCGCCCAAGCCACCGTCATTAATAGCCGCAGCAAACCGCAGGGCAAATTACGCGTCTCGACTCCTATCTCACTTGGCTCGAATTGGCTCACGTCTGTTTTGCCTGAATTTATTGCCGCCTATCCTGAGATAAATGTCGAACTTATCTTAGAGGATGATGAGCATGATTTATCATCTTTTGATGTGGACTGCGCCCTCCGCCCCTGGCCCTCGACGCAAGGCGATGTGATTGAACGCAAACTTGGCACAATTTCTCAAAGCCTATATGCGTCTGATACTTATCTCGCGAAATACGGTGCGCCAAAATCCATTGAAGATCTTGCGAATCACAAAATCGTCGCCTTTGGAGACCTTATGCCCGCTAAGCTTCATAGCACGAATTGGGTGCTATCTGGCGGCGTATATGAAGCCGAACCGCTCAAACCCGTTCTATCAGTAAGTAATCTGCATGGAATCATGCGCGCGGCCGAGGCAGGAATTGGACTAGCAGGTCTGCCTGATTACATGACGGCACTTTCGCGACGCCTCGTGCGAGTACTACCCGATTTCCGTGGCGAGTCGTTTGATGTGTTCTTTGTCTACCCCACAGAACTCCGCGGCTCTGTGAAAGCCAAGGTTTTCCGCGAGTTCCTTATGCGCGTGACAAAAAACTGGGAAAGTTAAGGCATGTATCCCCTTCGCATACGGTGTGGACTCATGACTACTAGATGTGGTAGTTGGGTTGTTCATGAGGGAATCGCACCATGCTCAAATTGCTCAAAAAGCACTTTCGATACTCAGCCCCTGGGGTTCCTGCTTTGGGCGCATGGAGTTTTTGGGGGTGGGAATCTTTTGTTGCTACCGCATCTGCGGAGGCAACAATGCTGACAACAATAGGTTTGTATACAGGTATTGCCTGCACAGGCGCGATTATTGGCGTAATATGGGCTGATGCGAGCAGAAAAAATTCACCTCTTAGGACTTGGTTCTCACGCAGACATTCACCAATAGAGCTTTCTTCCACCCGAAAGCTTGCTCCAGACCAAACAGACTGCCAGTCATCTCAAAAAATAATGTATTATGGGGCAGTGATAACAAACACCACGGAGAAATCAGTCAAGGATATAACAATAAAAATACGAGTTAAAACATGTAATGAGCAGGACGAAAAAGAATACTGCTATGAGGTTTCAAGACTAGCGGGACAGGAGCAGATTTTCGTTCCATGTGTGGAGTTCCTGACTAATGATGATGGCTCTAGGTCACAATATAGAGTAATAATGGACTCTAACGAAAACGGCAGCGAGTGGTGCTCATATCACAAAGACCTTACTGTGAATCTTTGTTTGGCTTCTGATGTGCAGCCTATAAACTGTGAACAGGAGATGCGCTTATCCTCTCCTCAAACTAATCCTAACTTACGGCTAGGAATGAAAACTGTATCTTTTTGGGATAGATTTGAATGAGAACGCCAACCAACCTTAAACAAGCCCAAGCAGACCCTAAAGCCATGAAGCAATTCGTTGTGGAGCATGAAGGCGAACAGATCGAAAGCACTGACTTCGATAAGGTTATGACCTCTATGCTTGGTCAGGAAAAACCGAAAGCAACTCTGGCAACATCGTCAAAGGACTTTTCCGACGATTGTAAATAAATTCAGCTTCGCGGCTGTAATTCATAAGATATTTTGGCGACACTGAAATATGCGTCCCGCCGATAGTGCGCTTAAGATGCATAAAGAAGCCCTCAACAGTGTTTGTAGTCTGCCCTAGCTGTCCAACATACTGTTTTTTAGAGTGGTCTACCGACTTGTGATTATACTGCGTGTGGTGACTTAGACGCGCATATGCGGGCAATTCATCGGTATGGATTTCAGAGCCTACTTTGATGTTTTCCTCGATATGACCCATTAGTTCAACGCGGGTACGTCGTTCCACAGTGCGGGTTATGATGTCACCGTCTTGCTCTACCATGCCCATAAGGACTGTTTTGCCCTTGCCGCCTTTGCCACCCTTTGTGTAGCCGCCGATAAATGTTTCATCGACCTCTACAATCTTACCAGAGCCGCCTAGAGGCGTATCACCGTCCACATTAGCCATATGCTTGCGGATTTCGTGACCCATGCGCCACGCGGTCTTATATGTAACGCCAAGTTGACGCTGCAATTCCTTGGCAGACACGCCATTGCGCGACTTCACGAATAGGAAAATGGCGAAAAACCATAGTTGCAAAGACGTGCGAGACTTAGCGAAGGGCGTTCCCACTGTTGGGTGCAAGTGATGACCGCACCACTGGCAAGAATAGGCGCGTTCTGCCTTGATACGATACCACTTAGCGCTTTTTTTGCACTTTGGGCACTCATGGCCTTGGCCATACGAGTTTTCGAATAGGTGGACTAAACATGCCTCATCATCAGGGAAGCGCTTAAAGAAGTCTTGGACGGTCTGTTTCATGCTTATTATATAGGGAATATGCCACCGTATGTCAAGGGGATACATGCCAAAGTTAACGCTCTATGCAGAAATGCATAGCTCACTTGCGTGTCTGGCCATTGTTACGCGGTCAATAATGCTTAGATAGGCTGCATACAAGACAACGTCCTCCCCTTTTGTTTTCTTGTTTACCGCTTACATTTCCTCCCCGGATCGTAATGCGAAGACTTCAGCTGGACCGGTATTACCGCGTCCGGCTTTTTTTTGCCTTTTATTAACTGTGATTCCCTAAACGTAAGACTGTGTGGGACTGACAATAAAAATGGGATAGACAATGGACCACGAAGACATTCTCACAAAGTTAGACCAAATTTCACCTGATCGTATAACGCCCGGTCAAGAAGTCGAGTTTTTCAAAATGATTGACGCCGCCCTCGACGTTGGTGTGGCAATACTCGATGAGAATATGATTTACCGTTATATGGGTCAGGGGATGACAGAACAATTGGGATTGCCAGAAGGCATTCTTAAGGTCGGTGACACACTCCAGGACTGCCACAACGCCATGATTGAACACGGTGTTATTGATGAAAAAGTCGTCACAGACGCCCGCATATCGGCGAAAAAGAACTTATCGGGCGAAGTAGCGCGGGACGCGGATTATATTCATAAATTCAATAACGGACGTCGCATCCAACTTGTTCGCAAGAAACTCGCAAATGGCTATCTTGTATCTATGTCTTTTGACGTTACGAAACTGGTCGAAAAGGATGAACTTCTTGAGGAGTCACTGCGCCTCGGCAATGCAGGATATTGGACTTATAATTTTGAAACAAAAGAATATAAGCTAAGCAAAACACTCCATCATTACTTTGGCCCAAAGAAAATTGCGCTCATCCAAAACAAAGGCATCATTCATACAGTTCATGAGAATGATCGAAATCGTTTCAAACATGCGCTGAGTAATCTATCGAAAAATAACGACGTTTTTGATGTCACCTGCCGCGCAGATACACGCCGCGGTCACGAGCGATATAGTCGTACGACTGGCAAAGTACATCGTGACGCGAATGGAAAACCCACGCTGATAAAAGCATTTGTGAAAGATGTCTCCAAAGAGCACCATCAAGCCGTAGCCTTAGAACGTGCTAAAGATGAAGCGATTGCCGCTTCACATGCCAAGTCAGAGTTTCTCGCGAATATGAGCCACGAAATCAGAACCCCTATGAATGGTGTTTTGGGGATGGCCGAGCTTTTGGCGAATACAGATATAGACGATAGGCAGCAAGAGTATGTGAAAGTCATCAACGATTCTGCGTCTGCCCTTCTGACGATTATCAACGACATTCTAGATTTTTCAAAAATTGAGGCAGGCGCTCTTGAGCTTGATCCAACACCATTTGATCTGCGTGAAACAATAAGCGATGTGGTGGCGCTTTTGATAAATAGCGCGAAGGAAAAAGATCTCGAGATTATCGTCAACTATCCGAATACTTTGCCGACACGGTTCATCGCGGATGCAGGGCGTTTGCGCCAAGTCATCACTAATCTTGTCAGTAATGCGGTGAAATTCACAGATGAGGGTCATATCGTCATTGACGTCAGTGTCGCAGCGACAGGACGTGCCAGCGATAAAGGCATGGTCACTGTGAATGTCGCTGACACAGGCATCGGTATTGAAAAACACAAAATTTCTGATATATTTCAGAAGTTTACCCAAGCAGATGGAAGTACAACACGAAATTATGGCGGCACAGGTCTTGGCTTGACGATTTCCAAAAAAATCATCGAATTGATGAATGGCCGCATGAGCGTAGATTCAAAATTCGGTGAGGGGTCAACATTTGGCTTTATTGTCCCCCTCGCCCAAGACCGCGCACAAAAGCCTGAAAAATTCAACACCACGGTTCTTGACGGTAAGCGTGTGCTTATTGTGGATGACATCGCCGTTAATCGCCAACTTTTGACACAACAAACCACCTCTTGGGGTATGCGCGCGACGGCTTGTGAAAATGGTATAGATGCCCTTGTTGAGCTGCGGCGGGCGGTTAGTGCAGACAAACCATATGATCTGATTTTGATGGATTACCTAATGCCCGGCATGAATGGGCAAGAATTATCAAAAATGATATCGTCTAATTCCGCCCTTGGTCAGCCGCCGATTATTATGTTGTCATCGTGCGATCAAATGATGTCGAGCGAGGAGTTTGCAAAAATTGGTGTCCTTAATTTCTTGATGAAGCCTGTAAGAGAAACGCGGCTCATCAAAACGGTTGTTGCAACAATTTCAGCACCAAAGACCTCTCTACCGAGCTTACCCAAAATGAAGTCATCCGTAGATATAGCCCCCGCAAGGGACGTCCCTCCGCCTGTAGCACCCGTTCAAAAAGTTGAAATCCTTGTCGCGGAAGACTTCAAACTCAATCAAGATGTTGTACGTCTGATGCTCGCAGATACCGTTTTTGTGCCCGTCTTTGCTAATAATGGTCAAGAGGCCGTCGATATGTACAAGCAATCGCCGCAACGCTTTCCCCTTGTCTTAATGGATGTATCTATGCCTGTTATGGACGGCTATGAAGCTACGAACCAGATCAATGCGTTTAATGAAGAGAACAATCGTCCACATACGCCGATCATTGCGCTTACCGGACATGCCTTGAAATATGACCGCGAGAATTGTCTCGACGCAGGTATGGATGATTACCTAGTGAAACCTGTGCAGCAGACTAAACTGCTGGACGCCTTAGAGCGCCATTATACGGCAAGCCAAGAGTCAGTCGCAGCGGCTTAGTTTAAGCCCGCAGCGAAGTCTTGAATTCGCGCGCAGGCTATCTCAAGCGAGTTCATATCAGTTGCATAAGAAAGCCGCAGATTTGGGCTGCCATGAAAGGCCGATCCAGGAACAAGCGCTACTTGCTGCTCACGTAAAATGGCTTCTGCAATATCAACGTCGGAATTGAGCATTCGGCCCCCAGCGGACGTTTTGCCAATCCAGTCTTTACAGTCAGGATAGACGTAAAATGCGCCATCAGGCGTTTGGCATGTCAACCCATCCGTTGCATTGAGCGCATCAACCACAGCATTGCGCCGTTCAGAATAGGCTTTGTTCCACTCAGCAATGAAATCGTGCGAGCCTGACAGCGCCGCGACCGCTGCCCATTGAGAGATAGAACAAGGGTTAGACGTCGATTGCCCCATAACTTTGGCCATAGCTTTGATAAGCCACTCAGGCCCTGCCCCATATCCAATACGCCAACCTGTCATGGCGTAAGCTTTGGACACACCGTTCATAGTCAAGGTCCGCTTGTAAAGCTCTGGCACGACCTGCGCGATGGTGGAGAACTCAAACCCATCATATGCAAGATGCTCATAAATATCGTCAGTAAGCACCAGAACTTGAGGGTGACGTAGCAGCACCTCGCCCAGCGCTTTCAATTCGTCACGCGAATAGCAGGCCCCCGTCGGATTAGACGGTGAATTCAGCATAAGCCATTTTGTACGTGGTGTAATCGCTTGCTCAAGCCGCTCGGGCGAGAGTTTAAATCCGCTTTCGCCACTGCATTTCACAATGATTGGCGTGCCCCCAACCATGCGTACCATTTCAGGGTATGACACCCAACACGGCGCGGGCACGATAACCTCGTCGCCCATGTTCAAGGTCGCCATCAATGCATTAAACAGAACAGGCTTGCCGCCTGGCGATACATTTATCTGGCCAGGACTATAAGTTAGTCCGTTATCGCGTTGAAATTTAACACAAATTTGCTCTTTCAATTCTGGGATACCGTCAACATTTGTATAGTTCGTTTTGCCCTCAGCAATCGCACGATTTGCAGCGTCTTTGATGTGGTCTGGCGTATCGAAATCAGGCTCCCCCGCGCCGAGGCTAATGACATCTATGCCCTGCGCCTTCATCTCCCGCGCCGCTTGCGTCACCGCCATAGTGGCCGACGGTGCAACGCGGGCAAGGTTTGTAGAAATATATTCCGAGTTCGGGGTAGATTTGGACATAGTTTTCTTCTCAACAGACAGCTATGACAAACATGACGCATCAGCAAATTTATGCAACGCGAAATTAGGGCCGCCGCAATGTCAGTGAAAGAATTTTTCGTCCTTTTGATGGTGTGCGTCGCTTGGGGCCTGCATTTCGTCGTAATGAAAGTGACAGTCGGTAATACAGCCCCACCATTATTCTACGCCGCCGTCCGTATGACCATTGTGATGCTTGTCATGTTGCCGCAACTAAAATGGCATAGAGGCAGGATGGTCTATGTCATCGCTGCAGGACTAGGCTACGGCGCGCTAAATTACGCCTTCATGTTTCCCGCTATGGGTATGACGACGGCCGCTGCCGCCGCCATCACGATTGAGCTATACGTTCCCTTTTCCATCATCCTCTCCGTAATTTTCCTCGGTGACCGCATCGGGCCAAGACGCATATGCGGCATCATTCTCGCCATACTCGGCGTGAGTATTATCGCGTTAGCGAAGCCCGACGAAACGGCAGGGCCACTGTTTTTGCTAGGAATTATTTTAATGGTCGGCGCAGCCATGAGCGAAGCTGTCGGTGCGGTGCTGGTGAAGAAAATCCAAGGCGTGTCACCGTTTGAGCTTTTGGCCTGGTTCTCTGTCGTAGGTTCTGCGGTGCTGTGGGCTCTGACAATTGCATTAGAAGATAATCAGACCGCCGCCTTCGCACCTGAAAACCGCGTAAATTTCGCGCTTGCACTTTTCTATTCTGCCATCATAGCATCCGTCATAGCCCACGCCAGCTATTATTGGTTGCTCCAACGTCTTCCCATTTATGTCGTGTCCACATCAGGCCTCATGACAACTGTTGTGGCAATTGCGGGTGGGCATTTCATACTCGGCGAAGCGATTACGCCGCAACTCCTGGCTGGTGCAGCCCTCACCTTGCTCGGTATCGGGTTTATCCTCTACGCCCGCGCCAAGACTAAGCCGTCTGAAAACCTGCTGCCTATAACAGAAAATTAATTGGCGAGTCGCCGATTAAGCCCTAGGCTAGTCACGAGTGTCCGTCTTGCGGGCGAAATTCTTTTTTGAACGGCCCGCATGTGACTTTTCGCACATATGTTTATGACCGGTTTTCCCCCTATATGGACGATGATCCGTGGGTGGATTTCTTCGACGATCTCGCGCAGCGCGGGACGACGATTATCGCAACCGTGCTGGCTGTGCATGTCGCCCTGTTTTTCGTTATGAACGCAAATTTCGTCATGCCAGACCTCAAGGAAGATGAACCCGATCCAATTCCTGTGCAAATTATAGCGTTTGAAGACCTTCAGCCTGAACCCGCACCCGAGGTGATAGACGTCGCACCTGTGGCGCCGCCCCCGCCCAAAGTCACGCCGCGCCCCAAACCGCAACCGCAGCCACAACCCACGCCTGCCCCTCCGCCGCCGCCTGCGCCAATTGAAACCGTCATAGAGCCGCGCGTAGTAGAGCCAGAGCCGATTGTCGCGCCCCCTCCACCTGATATTCTCATCAATGAAACGCCAGCTGAGTCTGAGAACGTCATTCCAGAGTTCACCCCGCCAGAGCCAGTCGAGCAGCCGATTATTGAACCACCTGTTGAGCCTATCGTCGAGGTCGAACCCCTACCACCTGTTGAAATATTTGAGCCTGTGCCAGAGCCATTGCCAGAGCCTATTGTTGAGCCTGCCCCTCAAGTCGAGATTGAAATTTTCGAGCCTGAGCCGATTGTTGAGCCAGAACCCATTATCGAACCTGAACCCATCATTGAGCCCACGCCTGAACCTCTCCCGCCAGAGCCAATTGTGGAGGAACCGATTGAGGTTTTTGACCCGTTTGAGGGGGTTGAGGACGTGCCACTACCAGACGTCATCGTGGTCGACCCGTCTATCACGACAGATCCGTTCATGGATGACTTTCCAGAGTTCACGCCACCGCCTGAACCTGTCATTGAGCCGAAAGAAGAGCCTGCTCCGCCTATTCCTGACGAGCCAGAACTGCGCGAGATTGAAAGCGCGCCGATTATTACGACAGCGCCGACCATCCTCGCTTCACCTGACGCGCCAAGCACTTCGGACGAAGCCGAGAAGGCTGTGCCGCAAGATCAAGCTGCGCCTGTGAACGACTTCCTGTTTAACCCAAAGACACGCTTCCCAACCACGCCGTCTCCACGCGGCGGGACACGTGCGCCTGCTGCTCCCTCGGGTGGAGGCAGTTCTGGCGGCGCCATCTCGCTTGACGGTGGCGGCGGTATACCAGGCGGTGGCACACAACGCGCACCAACGCCACGCGGCGGTGCGGGTACAGGCTGGGCGCTCGGCCCACAAGGCGGTTCAGGCGGTCTCGGCGAAGGCGGGAAAGGGCTTATCCTTGATATCCGTTGCCGTGAAGCCAAACGCACACATGCTGATTGTCCTGAATATCTCGCGAAGTTCAAAGGTCGCAATGCGGCTGGTTATGAGAGCTTTGGTGCGCATTCCAATGGGACTGTCGCGGGTTCAACACGCGGCGCACGCGCGGGTACGACATCAAATCCAGCCGTGGGTGGGGGGCGCGACCCGTGGTCACTTGGGCCCGGCGGAAATTCTGTCAATGCAGGTGGGCCGTCTTCATCCGTGTTAGATGACGCTGATTTTGGTCGTGAGTTTTTGGGCACAAACCTAGGTGATGGCTCTCAACCAAGACGTATGCGTGACTTACTGAAGGAACCCACCAAACCTTGGGATGGCGGCGTGATTGAATTACCACAAGCGCCTGAGGACGATGAAGACCAAGACGGGAATTAGGAAGACAACATCCTATCCGCGCGCGCCGCGACCTCTGGATCGACATTACCACCAGACAGGATAACGCAGATAGTCTCAATTTTTCTTAGGTTCAAAGTGCGCTTTAAGACTGCAGCCATAGCAACGGCACCCCCTGGCTCTAACGTCACCTCTAACTCACGTTTTGCAATCGCCATTGCCATGAGGCAGTCTTGGTCAGTGACAGTGTAAACACGACGTAAATGCTTTTTATTGATTTGCCATGTTAGTTCACCGGGCATGGGTGTCATAAGCGCGTCACAAATTGTCGGTGGCGGATTTTCATCCAAACCCGCGCGCGAACCGAGTTCAACGCTGCGTTGATGGTCATTATAATGTCTGGGTTCAGCACCAAATATCTTTGTGTGCTGCGAAAGCTCTCGCATCGCAAGGCTAATGCCAGCACATAAACCTCCACCGCCAATGCAGGTAATCAGCGCATCAAACTTTATGCCGCGCTGCTTAGCCTCATGCGCAATTTCTAGACCAACAGTCCCCTGCCCAGCAATAATATAAGGGTCGTCATAAGACGGCACTATAATGCGGCCTTCCTTACGGTGAATATTATCTGCAATCGCCTCACGCGACTCTGTCTGGCGATCATAATATATAATCTCAGCACCGTCCGCGATCACCCCCGCGACTTTCACTTTTGGGGCATCTGTCGGCATGACTATGACTGCAGAGATGCCGAGTTCCTTCGCGGCACGAGACACGCCTTGTGCGTGGTTGCCAGAGGAATAGGCCACTACGCCTTTATCCCTTTCGGCTGCGCTCATAACGGATAAACGATTATAAGCGCCACGATATTTGAAAGCGCCAACTTTCTGATTGCACTCTGGCTTAAACCAGACGCGCTTACCGACTATGTCGTCAATGACAGGCGAGCGTAGAAGTGGCGTATGAAAGGCATGACCGCGCAAACGGCCTGCCGCCGCCACAACGTCGTCATAAGTTGGTAGGTATGTACTTTTCGCAGTCATGAACACACTATGACGCACTGAAAAATTGACGCAAATTAAAAAAGTTTGAGCGAGGCTCTGACTTGACGATAGGCTGAATTTTTGAGACAGCTAATTTAACGATAATATGCAACAAACTGCATAACATAACAGGATGGGAGGTTCGCATGGACGGACTAATGATGAAGCATGATCTTATGATCAGCGACTTAATTGAACATGCCGCACAAGTTCATAGTGATAGAGAAATCTACACACTTAATTCCGACCTCTCAGAGCACCGCTACACATGGGCAGATTGCGCAAAACGTGTGCGTAAACTCGCCAACGCCCTCCTCTCCGCAGGCATCAAAAAAGGTGACCGTGTCGCGACGATTGCGTGGAATAATTATCAGCATATTGAGATTTACTATGCCGTCTCATCCATCGGCGCAATTGTCCACACCATTAATCCGCGTTTGAAACCTGCGCAGATTGCTTGGATGGTCAATCACGCGGAAGACACTTTCCTGATTTTTGATAACACCTTCGGCCCCATCATAGACGGCGTTTCGGCAATGTGCCCGACAGTCAAAAAATGGATTGCCATTTGTGACGATGCAGGAATGCCCGATTACAAGACTGACGTAGTGAGCTATGAGAGCTTTATCGCGGATGCGTCAGACGAGATCGACTGGCCCCGTTTTGACGAAAACACAGCCTGTACGCTGTGCTACACCTCTGGAACGACGGGTGACCCAAAAGGCGTGCTCTACTCCCACCGCTCGACTATTATTCACGCCATGGCAGGTAGCTTTAAAGACGTTATCGGCGCAGGCTCAAACGATGTCATATTGGCCGTTGTACCGATGTTCCACGTGAGCGCTTGGGGTCTCGTTTATTCTGCCGCCATGGTCGGCGCGAAACTCGTTATGCCTGGCCCAGGTCTGGACGGGGCAAACCTGACGCGCATTATCAACCAAGAAGGCGTGACCCTTATGGCGGGTGTGCCAACGGTTTGGCTTGGTATTTACAATCATGTCAAAGCGAATGGTCAGAGCCTGCCAACGGTTAAGAAAGCTCTCGTTGGTGGTTCAGCCCTGCCAGAATCGCTCCTACGCGCTTACGAACTCGAGCTTGATATTCCGATGCAACAAGGTTGGGGCATGACGGAGACGAGCCCGCTCGGCACGACATACTCCGCCCATCCAGGAACCGAGTACACAGACTATGACAGCACCGTGCAGCATAAGCTTTATGCGGGTCGCCGTATTTTTGGCGTGGATATGCGTATCGTCGATGACGAAGGTAATATCCTGCCACAAGACGGCGAAGCCGAAGGGCACCTCCAAGTGCGCGGACCGTGGATTGCCTCTGGATATTTCAAAGGCGCGGGCGCCGATAGCTTTACGGATGACGGTTGGTTCGCGACAGGTGACGTCTCAGTCCTTCACCCCTCTGGCTATATGGAAATCACGGATCGTTCTAAGGACGTGATTAAGTCAGGTGGTGAGTGGATTAGCTCAATCGAAGTTGAAAACGCCGCTTCTGATCACGCTGATGTTGCAATGGCGGCCTGTATCGGTGTGCGTCACGAAAAGTGGCAAGAACGCCCGCTCCTTATTGTGCAAGCTATGCCTGGCAAGACGCCTGATAAAGACGAAATCAAAAAATGCATCGAAGCAAAATGCGCAAAATGGTGGATGCCTGACGCGATTGTCTTCCGTGACGAGCTTCCAATCGGCGCAACAGGTAAAATCCTGAAACGCGAGTTGAAGCAAATCTATAAAGATTTCGACCTTGAGAAAGCGGGCTAATTACTGCTTCCCAGCACCAAGTTCAAACAATCTGCCTCGCTCTGTTATAAATATAATAAGGAGCGAGGTCATCCCAAGCACAGCAAACCCAATCAAGATGGGCACGACCGAGCCATTAAATTGCGATGCGACCTTTGCCCCAATCAGGGCGGAAACAGTCGATGTCGCAAAGCCGTAAGCCGCACTCGCTGTGCCGACCATCTTGCCTTGTGGCTCCATGGCAATGGCTGAGAAATTCGCGCCCATCATGCCAAAGCAGGCGAATGTCGCCGAAAACAAGGCGAGGAAGACGTAAAAATTCTGCCCGCCATATTGCATAGCGAGCACATTCAACACAGATAGCACAACAAAAATAATTGTGACGGAATGGCTCATGCGGCGCATACCGTAACGCTCGACCATGGCGGCATTCGTCAGATTGGCGATCGCCAAGCTGCCCGCTATGATGGCAAACCAAAGCGCGAATTTATCGCCGCGGTGGAAGACCTCGTCAAATATCTGCTCGGACGCGCCAATAAAGGCAAAGAGTGAGCCAAAGATAACACCGCTCGCCGCCATATAGCCAAAAGTCGTGCGGTTACGCAGGACAATACCGTAATTCTTAAATGTACGTCCAAAGCGAAGCTCGTTTCTATTCTCTACTTCTAGTGTTTCAGGCAATCTTATTTGCACCCAGACAATCATAATAAAGGCGGCAATTGCCAGCACGCCAAAAGTCCATTTCCAATCCGCTACTGACATTATGGCTGTCCCGATAGCTGGCGCGATAATCGGCACAATCATAAACACCGTCATCACAAGTGACATGATGCGCGCCATAGCCCGCCCCGCTGTAACGTCACGGACGATAGATACAGCTATCACGCGGATGCCAGCGGCAAACACACCCTGAATAAAGCGCATGAAAAGCATGAGTGAAAAACTCGTCGCAAACCCGCAGGCTATCGCGGCTAGGATATACCCAAATAGGCTGAATATAAGTAGACCCTTACGACCAAATCTATCTGACACAGGCCCGAAAAAAAGCTGCGGCACACCAAATCCAATGACGTAGCTAAAAATGATGAGCTGCTGATCGTTAGGCTCATTGAGACTATAATAGTCGCCAATCTCGCCAAGACCAGGCAGCATAATGTCGATGGCCAGCGCATTCAGCGCCATGAGGGCCGCAACCATGCCCACAAATTCCCATAAAGGCATGGGGAGTTTTGAGGTAGCAATCGTTTTGATATTTGGATTTGACGACATAAGTTGGGTTCTTCTTAGGGATGCGGTTTGCGCTTGTGCTGATTTTTTGGCAACCCCAAATCGTGCCCCCACGTATCAAGAGTATGAAAAATTTAGACACGCTTTTAGATGATATTCGGCGATGCTATGTTTGCGCTCATGCCACACCGCCTATGCCGCGCGAGCCTCGCCCCATTTTGCGCGCGCATCGCAATTCTAAAATTCGCATCATCTCGCAAGCGCCAGGCAATCTGGCGTTCCAAAGCGGCGTCCCTTTTAGTGACCCGAGCGGTGTACGCTTGCGCGATTGGCTCGGTGTAAATGAGGCGACATTTTATGACGCGCGGAATTTTGCGATTACGCCGATAGGGTTTTGCTTTCCTGGCTATGACAAAAACGGCGGTGACCTGCCGCCCCGAAAAGAGTGTGCGCCGCTCTGGCAAGAGAGCTTGAGCGAGAGTTTACAGCGTGTTGAGTTGACACTCCTTGTTGGCGGATACGCGCAAAAGCATGTTCTTGGCAAAACGGCCAAACCACGCCTGACTGACACGGTCCAAAACTGGCGCGACTACGGCCCAGATGTCATTCCCCTGCCCCATCCAAGTTGGCGCAATAATAGCTGGATTAAAAAGAACGACTGGTTTGAAGACACGATTTTAGAATTAAAACATCGTGTCGAAGACTTAGTTGAACGCGCGTGATTGCGCTGAAAGCTATTCTTGGTGTTATGGCAGCGCAATCATGGCGATGTAGCGGTTTCACGATGTCATTTTGTGCAACGCTGTTTTTTCTCGCATCCAATAGGCTTTTCGCCCGTAAGGACTGTTGACATAGGCGTGTGGTGCACTACATCGCGGCTGTAAAATTTTAGTCAGGAGACTCACATGCGTACACACGTTCCAAACGTCACTTTTAAAACCCGCGTTCGCGATGAAAACATCGAAGGCCCAAACAAGTTTGATTGGAAAGACGTCACAACTGACGATATTTTCAAAGGCAAAAAAGTTGTGCTTTTCGCGCTTCCAGGTGCGTTCACGCCAACATGTTCTACGACTCACCTGCCGCGCTATGAAGAGCTTTACGAAGACTTCAAAGCGGAAGGCGTTGACGAAGTTGTCTGCCTCTCTGTGAACGATGCTTTCGTGATGTATCAGTGGGGCGTTTCACAAGGCCGCAAGAACGTCTTCTTACTTCCGGACGGTTCAGCTAAATTCACACGCGCTATGGGCATGCTTGTTGATAAAGACAATTTTGGTTTTGGCATGCGCAGCTGGCGCTACTCAATCCTTGTCGATGATGGAAAAATTGAAAAAGCTTTCATAGAAGCTGACTTTGGCGATAACTGCCCTACAGACCCGTTTGAAGTATCTGATGCAGATACAATGCTCGCTTATATCAAAGGTGCAAAGCAAGCTGCTGCATAAGCTAGTCACATATTTAAATGAAGTGCCGCGTATCATAACTGATGCGCGGCATTTTTATGACCAATGTTTATTTGCGCATATCCGAGAGTTTTTGGCGATATTCCCAGCGCTGTATCTCGATCATAGCGAGGCCAATACGGTGCTCGATTTGTTCAACGGCGACTTGACGGGCCGCAGGGCGTGCGTTGTCGCCCAACAGTTCTTCCGCATTCTCACATAAATCGGCCAGCTTTCCAGCCCCAATGGCGCGGGCTGTGCCCTTAAGCGAATGTGTCATGCCTGACCAAACTTCGTCATCGGCATCCGCAAAAAGCGCCTTTGACCACATCTCCACTTGATTCTTAAACAAGCCAAAAATCTCTTTGGTAAGTGAAATATCACCGCCAACATATTGATTTAAATGATCGAAATCAATTTCGGGATCTGAGTCGATGATATCCATAGTCATTGCTAATCCAATTAACCCAATATGAACAGGGGTTTCAGCTTAGTTTCAAACTCTATTTGTTAATGAAAGATGAAGCTTGTGAAAGGAGCCTGACATGACCCATTTTAAACACCCCATTAAGGCTGCTGCAATCGCTAGCATTATTGCTTTGACGACAGCCGCCGCCGCCCCTTCTGCTTTTGCAGCAGACGGCGCTTATGCAAAAGTCGGTGAGCGCGCTATTCAGAAGATGGAAAATAATCGTAGAGACCGTAACGTCAATCGTAACCGCGGCACTCGTGCTGATCGTGGAGCACGTGCTGATCGTGGTGACCGACGCGCAGACCGAAACACGCGCCGTAGCGACCGCTCTAGCCGCCGTTCGGATCGTCGCACCAATTACCGCAACGATCGCCATCGGGATTATGTGCATCTCCGCACACCGCGTCGTAGTGGATATAATACGACCTACCGCAGAGGGTCAGATTTTGGCTTCCATAGGACGTCATATAATCCGCGTCGTCGGGGCTACGGATACCGCCACAATGGGTTTAGCTCTGGCTACCGTAGTGGATTAGGCATAAGCTTCTCATTCGGAAGCCCAGGCTATTCCAGCTACCGTTGGGCGCCCTCGAATTACGGCTTCTACCGTCCTGGACGGGTAAGCTATGCGAGTTACCGAAACCGCACTCAGTGTAATCGAGTGGTCGTTGACGGCCTGCACTACGGCACTATTCGCCCCGTCAGCGTGACGCAGTGTTATAACCCGTGGGACGGCTATTACATCGTCCAAGGTACAGAACGGATTGCCTATAACGCTTGGTAAACCAAGCTAACTGAAAATCGAAGCCGCTCTCTTGGGAGCGGCTTTTTTATTGCTCTCTTCATATTTGGCTGGCATCAAAGTCAGACGAAAGACGGAGGCCGTTATGACAGAGCAAACATCACCTATTCGCGCTTATTTTAGTGAAGCAGATTATGGCAACAACCACTGGGCCGCATGGCTCGGGGGATTGTGGCTCATCATGGTGATGGTCGTTGTTGCTCAGATTATTGTCGCAATACCTATGGTCATCGGCATGGGCATGTTAGGTCCAGACGTGCTGGACGATGTGAGCATGCCGACAAATGATGCCCCGCATCAAGGACTCGCCGCCATGGCATTTGGCTTGGGTACACTCGGCGCTCTGATTGCATATTTTGTGCGCGATAATTTCGGGCCGCAGAATGAAAAGAAAGTTCTCTATGTTGCGGGTGCCTTCGCGCTGTTATCGACAGCAGGATTTTCCTATTTCATGAAAGCCAATAGCGGCGGCGATACAGGCGATTTAATGAGTGCGCTTATTGGTAATAGTAAGCTCATTTACGGTGCTATGCTCGCCGTGTTTCCGATAATTTGCGCAGGCGTCTATATCGCGCAAAAAGCTTTGCATAAACGCTCGCTACGCTCGCTGCATACGTCAGCTCCAAAATACCGCTGGGGTCGGATGTTTTTCTCTATGGCTGTATTTTGGACGATTGCGGGGCTGCTTACATTCATTGGGCACGCGACGGGACAGAGCCCTGTCGAGGTTGTGTTTGATCCTTCGCGGTTTTGGGGCTTTGCGATAGTCTCGCTTTTGTTCATTCCACTGCAAAGCGCGACGGAAGAGATCATCCTGCGCGGCTATCTTAACCAAGGGCTATCGCGCCTTATCCGCAATCCTTGGATCATCTTTTTCATCACGAGCGCAGGCTTCGCGGCGCTTCATCTCGGCAATCCAGAAATCGCGCAAAGCGGGGTCGAAGGAAATAAGCTGATCACGCTAAGTGGTTATTTTTTATTCGGAATGTTCGCTTGCGTGCTGACCTATATTGACGGCGGTTTAGAAACAGCCATTGGAGTTCACGCGGCCAATAACCTTTTTGCCGCTGTCATGGTCGGATATGACTTCTCGGCATTGCCGACACCAACGGTGTTCAAAATTGGTTTTAATTCGGACGGGGATGTCCTCACAACGATGATAGGCCTTAGCCTAGTCTGTCTCGTGATGTGGTTCACGCGAAAGCGCGTCACGGCGTCATAAGCTAGCCAAATTTATTGAGTGCTTCACGGCCCGCATCCGTGAGGCGGCAAACAAGCCAATCAGGCTTGAGCGGGTTAGCAAACCAACGCTGCGCATAGCCTTTTTCAAGGCAGTTTCTGATTGTTGTGTGTTTTATTTCTTGGCCTGCGCTATCAAAAAGTGGGAGCTTACCGCCTGCCTGGCGCAGTCCCATGCTTAGATATGCTTTTTCTTCCGCACTTATTTGCGCGCGCGTGTTTTCAGCCCGAGCCATAGCCCTTTCTGCCTCATAAAAGGCAGCTCCCTATTTCCAATCACCACTGGACCGCCCTTCTTTGCCGAGGACTGTTCCAGAATGGTAACAATATAGTGGAAAACGTCTTAGATTAGGTTAATAGTAGCGAAAACATAGACTGGGCTTAAAGGGACAGATTTTGTCGGATATTTTCAAGAAAATCAGAAGTATAGAATCTGAAGAACAAGCCGTTGCCCAAGCATTGGGTCTTAGGCCCGAAACGGATGATGCGGCTGAGACCAGCCCATCTCATAAACCGCTCAATCTTACCGTCCCTGATGAGGAAGACATATTAGACCTTGATCATCTTGCGCTTGATGAGATGGACACAAGTCTTGACCCTCAACGCAACCCGATTTTGGATATAGACAAAAAATTACCGTCTGATTCAAAAGAAACGCGGCTAGGGCTCACACCTATTTTACCCGTCAAAAAGCCGGTCCCTTCACCTGCTGCTGAGACGTCAACTGCGCCAAAACCTGCGCCGTCGCTGACCTCAACTTCTCACGAATTGCCAGATTTCATGAAGTCAAACGACGCTGAAATTGCGGATCCTAAAGTTCTTAAAGAAGAACTGAAAGCAACATTACCTCGACACACGCTTGAGAAAATAGAACAGCAAGTGCCTAAAGCAGACACTTACGGCGAATACGGACCTGCACCAGCTGCTTCAATGACACGTTTTGCAACAATCTTTGGTATCGTTGCGGCTCTCCTCTGGCTTGTTTGCGTCGGACTTATGATGTCTGAGCTTTTAGGGCGCACAGGGGCATGGGCCTCAATGACAGCCGTACAGAAATTGGGCTTCACCGTCATGGTCCTATTCCCGCTCGCCCTGATTGGGCTGACGACTTATGCCTTCAGACATTTAAGCAGATTAAGCCACGCATCAGATAAACTACACGTCACTGCGGAAGCACTCATGCGCCCTGATGATACCGTCATCACGCGCTCGACTATCATGGCAAAATCCATTCAAGCGCAGGTCGACGAGGTGAACCTCAAGGTTTCCTCTGCGCTTACACGCATGGAACTGCTTGATGATATGGTGAAATCACAGGGCTCATCGCTCGCGAAATCAACGCTTGCAATTGATAGTACGGCGAGTGATGTCGAACACCGCCTTACAACACAGCGCGAAGGGCTTGAGACAATTTCGACATTGTTTGAAGGACGTATGTCGCAACTCTCAGCCATGCTCGACGGACATACCTCGCAACTCTCAACCTCTGGCCAACTCGCGGAACAACGTGTGCAGGAAGCACGTCTAAGTGTCGAAGGCGCAGCTGAAAAACTGGCCTCTGCCTCTGAGACCGTCCGTCAAAACGCTGTTGAAGCCGCACAGACTCTCTCTGGCAGCCAGGCTGAAATTACGCAGCTTGGTCAGAATGTCCAAGAGCAGTCTACTCGCCTAGATGCTATTTATCGTCAGCACTTAAATGACCTGAAAGTTATGCTGACAGACCTGAGGCAACAGCAAGATGTGCTGGGAGCCACGATGGAAGAACGTCTTTCAAAAATGCGCGATATGTCTATGTCAGCTAAAGTCGGTGCTGAAAACCTGACAGAAGCTTCTGTAAAAGGACGAGAAACTGTTGAAGCCCTTAACAAAGCGGCCTCCCTCACCGATACCGCTGTTCGTGCGCGCTTCTCAGAGATGGAAGAAATGGTCAAATACTCGACTGCGCGTGCCGAAAGCATCAGCGAGACGGCAACGCGCAAAGTACAAAATAGCCTCTCGACGACCCGCAAAGAAATCGCACGTATTGAAGCTGATATGATGGACCTTATGGATAAACTAGGTAGAGCTGAGGCAGTTCGCCCCGTAGCGATGTCCTCATATGAGCCCGCGCCACCCTTACAAGAAAGTAGCAAGCAGACAGACCTGCCCTCGATGGAATATCGCGATATTGTCGATAGGGAAATTAAGGCCGATAACACGGCCCAACCCATTGAGGAGCCCGTCTTTACCTTGCGCCGACCAATTGATGCAAGCATTCCTCCTCTTCCAAGCGTGCAGGAACAATCAGAGTCTGATCTCGACATTTATCCAGTAGAAACAGATGATCTGCCCGCAACATTACGCCGTCCTTCGGGTGAGCCAGCGAGCCAAGACCGCGGCAAATGGAGTCTGCGTGGTCTTTTTGGTAGTGGCGACTCGCTTGATATTCCAGAACCGCAAGATATTTCTGATGAGGATATTATCAAACAGCTCACCACACTCGGACTTACACCCGCTGCTATTGTGGACGATGGTTGCATCATCGAAGCCTCTAACACACGTATGGTCAAAGGCGCTTCCGCCATGAGTGACGCTGTGGCAAAACGCTTGAGCAGTCCAGTTAGTCACCTGTTCAAATCTTTGGAAATGAATGCAACCCTTAAATCGGATATCACGACATTTGCAAAGCAGTTTAGCGACAAGCTCTCGTCCTTGGAGGGTGACAGAGAGGCCTTGCGTAAGAAATTTGAAAGTGACGCAGGCCGCGCCTATCTCTTGTGCGACGCAGCTCTAAACGCATCTTAACTTAAGCTACGATCCCACCTTTGGGCTCATTTCAATAACCCAATCTGCAATACCGTTAATCGCGGCGGCATTAGCCATATCCTGCGCACGTACGATTTCAGAGATACGATTATCAGCCGCTCGCTGGGTCCTGCGAATATCAAAACTACCGATGAGATTACGATTAGATGCATTGGCTAGCGTTGCGGTATAGCGCACTACTGCGAGAGGCGCATTGCCTTCACCCTGATCATAAATTGCTTCGAAATTGCGGACGTTCAAGTGAATACGAAGCTCTGTACGGGCCCCTGATACGGGTAACACACCAATGATATTAGGACGGCTAGAAAACACATCCATAATAGACCCTTGGATAAGGTCAGGCACTTTCTCAGCCCATTCCGCTCCCGCGGCAGATAAAATGCGGTCTCCGCTCGGGCTGACGGTAATATCATTTCCTGATAACGGACGCGGCACACTTGGTCGATCAACGCGCAAAATTATAGCGTTATGCGTCGGCGTGACCACAGTATCCTGAGTAGATGCTGACAAACGAAAGACTGTATTAGCAGGTGCAGGATCAGGCACTAATGACGATAGAGACGTGCAACCAGAAAGAAAAGTTACCGCGCATAAAGATGTAGTTATCAAAAGCGTCCGCATAGGATTTGCATTCAAAAGACTCATTTCGGTATCTCCATCGTCTCACGCTCTGTCCCCGAAATGAAACCGATTGGACTGCGCTCAAGATCTGAAAGAATATTCTCGAGACTATCGACTGAGGCGCGAATCCCATCGAGTGTTTCTTCCACATCTGTTAAACCAGAGTTGGATACACGATTAATAGCATCACGCAAATCCGTCGTCACGAGACTCGCATTTTTTGCAACAAGACGATATTCCGCAAGTGTTTTATCAAGCTCGGCCATAGTGACTTCAGACCGCTCTAGGACAGGTTTGGCGTCATTTACAATCAAGCTGTCAAAGTCATCGGCTGCGCGCTGCACGGATATGGCGGCCGACGACACATCATCAGCGGCTTTCCCAAATCGTGCGAGCGTATCATTGAGCACATCTGTATCAATATCGGCGTCTTCGAGATTATTTGTAATTGTACGCACATTTTTTAAAATGCCCTGGAAGTCCAAAATAGCCTCTTCCGAGAGAAGTGTATTCACGCGTATAAGCGCACGTTGGACACCTAAGATAACATCCTCACCGCCTTCTACGAGATTATCAATCTGGCTCATACGCCCCTGAATCTGGAAGGGGCCGGGACCTGGCAATTCAGACATCAGCGAGAGTTCTTCGCTGCCTGCTGAAATTTGAATATAGTTAAGACCTGTCAATCCTTGCGGCTCTAGCTGTGCAGTACTGTCGATATGGATCGGCGTATCGGCTTGCACTTGGATGCTAGCGATAACGGCATTGCTATTTGTTGCGTCTAGGCCAAGACCTGTAACCTCTCCTACTGGCAGACCATTAAAGCGAACTTCACTCCCCTGCGAAAGCCCACGTACGGCACCCTGAAACACCACATCATATTCATCATATTGCTGATCAAACTGTGCATTAGAAAACCACACAATAAAACTGAGCACGCCCGCAAGTGCGAAGAGTACAAAAAGGCCTACGAAGGCATAATTCGCTTTACTTTCCATATGCGCTACTCACTCCCGATTGTGGACGTATCGCCCTGACCAGCAGAACCTGCCGCCCGCGCGCGCGCGCCACCAAAATATTCTTGCACCCAAGGATGCTCATATGCCTTTACTTTAGGCAAGCTGTCATTAATCGCAATTTTTTTATCAACAAGAACGGCCACACGGTCACAAATCGTGAACAAGCTGTCCAAGTCATGGGTGACCATAATTACGGTCAAATCCATCGCCTCACGCAAACCTAATATCAATTGATCGAATGCGGATGCTCCAATCGGATCAAGTCCTGCTGTGGGTTCATCCAAATATAAAAGCGTAGGATCGAGAGCAAGCGAGCGTGCCAACCCTGCTCGTTTTTTCATTCCGCCCGACAGGTCAGATGGGAACAGGGTTGCGGCTTTAAGGGGTAGGCCCACCATGTGAATTTTCATATCGGCAAGTTCACGCATAAGCTGCAGTGGCAAGTCTGTGTGTTCACGTAGGGGCACCATGATATTTTCACGCACGGTTAAGGACGAAAACAACGCTCCGCCTTGAAACAAAACACCAATCTGATTATTGATTTCTTGGCGTAGTTCTGGGGTGATATTGCGCCGATCTTGCCCAAAATATCTTACGACCCCACCCTCAGGCTCTTTAAGGCCGAGCAAGGTATTTAGCAGCACTGACTTACCTGACCCTGAGCCGCCTACGAGGCCTACAATCTCACCACGGTCAACGCGAAAATCGAGATTTTCATGAATTACGTTACTGCCAAACTGTGTAAGAATCCCTCGAGCTTCCACTGGGGGTGCGCTCATGTCTAACTCTAAGCCCATCTAAATATCCAACTGTAAGAAAAGCATAGCGAACATTGCATCAATCGTTATGACTGCAAAAATGGCTTGAACCACAGACGCCGTTGTTCGTGTGCCGAGCGACTCGACGCTGCCCGTAACGGCTAAACCTTGACGGCAGCCGACAATCGCTATGATAAGCGCGAAAAACGGCGCTTTCACCATACCCACCCAAAAATGCTGAATTGGGACCGAGTCTTTGAGTCTGGCGAGAAATAAAATAGGTGAAACATCAGTCGGACCAAGCCACGCGACGAGCATCCCGCCGAAAAGGCCCGATAGCATAGCGAGGAATGTGAGAATTGGCGCAGAGATTAGACAGGCTAGCGCACGCGGCACGACCAATGTTTCATATGTCTCCATTCCAATCACAGTCATCGCGTCAATCTCTTGGCGCATACGCATGGCCCCAATCTGCGCAGTAAAGGCAGAATCCGAGCGACCTGCAAGCATTATAGCTGTAATCAGGACACCGAATTCACGCAGGACGGAGAAGCCCACGAGTTCAACCATGAATATTTGAGCGCCAAATGACGCGAGCAAATTAGCGCCCATATAGGCGATAACAGCGCCAATAAAAAAGCTCAGCACCATTATGATTGGCGCAGCATCAATACCTACCTGTTCGACCATAGCCGTCACAGACTTCCAACGAATTTTTCCAGGCGTGACCAGTAGGCGCATTAAGACTACGAAAAACCGCCCTAAAAAGGCGAGCGTATCGTAAAGCTCGTTCCAGAAGCGGTGGGTCGCCTTCCCCATACGCACCAGCACATCATACCACATGCGACCCGCATCAGGCAGTTGTCCCATACGCGCATCAGCTGCTGCTTGCATTAGCATCTGATGTCCTTTGTCGTCACTTTTTATGTCCCACTCAAAACACTTGCCCGTGGTACATTTAATCGCGCGCGACAACACATAGGCACCCGCCGTGTCGAGTTCGCTGACGTCATCAAAATCATAGCTGACAGTTTCTTGATCAATATCTTCAAGCTCGGTCTTTAATCTATGATCTACGCTTGCAATGGTTTTTAGCGTCCACTTCCCCTGCGCTACAAAATGCAAATGGCCATTTTCATGGCTCATGCTAAAGCGCGGCGCATCATCGTCACGTGTCGTGGCGCGGTCTATTTCCGTCGTGGAAGTCATCGCGCTAAGGTGCTAATCATTGGGCTCTGGGTCAAGTCAGGAATGAGCATGAAGTCAATAAAATCTGAAGCGCAGCACTGGCCCATCAAAGGCAGCTTTCGCATTTCGCGAAGTGCCGTGACGGAAGTCGGTGTAGTTGTCGTGACTATTTCTGACGGCACGCATTTTGGGCGTGGTGAATGTCGTCCCTATCCGCGCTACAATGAAACTATAAAAAGCGTTCTAGCCCAAATTGCGACACTCCAAAACGACATTGAGACGTTATCCCTCTCGTCACTTCAAGACAGGCTACCAAACGGCGCGGCGAGAAACGCTGTGGACTGCGCGCTCTGGGATTTAGAGGCGCAGATTACTGGGAAACCCGTGCATGAGCTACTCCGGCTTACTCCGCCTAAGACACGACAAACTGCTTTTACGCTATCAATCGACAGCCCCACCAAAATGGCAGAATCCGCGTTGGCCGCGACTGATCATAAGCTTCTGAAAATAAAAGTAGGACATGAAGACGGGTTGGCCTGCGCCTTAGCTGTTATGAAGGCGCGCCCCGATGTACATTTGATTATTGACGCGAATGAAGCTTTGGACGCTGCGTCATTAGAAGACTTTCAAACTCATCTTAAAAATTATCCAGTTGCTCTAATTGAACAGCCCTTGCCAGCCGACATTTCGCTACCCCCATCTTGTGTAAATGCAAAGCCTATAATCTGCGCTGATGAATCGTTACATACTGTGCAGGATTTGCAGAGGCTTTGGGACGAAGGTTTTCGCGCAGTGAATATTAAGTTGGATAAAGCTGGCGGTCTGACCGAGGCTATAACCCTAGCCAGACGCGCAAAATCGATGGGTTATAATATTATGCTTGGCTGTATGGTGAGTTCATCTCTGGCAATGGCACCTGCGCTTTTGCTTGAAAGCTTTGCAGATGTGATAGATTTGGACGGCGCGCTTTTGCTCGCACGTGATCATGATGACGGGATGATATATTCAAGCGGGACAGTTTCGCCCGCACCGAAAACACTGTGGGGTTATCCTAGAAAAATATGAGGCCTACTAAGACTCTGCAGGTTGCAGCGCGGATGTCAAAGTCACACCAGACCGCACACGGTCGCCGAATTTATCAGTAACGTCACGCAGATTATTCACAGACGTCGCGTAGCTCATCCATGAATTATGCTCATTTGCACCAAGAGAGGTGAGCGCAGATTTAAAGACCATCTCGGCTTCACGCGAAGCGATCAGCGCCTTTTGCAAACTCGCAAGCTCTTCTCTTAGGTTCGTGTCATCAGACGCCATAGCTAAATAAACTTCAGCCGCTTTAGTGGTCTGAACAACATAGCTATTTGCCGCCTCAATATCGAGCGCAATGTCAGCCAAAGTAAGGTTTTGGGTTTCATAATTTGAAAGCGGGCTATTGGCATCTGTTGCGTCTAATCCTCTAAGGAGGACACTCGCAGCAGACTGAACGCGCTTTTTACTGCGCTTTTCTACCCAACCATTGCTTGTGAAAGCTGCGTAGAGCTTTGATGCGGCGCGCTGCACGACATTTACTTTGGCAGAAGATTGCGCAGACACTGTTGCTGTACCGCCAACACGGCCTGTATTGGCCAAGTCAACTGTCGCACAGCCGCTGGCAGCTACACATAATAACGTCACGATAGCGACATTCGCTTTCATATATTTCCCCAATTGGAGCTAAATTTTCGGACAAAGTCCATAACTAGCTACTAGTAACCCGTTACTCTGAATTTAAAGTGAATGTTTCTGGACGCTTAACAATTTGAACGCCTATATCAACGCTATTACTGCGATTTATGCCGTATTCTGAACAAGATTTAATTTTGAACTGCCATTACGACCCGAACATAGGCGCGAAATATTTCATCGCTACACCCCAGATAAGTACAACACCCATAAAGAAGGGCGCGACATAGCGCACAAATATCATGATGAAGTTCCCTAAATTCTCGGAGCCGCCAATTTCTTGCGCGATTATCGCTTTATCCAAACGCCAGCCTGTAAAGAGTACTATCAAAAGTGCCGACATCGGTGCCAATATTGGACCCGCTAAACCTGTGTCAATGAAGTCAAAGAAGGCGGGAGAGAACAATGAGCCAAGACCAACAAATGTAATCAGCCCGCCCGTAATCCAAGCCGCTTTGGCTTTCGTCAGTTTAAACTTTTCCGCCACGAACGCCACCGATGGCTCGAGAAGCGAAACGGAAGACGTAATCGCGGCAAAGAAGGCAAGGAAGAAGAAGGCCGCGCCAATATACCAATATTCAGCAAGAGCCGTTGGAAGGGTCTGGAAGAAGATGCCTGCCCCTGCGCTAAAGTCGAGATTATTGGCAAAGACGATTGGGAAAATCGCGAGGCCCGCGACAATAGCGACGAGCGTATCGACAACACTAATCCCCACAGCCGCTTTAGGGATATTAATATTGCGCGGCAAATAAGAGCCGTAAGTAATCATAATCGCGTTACCGATACCGATTGAAAAACACGCTTGGCCGAGAGCCGATACGGCTACCTCTCCATTGATTTTAGAAAAGTCAGGCGTAAACATAAAGCCGACGGCTTGCTGGGTGCCGCCTGACGGCATACCGCTGACGATAGAATAAAGCGCAAGACCGACAAGTAACACAAAGAAGAGCGGCATTAAGAGCTTCGCTGCGGCTTCGATCCCTTTGTTTACACCGCGCGCCACGAGCCAAGTCGTGAGGCCCGCAAAGATAAAGAAGTAAGGCCAGACCGCGCGCAATATTCCGCCCGATTTCCCCATGGGATCGTCAAGCATGGCGGGGAATTGCGCCGCGATTTCTTCTGCGCCTAAACCTTGGAAGCTATTGCCGAGGAAGCGCACAAGGTAATTTAAAACCCAAGCCGCAACCACGCAGTAAAAGCTTACGATGAGAAATGAAGCCACCATACCGAACCAGGCACCGCTACTCCAACCTTTGGACACATCGCTGCGTTGAGCGAGATCCTCTGATGAGCCAACCGCACTTGACGCATGCCCGGCACGGCCAATCATAAATTCACTCATAAGGACGGGAATACCGACAAAGAAAATACAGGCGATATAGACGACAAGAAACGCCGCGCCGCCATTAGTCCCAAGTTCTGCAGAGAACCGCCAAAGATTGCCTAGACCAACAGATGATCCGACTGCTGCCATTACAAAGGCAAAGCGCGATGACCACTGTGCTGTTTCTGTGCTTGAAATACCCGCCATGAGAAGTCCCCCATTCATTTTTTACCACAGTGCCACATTCTAATACGGGGTCAAGTCATTCCACGTGTGGGCATATAAATTATGGCTTCATTTTTTCTGACGCTAAGCGCTATATTTACTCCTTATTATTATATATACTGTAGGTTGTATTGATGACAAACTCAGCGCCCCTTATAAAGACTAAATCTGCGCATCAACTGTCCGGCGCCCAGATTCTAGTTGTAGATGATAATCACGCCAGTCGATTGGTCGCAAAAGCAATATTGGAGCGAGAAGGATGTGTCGTATCACTTGCAAATAACGGTCTAAGTTCAGTCACTCTCGCGACACATAATAGTTTTGATCTCATTTTAATGGATATCCAAATGCCCGACATATCAGGTATGGAAGCGACGCGCCGCATCAAGACCCAAAGTAAAAGTAATGCCGCCACACCTATCATTGCCCTCACCGCCTATTCCGACAAAGAGATTCAAGATGAGGCGCATAAAGTTGGCATTGTAGAAACGCTCACAAAACCCCTCCGCGTTGGGCAGATGCAATCTGCACTTAGTCGCCTACAAGGACAGAGTGAGTCAAGCACTACGCCCGCAGCGCCTCTTAAGCTTGTATCGCCACCACGCCTCAACGACATTGAGACATTGAATATAAGCATAATTAAGCCTCTTGCAGAGACGGCATCTCCAGAGATGTTGGCCAAGCTGTATGAGCGGTTCAATCACTCTGCGGACTCATTCTTGCGCACAATTGAAGAAAGCGAGAAAGGTCTAGATAAAAATGATGCTAATGCTGATGCGCTAGGTGAGCTACGCAAAGCTGCCCACGCTCTAAAAGGTGCGGCCTCATCCGTGGGGTTTGCCAAATTAAGTGCGCAAGCCGCTCGAATTCAAAATGCAAACATTAATGAGCTTGTGACGGCCTACATGCCTTTACGTGACCTCGTCGATGAAGCAAACACAGAATTAGCGACATATTTAGCGCGACCTAAAGCTGACCCTTAGGCAGTTCTACACCGCGGAATAAATGCGCGGATAATATCAGCCCGAAGCCCGTCATGACCGTCAATATTACTGTCCCTCCATAACTGATGAGTGGCAGCGGCACGCCCACAACGGGAATAAGCCCCATGACCATGGCGAGATTAATGAAGACATACAGCGCAAATGTTGTCGTAATCCCCAATATCAGCAATCGAGAGAACAAGTGTTTAACCTGAAAAGACAGATAAAGACAAAACGCGATTAACACGCCATATATGCCAATCGTTCCCACACCGCCAATAAGGCCAAATTCCTCGCCTATGACGGTGAAAATAAAGTCGGTCGTATTTTCAGGCACATAATCCCCCGATCGTTGTGTGCCCTGCATGAACCCTTTGCCATTAACACCACCGCTCCCAAGCGCGATTTTTGATTGCGTAATGTGATAGCTCGCGCCCATGGGATCTGACTCAGGTGAGAACATCGTGTTAATCCGCACCCGTTGATAGTCTTTGAGCCCAAATTTATAAAACACAGGAATGGCGATTGCGGCTGCTGCGAACCCACCCAAGATAACGCGCCAATTCACGCCCGCTAAAAACACAAGTGATAGGCCGGTCGCAACAAGCAGCAGAGTCGTGCCGAGATCAGGCTGTCTGAAAATAAATTGCATTGGCACTGCAATCAGCATTAGCGCGCCAAACAAGCCAGATGCCCGTGACACCCGCCACCCCGGCAGGTCGTGATAATAGCGCGCGAGCGCAAGCACGATAGCAAGCTTCATGAGCTCGGACGGCTGAATACGCATGACTTTCAGATCAAGCCAACGCGTAGAGCCATTCACCTCAACCCCAAAGAAATCGACCGCTCCCAGCAAACAGACGCAAGCGATGTAAAGCGGATAAGCGAGAAAATACCAGAAGCGAATATTGATCATTGCGACGAAGAGCATCACGCCGCCGCCCAATATAAGACGTTGTAAATGCTGAAACGCGCCAGCAGACCACCGTCCGTCAGTCGCCGCAAAAATCATCGCCACACCAATGCCGCCAATGAGGAACACGAGCGCAAAAAGCAGCCAATTCACTTCGTAAAGGCGTGTAATGATGGAGCCTTGCACCGTCGTATCAACAGTCGCGTAACGCGCATAACGGTTCTTGTCGGAACGATCTATCATAGCTGCGTTTGCGGAGCCGTATTAACTTGCGCCTGCATGCCGTCGCGCTCTAGCACTTTTTGTATCAGCGCGCGCGAAATTGTTGCGGCTTTACCCGCGCCAGAGCCGCCATGCTCAACCAGAGTTGCAACAGCGAAACGCGGCGCGTCATAAGGCGCATAACCGACGAAGACCGAGTGATCGCGTAACTCCCATTCTAACTGCGCATTTGACATCACGCCGCTCAAGCGCTCAGCTTTAGAAATAGAGCGCACTTGCCCTGTGCCCGTCTTACCCGCCATATCCACGCCAGGAATCCCTGACCCGTTTGGACGATACGCTGTGCCACCAGGTTCTTGGCAGACTGACCACATAGCGTCGCGTATAAACTGCAAATGTTCGGGATTAATATCGAGCGGCGCAAAGCCCACCACCTCCTCGCCAATTATCAAATGCGGATTTACGGCTCTCAGCCCATTGGCAAGGCGTGCAGTCATTACAGCAAGCTGCAAGGGGGTGGCAAGCACGAAGCCCTGCCCGATGCTCGCATTATAGCTATCCCCCGTGCGCCAACCATCATTGAGGCGCCTGCGCTTCCAGCTATCATTTGGGTTGATACCCGCAATCTGCCCTTGCACGCCAATGTCAAAAGTTTGCCCGAAACCAAGCTTGGCCGCCATGTCATGTATCGGATCAATCCCCATACGGTTGGCGAGTTCATAGAAATAAATATCGCAGGAGTGCTTCAACCCGTCCCGCATATCCATGGGGCCGTGACCCCGCCGTCGCCAGCAGTGAAAATTGCGAGACCCGAGCCGTGTCCGACCCGTGCAATAGACTTTCTCTTTCGGACTGATAATGCCCTCTTTCAGCGCTGCAAGCATAACGACCATTTTGAAAGTGGACGCAGGTGGATATCCGCCGCGAAGCACTTTGTTAAACTGTGGCCGTTTCCAATCATTATTCATGCGGTCCATGTCGCCTTGTGTCAGACCCGAAACAAAAAGATTACCGTCAAACGTCGGCATTGATAACAGCGTACGAAGCTCACCCGTCATCACGTCAATGACAACTGACCCACCGCTTTCCTCTTCAAACAACTCTGCTGCATGACGTTGCAATTCCGCATCTAGTGTGAGGGAGACATCCTCACCAGCTACGGGTGCATCAGCTTGGTTCGGCCATTCGCGAACCACACGCCCGAACGCATTTACTTCAACTTTTAGCTTGCCTGATTTTCCGCGCAGGCGCGTTTCCGCTGCTGCCTCAACGCCTGTTTTACCAATACGAAAAGCTGGCTGGCGCAGGAGCGGGTCGGGGTCTTTTTCGACATCTTTTGGCCCAGCTGTTCCCACGTAACCGAGTGTGTGAGAGAAAATGCCCTTATTCGGATAGGCGCGCCCCTGCCCGACATCCGCTATTATGCCTGGCAACTCTGGTGCGTGTAGATTGATAGCCGCAAAACTATTCCAATCCAGATGCCCCTCCACGAGCGCTGGAATAAAACGCGCATTACGCTTTACGTCTTTTCTCACCCGCGTTCGTGTTGCTTCTGAAATAGTCACGACTTCACTTAAGTCATCAAGCGCACCCTCAATATCTTTGACCTGCTCTGGTATAAGCAGTACGCGATATTCTTGGCGGTTTACGGCCAAGGCTTCGCCATTCCGGTCAAGGATGCGTCCACGTTCAGGCACAAGAATATTGTAGTTAAAACGGTTTCGGTCTGATAAAACCGTATAGTCTTCTGCTTTCGTGACTTGTAGATAATAAAGCCGCGCTGACAGAACTCCCATAACCCCAACCCCACCAAACGCCATCAACGCCGTACGACGTGTTACTGTATGGGGGTCTATGCGTTCATCTTTATTGCGCGCACTCATTTTGACGGCGCCTCATAATAATAGTCATGGCGATTTCCATAACTACGGGCGAAATATTCTCGAATGACGTAAAATATTGGAAAGACGAAACAGGCCGTCCCAACAGACAGCCCAGCCGAGAAAATATCCATTGGGCGCCCGAGCACGGTCGCGCCCAGCAAAGTATGGAATAGACAAATCGCGAATAAAGTTAGCACTGCTCCCGCAAATTGCCCCCAATAACCTTGAGGTTTAGCGCGAGTATCTGGACGATAAATGATGAATAAAACTAACCACGTCAACGCCCACAACCCCGTCGGCCCAAAGCTAATATGATCCAGCCAAAATCCCATCAAGACAATACCAACAAGGCTAATTATTGGATTTGCACCTTGCGGCCAAAGGTAAATCGCAAAGGTGGGCACCATAACGAAGGGATAAACCAGCGTCTGACCATTCACGCTCATCAAGGACAAAATGCAGAGCAGTCCTGTCACTAAAGTCGCGATAAAAGCCATCCGCCGTGCTTTCGGTGCAGGTGTATAGTTTAGGGTGCCCGCCATTAACCTGGTTCCGACGATGTTTCAGACGTCGAAGGTGTTTCGCCTTCTGCACCATCTAGCGAGCTATTTACTTCTGCCGAGTCTTGAACGTCATCAGCAGGATCTAGGTCTGGTGGCTGAACGGGCATGTAGGGATAAACCCAGACCCAATCAACAGCTTTATCAGTCGTATTAAGTGTCACATTTCGACGTTGAGGTGAGAGTTGCCTGACCACCCCAATAGGAAGTCCACGCGGCAGAACACCCTCATCTCCACTGGTGACGACGATATCTGCGTCCTGCCAATCGGCGTCGCGCGCCACATATTGCAGACGCGGCTCGATACCATTCGTTCCGACCATTATCGCCCGCGCCTCAGATCGTGGAGTCATCACCGCAATCCGCGAGTTGATGTCTTCAACTCGCAAGACCCGAGCAGAGCGTTTCCCTACGGCCACCACATGGCCGTACAGCCCAACCTCCGTCATAACGGCATAGCCTACTTTGATGCCTGAAGACGCTCCTGCATTTAAAAGCGCCGATCGTGCAAAAGGGCCGTCTTGTTCAGAGACTACGCGCGCCGCAATTTTTTGAACGGGAATATCAAGACCGACATCCACGCTCAGTAAGCTCTCAAACCGTTTGATTTTCATCGCCAAAGCGTTGGCGCGCATCTCAGCATCTGCAAGCTCAGCAATACGGGCCTTAAGCCGCGTATTTTCTTCAAAGACCTCTGAGCGGGATTGCACATCGTCTACCGCCTTTTCTGCCCCCCGAAGCGGCATTGTCATCAAGGCCAAAGGCACAACAATTTTGTCGGCAAAAAACATCGACGCGGCATTGGCCTCTGATGGTTTAGAGACAACAGACGTGGACGCGACCTCACCATCGACTGTATTTTTAGATATGCTGCGATGGGAGAGCAGTAAGAGAAGTGAAATTATAAACAAAAGTGCGGCCACAATCGGAAATACCAACCGCCCTCCTGCTCCGAATTGGCCACTGGTTCTCATATTGACACCCGAGACACACTCAAGCAGGCGCACTCACGAAGAGAATGGAGAATATCGGCGGCGTTAAATCCCACTGGAGAGCACGCTCTTCCATTTTTTCAAATTCTCAACGACAACACCAGAGCCGCGCACCACACAAGACAGTGCATCATCGGCAATCGAGATTGGAAGGCCCGTCCGCTCACGCAGTTCAATGTCAAGGTTGCGCAGTAACGCACCACCGCCCGTTAGCATAATCCCTTTGTCAACAATATCAGCCGCAAGCTCTGGCGGCGTTGACTCAAGGGCTGTCTTCACGGCTTCAACAATTTGCTCAACAGGTTCAGCTAGGCTTTCTGCAATCATCGCTTCTGTCACGCGAATTTCGCGCGGCACACCGTTCATTAGGTCACGCCCCTTTATCTGAACCGTCATGCCCTCGTTATCAGCGGGCATCGTCGCAGAGCCGATTTCTTTTTTCACGCGCTCCGCACTCATCTCACCCATCAGCAGGTTTGTCGTACGGCGCACATATTGCACGATAGCATCGTCCATTTTATCACCACCAACACGAACAGAGCGCGAGTACACAATCCCGTCAAGCGATAGCACGGCGACCTCTGTCGTCCCGCCGCCAATATCTACGACCATTGATCCTGAGGGTTCATGGATTGGCAAGCCTGCACCAAGCGCCGCCGCCATTGGCTCTTCGATGAGGCCGACATAGCGCGCACCCGCTTGTTGGGCCGATTGATGAATAGCGCGGCGTTCCACAGCTGTCGCACCAGAGGGCACACAAATCACGATACGGGGTTGCACAAAACGTGAGCGGTTATGCACTTTCTCAATAAAGCTTTTGATCATCTGCTCAGCGACTTCGAAGTCGGCAATGACGCCGTCCTTCATCGGGCGAATAGCTTCGATGTTTGCAGGCGTACGACCTAGCATCAGGCTCGCTTCTGCGCCAACTGCATGCACGACCTTACGACCGTTCTTGTAAGAGAACGCCACAACAGATGGCTCATCAAGAACAACACCGCGTCCTTTGACGTAGACGAGCGTATTGGCGGTACCAAGATCGATTGCAATATCTGATGAGAATGCGCCAAAGAGTGAGGAGAACATTTTAATACCCTATTTCGGTTCCAGAACAGCTACGCCCCCTGCTCCTGCCGAATGTAAAATTTTCTAATTAATCTGGCTATCGACTGCCGAGTCGCCGTGCGAATATACACTTGCGCAAAATGCTACGAAAATGCAAGCGACAGGGGAGTTTAAATACAGGATTTATCTATTATTTTTGGCATTTTCTTAGGCAGTTCACAACAGCTAAACACCAATAGATTTGGCTACATATCTTTTGGACGCTGTGGCGTCTCCACGTGAGGCCGTAAAATACGGCGCGCTAGAAGCATAATTCCGATTGTCGCAACCGCACCAACGACCGCAATCAGCATAAATCGCTCCCCTTGTGCAGCGGTTAAAGCGCCCTGCCCAAGCAGAACAACAACCAAAATTTTGGGAATTATACCAAGAGACGTGCCAGCGAAAAATGACCCGAAACGTAGCCCAGACACACCTGCCGCCATATTGACGAGCACAAATGGACCGGTCGGAACAAGCCGCACAGCGAAACTAAATAGCATGCCGTTGCGACGCACGAGGGAAATCACGCGGTTTAAGAGCTTACCAGAGAGCGCTTCCACGCGTGCCGCGCCTATATATTTGGCGAGCCAGAAATCGAAACTTGCTGAAAACAATGTGGCAAACCACGCATAGACCCCGCCCATTTGCGGCCCAAATGCGAGTACCGTTGCCGCTATCAAAAGCCATTGTGGCGCCCCAATAAAAGCAGCTGCCGTAAAAGCCAGAATAGTAACAGGCAAACCCCACGGCGAGCTTTTTAGGCCCGAGAGGACAGCCATAAGCCCGTCTTGAGACAGCTGAAAATTAGCACGCGCCACTGAAAGCATCACAATCACAAGCGTGAACATGCATAACACAACGCCAACAGAGCGGAGCGCCTGCCTGTCCATTTGAGTGAAAAATTGTCGGATTTTTTGCACGAAACCTCTGCGCCGATACGTTTTGAACTAGCTAACACAATTGATTACTCACGCACATGACAAATCATCAAGGCAAAGGGGCTTATAAAGCAAAAAAAAGGGCACCTCAAAAGAGGGCCCGCTACCAAATAAGGTAAAGTTGCGCATGACGCTCCTGAGGGAGCAGCTAAGGCATAATTTACCTTTTCCTTCACGTCAAATAGAAATCTGGGAAATATTTTCCTCAAAAGCCTCTTTGTCAGCACGATTTTTGATTTGCGGCCAGTCTGGCGCTTGCCCGCGGAACCACGTCATCTGTCTTTTGGCAAACCGGCGCGTGTCGCGTTTTGCAAGCTCAACTCCCGTTTCAAAACTGTGCTCACCGCGCAAAGCGGCGGCAATTGTCTTAAATCCAATCGCCCGCATGACAGGAAGGTCTTGGGCAAGCCCCCGCGCAACAAGCGCTTTGACTTCCGCAAGACCGCCCTCCTCTAACATGACGTCAAATCGCTGATTAATCCGCTCATAGAGCACGTCCCGTGGTGGTAGCAAGACACACGACCGCCAGTAGCCGCGAGGAATAACGGGACGCGTATTCGCCTGCCACTCGCTTAGCGGCGTAGCTGTTTCCTCAGCGACGCTGACAATGCGCAATAGCCGCTGTGGGTCATTTCCGAGCACGCGCTGCGTCGCGATGGGGTCTAGCACTTCCGCACGCGCGCGAAGACCTTCAATTCCTTCAGCGTCTAATAAAGTCTGAGCGCCACCTGAACTCACAGCCGGAATTTCAGCCAACCCGTCAGTCAGCGCCTTAAAATACAGCCCCGTCCCGCCAACAACGATGGGCAGTTTGCCGCGCGCAAGCACGTCCAAGATAACGCCTACTGCCTCACGCGCCCACTGCCCCGTGGAATAACGATGCGCCCCGTCTATATGACCAAACATGTGATGCGGCACGCCTTGCATCTCATCTTTTGTCGGGCGGGCTGAGATAACTCGCAAGTCGCTGTAGACCTGAAGCGCATCTGCATTTATGACCTCACCCGAATGTTGAACCGCAAGGTCAGTCGCGAAGCGAGATTTTCCGCTAGCTGTCGGTCCCGCGATAAATAAAACCGCTTTCATATGATGAGGCAATGTCATGGCTAACCGCATAACACCAAAACTCACATTTGTTCTAGCGCAAGCTGATAGAAAAGCCTTCGACGTGGCTATGGGGGCCGTGCCCGAGGGAAAATCTGCGACATTGCTGTCAGAGAACAAGGCCTGCGATTTCATCTTAAATGACATCGACACCAATACTGCTCCGACCGAGATGCAGGACATCCGTCACGCCTATCTCGCGGAGCTTGAGCGCCTCGGTATTGCTGCAGACATCTGCGTTCAAGACAGCAAGACTGCGCGCAAGTCGCTCCTGATTTGCGATATGGATAGCACGCTGATTGGGCAGGAATGTATCGACGAACTTGCCGATTTCGCAGGCGTCAAAGACCGCGTCAGTGCCATAACAGAGCGCGCCATGCGCGGCGAAATTGGCTTTGAAGGCGCTCTCGAAGAACGTGTGGGCCTGCTCGAAGGGCTAGATTTATCAGTGCTGCAAAAATGTTTTGACGAGCGTATCTCACTCAATCCTGGGGCGCGGACACTTTGTCAAACAATGAAAGCCAACGGCGCGGTAACAGCTATTGTCTCAGGCGGATTCACTTTTTTCACCTCTCGCGTAGCAAAGCTATGCGGTTTTAAGAGCGATCAGGCAAACACGTTGATTGAGAAAGATGGAAAGCTGACAGGGAAAGTCGGCTACCCAATTCTAGGTCGTGAGGCGAAATATGATGCGCTCATAGACCATAGTAATAATAACCCAAACGACGCAGTCGCAATCGGCGACGGGGCAAATGATCTGGCCATGATTGAAGCCTCAGGTCTTGGCATCGCTTACTACGCTAAACCCGCTGTCGCAGCCGCAGCTCACTGCGCCATCAATCATACGGACCTGACAAGCGCGCTATATTTCCAAGGATATAAAGACGCCGACTTTAAGACAGATTAAGCGAGAAGAAGCGGTAATTTCCGCGCTGATTCACAAGAATTGTGACAGGCGTATTACCATCTTCAAACTGTTTGACGGCTTCTTTGAACTCGTCTGGCGAGGTAATGACCTCAAACCCGACTTCTTCGATTATGTCGCCTGGCATGATTTTGCCTGAAGCTTCGCTACGCGCATTCACAGACACCACGCGCACGCCCTTGACCTCGTCTTTAACACGGTTCTTGCGGCGCACAGATTCCGTCAAAGCCTCAACAGAAATACCCATAGCAACAGCTTCAATTTCACCTTCAATTTCGACCGTCTTAGTACCGTCCTTCGCGCGCACTTTCTCTTTCAACTGCTCAATCTCGACCTTGGCGGTGCGTTTTTTCTTCTTGCGTAGATAGTCAATTTCAACTGTTTCGCCGATTTTGGATTCAGCCACGAGGCGGTAAAGTTGACGATTGTTTTCAATCTTTTTCCCACCAATCGTAAGGAGTAAGTCCCCGCGTTTCAGCCCACCTTTATCTGCAGGCGAGTCGTCGACAACACGGCGTATGAGGGCGCCTGAAGGCTCTTTAAGACCAAATGACTTTGCCATATTGACCGTGACTTCTTGCACATTCACACCCAGCGAGCCGCGCCGCGTTTCGCCGTATTCGCGAAGCTGAGTCACGACAGATTGCGCCAAATCAGCGGGGACAGAGAAGCTGATCCCAACGCTGCCACCAGTGGGCGACAATATAGCCGTGTTCACGCCCACAACTTCGCCCGCCATATTAAAGAGCGGTCCGCCAGAGTTACCTTTGTTGATGGCGACATCCGTCTGAATAAAGTCATCATAGCTGCCCGCATTAATGTTGCGCGAACGTGCAGACACGATACCCGCCGCAACTGAACCGTTATAGCCAAACGGGTTACCAATCGCGATGACCCAGTCGCCCACGCGCGTTTTAGTATCATCGCCAAACGGGACAAATGGCAGGTCTTTACCCGCGTCAATTTTCAGTAGCGCGATATCAGTTGCAGGGTCGCGCCCTACGAGCTCAGCCGCATAATTATCACCATTTGGAAAGGACACTTCGATGAGGTCAGCATCCTCAATCACATGGTTGTTCGTGACGATGAACCCCTCGGCATCAATCACAAAACCTGAACCGAGTGATTTATTCACGCGCCCACCCTCGCCGCCATCACCGAAGAAATCGTTGTAACGCTCGAGCGGTGAGCCTCTTTCAAATTTTAGGCCACTGTCCTCAATTTCGACTGTTTGCGCGGTTGAGATATTGACCACAGCAGGACTTAGCCGTTCAGCCAAATCGGCAAAACCAGCGGGTGTGCCGCGCGCTTCGGCGACAGGTGAAAGCGTGCCAAATGACAAAGACGTTGCAAGGAGTAGTGCAGATGCGAAGTGTGTTATTTTCATAGGCTAACCATAACCCCGCCCGCCCGATTTTGCCAATACGTTTAGTGCGTTAAATTGCATCAATGTTGCGTGAGGCGGGCGTTTAGTTTTACATAATACAGGCCCGTCGCTTACGCTTGGGAACATCTCTATTTTATGTCCCCTGGACATAAAATTTTCGCGGAGCGAAATCGAGATGTTGGTACGGACGGCCGGGATCGAACCGGCACTCCTATAAAGGAACAAGATTTTAAGTCT
>CAYRIV010000006.1:0-150588 GCA_964424575.1 uncultured Caulobacterales bacterium | reverse complement strand
ACCAAAGCCGTCTGGAACCATATGAAAGAGCGCGGCTATGGCCGTATTGTTATGACGACGTCTAGCTCGGGTATGTATGGCAATTTCGGACAAACGAATTACGGCGCGGCGAAAGCGGGCTTGTCAGGCTTTATGCGCTCGCTCTGTCTTGAGGGCGCTAAATATAATATCCGCGTTAACACGCTGAGCCCAACCGCGCGCTCACGTATGACAGAGAACCTCATGCCCGAAGAAATCCTAGAGAAGTTGACGGTTGAGTCTGTGTCGGCTGGACTTGTCTATCTCGTCTGTGATGACGCACCAAACCGTATGATTTTATGCGCAGGTGCGGGTGGTTACTCAGAGACCAAAGTATTTGAGACACAAGGCATCAATCTGTCAGAGAGTGAGCAGACGGCGGAAAATGTCGCGAAATTTATCGACCAAATTCGGGATACGACAGGCCAAGAAGAGTTCACCAATGGGGGGCAGCAAGGCACGAAATTCTTGACGCGCATCCAAAAAGGTGAGTTTATCAAATAATAAAACAATAGAGGGAGAGTGATATGAAGACAGTCAGCAAAGATGAGCTATCAGGGCTAATCGGCCAAGAAGTTGGGGTCAGCGATTGGATTGAAATCCAGCAAGACCGCATCAATACATTTGCCGATGTGACTGAAGATCATCAATTTATTCACGTTGACGAAGCTAAAGCGAAGTTCACGCCCTTCGGCACGACAATCGCCCACGGTTTCCTCACTTTGTCCTTACTCTCTAAATTCGCAGAGCAGGGGTCGATTGCACTAGAAGGCGTGAAAATGGGCATGAATTACGGCTTTGACAAAGTCCGCTTTCTCTCACCCGTCCCTGTGGGGTCAAAAGTGCGTGGACGTTTCACAGTGAAGGAAGCCGTAGAGAAACGGCCAGGGCAGTTCCTCATTACTTATGACGTGACTGTGGATATAGATGGCGGAGATAAGCCAGCGCTGATTTGCGAATGGATGGGAATGCAATTCGTTTAGAAGCTCGCTTGCAGTTGTTGATTTTAAAGGCGCGCTCTTCGGAGTGCGCTTTTTGTTTATGGGCCTGCACTGGCGTGCAGGTTCGACCATTCACAGAATAAGACTGAGAAACACACACTAAGGGTGTGCGTGTTTCTCAGGCATGAATACATGATGTGAATGGTCGTAATAAAAAAACCCGACGGGAGAGGTCTCCGGCCGGGTTTTCGAGGTGAGGGTAAGGACGTCGTTAGAGACTAACGCGTTCCACCCGGTCCACCTCCCCCCCCCGGGATAGGTTGATTGCCGCCGGCAATCTGGCTTGTGGGAAGACGCCCAACAGAGCCAAAAATTTGTTCAAGTACAGACAGTTCGCGACCACGTGTCGGAGTCTTTCGGTCCACGAGATTGACGTAATAGCCGTCTTCAATGCCGTATTCGGCAACCTTATCAACTTGTCCGTCCGCGTTAAAGGAGATGGCCGTGATAGAACGTTCTTCGACAATAGGGCGTAGATATGCAAAGCGCTGGCGGACTTGGTTCATGTAAAACCATGTGTCTTCTTCGGTCTCCTCGTCAAATGTTCCTTTGACTGACGGATTGCCAAGGCGTGCAAGGACGCTTGATTTCGTATCAGAGCCTGGCTCTACAGCCTGCGGCTTTGCGTCTTCTGTCGGGACGTAACCATGTGTGCGAAGCACAGGATTGCAGGCCGTGAGCGTGAGCGCGGCGGCGGCAATTGTGAGGGCTGTAAAGCGACGAGGCTGCATCGAATCTCTTTGGCTTCGGGTTGCGTTTTGTTAAGCATCTCACTAGCTAAACTCTGGCGCGCATGCAAGACGATGTCTGTAATTTAATGGAGTGGTGATTTGGGCTTTTTATCAAAATTATTCGGGCGCAAAGACGCAGCGCGTACTGACGCGGCCCGTATTTATAGCGCCGCCATGTCGGCCTCTCGCCGTCCAGAGTTTTACGGCGCAGGTAAAATCGCTGATAACTATGATGGCCGCATTGATTTACTCAGCCTGCACCTTGCTGTAGTAATCCGTGCGCTGAACACACACGGCGAACAAGGCAAACGTCTCGCTCAGGCGCTGTATGAGGAAATGCGCGACGATTGGGATGTCGCTCTGCGCGAGGAGGGGATGTCTGACACAGGCACGATGAAACGGATTAAGCCAATGATACGACTTTTTTACACCCGTCTTAAAGCTTACACGGACGGGCTTGATGTTGGCTCAATTGAAGACGCTCTACATAATGGCTTGATGGCGCCTACAGTACAAGACGGCGACGACACCCCTGCCGAGGACTTTCCGCATCAGCCTTATGTGAAGCCGCTCTCTGATTATGCCGTAGCTTTTGCAGACAATCTTTCGGGTAAAACGCTTGGCGAAATTGCGCTTGTAGACTTCGACGTCCCACTGCCGCCGGCATTTTAATCTAAAATCCCCATTGGTTATTCGGCCCTGCCTGCGCTATAGCGGGCCGAGTCTGTGTTATGGCAGACTGTGAGGGGGGCTTATGCTTCAAGGTTTGATAGTTTCGATTGACGCGATGGGCGGTGATGACGCGCCTGATATCGTGGTGCACGGAATTGAACATTTCTTGAAGACAATCGGCAAAGGCCGCAAAGCGCGTTTCATCCTGCACGGGGATGAGGCACAGCTAAAGCCTCTGCTAGCTAAAGCCTCTCAGACGGCCACCCGGATCGAAATCCGTCACACAGACCATGCCATCGGCATGGACGACAAGCCAAGCCAAGCGCTGCGTCGCGGCAAAGGCTCTTCCATGTGGAACGCCATTCAATCTGTGAAAGACGGAGAAGCAAATATCGCTGTCTCTGCGGGTAATACAGGCGCGCTGATGGCGATGTCTATGATGATCCTTAAGCGCAAACAGGGCGTACAACGCCCTGCCATCGCGGCGAGTTGGCCTGGGCCAGACGGTATGTGCGTTGTGTTAGATGTGGGTGCTAATATTGAGTGTGATGCGGGGCAACTCACGGAGTTCGCTGTGCTCGGTGAAGCCTATTACCGTGCGCTTTATCACGTAGAGCAACCGCGCGTGGCATTGCTGAACGTGGGTACGGAAGACTTAAAAGGTAATGACGTGGTCAAAGCGGCCCATGAACGCCTGAACGAAAGCCAGCTTGGCCTGAACTATATAGGTTATGTCGAGGGCGGCGATATTTCTATGGGCGGTGCAGAGGTTATTGTGACCGACGGATTTACGGGCAATATAGCACTTAAAACTGCTGAAGGCACCGCTAAGCTTATCGGCACTTACTTTAAAGAGGCAATGCAAGGCAGTTTGTGGTCGAAATTCACGACTTATCTAAATGCCATGGCGCTACGACGACTTAAGAAGAAAATTGACCCGCGCAACGCAAATGGTGGCGTGTTTTTGGGGCTAAATGGTATTGTCATTAAAAGTCACGGCGGCACGGACAAAGTCGGCTTTTCCAATGCTCTTAATATCGCCATTGGTCTCGCGGAAAGCGATTTCCTAGAGAAGATTGATGACACATTGACGGCGCTCCATGACGAAGATGACAATATAGGGTTCATCCAATGATACGATCAGTCATTCTCGGCACGGGGTCTTATCTCCCCGAACATATTATGACCAATGAAGCCCTGACGGAACGTGTCGATACAACCGATGAATGGATTCGCGAACGCACGGGTATCAGGCAGCGTCATATCGCGGCAGAGGGCGAAACAACATCAGACCTCGCCACTCACGCCGCGAAACGCGCAATTGAGGACGCGGGCCTTGAGGTCTCAGATATCGACCTCATCGTGCTGGCCACCACGACCCCTGATTATACCTTTCCTGCGACGGCGACAATGGTGCAGGAACGCCTCGGCATACATCACGGCGCGGCATTTGATGTTCAGGCAGTCTGTAGCGGCTTTATCTATGCCGTTAAGGTCGTAGACGCGATGTTGCGCACGGGCGCAGCTAAAAACGCACTCGTGATAGGTGCAGAGACGTTCTCTCGACTGCTTGATTGGGATGACCGCACGACCTGCGTGTTGTTTGGTGATGGGGCAGGGGCTGTCGTGATGAGCGCAGAGGAAGGCGAGGGTACAAATGAAGACCGAGGTATGCTTTCGACGCTGATTCGCTCTGACGGACGCCATAGAGAGCTTCTCTATGTGGACGGCGGTCCGTCTAAGACGGGCACAGTCGGGCATGTGCGTATGATTGGCAATCAAGTTTTCCGCCATGCTGTCACAGATATTGCCGCTGCGATGAAAGAATGTGCGGCAGACGTCGGTCTTGAAATGACGGATGTCGATTATTGCGTTCCGCATCAAGCTAATCAACGCATTCTTGACGGCGTTGGAAAACGGCTGAAATTGCGGCCTGAACAGGTAATTTCGACAGTTGCGTTGCATGCTAATACATCTGCAGCGTCAGTGCCTTTAGCGCTCGATACGGCTATAAAAGACGGACGCATAAAAGGTGGGCATTTAGTCATGCTCGAGGCTTTTGGTGGCGGATTTACGTGGGGCGCGGCGCTATTTCGGCTTTAAAAGCTGTAAAGTTACTGTTTTATTTGCCTTTTTTACGATTTTCTCTTGCCAGCCCCGCGCTAACTTTGCTTTAACCTTTGTTATGGGGCTCAATGATTTGAGCCACGGGGAGAATGTGGATGAGTGCTGGTACTGTTACACGCGCTGACTTGTCAGAGGCTGTCTACCGAGAAATCGGTTTGTCGCGAACTGAGAGCTCTGAACTTGTCGAAGCTGTTATTGATCATATTTCAGAGGCACTACTCCGCGGTGAGTCAGTGAAACTTGCGGGGTTTGGAACATTTTCACTTCGCGATAAAAAACAACGCATTGGACGCAACCCAAAAACGGGTGAAGCTGTACCGATTACGCCGCGACGTGTGCTTGTATTCAAGGCCTCACAAGTGTTGCGGGAACGTGTCGATTCGGCACTTTCAAGAAAATAGGCTAGAGTCCTGATTCGTAAGGGCTATCTTTATTATAAGATGTCTGATTTCGAGGGTAGGCAATGCAATTAAAGACCACACGGGCCTTTAGAACAATTAGCGAAGCTGGCGAAGAGCTAGATCTTCAACCGCATGTTTTGCGCTTTTGGGAGTCAAAGTTCCCACAGATAAAACCGATGAAGCGTGGCGGTGGTCGCCGGTTTTACCGCCCCGAGGATATTGAGTTTCTGCGTGGTATTAAAATATTGCTTCACGATGAGAAGCATCCTATCAAAGATGTGCAAAAGCTCATTCGTGTTAAAGGGGCAGGGCGTGTTATGGAGCTTGGGCGTTCGATCGAGCGCGCCGCAAAGCCAAAGCCCGTTGAAGAAGTCGAGCTTATTCCCGAGCGGATTGCCAATTACGAGCCAGAGCCTGAAACTGTCGTTAAAGTAGTTGAGACTTCGTCACCTGATACAGACGTCTTGCGCCCTATCTCAGAACCAGAGTCCACACGCAAATCATTTGGCAAAGGTGTAAAAGTGGCACCCGTTATTCATTCTGTGGATTTGGAAGAAGACGAAGTCGTTGTGCCGCCGCCTGCAACGGAACCCGTTGATATAGATCTGCCAGAGGTCGACTATGTTGACGATGATATTGAGGAATATATCGAGACGGAAGTCGATCTTAACGATATCCAAGACGGCGATGTTATTCTTGACGAAACGCCGACTACACCTGTCACCCCATCCGCGCCAATTGTGGATAAAGAGTCGCTTGAGGACGCCTTGGCCAAGCTGACGGCATTACGAAATCGTTGGGTTGATTTTAAGAGTGCTAAAGCCTCGAGTGACTGATTGTTGTCAGTCTTACACTGATTTTATCATTGAGTTGCACGCGCGCCGCGCTATATAGCCCACACGGTGATCGTCGGAATATAGCGCAGTCTGGTAGCGCACTAAGCTGGGGGCTTAGGGGTCGCAGGTTCGAATCCTGCTATTCCGACCATCACTGTTAAATGCAAAAGCTCTCCGACTATCTGCCGCAGGCTTTGCCCATTTTGTCACATTCTAACTTTCCTTAGATTATATATATCGCGACCCATGAACACGATTCAACAGTCTACTCAACAGTCTCGCTCAATCTCGACGTGGCTGTTTGTCACAATGCTGCTTGTGATGGCGATGATTGTGCTAGGAGGGGCCACGCGTCTAACAAATTCGGGTCTCTCAATTACTGAATGGAAGCCGATTACGGGGGCTTTGCCGCCGCTCTCACACGAAGCGTGGCTAGAGGAATTTGAGAAATATAAGCAAATCCCAGAGTTTGAGGCTGAGCATCCAGATATGACGCTGGTGGGATTTGAATTCATCTATTTTATGGAGTGGTCACATCGCCAGCTCGGTCGGTTGATTGGCCTCGTCTATGCACTGCCGTTTTTCTACTTCTTGTTTAGGGGAAAGCTGAAAGGGCAGGCGCTTAAATATTTCTGCATTGTCCTTTTGATTGGCGTTCAAGGCGCGATTGGCTGGTGGATGGTGTATAGCGGTCTTAGCGATGATCGTGTCGATGTCAGCCAGTACCGCCTCGCAACCCATTTGGGCGTGGCGTTTATCATCTTAGGTCTGCTCTATTGGTTCTGGCGCGACAGCGTGGAGGGGGAGCGTCAAACGTCGGTTTGTGGCGTTATGACCAAGCGCACGAAATTTCTGGCAGGACTGATATATGTACAGATTCTTGCGGGCGCCTTCGTGGCGGGAACACATAGCGGGAAGACGTATAACACTTGGCCGCTGATGGACGGTGACGTCATTCCGAGCGGTTATTTTGTGCAAAATCCGTGGTGGCGGAACATGTTTGAAAACGCGGCTGCGATACAATTTAACCATCGCACACTCGCCTATATTATCTTAGCCGTCGCGATATGGGTGGCGCTGTCATCACGTCAGATGCGTCATTTGCAAAAGCCCGTCACGGTTCTATCGGTTTTGATCCTGTGGCAAGTCGCGCTCGGTATTTGGACGCTGCTAGCCGTTGCGCCGCTCAATCTGTCTCTCTTACATCAGTTTAGCTCAATCCTTGTTTTCCTCGCAGCACTCTGGACTTGGCGCAGCGCGTCACGCTCACGGATATAGCTTTATTTCTTGGGGGCTTTGGAAAGAGCCTGTTGTGCAAATGGTCGAGCGACTAAAATCAATCGGTCAGATGAGCTATCTTGCAAAATAACGGCGCCTTCATTGAACGTCCCGCCTAGACTATCGCCTGTAGTAAATGTGTGTGAGATATTTTTCGTGCCCATCACGCTTAAGCCGTCTTCTATAACGACTTTACTTTTTAAATCAGGATTGGCTTGGCGGGCGCCGATGAGCGTATCTCCATCGACATAAACAAGGGTAGGAGTGGACTTTACAGATAAAGCACCTAACCCACTTACAGTGTCCCCGACGCGGCCTGCGGAAGCGCCGTTCACGTATAGCTCTCCTCCTGAGACGATCAGGCTGAGATTTTCGGCCATGAGACAAGACGTAATCGGCTTGGGCGAGTTTTGCGTCTCTAAGCGCTCAACGCGCATCAAGCTGTCACTCTCATAGCTAATGCCAAGCGTGACCAGTGTTTTACCACTATATGCGTAAACCGTGTCCGACGGCGCGGTGTAGCCTTGGCAAAATCCATCATAGTTCTCGGATTTCGCGCTCACATTCATGCGGGCGAGGCGGCCTTCATCATCTTTCTCAATCATAGCAGATAATTTGCCTTCGCGTGTCAGCGTGAGCACCGTGCCCGCTTCGCCTTTGCGCATCAAGCCAACCATATCTTTAAGCGTGCCTCCATTGACCGCTTGCGCTTGTCCGCCGTTTGCTGTCGTGCGGTAAAGTTGTCCGTCCGCGAGCAGGAGGATTTGTGATATCCAAGGTGCGACGTCATTTGGAATGACGCTAATGCGGTCTGCTTTGACTTTGGATGGCACCTCTGATGTTATGCGTAGGCCGACCGTGCCTTTTGGTAGGGCTTCAGGCGGCTCGCCTCCACAGGCAGCGAGACAAATAGCAAGGGCGGCAGGGGCGAGTTTTTGTAAGTTTTTCATGACAGCGCTATAACGCGTGAGCCGTTAAAAGGATATGAATTGTGACGCTAAGAAAATGTGACTGTAAATACCCCCTATAATATACGGTAAAATGATACCGCGATTACAAACTATTGATTTTTATGTATAATTTTATATAGGTCAGTGAACTCTGGCCTTGACGACGCTCTGCGCCCCGCCTAAACACCGCCCATCTTGAAAAACCTTCGATAAACGGAGGTTCACACAGAGGCTATTATGAAAACCACTAAATTCATCGCGACGGCAGACGTCGAGAAGAAATGGATTGTGATTGACGCCACTGACGTTGTTGTCGGTCGCCTTGCCACATTCATTGCTATGCGTCTTCGCGGCAAGCACTTGCCAACTTACACACCGCATATTGACCACGGCGACAACGTTGTTGTTATCAATGCAGAGAAAGTTGTCTTCACAGGTAAGAAGCGCAACGACAAAGTCTATTACTGGCACACAGGTCACCCAGGTGGTCTTAAGGAACGTACAGCAGACAAAATCCTCGACGGTCGTTTCCCAGAGCGCGTTCTTCGCAAAGCCGTTCAGCGTATGCTCCCAAAAGAGAGCCCGCTCGCGCGCGCGCAACTTGCGAACCTTCGCGTCTATGCAGGATCAGAGCATCCGCACAGCGCGCAGTCACCTGAAGTCATTGATTTTAAATCGATGAGCTCTAAGAATACGAAAGGCGGATAATCATGGCCGAACAACAAACACTTGCGGATCTGAAAGACGTCATCTCAGGCACGCCAGCCGGCGAAGGCGCAGACGCGTCTGTCGACTCTGCACCGCTTCCAGAGCCAAAAATTGACGAGCTTGGTCGCTCCTACGCAACAGGTAAACGTAAAAACTCAATTGCCCGCGTTTGGATTAAGCCCGGTAACGGCAAAATCACAGTTAATGGTCGCGACCAAGAAGTTTACTTCGCACGTCCTGTGCTTCGTCTGATTATTGCGCAGGCTTTCCAAGTCGCCGAACGCGTCGATAGTTATGACGTGGTTGCCACAGTCAAAGGCGGCGGCCTCTCTGGTCAAGCGGGCGCTGTGCGTCACGGCATTACAAAAGCGCTGACATATTACGAGCCTGCGCTTCGTAAGCCGCTTAAAGCCGCTGGCTTCATCACACGCGATTCACGTGTTGTGGAACGTAAGAAATACGGTAAAGCGAAAGCCCGTAAGAGCTTCCAGTTCTCGAAACGTTAGACTTTTACCCATACTTTGGGTTTATTATTCAGGCGCTTCGGGAGACCGAGGCGCCTTTTTCTATGAGTAACTGAAACTACGCCTTGCAAGCTAAAGTTAAATGTTGAACTCTGCTTTGGGCGCTTCGAAATTATTAGGGGATATAATTGTGAAGTCCAATCAATTGCCATATGGTTTAAGCGCACTTCTTCTTAGTGCAGTTCTCAGCGGATGCGGAGGAGATGGAGGCAATGATAACACGCCGCCGCCTGTTGCGAACCGTGCGCCGACAGTCAGCCTTTCTAATATCCCAACAGATATAAGAGAAGGTGAGGCGTTTTCTTTTTCCATTAATGGCAGCGACCCCGATGGAAATAACCTTATTTATACGCTTGCGACGACAGAGGGGCCAGACTTGGGGCTATCTGTCTCGGGTACGACGGGTAATGGCACAGCGCCGTCTGTTGATGGCGATAGCGCGGCCACTATACGTGTGACCGCAAGCGACGGTCGTTTAAGCGCGACATCAACGTCCAGCATTACCATCTTAAACAACGCTCCCCCGACGGCGTCATTGACTGCCGCGGAAAGCTCTGTGCGCGAGGGTAACGTGATTACGCTTGACGCGTCTGCGTCTGCGGACGTTGAGGGTGATGACCTCACTTATAGTTATGCTGTCATAGCGGGGCCGGATGTAGACTTAACTGCGCAGGCTGGATCGTCAGCAAGTTTCAACGCACCTGATGTTGACGCGGACACCACGTTTACAGTTGAGGTAAGCGTCAATGACGGGCGCGATGTCACAACCGAGACTGCTAATATAACGATTTTGAATAACGCCGCGCCCATCGCCTCACTCACGGCGACGCCAATGACCGTCGACGAAGGTGAAGACATTGAATTTAACGCTTCTGCTTCAACAGACGCGGAAGATGATGATTTGACATTTTCTTACGTGCAAATCTCAGGGCCATCGCTCGATTTAGAAAATACAGGGGAGACTTTCACAACATCCGCACCCGAAGTGAACGGCGACAGTGTCGTAACAGTTGAGGTTCAAGTGAATGATGGTCGTGACACTTCTACACAACGCGTTGATGTTAACGTGACCAATGTTGTGCAGACACCGGCTTTTCCAGAAACTTTAGACATTCAGGCAAGTCGTACTCTGGATGGAGAGTTGTTTGGAATTGAGGGTTTCTTAAATCCGACAACAGATGGTATTGTTGCAGTAAGCGATGTTGACGGTGGGTTGGTGGGGCTACGCACTGTGCAAACGCAGTCTGATGGCACTTTTTCTGATATTTCAGATGAGCTTTTGACACCACAATTTGAACGTGGGGCTAGTATTCGGGAGGGTACAACCGGAATTTATTTGGTTGTTGAATCCGACGGTATCACAGTTTTACAGCAAGATACCTCACAAGCAAATGCTGTCATTTCCACTGTTGGGAAGATTGATATAGATAATGCTTGCACATTCGAACTCACCAACAGGTCTTTTAATGATGACTATTATTTGGTTGTAGGAAAACCAGGTGGAGTAGATTTATACACTGTATCAATCAGCGACGGAAATAATCAACTGGATTTCGATAGCCTCAATTTTCAAAGCTCAGTTGTAGACGGAAATGATTATTGCGCGTTTACTCGGCCAAGTCGGCAGAATATTGCTACGACAGGTTTTGTTTCAACGAGTTTTATAGGGCTTGATAAAAATAGTTTCGAGATACAGCGATTTGAAATTAACGATAATGGTGCAGGCGGTGTTTCTCTGACCGCGACCCGTCGTCATTCAAACCCTGGATTACCGGTTGGCAATCGCCGTTTTGTGAAAGGATTTTCACGAACCAACTTCCCAAAAACGATGACGGTGGTTATTGCGGATGAGTCGCGTTCCGGTAATCACAGTGTTCAGTATATAACAGAGAGGTTTGAAACGACAGACATTCGAGTTTACACAGGTAATTGGCAATTGGGCAGGCCAACTGATTTAGCGATTGCTGAATTTGAAGCCGGCGAGGACGACTATATATTTGCGATTACGCCGGATACACCGCAAGCAGTCGGGTTTAGTATTCCTGATTTCGGTGTAGCAAGCGGTCCTTTAGAAGCTACCTATCTTGAAGTCGGGCTGGGCGCATCTATCGCTTACGGAACGACTGCGGCGGTGGGAGATATGCGGGATAATAATTTCGCAGGCCTAGTTCTAGGCTATCCAGAAAAACGACAAATTACGCGTTTTGACCAATCTGACCTGCCTGATAACTAGTTAAAGTTTACAACATATAATTCATGTATAGAAAGGCGTCTCGATTTATCAGGCGCCTTTTTAGTGAGGACTACCATGACTAAGAATATGAAACGTGCCGCCGTGTTAGGGGCGTCAGGATATACAGGCGTTGAAGCCGTGCGCCTCATTCTCGGTCATCCGCGGCTGAAACTCGTGGCGCTCACGGGACATAGTAAGGCAGGGCAGCCTTATGGTGATATTTATCCGAGTTTGTCTCATGCGGGCCTGCCTGATGTTGTGAAAGCCGAAGAGGTGAATTGGGATGATGTTGATGTGGTCTTTGCTTGTTTGCCGCATGGCGCGAGCCAAGACACGATTGCTAAGATTATTGACCGTGTCGAAACGGTGATTGATCTTTCTGCTGATTTCCGCCTGCGCGACGCACAACTGTACGCGCAGACCTATGGGCGAAGCCATGATCATACGCAACTGCTGAAAAACGCGGTTTATGGTCTGACCGAATATGCGCGTGCTGAGCTAAAAGGCGCGAAGCTTGTGGCCTGTCCGGGATGCTATCCAACTTGTAGCTTGCTCGCGCTTTTGCCTGCAATTCAAAACAATATGATTGATCCGTCGCGCATCATTATTGACGCAAAATCGGGCGTCACAGGGGCAGGGCGCAAGGCATCGCACGCTTTTGCCTATAGCGAAATTGCCGACGGAGCGCATGCTTATGGTGTGGGCACCCATCGTCACGCGCCTGAAATCGACCAAATTCTCAACCGCTTTGGCGCGAAAGACGCTGCCGTGACATTCACGCCGCATCTGATCCCGATGAATAGGGGCATGATTGCGACATGTTATGTTGAGCTAAAAGACGGTATAAGTGCCAAGAAACTTCATGAAACATACGTAAGTCATTATAAAAATGAAAGTTTTGTGCATGTTGAAGCTTTTGGGGTGGCCCCGCAAACCCGCCACATACGGGCGAGTAATCACGCGCGAATCGGTGTTTTTGAAGACCGTGTCGCGGGCCGCGCCATCATTATTTCCGTCATTGATAATCTGACCAAAGGCTCAAGTGGGCAAGCGGTGCAGAATTATAACGCGATGCAAGGTTGGGACGAAACACTGGGCCTTATGGGAGCCCCTGTTTTTCCATAATTTTAGATGATTTTGGTCGTGAAATAGCCCATATTTACGAAGATTCAGGACAGGGTCAGGAGGCTGTTGTGGTAAATAGAAAAGTTTTAATCGGATTTACCGTTTGTGCTGCGGCGCTTTTGTCAGCCTGCTCAACGATAAAAATGCCTAATATTGACGTGCCAGGCGTGCCTGAATTTAAAGAGGCTGCTGCGAAACTTGTTGACGGTTACCCTGAAGTCTCCCAAGCGCCTGTGCGTCCTGAAGACCTACGCTCTGCGAAAGAATGGGACTCCGCGGCCCGCACTTTGATGAGCGAACGTCGTGGATTTGTCGTACCTGAAAAAGGCAATATGCCCGAAACCGAGGCCGAAATCGACCGAGAGATTGACGCGCTGAAAGCCGAAGTCCGAAGCTACAAACTTGATGACCCGCAATAGCGCGAAGCCAGAAGAGACGGCCATGTCAGATTATACGCCCACAAAACGCGAAGAATTTTACCGCATTAAGCGCTTGCCGCCCTATGTCTTTGCAGAGGTCAATAAGCTGAAAGCGGAACTACGCGCTGACGGTATGGATATTATTGATTTTGGCTTTGGTAATCCCGACCTGCCGACTGCGCCGCATATTATCAATAAACTCATTGAGACGGTGCAGAAGCCGCGCACAACGGGCTACTCAGTCTCGCGCGGCATCATGGGACTCCGACAAGCCTGTGCGCGCTACTATAAGCGGCGCTTTGACGTAGAGCTTGACCCAGCAGATGAAATCATCGCGACCATGGGCTCAAAAGAAGGCTTCGCGAATTTGGCACAAGCGATAACAGCGCCAGGTGATGTGATTTATGCGCCCGACCCATCCTATCCGCTCCACGCTTACGGCTTTATTATCGCGGGTGCAAAAATCCAAGGTATTCCCGCCATCACAGCGGATGAGTATTTAGCGGGCGTGAAAGAGGCACTTGCTAAAGCTGATAAACCACCGATGGCAATTGTGGTTTGCTTTCCGTCTAACCCAACGGGGCAAGTCTGCGACCTGAGTTTTTACGAAGAAATTGTCGAAATCGCGAAGCAAACGGGTTCAATCATTCTGTCGGACCTAGCCTATTCCGAAATTTACTTTAGCGATCCACCGCCCTCTATTTTTCAAGTCGAAGGCGCGAAGGATTGCATGATAATTGAGACAACGAGCCTGTCTAAAACATATTCCATGGCAGGTTGGCGCATGGGTTTTGCCGTGGGGAATAAGAAACTCATCTCCGCGCTCGCGAGGGTGAAATCCTATCTCGATTACGGCGCGTTTACGCCCATTCAGGTCGCGGCTTGTGCCGCACTTGACGGCCCGCAAGATAATGTTGAGCACGCCCGCGCTATCTACCGCGCGCGACGTGACGTTATGGTCGATAGTTTTGAGCGCGCTGGCTGGCCCATACCTAAGCCAGAAGCGTCCATGTTTACTTGGGTGCCCCTGCCAGAAGATTTTGCGCATATGGGCTCTGTTGAGTTTTCCAAAAATTTGATGCGCGAGGCCTCTGTGGCAGTCTCGCCTGGGGTCGGATTTGGAGAAGCGGGCGAAGGTTACGTCCGTATTGCCCTTGTAGAGAATGAGCAACGCATCCGCCAAGCGGCGCGCAATATTAAAGCCTATTTCGCGCGCGTAAGAGAGGCGTCCCAATCGGCGGCGGAATGAGTTTTATCACTCAAGCGACTGACACAGATACAGGCTATTGCTTTGGCGTAACATCGTCATATCGGGGGCTTGCTTGGAAATGGCGCTGCTCTGACGAGGACCAAATCCGTGACCTTGTCTCGGGTGCAGGCGTCGATGATTTGACAGCGAGGCTGCTGGCAGGACGCAAAGTGAGCGCAGAAAAAGTCAGCGCCTTTCTCGATCCAAAACTGAGAGATTTTCTGCCCAATCCATCTACGCTCCAAGATATGGACAAGGCCGCAAGCGAAATTGTTAGCGCGCTTAAAGCTAAGAAGAAAATCACCATATTTGCCGACTACGATGTAGACGGTGGCACCTCGGCGGCGCAGCTTGTGCGCTGGGCGCGCCATTTTAATGCCGAATTTGGTATATATGTGCCAGATCGTGTGAAAGAGGGCTACGGCCCGTCGCCTGAAGCTTTTCAACAACTCCAAGCTGACGGCAATGACCTTATCATTACTGTCGATTGCGGCGCGGCGGCTTATGATGCGTTAGAAGAAGCGGCCCGAATTAAGTTGCCTGTTGTCGTGATTGACCACCATATGATGCATGGAAATTTGCCGCCTGCGCTGGCACTTGTGAATCCAAATCGTGCGGATGACAGCTCTGGCCTTGGGCACCTCGCGGCAGCAGGTGTAACCTTTGTGCTGCTTGTAGCACTTAACCGTGAAGCGCGTCGTCAAGGTTTGGGTGAAGGACCTAACCTGTTCGAACTTCTAGACCTTGCCGCGTTAGGCACGCTGTGCGACGTCGTCTCACTCACAGGTCTGAACCGCGCGATTGTGAGTCAGGGGCTGAAACAAATGGGGCAGACGCGGCATCAAGGCTTGCTAGCCCTCGCCGATGTGGCGAGCATATCTGCACCGTTTACAACTTATCACGCGGGTTTCGTCTTGGGGCCGCGTATCAATGCAGGTGGACGGATTGGACATGCGAGCATGGGTGCGGAAATGCTGTCTACTGAAAATTCACAACTTGCTTATGCCCATGCCAGCGAACTTGACCGTGTCAATCAAGCCCGCAAAGCGCTACAGATGGATATGCTCGAAGAGGCATTAGCAAAGGCGGCTGAGCTCCCTGAGACGCGGGCGCTGACGCTTGTCGCCATGGAAGGCTGGCATCCTGGCATTATCGGGATTGTCGCGGGTCGTTTGAAAGACCGCTTTGACCGTCCTGCGATTGTGATTGGCGTGAATGAGGACGGTATCGGTAAGGGCTCTGGACGCTCGCTGAAAGGCGCTAATCTTGGCCTTGCCATTACAGCGGCGCGAGAAGCGGGATTGCTTATTTCAGGGGGGGGGCATCCAATGGCAGGCGGGCTGACAGTTGAAGCCGAGAAAATTGACGCTTTGACCGCCTTTCTTGACGATTACCTACGCGATGAAGTGGAGGCCGCCCGCAAGGCGCTGTCCTTTAAAGTTGATGCTCAAATCCTGCCCAGTGCGGCGACGCCTAAACTGATAGAGACAATAGATGCTGTCGGCCCTTATGGCCCTGACAATCCCCAGCCCATGTTCGTGTTCAAAGATATGCATATTGCTTATGCCGAACGGGTAAGGGGCGGTCATGTGCGGTGTAGCTTTGCTGATTCGAGCGGGCAGCGAATTTCAGGCATTTGCTTCCGCGCAGATGAGACAGGTCTCTCGGATGTGCTGCTGTCGCCCAATCCCGCTAAAGTTCACGTGGCAGGACGGATAAAAAAGGACAGCTGGCAAGGGCGTGACCGTATAGATTTGACCGTTGAGGATTTAGCGCCTGCGTCCTAGAATAGCTGCTATCAAAATCGCGCAGTTTTTCTGATAAAAAGCTGCATTTGTGCTTGATAGTCTGACTGCGGGACTTTATATCCCGCTTCGTCGCTTACGCGGTCCCTTCGTCTATCGGTTAGGACGCCAGGTTTTCAACCTGGAAAGACGGGTTCGATTCCCGTAGGGACTGCCAGCGACTTTTTTGTGCATGCTTTACATTTGCCACACAGCTAACTTCCATACTCAAACAGTAAAAAAGGCTTGGCGTGAGGGCAGGGCTTAGCTACATCAACACAATGATACATTTTGCAAAAACACTCATCACCTCAGTCACTTTGATAAGCCTGCTCTCAGCTCCCGCATTCGCGGCGGACCCTGCACCGCTTGACCTCGGCCCGACTGAAAAGCTCGCGATCCTCACCGAGACTGGCAAAAAGACATTTGATGTCGAGATTGCAGACACGCTTGAGGAGCAAAGTCGTGGCATGATGTACCGCGAAACTGTACCTGAGATGACAGGGATGTTGTTTGAGTTTGCAGAGCCGAAAGTCGCGACGATTTGGATGAAGAACACCGCTGTCTCGCTCGATATTCTATTCATAAGGTCGAACGGTAAAATCCTCAAGATTGAGCATAGCGCGACGCCCTATAGTCTACGGAGTGCTTCATCTGAGGCCCCAATCGCAGCCGTGCTGGAATTAGGGGCGGGACAGGCACTTGAGCTGGGTATTAAGCCTGGGGACAGCATTGCGCATGAATTTTTTAACACAGAATCGCTTTTGACTGCGAACTAGGGCTTGCACTCTTTTACGGATTGTATAATACACCGCAAATCATCGTCGGGGCGTAGCGCAGCCTGGTAGCGCACCTGTTTTGGGAACAGGGGGTCGCAGGTTCGAATCCTGCCGCCCCGACCATGATTTATCTCTTTAAATTTCTAAATCATACACCGTTGCTGGTACCATTGTGTGTTAACAGCTATGGTCGTTTTACTTAAACTAACCCTCTAGTCGCATAAAAGAACGGCTTCCACTTTAGTAAGCCTTTAATAACCACCGCATGTTAACCTAAATTCTAGAATAGGGAATAGGTTACACATGTTAGCAGTAGAACAGAGCGCCGCAGTCGTCCAGCATCCAGTATCTGCGCCCTATAAACGCGTCGAAATTGGTCGTATTTTAACTGTTGGATCGTCTATGGCGATGGTCTCTTTGTCTAAAACCCTGATTCGCAATGGGCAGTTGTCTATGGCGCAACTCGGAACAATTCTCAAAATTATGACTACGGAGTCAGTTGTCGTCGCTATGGTGTCCTCACTGCAAATCGGTAGCCCTGATGAAGAGGGATTGGGCGATGGTTGTTTGGCACGTCTTGATATTCTTGGTGAGATTACTACTAATCCAACGACAGGTGAAACGCGCTTTTATCGCGGCGTGCGCTCTTTTCCTGTTCTGAACGAGCCCGTCTATAATATGTCACCCGATGACCTGAAACTCATCTTCTCGACCCAGAATAAAAACTCAATTGAGGTAGGGCGTCTTCAGCAAGACAATAACATCATCGCCGAGGTGCGTATTGATGATCTGCTTTCAAAGCACTTTGCGATTATCGGTTCTACAGGCTCTGGTAAGTCCTGTACCGTGGCACTTGTGCTGCAAGCAATTTTAAAAAATAGCCCGACCGCGCACGTAGTTTTGTTTGATCCACATAATGAATACTCCAAGAGTTTCGGTAACTTAGCCGAAGTTATTCGTCCAGACTCACTCGATATTCCCCTATGGATGTTTAATTTCGAAGAGGCCGTTGAGTTGCTTACCTCGGAAATTGAAGATCAGTCACGTGAAGAGCAAGAGATTCTTCATGATGTGATATTGAAAGCGAAACGGTTATTTGACCGCTCAATGACAGGGGACGTGTCGACTGAAACAAAGTTTGAGGATGTTGAAAAAGACCTGCACCGAACAGCAACGCATATTTCGCTCGACAGTCCAGTCCCTTACCGCATCCGGGACGTCATTCGCCTAATTGACCATAATATGGGTAAGCTTGAGAATAACAATAATCTGGGCCCTTATAAGCGTTTGAAACGCCGCATCGAGACGCTCGTCGCCGATCCTCGATATGCATTTACATTCCGCAATCAAGCCTCACCAGACACAATTCAGAATATCATTGGACGTATTTTCCGTATTCCTGTCGCAGGCAAGCCGATTGCTATTCTCGATTTCTCTGGAATTCCATCAGAAGCGCTGAACATTGTGGTCGCTGTAGTGAGTCGTCTTGCATTTGAGCTTGCGATGTGGAGTGAGCGAAAAATACCTATCCTGCTAGTTTGTGAAGAAGCGCACCGTTATATCCCCGCCGATACGACTCTTGGCTTTAATTCGACTCGCCGTGCAATCTCTAGAATTGCCAAGGAGGGCCGTAAATATGGTGTGTCACTTGCGATTATTTCGCAGCGCCCATCAGAACTTGAACCTTCGACGCTTTCGCAATGTTCGACAATTTTCTCTATGCGTTTGTCCAACGAAGTTGACCAAAACTTTGTTAAAGCGGCTGTACCCGACGGTGCGGCGGAACTACTTTCTTTCTTGCCCTCACTTGGAACGGCTGAGACGATGGTCTTTGGCGAAAGTGTGAACCTGCCTATGCGCGTCATTTTGAATACGTTGGCTGAAGAATATCGTCCGCATAGTTCAAGCGCGAGCTTTAGTGACCTTTGGTCAGGCGAAGAAGCGACAGAAGAATTCATGGTCAAAGTCTTTAAGCAGTGGCGTACACGCATTATAGAAAAAGACAACACGCCAGCACGTCCGCATAGCGCTGCAGCCAACTCTGCAGCTACAGCTTCTGCCTCGCGCCAGCATATGCAACGCGCATTAGAGAAGACAGCAAAAGTAGGTGGGGGTGCGCCTGCAACAGGTTCAGGCACACGGTATGTAGCCTCGCGCGCGCCAGACCCGAATGCGCCAGCCCGTAGCCCGATTGACCACGCTGCAATTCGCGCAGCAGCCCAACGCCTAGAGCAGACAAAGACGCAATCTCTTTCAGACGTCAAAAACATGCTGAATTCCGCGTTCAATCGCGGCAGCTAAGTTTAAGGCTAATTAAAAAAGTGGCAGACCCAGCAGGACTCGAACCTGCAACCTGCCGCTTAGAAGGCGGCTGCTCTATCCAGTTGAGCTATGGATCCTTAAAACTTTAATGCGTCCAAGGTAACTTGCGGTCATAAGCGAAATTGTCGGCATAGCTACGCGAAATACGCTTGCGCACTTTTGGCTGAACGACGCGGTAAGGAATGGAATTCGCTTTCGCGTAGGAGACCGCGTCCTCCATCGTGTCGAATTTCAAATCAAGTTGCGCGCGCATATCCGTGGACCGCGCATTACCTGTCAAAGGATCAATGACCGTCGGCGCTTTGCTGACATACTCTAACACCCATTTATGCGTGTTGCCACGTCCAGAAGACATAGCGGATGCCGTGGGTTGATAGATTTTTGCAAACATGAGTAACTCCGAAAACTGCGCCTTCAATACGGCTATTCCGCCCCTCTGTAAACCGCCTACCCTTTGGTAAAGCGCCTAAAAATGCGCTTCTAAAAACGTAAGGAATGCGGGCCAGTCTTCTTTCACAACGCCATGTGTGCCCGGTCTCATCCAGAATGCGATATCAGCTTTGGGCTCAAAGTCTGTCAGCCTATTTTGCGACAGCCCTTCAGATCCATATACGGCGTAGGCGGGGCGCGCGCCCTGCGCCGCGCGAAATGCGCCTTCAGGATCTGACCAGACGTCGCGCTTGGCGTTCCCAAGCAGAATGGGTCGCGGCGCAATAAGGGCTAGCAGGTGGTGTTGATCTATCGAAAGCGCGTCTTCAGAATAGGCGGGTGTGAACCAATGGGGATAGTTTTCTGTTATGTCTGCGACGGTTTCGCCTTTTTTGCCGCGCGAAAGAGACGCGCCGCCTGTACCTGATTGGTGCGCGATAACGCCGTCAATCGTCTCGTCAAAGGCGGCCGCAACGAGCGCGGCTTTACCGTAACGGGAATGACCATAGGCAATAGTTGTGTCATGCCCAACTTGCCCCAAGGCATTTGCGAGCGACGAAAATTGATAAGCCCATGCGCCGACGGCACCCCAAGGATGGGCTTGATCTGGCGCAGCGCGGCGACTAGCTGCGAATGCCTCAGCATTATCTGGAAAAACCGCGGGGGGATGAATAATTGCGAGGCCAAAGCCTGCATCAAGTATCATGTCTATTGGTGGGGTCACGATATAGCGCCCAAAGAAATAGGTCATCAGGCTGCCCATCATGCCGCCGCCATCACATGAAAAGCCTAGGTTCTCGGGCCGCGACACGCCAGCATTAGGAACGACATTGTGATTGGGGCAGAAATTCTCCATCATAATGATTGGTGTAGGACCGTCCACGTCACGCGGCGTGACCAAAACGGCTTTATATTCGATAGGCCGTTCGGCCGTGCGAGCGGGTGAAGCGGTGCCTGATAAGCCCTCGTCGATGAGTTGAAAAATTGTGAGGTCAATTTCTTCTATATTGGCATCGTAGTCATGCGCGGTGAGAGGACGGCGCGAAGTAATCGTTGTGGTGAATGACCTTGGCATGACGCCGTAAATTTCATGTTCCAGCGCCGTTTTGATGCCAGGCTTTTGCGCTTCCCAATCTGAAAGTGTAGACGCAACAATGTTAGTTGAGGCAGGGGCGCCTAGAGGCTTTGACGGTGCTGTCTGCATCATCATGCGTGCCCCGCTGCAAGAGGATAACCCGAGTAGGGTAGCAAACAAGATAGTTATCAGCCAGACGCGTTTCATCTTCCAAAGTGGACGCGTTTTGACATCAGCGGATAGCATTAAAGGCTTGTGAAATATCAGCTTTTAGGTCGTCTGCGTTTTCCATACCACAGGCAAAACGTACGAGCGGGCCGCCAAGGCTATCGCTATGTTCGCGGGTGAGCTGCGGGTCGCAATGTATCGCGAGGCTTTCATAGCCGCCATAGCTATAACCAATGCCATAGAGTTCAAGACCGTTAATGAAGGCGAGCACTTCAGCCTCTGAACAGGGTTTAAGCACGACGCCAAAGAGGCACGCCGCGCCCGTAAAATCGCGTTTCCAAACGGCGTGGTCGGGATGGCTTGGGAGGGCTGGATGCAGAACTTGCTTCACCTTGTCATGCCCGTCGAGCCATTTCGCGAGGCTTAGCGCAGAACTTTCGGCGTGCTTAAAGCGGTGCACGACAGTTCGAAATCCACGCAAGATTTGATAGGCGTCATCAGGGCTGGTCGCATAGCCTAGATATTTCGCTGTGAGGGCCACTTTTTTCGCCATTTTCTCAGTCGCGGAAATGGTCGCGCCAAACATTATATCGCTGTGACCGCCAAAATATTTTGTCGCGGCGTGGCAAGATATGTCGACGCCAAGTGCGAGCGGTTTAAACGATAATCCCGCTGACCACGTATTGTCGATAATAGTTGTGACGCCGCGCGCTTTGGCGACTTTCGTGATCGCAGGAATATCTTGAATTTCAAAGGTGAGGGACCCTGGACTTTCAAGCATAATGACCGAGGTATTTTCTTTTATGAGCGCCTCAATCCCTTCACCTATGCGTGGGTCATACATCTGCGTCTCTACACCCATGCCTTTGAGATATCTTTGGCAAAAGTGGCGTGTCGGGCCGTAACTACTATCCGTCAGCAAAACATGATCACCCGCTTTCATGTTAGCCAGAATAGGCAGAGTGCAGGCCGCGAGGCCACTTTGCGCGAGCGTTGTACCTGCGCCGCCTTCAAGGTGGTTAAATGCGTCAATTAAAGCATCTTGGCCCGCGCTGCCGTGACGGCCATAGCCGCGAATATCACTGCGGTAAAGGTCCTCAGCGCGCTCAAATAAAAGCGTGGATGCGCGCGTAATATCAGGATTAACAGCCGTACCAAGCCCGATTGCAGGACGCCCGATATGGGTGAATTCCGTTTCAGGATGCAGAGAGTTTTTCTTATCTGTCATTCTCTACCCCTTAACTACAGGCACGTCTTGGCGGGCCCCATATTCCGCCCAACTCCCATCATAAACGCTGACATCATCTGCGCCAAGCCTTGCGAGATTAAAGGCGAGTCCTGCCGCCGTAATACCGCTGCCACATGTCGTGATGATGGGGGCCGTTAAGTCCACATCTTGGAACATTTGCGCGATTTCTGAAAGCGGTCTGAAATGGCTACTCGGTGTCCGTAACATGCCAAAAGGGACGTTGATCGCGCCTGGCATATGCCCGCTCGCGAGGTTTTCGCGGGGCTCTGGCGAGTGGCCTTTGAACCGCCCCGCAGGTCTTGCATCCACGATTTGAGTGTCTGTTTTGACCGCCCTAAGGACGTCATCAATCGTCGCCACTTTCGTGCAGGCAGGGGATATTTTGTAGAATGACTTTGTCGTCTCAGCAAGAGCAGCTTCGACCTCATGCCCTGCGGCTATCCAAGCAGGCAGGCCACCATCCAAAACATAGACCGCCTTGTGTCCGAACATTTTAAACGTCCACCAGACGCGCGGGCTTGAGAACACACCGTGGCGGTCATAGACCACGACCGTGTCATCCATGGTGATACCCATCGCGCCGATGGCCTCTGCGAAGACGTCAGCGCTCGGCAACATATGAGATAAATCACTGTCCAAATTGGCGATAATGTCCAAATCAAAAATGCTCGAATTTGGAATATATCCAGATGGTAGGTCGCTCGCGTCATTCGGCATTGACCAAGTGCCGTCGATGACTTTGACCGCGTCTAGATTCGCCTTAAGCCAATCAATTGTGACAAGCGGGTCGGTTAGCATAGCCAAGACGGCACAGGCAGGTCTTTGGCACGCAGGAATTCTGGATTATAAATCTTGCTCTGATAGCGCTGCCCATAATCACAGAGAATGGTCACAATTGTATGGCCTGGGCCAAGTTCACGCGCGAGCTCAATTGCACCCGCGATATTAATACCACTCGACCCGCCAAGGCAGAGGCCCTCAAGTTGATTAAGTGAAAATACAATCTCAAGCGCTTCGCGGTCACAGATTTGATAGGCGTGATCGATTGTTACGCCTTCGAGATTTTTCGTGATGCGCCCTTGGCCAATACCCTCTGTCACAGAACCGCCCGTCGTGGCGAGTTCGCCCGTTGTGTAATAGCTAAACATCTTAGATCCAAACGGATCAGCCAGCCCGATTTTCACGTCTGGGTTTTTTTCCTTGAGAGACATTGATACGCCGCCGAGTGTGCCGCCAGAGCCGACCGCGCAGATAAAGCCGCTGACTTTACCATCGGTTTGATCCCAGATTTCAGGGCCCGTAGTTTTAATATGTGCGTCCCGATTAGCAGTGTTATCAAACTGGTTCGCCCAAACGCCGTCTTTCGTGTTTTTGGCAACTTCCTCGGAATAGCGGACATAGTTTTTAGGATTTGCATAAGGCACGGCGTCAACCTCGATCAATTCCGCGCCGAGCAATTTCACGGCATCCTTCTTCTCTTCTGATTGTGTACGTGGCATAATGATTTTGCAGCGATAGCCAAGCGCAGAGCAGACCATGGCCAGCCCAATGCCCGTATTACCGGCCGTACCTTCGACGACAACACCGCCTGGCTTAAGCTCGCCTGACGCTTCGGCTTGGCGAATAATTTCAAGCGCCGCTCTGTCTTTCACTGATTGTCCTGGGTTTAAAAACTCGGCTTTTCCCAAAATCTCGCATCCCGTCAGTTTTGACGCTTCGTTCAGGCGCAAAAGCGGGGTGTCACCAATAAGGTCTAAAACGGATTTGGCAGTCATAATGGTCGTCCAATAGGGGGCATGAGTTCCGCGCGACTATAAGACAGACCGTCTCGCTTTCAAGAGATTATAACAAAGTAATCAAAGCGTTTCTGTCAATTATATCATGCAATTTTATATTGGGGCACGCCCGAATTGTGATAAGGAGCGCCCACCACAAAGGACGATATTATGGCCCAGCAAAATTCTGTTATTTCTTTGCCGCTACCTAACAGCGGACGCTACGAAATCGGTAACGATAAGCCCCTGACAATTTTTGCAGGCCCTTGCGCTATGGAGAGCCGTGACCATGCGTTGATGACGGCAGAGCGCCTGAAGGGTATTGCGGAGCGCGTCGGGCTGAACCTCGTCTATAAATCCTCTTATGACAAAGCGAACCGTACCTCTATCCATTCCCCGCGCGGGATTGGACTTGAGAAGGCGATGGACATTTTCGGTGAAATCCGTCGCGAGATTGGTTTGCCCGTTTTGACAGACACCCACACGGCTGAGCAGGCGCAGGTTGTGGGTGAAGTTGTCGATATCCTCCAAATTCCTGCTTTTCTTTGTCGCCAGACGGATCTCCTTGTTGCGGCAGCGAAAACGGGCAAGGCGATTAACGTCAAAAAAGGCCAATTCCTTGCGCCATGGGATATGAAAAACGTCCTCGCCAAAGTCGTTGAAGCGGGCAATGGCAATGTCATGGCGTGCGAGCGCGGGGCGAGCTTTGGTTATAATACGCTCGTGACTGATTTCCGTGGCCTCCCAATCATGAAGAGCTTCGGCGCGCCCGTCGTGTTTGACGCAACCCATTCTGTGCAGCAGCCTGGCGGGCAGGGCGGCACGTCTGGTGGACAGCGCGAATTCGTGCCCCATCTTGCGCGCGCAGCGGCCTCTATCGGAGTGGCGGCTATCTTTATGGAAACCCACCCTGACCCCGATAATGCGCCAAGTGACGGCCCGAACATGATACCTATGGATCAGTTTGAGGCGCTGCTAACCGACATCAAGCGCTTTGATGATTTGTCCAAAAGCCTGCTTTAGTTGTTAATAACAGCCCGAGTGAATTAGCGCGGCTTCGGCGAATCAGCTAGCCTAACGTCATGCAACAATATCTCGATCTCCTTTCTCATGTTATGGAAAATGGCGTTGACCGCGGCGACCGGACAGGCACGGGCACGCGCGGCGTGTTCGGCCATCAAATGCGCTTTGATTTGGCGGACGGTTTTCCCATGGTCACGACCAAAAAGCTGCATAAGAAGTCCATCGTGCATGAGCTGATTTGGTTCCTCGCGGGCGATACGAATATTGGGTATTTGCAAGAAAATGGCGTACGCATTTGGGATGAATGGGCGGACGCAAACGGAGATCTTGGCCCAGTCTATGGCAAGCAATGGCGCAGATGGGAAGGGCCAAACGGTGCGGTGATTGACCAAGTCGATAAAGTCATTGAAGCGATTAAAACGAACCCCAATAGCCGCCGTCATATCGTCAGCGCATGGAACCCTGCCGATGTGGACGAGATGGCTTTGCCGCCGTGCCATTGCCTGTTTCAGTTCCATGTCGCAGATGGGAAGCTCTCCTGTCAGCTTTATCAACGCAGCGCCGATATCTTCCTCGGCGTGCCGTTTAATATCGCCAGCTACGCTCTGCTGACCCATATGATGGCGCAGGTCTGCGACCTCGAGGTTGGAGACTTTGTCCACACATTCGGTGACGCCCATATTTACGCCAATCACTTTGAGCAGGTGGAGCTACAACTCACTCGCGCGCCTATGCCCCTGCCGAGGCTCAAGCTGAACCCTGACGTGACGTCTATCTACGATTTCAAATATGAGGATGTAAAAATTCTGGGCTATAAAGCGCACCCGCATATCGCGGGGAAGGTGGCGGTTTAATCCACACGACCGCTTGGCGGTTTGCCGAGCGTAGCGAGGTTGGTGGGGGGTTTGGTGGTTAAAATTTAGACGTTCCGAAAAATCTCGGCACGGATTGCGGACGAGATTACGTTTTGCGGCACAATGACGATTTTATAGAAGTCCCAATACTCAGGTCACGTCATTGCGTCGCGCATCGCAGATGCGTTCGCAATCCATGTCCCAAAGCAAAATTTGTTTACTGTTTGTTCTCGCTGTGTTACATGATAGCATGGAAAAGCTTTTCTTCGTTTACATTATGGCGAACTACAAAAATGGTACGATTTATACGGGTATGACAAGTGACCTGCCGAGCCGTGTTCTTGATCACAAAGCGGGCCGTATCAAAGGTTTTACGCAGCGTTACGGTCTCAAACGTCTGGTTTATTACGAGCCTTGCGATAGCGCGTGGTAAGCCATTGAGCGCGAAAAATATATCAAAAATCGAACGCGGGCTTATAAGATTAAACTCATTAAAGATGAGAACCCTCATTGGCATGACTTGCATCACGAAATGCAATTTGTTTTTTAATGCGACATTCTGAGCATGGATTGCGGACGAGGCTTTGCCTCGCGTCGCAATGACGAATTTTTGAGAGGGGAGCTTCAAGCCTTCTTAACAAACATCGTCTTCAATTTCATCGCGCCAATGCCGTCTATCTTACACTCAATATCGTGGTCTTCGTCTATAAGCCGATTTATGCGCACCTTGGTCCCGACCTTTGCGACTTTTGAGGTGCCTTTGACTTTGAGGTCTTTGATAATGGTGACCATGTCGCCTTCATTGAGGATATTGCCATTGGCGTCTTTATAGACCCGCCTATTGCTAGACACGGGGCTGAACTCGGGATTGCTACTCCATTCATGGGCGCATTCGGGGCAGATGAGGAGCGCGCCGTCTTCATAGCTATATTCGCACGCGCATTCTGGGCAGGGCGGCAATTCTGTCATTTTGTCTGTCTCATCTGTTAATTCGCCCAATTCGAAACATGGGACGTCCTTGGTATCATCACCATTTGACCTTTTTTGCGTCGTAATTCAGCAATAATTTTGCGGCCTAAAACCATTACACTCGCTAACACATAGGATAGAACTATGAGTATATCATCTCCAAAAGGTAGCGTCTGGATTTTTAGCTCTGTTGTTCTAGCACTTGGCTTTATAATCGGGAGTTTTCTTATCAGCACACTTGTTCTGAAAGCGCGCCTCGCAGACCGTAGCGTGACGGTACGAGGTCTGGCTGAACGAAATGTTATGGCAGATCTTGCGACTTGGACGTTGGCCTATTCCGCTCAGGGGGCTAATTTGAAGGCGGTGCAGGACGAGATTGATCAGGATACAAAAGAGATAAATGCGTTCTTTCGCGACTTAGGTTTTACAACGGACGCCCTTCGCCCGTCGGGCGTTGGGGTAAACCAACGAAATAATAATTACGGTAAGCCTGTCGTGAATATTCGTCAGCGAATAACATTGCGGACAAACGACATCGCGCTTGCGCAAAAGGCGGTGTCTTCCCAATTTGATTTGATCCGCCGCGGCGTTGTCCTCGAAGAAGGCTCTGGCATGAACTACACGTTCACCAAGCTAGACGAGGTGAAGCCCGATATGGTCGCAGAGGCCACGCAAGATGCCCGCCGCGCGGCGCAGCAATTTGCCCAAGATTCGGGGGCCAATGTCGGGGGTATCAAATCAGCGACACAAGGATATTTTTCTATTCGCTCTCGTGATGGTGATAGCGGTGGCTACGGCGTCTCTGACACACCCTATAAAAAGGTTCGTGTAGTTACGACTGTGAACTTTTATTTGCGTTAGCTGCGCTCCATACGTTTGCGAATGATCCACCAAATCACGACTGCGCCCACCATTTTCCCGCCGACGCTCATGACGACATTTGGCACGGTAAACTGCGCGTCGCGGATAAAGCTCGCGCCGTAGAGAAAAGCCGTTGTGTCTATCGGTGCCGCTATGGCCGACGATAGAAGTACGCGTGTTGAGAGCTTGTATTTGGTGAAGGTAAACATGGCCCAATCGACAAGTTCGGAAATCAGGAACGCTGCACCGCTGGCGAGCGCGAGCGCGCCGCCGCTTGTGACGAAGGTCAGAAACAGAGCCAGTGCCATGGCGATGAGGACTTCATGCCCAATCTCGCGCTGCGCAAAGTCGCGCACGACAAGCACAAGGCCCGTGACGATTGTGACGGGGTTAAAGGCCCATGCGGCATAGCCAGGGATTTCAACCATCGGCGCCCAAGTAAAGCTCCAATTGATAAATGGGATGAGCAGAATATAGACGAGCGTATATTTGAAATAGCGCAGGCTGGTTTTTTGAGGTGGATTTTCTTCGGCGTAGCTAGACATAGGGTTGTGTGGCGTAATCCTGTTTTTGCGTCCAGTAAAAATAAAGCGGGCAGGCGGATAGGGGGCTGTCCATCGCGGGAGCAGCGCGGGCACGAAAGTCTTGACGAGGGACGGCCTGCGGGATCGATTTCGCGACGGAAACCGAAAAGATAAGTGTTTTTCACGAGATAAATCCCGCAGCGGCATTTTTAGAAGACGGCCAACATTTAACGACCCAATGAGAGCGCTCGGCTCAACATTTAAGGACTAGCTCACGCCTTAATAGCGCCGCGCGCAGCGTGTCAAAACCACGCGCTTTACCATACCGTCCTGATAAGCAGCAGGTGACGTCCTACCTGTCCCGTCTCATCAAGAGCCTGTTGAGAATGAAGCCCTAAAAGTTGGTGAGGATTAGAAAAATAAATCCCCGCGATTACGGTCTGAAAAGAGTGGGAAAGTCACGCTTTGGCTTGTATAGCCGTTTTATGAGCTTGATTCCTAAACTGTCGCTGATTGTCGCGAAGTCCCGTAATAATGTCATTGGTATTGATGGCGATTTACCGTGGCGGCTGTCTTCTGATTTGAAGTTTTTTAAAGCCACGACGATGGGAAAGCCTGTTCTAATGGGGCGGGTGACATGGGAAAGCCTGCCGTTTCCACTGCCGGGGCGACCTAACCTCGTTTTGACGCGTAACGCGGGTTATAAAGCACCCAAAGCCGAAGTGCATACCGATGTTATGGAGATGATTGGGCGCGGCTATGAACTCGCGGGTGAAACGGGGGCGGATGAAGTCATGCTGATTGGTGGGGCAAAGCTATATGCGAGCATCATGCGCTATTGCGATCGCTTATATGTGACCGAAGTTGACGCCATGATCGAAGGCGACGCGCATTTCCCTGCGATTGCCGCCAATGAATGGCAGGTCGTCTCAGAACAGTCATACCCCAAAGGCGAAAAGGACGATTATCCGTTTACCGTGAAGGTTTACGAGCGGCGCTAATCCGCGACCGCGACCATCAGGTTAAACGCCACAGACACCCGCTCCCGCGTGCCTTTATAAGGACGCACTGAGTGATTAAGCCAAGCGGGGAATAGCACCATGCGGCCATTGACGGGCCTGATAGGGTACTGTGCATATTGCGGTTTGCCGTCGGCATAGCGGTTTATCAACTCTGGCATATACATGACATTCATTGGGAAGCGCGGATCCATGAGCAGGAGTTCGCCTTCGACATCGACCTCAGGGTCATCTTCGCCTACATCCACGTAATACACGCCAGACCAGAGCGCGCCAGGGTGGCAGTGCATTTGGTTGCTGTCACCTGGGGCGTTGATATTGGCCCACATCTGCGCGTCAAATTCAAAATCGCGCTTGCCGTGCGGGTGGACGTCAGCGGTTTGCGCCGCTGTCTGATTAATCGCTTCACCGAGGATGACGCGGGCGAGATCTTCGCACCAAACGGTCATATCCACCTCGCTATGCCAACCGCCGTAATTTGAGCGCTTAAGCCCCGCGTCCTGCTCTCGGCGCGCCTTGATACGCGTAAGCAGGTCAGCGTTGAAGAACTCCGCCCCTTCCAAGTCATGCAAAATGACAGGCGTAGGGAAAAGAAACATGGTTTTGGCGTCTTGGGTTTGTAGCATTATGATAATCGCAATCATTCTTTAGGATTCGCACGTATTAACCTTGATATAACGCCCGCAGGCCTCCACATATAGGCCAAAGCGAAATTTATTCGGAGAACGCAATGGCTGACAATAAGAGTCCATGGGGAAATGCAGGAAAGGGCGGCGGCAAAAAACGCCCGACAGGGTCCGGCCAAAGTCCATGGGGGCAGGGCACACCTGACCGCAATAAACCCCGTCCAGGCGAAACATCACCTGATTTAGAAAATGTAATCCAAGGCTTTAAAACCCGTGCCTTTGGCAATGGCGGCGGAGGACCTCGTGGTCCGCGCGGTGGTCGCCCAAATGGCCCGCTCTCAAAATACGGCCCGTTCGGTATTTTCATAGCGGTCGGCCTTGCAGCCATGCTGCTCTCGACTGTTTATACCGTTGACCAACAAGAAGAAGGCGTCGTGCTCCGCTTTGGTAAATATGCGCGTACAGTTGGACCGGGACTAAACTTCAAAATGCCAACACCGTTTGAAACGGTTGAAAAGGCTAAAACCCGTGTTGTTCAGAAAACAACAATTGGCGGAAATGACAATTCGTCACTCATGCTCACGGGTGATGAAAATATTGTAGACATTGATTTTACGGTACTGTGGCGGATTAACGACCTTAAGAATTATATCTTTGAGGTGGATGAGCCGCGCGTCGCGCTTAAGGCAGTTGCGGAAAGCGCAATGCGCGAAATCGTTGGCCGTTCAGAGCTTGAGAACATCATCACAACAGAGCGTCTGAACACCACAATTGCTGTGCGTGATTTGATGCAAAAAACGCTTGATGAATACGGTGCGGGTATCGAAGTTGTCGAAGTGCAACTCCAAAAAGCCGACGCGCCTGACGGGCGAGTCGTTGATGCCTTTCGCGACGTGGTTGACGCTCGGCAAGAAAAAGAAACGCTGATTAACGAGGCCACAGCAAGACAAAACACTGTTGTGCCTGCTGCGCGTGGTGATGCGGCGAAAATCTTACAGGACGCTGAAGCCTATAAAGGTCAAGTGGTTGCCGAAGCGAGAGGTGAAGCGGAGCGCTTTACGCTTGTTTTGGGGGAATATAAGGCGGCGCCTCGCGTGACGCGACAACGGATGTATCTCGAGACAATGGAAGATGTCTATCAAAATGCGGATAAGATGTTGCTTGATACAGATACAGCTTCGGGCGTCGTGCCTTACCTACCACTTAATGAACTGAATAAAAGACAAGGAGCGAACTAATGAAGGGTGCACCAATTTTAGTTGTCCTTTTGGGCATTGCCGCCGTCGTCATTTTACTATGTACCCATACAGTGAAAGAGTGGGAACAGGCTCTCATCCTCGAATTCGGACAGGCTAAGCGCGTCGAAAACGCGTGGGGCGCGACACCCGAAGCTGGCCTAAAGTTTAAATTGCCATATGAAAAAGTGGTCACACTTGACCGCCGTAATTTGGAAGTTGATCTTTCACCCGTTGAACTTGTTGCCTCTGATCAAGAACGCCTCGTCGTAGATGCTTTTATTCGTTACCGTATCGTTGATGGGGTCAAGTTCTATGAGGCTTTACAAACTGAGCGTGGCGCGCAGTTGCAGCTACAATCTATCATGGACTCAACTTTGCGTGACGTTTTAGGTCGAGTAGATCGTCCAGAAATTATTGCAGGCCGCCGTGCGGAACTGATGGCTGAAATTCAGCAAGTTTCCAACAATGTGGTGAAAGATGAAGATTTCGGTATTGAGATTATTGACGTTCGAATAAAACGTGCTGATTTGCCGCCAAACAATACCGAACAAGTTTTGAACCGTATGGTGACAGAAAGAACGCAAGAGGCGGAACTCATTCGTTCTGAAGGCCGCGAAGAAGCCTTAAAAATCACGTCTACAGCTGAAAAGGAAGCGACAATCATTCGCGCCGAAGCCCAACAGCAGGCTGAAATTATCCGTGGTCAAGGCGATCAAGAACGTAATGCGATTTATGCGCAGGCCTATAATCAAGACCCTGAGTTCTTTGCTTTTTACCGCTCTATGGAAGCCTATAAAACTGGTCTCGGTCAAGGTACGACTTATGTGCTTTCGCCTGATAGCGATTTCCTCGGCTACCTTAGCAATCAACGCGGCCCGCGCCGCTAGGCTGTCGCAAAGAGGCTGAGTGTGGATATTTCGCCAGGCACAGTTTTGCTAATTATTACAGGCGGCATCCTCACGGTTGAGGGTGCCATTTGGGCGATTGCGCCGACGGCGGCGCGTAAAATGTATGAAGATGCTTTTCGCCAAGGCGACCGCGCGCTTCACATTATGGGGCTGGTCTCTGTCGCCCTTGGTGTGGCTTGCCTCGCCTTTGCTTTGCGCTAGTACCTCTAAAATTTCACCGAATGGCTAAAAAATGTGCCGCATTTAAGTGCGGGCGACCTTCCTGAGTCGCAAAGCAAGGGATTGTTAAAAAACTGTCGTGTAACTGCGTTATCTTTGGGATGTCATAAACTTCAAGGAGACACCCATGTTTATTACATATATCGTTCTCGCCAATCTCGTCTTTAATCGCTAGCGCGACAAACTAAATTTTGCGTGATAGTCTCCGTTTAAGGAGTCTGTCATGCGCACATTATTCATTGCCCTTTTTGCCCTGTTACTTGGCGGAGCTGTAGGATATCAGTTCGGGAGTTTTGGCCCCAAATTAGAAGCGGGGCTGCAGGCGACTTACGGCAATGATATTGACCGTGATGAAATAAAAGAAACCCTGCAGAACCAAGCGCGAGCTTGGAACACAGGTGATATTGACGCCTTCATGCAAGATTACTGGAGATCGGACGCGCTTCGCTTTGCCTCGGGCGGCGACATCAATACGGGTTGGGATGTCACTAAGGCCCGCTATAAATCTCGCTATCCTGACAAAGCGACGATGGGGAAGCTCGCCTTTACCGATCTCAACGTGGAACTACTGTCAAAGACAGACGCCCTTGTCTTTGGGCGGTGGCGTTTAACGCGCGAGAATGACAGTCCCAACGGTCTTTTTACGCTCCATTTTAAGCAGATGGACGGTCAGTGGAAAATAGTCTCAGATCACACGTCCTCCGCCACGCCGTAACTGACGGATTATCCCACAAGCCAATTGATTATGAACGCCGCTTACGGCACTAAACGCGCATGAGTCTTTGGCATGATATTTACAGCGCAGGCGCGCGGCTGTTTGGCCCGCCAATATTGCCCGACACAGATGGCCTGCCTGGTCACATCCAAGACGGTCGGGTGGCGGCGGCGTTGGTGGGTCTGGGCGCAAAAATGGCCAAGGCTGATGGGCAAGTCCGCGTCGAGGACATCGAAGCCTTCAAACGCGTTTTCCAAAGTAGCGAAAACAACGATGCGGGCATTGCGCGGTTCTTTGACCTCGCGCGGCAAACGACGCTGGGATATGAGCGTTACGCCAAGATCATCGCGCGTAAATTTCGCGCGCGTCCTGCTGTGCTTGAAGACGTCATGGACGGGTTGTTCCATATTGCGCTGGCGGACGGCGTTATCACGACGGAGGAAATGGCCTATCTCATGAACGTCGCCGAAGTCTTTGGGTTTTCAGAGCGCGAGTTTAAACGTATCCAAATTGCGCATTGCGGGCGGGCCTCCGATGACCCTTACCTCATTTTGGGTGTGTATGAGGATATATCTGACGCCGATTTGAAGCGCGCTTATCGCCGTATGGCCGCAGCAAACCATCCTGACCGTCTTGTTTCGCGGGGTCTGCCGCGTGAACTGACGAAGCTAGCGACGCATAAAATGGCGATGATTAATAAGGCCTATGACGAAATTCGGGCTGAAAGAGAGCGTTACGCCGCGACAAACCGCCCCTCATTGCCAAAAGTTTAGCGACATTTGACGCGAAAGTGAGGGGAGGTGCCTTGACCTTGCCCAAATTAATCCCGACATTACGCCCATGAGTCAGACATATAACATTACAGGCAGCGGTAGCTTTCTTTCAAATCTCGCACGAGGGCTATTCGTAGCCGCAGCGACGATTGGCGGGCTGTTTCTATTTGCAGCCTCTGCCGCCTTCGCGTTTTTCGTGGTCGCAGGGCTTGTTGTGCTAGGACTGGTCGTATTTGCGTTTTTCTGGACGCGCGCCAAGATATTTGGCCGTCCCTTCGGTCCCAAAGCCCATTTTGAAGCGGCACGCAAAGAGATGGAAGCACAGATGAAAGCCTCTGGTACGACATTCCGCAGCGGCTCGCTCGATGATGAAGGCCCTGTGATTGACGCGCACCGCACACCTGATGGCTGGACAGTCGACGACTAGACTCGATCTTTTAAAGCAGGCTTGATTTAAAATGACGCGCCTCTAAACGGGTCGCGTGAAACTCTCTGACTTCATTATCATGATGCTCTGTTGCCTTGGATGGGCAGGCAATTTTGTCGTGTCCGCTTGGGCCGTTGGCAATAATCCCGTGCCGCCCTTTATGCTGGCTGCAACTCGGGCTTTGATTGTGCTCCTTGTGATGGGGTGGGTGTTGTTCAAGCCGCGCCCTCAAAAATTTGGCTTACTTCTTATTGTGTGCGCCTGTGTAGGGCCCATCCACCTCGGATTCCTCTATACGGGACTGCAAACCGCGAGCGCGTCGGGGAGTTCAATTGTCTCGCAAATGCTTATCCCGTTTGCGACAATTTTATCGGTCATCTTTCTGGGCGAGAGTGTCGGGTGGCGACGCAGCCTAGCCATCGCGGGGGCTATCATTGGCGTTGTTGTCATGGTCTATGAGCCCGACGCGATTGGCGCTGATATTGGACTACTTTACATCATCGCCGCCTATTTTGCGCTGGCTGTCGGATCAGTCGTGATGAAGCGCGTGGGTGATATAGATTGGACACAATACGTGACATGGATGGCAGTCATCGTGCTGCTAACCATGGCGCCTGCCTCGCTCATATTTGAAAGCGGGCAGGGCGAGGTATGGGTAAATTCTAAATGGCCGCTCCTTATTGCAGGGGGCTATGCCGCAATCGCGATTACAATTTTCGCTCATGGTCAATATTTTACACTGGTAAAAAAATACGACATTTCAACCGTGGTTCCTCTGACTCTGATGGTGACAGTCTTTGCTTGTATTCTTGGTGTCCTATTCCTCAAAGAAACGCTTTATCCGCGCTATATTTTCGGGGCGGTTCTGATTTTGCCCTGCGTATGGTATATTGCCACGCGGCAGACGGTTTTGCCGCTTCACGAAGATTAGGGGCATCAGATGGCTGAGAATAAGACAAAACCTGAAGGGTTAAAGGTCAGCGATTATTTGGCCGCTATCGAGAAAGACGACCGCCGCGCGGATTGTCAGACGCTTCACGACATGATGGCCGAACTCACAGGGTGGGAGGCCAAAATTTGGGGCTCTACGCTAAAAAGTGGTATCGTTGGCTTTGGCGAATATCACTATAAATATGACAGCGGCCGCGAAGGGGATATGTTGCGCCTTGGCTTTAGCTCTCGGGTGCAAAATATTAGCATTTACATCCTACCAGGCTATCAGGACTTTGACGATGAATTGTCGCGCCTTGGCAAACATAAAATAGGCAAAGCTTGTCTATATATCAAACGCTTAAGCGATGTAGATGAAGCTGTCTTACGCGAAATTATGGCCAAGGGCCTGAAAATTATGGAAGAGAAATATCCGCTTTGAATATAATCGCTACTCCTTCGCTAAATTTTGACGACCGTACCCTGCCGATTAGCCTGTTGGTGCTGCACTATACAGGCATGGAGACCGGCGAGGTGGCGGTTGAGCGTATGCGTGACGCGGACGCTAAAGTCAGCGCGCATTATATGGTCGAGACAGACGGGCGTATCTTTCAACTCGTCGAGGAAGAAAAGCGCGCGTGGCACGCGGGCGTATCGGAATGGATGGGTGAGACGAATATAAATTCGGCGAGCATCGGCATTGAAATCGTCAATGGCGGCCATGATTGGCCGCTCGCTGACGGCTCGTTACCGCCATATCCTGACGTACAAATCAATGCGCTCATCCCGCTTTGTAAGGCCATCATGGCGCGTCATGATATTGGCGCGGACGGCGTCGTCGGCCATAGCGATATAGCGCCCGCCCGCAAACAAGATCCAGGCGAGCACTTTCCGTGGGCAGGTCTCGCGAGCGCAGGGATTGGGCGATGGCCGCAAGACATAGAGCCAGATCGCCGCGTTTTATTTGATGCTGACAGCCGCGATAGAGGCGTCGCCATCGTGCAGCGCAGTCTTGCTGAAATCGGCTATGACGCGCGTGTCACAGGCGTGCTTGACGCGGATACGCGCTTAGTGCTTGCCGCCTTTCAACGCCGCTATCGCCCTCAGCAAATCGACGGCCTCGTCGATATGGAAACGATGGCCATGGTACGGTGGTTGGTGGAAAGATAGGCTTGTTAAATGGGAAATGCTTATTCTACATCTAGAGTTAAATATGATTTTAAATCTTGATCTACCGATTTATAATCTGGCTCGACTATCTCAAATTCGTTAAACCGCTTAGATATTTTTGGAAAATTGCCACGTAGAACGACAATTATATACAGTTTTATGTAGAGGGTACTATTTGAGTCATAAGGCTCAAAATCGTTCTCAAAAAGCAGTTTGTCTCCTAGTCTTTCTGAGCCTATTTGGTCTTTGAGTTTGGCTCGCGCTAGAATCACCAATACGGCCCTAAGGACTTGGATACGAGTCTCCAGAGGAAATTCAGACTCAATATCTATTTCGGCGACTTTGTCGTATTCTTCTAAATCCAGTAAACGATTGAGACGCAACAAATTTCGAGTTCTTACTTTTTCTGTGAGATGAGCTTTTAGTTTTTTAATAGGCATAAATTTCCCTCACTTCGGCTATAACAAACATTACATTCGTTTCGCCAAGACGGTAAACCCAAGCGCCAAAATCGCGGGCACTGCCTGTGCGACGAAAATAGTCGGGCTAACTGTTACCTCGCCAAACACACCTGCAATTATCACACACAGCAGGAAGAAAATCGTCACATCGCGTTTCTTGGCGAGTAGTCCCCAAATTAGGCCCACAGCGAGGAAGCCGTTATAGAGGCCTTGGTTTTGCGCCATAAAGTATGTTGCCTGCGCGAACTCTTCAGTGAGGTCGAACATGTCTCAGCGGAGGGGCTTTGTCCAAAAGAACATCTCTACTGTCATGAAAAAGACGTGGAGGAGCGCGACGAGCCCCGTAAAGATTTTTGCGAGAGTTTGCATATTACTGCCGCCCACCCCGCACCAATCGTCCTGGCCTCGCGCTTGTCACCTCGTCATTCGCCACGACCTGCTCACCCGCTACAAATGTAGCGACGTAGCCCGTGACGGGTTGGAGTAGTCTTTGACCGCCCGCAGGGAGGTCTTGCACCATTTCTGGTACGCCCAAATCAAGGTTGTCATAATCGATGATGTTTATGTCGGCGCGCATGCCGACTTCGATACGCCCGCGATCTGTCAAGCCGAGATAATCCGCGCTATCCGCCGTGAGCATTTGCACGGCGCGGGGCAGGGAAATGCCCTCTTTACCTTGGGCCATACGGTCACGTGTCCAATGCGACAGCAGATAGGTCGGAAAGCTGGCGTCACATATCGTCCCGACATGGGCGCCGCCGTCTGACAAGCCTGGCAGTGATTTCGGGTGACGCATCATGGTCAGCACATTGTCATAATTCATCTGCGTGTAATTATAGACGGGATAGTAAATCAGCGCTTTGCCATCATCTTCAAGCAAGAGGTCATAAGCTTTCTCCCATACGCTGACGCCGTCCTTGCGCGCGAGCCCTGCGATTGAGGTCTCAGACGTTTGTTCATAATCAACTTTGCCGTTCACTGAGAGGCGGAAGTTTTTCTCGGCCAGAGCCAGGAAATTCGCTATCATCATATCGACCATGGGTGGAATAGGACTGCCGGGGCCCGCGAGTTGCACAGGCGTCTCGGACAGCATTTTTGTTTTGTAGGCGGGGTCACGCATAATGGCGACGCGCTCAGCGAGTGGCTTGCTATGAATGGCGAGATAACTCGGAAACGCCATGAGCGGGTGGAAGGTGCATTGAAGTCCGACGATAGAGCCGATGGCGCGCGGCGCGACTTGGAAGGAAATATCTAGGCCGTCAGCGTTCATCGCTTCGGTGCGTTTGATTATGTTCTTCCAATCGTCAGGTGCGAAGTCGCGCTCCATCAGCGACATAGAGCCTTTATGCCCGCTGCCCGCACGGAAGAACGCTTCCATCAAATCAAACTCTGTATCGAAGGTTTCGCCGTCTCGCAGCATATCAAAATCATTTACGGCTTGTAGCACGCCGTGGTCGAGGCCTTTGAAAGCAGAGGCGAGACCGACAAGTTCGTCTTTCCCTGCCTCAGACGCGGGTGTCCAATCGCCGTCTGCGCTTTTGTGGAAATCACTGCGGCCTGTTGAAAAGCCTATCGCGCCCGCCGCGAGGGCTTCATTTAATGTCTCTTTCATCGCTTTGATATCGCTGGCAGTCGCAGGCTGATTAAAGACCGCACGGTCGCCCATTATGTAAACGCGGAGCGGATCATGCGGCACCATGACGGCGACATCTATTGTGCGCGGCATGGCGTCGACGGCGTCCATATATTCAGGGAAAGTCTCCCACTCCCATGTTATACCTTCGTGGAGCGCTGTGCCGGGAATGTCCTCCACCCCTTCCATAAGGCGGATAAGTTTATCACGGTCTGCGGCGCGGCAAGGCGCGAATCCAACGCCGCAATTACCCAGAACAGCCGTTGTCACGCCGTGATTGACCGAGGGTTTAAGTTCAGAATCCCAACTGACTTGACCGTCATAATGGGTGTGTAAGTCGATAAAGCCTGGCGTGATGATTTTGCCAGTGGCATCTAGCGTATCGCGAGCGGGGCCGTCGCAGGTGCCGATTTCAGCAATACGTCCGTCTTTAATGCCGAGGTTTAAGGCTTTGCCTTCGCCGCCATTGCCGTCAAAAATTGTCCCGCCGATAATCTTGGTGTCAAACATCTGTCTGCCTCCGATCATTCATTTGGAATATCCCAGCAAGGATTAGCCCACCGACAATATGCCATGTCCCCCACAGCCCTGCAATCGCCGCCGCACCGCCAAGCCCACCAAGCTGTGTCAGTAGGATAACAATGCCGAGCCCAGAATTTTGTATCCCGACTTCAAAGGTGAGGGCGCGTCTTTGGCGGGTCGTAGCTTTCGCGGCGAGCCCTGAGATAAAGCCAAGCATAAAGGCAAGCGCATTATGCACCATCACAAGCCCAATAACCCATGGACCGATTTTGATGAGTATGGGCGCAAATTTTATGACAGCACCAATAATGATAAGCCCAAGTCCTAGACCCGCGATAACGGCTAAAGGTTTTTGAAGCTTGGTCGCCATGTCAGGCGCGAAATGACCGAGCGCCATGCCGAGGAAAAGTGGCAAGGCGAGAATGATAAGCGTTTCTACCAGAAAGCTCACAGCGTCCAAATTAATTTCGGTCAGGAGCATGGCCGTCGGCGGATAAAGCCCGCTCCAGAATAAGATTGAGACGGGCGTGAGGACAGCTGCCGCAACGCTACTTGTCGCGGTGAGCGAGACGGAGAGTGCTGTATCCGCGCGGCCAAATAACGCCAGTAAATTCGACACATTACCGCCCGGACAACAGGCAATGAGTATCATGCCAAGCGCGATGCTGGGCTGCGGCTCAACAATCATACACAAAGCGACTGTCAGCGCGGGCAGTCCAATCGTCTGTGCCAAAACACCAGCAAAATAGACTTTGGGGTGGGTTTTGAAAAAGGCAAAATGCTTTTTGCGAAGGCCGAGCGCGACAGCAAACATCATTAAGCTCAGCATGAGCATCATGGCGACCTCGGAATTTGTCCCGAGTTCGAATTGTATGCTATCTATGTCAGCTGCGGTCATTTTGCATTTTCAAGCGGACGTTTTTCGCCTTGCAAGACGACGCCCCATACAGGAATTTTTGCCCAACTTTCGGGGGTCTCTTTCAGCGGGTTTGTGCTAAGCACGGTGAAGTCCGCGCGTTTGCCTGCCGTAATGGATCCAATTTCATCCTCTAATCCCAATGACCAAGCGGCCTCAATCGTGACGGCGCGTAGAGCTTGTTCTGGCGAGAGGCGCTCGGACGGCGTGCTGACTGTGCCTTGGCGGGTGAGGCGGGTTGCATGTACGCTCGCCGCTTTAAGCGGAACGGGCGGGGCGAGCGGCGCGTCGGAATGAACTGTACTGCGAAGACCTGCAGCCATAGTCGAGGCGAGCGGAGTTATGTTTGCAACCTTTTCTCCAATAGCGCTCACGTAATCTTCGCCCATATAATTGACGTAATGGCTTGCGGCAGACACACCAATGGGCAGTCCTTTTGCTTTGTCAATTTGGGCGGGCGTCATCTGTCCAAGATGCTCGAGAATAATGCGCTGCCCGTCTTTTGGTGGAGCGAGTGTTGCGGCGGCGGCGAGCGTGCTGTCCTGCGCGGCATCCCCGTTTGAATGAATATGAATATCCATTCCCGCATCCCAATATTTCGCCATAAGCGTGGGCAGGTCATCAGGCTCGGTCACCCATAGTCCGTTCGTGCCTTTGGACTGACCACCAATATAGCCCGGCGCCTTCATCTTCATGGTCTGAGAATAAAAGGCGGCGTCAGTAAAGAGCTTAATTTGATTGAGAATGGGGATAGTCGGGCTGGCCTCAATAAGGCCCGCAATTGCAGTGGGCGTATCTTCGCCAAATTCATTCACAAATGCGCGGTGCTCTGGCACGAGATAGAGACGATAAGGCGCGTCGCTGCTGTAAAAAGAGCTGAGAAACTTATCCTCCACGGCACGTCCAAATATGCCATAACCCATCTCTGCAACCGTCGTGACCCCCGCTTTGGTAAGAAGGCTCTGATAGCCCGCAAAACCTTTGGCAATGTGGTCGGGTGCGAGCAGGATGGGGCCAATAGCCGAAAATAGCGCTAGCCCCGCATCCTCATATATGCGGCCTGTGAGTTCCCCGCTGTCGTCTAAATCCACGCCGTGATATTTATCCGCAAGTGCGGGGGTAAGCTTAGCCATGTCGATAGCCGCGGAATTGAGATAAAAATCATGTCCCGAATAGTGCCAAATAAACAGCGGACGCGTCGTCGAAATCGCATCTAGGTCGTGTCGATCAATTTCGCCTTGGACGAGGTTATGATAGCCAAACAGAATAAGTGGGCCATCAGGGGCGTCGGCTACAAGCTCTTTTATCCGCGCCATCAAGCTGTCATTATCTGGCAGACCTTTGACCATACCGTTTGGTCCCATCATGTCCCATGGCGGGATCCAGTCCAGGCCATACATCATCGCGCCTAAAGTCATATGCACATGAGGGTCAATGAGGCCTGGCATCAAGGTTTTCGTTTTGAAGGTCTCGTCCAGCGCCGCGCCTTTATAGCTATTTTGTAGCTCTACCGCTGTGCCGACCTTTAGGATTGTGCCGGTTCTATCTACCGCTACAGCCTCTGCGACAGGACTGTCTAGTACTTGGGTTAGAATTGTCTCAGCCACATAGATGGTCACGCCGCTATTGTCTGCGTTGCTTTTATCGGCGCTGTTACAAGCCGTCAAAATGAAAGCAAAAACCCCAATGAATAGAACCCGCATAAAACATCCCGTTTTTTCTGACTTTGCTTGACTTTTTGCGTCTAAACAAGCTTTAAGCGGCGTACCAGAGGGTCGGGCGGCCGCTTGTTGTGAGTTTCATGATGGGAGGAAAGTCCGGGCTCCATGGGGACAGGATGCCAGATAACGTCTGGCTGGCGTGAGCCAAGGGAAAGTGCCACAGAAAGCAAACCGCTTTGTGCATGTCTTGCGACATATACTTAGTAAGGGTGAAAGGGTGCGGTAAGAGCGCACCGCTTGCGGAGTAATTCGCAAGGCAGGGTAAACCCCATCCGGAGCAAGACCAAATAGGGGTGACATATGCGGCGTCCCCGCCGCGTCACCCGGGTGTGTCGCATGAGGCTGTAAGCAATTGCAGTCCAAGATGAATGGTCGCCAAGGCTCGCAAGAGTTAAACAGAACCCGGCTTATAGACCCTCTGGTCTTATCATCGAAAAATCCCCTGAGCGCAGCGAGTGCAGTAGAATTTTCTCAATGGCTATGAGTGGGGTGCGTAAAAAAGCCGCCAGTTATGACTGACGGCTTATTCACTTTATAACTTATTATTGGTCCTAGCGGCGCGTTGTTCGCAATGTGCCGTCTTGCCAATAGGTGTTTCCTGTACTGGGGTCGGTGCTGTAATAGCGGCCCGCATATTGATCGTAGCTTGTACCATTACCCACCGTGCTGTGCGAAGAGTAAGACGTTGAGCCAGAATGCCCAGAATATGTTTTAGTTGATGGTGAGCAAGGTGTGCATTGTTGGCCATACCCCGAGGATTGCCCATAGCTGTCGTGATGCGGATGGCTGTGGCCCGCGTGGCCGTGAGATTGATGCCCATGGGACTGATAACCTTGCGTCTGATAACCTTGGGATGGGTAACTATGAGACCCATATTGCGCATGCGGTCGGTATTGGCCGCTCTGTCGGTTTTGGTTCTCATAACCAGTAGCAATAATACCAGCAAGCGCGCCTGTAGCTGCGCCTATGGCGGCGCCTCTTTTTGCGTTCCCGCTGCCTGCGTTATTGCCGATTATTGCGCCAAGAGCGGCCCCGCCAGCTGTACCATAAGCGGCATTTCTTTCGAGAGTACCAGTCGTTGAACACGCAGCCAGAGTTATAGCGGCCGTTGAAGCTAGGATAAGATGTTTCATAGGTGTCACTTTCATTCCATTCACTTTAATTTGGCCATTATAGGCCATTCATAAGCAAATTTGTGACGAAATAGCAGTGAACGCGCAGTGAACGCGCTGTAACAACTGTAAAACCTTTGTTTAGCCTAGCGCCGACGGCGCTTGTTTCGCTCAGCCTGTCGCGCTTTACCTGCATCGCTCGTGCCTGGGGCGACGAGTGGGCCGAGCTTTGCCACGACCTCTTCCTGTGTCGGGCGCGGGCCAGCGTTATAGGCATCCATCGCGACGCGCATAGCGGCAATGTGCTTGGGTGCTGTGCCGCAGCATCCGCCGATAATGCGCACACCTGCGTCGCCTGCGACTTTGACATAGTCCGCCATAAGCTCTGGTGTGCCTGTATAGACGGTCTCTTTGCCTTTAATCACGGGAATTCCGCAATTGGCTTTACCGACGACGACGGCGTCTGGGTTTTCAGCTGTCATGGCGAGGGCAGAGACGGTCAAGTCTGACGCGCCAACGCCGCAATTGGCACCATAAGCAAGCGGAGGATGCGGAAGCATAGCGACGACAGACAGCATATTGCCCGGCGCGAGGCCCATCATTGTTTTACCTGCCGTGTCAAAACTCGCCGTGAAGACATAGGGAATGCCAACTTCTTCGGCAGCTTCGCAGGCGGCTTGGATTTCCTCTGGCGCGGACATAGTCTCAATCCACGCGACATCTGCGCCGCCGTCTTTCAGCCCCTGAATTTGCGTGACGAACTCTGCGCGTGCGCTATCCATTGTCATCATGCCCATAGGCTCAAAAAGTTCGCCTGTAGGCCCGACGGAGCCCGCGACGACGACAGGACGATCCGCGGCGGCGGCCACTTTACCCGCAATCTCTGCGCCCGCTTTGTTAATCGCATGCGTCTGGTCTTGCGCGTCATGCAGCTTAAGGCGCGGGGCGTTTGCGCCGAAGGTGTTTGTGAGGATAATATCACTGCCTGCATCGACAAACATTTGGTGAAGCGCTTCAGGCTTATGCGGCTGTTCGAGGTTCCAGAGGTCGGGGGGAAAACCTGGCTCAAGGTCCATTTCCATGAAATTTGTCCCTGTTGCGCCGTCCGCGAGGAGGAGGTGCTTTTGCTCGAGAAGCTCTTGTAATGAAATGCGCATAAAGAAACCTTTATATGTGTTTGGGCGCGCATAGCGTAAACCGCAGGCGATGTCAGTTAAAAAGTGACTTAAAAACACAGTTGTCTTGACTTAAATAAGAGAAGGCTTATCCCCGCTTTGAACTGATTACACGCTGTGGAGCCTTTCATGCACGCCTACCGTACACATACTTGCGCAGAGCTGCGCGCCGCCAATGTTGGCGAAACTGTCCGCCTTTCAGGTTGGGTTCACCGCAAGCGCGAACACGCTAATGCGCTGTTCATTGATTTACGCGATCATTACGGCATCACGCAGGTCGTCGTTTATCCAAATGCGGCGTTTTATGAAGAGGCGAAGCGCTGCTCATCTGAGTCCGTGATTACTGTGACAGGTGAGTTGCTTGCGCGTGACGCGGAAGCCGTGAACGCAGAAATTCCAACAGGCGAAGTTGAACTTCGCGCGGATACGTTTGTTATCGAGAGTGCCGCCGACCCACTGCCGCTGCCTGTATTTGGTGAGCAGGATTATCCAGAAGATATTCGCCTTAAGCACCGTTATTTGGATTTGCGCCGCGAGAAGTTGCATAGAAATATCCTTATGCGCGGGCAGGTGATTAACTCTCTGCGCCGCCGGATGATTGACCAAGGCTTTACCGAGTTTCAAACGCCGATCTTGACGGCGAGTTCGCCAGAAGGCGCGCGTGACTTCCTTGTGCCGTCACGTCTGAACCCTGGTAAATTTTACGCCCTGCCACAAGCGCCGCAGCAATTTAAGCAGCTTTTAATGGTGGCGGGCTTTGACCGCTATTTCCAAATCGCGCCGTGCTTCCGTGACGAAGACGCGCGCGCTGACCGTAGCCCAGGTGAGTTCTATCAGCTTGATATCGAGATGAGTTTTGTTACCCAAGAAGATGTCTTCCAAGCCATTGAACCCGTCATGGCTGGCGTGTTTGAGGAATTCGCCGATGGCCGGGAAGTTGAAACGCCGTTCCCACGTATTCCGTATAAAGAGTCGATGGAGCGCTACGGCAATGACAAGCCTGATTTGCGTATCCCGTTTGAGCTGACCGATGTGTCGGAGTTCTTTACCGATGAGAGCAAAACAGGCTTTGGCATTTTCGCCAAGATCACCAATGGCGGCGGCAAGGTCATTGCTATTCCAGCCCCACAAGCGGCGGCGAACCATTCGCGTAAGTTCTTTGATAATATGGACAAATGGGCGAAGAAAGAAATGCAAATGCCAGGCCTTGGCTACGCGCGTTTAACGCTTGATGATGACGGCAATGTCAAGTCTCAAGACCCAGTCCTCAAAGGCTTCTCTACGGAATTCCTTGGTGAGCTTCTCGCGAAAATGGGCCTCGGTGCAGGTGACGGTATTTTCTTCTCAGCGGGCAAAAAAGCGGCTGCGTATAAACTCGCGGGTGCGGCGCGCAATAAGGTCGCCAAAGATCTCGACCTGATCCCTGAAGGCGTATTTAAATTCGCGTGGATTGTCGACTACCCGATGTATGAATGGGACGAGGACAATAAGACGATAGATTTTTCTCACAATCCATTCTCCATGCCGCAAGCACCCGAAGGCAAAACGGCGATGCAGGTTCTAGAAGAGGCGGATACGGACGAGCAGAAACTCGAAATCCTCGCCTATCAGTATGACATTGTGTGTAACGGCGTCGAGCTCTCGTCTGGCGCGATTAGAAACCACAAAGCTGACGTGATGTATAAAGCGTTTGAGATTGCGGGCTATGGCCCCGAAGTCGTGGACGACAAATTCGCCGGTATGATCAACGCGTTTAAGTTTGGCGCACCGCCGCATGGTGGTATTGCACCTGGTGTTGACCGAATTGTCATGCTCCTTGCGGGGACAGAGACTATTCGTGACGTCATTTTATTCCCGATGAATGGCCAAGCGCAAGACTTGATGATGAATGCACCCGCTGAAGTCGACAATAAAGCGCTCAAAGAGCTGCATTTAAAACTCGTGCCCGTAGAGCCAAAGGCTTAGCTTGCTGACTTAAAAGTCATTCCCTGATTTTGAAAACCCATGCTAGTTTAGATGCATGGGTTTTCTTTTGCGCATAGTGCTTTTGATTTGCGGATTGGCGTTGGCGGCGTGCGCAACGACGCCAAAGGGGCCGCTGTCATTGCAGGCTCAGCTAGAGCATCGCACAACAATTGCGCTGCCTCTCATTGAGAATGAGGCGGGGCTTTTGCTCGTGAAGGCCGACTTGCCAGATGGCAAAGGCGGGCGGTTTATTATCGATACGGGGGCGACGTTGACCTCTATCTATCCACGTCTCCAAAAGCGTCTTGGTCTTATGCCGATAGAGCAGACCGCCATTCGTGTGCACGGCATGATTGCAGCGCGGCTTCTGCCTTTAGTCGAGTTTGAAGGACTTTCACTTGATGGGCGCGCCATGTCCAAGATGAATGCGGCAATAATCTCAGAAATTAAAACCTCTGAGCCGACAAATGAGCGTTTCAGGCCACCTCCGCATGACGGTATCATCGGCATGGATTTATTGTCTGATTATCACCTCTATATTGATAAGCCAGGCGGTGAGTTGCGTCTTATCCCGCACGACTTAGGTCCGCCGAGCTTGCCTGTCGATTGGGACGTTGTGATCCTGACCCGCAATCCGTTTCTGGATGATGGGCGGCAACTTCATTTTTTTCAGCTTCGCCTCGGCAATGCGCTCACGCCCGCGCTGCTAGATACAGGCTCGCAATTTAATATGATGAACTGGAACACGCAGCGCTTTCCGAGGCTGCGTGCTGTGAAGAAAAAACTGCGCAAAAACTGGGAAATCGCGGGTGCTGTTGGTACGTTTGAACCCGTGACCAAAATCCTCTCAAAATACGCGCGAGCTGGACAGAAGTTCTGGGGCGATAATGAGTTTTTAGTGCTTGATTTTGAGAGTTTGAACGTGCTCGGCATTGACGGAAAACCGTTCGTCATTGCGGGTATGCCTATGTTCGCAGACGTGCCTATGCTCATCGATTTTCAAAACGACCAAGCCTATTTCGGGCCAGATGGTAGGAGTGAGCCGCGCAAATTCATCACAGTGAATTAAATAGACTTACTCTAAATCACCCGCACGTAGGTAGGTTTTGCGGCACCGCTGGCCGAGTCGCACAAGAAGCTCGTAATTAAGACCGCCAATGGCATTCGTATCAGCTTGTAGGTTCTCGCCGCGAAACTCTGCCCAATCGCCGACTGAAATCTCTCGCACTAGACGCGTCACGTCGAGCATGGTGAGATCCATGCTCACACGGCCCACAATTGGCACGCGCTGTTTCTGTAACGTCGCGAAGCTGGTCTTGCCTTTTTCGTCTTGCGCATGGCTGCTTGCCGCAACAGGAATGCCGTCCGCATAGCCTGCGCCGACAATCGCGATTTTCATGTCGTATTGTGCTGTGAAGCTTGCATTATAGCCCAGCGTTTCGCCTTTTTTGACGCTTCGAAGTTGCAGGATGGGCGCCATGAGTGACACCACGGGGACGCTGACTTCTTGCTTGGCGTCCGTCGTAGATTGCCCGCCATAAAGTCCGATACCTGGGCGCACCATTTGAAAATGATAAGGCTTACCAAGATATGTGCCCGCTGTATTCGCGAGGCTAAGCGGCAGAACTGGGAAGCGTGCTGAGGCTTTGCGGAAACGCGCGAGCTGCGCGGCATTCATTTCGTGCTTCGCGTCTGGCGCGCAAGCGAGGTGGCTCATAATAAGGTCGGGACCTAGCGCGCCGAATAGACCTGAGTTCTTGGACAGCGCCTTAACATCATCCTCGTCCATACCAAGACGGTTCATACCCGTATCAATATGCAGGGCGGTGAAGGGCGCGTGCTTGGCGCGGTCGGCTTCGTCGGTCCACATACGCGCTTGGTCGATGGAGTTGATGACAGGCTTGAGGCGAAATTTGAAAAACAGCGTGAGGTCTTGTGGAGCGGGGCCATTGAGCACGTAAATGCTGGCGTTCTCTCCAATGGCTTCGCGCACCATTTTGCCTTCGCCCGCTGTAGCAACAAAGAATGTACGGCAGCCCGCGCCGTAAAGCGTCTTAGACACAGTCGACGCGCCGAGGCCGTAGGCATCTGCTTTGACGCTCGCACCAATTTTCACATTTCCGACGTGTTCTTGCAGCGCGTTATAATTGTCTTTGATAGCGTCGAGATTAATGAGCAGCGTGGGGCGAGCCGTGAAGCCAGAACGGTAGACGCCAGACTTGCCCTTCTTTTTGGGTTTAGCTGACGACTTGATAGTCGCCCCGCCACCAATTTCGCCGCGCTTGAAATTCTTGGCTGAGAAAGCGTGGTTTTTCGTGACTTTATGTGGGCGACCCATGCTGGCTTTAGCGCCATGCGCGCCTTTGGATCTATCATCTCCGCTGCGAACAGGCTTGCCGTTTCCGCGACGTGGCGGACGATTTTCATCTTTATGGGGAGGGGCCATAGTGCCTATTGTCCGCCGTAGTCTTGATAGCGGTCATCTTGTGCGAGGTTGCCAAATTTCGTGATGTCCGCGTTAAAGGCAAGTTTGACGGTGCCAATCGGGCCGTGACGTTGCTTGCCGATAATGACCTCCGCCTTGCCGTGGAGAAGCTCCATTTCTTCCTGCCATTTGAGGTGCTCTTCTGTGCCCTCTGATGGCTCTGACCGCGCGACATAATATTCTTCACGGAACACGAAAGACACGACGTCAGCATCTTGTTCAATAGAACCTGATTCACGCAAGTCAGAGAGCTGCGGGCGTTTGTCGTCGCGTTGCTCAACTTGGCGCGAGAGCTGCGCAAGCGCGAGCACAGGCACGTCAAGTTCTTTGGCAAGGGCTTTTAGACCCATCGTGATCATAGTCACTTCTTGCACACGGCCATCTGATGATTTGAGCTGATTGCCGCCTGTGAGGAGTTGGAGATAGTCCACGATGATAAGGTCTAGCCCCGCCATACGCTTAAGGCGACGCGCGCGAGCCGCCAATTGCCCAATGGAAATGCCGCCCGTGTCGTCAATGTAAAATGGGATAGAATTAATCTCATCAGCGGCATCGCGGACTTGCTCATATTGCTCTGTTGTGATGTCGCCGCGGCGAATTTTATGAGACGGGATTGTGGATTGTTCGGCGAGAAGACGGGTCGCGAGTTGTTCGCTGCTCATCTCTAGGCTGAAAAACCCGACACGGCCGCCATTGACGGTTTTCATAATCCCGTTCTCGTCTTTTTCCTCTTTGAAAGCTTTGGCGACGTTAAATCCAATATTGGTCGCAAGCGAGGTCTTACCCATTGAGGGGCGTCCTGCGAGGATAATCAAGTCAGAACGGTGTAAACCACCAAGCTGTCTGTCAAGATCCGCAAGCCCCGTGGACATGCCCGAAAGCTGTCCATCACGACTAAAAGCAGCAGTCGCCATATTGATAGATTTGATAAGGGCTTGAGAAAACGTCTCAAATCCGCCCTGTGTGTCTCCCGCCTCTGCGAGAGAGAACAGCTTGTTTTCTGCGTCTCCAATAAGACTAACGGCAGTGTTCTCACCGCTGACATCTTTGGCTTGAGCGTTAATTTCGTCGCCGAGTTTAATAAGCTCACGGCGCATAGCGTGATCAAAAATCAGCCGCGCATATTCAGGGGCCGCCATGGAGGCTGCTGCGGGGGCATTGGCGAGAAGGCGCGCGAGGTACTCGACACCGCCAATGTCTTCAATGGTTTGGTCTTGAGAGAAGCGGTCTTTGAGGACAATTGCATCGGCAAGCTGTCCAAGCTCTATCAGTTTTGAGATTTGCTCAAAGATACGACCATTGACAGGATTGTAAAAATGCTTGGTTTGGACAATGCCGCTGACGCGGTGATAAATCTCATTATCATAGAGCAGTGCACCGAGAAGCGCTTGCTCTGCTTCCCAGCTATGGGGAAGAGCGTCGAGCTCTGGCGCGTCATAGCCGCTATTGTCATTCTCAAATTGTGAAACCATGATTAACTCTAACAGACCTATTGCGCGCGCGCTACAGCGCAGGGCACGGGCTAGGTCGAAATTGTGGGATAACTCTGTTGATAGTCAGGTCTTTTCGCGGCAAAATTCACCAACAGCGCCATAGTCGTGACACATAGCCCGTTTACAGTCTTTCTCTCTTTACCAAAAGCGCAACTCGCTTTAACAAGAGGCGAATTTCAGATGGGCTTTGATATGGCTAATTTTTTCAAACGACTTTTTGCATGGTGGGACGGTGCAACCCTCGGGACACTGATGCAGGTAGGGCGCAAAGGTACAAAAGTCGGCGAAGATGAGTATGGCAACACCTATTATGAAGAAAAAGGCGATGGCTATGACGGGCGCAAGCGCCGTTGGGTGACATATTCTGGCTATGCAGATGCCTCGCGCGTGCCGCCTGAGTGGCATGGCTGGATGCATTACATGTATGACGAAACGCCAGAAGAAGCGCCGCTACCGACACAAAGTTGGGAACTCCCGCATCAACCTAATCTGACAGGTACGCTTCACGCTTATAAGCCCAAGGGTAGTCTTGACCGCGGCGGAGTGCGTGACAAAGTCGCCTCTGATTACGAAGCATGGACGCCTGGCGACTAATGCTCAAACGTCTTGTTATATGCCTTACTGTTTTGGCTGTAATGTCCGTGACAGCTCAGGCCGAAAATTTGCGTGGTGAAGCCGTTGTTCTTCGTGCGCTAGACAAGGTGACAGCCTCGACACAGGACTTCACTGTTCCAGTCGGCGATACGCTGACATATGGCTCTCTGACAGTTGATGTGAAGCATTGTGAAAAGCGTCCGCCTGAGGACATCCCCGAGACATATGCTTTTTTGCAAATTTTTGATAAGCCGCCTGCGCGCGCCAAAGACAGCAAAAAGCGCGGGGCCGAGCAGATTGAGAATGTGAAAGTTTTCTCTGGATGGATGCTCGGCAGCGACCCTGCGGCATCTGCGCTTGACCACCGCGTTTACGATATTTGGGTGATTGACTGCAAAGTTGCGCCTACGCTTCTGGATTTGCGTCCTTAGGACTAAGATCGACAGGCGTCGTTTCAAACATTGTTATGGGGTGGTCTAGCGCTGTAAAATCACCTCTTTTCTTAAGCGCATTTGGCAATAATTTCAGATAATCGCTTTGCGGAATTTCAATACCCCCCATGCTTTCAAGATGATCTGTAAGATATTGCGTATCAAGCAGGGTGAATCCGCCTGCGTTGAGGCGTTCCACAAGATGTACTAGCGCTAGCTTGCTCGCATTAGGTCGAATGGAAAACATACTTTCGCCGAAAAACGCCCCGCCAATTGTGACACCGAAAAGGCCGCCAACCAGTTCACTGTCCTGCCAGACTTCGACAGAATGGGCGTGACCCATATCCAAAAATAATCTGTAGAGTTGCCGTAAGGAGTCACTAATCCACGTGCCGCCGCCCTCTGTCGGGCGCGGTTGCGCGCAAGCCCAGACAACCGCGTCAAAGGCTTGGTCGATGGTTAGCGTCAAATCCGTACTCCGCATAAATTTAGCGAGCGAACGCGAAATATGCAGGCCATCAAGCGGGATAATACCTCTCATCTCTGGCTCAACAATGACAAATTGCTGAGACGTACGCGAATCCGACATGGGAAATTTTCCCGTGCGGTAGAGATTTAAAACGTCACGATAAGTGAAATTACGCATGGCTAAATAGTGGGGTGATTGGCCTGCATTTGCAAGATAATGAACCCGCACGAGCTGCAACGCTTCGTCAGTTTTTTCAGACAAATGCTAGTAATGCGCGGTAAGACGGCCTATATAGAAATGGCTGGCTTGCCAGATATGACGATAAACGCGCATATAATAAGCGGACTGGACCCGGGGGCGGTACCCGGCGGCTCCACCATAAGGACATTTGCTCATTTGGCTTTTTAAGTCGCGAGTGTTTTTAATTGGGGCCGAAATAGGATCGACAGACGTCTAAAAATGTTAGCTTTCGTTCGGATGGGTATCGTTAAATGCCCGTATCAGTAATTGCAAATGACAATACAGCTGAAGAGTTTGCACTAGCCGCGTAAGCAGTTAGTCGATCTCGACTTTTAACTCCTAAGGCTTCAGCGCCTTAGGCGGGCTTCGGAGGGTAGCTGGCAACAGAAACCCTCCACTTATCATAAATTATGCTACCCAAAACGATTAAGCGTCAAAACACGCACAGCCTTAGTGAGTGTTTTGGCTCGCTTGTGTAATTCGTGAAACGTGCAGCGAAGCTGCGAGAAACCTCCATCATCGAGTTGCTGGGTTGCCGTAGAAATAAAAAAAGCCGCCACTCTGATGAGGGCGGCTTCTTAATTGGTAACGACTAAACTAGTAGTCGAGTTTACCCGCGCCGTGCGCGATAAGATAAAGGAAAGTTACGCGCTGTTTCATGCGGTCTCCCTTCATTGTTTGACAGACTGTCTCGATAGCGGCTTCAGCTTCTGCTGTGCTCATGCCCATTTTCTTTGTGCAAAAGCCATCCCTAACACGGTTGCGTTCTGTCTCATCTGAACAAGAGACAAGTGAACTGTCTTTGTTTTGCAAGGCAATCCCGCAATAATTCACGATCTTCTGTACGTGAGCTTCTTGTGCGCCGCTATCATAGCGTTTTACGTCTTCAATATAGTCAGCTGCTGCTGGCATAACATCCTCCATGGTTTTATGATGGTAATAACTTGCTTGGAAAACGCGATTAATGCAACCTTAAACAATTAGGTTCTTAGAAAATTCATCTTAGATAGCCGTGACTGTAGGCAAAAGGGAATTAAAGTTTATGGTGCGTCATTACTTTTATCCGCTTTGGACTCTTTCTTATGACTGATTCTACTGAATGGCTCCGTCGACTCGTTGCCTTTGATTCGCGCAATGGGACGGGCGACGAGATAGCTCTCGTTAATTTTATGGCCGAAGCTTTGCGCGTGCATGAGCCTGACAGCTTGTTTCTTAAGCAAGTGCCTCGCAGTCGTGATAAAAGTGACAGCGCCTATGTTCTCGCCACGTGGGGACAGCCAGAGATGCTCTTGAATGTGCATATTGATACGGTGCCAAGCGGGAAGGGATGGACGGCTGACCCATTAATCCTGCGAGAAGAAGGCGACAAACTCATAGGCCTTGGTAGTTCAGATATCAAAGGCGCGGCGGCCTGTATTCTGGCGGCGTTAGAAACGGTCGTGCCAAAAAATGTGGCTGTGCTGTTTTCGGGAGATGAAGAACACGGCAGCGAGGTCATGCCTGCTGTGATTAGAAATGGTCACACAGGTGGTGCACCTATGGCCATAGTTTGCGAGCCGACGGGATGCCGCGTGGGGCGTCGTCATCGCGGTATGCTCGCCTTTGAAACATTTTTCACGGGGCCAGGCGGGCATAGCTCACTTGCTGACGTAACTTCTGCGCCGTTGGCGGATGCAACGCGCCTTGCCGCAGCGGTCAGTGAATACGGCGCGCGCTTTCGCGATTTCGGAACACCGCCCTATATCGGGCTTGCGACAAATATCGGCGACCTTAAATCTGACGGGGCTTATAATGTTATTCCAACACGTGCGGATTTGAAGTTCTCATTGAGGCCACCACCAGGTGATGACGTAAGTGTAAGGGCAAGTGATATACGCCAAATTGCGCATGGCATGTTCCCAGATAATCCACTTGAAACGATTGTCGAATTTGCCGCTTTCGCGACAAAGGATATTAGTCCTTTCTCGCGCTATTTCGGCGCGTTTGAACCTCTCGATCTGCCTTATTGGACGGAAGCCGCTATGCTCTCAGACGCAGGACTGAATGTTGTGGTTTATGGACCAGGGGATGTGGAACAGGCGCATAAGCCCAATGAATTTGTGTCGCGTACGCAGTTGGATGAGGCACAAAAAGTCTACGCAAGGGCGCTGGGCGGTGCTTTCGTTGGTGGCGTTTAATCTTTTAATGCGTTAGAACTTTGTTGTGAGTAATCAAATCAGACAAACCGTCATACGCAGCTTATCCGCGATGGGCGCTATCCAAGAAGCCCAATTTTATGCTCAGCTTTTTGCGGCGCAAGCGCCCGAACGGTTTGCTCTACTTGTGCTTGATCCGCGCTGCCTTAAAAACCCTCTTCTTGAGGCCCTGATTAGTGACCTTCGTATCCTCTCAGATCTTGGCCTCGCGCCCATATTGCTCATCGGGGCCATGAATAGCGATAGCACGAGCAATAAGTTTCAGACACAGCGACTTCACAAAGCACTCGATAGTGCCGATGTGCGCTCAACTAAGCTTAATATGGCAACTTATGGCTTGATGGAGGAAATAAAAAAAATGTGCGCCAAGGGACGCTTGCCAATCCTTGAGATGACGGACCGTGCTGACGCGCCTAATCTTGATACTCTGGTGACTAAGATCAAACCCAATAAGGTGATTTTCTTACAGCCCTCGGGTGGAATTAGTCGCCGCGGTGAGCGCATAGCGGTTGTCAATGTAGACGATGACGATGCTCTCAAGGGGGCTGATATACTGACAGAGGGGCAGGATAGTTTTGTCAATAAAGCCAAAGGGCTTATGGCAAAACCGTCTAATACGTCCGTCTATATAATGGCATCACCGCTCAATCTGCTGGCTGAATTGTTTACGACCAAAGGCTCTGGCACGCTGATGCGGCGCGGCGCGCGCGTCGTTAAAGTGAAGAAGCTCTCTCAGCTTAAAAAAGCAAAACTCATTCCTTCAATGGAGTTGGCATTTGGGAAGCCGTTGAGGAGTGATTTTTTTAAAACAAAAATAAAGTCTGGATTTGTTGAAGAAAATTACCGGGGCGGAGCTCTGTTTACTGAACTTGCAGGTCTGCCTTATCTCTCAAAATTTTGGGTTATTAAGGAGGCGCGTGGGGAGGGTATTGCTCGCGATATTTGGGACATCGCTACAGAGGAGACGCCTGTCTTTTTTTGGCGCTCGCGTATGGAAAATCCTTTTAATGATTGGTATATGCGCGGTTGTGACGGCATGCAGATTTCAGATGGGTGGCGTGTATTTTGGAAAGGGTTGTCTGCTCCAGAAGTACCTGGCGCCATTATCGCTGCGGCAAGCGCGCCTGACGACTTTCTGAAACCTCGCTAAGCAACTGCCTCAGCTATTTTTCACAATTCGCTCATACGACTCACAACGGCATTCCCATAAAAATTCTGTCTAAACGGTTTTTGCCAAAAAACTTTACCAGCCCCTTCGCAGCATTTGCGTAGGCATTTTAAATGAAAGCTGTTTTCTAGTGGGAGTGTTATTGCGGCGAGAGGAAGAAAAACGACCATTTGCGCAAGACCAATTGTCATCCACTTGAACAAGCAGAGGGGTGAGACGTTGTTCTTCTCTAGACAAATGCGAGACGGACCTTGTCCATAAGCAAAACTTCTTTGGCAAATATATCGTTTCTTGATGCGCCGTTCAGGTACATCTTCATAGACAAGTGCTTCCTTTGACCATGAAAAGGTGCCTCCTGACGACTGTATCGCGCTAAAAAGAGCATCATCTTCGCCACCTGTTTCATTACGTTTGGGGTCAAAATGCAAAAGATCGGTGTTGATTAGTGACAGGTTCAACATAGACGCGCCGCAGCCGTCAAATTTTTCTGTCACCCCAGATGAAGCACCGTCCCTATCACGGGAGAAAAAACGCAACTTGGCCTTCACGTTTTTCACTTTGGCGGTTGTGCGCCCAACAATTTTCGCAAAAACAACGGAGGTTTCGTCCTTTTTACATTGTGCCAGCATGTGCCCGAGCCAATCTGGTGTGGCGTCTTGGTCATCATCAAGGAAAGCAATATATTGGCCTGCAACAAGGGTGAGCGCCGCATTGCGAACATTGGCGACACCTGCCTCTGGCTCTGATATATATTTCACAGTCAAGTCAGTCGTTTTTGCAAAGGCCTCGACCTGGTCACGCGCGCTCGCGTCCGATGAATTGTCTGCGACTATAATCTCAATATCATGGTTAGGTGCAATTTGGGCTGCCGCTGACATTAAGGCTCTGTTAAGGCCATCTGGGCGTAGCATAGTAGGGATTACGATAGAAATCAGAGGGGTGACGAGGCGCAAACTTGGTGTAGCGGGTTCAGAGGTGGCGTGTGTCATATAATTCAAACGTACGACCATTATCTTTCCTTCCCATTCTTTCAATTTTCTTCGGTCTTATTCACGATTTTTTATGAACCAGACAACAAAAGCTGCTACATATATTTTCCAACCCTCTCTTGCAAGAATAAGGCCTAGCCATGTCAAAACTGTTAATTTCTTCTGCTTTTGATGGGGGAAATATCATCGTCCATGATGCCAAGGACCCGCAAAATGTGCGACTGGCGATACGTCCAGACAATGCCTCTGACTTTTATCAGTGGTTTTATTTTCGCCTTTCGGGCGCAGCAGATACGCTGTGTCGCCTTGTCATAGAGAACGCTAAAGACGCTGCATTTGAAGGCGGATGGGAGAATTATAAAGCCTGCGCCAGCTATGACCGTGAAAGCTGGTTTCGCATCGACACAACGGATTATGTTGATGGGCAGCTTATCATTAATGTGACGCCAGAACTCAACAGTCTTTATATTGCCTATTTCGCTCCTTTTAGCCAAGAACGTCATGCCGATATGATTGCAGAAACGCTTCATCATTCCGACGTTAGTCTTGCCGTGTTGGGTTCATCTATTGATGGGCGTGACATCGATTGTGTCCGCATTGGTGAAGGCGAGAAGAATATTTGGGTTGTCGCCCGCCAACACCCGGGCGAAACAATGGCTGAATGGTGGGTTGAGGGCTTCCTCGCGCGTTTGCTTGATGATGACGACCCTGTTGCGCGTGTTATGAGAGGGAAAGCGCGGTTCCATATCGTCCCTAATATGAACCCCGACGGGAGCTTTCGTGGGAATTTGCGTACCAATACGGCGGGTGCAAACTTGAACCGCGAATGGGGCGTTGGAAACGTGCAAAGCTGCCCCGAAGTTCACTGCGTGACCCAAGCGATGAACGCGTATAAGCCTGTCATGGTGATGGATGTGCACGGCGATGAGGCTCTGCCGTATAATTTCATCGCGGGTGCAGAGGGCATTCCTGACTTTACTAAAAAGCAGGGCAAAGATCTAAACGATTTCAAGACGGCTTATGCAAGGATTAGTCCTGACTTTCAAACGAAGCATGGTTACCCTGTTGCGGCGCCTGGGACGTCAAACATGACATATTGTACGTCATTTACGGCGGCAGAATATGATTGTCTTGCCATGACGCTTGAGATGCCTTTTAAGGACAATGCAGATTTACCTGATCCAATTTTTGGGTGGTCGCCTGAACGTGCAGCACGACTTGGTGCAGCGTCCCTTGACGCGATGTTGACTGTCATTGATCAACTTTAACCAATATCAAACCTCTTTATAGCCTATAATTAAGAATAGGGTCACCTCGGGGATGAATCCGAGATGACCCAGTATAGCTTATGCGCCCCGTGCTTGAGCTATACGAGATGAGGTGTCTGAGGTGCACCTCACGTTGAGTAATTAACAGAATTTTCTCATGCAAGCGTGACCGCCGTCACGCTTTAGGTGAAGTATCATGATTTTGAGAGGTTTTTACAAGCCCTTTGCAGCCACAAATTGCTATCTTTAGAAGTAAATTGACTAATTTCCGCCCAGACGCGGTCGTGATAGCGATTCACATAAGCAATTTCAGTATCTGATAGCAAATTTATATCTATCAGCTTTTTATTAAACGGCGCGAGCGTAAGCGTTTCAAATCCCAACATCTCTCGGTCTCCGCCCTCAATTGGTTTGGCGTCATGCACGAACTGCAAGTTCTCAATACGAATGCCGTAGGCGCCCGTTTTGTAATACCCAGGCTCGTTTGAGACTATCATACCTGGCTTAAGCGGCACGGCGTTTGGCGTTTTGGCGATACGCTGCGGCCCCTCATGCACGCCGAGGTATACGCCGACCCCATGTCCGGTGCCGTGATCATAATCCAGCCCTTGGTTCCAGAGCGCCGCGCGAGCCAGCACGTCTAGCTGATGCCCTGACGTGCCATGCGGGAATCGAATGGTAGCCAGCGCGATGTGCCCCTTCAGCACGAGTGTATAATGCCGCCGCATTTCATCCGTAGGTGTCCCAATCGGTACAGTGCGGGTCACATCCGTCGTCCCGTCGATATATTGCCCGCCACTATCAACCAAATAAAGCGTGTCCTTCGCCAATGTCGCATTCGTCGTTTCTGAGACGCGGTAATGCACAATCGCACCATTACTACCCGCGCCAGAGATCGTCTCAAAACTCAGGTCTGTCAGTGCGCCGAGATCATGGCGGAAGCCTTCCAACGCCTGCGCCGCAGAAATCTCAGTCTCTTCACCCGACTGCGCTGTTGTATCAAGCCAATGCAGAAACCTTACCAGTGCAACCGCATCGCGGCGATGTGCTTCTTGCGTAGCGGCAATCTCAGCGGCGTTTTTACAGGCCTTAGGCATGGAAACGGGGTCTGCGGTAAAGACGGGATGCGCCCCAGCCGCAGCAAGGCGGTCAGAATACCATGCCGCCGCAGTATTTGGGTCGACGCCAACTCTTTGGCCTTTGAGTGCTGTGAGAGCGGTCTCAATGTCTGACTCATCATGCAACGATACGCGATTACCCATATGGGCGTGTATCTCTGGGCTGAGTTTATCGGGGTGGATAAACAATTTTACCTGTCCGTCATGATCTATAATGGCTGTCGAAAGGGGCAGGGGCGTACACATTACGTCTCGCCCACGAATGTTCAGAAGCCATGCGATAGACGCTGGCGCCGTTATTACCGCATGTGACAGCCCGCTGTCTTTCAGGCTTTCACCAACCCGCGCACATTTATCATTTAGACTTTCGCCGGCATATTCGAGCGGCTGTATCATGACTTTCGTGAGCGGTGGGGCAGGGCGGTCCGTCCACGCACTGTCAATAGGATTTTGCTCAACAGGCACAAGTGTCCCGCCGCATTTAGTGGCAGCAGCCTCGAGAGCTTTGACTGAACGGACACTATGCAAGCGTGGATCATAGCCGATACGTGCGCCTGCTGTGACATTGGTCGTGAGCCAGTTGGTTTGACCATTATCCTCGACGCGGTGAAACTCAAACAAAGCCTCATCAACTTGCGAGGCGAGTTGCAATGTATAGCGCCCATCGACAAACATGGCGGCTTTGTCTCGCATAACAACCGCCGCGCCCGCAGACCCCGTAAACCCGCTCGCCCACATCAGCCGTTCATTGCAGGCGGGAAGATATTCGTTCTGATATTCATCCTCATGCGGAATGATAAAGCCGTCTAGCGACTGGGCAGCCATAGCCACCCGCAGCTTTGGTAAGTTCTCTCGCCCGAGCTCTGGCCCGCCCTTAACCTCAAAGTTCTGAATCATCTCGCTGCCCTCATATCGTGTCTGATTCCTATAAGGCGGCATATCTCAAATGTTAAGCAAACCTTTACAGCTATGCATTTGTGCATAGCTCTATTGGGAGAGTGTGTCTTCTCTTTTGCGCGTAAAAGTTTATCTACCGCGTCAACAAACACGGCAGTCATTTTTAGGAGAACGCCATGACTACTCAGTTTAACGGAATTGAATTTGTAAGCACAGAGGTGAACACATTTGCCCCAACCTTTACAGGTGCACAAGCGCGCCGCGAAGTGTCTAAGGGTAGCCTTATTAAGCGTCGCAATTCACGTACAGACCGTCGCGCGAACCGCGCAATCTAGTCTTGTTTCTTAGGCGCTGTCTGAAGGGCGGCTAAGACCAAGGTGAACCTTCAAAGGCTCCGTTCGCGGGGCCTTTTTGCTGCACGGTAGAGTTTTGCGCCGCCTATTGAACGACTCACGCGTTTGACCTAAGCGCGCTTATGCAAACAGTCGCAGGCGAAGATAAATTTAGTGCATTTGCGCATAAAGCGTTCGCCCGTTATTTCGGAGCGCGATTTTGCACCGCCTTCGCCACACAGATTGTCTCTGTTGCTGTCGGGTGGCAGATTTACGACCAGACGCAAAATGCGGCGCTGCTCGGTTGGATTGGCCTCGTGCAGTTTTTGCCCGCGCTTATTCTCGTTATTCCAACAGGTATGGCAGCCGATAAGCTCTGCCGTCGTCGCGTCATGGGCACGGCGATTGTGATTGAAATGGCGGTCGCGCTAGCGATACTCGCCATGGCGGTGTCAGGCAATTTTCATCCTGTTTGGGTGCTAGGCGCGCTCACGGTTTTTGGTGTGGCGCGGGCCTTTTTCACACCTGCCTCATCCTCTCTCGTGGTCAATCTGGTGCCCAAAAAAGACTTCGCCAATGCCGTAGGGTGGGTGACATCGACGTGGCAGCTTGCGTCTATTTTTGGACCTGTCGCGGGTGGTTTGCTTTATGGATTATGGGGGCCAGTGGCGTATGGGGTGGCCGCAACGATTTACGCAGGCGCGGCGGTGCTGATTTTCTCTATCGAGAAACCAAAGCAGATTATCTCCAAAGAGCCAACATCACTCGCCACGCTTGTCGGCGGGTTTAGCTACATCTGGAAACAAAAGATTGTTCTGGGTGCGATTTCGCTGGATTTATTTGCCGTGCTACTCGCGGGGGCGGTGGCGTTACTGCCAATTTATGCGCGCGATATTTTGGTCTTAGGGCCGACAGGGCTAGGCCTGCTGCGTGCTGCACCTGGTATAGGCGCGGTCATAATGATTATGATTTTGACCGCTTTTCCCGTGCGTAATCACGCGGGGCTAATCTTGTTTGTAACCGTGGCATTGTTTGGTTTGTCCACGGCTATATTCGGCGCGTCAAAATTGGCATGGTTGTCCATTTTGCTGCTGATGTTTATCGGCGCATTTGACATGATTTCTGTCTACATTCGCGAAATCTTGTTGCAGCTTTGGACTCCTGATCATGTGCGCGGACGGGTAAATGCCGTGAACTCTATCTTCCTCGGCGCGAGTAATGAGTTGGGCGAGTTTCGTGCGGGGTTTATGGCGGCCGCTTACGGCGCTGTATTCACAGTTGTCGCAGGCGGAGTCGCGGCGATAGGCGTGGCAGGGCTTTGGGCCGTGATGTTCCCAAGCCTTCGTAAAGCCAAAAGGCTCGAAGTGCCAGACGCCGCCGCCCTTGACGTGGATGCGAAGGCTGGTCAGCAATAGATATGGTCAGTATTCGCGGCAAACTCTTGAATTGGTATTTCACCCGTATCGGCTTTAAAACGGGTATGGCGAAAGATATTGCGCGGGGAAATCGTCGCGCGGCTGAGCCAACAGCCAAAGTTCTGGGCCGCAATTCTGTTGAAGTCCGCGAGTTTGAAGGGCGCAAGCTCTGGTATATTTACCCGAAAAGCTGGGCGGTGAGTGGCAAGACGCGACACCCCAAAACGGCGCTGCTCTTTTTTCACGGCGGAGCGTATTTTTACGATGTGATGGATCTGCATTTTGCGACATGGGCTAAAATTGCTGATTTGTCTGACGCGCTGATTATTCTGCCGAGCTATCCACTTGCGCCTGAAGTGACCCCATCTGAAATTGGTGTTTATGCACAAGGCGTGCAATATGAGGTTAAGGTGACATTGCCCGCTGGAACGAAGCTGATAGCAGGTGGCGACTCTGCGGGGGCAGGGCTCGCACTTCAAATGTGTCAGCGGCTTTCGGACGCTGGTGAAGCGTTACCCGAGCACCTCATTCTTTGGTCGCCATGGACGGACGTTTCTGACGATAGCCCTGAACTTAAGGCGCAAGATAAGCGATCTACGGTTTTAGGACTTGAGGGTCTGAAAACGGCCGCGAAACTCTACCGTGGTGATGTTGACCCCAAAGACCCCATCGTGAGCCCTATTTACGGTGACCTCAGTGATCTGCCGCCCATGACTATTGTCACTGGATCGCGTGATTTGCTGCACTCCGACATTCTTCGCTTCGCTAAGACAGCAAAGACAGCGGGTGCGCAGGTCGATTTGCAAATCTGGCCCGAACAGAATCACTATTTTATGTATCTGCCTCAGCCCGAAGCTAAAAAAATCGCCCAGCAAACGGCGGCTCTCATAAGGTCGTTCTAAGTTACTTTTGAGAATGGTTCGCAACTGTCTGTTTTAACTGTGAAAATGGGACAAATTGGCCCGAATTGTCCATTGCAATAACGGGGGCAGGGCAGTAGTTTCCGCGCGTATTTGCCCGCCTCTTGCGAGTCCTTTTGCGTTGCGTGTGGCTAAGCTGAACTGCGAATTTGAACTAAAGAGCTTTTATGTCAGACTTCCTGCTTGGATATCTTCCCGTTTTAATCCTTTTTGGGATTGCTTTGGGGCTTGCGCTTTTGTTCCTTATTGCCGCTTTTGTAATGGCCCCGTCGAGTGCGGATGCTGAAAAAGTCTCGACATATGAGTGCGGCTTTAACGCCTTTGACGACTCGCGCATGAAATTTGATGTGCGTTTCTATCTCGTCGCGATTTTGTTCATCATCTTTGACCTCGAAGTGGCCTTCCTTTTCCCATACGCCGTCTCGCTTGACCAAATGGGCGTCTATAGTTGGGCGATTGTGATGATCTTCCTTGCCGAGCTGATTGCGGGCCTCGCTTATGCGTGGAAAGTCGGCGCCCTTGATTGGGAATAGAGGATTGGGAATAGGAGTTAGATATGGCTGATATTATTCTACCCGGAACTAAAGCTTACGGCGAAGCGTCCCGCGATATGGGCACGCCTGCTTATGATGCGAAAAAACACGACCCGTATTTTGACGGACTTAGCGACCAGCTGGCTGACAAAGGCTTTATTACGGCGGCGTCTGATGATCTGATTACGTGGGCGCGCACAGGCTCGTTGATGTGGATGACATTTGGCCTTGCGTGTTGCGCGGTTGAAATGATGCAAGCCTCAATGCCGCGTTATGATGTTGAGCGTTTTGGTTTTGCGCCGCGCGCGTCCCCCCGCCAATCTGACGTGATGATTGTGGCGGGAACACTGACCAATAAAATGGCGCCTGCATTGCGTAAGGTTTACGACCAAATGCCAAATCCGCGTTACGTGATTTCTATGGGCAGTTGCGCCAATGGTGGTGGCTATTACCATTATTCATATGCTGTTGTGCGCGGCTGTGACCGCATTGTGCCTGTCGACGTTTACGTGCCAGGTTGCCCGCCAACCGCTGAGGCGCTGGTTTACGGTATTTTGCAGCTGCAAAAGAAAATCCGCCGCGAAGGTAATATTGAAAGATAGGCCCTAATGGAAGACCTTAAAGACCATATCGAAGCGAGCCTTGGCGACGCGGTAAACTCAATCGACATTTCCTTTGGCGAGATAACGGTCAATGCGCGCCGTGCGGAAATCGTGAAAGTCATCAGCTTCCTGCGAGATGATCCGCTCTGCCGCTATGCGAGCCTGATTGATATTGCGGGCGCTGATTATCCAGGTCGCGACCGCCGCTTTGACGTAATCTATCATATGCTTTCTATGAGCCATAATACGCGCATCCGTATCAAGGCGACAACAGACGCCGACACGCCCATGCCGTCTATCACAAGCCTGTTTCCAAATGCCGATTGGTATGAGCGCGAAGCGTTCGATATGTATGGTATCAGCTTTGAAGGCCATCCAGATCTGCGCCGTATTCTTACCGATTACGGTTTTGAAGGCTTCCCGCTGCGCAAAGATTTTCCGCTCTCTGGCTTTGTCGAAGTCCGTTATGACGAAGAACGCAAAGCCGTTATTTACGAGCCCGTAGACTTGCCGCAAGAATATCGCAGCTTTGACTTCATGAGCCCATGGGAAGGCGCGAAATACGTGCTGCCTGGGGACGAGAAAGTGGAGGAGGGATAATGCGGATATTATTGTTGTTAATATTAGGTTTTATGTCTGCTCAGTTATCAGCATGTATTACGACGCCAGTTATAGAGGCCGTTAATGCGGCGGAAAAGGACACTGCGTTTCCCGCGGATGAGATTGCTAAGCTTGTCAATGTTAGCGATGCTGAATTTGCCTTCAATTGTAGTTATACGCTTAATGAGGCAACCGACGCTACATTTGCAGCTGGTGGTCCTGGCGGGCAGTTCCGTTTTGTGGATCCTGAAGACAAGCTCGTAATTATGGCACAAGAGTTTGTTTACGGTGCAAAAATTTATGATCAATTAGTTGAGCGGCTGGTTGGAGAGGGTGAAAATAATAAATTTGATGGCAAAAAGCTACTTCAACAAACTGGCCTAAATCATTATGGCGATTTTCGTTCCATTCCAGCGAAAGAGAAAGCATTTTTGTCTGATATAAAAGAATGTATGGCGCCGATTTCTCGGGCTAGGTTGATGTATAACGCGTCCAGTGTTGGAGTTGCTGAATCATGACAAAACACGAAGCCATACTCGAAGGTGATGACCGTAACTTCACCATTAACTTCGGCCCGCAACACCCTGCGGCGCACGGTGTTTTGCGTCTTGTGCTCGAACTCGAAGGTGAGATTGTTGAGCGCGTTGATCCGCATATCGGCCTTTTGCACCGCGGTACAGAAAAGCTGATTGAGCATAAAACTTATCTGCAAGCGTTGCCGTATTTTGACCGTCTCGATTACGTCGCGCCGATGAACCAAGAGCACGCCTATTGCCTCGCGATTGAGAAGCTTGCTGGCATTGGTGTGCCGCGCCGCGCAAAATTTATCCGCGTTATCTATTCTGAAATTGGCCGTATCCTTAGCCACATGCTCAATATTACCACTCAGGCTATGGACGTAGGCGCACTGACGCCGCCTGTCTGGGGTTTTGAAGAGCGCGAAAAGCTGATGGTGTTTTATGAGCGGGCGTCTGGCTCTCGCATGCACGCTGCTTATTTCCGCCCAGGTGGTGTCCATCAAGACTTGCCGCAAAAACTCTGTGATGACTTGATGACGTGGTGTGAGCAGTTCCCGCAAAAGCTCAAAGATATTGAGACGCTGCTGACAGGCAACCGTATTTTCAAACAGCGCAATGTCGATATCGGTGTGGTGTCGAAGCAGGACTGCTATGACTGGGGCTTCTCAGGTATTATGGTGCGCGGCTCTGGTATTCCGTGGGATCTCCGCCGTAATCAGTCTTACGAAGTCTATGACGAACTCGACTTTAAAATCCCGCTGGGCAAAAACGGTGACTGCTATGACCGCTATCTCTGCCGCGTGGACGAAATGTATGAGAGCGTGAAAATCATCCAGCAATGCCTAGAGATGATGCCAAAAGGCCCCGTCATGTCGCTGGATAATAAAGTAACACCTCCGCGACGTACTGAGATGAAGCAGAGCATGGAAGCGCTCATTCATCACTTTAAACTCTACACCGAAGGCTTCCGCGTCCCAGAGGGTGAAGTCTATACTTGCGTCGAAGCGCCTAAGGGTGAGTTCGGGGTTTACCTCGTCTCGGACGGATCGAATAAGCCCTACCGCTGTAAAGTCCGCGCGCCGGGTTTCCCGCATTTGGCGGCGATGGATTATCTTAATAAGGGCCACATGCTGGCCGATGTGTCTGCGATCCTCGGCTCGCTTGATATCGTGTTCGGAGAAATCGACAGATGAGTGCACGCCGCCTAGCTATTCGCCAGCCTGAGAGTTTTACGCTCTCAGCCTCTGCGAAAAAAGAAATCAATATGTGGGTCAAGAAATACCCCAAGGGACGGGAGCGCTCTGCACTTATTCCTGCGCTTTGGATTGCGCAAAAGGATGCGGGCGGCTGGTTGCCAGAGCCTGCATTGCGTGTGCTCGGCGATATGCTTGATATGGCCTATATTCGCGTTTACGAAGTTGCGACCTTTTACACCATGTTCAATCTTGAGCCTGTTGGGACGCATTACGTGCAGCTTTGTGGCACGACGCCGTGCTGGTTACGTGGCTCAGATGATTTGATTGCTATGCTAAAGCGCAAGATTGGACCGCAGCGCTCTATTTCAGAGGACGGAAAGCTCTCATGGCTTGAAGTCGAGTGCCTTGGCTCTTGCGCGAATGCGCCAATGGTGCAGATTTCAAATGCGGATGATGATCATTACTACGAAGACCTGACGGCAGAAAGCCTCGAGTCTGTACTTGATGATTTGGTTGCGGGTAAAACACCAAAAGCAGGATCGCAAAGCGGCCGTCATACGTCCGAACCTGCGGGCGGGGCGCTGTCATTGACGACGAAAAACTTGTCCAAGGCCCGTCCTGCACTCAAAAAGTTGCCTAATCAGGATAAAAAAGCCCAAGTCAATTATTACGAGTGGGACCCCAAAGAGCGCCGTGCGACCAAAGGTGGCTGGGTTGACCCAAAGTCAAAAGCGAGTACTGATCCCAAAAAGCGTCCCGCAAATGATGGCAAGGATTTAAGCAAGGGACTCGAAGAAAAACCGCTCTATGCGGCACGACCAAAACGCAAAACAGTCGCTCCTAAGAAGGCAAAATCAGCCGCTAAGCCAAAGGTGCTTTATACAGACGGCGCTACTGACGGTGCGCCAGATGATCTTAAAAAAATCAAAGGGATAGGGCCGAAGTTTGAAGCTGAACTGAATGCAAATGGCGTTTATTACTTCCGCCAAATCGGCGCGTGGAAAGTCGCGGATGTGAAAATTGTTGAGGCGCAGATAAAGTCTCTCGCAAGCGGTCGGGTGAAGCGTGATGATTGGGTCAAGCAGGGCAAAGCGCTGGCTAAGAAGGGCAAAATATGACACGCGGATCACCATTAACGGCAATTTTAAATTCTATAACGATTGTGGTTTGGATTGTCGCAGCAATTCTGACGCCAAAGCATGACGGTTTGTGGAAGTTATTCGCGGGCATGGCGCTGGTTTATCTTGTAATTGCGGTCTTCAGTTGGATGGACTTCTTTAAAAAGCGATCACAAATCAAAGACGAGGGGTCAGCTTAGTAATGTCTCAGCTTCTTCAAGATAAAGACCGGATTTTTCAGAACCTTTACGGCCTAAACGATTGGGGCCTTGATGCGGCGCGTGAGCGTGGAGCGTGGCTCGGCACTGCGGCAATGCTGGCACAAGGTAAAGATTGGCTGATTGATCAAACCAAAGCGTCAGGCCTTCGTGGTCGTGGCGGCGCGGGCTTCCCAACAGGTCTTAAATGGTCATTCATGCCTAAAGAAATTGGTAACAGACCGCACTATCTTGTTGTAAATGCTGACGAATCTGAGCCAGGCTCATGTAAAGACCGTGATATTCTGCGTCATGATCCGCACCTTCTTATTGAAGGCTGCTTGGTCGCCTCATTCGCGATGCAGGCCCATGCCTGTTACATCTATGTGCGCGGCGAGTATATCCTAGAGCGCAACCGTCTCGAGGCCGCAATTAAAGAAGCTTATGCTGCTGGGCTTGTCGGTAAGAATGCTTGTGGCACGGGTTGGGATTTTGACATTTATATGCATCACGGGGCAGGGGCGTACATTTGCGGCGAAGAAACGGCTTTGCTTGAGTCCCTTGAAGGTAAAAAAGGCCAGCCGCGCTTGAAGCCGCCATTTCCTGCGGGGGCTGGCCTTTATGGTTGCCCGACAACAGTAAATAACGTGGAATCTATTGCCGTTGTGCCGACAATCCTGCGCCGCGGCGTCGACTGGTGGACGCAATTTGGCCGAGACAATAATAAAGGCACGAAGGTTTTCTCTATCTCCGGTCATGTTAATACGCCGTGTAATATCGAAGAAAGCCTGTCTATCCCTATGAAGCAACTCATTGAGACCTATGCGGGCGGTGTGCGCGGGGGTTGGGATAATCTGAAATGTGTTATTCCAGGTGGGTCATCTGTGCCGCTTCTGCCCAAAGAGATTTGCGACACAGTGCTTATGGATTTTGACGCACTACGCGAGCATCAATCAGGGCTCGGGACAGCGGCAGTCATCGTGATGGATAAGTCGACTGATGTGGTGAAAGCCATCGCGCGCCTCTCATATTTCTACAAGCACGAGTCCTGCGGCCAATGTACGCCGTGCCGCGAAGGTACAGGTTGGATGTGGCGCGTGATGGAGCGCATGGTGCGCGGTGAGGCGGAGACGTCTGAGATTGATATGCTTCTGTCAGTCACAAAACAGGTCGAAGGTCACACAATTTGCGCGCTTGGCGATGCAGCGGCTTGGCCCATCCAAGGCCTTATCCGTCACTTCCGGCACGAGATTGAAGAGCGCATTGATAATTACCGTGCGGGCAAGCCCGTCTTTGTGCCTGACGTAGCCTCACTGGCGGCGGAGTAAATTATGTCTGATCTACGTAAAATCAATATCGACGGCGTTGAGATGGAGGTTCCGGGTGAACTGACGCTTATGCAGGCTTGTGAAGAGGCTGGGGCAGAAATCCCGCGTTTTTGCTATCATGAGCGCCTGTCTGTGGCGGGTAACTGCCGCATGTGTCTTGTTGAATGGGTTGGCGCGCCAAAGCCGCAAGCGTCTTGTGCTTTGCAAGTGAAAGACCTTCGCCCGAACCGTGACGGTACGCCAGCCAATATTCGTACCAATTCTGAGACGGTGAAAAAAGCACGCGAAGGGGTGATGGAATTTCTTCTGATTAATCACCCACTCGATTGTCCCATTTGTGATCAAGGCGGTGAATGCGATCTGCAAGACCAGGCTATGGCTTATGGGCGCGATACGTCGCGTTTTGAAGAAAACAAACGTGCGGTTGATGACAAATTTATGGGTCCGCTTGTCAACACAATCATGACGCGCTGCATCCAATGTACGCGTTGCGTGCGCTTCGTGACAGAGGTCGCGGGGGTTGAAGAAATCGGCCTTGCCGCACGTGGTGAAGACGCTGAAATCACGACTTATCTTGAAAAATCGCTAACGTCGGAATTATCAGGCAATGTCATCGATCTTTGCCCTGTCGGCGCGCTCACGTCTAAGCCTTACGCGTTTAATGCCCGTCCGTGGGAGCTTGAGCACGTGAACTCTATCGACGTCATGGACGCGGTCGGTTCTAACATTCGTGTTGATAGCCGTCGCGGTGCGGTCTTGCGCATTTTGCCTGTTGAGAACGACGCAGTGAATGAAGAATGGATTTCAGATAAGACACGTTTTGTCTGGGACGGCCTTGCGCGCCAGCGTCTTGACCGTCCGTATGTACGTGAAAACGGCAAATTGAAAGCCGTGAGCTGGGATGTGGCATTGAAATTGGCAGCCGAGAAACTCGCAGGTAATGCTGACGAAGTCGCGGCGATTGCGGGTGATCTTTGTGATGCAGAGTCAATGAAAGCGCTTAAGGATCTTATGAATAATTTGGGTGTGCGAAATATTGATTGTCGCCAAGATGGCTCAAATCTCGGCGGAGAGCGCGCAAGCTATCTCTTCAATACGACGATTGAAGGCGTTGAGGAGGCGGATGCTATCCTTATCATCGGATCAAACCCGCGTCTCGAAGCGCCGCTCGTGAATACGCGTATCCTCAAAGCCTATAATAATGGCGGCACACGCATTGCCTTGATTGGTGAAAATGCAGATTTGACTTATCCTGTTGAGCATATTGGTGAAAAGCCTGCCGACATTGCGAGCTTCACAAACTCGACCAAAGGTTTTGCCAAAGCCTTCAAAGCCGCTAAGAAACCGATGGTCATTATCGGGCAGGGCGCTTTGAACCGCGCTGATAGTGGGCAGGTTATGAAGCTGATTGCTGACCTTGCAACGAAATTTAGTCTCGTGCGCGATGGGTGGAACGGATTTAACGTGCTTCACACAGCGGCGGCACGCGTGGCGGGGCTTGATATGGGCTTTTTGCCTGCGGACGGTGCTAAAGGCACAAAAGAGATTTTGGCGGGCGCGGCGTCTGGTGAGATTAAAACGGTTTACCTCCTTGGCGCAGATGAGCTTGATACGTCAGGCCTCAAAGACACTTTCGTGATTTACCAAGGCAGCCACGGTGATAAAGGCGCGCATGTCGCCGACATCATCCTGCCGTCTGCGGCGTACACTGAAAAAGACGGGCTTTATGTGAATACCGAAGGTCGTGTCCAAATGGGTATGGCGGCCGTCGCACCAAAAGGGGAAGCCAAAGAAGATTGGGCGATTATTCGCGCACTCTCAGGTCATCTTGACCGGGTGCTGCCTTATGACAGTTTGGATGCGCTACGCACGAAACTCTTTGAAGACCATCCGAGCTTTGCAGGGCTTGATCATGCGCCAGAAGGTTTGACGCTTGACCTGTCTGCGCTTGGCGAGAGCGGCAAGCCGTCAGCGGCACCATTTAAGAACGCAGTCAGCGAATTCTTCTTCACCAACCCTATCGCGCGCGCGTCAGAAGTTATGGCAGAATGTGCGGCTGTGATTACCGATTTGAACGCGAGTAAAGAGGCGGCTGAGTAATGTTACAGATGTTTGATCCGCAATTAATCGCTGCGACCTCGCCGTTTTGGTCAGAGTTATCACCACTGGCGTGGTTCCTTTGGAAACTCGCGCAAGTGTTGATGTTCGTTTTGCCGCTTGCGCTCCTCGTGGCGGCGCTAGTTCTCGCAGACCGTAAAATTTGGGCGGCTGTGCAAATGCGACGTGGGCCGAATGTGGTGGGGGCCTTTGGTCTTTTGCAGACAATTGCCGACGCGCTGAAGTTTTTCTTCAAAGAAATTGTGGTCCCTGCTGGCTCTGATAAGTTTTTGTTCTTGCTTGCGCCAGTCCTCGCGCTCGTTATGGCATTTCTTGCTTGGGCGGTTATTCCTGTTGCACCAGGATGGGTGATTTCAGACGTGAATATTGGCGTGCTTTACGTGCTCGCGATTAGCTCAATGGGCGTTTACGGTATTATCATCGGCGGTTGGGCCTCTAACTCTAAATATCCATTCATGGGCGCTCTTCGTTCAGCTGCGCAAATGGTGTCTTACGAAGTCTCAATAGGCTTTATCATTCTAACCGTGATTTTCCTCTCAGGCTCGATGAACCTCACCGCAATTGTCGCGGCGCAAGAAGGCGGATTATTTAATTGGAATATGTTCCGCCTTAATCCTGTGGGCGAGTACGGCATTTGGAACCTGCTTCTGTTTCCTGTGATGTTTTACATGGGTGTTCTCTTCTTTATCTCGGCTTTGGCAGAGACGAACCGTCCGCCATTTGACCTTCCCGAAGCGGAATCAGAACTTGTGGCGGGGTATCAGGTTGAGTATTCCTCAACGCCATTTCTCATGTTCTTCTTTGCGGAATATGTGAACATCATGCTCCTGTGCTCCATGATGACAATTCTGTTCCTTGGAGGATGGTACGCGCCGATTGATATTGGTCTTGAAAACCCGATTATTCCGCCGTTCCTCTGGTTCTTTTTGAAAACTGCGTTCCTCTTCTTTATGTTTGCAATGGTGAAAGCGATTGTGCCGCGTTACCGCTATGATCAGTTGATGCGCCTCGGTTGGAAAGTCTTCCTGCCCACGTCCCTCGCGGCTGTCGTTTTTGTTTCCACTTTTGTCGTGTTCTTGGGTTAGTCTCTATGTTTACTCGTATCAAACAAGTCTTCCGCGCGGCGTTCCTTTTGGAATTTGTTTCGGCCTTTTGGCTCGCGATGAAATATTTCTTCGCGCCAAAAGTGACGATTAACTATCCATTTGAAAAAGGTCCGCTTAGCCCGCGCTTCCGTGGGGAACACGCTCTGCGCCGTTACCCAAGCGGGGAAGAGCGTTGCATCGCCTGTAAGCTCTGTGAAGCTATCTGCCCGGCGCAAGCTATCACGATTGAGGCCGAACCGCGCGAGGATGGGTCACGCCGCACAACGCGTTATGATATCGACATGGTTAAATGTATATATTGCGGTTTTTGCCAAGAGGCGTGTCCCGTGGATGCCATCGTTGAAGGTCCAAATTTTGAGTTTGCGACAGAGACACGCGAAGAGCTTTATTACGACAAAGATAAGCTGCTCGCGAATGGCGATCGTTGGGAGCGCGAAATTGCAAAAAATCTAGCCATGGACGCGCCTTACCGCTAAAGCGGCGGGGAAATAGGGGGACGAGAGAATCGTGCTTATTACAATCGCATTTTATTTGTTCGCACTTGTGGCGATTGCTGCTGGCTTTATGGTCGTGGCAGCTCGCAATCCTGTGCATTCGGTCATGTATCTTATCCTGACATTTTTCAGTGCCGCGGGCCTGTTTATTCTTATGGGCGCAGAGTTTATCGCGCTTCTCCTCGTGATGGTCTATGTCGGTGCGGTTGCTGTTCTCTTCCTTTTTGTGGTGATGATGTTAGACGTCGACTTTGTTGAGATGAGGCAAGGGTTTGTTCAACAACTGCCTTATGCACTTACTATAGCCGTGATATTAATAATTGAGCTAGTTTTTATTGGCGCAGTTTATTTTCAAGGTGATAATGTCAAGGAGTTACCCGAGCAGACATCAGAACTGAGTAACCTCGAACAATTCGGCGCTGTGCTTTACACTGATTATGCGTTCTTCTTCGAAGCCGCAGGTCTCGTACTTCTCGTCGCACTCGTAGGGGCGATTACACTGACATTGCGCGAACGCGAAGGTGTGCGCCGCCAGAATGCAGTCAAGCAAATGGAGCGCACGCGCGAAGAAGGTGTCGAACTTGTCGATATCGTGCCAGGGCAAGGCGTAGGTTAGGGGACGGCTATGACAATCGGACTTTCACATTACCTCGTCGTCGCGGCGATCCTTTTCACCATTGGGGTGTTTGGGATTTTCGTGAACCGTAAGAACGTCATTATTATTTTGATGTGTGTCGAACTTTTACTGCTCGCCGTGAATATCAATTTTGTGGCCTTCTCAGCGCATATGCCTGACATCGCGGGCAATGAACCGCTTGCGGGACAAGTATTCGCACTCTTTGTTTTGACTGTTGCAGCGGCGGAAGCGGCTGTGGGGCTGGCTATTCTCGTCGTCTATTTCCGTAATCGCGGGAACATCGCCGTCGAAGACATTGATTTGATGAAGGGCTAGCCTGATGCTTTACCACATCATCGTATTTGCGCCGCTAATTGGCGCTATCATCGCAGGCATGGCCGGCACGCGCTTTATGGGCGCAAAGCTTGGCGACAAACCGTCAATGGCGATTACGACGGGGCTGTTGTTCCTGTCGGCTATATTGTCATGGTACGCATTCATTCAAGTTGGCTTTAATCATAACGAACAAGATATCACCGTCCTTCGATGGATGGATGTTGGTGGGATGAAAGCCAATTGGGCTTTCCAGATTGATACGCTGACGGCCGTGATGCTCGTTGTCGTGAACAGCGTCTCTGCGCTCGTGCACCTTTATAGCTGGGGTTATATGAGTGATGATCAGTATAAGCCGCGTTTCTTCGCCTATCTGTCGCTCTTCACCTTCGCCATGTTGATGCTGGTAACGTCAGATAACTTCATTCAGCTCTTTTTTGGCTGGGAAGGGGTGGGCCTCGCATCCTATCTGTTGATTGGGTATTATTATAAAAAGCCGTCGGCTAATGCGGCAGCGATTAAAGCCTTTGTGACGAACCGTGTCGGTGATGTGGGTCTTGCGCTAGGCGTGATGACAATTTTCCTCGTCTTTGGCTCGGTGAAGTTTGATACAGTGTTCGCTGCTGTTGGTGACAAAACAGATTTGATGTTGCCGTTCCTCGGTATGGAATTTCACGCGATTGAGCTGATCGCGGCGCTGCTCTTTATCGGCGCTATGGGTAAATCTGCGCAATTTGTGCTACACGTTTGGCTCCCCGACGCCATGGAAGGCCCGACACCCGTCTCAGCACTGATCCACGCCGCGACGATGGTGACAGCGGGTGTATTCCTCGTCTGCCGTGCGGCGCCAATCTATGAGCTTGCGCCTGTCACCTCTGGCTTTATCACCGCTATGGGCGCGTTCACGGCGCTATTTGCGGCAAGTGTGGCGCTTGTGCAAAATGATATTAAACGCGTGATCGCCTACTCAACGTGTTCGCAGCTGGGCTATATGTTCTTCGCCGCAGGCGTAGGCGCTTACAACGCTGCCATGTTCCATCTGTTCACTCACGCCTTTTTCAAAGCGCTTCTTTTCCTCTGCGCAGGTTCTGTCATCCACGCCATGCATCACGAGCAGGACATGCGAAAAATGGGCGGCATCCGTCACAAAGTTCCGCTGACCTATGCGGCTATGATTATCGGCACACTCGCGATTACGGGTATCGGCATCCCAGGGACAAAAATTGGCTTTGCAGGCTTCTTCTCTAAAGATGCGATTATCGAAGCGGCCTATGCAGGTGGCACAAATGCGGCGGCTTTTGCGTTCGTTGTCGGTATCATTGCGGCGCTGATGACAAGCTTCTACAGCTGGCGCCTTATCTTTATGACGTTCCACGGCGATTACCGCGGGGATAAGCACACACTCGACCACGCGCATGAAAGCCCGCTCAATATGACAATCCCACTTGGACTTTTGTCAATCGGTGCTGTGTTCGCAGGCTTCGTTTTCTACAAATACTTCATGAGCAATTACGGTGACTTCTGGCACGGGTCCATTCCTGTCCATGCAGGTGAGCATCACGCTATGATGGCAGATGGTAATTTATATGCCGCTGCCGAGTCCGTTGCATCAGATGCCCATCATGATGACGTAAGATATACCGGCATTAAGGGCTTCTTCTTTAACAAAGTTCACGGCTTCCCATTCTGGGTCTTGCTTGCGCCCTTTGTGGCCTCAATATCAGGTCTAATCATTGCCCTCGCTATGTATATGCGCGGCGAGGGTGCGGCGAAGCACATCAACGAGGTCAAGGAAACAGGTGGCGGTCCGCTTTATAATTTTCTCCTCAACAAGTGGTATATTGACGAGCTTTATGACGCGACTGTCGTGCGCGCCGTCCGTTGGCTTGGCGATATCTTTTGGAAGATTGGCGATCAAAAAATCATCGACGGCTTTGGCCCGAACGGTGTCGCGGCTTTTGCGGCAGGCACAGCCAATCGTCTCTCTAAAATTCAGAGTGGGCAGCTTTATCACTACGCCTTTATTATGTTGATCGGTGTGGTCGGTATTATTGCCTTCGTCTTTGCAGGCATGGGAGGTTAGCCATGTTTGAAAATATTCCAATTTTATCGCTGATTACATTCTTCCCTGCACTTGCAGCTGTTTTCCTTATGATTATTGCCCGCACCGCAAAGTCGGATGAGGCGAAAGAGCAAATCGCAAAAAACTCACCATTTGTTGCGCTTCTTGTATCGGGCGTTGTGTTCCTATTATCACTCCTACTCGTGCTGGCTTTTGACGGCAGTACGGCAGACTTCCAATTTACCGAAGACACAGCATGGCTAGGTGGCGGCATTGAATACCGCATGGGAGTGGACGGGATATCAATCCTATTTGTTCTGCTGACGACCTTCCTCACACCGCTTTGTATTCTCGCAAGTCAGACATCTATCAAAGACCGTATGCTCGAATATATGGTGGCGTTTCTTATTCTTGAAACCTTGATGATAGGCGTTTTCTGCTCGCTTGATTTGATACTTTTCTATCTCTTCTTTGAGGCTGTTCTCATACCGATGTATATCATCATCGGTGTGTGGGGCGGAAAGAACCGCGTTTATGCGAGCTATAAATTCTTCCTCTACACGTTGCTTGGTTCTGTGCTCATGCTTGCTGCGATTATCTGGATTTACGTTCTCAGTGGTCAGCAGCTTGGCGCGCCGACGACAGATATGGCTGTACTCATGCGTGACCTTGATATTCCGCTGGGTGCGCAGACATGGCTCTGGCTGGCCTTCTTCGCGTCATTCGCGGTCAAGATGCCGATGTGGCCAGTTCATACATGGCTACCCGACGCGCACGTAGAAGCACCGACAGCGGGCTCTGTAATTCTTGCGGGTATTCTTCTTAAGCTTGGCGGTTATGGCTTGCTGCGGTTTTCATTGCCGCTATTTCCTGACGCTTCAATTAAGTTCATGCCGCTCGTCTTTGCTATGTCTGTCATTGCGATTATCTACACCTCGCTCGTGGCCTACAGACAGCATGACATGAAGAAGTTGATTGCTTACTCATCTGTCGCGCATATGGGCTTTGTGACCATGGGTATATTTGCGATGAATGTACAAGGTATTCAGGGCGCGATTTTCCAAATGCTCAGCCACGGTCTGATTTCAGGCGCACTCTTTTTCTGCGTCGGGGTCATATACGACCGCATGCATACACGCGAAATCGCGTTTTACGGCGGTCTTGTGAAACAGATGCCAGTCTTTGCAGCGTTTCTCCTTTTCTTCACCATGGCTAATGTTGGCTTGCCAGGAACGTCTGGCTTTGTTGGGGAGATTTTGACAATGGTTGGCGCTTACCAAGTCAACCCCTGGGTTGCCGCTGGTGCCGCGCTCGGGATGATATTGTCGGCCGTTTACGCGCTGCATCTCTACCGGGAAGTTGTCTTCGGCGAGGTGACAAATCCAAAACTTGAGACAATCACTGATATGACACGTCGCGAGGTCTTCATACTCGCACCGCTCGCGCTATTCACACTCGTGCTTGGTGTCTATCCGTCACTTGTTACTGATATTACGGCCGCGTCCGTTGATAATTTAATTGCTGATATTGCTGCGGCGACAGCAGCAGGAGGACGCTAGTCATGTGGGAAAAACTCATACTCTTCTTCCCCGAACTGCTACTGGCTGTTTCAGCCTCACAGCTTTTGCTGCTTGGCGTGTCGAAGAAAAGCAACCGCGCGGATCTTGTGCGTTATATTGGTATTGCCGTTTTGCTTGTCTTCGCCTTTTCTGGCTTTCTTCTCGGCATGCCAAGCGGCACGGCCTTTAGCGGCGCACTCGTCATTGATAATTACAGCCATTACATAAAGTTGATAATCGGACTGGCCGGCGCGGCATCACTGATTTTTGCTAAGCCTTATCTGCAATCAGAGAAACTCGACAAGCATGAGTTTACTGTGCTGCTGCTTTATGCCGTGCTTGGCATGAGTATCATGGCATCTGCCAATAATCTGCTTGCAATCTATATTGGTGTCGAGATGCAAGCGCTTGCGCTTTACATCATGGCGGCATTTAATCGCGACAGCCTCCGCTCTTCAGAGGCCGGCCTTAAATATTTCGTGCTAGGCGCATTGTCATCCGGCCTCCTGCTTTACGGCCTGTCAATGGTTTACGGCTTCTCTGGCTCTCTTGATTTTGACCGCATCGGCGCTGTTGTCGAAGCAGGCGCATCACCAGGACTTATCGCGGGCATGGTGTTTATGCTCTGTGGTCTTGGGTTCAAGATTTCCGCCGCACCCTTCCATATGTGGACGCCAGATGTTTACGAAGGCTCACCAACGCCTGTCACGGGCTTCTTTGCGGGTGCGCCGAAGTTTGTCGCCATGTGCCTTATCGCACGTCTTTGCGTCGGACCGTTCGGCGGCATTGAAGATCAATGGCAGCAAGTCATCATCGTCTTTGCCGTGCTCTCTATGTTTGTTGGCGCGATTGGCGCGCTTGCGCAGACCAATATCAAACGTCTGATGGCTTATTCTTCTATTGCTAATATGGGTTACGCGCTCGTCCCGCTTTCAGCAGGCGGCGCGGCAGGTGTAAAAGGTATGCTGATTTTCATGTCGATCTACGTTATCACGGTCATCGGTATTTTTGCCTGTATCTTACAAATGCGGATTCGTAACGGCATGGTCGAGCAAATTAGCGATTTATCAGGCTTGTCGAAATCCAACAAAGGCCTCGCGATTGTGCTGTCCATGTTTATGTTCTCTGTCATGGGAATACCGCCGCTACTTGGATTTTGGGGTAAGCTTTTTGCCTTCTTGCCAGCCGTTGAAGCGGGTCTTGTCTGGCTTGTCGTGTTAGCGCTAATCGCCTCGGTTATTGGCGCGTTCTACTACCTTCGCATTATCAAATCGATGTGGTTTGACGAACCCGCGCATGAGTTCGTTGAAGCCCCTGCAAGCCTACGCTGGACAACGATTGTCAGCGCCGCGCTTGTACTGCCGCTGCTTATCCTGCCGTTTACAGCCATTCCTGCGACAGGCTTTATCAGCCAAGCCGCTGCGAGCCTCTTCTAAGGTTTGAAGTTCTTTGTCCGAGATGAGGTCGGCTCCACCAATGATGAGGTGCGCCACCTTTTAGAAGACACGGATGAGCGCGGCCCATTGTGGCTGCGCGCCGAGAGCCAGACGGGCGGACGCGGTCGCCATGGGCGGGCTTGGACATCTGTTAAAGGTAACCTCTATACCAGCGGCTTATTTCCCATCAGCCCAGAGCCCTTGTTCGGGGCACAGCTTGGCTTTGCAGCCGCGTTGTCTATCGCCGAGGCGATAGACGTTTACGCGCCGCAGGCTGAGATCACGCTCAAATGGCCAAACGATGTATTAGTCGGTAGCGCTAAGATTTCAGGTATACTTCTTGAGACTGGGCAGACAGACGGGCAGGGATGGGTCATCGTCGGGATTGGTATAAACCTGCTCAGCCATCCCAAAGATACGCCTTATCCCGCGACGCATTTGCTGGAGCATATGTCTGAGGCGGACTTAAGCGGGCCAGAGCCTAAATTTACGGGGGCTGACGCCGTGCTAGCCTTACTATCTGCGCGGTTTGAGTATTGGCGAGAAACATTGATGCAAGAGGGCTTTGCGCAATTAGGTCAGGCGTGGACAGACCGCGCGCAAGGGCTGGGCGAGCGAGCAAATATCCGCCTAGCTGACCGCAGTTTCGAGGCGCGACTTATCGGGCTTGGCCCAAATGGTGAGTTGCAGGTGCAGCGCGACAATGGCACGATAGAGAATATATTTGCTGGCGATGTGTTTCCCCATACGCCCGCCACGGAGAGTTAAATGTTACTGGCGATTGATACAGGTAATACCAACACGTTGTTTGCGATACATGACGGCAAAGCATGGGTCGTGGAATGGCGCATCGCGACAGATGCTGCGCGTACAGCAGATGAATATGCGGTGTGGTTCCACCAACTCCTTGAGATGCAGAAGCTGACATTTGCGGACATAACGCGCTGCGTGATTTCAACTGTGGTGCCGCAATCCCTGTTTAATATGCGCAATCTTGCTCGTCGCCATTTGGAGGTGGAGCCGATTATTATCGGTGAAGACGGCGTTGAGATTGGCATTGGCAACTCTCTACCTAACCCGCGAGAAGTCGGAGCGGACAGGCTCGTGACAGCTCTCGGCGCGCGGCTGACCTATAAGGGCAATCTGATAATAATTGACAGCGGCACAGCGACGACATTCGATGTTATATCAGAGGACGGTATATTCGAAGGCGGCGTGATCTGCCCGGGTATCAACCTATCTATGCGCGCGCTTCATGACGCGGCGGCGCAACTTCCACGTATAGCAATTATGAAGCCTGAAAAAGTGGTTGGAAACTCCACTGTCACGGCTATGCAATCTGGCGTATTTTGGGGTTATATCGGGCTAATCGATGGCCTCGTGCGCAAAATAAAAAGCGAAGATGGACGCGACTTTACTGTTATAGGGACGGGTGGTGTTGCGTCACTTTTTGAGGGTGCATCTGAGACGATTGATGTCTATGACAGTAATCTGACAATTAATGGCTTGCTCGAAATCTCGCGCCTGAACGCCGACAGCTAGACTTGAGAAGACCTAACTAACACATGGCTAAAAATAATAAAAACAAAGACGAACTCGTCTTCCTGCCACTTGGCGGTAGCGGCGAAATTGGCATGAATCTCAACCTGTTTGGGTTTGGTCCCTCGCATGACCGTAAGTGGATAATCATCGATATTGGAGTCACATTTGGTAATTCTGAGACGCCTGGCATTGATATTATTATGCCAGACATTTCCTTTCTTGAGGAAGGCAATGGCGAGCTGCTTGGCATTGTTCTAACCCACGCTCACGAAGATCATATGGGCGCACTTGCTCGACTTTGGCCCAAGCTGAAATGTCCCGTCTATGCGACGCCGTTCACAATGTTTCTTGTGCGCGACCGCCTCGCGGAAGTCGGGCTTTTGGGCGAAGTGGACTTGCACCAAGTAGAACTAAAGAGCCGTTTCAACATAGGGCCATTTGACCTTGAGATGGTGACGCTAACGCATTCTATTCCAGAGCCGAATGCGGTTGCCATTCGTACCCCTGCTGGCCTTATCCTGCACACAGGCGATTGGAAAATCGACTCAGATCCGCAGATTGGCGAGCCTGTTGACGCAACGGCGCTTAAGGCGCTCGGCGGAGAGGGCATCCTTGCCATGATTTGCGATAGTACCAATGTGTTTACGCCAGGTTTCGCAGGGTCTGAAGCAGGCGTGCGCAAAGAACTCACAAAACTGATTTCCGAATATGATGGGCGAGGGGTCGCTGTTGCATCATTCGCGTCTAATGTTGCAAGGCTTGAATCTGTGATGATGGCAGCGCAGGAAAACAACCGGTCCGTCTGCCTTGTTGGGCGCTCTATGCATCGCATGGTCGGCGCGGCCAAGGCTGTCGGCCTTCTTGACGGTGTCGGCGCGCTGCTTGAGGAAGAAGAAGCGATGAACATGCCGCAAGGCCATGTGCTTTACCTGTGTACGGGAAGCCAAGGCGAACCACGCGCGGCGCTATCCCGCATTGCGGCGGGTGATCACCGCAATATTAAATTCTCCAAAGGTGACGTGGTTATCTTTAGCTCTAAAATTATTCCAGGAAATGATATCGGTATCTTCGCTTTGCAAAACGCGCTTGCGGATCAAGGCATTGAAATCGTGACGGAAAAAGACCGTGATATTCATGTCTCTGGACACCCATGTCGCGGTGAGCTTGCCCAGATGTATGAATGGGCGCAGCCACGCTTTGCCATCCCTGTGCACGGCGAGCGACGTCATTTGATTGAGCATGCCAAGCTTGCGCGCGAACTCGGCGTTGAGAAAGCTATTGCGCCACATAACGGTGAAATGATTCTTATCGGCGAAAAGGGCCCGCAAGTCATCGATATCGTGCCGAGCGGTCGTCTGCATCAAGACGGTAATGTCATTGTTTCCGCTCAAGATGAAGGGCTGCGCCTGCGCCGTAAAATGGCTTATGCGGGTCACATCGCAGTCAGCCTAGTCGTCAATTCCAAAGGCCGCCTTATGTCAGGGCCTGATTGTCACATCAGCGGATTTCCGCATGGTCATAATGACGTCTATCTTGACGCGATGATTGACGATATCGGCGACGAGGCCGAGCGCGCTTTTGAAGGGCTGTCTAAAAACGGCAAAGCCGATGAAGACGTGATTGAAGACCGTATTCGCTCCCGCATTAAAAAGATTGTTAAACAGCAGACGGGCAAACGCCCCGTGGTGGTCGTCTCGGCACATAAGGTGAAATAATAATGACAAAGGCGGCGTCACATGAAAATTTCTCAATCGGGCCAATGAACCATGTGGGCGTCGCTGTACCGGATATTGACGTCGCGATTGCAATGTACCGCGACGTATTTGGGTGTACGGACATCACGGAGCCGAAGGATCTACCGCCCCAAGGCGTAACATTTTCGTTTGTGAACCTTCCAACAGGGCAGGTGGAACTGATTCAGCCTTACGGTGATAGCTCACCTATCTCAAAATTCCTCGCACGCAACCCGAGAGGTGGCCAGCACCATATCTGTTTTGAGGTCGAGGACATCGATGCGACCTGCGTGATTATGGCGGAGCGTGGCATGCGCGTATTAAATGAGCCACGTATCGGCGCGCACGGAACGCCTGTTGTGTTCTTGCATCCTGGCGACGCAGGCGGCGTTTTGATTGAGTTGATGGAAACTCCAAAAGAGGAGCATTAATCATGTCACCCTTTTCTGCCTTTGTTGTTTATCTGCTTATTTGGTGGATTACTTTGTTCGGAATATTGCCGCTAGGTGTGCGCGGGCAGGCGGAAGAGGACAGTGTCGTCAAAGGCTCTGAGCCTGGTGCGCCCGTCAATAGCCATATGAAGCGTAAGGTGATTATCACGACGGTTGTCGCGACGATAATCTGGCTTATAGTCTGCGCGATTATCGTTACTGGCGCGCTCAGTTGGGATCAACTTGGACTACACCTGCCTGGCGGGACATGATGCAGGCGCGCGCCTAACCGCCATTTAATTTTTCCCCTTATACGAGAGCTTGGCACGGCGCGCCGATAACGCTAAGCCATTCACAGACTGATTTAGGATTCTCTCATGCGTCTTTCGCGATATTTTTTGCCTGTCCTTAAGGAAACACCGTCTGAAGCGACGATTGCCTCGCACCAATATATGCTGCGTGCCGGTATGATTAAGCAAAACAGCGCCGGCATCTATAGCTGGCTGCCGCTTGGCCTCAAAGTCTTACGTAAAATCGAGACGATTGTGCGCGAAGAACAGAATAAAGCTGGCGCAGTCGAGATGCTCATGCCAACCATTCAATCTGCGGATTTGTGGAAAGAGACGGGCCGCTATGATGCTTATGGGCCAGAAATGCTACGCATTACAGATCGCGGTGAGCGTGAAATGCTCTACGGCCCAACGAATGAAGATATGATTACAGATATATTTCGGAGTTATATCAAATCTTACAAGGACTTACCGCAGCTTCTTTATCATGTGCAGTGGAAGTTTCGCGACGAGCGCCGCCCGCGATTTGGCGTGATGCGGGGTCGTGAATTTCTCATGAAAGATGCATACAGCTTTGACATCAGCGAAGAAGCGGCGCGCAAATCTTACTACAAAATGTTTGTCGCCTACCTCAACACATTCGCGCGCATGGGGCTAAAGGCTATCCCTGTGAAAGCGGACCCAGGTCCCATTGGCGGCGACCTGACGCATGAATTTGTGATCCTTGCGGAAACGGGCGAAAGCGAAGTGTTTTGCCACAAGGACCTGATTGAGATGGACGCTCCGGGTGAGGTCGATTTTGACAGTGATCTATCAGAGCACGTGGATAAGCGCCGCGCGCTTTATGCCGCCACAGATGAGACTCATGAGCCAGAAGAGTTTGAGAAACTCGCCGAAAGCGACCGCATGACCGCGCGCGGTATCGAAGTTGGGCATATCTTTTACTTCGGCGATAAATACTCAAAGCCCATGGGCGCGTCTGTTATGGGACCAGACAATAAAGAACATATGGTGATGATGGGCAGCTACGGCGTTGGCGTCTCGCGCCTCGTAGGCGGCATTATTGAGGCGAGCCATGACGAAAATGGTATCATTTGGCCCAAAGCGGTTGCGCCGTTTGGGGCAGGGATTATCAATCTCAAGGCAGGTGATGAGGCGGCAGATGCGGCCTGTGAAGACCTTTATGCCAAACTGACTGCGGCGGGCGTTGACCCGCTCTATGATGATAAAAATGACCGCGGAGGGGTGAAGTTTGGTCGTATGGATTTGATTGGCTTGCCGTATCAAATCACCGTTGGTCCACGCGGGTTAAAGAACGGCGTTGTCGAGGTTAAAGACCGGGCGACAGGAGAGAAGTCTGAAATGGCACCAGATGCGGCTATCGCCATGATTTCAGACGCATTTAAAGGGCTGTAAGTGAACGCAGACGCGCAAATAACTGGTCCTGTTACAAGCGGTCAAAATAAGCCTTTTGGTAAGGTCGAACGGCTAATTGCGCGCCGCTATTTGGGTGCAAAGAAAAAAGACGGCGGCGTCGGCCTTATCGCCGCGCTGTCCTTTATCTGTATTATGCTTGCCGTTGCCTCGATGATTATCATTATGAGCATTATGAACGGTTTCCGTTCTAAACTCATCATGCTCACCATTGGTAGCCAAGGCCACATGTATGTCGCCTCCGCTGCGCCGCAACCTACGCCAGATAGTGTACGAGAGTTAGAGCGTAAACTCGCCGCTGTACCAGGGGTGGAAAAGGCGTTTGAGATGAGCCAAGACCAGACCATGATACAAAGCGCGCGCCGCCCAACTGGTGTTATTGTGAATGGTATCTCGCCAGAAAACCTGCGTGACTTTGACTTTATCGTGAACAATCTCGTGCTCGGCTCACTCGACGGGTTTGGGCAGGGCGTGGGCAGCGATAACGAGATCGCCGTAGGCAGCGGTGTTGCAGGTAATCTGGGCGTGACAGTAGGCGACACTCTTGTTGTCTACAGCAACAAGGTTCGCACAACGGCGATGGGGTCTACACCTATTCGTAAGAGTTACACAGTGGGTGGTATCTTTGAGACGGGGTTAGTGGAGGCCGATAGCGGCTACCTTTATATGGATCTGCGCCAAGCCTCACTTATGTTTAATGACGGCAAAGCGGATGGTTCGATCCAACTCAGACTGGATGACCCCGACAATATCGATGCGCTCGTGCAACCTGTGGCCAATGCAGCGGGGGAGCCCGTGTTTATTGAAACGTGGAAAGACCGCAATCAGACGACAGCGACAGCTTTGCGTACAGAGCAAATCGCCATGCGCATGATCTTTATGATTGTGGTAATTATCTCAACATTCCCGATACTCTCGGCCATGATTATGCTCGTGAAAAATAAGTCGCGCGACATAGCTGTGCTGCGTACGATTGGTACGACACAGAGCGGAATTCTTCGCATATTCTTCATGTCAGGCGCGATGATTGGCGTCTTCGGGACGTTGGTCGGGCTTATTATAGGTGTCGTTTTTTGCTTAAATATCAGTGCGGTACAGGCGGTAATTGAATTCATCACAGGCGTGGAACTGTTCCCCGCTGACGTTTATGGACTCTCTGGCGGCATACCCGTCAAAATCGTCTGGTCAGAGATTGCAGGCGTTGCATTTTGGGGCTTCCTTATCACGACGCTGGCGACCTTCTTCCCCGCGCTGACGGCCTCAAAAATCGATCCAGTCGAAGCGCTGAGGTATGAGTGATGACTATCGTGCCTCAAAACCGCCGTCCCATATTGTCTGTCCGCAATCTACACCGTACCTATAAATCGGGTGAGGGCACATTGACCGTGCTGAAGGGCGCAGATATTGATATTTTTCCAGGCGAGATGATTGGCCTTGTGGGACCGTCGGGGTCTGGGAAGTCGACGCTGCTTCATGCCGCTGGCTTGCTTGAGAAGCCTGATGCGGGACAGGTCTATATAAACGGCAGAGAGTGCCTAAAATTGCCTGACAAAGAGCGCACAGCCATTCGCCGTCAAAGTATAGGTATGGTCTATCAATTCCACCACTTGCTGCGTGAGTTTACGGCGCTCGACAATGTCGCCATTCCGCAAATGATTGCAGGCAAGAGCCAAGCCTCTTCGCGCGCCGAGGCGAAGAGATTACTCACGACTGTTGGCCTAGAGCACCGTCTCGATCATATGCCGGGCCAAATGTCTGGTGGTGAACAGCAGCGCGTGGCGATTTCGCGCGCCATCGCCAACCGCCCGCAAGTGCTTTTTGGGGACGAGCCAACAGGGAACCTCGACCCAGCGACGTCAACCCGTGTATTCCAAAGCCTGCTAGCCCTTACGCGCCAAGAGGGCTTCTCCGCGCTAGTCGCGACGCATAATATGGAACTCACGCAATATATGGACCGCGTGTTGACCGTGCGTGATGGGATGATTGTGAGCCTTTAGCGCCGCGCGTTTGCGCGTTCCGAGAACCAATAGAACACGCCGCCTGATATGATAATTGCTGCTGCGAATAGGGCTTTCCCAGGGCTTGTTTTCACAACAAAAATCAGGGTGAAGGTCGTGAGCGCAATATAAATCAGCGGCACAATAGGATAGCCCCACGTCTTATACGGGCGCGGCAAGTCAGGCTCTTTATAACGTAGAACAAATACGCCTACGACCGCGAGAAGACTGTTGAGCGCAAGCATGGCACCCGCAAATATCACAATAAACTTAAAGCTCGACGTGATGATGAAAATGAGCGCGACGAGTGATTGGAAGTAAATTGCATTGCGCGGCACACCGTCTTTATTCGTGCGACCCAACCAGCGAAAAGCGTGAAAGTCTTCGCCGACGGATTGCAGCGCGCGCGGCCCCGCGAGCACCATAGCGCTGACAGTGGAAATCAAAAGCAGCGACAACATTGCCGCCACAAGCCGCCCACCTGTTTCGCCGAAAATATAATTTGCTGCGACGAAGCCGACCTCTTCTTTCCCCACCATGGCCTCAATCGGCGCAACGCGCAGAAAGACAAAATTCAGTAACACATAAAGCACCATAACGAGGCCCGTGCCAAAGACCAAAACCCTAGGCAAATCGCGCTGTGGATTTCTCATTTCGCCGCTAATGTAGGTTGCGGCATTCCAGCCAGTGTAGGCGTAAGACACGTAAATCAGCGATACAGCAAAAGCCCCGCTGGCCATTATGTCAAAGTCTCCTGGTTGAGGCGTGAAAATCATCGGCGTGGTATTTTTTGTGAGGAGCAGGCCTGCGACACAAAAAGCCACAATCAAGAGCACTTTCATGACAGTGAATGTGGTTTGGAAACGCGCGCTGCCCGAGCGGTTGCGTCCGTGTATAAGTGTCGCAATCAGAACAATGCCAACAGCCATAGCTTTTTGCACATTCGGCTGGCTCGTAAACTCCCACGGTAGGGCTGCGCTGAAATATTTCGAAAATACAATCGCGACCGCAGCGATAGGGGCTGCAAAGCCGATAAGGGCTGACACCCAGCCCGAGACAAATCCTGCCGCAGGATGATATATGCGTCCCAAGAAATTATATTCACCGCCAGAGCGGGGCAGGGCAGCCCCTAGCTCTCCGTAACTCGCCGCGCCGCAAAGAGCCGCCACGCCGCCAAGCACCCAAAGCATGAGCAATGGAAAGCCCGCTTGGATATCGAGCAGTTGAAAGCCAAGACTCGTGAACACGCCTGTACCCACCATATTGGCGATGATGACGGCAGCCGCCGTACGGGGGCTATAGTGAGAGTAAGACGTCGCTTTTTCCATGAAGTCCAAATGACCCGACAGATATGGACCTGTCCAGCGTTAACACTCTTTTTGTTGACAGGTCTTGTGTGAAACATATAGAACAAAACATGAACATAAATATTAAAGATGAGGATAAGATTATGAAGCAAGTTGCAGCAGACCTAAGCGCCGCTATGGTAATGGCAGGATTCGTGACCGTAATGACCGTCTGGATGATGGTGCTCGCGGGTTAGTCAAAGTTAAGGAGACAGCAGAATGGCAGGGAAAACGGCACACTATGTACCGCTGCGCTGCCGTTCGCCATATTCCATTCTTGAAGGCGCTATCCGTATTGACGAGATGGTCAAGCGGGCAAAGGAATACCGTTTTCCAGCCCTTGGCTTAACCGACACGACCAATATGTGCGGCGCGCTTGAATTTTCAGGGACAGTCTCAAAGGCAGGCGTACAACCCATAATGGGCGTTACGCTCTCTATGGATATTGGGCTAGAGGGACAGCCTGGACGCATCAGGCGCGACCCAGATGGCACGCTTGTGCTTTTGGCGCAGTCAGAAGACGGCTATGAAAACTTGATGTCGCTTTCTAGCGCCGCCTATTTGGATGTGGACGCGACCGACCTGCCGCATGTGAAAGCGGCGAAGCTGGCTAAGCATAGCGAAGGCGTCATCGCGTTGACGGGCGGGCCAGATGGCGCGCTTAATAAGCTCATATGTGCTGGGCAGATGGCAGAAGCCGAGAAGTGGCTCGATAGGCTGGCCGCGCTCTACCCCAATCGTCTTTATGTTGAGCTACAGCGTCACGGCACGACAGCCGAGATTGAGGCCGAGAAAACGCTCATTGATTGGGCTTACGCAAAAGATTTACCGCTGGTCGCGACGAATGAACCGTATTTCATGGATCCTGATATGCATGCGGCGCATGATGCTCTGCTCTGTATATCCGAGGGGACCTATGTTCTTGAGAAAGACAGACGTAAAGTTACACGAGAGCATTATTTCAAATCGGCTGAACAGATGGCGGAGCTGTTTAAAGATATCCCCGAAGCCATTGAAAATACAGTCGATATTGCCAAGCGCTGCGCCTATCAATCCTTGCCACGGAATCCAATTTTGCCCAATTTTGGTGACGGTTCTCTAAGTGAGGCCGATATCCTCGCCCAACAAGCGCATGATGGGTTGAAGGCGCGCCTCGCTGAGGTGGAGCCTGCCGCAACCATTGAGGCCTATACCGAACGGCTCGATTTTGAGCTCAACGTCATTAAAAATATGGGTTTCCCAGGATATTTTCTGATTGTCTCGGACTTTATCAAGTGGGCGAAGGAAAAGGGTATTCCCGTTGGGCCAGGTCGGGGGTCGGGTGCGGGCTCTGTCGTGGCTTGGGCGCTTTTGATTACAGATTTGGACCCGTTGCGCTATGGCCTTCTGTTTGAGCGTTTCCTCAACCCCGAACGTGTCTCCATGCCCGACTTCGATATCGACTTCTGCCAAGAGCGTCGCGGCGAAGTCATTAAATATGTGCAGAATAAATATGGCGACGCGCAGGTTGCGCATATTATTACATTCGGAACGCTGCAAGCGCGCGCTGTGGTGCGCGATGTGGGGCGCGTGATGCAGATGCCGCTTGGCCAAGTGGACCGCCTCGCCAAGCTCGTGCCGTCTAATCCCGCCAACCCCGTTACGCTCGGTGAAGCGATTAAAATGGAGAAGGGTCTGCGGGAAGCGCGCGATAGTGATCCTGCTGTGCGCGATCTTCTTGATACAGCGCTGAAGCTCGAGGGCTTTTACCGTAATGCGGGCACACATGCGGCAGGGGTTGTCATTGGCGACCGTCCGCTGACCGAACTTGTGCCGCTTTACCGTGACCCGCGCTCAGACATTCCTGCCACACAATTCTCGATGAAATATGCCGAGAAAGCGGGGCTGGTGAAATTTGACTTCTTGGGCTTAAAAACGCTGACGGTGATTGACCGCGCGCTGAAATATCTCGCCAAGCAAGGTCGCCCGATTGATCTGTCTAAAATTCCGACAACAGCCAAAGAAGCCTATCCGCCACTTGCGCAGGGGCTTTCTGCGGGTGTATTTCAGCTTGAAAGCTCAGGCATGCGCGACGTGCTGCGTAAAATGGCGCCCGATACGATTGAGGAACTGACCGCCCTGATCTCGCTTTATCGTCCAGGCCCGATGAAGAATATCGACACCTATATTGACCGTAAATACGGCCGTATAAATATCGAATACCCGCATCCCATGCTCGAAGATATCCTCAAAGAGACTTACGGCATTATCATTTACCAAGAACAGGTCATGCAAATCGCGCAGGTCTTGTCGGGCTACTCACTGGGTGAGGCGGATATGCTGCGCCGCGCTATGGGTAAAAAAGACCAAGCCGAAATGGACAGGCAGCGCTCGCGCTTCATTGACGGGGCGGCGGCTAATAAAGTCGATAGCGGTCTAGCCAATGAGATTTTTGACTTGGTCAATGAATTTGCGGGCTACGGCTTTAACAAATCTCACGCCGCCGCTTATGCGATGATCTCGTTCCAGACGGCTTACCTCAAAGCGGTCTATCCGACAGAGTTTATCGCGGCGACGATGAGCCTTGATATCGCAAATGTCGAAAAGCTCGCGCAATTTTACCAAGAAGCCAAACGCATGAACATTGGCATTCTGCCGCCTTGCGTTAATCAATCAGGTGCTGATTTTGAGGTCGAAGACGGCAAAGTCCGCTATGCCTTGGGCGCGCTCAAAAATGTCGGCGTCGAAGCCATGAAACACGTCGTGCAAGTGCGAGAGGAGGGCGGACCGTATAAAGACCTGTTCGATTTCGCACGACGCATTGATACGCGGGTCGTGAACAAACGCGCGATTGAAAACCTCGCCCGCGGCGGAGCGTTCGATAGCCTTGAGCCTAATCGCGCCAAGGTTCTTGCTTCTGCGGCGACTTTGCAATCCGTGGGCTCACGCGCGTCCGAGGAACGTAATTCCAACCAAGGTGGGTTATTTGGTGACGCTGACGTAGCTATGGTTGAGCCTGACCTGACCGAAGTGCCGCCGTGGGGCACGGTTGAGCAGCTTGATCATGAACTTGGCGCGATTGGATTCTATCTTGGCGGTCACCCGCTGGAGGCTTATTCAAACCTGCCTGATGTGCGCAATTCCGTCCTTGCCATAGATATAGAAGAGCGCTTCCAACGCTCTGGCCAAGTTGTGAAGCTCTCTGGCGTGGTGCGCAAGAAGCAAGAGCGTATGTCAAAGCGCGGCAAACGCTTTGCCTATGTCGATATTTCTGACCCGTCAGGTGATTTTGAGATTTTCCTTGGTGAGAGCCTTCTGGCCATCTCGCGTGAGATATTAGTGTCAGGGTCTGTGGTCGTCGTACAGGCCAAGCTCGAGATGCGGGACGGTGAGATACGAATTTTCGCAGACCACGTGTCCTCGCTTGATACAACGGCTGTCGCAGCCGCGATTGAGGGCTTTTCCATTCGCCTGCGCTCTACTGCGCCAGAGCAGCTCGATCAAGTGCACCAGACTTTGTCGGCGCTCTCCAATGCGCCGTCCAAGAAGATGGGGCGTGTCGAAATTGTCTTTCCTATGGATAATGGACGAGAAGGGGTTATGGCTCTGCCAATTCGAATTGGTACAGATGATAAAATCCGCGCCGCGCTCAAGGCCTGTCACGTCATCGAAACGATTGAGGAAATTGCGGCCTAAAGCTCGTATAACCGCACCGCAAATAGTCCTTGCAATGGATAGAATCACCGCTATAAGCGCCGCTTAATTCGCACAGTTGTGGCGGTCTTTGTCATATAGGCATTGATCTTTTCCGGTGAAGTCAGGTTTATCTGCTTCCACATGACTGTCAGGCCAACCGGACAAAGGAGATATTCCAATGGCTCTTCCTGAATTTTCTATGCGTCAATTGCTTGAGGCAGGCGTACACTTCGGTCACCAGACTCACCGCTGGAACCCTAAAATGGCACCTTATATCTTTGGTGCACGTTCAAACATTCACATCATGGATTTGTCACAGACTGTCCCACTTCTGCATCAAGCGCTTGTTCAGGCGCGTGACGTTGCGGCCAAAGGTGGTCGTGTTCTTTTCGTCGGCACAAAACGTGCGGCTTCAGAACCTGTTGCGACTTCTGCAAAGCGTTGTGCGCAATATTACGTCAACCACCGTTGGCTCGGCGGCATGCTCACAAACTGGCAGACAGTGTCTGGCTCTATCAAGCGCCTGCGTGAGCTTGAAGGCATCATGGAAAACTCGGCTCAGTCAGGTTTGACAAAGAAAGAAATCCTCAACCTCACGCGTGAGCAAGAAAAGCTCGATAAAGCGCTTGGCGGAATTAAGGACATGGGCGGCAAGCCTGATTTGATGTTTGTTATCGATACAAACAAAGAAAGCATCGCGATTAAAGAAGCGCGCCGCTTGAAAATCCCTGTGATTGCTATTCTTGATACGAATTGCGACCCAACAGCCGCTGATTTTCCAATCCCAGGTAATGATGACGCCGCGCGCGCTATTCAGCTTTACTGTGACCTTATCGCGGACGCTGTTCTTGACGGTATGACAGAGGCGCAAGCTAATGTGGGCGTTGACCTCGGCGCGGCTGAAAACCCTGTCGAAATGGCGCTTGAAGCTAAAGAAGAAGCGCCCGCAAAACCTGCTAAGCCAGCGCCAGTTGTTGAAACGAAGCCGGCTAAAAAGGTTGCTAAAACGCCAGCTGAAGCGCCTGCGCCTGCTACGAAAGTGCCGGCTGTTGAGCCTGCAACTGTCAAGGTTAAGGCAGCAGCGGCTGAAGAGTCAGAGTATCTTCGCGTTACACGTGAGTATGATGCAGACGTTGATGCGGCAGTCGTTACAAAAATCGAAAAGCACCTCGGCGCATCATTGAGCAACCGCGATAGCAAATATGTTGCCTGTTCTGATGAGACTGAGCTTGAGACAATTGTGAAAGGTTTCATGAAGAAGAAGCTAGAAATCACGGACAAAGACGAAGCTATGACCAAAGTCAAAGCTGTTTGCGAAACAATGAAGCCGACACGCATGAAAAACCGCGTCACGTTTTATTACTTGCTTGCGAAAAATGAAGACAAGCTCAGCGTCTTTTAAGCCGCGAATAGCTTTTCGGCGCGCCTTCACGGGGCGCGCTCTTTAAATTCCGATGGCCCGTCCTTATGTCATGGGCTGTCAATACACATAGACCCGACACATACGGAGACAATCATGGCGATCACAGCTAAATTGGTAAAAGAACTGCGCGACGCAACATCGGCAGGCATGATGGATTGTAAAAAAGCCCTCAACGAAACAGGCGGCGACCTCGAAGCTGCAATCGATTGGTTGCGCACAAAAGGTATTGCGAAAGCCGACAAAAAAGCGGGGCGCGTCGCGGCCGAAGGTCTTGTGGCTGTCGCTATGGACGGCACAACCGCCGCACTTGTTGAAGTCAATTCAGAAACAGATTTCGTTGCACGTAATGACGGCTTCCAAGCCGCCGTAGCAGAAATTGCACAACTTGGCCTTAAAGCAGACAGCAACGAAGCGCTTGCACAGTCAACAACATCATCAGGCGACAATGTCACTGAGTTTCTCAAAAAGCTTGTAGGCAAAATTGGTGAGAATATGGCATTCCGTCGTACATCTAAGCTTTCTGTTTCAGAGGGTGTCGTAGCAGGTTATATCCATAACTCTGTCGCGCCCAATATGGGTAAGATTGGCGTGCTCGTTGCGCTCGAGTCAGCAGGTGACAAAGACAAGCTGAACGAACTTGGCAAAAAAATCGCTATGCACATTGCGGCGACAAGCCCGCTCGCGCTAGGCGTTGACGATTTGGACCCTGCTGTTGTGCAAAAAGAGCGCGACATGCTGAAGGCCGAAGCGCTTGAGTCTGGTAAGCCAGAAGCGATTGTCGACAAAATGGTCGAAGGTCGTATGACAAAGTTCTTCAAAGAATCTGTACTCAAAACACAAATCTTCGTTATGGACGGTGAGCGTACAATTGAGCAGGTTATTGAAGACGAAGCGAAAGCCCTTGGCACGTCAATCGAAATGACAGGTTATGTCCGCATGGCTCTCGGTGAAGGCATAGAGAAAAAAGAAGAAAACTTCGCAGCAGAAGTCGCTGCAGCTGTCGCGGGCTCTTAAGCTAGCTTTTGCTGCGCACGCCTTGAAGGGCAAAAAATTAAAGCTTCGGACGCCCCTTGGGTTTGTGAATGATTATAATAATTGTTCACATACCCTTGGACTGGCGTCCGGGGCTTTTCTCGTTATATTGCTGAGAAACGCGACGTCGAATCGCAAGAATCTACCGCTTTGTCGGTGTGATGAATAATACTGGGAGGTCGCTTTGAGCGATTATAAATTCAAACGGGTTCTGTTGAAGCTTTCAGGTGAAGCGCTCATGGGCAATCAGGACTACGGTATCGATACAGATATGACGAGCCGTATTGCCACAGAGATTGCGGAAGCGCATGCACAGGGCTTGCAAATCGCTCTTGTAATTGGCGCAGGCAATATCTTCCGCGGCTTGTCGGCGCAAGCTGGCGGTATTGAACGCTCATCGGCTGATTATATGGGTATGCTCGCAACGGTTATGAATGCGCTCGCCATGCAAAGCGCGCTTGAAAAACAAGGCGTTGACACGCGGGTTATGTCTGCCATTCCGATGCCAACAGTTTGTGAGAGCTATATTCGCCGTCGGGCTGTGCGTCATATGGAAAAGGGCCGTGTCGTGATCTTTGCAGCGGGCACAGGTAACCCTTATTTCACAACAGATACGGCGGCGGCACTGCGCGCGGCAGAGATGAATTGTGAAGCCCTTCTCAAGGGCACACAGGTTGACGGCGTCTATTCGGCTGACCCGAAAAAAGATCCGAATGCGACCCGCTACGATACGCTGACTTATCAAAAAGTTTTGGCGGAGGATTTGCGGGTTATGGATTCGTCCGCTGTGTCCTTGATGCGTGACAATAATATCCCCATAATCGTGTTTTCGCTTCACTCCAAAGGTGGGTTTGACGCTGTCATGCGCGACAAAGGCACATGCACAGTTATTCAGACTGAGGCCTGACGAAACAAAGGGCTTAGGAAAAACAATTTGATGACGTATTCTCGCCCAGACTGAACGGCAAGACTGTCAAGAATAGAGGATGATATGGTTTTTGATTTAAAAGAATATCGGCAACGTATGGACGGGGCTGTGACATCGCTTCGCAATGAATTTGGAGGTCTTCGTACAGGGCGCGCGAATGCAGCCTTGCTAGACGGTATTATGGTCGAAGCTTATGGTCAAATGACGCCTCTTAATCAGGTAGGCTCTGTCAGCGTGCCAGAGTCGCGCATGCTTCTCGTGAGTGTGTGGGACAAAAGCCAAGTCGGGGCTGTTGAGCGTGCGCTGCGTCAATCAAATCTGGGTATTAATCCTGTCGTTGATGGGCAGACAATGCGTATTCCTATGCCGCCGCTGACCGAGGAACGCCGCAAAGATCTGGCTAAGATCGCGAGTGGTTATGCTGAGCAAGCTAAAATTGCCGTCCGTAATGTCCGTCGTGACGCCATGGAAACGGTGAAAAAAGCCGAAAAGAACGGCGATATGAGCGAAGACGAGCAAAAGGCGCACGAAGCCGACATTCAAAAAGCAACGGATAGCGTTATCGACATTATCGAAGAGACGCTTAAGACTAAATCCGAAGAAATCATGCAGGTCTAGCTTGGGGACTGGGCCGACATATTCCGCAGACATTCCGCTGCATATTGCCATTATCATGGATGGCAATGGTCGCTGGGCGCAGGCGCGCCACCGTCCGCGCGTGTTCGGGCATCAGGCGGGAGTGAAAACTGTGCGCCGTATCGTCGAAGATGCAGCGGATATGGGTATCAAGCATCTGACGCTTTATAGCTTTTCTACGGAAAATTGGACGCGTCCGAAGGCCGAAATTGCGGCTTTGTTCCAACTCTTAAAAAAATATGTCGCCGATGACCTTGAGACGCTGAACTCAAATAATGTGCGCGTGCGTATCATCGGCTCACGTGACGGTCTTCGACCTGATCTGCTGGAAGTCGTCAACCGTGTCGAAGAAACGACGCGCAACAATACGGAATTCCATCTCAACATCGCCTTTAATTATGGTGGGCGGGACGAAATTTTGCGCGCGACGAAGGCTCTGTTGCGGTCTGGCGTTGCGGCTGAGGATATAACTGAGGCGCATATCGCAAAACATTTGGACACGAATGGTATTCCTGATCCTGACCTTGTTATCCGGACAAGTGGTGAGCAGCGCATCAGCAACTTCCTCCTTTGGCAGGCGGCTTATGCGGAATTTGTGTTTACAGATGTGCTTTGGCCTGACTTTACCCGCGCCGATCTTGAAGCCGCCATATTAGAGTTCCAGCGTCGTGACCGCCGTTTCGGCAATCTCTCTGACACTGCGGAAGTGGCGTAAGTCACATGGAGGGCGAGGGCGGCACAGTCGGTAAATTTAAAAAGCCGCCTGTTTGGAAGAATATAGGTCCGCGTCTTCTCTCCGCTCTTTTATTTGCGGCGATTTGTATTCCACCTATTTATTTCGGAGGATATATTTGGGCAATATTTGCAGCGATTTTGGGTTTAAGAATATCATTTGAGTGGGTTCGCATGTCGGACCCATCTGCCAATTGGATAGCTTACGCCGTGCCAATGGCAGGCGTTTTAATTGCTATTGGATATGCAGCGCAATCGCTAACGTCGCTCTGGACGATTGCACTACTCGTGACGATTCTTTTTGCGGGTCTAGAACGCGCGCGACGCTCTTCTGAAATAAAGCCTATATTATTCTCCGCTCTTGGCGCGCTGTATATTATCTTACCAACTGTATTAATGGTGGCCCTGCGCGGCGATGATGTTGGCTTTACGTCGGGCGGATTTAAGATTTTAATGTTTATTATCCTGACCGTGATTGGGGCGGATGTTGGCGCTTATCTCGGCGGCTCTGCGATTAAAGGGCCAAAAATTGCGCCAAAAATTAGTCCAAATAAAACATGGTCGGGCTTTCTCTCAGGCCTTCTTTTAGGCTCTGTTATAGCCGTTGGCTGCGGCTTTGTCTTTGGTATCAGCTGGTCATCAGTGCTCTGGTTAGCCGTTCCCATTGTTGTGTTCTCGGTGATTGGCGACTTCCTCGAAAGCGCGCTGAAGCGGCATTTCAATGTCAAAGACACAGGAACACTTTTGCCAGGACACGGAGGCTTGCTTGATCGATTGGACGGTTTGATGATGGCGGTTGTCGCCAGTGCAGCCGTACTGGCCTCTGCGCCTGCGATTTGGTCTAATTTCACATGACACGCCGTGTCACAGTTTTAGGGGCAACAGGGTCAATAGGCGACAGTACGATGGACCTTTTAGGTCGCGCCGCAGAAGGTGACTTTCAAGTAGTTGCGCTCACAGCGAATACTAATTCTGAAAAACTTGCTAATTTAGCTATCAAGTTCAAAGCTAAATTTGTGGCACTTGCGGACCCGTCTAACGAGGCTGACCTTTGCGCGCGATTAGCGGGCACGTCTGTGAAAATTGGCGTCGGCCCGCAGGCCTTAGTTGAGGCCGCGAGCTTGCCTTGTGATTTTACGATGGCCGCGATTATCGGTGCCGCAGGGCTAGAACCCACACTCGCCGCCGTGGACCAAGGCATTCATATAGGGCTGGCCAATAAAGAATGTTTGGTCTGCGCGGGGGACTTGTTCATGGATCGGGTGCAGACAGCAGGCGCAACCTTGCTACCTGTCGACTCTGAGCATAATGCAATTTTCCAAGTCTTAGAGAAAGACGCCCCTAAAGGAGTGAAGCGCCTCATTCTGACCGCAAGTGGCGGACCATTTCGGGAAGCGAGTTGGGATAAACTTAAGTCAGTGACGCGCAGCGATGCGCTTGCCCATCCGACTTGGGATATGGGCGCAAAAATTTCTATCGATTCCGCGACTTTGATGAATAAAGGGCTGGAACTTATTGAAGCGGCTTACTTATTTGACCGTCCTTCGGCCGAGATAGACGTTATCGTGCATCCGCAATCCATCATTCACTCTATGGTGGAGTATGTCGATGGGTCGGTATTATCGCAAATGGGGTCACCCGACATGCGCACGCCGATTGCTTATGCGCTGGGGTGGCCTGATCGAATGGTTGCGCCAGTTGCGCGCCTTGATTTTGCAAAGTTATCGGGGCTCACTTTTTTTGAACCAGACATTGAGCGTTTTCCAGCACTCAGGCTTGCAAGAGAGGCGCTAGAGGCTGGCGGGCAGGGACCATGTGTCCTCAATGCAGCAAATGAGATTGCGGTTGAGGCATTTTTGACCGAGTCTATCAAATTTATGGATATACCCGCGGTTGTTGAGGCAGTTATTGAGCAATTTAGCGCTAAATCGAGTTTCTCTGTTTCACCCAACACTTTGGAAGGTGTCTTAGCACTCGATAATGACGCGCGACGGGCTGCAATTGCGCAATTGAAAGCCTTGTAAAAGTGCCGAAATTTTCGCAAAACAGCGTATGATTTCCATGCTATTAAACACGCCGATTTTTTTGATTAGCTTCCTCATTGTGCTCGGGGCGCTCGTGTTTTTCCACGAGCTTGGCCATTACGGTGTCGCGAAGATATTTAAGACTGATATTGAGCGTTTTTCTATCGGCTTTGGTAAACCTCTTGTAGAGTGGACACGCAAGTCAGGGGAGATTTGGAGCATTGGACGGATTCCGCTCGGTGGATATGTGAAATTTCGCGGCGACGCGGGCGGGGCGAGTAATCCCGATCATGAAGAGCTTGCGAAACTAAAAACTGATTTAGAGGTGCAGGGTCAAGCAGCGACAAATTGCTTTCACTTCAAACCGCTCTATCAACGTGTTTTGATTGTCCTTGCGGGGCCAATGGCGAACTTCCTTTTGGCAGTAATCATCACGGCTGGACTAGCATTAGCCTATGGAACAATTTCTTATAAATCTGTTATTACGGCGGTCACACCAAATAGTCCTGCCGCGAGTGCGGGCATTGAGGCGGGCGACCATATTGTCGAAATGAACGGTCAAGATGTCAGTCAATATCATCAGCTCGTGGGTTATGTCGCCGTGCGAAGCGGTGTGCCGATTGAGACAGTCATTGATCGCAACGGCGAAATTGTCACGACGACGGTGACGCCCGCGCGCAAAGAACGCAAAGATTTTATAGGTGGCCGCAATAGTGTCGGTACCATTGGTGTTCAACTTTCAAATAGCTCAGTTGAGCGCGTTGACCATAACCTCATTTCTGCCGTAGGTGTAGGTGCCTCTGATCTTGTCCTAACAGTTAAAACAACGGGTACATATATTGGGCGTATATTTACGGGCAAAGAAGACGGCAAGGCCCTTGGCGGCGTTGCGCGAATCGCGACGATGACTGGCAAGACTGCCGTAGATATTGCACAGCAAGACGTGAGCTTAAAAGAGCGTACGCGAAACATGATTTATGCCCTATTGTCCCTTGGTGCTGCACTTTCCATTGGTTTAGGTGTCGCAAATTTAATGCCCATTCCCGCACTGGATGGTGGACATTTGCTCTACTACGGCTATGAAGCGCTAGCGGGTCGTCCGTTAAGTGAACAAAAACAGGAGTTTGGGTTTAGAATCGGGTTTGCAGTCCTTTTGGGATTATTCATTGTGCTGACGTTTAACGATGTTGGCTACATCCGAAGTTTATTCACCTAAGCAGGCGAGTTATGACAACACTGGATCATTCTATCCGTAGATATATTTCGCTTGGCTTCTGCGCGTTTATTCTAGCCATTGGCTCTATCTGTCTAACTGCAGTATCAGCCGTAGCTCAAGATGCGCCTGCTGCAGACGCACGCCCACAAGCCCCTACCGTTATTCGCACGGTTCAAGTCCAAGGTAACCAGCGTGTCGAGGCCAACACCGTGGCGTCTTATCTCCTATTCGCGCGCGGTGACCCGTACAGTGCTGAGCGTATCGATATGTCGATCAAAACACTTTATGCTACAGGCTTGTTCGCGGATGTTGAGATTGATCCGCGTGACGGTAACGTCCTCATTTCAGTCGTCGAGAACCCGATTATCAACCGCGTTATTCTTGAGGGTAACAAGGCGCTTAAGTCTGATAAAATTACAGATGAAATCGAAGCCGAACCGCGCGCAATTTTTACGCGCTCTAAGGTTCAAGAAGATGTGCAGCGGATAATTGAGCTTTACCGTCAATCTGGTCGTTTTGCCGCTAACGTCACACCCAAGGTTGTGCAGCAACCGCAAAACCGTATCGACCTGATTTTTGAAATCACCGAAGGCCCTGTGACGGGTGTGAAACGGATTAACTTTATCGGCAATAATGAATTTTCCGACGGACGCCTTCGCAAGGAAATCGTCACAGAGGAATCGATCTGGTATAAGTTCTTCAGCTCAAACGATAATTACGACCCAGGTCGTCTCGAATTTGATCGCGAACAGCTTCGTAAGTTCTATACAGACCGTGGTTTTGCAGACTTCCGCGTTGTCTCTGCTGTTGCTGAACTTACCCCTGACCAAGAAGATTTCTACATCACTTTCACACTGGATGAGGGTGAAGAGTACCGCTGGGGTGACATCACGATTGAGACTGAACTTGAAACGCTGAATGAAGACTTCTTGCGCCGCCTGGTCCGCATCAAAGAAGGTGAGATTTATAAAGCCAGCGAGGTTGAGGACGCGATTGATACGCTCACATTTGCTGCGGGCACGTCGGGTTATGCCTTTGTCGACATTCAGCCTGATATAAAGCGCAACCGTGACGACAAGACCGTCGACCTCGTCTTTAACTTGGTCGAAGGGCCGCGCGTTTACATTGAACGTATTGACGTGGTCGGTAATACAACGACGCTTGATTACGTTATTCGCCGCGAGATGGAACTCGCCGAAGGTGACGCCTTTAACCGCATCTTGCTTGACCGTTCGCGCAACCGTGTCCGTTCGCTTCGTTTCTTTGAAGAGGTGGAAATCACTGAAACACAAGGCAGCTCCGCTGACCGCGCCGTTGTCGAAGTCAAAGTGACAGAGCAGCCAACAGGTGAGCTTTCATTCTCGGCTGGTTTCTCATCTGCTGATGCATTCCTTGTCGACTTGTCTATTACAGAGCGTAATCTACGCGGTCGTGGTCAGTTAATGCGCTTCCTCATACGGGCAAGCTCGAACCGCCGCGAGATTGACCTGCGTTTCACAGAGCCGCGTTTCTTGGGACGTAATCTTGCTGCAGGTATTGAGCTCTTTGATGTTACAATCGATTTCTTGGACGAGACAGGTTTCCGCCAATCACGTACAGGTGGACAAATTAGCCTCGGCTTCCCGCTCACTGAGAATACCTCTCTCACGGCGCGTTACTCGCTTCGAACGGAGAACATCGAAATTCCAGGCGTCAACTGTGAAGCTATTCTCGCCAACCCCATTCAGTCGCGTCAAAACAACCTGTGTCAACAAGAGGGTAAGCGTCTGTCATCCATTGGTGGCTATACCTTTGCGTGGGATCGTCGTAATGATCCCATCACGCCGACACGCGGCTTTGATGTGCGGTTCAACCAAGACTTCGCAGGTATTGGCGGTGAGGTGAAGTATCTCAGATCTGACCTTCAAGCTAATTTCTATCGCGGCATTATGAAAGACGTCATCGCGTCTGGTAAGCTATATGGTGGTTACATAGAAGGTTGGGGCGGGGACAGCATCCTAGTTAACGACCGTTTCTATAAAGGCTCTTATGACTTCCGTGGGTATGAGCCCACAGGTATTGGCGCACACGTTATTCAGACTGATGAGCTAACAGGTGATGTGCGCCGTATTCAAGCGCTCGGTGGTAATGCCTATGCCCTAGCTGCAACTGAGGTGAGTTTTCCGCTTTTCGTTCCGCAGCTTTCAGGTAGTCTGTTTGCAGAAGCAGGCACAGTGGGTTTGATTGATGAAGAGTTTCAATTTGATGTCACAGAAGGTAATCTTCGGACACAAACCATTGATGACCTATCTATCCGCGCCATGATTGGGGCCAGTGTATACTGGGAAAGTCCATTCGGGCCTATCCGTTTTGATTTCACAAAGCCTGTGAAAAAATATCCCTGGGATGAGCGCAAATCATTTCAATTTACGACACGAACAAGGTTCTAATATGTCTTTAACTAAAACTCTCCGTGGCGCAGCTATTGGCGTCGTTGCTAGCCTCGCATTTGCGGGTTCCGCTCTCGCGCAGTCTACAATTCTGGTCGTTGATCAGGGGCGCGTAATTCGCGAATCTTCTGTCGGCAAACACATTGCCGCGCAGATGAAATCAATCGGCGCGTCTATGGAGTCAGAGCTCAAAGCTTCTGCCACACCGATCCAATCAGAACGTGACCGCCTTATGGCTGAACTCAAGAATATGGATGCAGCAGCCCTTAAGTCTCGTCCTGACCTTCAAAAACGTGCGCAAGACCTCATGGAAAAAGGTCAGAAAACACAGGTTGAAGCCGCTTATAAACAGCGCGAATTACAAGTGACAGAAGCTAAAGCGATGAAACAAGTAAATGAGAAACTTGCAAAAATTCTCGAAGCGGTTGTAGCCGAGCGTAATGCAGACGTTATCCTTGATCGCTCACTTGTCATTTACGGCGGCAAATCGACAGACATCACTGATACCGTTATTTCACGTCTAAATTCACAAATGCGGACCGTGTCAGTCGTGCGTGAACGCCTGCCACGTAAATAGATTGTAGGTGGCGCCGTGTTGGATGACAGATTTTATGTCGCCCACGGCCCTCTCACGATTGCAGATATTATAGAGGGTCTGGATGTTTCGCGTCTAGACCCTCCTTTTTTAGATGAAGAGATACTTCGGCCCACCCAAGTTGAAGGTGCTTTGTCTGGTGATGTAACCTTTATTCAATCGAAAAAAACCTTGGCAGGATTAGCGACTTGCCGCGCGACAGCCTGTTTTGTGACAGAGGATCTAGCTGAACACGTCGGTGAGAAACAAATTATCCCTCTGGTTACCTCCACCCCGCGCGCGCATTTTGCGAGGGCCTCCGCCCGGTTGGTGTCGCTTAAAAGCTGGCAGGATAAAGGCCCAGAGCCGCAGATTGCGAGAAGCGCAAGGGTCCATCCTAGCGCCATAGTTTGCGACGGTGCTGTCATCGGTGAGCGGGCTGTAATTGGCCCAAATTGTGTCATTGGGCCAGGCTGCGTAATCGGCGATGATTGCGTGATTGAGGACAATGTATCCCTTAAGGCAACGGTGATGGGCGTAGCTTGCGTCATTAAGCCTAATGCCGTCATTGGCAGTCGGGGTTTTGGTATTGAAGGAGATACTTCTGGTGTCATTAATATCCCTCATTTTGGGCGCGTTATCATAGGTAATCGCGTGCAAATCGGAGCGGGGAGTTGTGTTGATAGAGGCCAACTTGGCGACACCGTCTTGGATAACGATGTGAAGCTCGATAACCTTGTGCAAATAGGTCACAACGTCAATATAGGCGAGGGGAGCTGTCTTGCGGCGCAAACAGGTATTTCAGGCAGTTGCAAGATCGGACGCGGCGTTATGATGGGCGGTGCCGTTGGCCTCGCGGATCATCTTTATATTGGTGATAATGTCAGTATTGCGGCACGCTCTGGCGTGATGCACGATATTCCTGAAGGCGAAACATGGGGCGGTATTCCAGCACAGCCCATTAAGCGCTTTATGCGCGAAGTCGCCTATTTGCGGCGGACAGTGCAGGGCAAGACCTCGACTAAGCCTTCCTCTAAGAAGACGTAATATGGCACACGAATTACCTATAAAACGTGATATAATCATGCAGCATCTGCCCCATCGAGCACCAATGCTGTTTGTTGATCGCGTGATTGAGCTTGGGGATGATAGCATTGTCATCGAGTCGGATATCTCAGCTGAGGCGGATTTTTTCAAAGGTCACTTCCCAAACATGCCAATTATGCCGGGTGTGCTAATCGTTGAAACGGTAGCGCAAGCGGGTGCGCTGCTCGTGTCTCTTACACGCGGTCTTGATGATGAAAAATTTATTGCGTTTTCAGGCGTTGAGGCGGCCAAGTTCAAACGCCCCGTCTATCCAAACGAAACACTTCGTGTAGAGGTGAGCATTGAGAAAGTCCGCGGCCCGTTCTACAAGTTTGCAGGCAAAGCGCTCGTCGAGGATAAAGTTGCCGCGACGCTCACCTTTACCGCCGCGCAGATGGATTTTGACGCAGATAAATCAAAGGGCTGATAATGGCTGTTACAATTCATCCGTCAGCTCATGTTGACCCCAAAGCCCAATTTGACGACGGCGTTGTGGTCGGACCACTATGTATAGTGGGTCCAGATGTGAAACTCGGTAAGAATGTGGAGCTTGTAAGCCAAGTCAATTTGGCAGGCAACACAACCATTGGCGCGGACTGTAAGCTCTATCCATTTGTATCTATGGGGCATCCACCGCAAGATTTTAAACATAAGGGCGGGCCTGTCTCAATCACTATCGGTGCCCGCAGTATTTTTCGTGAACTCGTAAATGTTCATCCTGGCACAGATGCCGGTCGGCCTGAGACACTAATCGGCGATGATTGTTATTTCATGGTGGGCTCTCATCTTGCGCATGAAGGTCATGTCGGTAACCACGTCGTAATTTCTAATGGCGCACAAATCGGCGGCGCAGTTACAATTGGCGATCACGCTATTTTGGGTGGGCTCTGTGCTGTTCATCAACATACGCGAATTGGCGCTCATGCTTTTGTGGGTGGTATGGCGACTGTTACCACAGATGTCATTCCATATGGCTCTGTTGTAGGGAATACCGCCCACCTCGCGGGGCTTAATATTATTGGACTAAAGCGGCGTGGATTTGATCGTGAAACAGTACGCAATCTGCGCGCGGCTTACCGCCTGTTATTTGCGCAAGAAGGTACATTTGCAGAACGGCTTGAAGATACGGCGCACCTCTATAAGGACGAAAACCTTGTCATGGAAATCGTTAGCTTTATTCGAGGGCAAGATAAGCGACCAATTTGCATGCCCAAAAACGGGGCGGGATAGTGAAAGTTGGATTGATTGCAGGCAGCGGCGAGTTACCTCTCGCTGTTTTGGAAGGCTGCACGGCATCCAAAACAGAGCTGCATATTATCGCTTTAACTGGTACGCCGACAGATTTACCCGCAGACGCGATTACCAAAACGGTGGATCCCGCCAAGCTCGGTAAGATCACGCGCCATTTTAAACGCGCGGGCTGCACCCATATTTGTTTCGCGGGCCATGTTAGCCGCCCTGATTTTGGCGCGCTTAAACCTGACCTCAAAGGTTTGCGTCATCTACCATCGGTCCTGCTCGCAGCAAAGCGAGGGGATGATGCTCTGCTCTCAACCCTCATCTCGAGTTTTGAAAATGACGGCTTTAAAATCATCGCGCCGCAAGAGCTCTGCGCGCATATTTTGATGCCTGAAGGATTTCTTGGTCAGGCCGAAATGACAGCTGAGCATAAGGATGATAGCGAAAAAGCCTGCCGTATCGCCCGCCAAATTGGCGCCATGGATATCGGGCAGGCGGCCGTGGTTTGCGACGGGCTTGTCCTCGCTGTCGAAGCACAAGAAGGTACTGACGCCATGCTCAGACGTGTTGCGGAGCTACCCCAAAACTTACGCGGTTCTCGCTCCGCTCGCAAAGGCGTGCTTGCAAAGATGATAAAACCTGGCCAAGAGACGCGGGTCGATTTGCCGTCTATCGGCCCAAAGACAATCGCGCTAGCAGACGACGCAGGGCTTGCTGGCATAGTGACAGAAGGTGGCGGAAGTTTTGTATTCTCACGTGAAGAAGTCGCAAGACAGGCTGACGCTTTAGGGATTTTCGTTGCGGGCCTACCGTCATCTAAAGGGTAGATAAGGTGAGCACAGGCGCACCTCATATTTTTATTGTCGCGGTAGAGAACTCCTCTGACCAACTCGGCGCAGGTCTTATGCACTCACTGCGCGCAAAGTCGCCAGATGCAAAAATTTCAGGCGTAGGCGGTCCGGCGATGGCGTCCGCAGGCTTGACATCCAAAGTGGACATTTCTGGCTTATCGATATTAGGATTCTTTGAGGCCGTGCGCGCTTATCCTCTTGTTCTTAAACGCGTGAAGGAGACAGTCACGACAATTATGAGCGCAAAGCCAGATGTAGTTGTCCTCATCGACAGTTGGGGTTTTATGATACGTGTTTCGCAGCGTCTAAAGAGAGCGGGATTTTCAGGGAAGATTATCAAATATGTCGCGCCTCAAGTCTGGGCCATGCGGGAAGGCCGCGCGCGTATACTCGCACAGTCAAATGACCACGTTTTGTCGATACATGATTTCGATGCGCCCTATTTTGAACGTCATGGCCTGTCTGTGACCCATGTTGGAAATCCGATGTTTGATACGGATCACTCAAATGGTAACGGCGAGGGACTTAGCACACGGTTAGGATATAACGCGGAGGCACCAATGTGCGCGGTGTTTTTCGGAAGCCGCATATCTGAGTTGGCGCAATTATCTGATCCTATTTCAGATGCGGTTGAGAGGCTCTCGCTGCGCTATCCAAATATGTGTTTCGTTAGCCCCGTCGCGGATTCACTGAAGCACGCTATTGCTGAGGCTAGAGCTAGTGGTAAGTTTAGCAAAATTGAACTTTTGGCCGAAGATGAGAAGGCCAATGTCTTCGCGGCAGCCGATGTGGCGATAGCCTGTTCGGGCACAGTCACGACACAACTCGCGAGTGTGGGCGTCCCGACTGTTGTTATCTACAAGTTAAAACCGCTCAGTTGGTGGTTCGCGAAACGTTTGTTTAAGCCAAGCTATATTTCGCTCATCAATATTTCTGCCGAAGCCCCGCTTATGCCCGAACTATTGCAAGACGACGCGACAGGTAAAAACATTGCCGCGGCAATTTTGACTTTGATAGATGATGATGCGGCGCGACAGCATAGCTCAGAAGCACTGCTGGCTCAGGCCAAAATCATGAAAGGTTGTGACGGCCTTGCCAGAGACAAAGCCGCCGCTCAAATTCTAAAGCTGATAAAGGCTTAGCGGTTTGACATCGCAACGTAGTCGCGCTGCGTTGCACCTGTATAAAGCTGACGTGGGCGACCAATACGCTGGCTTGGATCTTCGAGCATTTCATTCCATTGTGAAATCCAACCGACTGTGCGGGCGAGTGCAAAGAGCACAGTAAACATAGATGTCGGGAATCCGAGAGCCGAAAGAACGATACCAGAATAGAAGTCCACATTAGGATAAAGTTTCTTGGCAATGAAATATTCATCCTCTAGGGCGATTTTTTCAAGCTCTTTCGCAACGTCAAGAACAGGGTTTTTTAGACCCAATTCGTCAAGCACTTGGTGCGCGACCTTTTGCATGACGCGAGAACGTGGGTCGAAGTTTTTATAGACGCGGTGACCAAAGCCCATAAGACGGAACGGGTCCTGCTTATCTTTGGCGCGCGCAATAAATTCTGGAATACGGTCGACCGTGCCAATTTCGCGCAGCATGTTAAGGCAGGCCTCATTCGCCCCGCCGTGGCTTGGCCCCCAAAGACAGGCAATGCCCGCTGCGATACAAGCGTAGGGGTTCGCGCCTGATGAACCTGCTAGGCGTACAGTTGACGTTGACGCGTTCTGTTCGTGATCTGCATGCAAGATGAAAATCTTGTCCATGGCGTCAACAATAGTCGGGCTGACTTTGTATTTTTCAGCTGGGACAGAGAAACACATATTCAGGAAGTTTTCCGCATATGACATTTCATTATTCGGATAAACATGTGGTTGTCCGACAGAGTATTTATAAGCGCGGGCCGCAATCGTTGGAATTTTCGCGATTAGACGGTGAATAGCCATATTACGGGCTTCGTCTTCGGTCGTATGGGCATCATCGTGATAGAAGCCTGACAGGGCGCCAACCGTCCCGCACATCATCGCCATAGGGTGAGCATCGCGGCGGAACCCGTGGAAAAAGCTCTCAATTTGATCATGGAGCATTGTGTGGTTCGTAATTGTATCGGTAAAGCTCTGGTTCTGCGCTTTATTCGGAAGCTCTCCATTGATTAGCAAATAAGCCACTTCAAGGAATGTCGACTTCTCGGCAAGCTGCTCAATTGGATAACCGCGATACAGAAGTTGTCCAGCCGCACCATCAATATATGTGATTTGGCTTTCTGTTGAGCAGGTCGAAGTGAAGCCTGGATCAAATGTAAAATGACCAGACGCTTTGTGGAGCGCACGCACGTCAATACCTGGCGCGCCAAGCGAGCCGCTATAGATAGGAAGTTCATGGGTGTCGCTACCAATTGTAAGTTTGGCTGTGCCCGTGTTTTTAATAAGATTTTCCATGACGTTCCTCTAATTTATGCGTTTGGCGTTTGCAGGGATGCGCCGCTTAAGACATCTTCAATTCGCCCTAGTGTTTCGTCTTTGCCCAATAATGTAAGGACAAGTGACAAATCAGGTGAGGGCGCGCCCGCTGTGAGGGCCGCGCGTACGGGTTGACCGATTTTTCCAAATCCAATCCCGTGATCCTCAGCAAAGGTCGTGAGTATGTTCTGCACCGCATCCTCGGTCCATTGCGCGTCTTTTAGGACAGAAAGACGGGAAGTTAAAGTGCGCAAATAGTCTAAATTTGTCTCATTTTTGAAGGGTTTGGCCTTTTTGCCTGTAATCGACAGAGGACGGTTTGCGAGAAGGTATTCGGCCTGTGTCGCCATCTCCAGCAGAGTTTTGGAACGTGGTTTCAAACTATCCATAGCCTGCGAAACGCGGTCTTGTTTTTGAGGCGTTAAAGGGCCGCCATTTGCTTGCTCAAAAAAAGGTTCAGCCATGGCAAGTAAGTCCGAATTATTAGTCTCCAGAATGTGCTGCGCGTTAATGTGATCCATCTTATCAAAATCGAGACGGGCGGGGGCGCTGTTGATTCCGTCAAGGGTAAAGGCTTTAGCCGCGGTCTCATCTGTGAAAAACTCCGTGTCGCCATAGGACCAGCCAAGTTTCAGCAGATAATTACGAAGTCCATCAGGTAAATACCCAAGGTTGCGGTAAGCTTCGACGCCGAGTGCACCGTGACGCTTGGACAGTTTTTTGCCATCTGGCCCGTGAATAAGCGGCACATGTGCCCACTCTGGCACGTCCCAACCCAGCGCTTGGTAGATCTGCGTCTGCCGGCCCGCATTAATGAGGTGGTCGTCACCGCGCACAACATGGGTCACGCCCATATCATGGTCGTCTACCACGACGGCGAGCATATAAGTCGGCGTGCCGTCCGCACGTAGCAGGACAAGGTCATCAAAATTCTCATTCTGCCACGTGATTTCGCCCTGCACATGATCCGTGATTTTTGTCTCACCGTCGGGTACGCGGAAGCGCAGTGTGAAAGGCAATTCTGGCCCGTCAGCTTTATCCCGCCAAGGAGAACGAAACGCCGTCTCGCTCGACGCACGGATAGTCTCTAATTCTTCTGGCGTGCAGTAACATTTGTAGGCTTTGCCATTTTCAAGAAGCGCGTGCGCCGCTGCGACATGGGCGTCGGCTCGCTGGCTCTGATACACTATCTCATCATCAAATTTAAGCCCGAGCCAATCTAGGCCGTCAAGTATAGCTTGCGTTGCCTCATCAGTAGAGCGCGCTTTATCCGTATCCTCAATGCGAAGGCGAAAGCGCGCGTCATGGCCTAGCCCCGCCATATGCTGAGTGAAATAATAATTAAACAGAGCCGTGCGCGCGCCGCCAATATGCAAAAAACCCGTGGGGGAGGGCGCAAATCGCGTAACAATTTTCGGGGCAGGCGTTTGTACACTCATAAAGGGTATTCTCATTTTTTACTGCGCGACGCTAGCATCTCTGATAGCGTGGCGTCTCTATCTCATAAGAGGCTGGAAATTAATAGAGAAAAACAAGATTTTAGCGCGGGCAAAAGCGTAGATACGGCGACCCCTTGGGACCTCGCTGTGGTCGATTATGCCGATGCACAAGACGCGTCTGAGCGCGCGCGACGCTGGTGGCAAGCGGTGCCGTCTCATATCGCTGATATTCCTAAGACCGCTGATTGGGCTGTGGCGGCATTCGCAATCGGATGCGGGCTTTATTTTGCACTGCCGTTTGAGCCAAACTTGGCGGTTTGTGCTGTAATTTCTGTCGTCGGCTTGCTGGCTTGGATGATCGCCACGAAATGGCAGTGGCAGTCTTTACCGCTTCTTCTCGTCATTTTTGCGAGCCTTGGTCTTACCCGAGCGAGTTGGCATAGCAAGGCGGTGAACACGCCATTTCTTGATGAAGGGTTTTATACTGTCACGGGATGGGTAGAGGCGCAGGAGCGGTCTGGCACAGGCATTCGGTGGCGCATTCGCGTGCACGATATCGAAGGTCGAAACGCGCCTGAATCTGTTCATTCTGTGCGGATTAAAATCAATAAACGCGGAGAAAACCCTGACGTCGGGCAAGTCGGGCAAGGGGTTCGGCTCCAAGCTATACTGAGCGCCCCGCCGGGACCCGTGGTGCCTGGCGGATATGACCCTGCACGCGCGGCCTATTTCTCGCGCATAAGTGCCTATGGATTTTCGACTTCTGCGCCCGAGGCGGTCATGCTTGAGAGTCGGAATTGGCAAGAATCGCAAGCGCGCCGCATTGCCCGGTTTCGTTATGGCCTCGCCGAGCGTATCCGCGTCCAAGCCCCAGAGGCGACAGCGGGTCTGCAAGTCGCTTTGTTAACAGGGATCAGGAGTTATATTCCTGATGCTCAAACTGATGCACTGCGCGCCGCGGGGCTCGCACATGTGCTCGCGATTTCTGGCTTGCATATGGGGCTACTCGCGGGTGGGGCTTACGCACTTTCAAGTCTGTTCCTTGCTATGATTGGCCCGCTTGCGCGGCGATATGATATGCGGAAATTTGCAGCGGTGATTGGCGCGCTATCGGCTACGGGATATCTCATTTTGTCAGGCGGATCCGTGGCAACCCAGCGCGCATATATTATGGCGCTGATTGTGTTCTTAGCAGTCATTTTGGACAGGAGAGCCTTCTCTATCCGGTCAGTCTCTATAGCGGCTCTCATTACGCTAACATTGCATCCTGAAGCTCTCATATCAGCAGGCTTTCAGATGTCTTTTGCGGCGGTGATTGCACTCGTCATCGTCTACCGCAATTGGCAAGGCCCGCTATATGAGCGGCGCACGATAGGGTCGCGGTTCACGACGGGTTTGGCGACACTGTCCATTACGAGCTTCGTCGCGGGTACGGCGACAGCAGCCTATGCCGTGATGCATTTTAACCGCATGGCAAGCTACGGATTTATCGGGAATTTGCTGGCCATGCCGATTTTTACATTTGCCGTCATGCCTGCGGCTCTCGCCACTCTTATAGCCATGCCCTTTGGTCTTGAGTGGGCACCGTTGCAAGTGATGGGCGCGTCACTTTCGCTTTTGCTGTGGGTGGCAGAATGGGTTGCGGGATGGTCAAGTGCAATGGTGCATATTAAATCACCACCCAATTGGATTGTCGCTGTCTATAGCCTTGGGTTCTTGTGGCTGTGCCTTGGCGAAAAATCGTTGAAACTGATGAGCCTAGCTGTGTTTACCGTTTGCCTCATCGCGTGGGGGCTAAATCCCACACCAGATATGCGTGTCTCTGATGATGGTCGCATCGCGATTTGGGATAGTGAGGCGCGCGATACGCTCTATGTCGGCTCAAACCGAGCCGATCGTTACGGACGAGAGCAATTTACACGACGGGCAGGGACGGCGGAAGTTGAAACGCAAAGCTACGCCGACACATTCGCACTTTGTGACGCGCTTGCCTGCCGATTAAAAATCAGCGGTAAGAGCGTGTCCATCGTCAGCCACCCATCCGAAGTACCAGAGGAATGTCGTCATTCAGACCTAATAGTTCTGACAGAACGCGATGCAGGCCCAGTCGCGAAACGCGGCTGCAAGGCACAGATCATTGGTCCTCGGGAGCTAAAAACGAATGGGGCCTATGACATCTACCTTGGCGGCAAAACGATTAAAGCCGTTCAAGCCATTCCTAAAAGTCGCAAGACACGGCCTTGGGGTGTGGAAACTTATCGGCGAGATTGAATTTTAATTACCTAAACGATGCGCCCTAGCTCAAATGCCCCCTAAGGAAACTAGTGATACTTACGAACTAGCCCAACAAGCACACCCTGGACTTCCACGCGGTCAGGGCCGAAGGTGCGTGTTGGAAAATCTGGATTTTCTGCAATGAGTTCAACACCTTGCGATGATTTGTAAAGGCGTTTCAGCGTTGCTTCCTCTTGATCAACAAGCGCCACAACAATCTGGTTGTTCCGCGCCGTATTGGCTTTGCGCACAATCACGATATCACCGTCAAGAATACCGGCGTTAATCATGGATTCGCCTTCAATCTGGAGTGCGAAGTGATCAGGCCCCATCATATTGGGGGGAACTGCTATCGTGTTATAGCTATCCTCAAGCGCCGCAATTGGATTACCCGCAGCGATTTTGCCGACAAATGGGATCTCATATTCATCATTTGCGGGGGCAGGGGCAGACATAGATGCTGTGAGAGGGCGTTGCACGCTATCTTGCGGCAGTTTTAAGACTTCAAGGGCACGTGCTTTGTTCGGCAGGCGGCGGATAAATCCGCGCTCTTCGAGGGCTGTGATAAGGCGGTGAATACCTGATTTTGATGCGAGGCCCAGTGCATCCTTCATTTCATCATAGCTCGGCGGGACGCCTTGTGACTTAATTTTCTTATCAATCAAAAGAAGCAAGTCTTTTTGTTTTTGCGTTAGCATATCAGCACTCCAAATATGTGTGCTGTCTTCATCGCCGCGAACCACCCGCGCGAAACAAAACAGCAACATGCGAATCTGTTCTGGCAATGTTCTGATGTGTTGTCAAGCGGGTTTACAGCAGGGTTTTGTGAGCTATCTTTGCCGAATGACAGGTGTTTTATTATTTATAGGCGGAATAATCCTATTTGGAGGGTGGTTTGTATTTTTCATGCGGGAAGGTATTCGAATAGAGCATAGCTTCATCGACCATCTTAAGGCAAACTATCCTGCGATCTATGTCGATAACCCATATGCGGTAGGAGGGATTTGGAACGGCAGGCTAATGCTTTACTGGTTTTTAAAGCCCGTAACTTTTACGCGTAGAAAGACTGCCGAGGCTAAGAAGGAATATAAATTGGCCAAGCAAGATGCTATCGTGAGACGATTAAAAGCTAAGGCTTGGCTACTAATTTTTGGGCAGTTTTTTATCTTACCTATATGGTTTTTCGTATTTATTCTATTTTTCGGAACGCTTCCCAATTAGCCGCTGTGTCGCCTCCGCTACATCATCTTGGCGCATTAAACTCTCACCCACCAAGAACGCCTGCGCGCCTTTTTCTGTGAGGCTCAGAACGTCGTCAGGTGCAAAAATGCCGCTCTCTGCGACGAGAAATGCGTCTTTAGGTGCTTTCGGGGCGAGGTTCGCGAAAGTATCAAGCGTCGTGTGGAACGTGCGCAAATCGCGGTTGTTTATGCCGATGAGCGTTGCGCCAAGCGTGACAGCTCGCGCCATCTCGGTTGCGTCATGGGTCTCAACGAGGGCGTCCATACCGAGGCGTGCCGCTTCGCGCATCAAATCGCGCGCGGTGCGGTCATCAATCATGCCCATGATAATGAGCACGCAATCCGCGCCGAGCGCACGTGACTCTGCAATTTGAATGGGTTCAAGCATGAAATCTTTGCGCAACAGCGGAAGTGGTGAGGCCTTGCGGACATGATCAAAAATCGTGTTGCTGCCTTGAAATCCTGGGCCGTCGGTGAGGACAGACAGACAAACCGCACCGCCGCGCTCATAAGACAATGCAATGTTCACAGGATCGAAATCCGTACGGATGAGCCCTTTGGACGGGCTGGCTTTTTTAACTTCCGCGATGAGGGCAGGGCTCACCTTAGCTGTGCGCGCTAAAGCCTTCGTAAATCCACGTGGGGCGGGTAGGCGCTCGCTAAAACTGCGTAGCTCTGAAATAGAGCTGCGCGACTTAAGCGCAGCTACTTCGTCCGCTTTATAAGCTGCGATTTTTTTGAGTACGTCTGGTGCGTCCATCAAACTAGCCATTGGACACCTCAATGAGTTTGTCGAGGGCCTTGCGGGCTTTGCCACTATCAATGGACACGGCCGCCATATCTATACCGCTCGGGATATCATCTGCGAGCCCCGCAATCATCAAAGCCGCGCCACTATTGAGCAGCACGATATCGCGGTAGGCGGAATGCTGCGCACCAAGGAGTTCTGTCAGAGCGAGGGCATTTTGTGCAGGCTTTCCTCCGCGCAAGGAGTCAATCGTGGTGAGGTCAAAACCATAGCTCTGAGGCGAAACGGTAAAGTCCCGCAGCGCGCCATTTTTGACTTCGGTGACATGCGTCGTGCCCGTGGTGGTAATCTCATCGAGGCCATCTTCGCCGTGCACGACCCAAATGTGCTCTGCGCCCAAATCATTCAGAGCTTCGGCCATGGGGCGGCGGAAACGATCCTCTGCCACACCGAGCAGCATACGTCTCGCGCCAGCCGGATTGCTCATTGGGCCGAGGAGGTTAAAGAGTGTGCGGATACCAAGCGCTTTGCGAGCGGGACCCACATGGCGCATGGCAGGGTGATGGTTGGGCGCGAAAAGAAAGCCTACGCCAGCTTTGTCGACACATTCTGCGGCCTTCTCTGGGCTAATGGCGAGGTTTACGCCAAGAATTGAGAGGGTGTCCGCCGTCCCCGTTAAACTACTGGCTGCACGGTTGCCGTGTTTGGCCACCTTCGCGCTTGCACCTGCACAGACAAGCGCAGTTGCAGTTGAGATAGAGAGTGTGTGTAGGCCCGTGCCGCCTGTGCCAACGATATCAATAACGTCATAGTCAATATGCACGGGCGTCATATGCGCGCGCATAACCGCTGTGCCGACGCGGATTTCATCTGCTGTCAGGCCAACGGCTTCAAGGCCCAAGAGTAGGGCGGCGACTTGGGCGTCATTGCTCTCGCCCGCGAGGATAGTGGTCAATGCATCTTCAAGAGCATCAGCGCTGAGGCGCTCTCCACTTGCAAGCGTTTTGAATATGTCAGGCGAAAGACTCATTTCAGCCCTGCGATTTCAAGAAACGCCGCAATCAGCGCGTGGCCGTTTTCGGACGCGATAGACTCGGGATGGAATTGCAGGCCGTGGATGGGCTTTGTGTTGTGGCGGATGCCCATAATCTCGCCGTCCTCCACCCATGCATTTGCGACAAGGCAATCGGGCAGGCTTTCGCGTTCCACAGACAAGCTATGATAGCGCGTAGCCTTAAACGGATTATCTAAGCCTTTGAAAAGCCCGCTATTATCGTGATGAATCGGACTGACTTTACCGTGCATTATTTGCTTGGCGCGAATGACTTTGCCGCCAAAGGCTTGCCCCATAGACTGCATGCCAAGGCAGATGCCAAGGATAGGCAAGTCATCAGGCGCGTTCTTAATCAAATCGAGGCAAATACCCGCTTCATTAGGTGTACAAGGCCCTGGGGAGAGCAGGACGGCCTTTGCGCCCAAGTCGAGTGCCTCTGCGACGCTGATATCGTCATTACGAACCACATGTGTCTCGGCTCCCAACTCCTGAGCATAGTGCACGAGGTTATAGGTAAAGCTGTCATAATTATCTATAACGAGGAGCATTAGCTATCTCTATTTGGTTTAGCGACTGTTTCAAAGCGCACAGATTGCTCGGCTGCGCGGAAGAGTGCCGCTGATTTATGAAGTGTTTCTTCAAATTCCATTTTTGGCACACTGTCCATAACAATGCCTGCGCCTGCACGGACGTGAAGTTGGCCGTCTTTTATAATGGCCGTGCGTAACGCGATGGCTGTATCCATTTCGCCTTCGCAGGAAATATAGCCGACTGCGCCCGCATAGATGCCGCGCTTCTCTGTCTCAAGCTCATCGATGATTTCCATAGCGCGAACCTTGGGCGCGCCAGAGACTGTGCCTGCGGGGAATCCAGCGAACAGCGCCGAGAGCGCGTCGTGCTCATCGAGAAGTTCGCCTTCGACGTTTGAGACGATGTGCATGACGTGGCTATAGCGCTCAATCGTAAAGCGCTCTGTCACGGTGACAGTCCCCGGCTTGGCGACACGGCCGACATCATTACGGCCAAGATCGAGAAGCATAAGATGTTCTGCACATTCCTTTGGGTCGGCGAGCAAGTCATGCTCATGCGCGATGTCTTCCGTTTTGGTTTTTCCGCGTGGTCTTGTGCCCGCAATAGGGCGGACTGTGACGATGCCGTCTCGCGAACGCACGAGGATTTCAGGGCTAGAGCCGACAATAGAGTGGTCATCAAAATCAAGGAAATAGAGAAATGGCGAGGGGTTCATCCGTCGTAGCGCGCGGTAAAAGGCGAGGGATGACGCGGGCATAGGCGAGCTAAGGCGTTGCCCGATAACAACTTGAAACACATCGCCTGCGAGAATGTAGTCCTTGGCTGTTTTGACGCGGGCGCTAAATTCAGCTTGGGATGTCCCAAGCGTTGGGGTGAGCGTCGGCGTATTTTGTGAACTAACGGCAAGCGATGTAGTTGGTTGGGCCATCTCTTGCTCAACTTTGTCGAGACGGGCAAGGGCTGCTGCATAAGCCGTGTCAGCGTCCTTATCGTCTGGATAGACCGCTGTTGCGAGAATGACTTCTTGCGCAATCAAATCAAATATCGCGACGATTGTTGGGCGTACCATGATGGCGTCAGGTGTGCCGATGGGGTCGTCATTAATGTGTGGAAGGTCTTCCACCTGCCTAATCATGTCATAGCCCAGATAGCCAAAAAGGCCCGCCGCCATAGGGGGGATATCCTCTGGCAAGGCGAAAGCAGATTCGGTTTGTAGGGCTCGGAGCGTATCAAGCGGCTTGCCCTCTAGCCTCGTGAAGTTCTTCAGAGGGATGTCCGCACCGCGCGCAATGTCGCTGCTGTCGCCATAACTTCTCCAAACAACATCAGGCGAGAAGCCTAGAAAGCTATAGCGTCCGCGTTGCTCGCCGCCTTGTACCGACTCAAATAGGAATGCGTATGGTTGGCCTAAAGCAATTTTGATATAGGCAGAGACGGGCGTGTCGATATCATTGACGACGCGGCGATAGACGAGCTGCGCTGTCCCAGAGGCGTAAGCTGACGCAAAGTCAGACGCATTTGGTAGGGTGTCGCCCGACATTAGCTATCGCTATCAAGTCCAAGGAGCGAACGTATTTTCTCTGGGTTTTCCTGCAAAGGATTTTCGGCCAGCACAGCATCTTGATAAGCACGCTGTAAATCCGAACGCACAGCAACACTGGCCTGTTCTTGCAAAGCGTCTGCGAATTGTCCCGCGAGGCCGTCAGCATTGGCAATGATATCTGTAACTTGCGCGATTTGACGAGTGAGGGGCTTTGAGCCTTGTCCACGGACAATTTCGCCTTTGTCAGCCTTGAGAAGGCCAACCATTACGCTCGGGCCGATATCATTATTTGGGGCAGACCGTACAAGGATGGCATCTTCAAGCGTCGCGCCTTCGCCGATTTCTGCGGCTAGGTCTTCGAGTGAAACCCCAGTCTGCGCTTTACCCGCTGTGTCAAGCATAAGCTCATTGACGGCTTCATCAATTTGAAGTGTTTTCCACATGGCTGTCGCTTGGTCTTTGATCTCTTCGAAAGGCTTGAGCGTGCTGTCGATGATATCGTCTACGCGTATTGCCGCCCAACCACCTGTGCTTGTCTCAAACAAATCCGTTTCAAACCCAAGGTCGTTAGTAAAAATTTCAGTCAAAAGGATTTCATCAGCCCCGATGCCAACAAGATGGGCGACTCCTGCCATTTTGATATTGTCTTGGGTTTGGCCGAGGCGATCAATGTAATCAAAACTTTGAAGCGGAAGGCCGGTTGTTTTAGCTATCTCTTCAAGATTTGCGCCTTCGTCCATGGCGTTCTCGATTTGCGTTGTGATGACATAGAGCTTTTCTTGAGCGAATTCCTTTTTCAGTGTATCGGTCAACTCGTCTTTCATCTCGTCGATATTAGGTACGACGGCGGGTGTGATTTTTGTGACTTTAACGGCATACCACTGACCAAGACTGCCAAGGAGGGTGCGGACTTCGCTCTCACCAAGTTCATATGCGGCCTTCGCCGTTTCAGGGTCGACGATGTCGTCCTTAGACGCGTCAGTATAGCTGTCGATTTCAAGCCCGAGGCCTGAGGCGATAACAGCCGGCTCTTGATCTGTGTTGAGAAGCTCTGCGGCTTTTTGCGCGGCGTCTTGCGTGGGTGCCACAATCTGTACGACATCGCGCACTTCTGGAGAGCCCAACTCACCAAGCTCCACCTTATACTCAAAGGCCGCTTTAATCTGCTCTTCATCGACAGTGATGTCTGGCGTCAGATCAAAGTCTTCGACACGTATCATGGTCACGCGACGATATTCAGGGGCAGTGAACGCCGCTTCACGATCGGCAATAAAACTCTTAAGTGTTGCTTCATCTGGCTCTGCTGGTTCTGCGACGGCGTCACGGGTAAGGGTCAAGACTTTCGCTTTGCGTTGCTCAGTTAGGAATTTATAGCGGAGTTCTGCAAATGCCTTTGGTGCTTCTACTCCGTCAACAATAGCTGGCACAGTTTGCGCGCGGCGCAGGTCACGCTCGACGTCTTTTTCAAATTCGGCACGGCTAATACGGTTTTGGGCAAGGGCGCCGAGATATTTTTGTTCACTAAATTTGCCTGTTAGCTCATCAATAAAGACTGGTATTTGCGACACTTCTTCGCGTGCCAAACTACGGTTCACACCAATGCCAAGGTCATCTGCGTCAACATTAATCACTTGCTGCTGGATAAGACCGCCGAGCACGCGCGAATGAACGCCTTGCTGGAAAGCTTCGGCATGAGAAAGCATCTGCCCGCTTTCGCGTCCCATATTTTCAAGCTCGCGGCGGAACGCCGTTTCAAACTCATCACCTGAAATTTCAGCTTTGCCAATCGTTGCGATGGAGTTTTTTGAACTCGGGCTAAAGACGTCATTGATACCCCAAATCGCAAAGCCGATCACGAGCAGGCCGATTAACGTCCCGACCATTATAGCCCGAATTTTTGCACCAATAGATGAAGCACCGATTTTAGCTGACATGGGGTGTCCTTTTTTGTTTGACCCTACATAAACAGCACCGCTGCGCTTCGCAAGCATGCATCCCCGTCAATCCGCTTGATTAGGCTGATAAAATCGCATTAAGTCAGACTGACTTAAGAGGATTATTTATGCGTACACTCATTGCAGCAAACTGGAAAATGCACGGCGGGCTTGATTGGGTTGCCAAGACGGCTGAATTTGACAAGATTTTACCGCAGGGTCAGCGCGGCGATATTGACGTCCTGATTTGTCCACCCACGCTTTATGTCGCGGCCATGGCTAAGAATGAAGACGGGGTGCTCATTGGCGCGCAGAACTGCCATCACGCTTTCCAAGGCGCTCATACCGGCGAAATAAGTAGCGCAATGTTGCGTGACGCAGGCGTGCATTATGTTATTGTTGGTCATTCTGAACGCAGAGCGCAAGGCGAGACTGATGCGGATGTCAACGCTAAAGCAGACGCTGCGACCACCGCGCGCCTCACGCCGATTGTTTGCGTAGGCGAGTCGCTTAAACAGCGACAGGCGGGGCAAGCGAGCAATGTTGTCGAACACCAGCTTATAAAAAGCCTGCCAGATGATTTAGACGATTATGTCGTCGCCTATGAACCCATTTGGGCAATTGGAACTGGCGAGGTCCCGACTCTTTCAGATATCAAGGACATGCACACACATATTCGCAATATTGTCGGAAAACGCGTTCGTATTCTTTACGGTGGTTCAGTAAAACCAGCCAATGCCCAAGACATCCTCGGCACAAAGAATGTAAACGGCGCGCTTATTGGTGGCGCTAGCCTAGAAATGGAGAGCCTCGCCGCGATTGCGCGCGCGGCCATGGATTAATCTTAATGTGTCTAAGAAGCGACGCCTGAACGTCGCTTCTTCATTTATTACGCCTGAATTATCTAGAAGCGTCCAGAAACTGTAAACCTTGCATTAAGCGGCGCGCCGACTGTGGCTTGATGTGTGCTATGAGAGGACGGGAAGTATAGCTCGTCAGTCAAGTTCTCAACATTGACTTGAACACGAACCGCATCACTCACGTCATAATAGGCTGCCGCATCAATACGGGTAAATGCAGGAAGGAAAGTAGAGCTTCCATTCCCCGTTAAGGCTTTGTCTTGATGCGTTGCCCCTAGCCCAATACCAAATTCGTCTGTGACCTTGTAATTGCTCCAAACGGAGAACGTGTTTTTTGGTAACTCGCGAGGGGTCACGCCGCCATCAGAAGTCTCACCGCTAAGATTTGAATAACCCGCACGCAGATAAAGGCGGTCAGTGACTTGGCCTTCGAGTTGGAGTTCAAAGCCGTCGACAGACAATCCTTGAACGTCTGTTTCTTCGGCGTTCATATCTGAACGGGCTGCGCGCGTGGCCTCATTTTTGAAAACAGCCGCGGTAAAGCTTAGACCCTGCATGAAATCCCATTTCAAACCTGCTTCCAAGTTTTCGTATTCGTCAGGTGAAAGGATATCGCTTTGAACGCTACCAGGAGATGACCGTCTTAATCCTGCGAATTGACCGCCTGTCCGGGGCAGAAAGCTTTGGCTGTAGCTGCCGTAAAGAGAGACTGATTCTTGAGGTTTGAAAACGAGACCTGCGCGCGGCGAAAACTTATCGTCTTTGCGAGACAGGCCAAAATCATTGCGCCCAATATCATCCGTAGAGATGTCGAAACTATCAAAGCGTCCACCAAGGATGATATCAAGCCTATCGGATAGGGCAATCTCATCCTGAATGAAGGCGGAGAAGACCTTAATATCTGACTCTGTTTGATCATTGAGGTCTGTGAATGCGATGATAAATGCATTGCCATCAGAATCCACACCAGCGCCGCCAGAGAAGTTCAAAGGACGCATAATAATGAAGTCTTCACGGTCATCACCCGCTCCATCGGCTCCGAACGGAAACTCTGGATTAAAGCGATCATTGTTATTTGATGTGTCACGATATTCTGCACCAGTGACAATTGTGTGCATTATGCTTCCAGTCGCAAACTCGCCGATTAAATTACCCGACAGGTTCAAGCTTTTACGCTGCGTCGTATCAACATAGCCGTCGAGGCGGACGACACCACTTGTGCCGTCGGCAGTTAGAGAGCGCAAATCTTGCGCATAGAAATTTTGATAAAGTTTATCAAAATCGCTATAAGTCGCGTTGAAAACGCCTTTCAGGTTCTCAGAGAACTCCTGAGTTAATGTCGCGCGCAAAACATGAGCCTTAGCTTCGGATGTGTTTAGCTCTGAGTCGCCGAACACAATATCCTCAAAGGCTTCAATAGGTTGAAAGTCGCCACCTGCGAGATCATTGATTGGGATACCCCGGTCAATAAAACGCTGGTTGTCGATATATTCATATGACAGATCGACCGTAGACCTTGGGCTAATCTCAAAACGAGCCGTAGGGTTAAACGCAATACGGTCCCCGTCGTAAAAATCACGATGGTTGTTTAGGCTTTCATAGGCTGCGTTAATCCGGAAGGCAGATGTGTCACCAGTTGCAAAATTACTGTCAATTTCGACACTAAACGCGCCGAATGTATCAAGCGCTGCCTTGTAACCCGTGAAGCTCTCGCCGATCTGGCCTTTCTTTGTGACACGATTTACAAGTCCGCCTGTTCCGCCACGGCCAAATAAGAGGGCATTCGCCCCGCGCAGGATTTCAACTTGGTCAATGTTATACAGACCACGGAAATACTGAACATCGTCACGCACACCATCAACAAAAAAGTCAGCCGTTGAACGTACACCACGGAAAACGACAGCGTCACGGTGCCCTTCACCCTGTGAATTTGTGACACCAGGAATGTAATTAATAATATCACCAACGCTATCAAAGCCTTGGTTTGTGATCTGATCAGCCGTGATAATGGATAGGGATTGTGGGACGTCAATAATCGGTGTTGGACTCTTTAAGGCATTGAGTTGGTCGCTAAACAAATACTTACCCGTCACAACAATTTCATCCACTTGAGCCAGCTTTATGTCCGTATTTGTCGTCTCATTCATTAAGACGTTTGTTCCATAGGGTGATGACGTTTGCACCAAGCTGGCGTCCGCTATTTTTACAGGTGAGGGCGTGTCAATCGATTGCGCAAAAGCCGTTTGGCCAAGCGAAAATAAAAGCCCAGCAAGGCCCGTTGTTGTTAATAACTTCATAGCGATTATCCTGGCGTATTCTGTTTTATTATTGTGCGGTCATTGCTGATGTCGCTTGGCGTTTGTAAATTCGTGTTGAGGCGGAAGCTTAATTTCTCGCGCGCCTCAATTTTTTGAACGGCGCGTCTTTGGGCTTTTATTTCGCAATCATGCGCGAGTAGCGCGGCGAGTGTCATGGACTGTGTTTGAAGTATCATAGCGTTTCTTGCGAATAGTTCTCAATAACAGCGTGCTAACGCTATTGAGAATGAGTTGCAACAATAAAAAGCGATAAACGCGATATTATTCTAATCTACAGAATGCGTATTTCTGATGAGCGTTGCTCTTGCAGGGGGTTAGCTAAGTATCTTCAAACCAACAGTAATATTTGGAGGAGTTTTTCGAAATCAGCACTTTAGACTTGAAAGGCGGCCTCTTCTTAGTACTGTAAACAAGTGGTAGAGATAAATTATGCACTATACGCAGTAATAAGGCGGTTTTTAATGAAGGCTCTCAGTCCAAATTCTTTAAAATTGGGTCTGGCAACTGCTGTAAGCTTATTGGCGATGATAGGTTTTGACAGTGCAGCGATGGCCGCTGACTTGGAAATCAAATCAGACAATGTGCGGTTCATAGGAGACGTTGAGCCAGAGGAGGGAAAACGCCTTGTTCAAAATCTCGAAGTCTTTCGTTCGACAATCCTCGCACTAACAGGGGTTAAGGGTAACCCAGACAAGAAACCACTGCATGTTTATGGGCAGAGAAATGTGCGTGAACTTAATAAATATCTGAGCACTCGCGGCGTCGGCGGGATTTATTTGCAAAGTGGTCTCGAAGGCCCAACATTTTTGACGACCACTAAAGGCGGTTTTGATATCGAACAATTCGAAGCTCAAGTGGCCATGCATGAATATAGTCATCACGTCTTGCACGGCATGACCATAGAAGACTTTCCCCGTTGGTATGATGAGGGGTTTGCCAATTACCTTAGCACATTTAAACTGGAAGGCGACATTATCACAATCGGCACGCCTAATGCCTGGCACGGTAAATTCTTGAAAGAGAATAAATGGCTAGATCCAGAGACAGTGTTTAAATCAGTCGATAACTACCCAAGGCGTGTGAACATATTGCTATTTTATGGGCAGGCTTGGCTATATGTGCATTACATGCAAAACACACCAGAACTTGGTAAGAAGCTCCCAGAGTATTTAGAAAACCTCTCTAAAAAGATGGATCCCATTGTCGCATTTGAGAGCGCCTACGGCATGACAGCGCGCGAATTTCATAATGCCGCAAGGGATTATTGGCGAGAGAATGCTTTTCCTGTCGTGCAGTTTAAGGCAGATGAGACGCTTCTTAAGCCCCCAATGACAATACGGACGCTCAATGAAGATCAGGCCGCATTGGCCTTTGCCACAGGTCGCCGTAACTTCATGACAGAAAAGACAGCAAAGACCCTGCAAAAGACCTATGCAGAGCTATCTAAGACGATGGGAGAAACCAAAGAGATTTTGGTAGGACAAACGCATAGTGCTTTAGTACTTGAAAAATATGAGGCCGCTGAGAATTTTGCTAAAAAGGCTCTCAGCAAAGCCCCTAATGACGCGTCCGTATTGTCAATTAACGGGAGTGTTGGCTACGCTAAACTTTACAAAGCGGCCAAGAAAGGCAAACGCAAAGACGACATCAAGCTGTTCCCAAATTCTGCAGAGACAATCGCCGTGCGCGATGCATACCGAAAAACGCTTGATGTTGATCCGCTCGATTTTGTAGCAAATAACCATCTGTTAGCACTGTATGGTCGTTCAAGCCTCGCAATTGACGAGACGGCGCGGCAAGCAGCAAATACATTTTTGATACAATTCCTACGTCCTCAGTTGGTTGGTCAATATGTTGATCTCGCCTATATTCACGCCAAGGATAACAAGCCGACCGAGGCTTGTGCTTTTTTCCGTTTCGCAGAGGCAAAAACGGATGACTACCCGAAAAAAGATGTCAACGACGACTGGGCGCGGGCGCAAGCTTTTAAGCAGACATATAATTATTGCCTAGCTACTGAGGGTTAAGCGCAATATCTGAGTTCAAGGCCAGATGATATATAGCCGCCTTTAAACTGCAAATAGGGTTGACCTTGGCAAATTTATTGCCATCTGTGGCTAGCCTATTGTTTCGACTTGGGCTAAGCCGCACCAAATTCATCGCCGCGCGAGAGCTATTGCTGCGCGACAACGATTAAAGAGACTTATAATGGCCAACGTACTTCTTGTTATTCAACTGCTTATCAGCATTGTTTTGACGTTTCTTATTCTTATTCAACGCTCAGAGGGCGGGGCGCTTGGAATCGGTGGCGGCGGTGGTGGCGGCAGCTTTATGTCAGGGCGTAGCGCGACAAACTCTATTTCGCGTATGACGGCCATACTCGGCGCGCTATTTATCATCAACTGCATGGTGCTTTCTGTGGTTTTCAACAAAGAAAACCAGTCAACGTCAATTATTGATGTCACAAACGCAGAAGCCCCCTTGACGATTGCCCCCGAAACGTCTGATGAAACAAACCCGTTGGACGACACAGTTGAGGCGCCTGTCGCGGTTGAAGAAACACCCCAAACCGACGACGAAACTGAAGCTGCGACGTCAGAAGACCCGAAAAAGCCCGAAGGCGAATAAGCGTCTGAGGCTCCCCACTTTAGGTGGGGTAAAGGTCAACGGTTGAGAGCAGGCTATGCCGCGTTATATCTTTATTACTGGCGGGGTTGTGTCCTCGCTCGGCAAAGGCCTCGCCTCTGCGGCTCTTGGTGCTCTTTTGCAGGCCCGGGGCTATAAAGTTCGTCTACGCAAGCTCGACCCTTATTTAAATGTCGATCCTGGGACGATGTCACCGTTTCAGCACGGCGAAGTTTATGTCACGGACGACGGCGCAGAGGCTGACCTCGACCTTGGTCATTACGAGCGTTTTACGGGTGTCTCGGCCGCGCAATCTGATAATGTTACGACGGGTCGGATTTATTCTAACATCATCCAAAAAGAGCGCCGCGGTGATTACCTCGGCGCGACGGTGCAAGTCATCCCGCACGTTACGAATGAGATTAAAGATTTTGTGCTCTCAGATGCAGGCGAGGACGTTGATTTTGTCCTGTGTGAAGTTGGCGGTACAGTCGGTGATATTGAAGGCTTGCCGTTTTTTGAGGCCCTACGCCAACTCCGCCAAGAACTCCCGCTCGGAGAGACAGTCCACATTCATGTGACGTTGCTACCGTTTATCAAGGCCGCTGGCGAAATGAAGACCAAGCCGACACAACACAGCGTGAAAGAGCTGCGCTCTATTGGTATTCAGCCTGATATTCTTTTGTGTCGTGCAGACCGTGAAATCGATCCTGGCGACCGCCGTAAAATTGCGCGCTTTTGTAATGTGCGCGAAAGCTCGGTCATACAGGGCCTTGACGCGCGCTCTATCTATGATGTGCCGTTGGCCTATCACGCAGAGGGTCTTGACCGCGAGGTGCTGTCACACTTCCGTATCGAAGAGCCCCCAAAGGCTGACCTCAGCCGTTGGACAGGGATTTCAGAGACGCTGCATAATCCAGACGGTGAAGTAACGATTGCGGTTATTGGGAAATACACGGTTCTGCCTGACGCTTATAAATCACTCACCGAAGCGCTGGTTCACGGCGGTATTGACAATAGTGTTAAGGTCAAAATCCGATGGATTGAGGCAGAGAGTTTTGAAGGCGGAGACCAAGCGGCACTCCTGCATGGCGCGCACGGAATTCTTGTACCAGGTGGTTTTGGTGAGCGAGGGACTGAGGGCAAAATTCAAGCCGTCAAATATGCGCGCGAAAACGATGTGCCGTTCTTTGGTATTTGCTTAGGCATGCAAATGGCCGTTGTGGAATGGGCGCGAAACATGGCCGATATTTCCACGGCGAGTAGCTCTGAATTTGATAATGGCGGCGAGAACATTGTCGGTCTTATGACGGAATGGACAAAGGGTAATGAGCGCATGGAGCGTACGAAAGATACAGACTTGGGCGGCACGATGCGCCTTGGGTCCTATCCTGCAAAATTGTCGAAAGGCTCTCTTGTGGCGAAAGAATACGGCACGACAAATATCGAAGAGCGTCACCGCCACCGCTATGAGGTGAATGTTGATTATAAAGCAAAGCTTGAGGACTCAGGATTGATCTTTTCTGGTATGTCGCCCGATGGCGTTTTGCCTGAAATCGTGGAGATCCCGACACATCCATGGTTTATAGGTGTGCAGTATCACCCTGAGTTAAAGTCTCGGCCGTTCGAGCCACATCCGCTGTTCGCAGGCTTCATCCGCGCGGCGAAAAAGCAGAGCCGATTGGTCTAAGGTATTAAAATCGTTAGGAAATTAGCTACCATAAAACATAGCTCACCAAAGCACAGCGATTGTGACAAGGGTAAATAGCTTCCAGGCAATAAGGACTTGGAGCTCAAGAACAGCGCCCCAGAGTTTCTTTTTAACCATAGGATAAATTGCTGTCGCGACGATAGCTGGCCAAAAGACGGTCCAGAAAAACCCAAGGCGTGCGAGTATATGTGACATCAAAGGAAAGCCGCTGCGTTTTATGGCCTCCCATCGCTCAATATCTTGCAAGTAAAGCGCAGATGCCAGGAGCGCTGCCAGGATAAGCCAAAAGAAGAAATCAAATCCGCGTTTTTCACGAGTTGCGCTGTACATATTTTACGTCCCAAAAAATATTATGAGACGCGCTTATCATGTAGTCCTTAATGTGAGCCTAAACGCTTAACCTGTACCGAGGCGGAGTGCGCGGTCGCTTTGATTGTCCGTCGAGCCGCCATTCAAGCGCGCACGGTAAACCTGCATATTCTCCATAACACGTTGAATATAATTTCGAGTTTCTGAGAAGGGTATGCTTTCAAGCCAGTCAATTGGATCGATTTCACCATTGCGAGGATCGCCGTAAGCTTTGAGCCAACGCGCGACGCGATTTGGGCCAGCGTTATAGGCTGCCGCCGTCAGGATATAGCTACCTTCATATCGTTCTAATAGGTCATTGAGGTGATAAGCGCCCAACGTCGCGCTATAATCAATATCGATAGTCATGCGCGAACGGTCATAGGGTATGCGGTGACGCCGCGCGGTGCTACGCGCAGTAGCATTAATCATCTGCATCATGCCGTAAGCTTTTGCGCTGCTCACGGCATTATAATTAAACTCACTTTCTTGTCGCGCGATGGCGTAAACAAAAGGCTTATCAAACTTGCTGCTCAGCCCCTCAATCGCAGGAATAAGTGGGTAGCCTGTTTCCGTCAGCATTGTTTGTAATCGCCCTGCCTGCTTGGCCGCACGGACAGATGGCCGCATATACCCAAATTCACGGCCTGTTTGAGCCAGAAGCGACAATTCCCCAGGAGCCGTAAAGTCATCATCAAGATGAAAAGAGAACTGCGTGTAGAAGCGTTCCTCACCAATCTCGCCAAACAGTTTCATCGCCATTACACGGGGGTCCGAATTATAACTGCTCATAAATACGTCAGCTTTGGGTTCAGGCGGCAACGTCAACATTGAAAGCGATCCGCCGAGTTTATCTGCGGCTAACTGACCAAAGAAAGTATTCACATGCTGCGCGGCGTCAGAATAGTAAGCGCGCGCGTTAGGATCGTTTTTGGCCTCCGCCGCGCGGCCTTGCCAATAGGCCGCCCTGCTGAGCGAAACGGGCAGGCCGACACCTGATTTTAGTTTTGTGAAATGTTCAAGCGCGCGACTCGGTTGCCCAAGCTTAGTTAAGGCTAACCAACCACCAAGGAACTCAGCCTCCGCAAAAGCCACGCCGCGCTCAAGCCCGTGATTAAGTGTGAGGTCATAGGCATCTTGAAAGCGTTTCTCTTCAATCGCCCAATACGTCATAATCTTGCGTTCGCGCCAGATGACCTCTTTCCCTTTGGTCGAGAAAGGCGGGGAGGTAATTTGCGTGAACATGGGCAAGGCTTTTTCTTTGCTCGCCTTGCGACGCCGCCACCGCCCACGCTCATATAAAAGCCCTGCGTTTTTCAGTAGGCTCTGCGGCACCGCTTTGATCGCCGCGTCCATGCCTGAGGCGTTGCGATTTATCTTCATGCGCGCGATTTGCAAAGCACGGTCATTGGCAGGCATGAGCGAAAGTAAGCCTTCGACCTTGGGATAATGGCGATAGCCAAGCCAGATGAGATAATCACCGCGTTTAGCATGATCCTCAGGCCGCAAGCGATTTTTGTAAGCTTTATAAATACTCTTTTGACGGTCGCGGGTCAGGCTGCTTTCTTGCCAAGCATATCGCAGCCAGCGGTCGCCTTGTTCTTGCATGCCGCGACGATAATATTCACGAGCGAGGGCAACACGGCCTTCACCAGAAACAGGGTCATTGCCTTTGAACCAGGCTATTGGGTCTTCAATTCCCATGGGGCTGTCGAGTAATTTACCTTCAGCGCGCGCACGGACGGTGTTCCGGCGGGGCCAGTCCTCAAGATTATGAAGCACATAGGTGAGTTCAGATAGTGGCGTATTGGGGTCCCGCGTTGCCCGCAGCCAGCGCAGCGCGTCTTTAGCAACAGGATTTGAAATCTTTCCGCGCGCTGTCGCGACGCGTGACCAATTACCGCGCTTCGCATCTTTTACGGCCTTTTCAAACAAAGAGGCATCAGTCTCTGACAGGATTTGTGATTGGCTGAGCGCGGCAGGTTTAACACGCGGTGTAGGAATGCGAGCCTCAGCTACGACAGGCAGAACCACAACTATTATCATAGTGGCCAACAAAAGCGTTATAGGACGCTTGAGCACTGCGCTTAATTTCGCCGTAAAGTCGGCCCACAAATTGACTCGGTTTAATCCCATAGAGATATAGTAAGACAGCAAAAGTCTGAGGCAAATGAATAAACGTATTTGTTTCGCGATTTAGCCACTATTATCAGTTGAACCCGTAACGACTCTGTCGCAAAAGCGGATGCGAATAAAAAATGAGACAATTATGAAAATCAGAGGCTCCATCACTGCTCTTGTGACGCCGTTCAAAAACGGCAAAATCGACGCGCAGGGCTATCAAGATTTTATTGAATGGCAGATTGCCTCTGGCACGCATGGACTCGTGCCTGTTGGAACAACGGGCGAGTCGGCGACATTGTCCGAGGAAGAACATAAACGTGTCATTACGCTATGTGTTGAAGCCGCCAATGGGCGCGTGCCTGTGATCGCGGGGGCGGGTTCTAATGATACGCGCGTTGCGGTTGAGCTTGCGCAGCATGCCAAAGACCTTGGGGCAGATGCGGCGCTTGTTGTGACGCCCTACTATAATAAACCAAATCAGCGCGGCCTTTATGAGCATTTTAAAGCCGTGGCTGAATCTGTGGATGTGCCTGTCATTGTTTATAACATTCCAGGGCGTAGCGTGATTGATATCAATAACGACACGATGGAAATGTTGGCGTCGATGGAAAATGTCATTGGCTGCAAAGATGCGACGGGCGATATTACGCGCGTCTCGGCCTTGATTGATCGCTGCGGTGAAGATTTTATTCAACTCTCTGGTGATGATGCAAGCTCATTTGGTTACCGTGCGCATGGTGGGCACGGCGCTATTTCAGTGGGGTCAAACATCGCACCAGAGGCTTATGCGAAAATGCAGAACCTTTGTGACGAGGGAAACTATACAGAGGCACGCAAAATTCACCATGCGCTAGACCGCTTGCATAAAGACCTGTTCTTGGACCCTAGCCCTGCGCCCTCAAAATATGCATTGAGCCTCATGGGGCGCATGACGGAAGACGTGCGCTTGCCCATTACGCCTTGCTCTGATGAGACGAAGGCAGCTGTGCGCTCGGCGATGACACGCGCAGGCGTCAAGTTTTAAATGGCGAGTAAGAAGAAAAAGGCAGAATTCACAGGCAAACTCATCGCGGAAAATAAGCGCGGTCGGTTCGACTATGAAATAGAAGACACGTTTGAAGCGGGCATTGCGCTTGTGGGGACAGAGGTCAAAGCCCTGCGCCAAGGACGCGCCAATATTGCGGAAAGCTACGCGGCGATTGAGCGCGGTGAGGCGATGCTTATAAATGCAAATTTCCCAATTTACGCCCCCGCAAGTCAGTTCAACCATCTCCCCACGCGGCCAAGAAAACTCCTGTTAAAACGTCGTGAAATCAATCGCTTAATGGGAGACGTTCAGAAAAAAGGCCGTACGCTCGTGCCGCTAAAGCTTTATTTTAACGATAAAGGCTTCATCAAGTTACTGCTCGGGGTTGGCGCAGGTAAACGCAATGTCGATAAGCGTGAAACGCAAAAGAAACGCGATTGGCAGAAACAGAAAGCGCGGCTAATGCGCGAAAAGGGTTAAAAGCCTAATCCAAACTGTTCAAATGATTGCGGATATCAGAGAAGATTTGCATAAACATCTCCTCCGTCAGACGTTTCGTATTGGTATTATAACGTGAGCAATGATAGCTGGAAAAGAGCGTTAGTTCATCTCCAATCTTATAGTTCACACCGTGTCCGAAAGGGTAATCCTTTAGGCGCAGTCCTAAAGCGCGCACCGTATTATCATGTGATATTTTCCCAAGGCAGAGCAAGGCGCGAAGGCTGGGCAGACCTTTAATTTGGTCAGTGAGAAATGGACGACAATTGTTACACTCTGCACCGACGGGCTTGTTTTGCGGCGGAAGGCATCGCACAGCATTTGTAATCATTGCGCCCGTGAGTTCTAAGCCGTCATCCGCGCTCGCGCCGTATTCACCTTTTGAAAAGCCGTGCCGCGAAATCGCATCATAAAGAAGGTCTCCCGCCCAGTCGCCCGTGAAAGGACGCCCTGTTTGATTGGCCCCATGCATCCCAGGGGCAAGACCGATAATCAGTAGTTTAGGGGCGGGGTCACCGAAGCTTGGTACAGGCGCGTTATGATAGCTCGGATATTCCTCACGGAGCTCAAGCAGAAAGTTTCGGAGGCGCGGGCAGCGGTCACAATCGTGAGGTGGCTCGGAAAAACTCACAATCAATCATTACCACGTGAAGGGCGGCCAATCAATTTATCCAGATCACCAAGCTCAATAAAAGCATCGGCTTGACGGCGTAAGTCATCGCCGAGCATAGCGGGCTTTGTTATCATGGACGATATCACAGACACGCGGCAGCCTTGCTTTTGAACATATTCAACAACTCGGCTAAAATCGCCATCGCCTGTAAACAAAAGGAAGTGGTCGATATGCGGGGCAAGCTCGATCATATCCACGGCCATTTCCATATCCATATTGCCTTTAATACGCGAACGTCCGTCACGGTCCTTATACTGCTTCGCGGGCTTCGTAATCACGTGATAGCCGTTATAATCGAGCCAATCGACCAGCGGTTTAATCGGCGAGAAATCATCGTCTTCAACGATAGCCGTATAATAATAAGCCCGTTGTAGTCGCCCTTTGCCTTGGAAAAGCTCGAGGAGCTTGCCGTAGTCAATCTCAAGCTCGAGCGTCTTCAGCGTCGAATACAGGTTCGAGCCATCAATAATGATGCACAGCTTCTCATCTGGATAAAATGCCATTACGCGCTCTTGCGTTTCGTGACCTCGGACAGAGGGATAGCATGACCATTGCTTTGAACAATTAAGACATGATCGCGCGTCATTTGGCGAGGGTGATCGACGCCGCAACTATGCGCAATCATCTCAACTTCTTTACGGATGGTTTTTACATATTGCATGACGCGCACGGCTTTGTTTGTGGGATCAAGCCCGCGCTGTAAGCGTTTATCATGGGTCGTAATACCTGTTGGGCAAGTGTTTTTATCGCATTTGAGGGCTTGTATGCAGCCCATGGCAAACATGAATCCGCGTGCAGAGGTCACAAAATCTGCACCTGCGCAAAATGCCCAAGCAATCTCGGCTGGTGTGATAAGTTTGCCACCTGCGATAACAGTAATACGGTCGCGAAGGTCGTAAGCGTCAAGTAAATCTGTTACCATGGGTAAGCTTTCGCGAATGGTCATCCCCATATTGTCCATCAAGGGTAGGGGTGCCGCGCCAGTGCCGCCGTCTCCGCCATCAAGCGTGATAAAGTCTGGCGCGCTGTCAGGACCGCGTGCTTCAATTCTATCTAGAAGTCTTTTTACCGAGGCAATATTTCCTACGACAAATTTTATACCTACAGGAAGACCAGAGGCTTCGCGAGTTTGATGTATGAGATCAAGCAGAGTTTTGGGGTCAGACGCATCAACATGACGATTAGGTGAGATAGCGTCTTCGCCCTCGGGAATGCCTCTAATTTCTGCGATTTCAGACGTGACTTTGCTTGCCGGGAGAATGCCGCCTTTGCCTGGCTTTGCACCTTGACTAAGCTTAATTTCAATCATTCTAACTTGTGGGTTTTCGCAAATCTTTTTCAGCCTTTCTACGTTCAAAGTGGCGTCATCATTACGTGCGCCAAATTTCGCTGTGCCGAGTTGGAATACAATGTCACATTCCCCCTCAAGATGGTAAGGCGATAGCCCACCTTCGCCAGTATTGAGCCAGCACCCGCCCATTTGCGCGCCATGGGAAAGCGCTTGGATTGCGGGCTTAGATAGCGAACCATAACTCATGGCCGATATGTTGAAAAAGCTATTGGGCTCATAAGGTCGGCGGGCGTTCGGGCCAATGATACAAGGTTTTTGTGGACTATGTTCGCCTTCAAGTTTTGGAAACATGCCGTTTGCGAAAATTGACGCACCGGTGCTGAGTATTTTCGTTGAACCAAACGGAACCGTTTCATGCCCATCATCAGCAATGTCATTTATATAGTCACGTTCCGCGCGGTTAAACGGCATTTCTTCGCGGTCCATGGCGAAGAAATACTGACGGAAAAACTCACCGAGTGTGGAGAAGAGATGCCGAAAACGCCCAATGACAGGGTAGTTGCGGCGTATGGCATCTTTTGTTTGCGTGATGTCGATGAAAAACAACACAATAGAGACGGCTACCACAGCGCCTACAGCAAAAAGAAAGAGCGACCCTAATATCGAAAGCCCCTGCATGGCAGTAGTTGCAAAGAGGCCCATCATATTATCTGTTGAGCCTTCGCCCGCCTGTAGCCACATAGATGTCTCCGTTCTGTTCAACTTAAGTCCTGTTTAAGCCTCTCACTTTATGACAAGCTTGTCAGGGGCGGCAAGTGAAAACAAGGGCCAAACCGTTGACGCTGACTTGCCCGAATCGGATTGATAAAAGATGGTGTCATTATGAAATGGTTCTTTCGCATTATCGGCGTTATTTTTCTTATCTTCGCGGCATTGGTCGCAACAGGCTATTTCATGTCACCCAATTTAACCGTTGAACGCAGCCTGTCGATGGACGCCTATCCTGAGGAAGTGTTTGAATATCTCGAAGACTTGCAAATGTTCAACCAGTGGTCGCCTTGGCATGCACAGAACCCTGACGCGGATTATGTGTTTGGAAGTGTCGACTATGGTGTCGGCGCGAGTGTCATCTGGCGCACACCTGGTCAGACTGCAGATGACGCTGCGCAAATAAGCCGCCAAGAAATCATCGCCGCTCAAGCGCCTGAATTTGTACAGGCGTCATTATTGTTAAATGGTGAGCCTGCGTCTGCGACATATGCTTTGTCGCCAACAGACGAGGGGACGCTGGTCTATGTCCAATTTGAGCGTGAACTTGGAGGCTTCCCTTATATTGAGCGGCTGCGCAAGGGCGGTATGGAAAGTAAACTTGGCGGCGAATTCGAGGCGGCTCTTCAGCGTTTGAAGACCATCGTTGAGGCTGAGTAAGTCGCTTTGTTAGTTTAGTGTCTAAGCAATAGCGGTGCACAAACACACACTAAGGCTGTGTGTGTTTGCTGCCCTTATCGCGCATTCGTTTCACGAATGCGCTAAGGCCATTTCACAACGGGCGGCATGGATGACAAAATGGTCTTCACATTACCACCTGTCTTAAGCCCAAATGTTGTGCCACGATCATAAAGCAGGTTAAACTCAACATAACGCCCGCGTTGAATGAGTTGCGTTTCACGGTCAGCTTCCGTCCACGGCTCATGCATACGCCCGCGCGCAATTTTGCTGTAAGTGTCTTTGAACGCGCGGCCAACATCTTGGGTGAAAGCAAAGTCTGCCTCCCAATCACCGCTATTGTGTCTGTCATAAAATATTCCGCCAATACCGCGCGGCTCGTCTCTGTGGTGAAGATGGAAATATTCGTCGCACCAATCTTTATATCGTGGATAATCCGCGACTGGGTGTGTGTCGCAGACGTCTTTCATCGCGGCATGGAAGACTTTAGCATCTGGAGTATCAATGCTACGGTCCTCATCCTGAGTAGGAGTCAGGTCAGCACCTCCGCCAAACCAATCCTGCGTCGTCACAATATATCGTGTGTTCATATGCACGCAGGGAATGTGCGGGTTTCGCATATGGGCGATTAAGCTAATACCAGCGGCCCAAAACCTTGGGTCCTTGTCTGCACCAGGCTGACGCGCTTGCATCTCTGGCGTAAACTCGCCTTTGACAACAGAGATGTGGACACCGCATTTTTCAAAAACGCGGCCTCGCAGCATGCCGCCTGTGCCACCGCCGCCGTTCTCAACTTTGCGCTGCCACTCCTCAAATACAAATTTACCAGGTTCGCCAGGATATAATTCAGCAGGGGCCTCACGTTCAATAGACTCAAACTCAGCGCAAATGTCATCGCGCAAAGTTCTAAACCAATTGGCGGCACGTGATTTTTTGTCGGCGAAAGGTTCAGTCATAAAGGCGGTTTAGGTAATTGGCCTGTTTGGCGCAAGGCTTCGAAGAGCGCAATGCCAACACTTACTGAAAGATTGAAAGAGCGGCTGCCCTCTGCAATAGGAATTACCACCCGACTATCTGCGCTATCATGGACGTGTTCAGGGGCGCCCGCACTCTCACGTCCAAAAAGAAGTGTGTCATCAGATCTGAATTTAAACTCTGGCAGAGCCGTCGCGCCTTTCGTAGTGAAAAGAATGAGTCTCCCCGTGCGCGGTTTAGCTTGAAATGCGTCCCAATCTGTGTGGCGTGTGAGTGTTTCGGGCGCACCGTAATCCATGGCTGTACGGCGCAGCGCTTTGGCCGTCAAAGGAAAGCCGCAAGGTTCAATGACAGAGAGCGGCACGTCAAAACAAGCGCAACTTCGCATGGTCGCGCCTAAATTTCCTGCGATATCTGGCTGAAATAGGACAACTTGCATGCTCACGCTATGACTGCGTCTATATGGCATGTCAAATCCACAAAATTGCGGCGTTCTGACGCGACTTTGTCCTAGCATTTAATAGTCAAATTGCGCTAAAGACGCGCCAAGAGACTCGAAATGTAATTTTGGAAGGGACTGTCATGTCCGAAACACTCAATAATGAGACAGAGACTGTTGATGATGAAGGCAAACGCGATTTCATTTTCCTTGCAACAGGCGCGGCGGCGGCGGCGGGTGCGGCTTCACTTGTATGGCCGTTCGTAGCGCAAATGGGTAAGGCGGCAGACACGCTCGCTGCAGGTTCTATTGAAATCAATCTCAGCAATGTCCCTGAAGGACAACAGCTAAAAACGCTTTGGCGTGGTAAGCCTGTGTTTGTTCGCCACCGCACTCCAGCTGAGATTTCTGAAGCTGAGTCAGTTGACGTGAGCGCGCTTCCTGACCCGCAGACTGACGCAGAACGGTTAGTGCCGAATTCGTCTGGGAACGTAAATCCTAAATTTCTCGTTATGGTTGGTGTGTGCACGCACTTTGGTTGTGTGCCTGTTGGCGAAGCTGGTGACTATGACGGTTGGTACTGCCCGTGCCACGGTTCGCACTACGATACATCGGGTCGTATTCGTAAAGGCCCAGCGCCTACAAATATGGAGATCCCTCCATATGAGTTTATCTCTGACAACATCATCAAGGTGGGTTAATTATGAGCGGACATCCTTCAACATATGAACCGAAATACGCGGCCACAAAATGGATGGATCAGCGTCTGCCAATCATTCGCATGGGCGCAGATTTCATGTCGTTCCCAAGCCCGCGCAATCTAAATTACTGGTGGACATTTGGTGGTATTCTAGCTCTTTGCCTAGTTAGTCAGATCATCACAGGTATCATACTTGCCATGCATTATGTGCCGCACATCGATCATGCTTTCGATTCGGTTCAGCGTATTAAGCGCGACGTGCCATATGGTTGGCTTTTACAGCCTATGCACGCTGTTGGCGCATCTATGTTTTTTCTAGCCGTATATGTGCACATGCTGCGCGGTCTTTATTACGGCTCTTATAAAGCCCCGCGTGAACTCCTCTGGATTATCGGTTGTTTGATTTATCTCATTATGATGGCAACAGGCTTCTTGGGTTACACATTACCTTGGGGACAGATGTCTTTCTGGGGAGCGACCGTGATTACGGGTTTCTTTGGCGCTGTGCCTGTCGTGGGTGAGAGCTTACAGCAGTGGCTTCTCGGGGGCTATGCCGTGGATAACGCTACGCTAAACCGCTTTTTTGCACTGCACTATCTACTACCGTTCGTGATTGCGGCTCTTGTTGGCCTTCACGTGTGGGCTTTGCATCATGCAGGGCAAAACAACCCAATCGGTATTACGCCAAAAACAAAAGAAGATACGCTTGCTTTCCACCCGTTTTACACGGTGAAAGACGGTTTTGCGCTCTGTATCTTCTTCCTGATTTTTGCCTTCTTTATCTTTTACCAACCTGACGCTCTAGGACATGCGGATAACTATATTCGTGCTGACGCTATGAAGACCCCGCCACACATTGTACCAGAATGGTATTTCTTGCCTTTTTACGCCATCCTACGCGCTGTGCCAGATAAACTTGCAGGTATTCTTCTGATGGTTGGAGCGATTGCAGTGCTCTTTATATTACCTTGGCTTGATACATCCAAAGTACGGTCCATGCGCTTCCGCCCCGTGGCACGTCGTTTCTTCTATGTCTTCCTCGTGATGTGTTTCATCCTCGGATGGTGTGGTGCGGAGACGCCAGATAATTTGGTGCCTTACATGTCGTTTGGCGACAACGGTCTGACTTTCTACCGTCTGTCACAGATCGCGACGATTTATTATTTCGCTTTTTTCTTGGTGGTATTGCCAGTGTTAGGCCTTATGGAAAAACCTGATGAGCGACCTGAATCAATAACGAAAGCCGTCCTCGGCAATCACAAGGGCGCAGCCGCGCCAGCTGAATAGGAAAAGGACTAATGGCTTTTTCAAAAACACTTAAAGTTCTACTCGTGGGTGGTGTTTCACTCGCGGGTTTGACATTTGGCGCGACAACAATCGCTTCTGCGGCTGGTGGTGGTGGCACTGGCGACTATGAGATGGTGCACAAGCACTGGCACTTTAAAGGCATGCGTGGCACATATGACCGAGCAGCGGCTCAGCGCGGATATCAAGTCTACCGCGAAGTTTGTTCAAGCTGTCACGCGCTAGAGCAACTCGCATTCCGTCACCTAGGTGACAAAGGCGCGCCATTTTACGATGAAAATTATCCTAATCCGAACGACAACCCTTATGTAAAAGCCTTTGCGGCTGATTGGACAATTGAGGATATTGACTCCGACACAGGTGATGTTCTTGAACGTCCAGGTATTACGGCCGATAGATTCCCACCTATCTATCCGAATGATGCCGCAGCCCGTGCATCAAATGGCGGGGCTTTGCCACCTGATTTATCAACAATCGTTGCAGCTCGAAATGGTGGCGCGGACTACCTCTATAATCTGCTGATTGCCTATGATGCTAAGAAGCCAGACGATGTCCAACTTACACCAGGTCTTTATTATAATCCTGTCATGGACGGCGGTAAGATTGCTATGAAAAACCCGCTTTCTGACGGGCTTGTGGATTATTCGCCGATAGAAGTCATGGACCACGGAGAGCTAAAAACTATTCCAGCACCTGAAGCAACAGTTGAACAAATGGCCTCTGATTTGACAGAGTTCCTTGCGTGGTCATCAGACCCTAAACTCGAGCAAAGGAAAACTGCTGGCTTTGCCACAATGCTTTATCTTCTTATATTGTCTGTCCTGCTTTGGTTCTCTTACAAGCGTGTTTGGAGAAATGTTAAGCACTAAGCCATTCTCACTATTTATTGAGACCCTCGTCATAGACGGGGGTTTTTTTATGTCATAAGTCTATAATTCAACGACTTATGAGGCTTTATTATGGCAGATGACAATTGGGTTTTAGGTGTTTTAGGCGGATCGGGTCTTTACGATATTGAGGACCTCGAAAACCCAGAGTGGTTAGAGATAGACACGCCTTGGGGTAAACCATCTGATGCCATTTTGTTTGCTGAACTCGAAGGTATAAAATTACGTTTTCTGCCGCGCCATGGCCGTGGACATAAGCACTCTCCAACTTCGGTCAATTACCGCGCCAATATCGACGCACTCAAGCGAGCAGGGTGTACGGATGTGCTCTCGCTGTCTGCTGTGGGGTCGCTACAAGAGCAATATGTGCCGGGTGATTTTGTACTCGTGGATCAGTTCATTGACCGTACATTTGCGCGTGAGAAATCCTTTTTCGGCGAAGGTATGGTCGCGCATGTGTCTGTTGCTGATCCGATATGTGAGCGACTTTCACGCCTCGCCGGCAATGCCGCCATTGCAGCCGGCGCAAACGTGCATCGCGGCGGCACTTATCTCGCTATGGAAGGCCCGCAGTTTTCGACGCGCGCTGAAAGCCAGATGTACCGTGCTTGGGGCTGTGACGTGATTGGCATGACAAATATGCCCGAAGCCAAGCTCGCGCGGGAAGCAGAGCTGCCTTATGCAACTGTGGCCATGGTGACAGATTTTGACTGTTGGCATCCCATGCATGGCAATGTCGATGTTGCGGCCGTCATTGCGACGTTAATGGCAAATGCGGACAAGGCGAAGGGGACTGTGCGCGAGATTGTTAAAATGCTCTCGCAAACGCCTCGTACACTGACAGCACAGGGCATTGAAACAAACCTTGATGTGGCTCTTATTACCTCACCAGAAGCTCGCGACCCACAGGTTATGGCGAAACTTGACGCGATTTTAAAACGCGCTCTGGCGGGATGACCTTCGATGTTCAAATCGCAACGCCTGCTGACTATGACGCTATAGGGGAGGTCATGTTCAGGGCCGTGCATGAAGGCGAAAGCCCTTACACCGCAGCTGAAAGAGAGGTATGGATGCCAACGCCGCGTACGGGCGAGGATTGGCACAAGCGCCTATCAGAACAGCACGTCCTCAAAGCAACGTCAGACACGGGGGAACTCATTGGATTCATGTCGCTTTGCGATAACGGCTATGTCGATTTCGCTTATATTCTTCTGGAGGCAAGGGGGCAGGGCCTGTTTCGCAAGCTTTATGACGACATCGAAACAACAGCAAAATCGCGCGGTTTAAGTGAGCTATCTACACATGCGAGCCTATTAGCCCAGCCTGCCTTCAGCGCTTTGGGTTTTGATGTTATTCAAAAGGAATCTGTCAGTATAAATGATGAAAAATTAGAGCGCTTTGAGATGAAAAAATCGATTTAAAGCCGAGTGCCTAGCCCTCTGCCTTCGCTTTAAGCCATTTCTCAAGCCAGTGAATATCGTAGTCACCCGCTTGAAATTCGGGATCCTCCAAAAGCTGCTCAAACAATGGTAAGGTCGTATTCACCCCTGTAATCACGGTCTCACCTAGCGCGCGGCGCAGACGTAAGATTGCCCCTTCACGCGTGCGGCCATGCACGATGAGCTTACCAATCAAGCTGTCATAATGCGGCGGGATAGAATAGCCCGCATAAAGCGCGCTATCCATACGCACTTTCATGCCGCCTGGCGGGTGGTAGTCTAAGACTTTGCCAGGTGAGGGCGCGAAAGTCGCGTGGTGCTCAGCATTGATACGACACTCAATCGCGTGGCCTGTGAAGGTGACGTCTTTCTGCGTGAACGAAAGCTTTTGACCGTCAGCGATGCGAATTTGCTCACGCACGAGATCGATACCTGTGATTTCTTCAGTAACAGGATGCTCGACTTGCAAACGCGTGTTCATCTCAATGAAGAAAAACTCGCCTTTTTCATAGAGGAACTCAATTGTGCCTGCGCCGCGATAGCCGATTTTCTTGATAGCCTTGGCGACAATCGTACCGATTTTATTGCGCTGCTTAGATGTGAGCGTAGGTGAGGGCGCTTCCTCTAGAATTTTCTGATTGCGACGTTGTAGCGAACAATCCCGCTCGCCAAGGTGCACGACATTTCCATGCGTATCTGCAATAACTTGAATTTCAATGTGACGCGGCCCTGTGAGGTAACGCTCAAGATAGACAGCACCGTCGCCAAAAGCGGCAAGCGCCTCTTGCTGCGCGCCCATCAAGGCTTCGTCGAGTTTATCAGGTGTTTCCGCCAAACGCATACCGCGTCCGCCGCCGCCAGCCGCCGCTTTAACAAGCAGCGGAAAGCCGACCTTTTTCGCGACTTCACGTGCCTCCTCAAGCGACTCAACACCGCCGTCTGAACCAGGCACAACGGGAATACCCGCATCTGCGACAGTCTGCTTTGCGGTAATCTTATCACCCATAATACGGATATGCTCGGCCGTGGGCCCAATAAACGCCATGCCGTGGGCTTCTACGATTTCCGCAAATCGTGCATTCTCTGATAGAAAGCCGTAACCCGGATGGACGGCGTCTGCATCTGTGATTTCACAAGCCGAAATAATGGCAGGAATATTGAGGTAGCTCTCAGCCGAACTGGCAGGGCCAATACAAACCGACTCGTCTGCGAGTTTGACATGCATCGCTTCGCGGTCAGCTTCGGAATAAATCGCGACCGTCGAAATACCCATCTCTTTACAGGCGCGGTGAATACGCAAGGCGATTTCGCCGCGGTTCGCTATGAGGACCTTTTTAAACATCAGATTTGCGCGCCCTAAACGATGACAAACAGAGTTTCGCCGAACTCGACGGGCTGCGCATCATCGACAAGAAGCTCCTCAACCTTGCCCGACTTCGGCGCTGTGATGGGATTAAATGTCTTCATGGCTTCGACGAGCACGATTGTGTCGCCTTCTTTCACCTTATCGCCAACTTTCACAAACGGGTCGGCGTCAGGGCTGGGGCGCACGTAAGCTGTCCCGACCATAGGTGACTTCACAGCGCCAGGATGCGCGCCCGCGTCAGAAGAGGATGACGCGGCTGGAGCAGGGGCCGCCGCTGCAATAGGCGCTGGAGCCGCTGAGACAGGCTGAGTTGGCGCCGCGACGGCTTGCATGGCAACGCCCGCATGTTTGGACACGCGAATTTTCAAATCACCCTTTTTCATTTCAATTTCAGAGAGGTCCGTCGCGTTCAAAATATCGGCAAGCTCTTTAACAAGCGTTGTTTCACTTGATGTCTTTGCTTTGGACGTTTTCGAAGGTGTTTTACGGGCGCGGGAGGGTGTGGTCTTGCCAGCCATAGTGCTCTCTCTTTGTTATATTTCCGCCGTGAAGGCGTAGGGTTTTAAGTCTTTAACAGATTCACAAGCGCTTGTAGCCCTAAATTATAGGAATCTGCGCCAAATCCTGAAATTGTGCCTGTCACTGCTTCGGATACGAAAGACCGCCTGCGAAAACTCTCGCGTTTAGCAGGTTGAGACAGATGTATCTCGACAGAGGGAACATCGACACCTTTCAGCGCGTCATGAATCGCAACCGATGTATGGGTGTAGGCCGCAGGATTGATGATAAGGCCACAGCCTTTAGCGCCTGCCTCCTGAATATGGTCGACGATTTCGCCTTCTATATTGGATTGGCGAAAGACGATGCCATATCCCGCTGCCTTCGCGACCTTGGCGCAATCATTCTCAATATCACCCAGTGTTTGATGGCCATAAATTTCTGGTTCTCGCTGCCCTAAAAGGTTGAGATTTGGGCCATTGAGAATATAGATAGGCTTAGTCATGTGATTATCCGTTCTGTGCCGATATGTTAGCGGCGCGCGACGGAGCCGACAACCGCTTAATTAAGCAGAAAGTTTAGATGTGAACATTACGATTAATGGCGAACATTATGACGATCTACCAGACGGATTAACTGTCGCTGGATTGCTGGCTCACCTCAAGCTTCCACCTAAAAAGATTGCTATTGAACGTAATCTCGAAATTGTCCCTAAGTCGACGTTTGATGAAACCGTTTTAGCAGACGGCGACAAGCTCGAAATCATTCATTTTATCGGAGGTGGCTAATGTCATCAGATATTCCATCGCAAGACAAACTCGTCGTCGCGGGCCGCACGTTCAATTCGCGCCTCATCATTGGCACGGGCAAGTATAAAGATTATGCCGAGAACGCCGCAGCGCTAGACGCCTCTGGCGCGGACATGGTGACTGTTGCGGTACGGCGGGTGAATATCAGCGATCCGAACCAGCCTATGCTCGTGGATTTCATCGACCCGAACAAAGTGACCTATTTGCCCAATACGGCAGGCTGTTTTACGGGTGAAGACGCTGTGCGTACATTGCGTCTGGCGCGCGAAGCGGGTGGTTGGGACCTCGTGAAGCTTGAAGTGCTCTCTGACCCGAAGCACCTTTACCCCGATATGGAGGAAACACTTCGTGCGGCAGAGATGCTGATAAGTGATGGTTTTGAGGTAATGGTCTATTGCTCTGATGATCCCGTATTTGCACGCAAGCTCGAAGAACTTGGCTGCTGCGCAATTATGCCTTTAGGGGCACCAATTGGATCAGGTCTCGGCATCCAAAACCCTGTCAACATTCGCCTCATTGTTGAGCAATCCAAAGTTCCCGTCATCGTTGATGCAGGCGTCGGGACGGCGAGTGACGCAACAGTCGCTATGGAACTTGGTTGTGACGGCGTATTGATGAACACGGCTATCGCGGGCGCGAAAGACCCGATCCGTATGGCACGCGCGATGAAACATGCCGTCATAGCGGGGCGTGAAGCTTACCTTGCGGGCCGTATGCCACGGAAGATGTATGCCGACCCATCTAGCCCGCTCGGCGGCTTAATATAGTGCAGTTTACGCCAGAGCTTTTATATCTAGCGGTCACACTTATCGCTGTGGGAGGTCTCGCAGGGTTTTCTGCGGGACTATTTGGGATTGGTGGCGGCGCGGTGATTGTGCCTGCGCTCTTTTATACTTTCTCGACGCTTGGCTATTCTGACGACGTCATTATGCATAGTGCCGTGGCAACATCTGCGGCGGTGATTGTCCTGAATGCCGTAAAATCTGTACGGAGCCATCACGCCCATGGGGCGGTTGATTGGGATTTGCTTTGGCCAAAAAATCCACTCCAAAGCTATGCCTTATGGATAGGCTTGGGCTCGTTCTTAGCAGCCGTCTGGCTTGCACCCAAAATATCAGGTGAAGCACTCACCCTTTTATTTGCGGTCATGGCGAGTCTTATCTCACTGCAATTTATATTTGGACGGCCTGACTGGACTGTGCGGGACAGCGTACCTGGTGGGCTAGCGCGGCCCGTGCTTGGCGGCGGAATTGGCGGTCTCTCTGCACTTATGGGTATAGGGGGCGGATCAATAACTGTACCGCTCATGACGATTTGCAATATGCCGATACATCGTGCTGTCGCGACGGCATCAGGCTTTGGTTTTGCGATTGCATTGCCCAGCACAATTGGCTTCATTATTTCGGGTTGGAATGTGAGTGGTAGACCTGAATTTTCAATAGGTTATGTCAATCTGCTCGGCTTCATTTTTGTGGCCTTACTCGCCTATTTCACAATACCGCTAGGCGCTGCGGCAGCGCATAAGATGAGTCAAAAGAAATTAAAACTGATTTTTGGCTTATGTCTGCTCGCGGTAGCCGCAAATATGGCGCGTAAAGTTGTGCTGGCTTAGTTCTTAAGCACCATCTTGTCAGATGAAACTTCAATTTTTCGGACTTCACCCAGATAGGTCATACCGAGCAAGGAGACGTGAAGCCCCTCGGGTATAACGACGGCGCGTACATCTCTGACTTTAATCGGCCCAACTTTGACCGACTTTAGTGTCGTGCGCGCGGCCATAACCTGACCACCTGCTGTGTTAACGGGAATATTATAGTCGAGCTGACGCACACGCACGCCAGCGCGTTTGGCATCCTCAAGCGTCAGCGCGACAGCACTCGCACCTGTATCGACAAGTAAGTTGATCTTCTTATTATTGATACGTGCATCAGTCCAAAACTGTCCGTCCCGTGGATTTTTCTTCAGCGTAATGCTGCCACCTGTAACAATAGGTTTTGTATCAACTCTTGGGGTCGCTATGGCCACGGTTTCGGTTCGGGGTGCAGAGGACGGGCTCGTGAGTCCGACGGCGTCGTATATTGCCAAGCGGTTCTCTACCAGGAAAAACAGCACCAGGCCCGATACAACAAGGCCTACAGCGGATTTTGTTACGTCGCCAATCATGAAGCGCATATACAAGAATAGTGTTTAGGCTCTCTAAAGGCCTATGGTAAATGTTGGGGGGTGCTCACGTCGTAAATCATCGCATAACATCAAACAAATATGAGCTTATGCGCGTATCAACATTGGCTTTGTTTGCGATAGGGCTTAATCAAAGCTCTAACTGAAAAGAGAATCGCTATGAGCGGAATGACCGTCGACAGCACACCATTTGAAGACATTCGGCATTTGGTCAAAACTATGCCTAGCCCTCGACAGGACCCGCGCGACGCTGTTTCACAGCAACTCGCTGCATATGTGTGTGACCTGAGCCCTTTTGGACATTACGGCGACGCTTTAAAATGGATTGCAGGTTGGCAGGGGCGCACTGATCCGTCTATTGATCGCCCGCTTGTCACCGTCTTTGCAGGCTCACACGGCGTAGCAGGAACCGTCACTGGGACAGACGTTGTTGCAGGCGCGCAAGCGCGCGTAACCGCACTCACCAAAGGCGGCGCGGCCGTGCGTGGCATGGCATCAGCTTATGGTGCGGCGTTTAAAGTCTATGAAATGGGTATTGAATATCCGTCTGCAGATATGACTATGGAGCCCTCATTGTCTGAGCGAGACTGCGCAGCTGCAATTGCGTTTGGTATGGAAGTTGTGGCTGAAGGCGCAGATATGATTGTGCTCGGTAATGCAGGGTTCGGCTCTGCGACCGCCGCCGCCGCAATAGCGCACGGCCTTTTTGGTGGAAGTGCAGACTATTGGGCCGGCGGTAACACGACCACGGCTGCGGCGCGCATTGAGGCCGTTAAAACAGCCACAGATCTACACCGCGAGCACCTCTCTGATCCGCTTGATATTCTGCGCTGCTTTGGCGGGCGCGATATTGCGGGCATGGTCGGGGCGCTGATTGCGGCGCGGCATCAATCTATTCCAGTTTTGCTCGACGGATATGTCGTTTGCGCTGCGGCGGCAATTCTGCACAAAATTTCTGATGGAGCTTTAGCGCATTGTTATGCGGGGCATCTGAGTGCCGAGCCAGCACATGGCGCTCTTCTTGATCGTTTGGGACTTAAACCGCTCATGGATGCAGGGATTGGCGTCGGTGACGGTACGGGTGCTACCTTGGCAATGGGCTCGCTCATGGCCGCCGCCAATGGGCTGCGCACTTCAGGAGGCTAATGATGAGCTCTATTTTTGATCATCCTGACTTCGATGACCACGAATGTGTCACAATAGTCAGCGATCCTGATAGCGGTTTAAGCGGCATCATTGCCGTGCACTCCACAGTTCTTGGGCCTAGTGCAGGCGGCACGCGGTTCTGGATGTATGATGAAAGTGCCGATGCCATAACTGATGCACTACGCTTATCCCGCGCGATGAGCCTTAAAAACGCTATGGCGAGTATTCCGCATGGCGGCGGGAAAGGCGTTATAATACGTCCAAGTGGCACATTTGATCGTGAGGCGATCTTTAGCGCTTATGGTCGCGCATTGAACCGTGTGGGTGGGGCCTATTACACGGCTGAAGACGTCGGCGTTTCGCCTGATGATATGCGCGTCATTCACACCCAAACCTCATTTGTCGCAGGATTAGAGGAGGGAGAAGCCGCCTCTGGTGATCCATCGCCCATTACAGCAGACGGTGTATTTCGTTGCCTCAAATATGCCGTCGCGTATAAGTTAGGCCAAAACGACTTGTCGGGAATTACTGTTTCAATTCAAGGCCTTGGCCATGTCGGTTATGCTCTGGCTGAGCATTTGCACGCGGCAGGCGCGAAGCTCGTCGTGGCAGATATCAATCAAGCCGCACTTGAAAAGGCCAAACGGGAGTTGAACGCCGAGGTCGTGGATATCGACAAGATATTCTCAGCGGATGCAGATGTTTTTGCCCCTTGTGCATTGGGTGGCGCGGTCAATGCGCAAACCTTGCCAACACTGAAAGCCAAAATTATCTGCGGCGCGGCTAACAACCAACTCGCGACGCCCCATATGGCGGATGGTCTAGTTGCGCGCGGTATTCTTTATTGTCCAGATTATGTTGTGAACGGCGGCGGCATTATCAATGTCGCGTCAGAGCTTTCTGGAACTTATGACTATGAGTGGGTGGACGGTAAACTTGATGGCCTCGTTGAGACGTTGGCTGACATCATAAAGCAGCACGACGCGAGCGGCCGCAACACAGATATCATCGCCGAAGAGATGGCGCTCGCCAGAATCGCGGCTGGAAAACGCGCATAAGTCATAACTGCGGCTTGACAGATTGCCCTAACGCCTTAGATAGCGCCTTCGTCTCGCGTCCAAGTCAGATTGGGTGCATTACGGACGGGCGATTAGCTCAGCGGGAGAGCACTGCCTTCACACGGCAGGGGTCACTGGTTCAATCCCAGTATCGCCCACCATTTCCATATTTTAGACTTCAAGTGGTTGATATTCTTCCGCTAAATCGCTTGTGCGGAAAAGGAACTTCACACTAAGATAGCTTCATAAACTCGCAAAGAGATGAGTAGGGAGAGCGGTGTGCCGTCAGACAATTCACATGATGCTAAAGGTTACTGGAAAGCCACGTTGCGGCTGACTATCGGCCTGCTTATCGTTTGGTTTCTTGTCTCATTTGGCGCGGGCATCTTGTTCCGCGAAGCCTTAGACAACTTTTCGATAGGCGGCGCCCCGCTCGGGTTTTGGTTTGCCCAAAACGGCTCGATATATGTCTTCCTTGTGCTTATTATTATCTATTGCCGCAAGATGACCCAGTACGAGAAAAAATTCGGTATTAAGGGCTAAGATGATGGATCAGACTTTCTGGACATACTTCTTCGTCATTCTGACTTTCGGAACCTATATCGGCATTGCGATTTGGGCCAAGGCAGGCTCGACTGAGGAATTTTACGTTGCGGGTCATGATGTCCACCCGACGCTGAACGGCATGGCGACGGCAGCTGATTGGATGAGTGCGGCGTCATTCCTATCTATGGCGGGACTTATCGCTTTTCTCGGCTATGGTGGCTCTGTCTACCTCATGGGTTGGACGGGCGGCTATGTCTTACTCGCTCTATTGCTTGCGCCGTTTCTACGCGAATTTGGGAAATTCACCGTGCCCGATTTCGTCGGCGATAGATATTATTCCAGAGTCGCTCGCGTTATCGCTGTCGTCTGTGCACTCTTCGTGTCATTCACCTATATCGCAGGACAGATGAAAGGTGTTGGCGTAGCGTTCTCTGGTTTTCTTGGCGTACCTTTTAATGTCGGCATTCTGATCGGCATGGCCATTGTATTTTTCTACGCCGTCATGGGCGGAATGAAAGGCATTACATACACGCAAGTCGCGCAATATGTTGTTCTGATTTTTGCTTACACCGTGCCCGCTATTTTCATGTCGCTCGCGATTACAGGTAATTTCATTCCGCAACTTGGCTTTATCGGCAATGCGGTAGGTACAGATGTGAGTATGCTTACCAAGCTTAATACCGTCGTCACAGAGCTCGGCTTCACGGAATACACCTCGACAACTAAAGCTAAAATAGATGTGTTTTGTATTACAGCAGCGCTCATGTTTGGGACGGCAGGTTTGCCTCACGTAATCATTCGATTCTTCACCGTCAGTTCAGCGCGTGCGGCGCGTAAGTCAGCAGGTTGGGCACTTATGTTTATCGCGCTGCTTTATACTGTTGCGCCAGCAGTCGGCGCGTTTGCACGCATGAACTTCATCGATACGGTTAATGAGGCGACCTATATTGAAGACGGCGAAAATTATGAGGAACGCGCTGCGGCCATATTATCGGAAGGCGGTAAGCCTGTCCCTGTCTGGTATAAAGATTGGGAGAAAACGGGCCTGCTGAAATATGATGATTTAAACGGCGACGGTATTATGCAATATCGCGGCCCCAACGCGCTTGATGGTATTGCGAATGAGGTCGAGCCGAACCGCGATATTTTTGTGCTTGCCAATCCACAGATTGCGAAGCTGCCTGCATGGGTTGTGGGCCTTGTCGTAGCAGGGGGACTCGCCGCGGCGCTCTCAACAGCCGCGGGACTCCTAATGGTCATTAGCTCAGCCGTGTCGCATGACCTGCTCAAGCGGACGTTCAAGCCTGACATGACAGAGAAACAAGAAATGATGGCCGCAAGATTAGCGGCAGCGGCGGCAGTAATTTGCGCAGGGCTATTGGGTATTTTTGCGACCTCTCTCCCATTTGTGGCGCAGGTCGTGGCCTTTGCCTTTGGTCTCGCCGCAGCATCACTATTCCCTGTTATTTTCCTCGGTATTTTCTGGAAGCGCATGAATAAAGAAGGTGCGATTGCTGCCATGCTCGTCGGCCTGATTACGACTTTCAGCTATATTTATTATTTTAAATTTGGCGGCGGGACAGCAGAGAACTGGTTATTCGGCGTTTCGCCTGAGGGGATTGGCTTTGTCTTTATGTGGCTCGCAGCCGGTGTGGGTATTGTTGTGTCATTGCTCACGCCCGCACCGCCTCAAGCCATTCAAGACCTCGTACAAGATATTCGTATTCCAGGGTCACGGGCGTCTCATGTTACGGCACCTGCCGAATAGACGTGCCCGAAAATGTTCGCTAAGCCGTAAATATCTGGAGAAAATGACATGAGCGACACTGAGAAATCCTATCCTGTACCAGAGGCATTTGCGGCCAAAGCAAATCTCTCACCCGCGCGGTACAAAGAGATGTATAACCGCTCTATTGCCGACCCAGAAAACTTTTGGGCTGAACAGGGGCTACGTCTTGATTGGATAAAGCCTTATAGCCAAGCCAAAAATGTATCGTGGGATGAGGATGATTTTCATATCGAATGGTACGCAGATGGTGTTTTGAATGTCAGCGCAAACTGCCTTGACCGTCACTTGGACACACGTGGAGACAAGCCTGCCATTATCTGGGAAGGCGACAGCCCAGACGTCAGCAAGACGCTGACCTACCGCGAAGTTCACCGTGAAGTCTGCCGCTTTGCGAATGTGATGAAAAAGCTAGGCGTGAAAAAGGGCGACCGCGTTACCATCTACATGCCGATGATATTGGAGGCGAGTTTCGCCATGCTTGCCTGCACGCGTATCGGGGCCGTGCATAGCGTCGTCTTTGGCGGTTTCTCGCCTGACGCTCTTGCGGGTCGCATTACCGATTGCGAGAGTACATTCGTCATTACAGCTGACGAAGGCCTGCGCGGGACGAAGCGTGTGCCACTAAAGAATAATTGCGACGCGGCATGTGATATCGCTGCCAAGGCGGGACAACCTGTCAAAACCGTTTTGACTGTGCAGCACACAAGTGGTGATGTGCAGATGAAAAACGGTCGGGACGTTTGGCTTCACGACGCGCTAAAAGACGTGTCGGACGATTGTCCGCCAGAACCCATGAACGCAGAAGATCCGCTGTTTATTCTGTATACAAGCGGCTCTACGGGTAAGCCCAAAGGTGTGTTACACACGACGGGTGGCTATCTTGTCTGGGCCGCAATGACCCATGAATATGTATTCGACCTCAAAGAAGATGATGTTTATTGGTGCACAGCCGATGTTGGTTGGGTGACAGGGCACACATATATAGTTTACGGCCCGCTCGCCAATGGGGCGACGACTGTCATGTTTGAGGGTGTGCCGACTTATCCTGATGCGTCGCGATTCTGGCAGGTCTGCGATAAGCATAAGGTCTCGCTCTTCTACACAGCTCCGACTGCTATTCGTGCGCTCATGCGTGAGGGTGAGGGGCCAGTGAACGCCACGTCCCGTAAATCACTGCGTTTGCTTGGGACTGTGGGTGAGCCCATTAATCCCGAAGCTTGGGAGTGGTATTTCCATGTCGTAGGTGAAGCTCGCTGCCCAATCGTTGATACATGGTGGCAAACAGAGACTGGGGGCGCAATGATTGTTCCCTTGCCTGGCGCCACGGATATGAAACCCGGCGCGGGGAGCCATCCTTTCTTTGGAATCGTGCCCAAACTCGTGGATGCTGACGGCAAGGTTTTAGAGAGCGCGACAGACGGAAATCTTATCATCACCGACAGTTGGCCAGGCCAAATGCGCACTGTCTACGGCGATCATCAACGTTTTAAGGATACTTACTTCGCGGCCTATCCCGGCAACTATTTCACCGGCGATGGCTGCCGCCGCGACGAAGACGGGTTCTATTGGATTACAGGACGGGTGGACGACGTCATCAATGTCTCTGGCCACCGTATGGGCACAGCCGAAGTCGAGAGCGCACTCGTCTCTCACGATGCCGTGGCAGAATCCGCCGTGGTCGGTTACCCGCACGCTATTAAAGGGCAGGGGATATATGCCTATGTCACCGTGCGCGCCGATGTGCAGGCAGATGAGGTGCTTTATAAGGATCTCATCAAACATGTGCGCGCAGAGATCGGGCCTATCGCAGCGCCTGACCTTATCCAATTTGCACCCGGACTGCCCAAAACGCGTTCAGGGAAAATCATGCGGCGTATCTTGCGTAAAATTGCCGAAAACGAGTTTAGCAATCTGGGCGATACCTCGACCCTAGCTGATCCAAGCGTTGTCGATGATCTGATAGAAAACCGCCAAAATAAGACTTAAGCAACGACACAGCCATAGCTCATTGGTTTTAATATTATTTATTTATCTTCAGGCGCGTCCAAACAGAAGGTGTCCCCAGTCTGTGCGACCTTAAAACCCTTTTGTATAATTTCGTGATATTCTGCACTCGTTTTATCATGCGCGGGGTTTGAATGATTGAGGTGAATGAAATGAACTTTTGCACGTTCAAATTCGGGCAAAGGCGCCAAGGTGGTCATTGTTGTTGTAATCGTCGGATGCGGGATGAGGCTCATATCACGGCCAGGCAATTCTGCGCCGCTAAAAAATGTGGCATCCAAATAAAGTCGATCGTTATCTTGCACCATCTTTTCGAGCAGATTGTTTCCCTTTTCCCATGCGGTCCAACTGTCGATATCGGGCAAATAAATGGCTGAGGTGTCTTTTGTCAAAATGCGATAACCAACCGTTTCCGTATATTCCCCACGGTGCGGTACGACGAAAGGCATAATTGTCAGACTGTCACTTAGATAGACGGGACTAGCAGCTTTAACAGGGCGAATATCGATATTTTTCAGTGCGACTAACTGGTCCCAAGGTCCATTAGTTTCGAGGAATTTTACCATTTTAGGCATGGCGTAGACGGGAATAGATTTTGCCCCCATGGCTTCGCGACCTAATTGCGCGAGACCCAAATAATGTCCCATATGACCATGCGTTAGAAATATACCATCAAGCACAAAACCTCGTCCATCATCCATATGATCTAGGCGGTAAAGTTGCTGCTTTATGTCTGGCGAGGCATCAAAAATGTATCGATTTTGCGACTTACGATCGATCAAACCCAAAGAAACAGCCAGTTCTGCTTTAGATGGATTAATCCATACAGGATCAGAATGAACAGAAATCTGCGGCTTGCCCGCATCTTGGGCCGTGCCAAGAACTGCCAGAAAAACACTACATTGGGCAGATACAGCCGAGGACATATCTGACGGCGCGCTGCACGCAGAAAACGCGGTAATAACAACGCAGAGGCTTATGATTTTTAATTTTAAAAATTTCATGCAGGGCGTCATAATATTCGAGCTTTGGAAGCGCAAGAAGGAACAGCGCGTGGCAAAAACTATACACCTTCCTCACATTCGATTGGTGAAATTGCATTATGGCGACAATATAGCGGCATAACATAATACTGAATGCTAGGACGCCACACATCCTAATTTCATAATGCGGTTCTCAAACCCTTTTGAAGAATAGATAGCGTCTATGAAAAGTAAAGAGTGGCGGGCGGGGAGGGA